>NZ_CP047026.1:2462500-3662500 GCF_009796785.1 Polaribacter sp. L3A8
ACTTTTACGGGACTATCACCCTCTATGGTCTGTCTTTCCAAACAGTTCTAATTCACTTATCTTCGAATATCGTGGCCCTACAACCCCTATTTTGCCGTAACAAAATAGGTTTGGGCTAATCCGCGTTCGCTCGCCACTACTAACGGAATCACTATTGTTTTCTCTTCCTCCGGTTACTTAGATGTTTCAGTTCACCGGGTTTACCCCTATTGCTTGGTGACATGTCTTCAACATGCCGGGTTGCCCCATTCGGATATCTACGGATCAAAAGGTATGTGCCCCTCCCCGTAGCTTTTCGCAGCTTATCACGTCCTTCGTCGTCTCTGAGAGCCTAGGCATCCGCCATACGCCCTTACTTAACTTATTGTACTTTTTGCTACAGTGTGTCTCCACACTATAATGAACTCTTTTATATTTTTATAAAAAAATTTTTAATTAGATTGCTCTAATCGTTCTCTATCTATTTGATTCTTACGATATCATTTTACCAATATGTCAATGAACTTTCTTTCAATTAAACAATTATCAGTTAACAATTATCAATGTAAAATTGATCAATGTTAAGCGGTCATTGTTAATTGACCTGGTGGAGAATATCGGAGTCGAACCGATGACCTCTTGCGTGCAAGGCAAGCGCTCTAGCCAGCTGAGCTAATCCCCCATTTACTAGTTGGCAGTCCACAGTCCTCAGTCTGCAGTCGATAGCCGACTAATTAGGGTGAATAACCACTTCTAGAATTTCCTTAAGTATTTTTTTTTAGCTTTTTGTAGTCCCGGGCAGACTCGAACTGCCGACCTCTACATTATCAGTGTAGCGCTCTAACCAGCTGAGCTACGAGACTAGAATAGCTTAAATACTTTTTTATTTTAAAATTAACAGCAAAGAGTAAAAATGACCTTTTTTTGTAACTCACCATCTTTCTCTAGAAAGGAGGTGTTCCAGCCGCACCTTCCGGTACGGCTACCTTGTTACGACTTAGCCCTAGTTACCAGTTTTACCCTAGGCGGCTCCTTGCGGTGACCGACTTCAGGCACTCCCAGCTTCCATGGCTTGACGGGCGGTGTGTACAAGGCCCGGGAACGTATTCACCGGATCATGGCTGATATCCGATTACTAGCGATTCCAGCTTCACGGAGTCGAGTTGCAGACTCCGATCCGAACTGTGATATGGTTTATAGATTCGCTCTCTGTTGCCAGATGGCTGCTCATTGTCCATACCATTGTAGCACGTGTGTGGCCCAGGACGTAAGGGCCGTGATGATTTGACGTCATCCCCACCTTCCTCACTACTTGCGTAGGCAGTCTCGTTAGAGTCCCCATCATAACATGCTGGCAACTAACGACAGGGGTTGCGCTCGTTATAGGACTTAACCTGACACCTCACGGCACGAGCTGACGACAACCATGCAGCACCTTGTAATATGTCCGAAGAAAAAACTATCTCTAGTCCTGTCATACTACATTTAAGCCCTGGTAAGGTTCCTCGCGTATCATCGAATTAAACCACATGCTCCACCGCTTGTGCGGGCCCCCGTCAATTCCTTTGAGTTTCAGTCTTGCGACCGTACTCCCCAGGTGGGATACTTATCACTTTCGCTTAGTCACTGAGCTAATGCCCAACAACTAGTATCCATCGTTTACGGCGTGGACTACCAGGGTATCTAATCCTGTTCGCTCCCCACGCTTTCGTCCCTCAGCGTCAGTACATACGTAGTAGACTGCCTTCGCAATCGGTATTCTGTGTAATATCTATGCATTTCACCGCTACACTACACATTCTATCTACTTCCATATGACTCAAGTCAACCAGTATCAAAGGCAGTTCCATAGTTGAGCTATGGGATTTCACCTCTGACTTAATCGACCGCCTGCGGACCCTTTAAACCCAATGATTCCGGATAACGCTCGGACCCTCCGTATTACCGCGGCTGCTGGCACGGAGTTAGCCGGTCCTTATTCTTACAGTACCGTCAAGCTGGTATACATACCAGTGTTTCTTCCTGTATAAAAGCAGTTTACAACCCATAGGGCAGTCTTCCTGCACGCGGCATGGCTGGGTCAGAGTTGCCTCCATTGCCCAATATTCCTCACTGCTGCCTCCCGTAGGAGTCTGGTCCGTGTCTCAGTACCAGTGTGGGGGATCTCCCTCTCAGGACCCCTACCTATCGATGTCATGGTAAGCCGTTACCTTACCATCTAACTAATAGGACGCATAGCCATCTTTTACCAATAAATCTTTAATTACATCTCGATGCCGAGTCGCAATACTATGGAGCATTAATCTTCATTTCTAAAGGCTATTCTCCAGTAAAAGGTAGGTTCTATACGCGTTACGCACCCGTGCGCCGGTCGTCATCTGTGCAAGCACAATGTTACCCCTCGACTTGCATGTGTTAAGCCTGCCGCTAGCGTTCATCCTGAGCCAGGATCAAACTCTTCATTGTATATTTTAAATATTTTAATGAATAAGTTTCAAAAGAATTTACATTAAACTAATAATGTGGTTATTCTACTCTTTAATTACGCTGTCAATTTCAATATTTTCAATGAACTGTGCCGAGTCGGCACCGACAAGTCATAAAACTCAATCTTTACCTTTAACTCAACTTTGTAGAAACGTTAGACTCGAACTAACTGACTTTTTTAAATCATTCCAAATTTTCTCTGATCGTTTTGCTGTATTTCTTAGCGGCTGCAAACATACAAACTATTTCTAATCTGACAATAAAAAATAAACTTTTTTTTATTTGTTTTTACCTGTAAAAAAACCTGAACGTTTTGCCGAAAATTTCGGACTGCAAATATACAATGTTTTTTACAAACAAACCTCATAAAAATTAAAGTTTTTTTTTGATAAAATTTTATAACTTTACAAGTTTAACTCCTTAATTTTCAATCGACTTACAAACTCTCAATGAACGTGACTAACAGAACAATATTGCTGTTAGCGGGTGCAAACTTACAACTCATTTTTAATCTAACAACTATCTTTTAACCTTTATTTTAATTTAATTTTACATACACATCTTAAGTGCATTGTTTTGAGCAAGTTATAGACTGACTTTTTTTGAATGTTTTTTTTAAGGTATTGGGGGGTATGTAGGTTTTGGGGATGACAGCTACTATAAACAACCTAATGACATTAAAAAGATGGAAGAGTTTGTGCTGAAATTTTAGTCTAAATAGGTTTCTTGTTCTCTAATTTTAGATAAAACGACTACTACTCTCGTTAATTTTATCTTTGAAATAGCTTTATCTGGTTACTTGGATTTGTTTTTTAGCTTTTAAATAAGGTATGTAAATGATTGTTTTTTTTATTTTAATAGAAAGGAAATTGTAAAAAAGGTCCCTTATAGATGAAGTAGAAACTTTGTAAATAGAATTAAATCTAAAAAAAACGGATTATTAGAAGACAAGTATCGTGTAGGTTTCTGTTGAATACATAGGCTTCGATTTACTCAGAACCTTAATTTATTGAAATAAAGGGATTGCTTCGTGCCTCGCAATGACGGGTGTTTTTTTTTAAGAGAAAATAGAGATGAAAAACAAATTGGCTATCTATTTGTTAAAATTGCTCTTTGTAGACTTGTTTCCTTCTGGCTAATTACAATTACAGGCTTTGTGTTAGGGATTGAAACGGCATCCTTTTTGCTTTTCGCAAAAAGATATAGTGTAAAGCCCGACCTTTTTTTATCTGAGAGTTTGTGGAAATTGCAAAAGTGTCTTTATATATAACTATATCTTTTTTAATATTTCAACGAAAAAAAAGGGAACACCCAAATGGAAGTTTATATTGGATACTTTTTAAATTACGTATTTGATTGCTTTTTAAGGGGTGAAAAAAACTAATAAGAAATGCTATCTATAAAGAATACTTAAAGCATATAGAGGTTTAAGTGAAGAATAGAGTTATTAGTTAAGTGTAAAATTAATTTTATTAACGATAAACGAAATGGATAATAGTGAAACTTGGTAATGATTGCTTAAATGAATAAAATTAAAAACCTGTAACTGCTTCTTTACAGTTACATGCATAAATCTATAATAAATACTACATTTTTATGTATCTAGATCATAGTTATAATATTGATATTGCACTCAATAATTTTATACTATGCTTAAAGAACAACAAATAAAAGAAGAAGCACAACGTTTAGATAAGGCTGAAATTAATAGACAGCAAATAAGCGCAACTACCACAAGGTTTCCAGATATGGAAATTAAGGATTCTTATGCCATCCAAAAAGCATGGATGCAATTAAAACAAAATAAAGGAAGAAAAGTAGTAGGTCATAAAATAGGTTTAACCTCTAGGGTTATGCAAGTTGCTATGGGGATTGACGAACCAGATTATGGAACATTATTAGATGATATGGTTTTTGAAAATAATTCAGAAATTGAAACGTCTAATTTTTTAGATCCTAAAATTGAAGTGGAATTGGCTTTTGTTTTGAAAAAGAGATTGTTTGGCGAAAATGTAACTATTGAAGATGTTTTTGATGCTACAGATTATGTAGTGCCTGCTTTAGAGCTAATAGCAGCTAGAAGTTATAGAAAAAACCCTGAAACAGGTTATGTAAGAACGGTTAGAGATACAATTTCAGACAATGCAGCAAACGCAGGTATTATAACTGGAGGAAAAAAAGTAAACCCAAGAGATGTAGACTTACGCTGGGTAAGTACACTTTTATATAAAAACGGTACAATAGAAGAGTCTGGTGTTGCAGCAGCAGTTCTAGACCATCCAGCAAATGGAATTGTATGGTTGGCAAAAAAATATGCACAACACAATGTAGCCTTAGAGGCTGGTCAAATTATCTTGGCGGGGTCTTTTACTAGACCTATTGATGTTTCTGCAGGCGATGAAATTATTGCAGATTATGGTCCTTTGGGCAAAATAACAGTTAACTTTTCTTAGAAAAAATTATGGAGACACCTAAAAATAGTTTTAAGCAAAAAGCATTAGCACAAGAAACCAGCTATGGTATTTGGAATGGTTTAGTAGACACAGTAACTGCCGAAATAATTGCTGGTGCTGGTTTCGATTGGATTTTAGTTGATGGCGAGCACGCACCATTTGATTTAAGAACCATTCAACTACAATTACAAACTATTGCTGCATATAATGTACAAGTTGTGGTAAGACCACCAGTTGGAGATACTGTATTAATAAAACAATTGATGGATATTGGTGTGCAAAGTTTACTAGTACCTATGGTAGAAACCGCAGCACAAGCTACACAATTAGTAAAAGCTATGCGTTACCCTCCAGAAGGTGTACGTGGTGTTGGTACAGCTTTGGCAAGAGCGTCAAAATGGAATAGAACTAATAATTATTTTAGAGATGCTAATAATGAAATGTGTCTTATTTGCCAGATAGAATCTGTAGAAGGTATCAAAAACTTAGATGCTATTCTTGCTGTAGAAGGTGTAGATGGTGTGTTTATTGGTCCGGCAGATTTGGGCGCATCTATGGGATACCTTGGCAAACCATCGCATCCAGATGTTAAAGCGGCAGTTGTTAAAGCTATAAAAACCATTATAGCAGCAGGAAAAACAGCTGGTACCTTAGCCGTAAATCAAGAATTAGTAAACTTTTATAAAAACGCAGGCGCTAATATGTTTGGTGTAGGCGTAGATACTTTGCTTATGGCTAAAGCAACTAAAGAGCTAGCCGAACTTTATAAACCAGAATTAAAAAACAATCAATCTAATACTAAATATTAATATTATGTTAGAAAAAAATTTAAAAATATTAGACCAGTATTTACCAAATTTAAAGTCTAATGGTGTTCAGAATTTAATAAACGGAAAATCAATAGATGCTATTTCTGGTAAAAAATTCGATAATACAACCCCTGTAGACGGCTCTTTTATAGGCCAAGTTTCTGAAGGTGATGCAGAAGATATAGATAAAGCGGCAAATGCTGCTATGGATGCTTTTGATGCTTGGAAAAAAATGCCACATCAAGAACGTAAAAAAATAATGCATGCTATTGCAGATAAAATTGAAGAACACGCAGATGAAATAGCTGTTTTAGAAAGTTATGATACTGGGCAAACTATACGTTTTATGAAAAAAGCAGCAATGCGTGGAGCTGCAAATTTTAGATATTTTGCAGACAAAGTAATTGATGCTCCAAACGGATTGTCTACACCAGATACAAACCATGTAAACTACACTATGCGCCAACCTATAGGGCCTGTTGGTATCATTACACCTTGGAATACACCTTTTATGTTAACCACATGGAAAATTGCTCCTGCCCTAGCCTCTGGTTGTACCGTAGTGCACAAACCAGCAGAGTTTAGCCCTGTTACCGCTACTAGATTAGCACAGTTAGCACATGAAGCAGGTTTACCAAAAGGAGTTTGGAACGTAGTACACGGTTTTGGCGAAACTGCGGGTAAAGCCTTAACAGAGCATGAGCACATTAAAGCAGTAGCCTTTATTGGAGAAACTACCACAGGTACATATATAATGAAACAAGGTGCACCAACTTTAAAACGTGTGCATTTAGAATTAGGTGGTCAAAACCCAATTATTGTGTTTGATGATGCCGATTTAGATAGAGCTCTAGATGCTGCCATTTTTATGAAATATAGCATAAATGGAGAACGATGCACGTCTAGTAGTAGATTGCTTTTACATAAAAATGTGTATAAAGATTTTGTTAAAAAACTAACAGCACGAGTTGCAAATATAAAAGTTGGGCATCCATTAGATCCAAAAACAGAAGTGGGACCAATGATACACCCATCACATCAAGAAAAAGTATTAAGCTATATTGATATAGGTAAGAAAGATGGTGCTGTTTTGGCTTGTGGTGGCGGAAAACCAGCAGGTTTACCAGAGGGAGGTGCTTATGTAAACCCAACATTATTTATTGATGCTAATAAAGATATGAGAATTTCTCAAGAAGAAGTTTTTGGACCCTTTTTAACGGTAATCCCTTTTGAAACAGAAGCAGAAGCTATAGAAATAGCAAATTCAGTAAAATACGGGTTAGCGGCTTACATCTGGACAAAAGACATAAGTAGAGGGCACAGAATGGCACATGCAGCAGAAGCAGGTATGGTGTGGATTAATTCTGAAAACGTAAGACACTTGCCAACACCTTTTGGTGGCGTAAAATATAGTGGTATTGGTAGAGATGGTGGCGAGTATAGTTTCGATTTTTATATGGAAACCAAAAATATATCTGTTGCCTTGGGAGATCATAAAATAACACAATTAGGAGTTCAATAATTATAAAAAATTAAGACTATGGGTAAAATTGTTTTAGCAGCGAAAATAACACATGTACCAACTATGTTAATGTCCGAAAAACCAGGAAGACTTTTTGGGTGCAGGCAACAAGCCATAGACGGCCATCATGAAATTGTTAGAAGAGCTAGAGAAGCGGGTGCCGATACAGTTATTGTTTTTGACACCCATTGGTTAATAAACGCGGGGTATCACATTAATTCTGGCGAGCATTTTAAAGGTATCTATACCAGTCATGAGTTTCCACAATTTATTCAAAATATGACTTATGAATATACAGGAAATAAAGCTTTAGGTGATGCTATAGCAAAAAAAGCAATGGAAAAAGGAGTGCATACAGAATCTCATAATATTCCTTCTTTAACCTTAGAGTACGGCACTTTAGTACCTATGTACTTTATGAATAAAGAACAGGATTTAAAAATAGTTTCAGTAGCTGCCCTATGTATGGTACATAGCCATGAATCATCTATGAAATTAGGCGAATCCGTTGCAGAAGCTGTTGCAGAAAGCGACAGCAACGTTATGCTGTTAGCATCGGGCTCACTGTCTCACGGTATGTGGGCTAATGAAGATTATGCTGCAAATAATGGCACATTTACCATTTCTAGTGAATTTAATCAACAAATGGATTTACACGTTATAGAGCTATGGAAACAAGGGAGACATAAAGAGTTTTTAAAGTTCTTACCCGAGTATGCAAGTAAATGTGATGGTGAAGGTAATATGCATGATACTGCTATGTTATACGGAGCATTAGGAGGAGAAAACTACGAAGGAAAATGCGAGTTAATAGGAGAATACTTTCCAAGTTCTGGAACAGGACAAGTAAATATGATTTTTCCTGTTTAATTAAAAAAAATGAAAATATGCCACATATCACTTTAGAACATTCCGCAAATATCTCTTTAGATTTTCAATCGTTTTTTAAAGACCTATCGGAACAATTAGTAGCCACAGGACATGTTCCTAAACTAGGTGTAAAATGTAGAGCTGTTTCTTCTGATAATTATTATATAATTGATGGGAAACCAGAATATCAAATGGTGAATCTATTATTTAGACTTCGTGAAGGACGTTCATTTGAAGTACGACAACAAATTTCATCAATTGGTATGAAATTAATGTCAAACTATTTTCAAAAAGAAATGAAAGCAAAACAAATTATACTTTCAACGGAAGTTAAAGAATTAACTAAAGAATTAGATCTCACAAAAAACTCGATTAGATAAATGAGACTGTTAAAACATAAAGCATATATAAACGGAGAGTGGATAGATTCAAATTCTGGTAAAACATTTGAAGTTACAAATCCGTATAATAATGAAGTTATTGGTAGTGTTTCTGATTGTGGTCAAGAAGAAACAAAATTAGCTATTGATGCTGCAAGTGAAGCATTCAAAACGTGGAAAAAATATGCTGCGTCAGAACGAGCAGACTTACTTAAAAAATGGTATCAATTACAAATAGATAACGCTGAAGAATTAGGTAAGATACTAACCTTAGAACAAGGTAAACCATTACAAGAAGCTATTGGCGAAATTAAGTATGGCGCCTCATTTGTAGAATGGTTTGCAGAAGAAGCACGAAGAAATTATGGCGATGTTATACCTGGGCATCAAAGAGACAAAAGAATACTAACAATTAAGCAACCTATTGGTGTTGTAGCAGCCATAACACCTTGGAATTTTCCTAATGCCATGATAACTAGAAAAGTAGCCCCAGCACTGGCAGCTGGCTGTACAGTAGTTATTAAACCAGCAAATTTAACACCTTTTTCTGCACTGGCATTAGCGGCTTTAGCAGAAGAAGCAGGGATTCCTCCAGGAGTAATAAATATAATTCAAGGAACTAATGCAAGCGCAATAGGCTTAGAGCTTTGTAAAAACCCAATTGTTAAAAAATTATCGTTTACAGGCTCTACTCCTGTTGGTAAAATTTTATTGAAGCAATGCGCAGATACCGTAAAAAAAGTATCAATGGAACTTGGAGGAAATGCTCCTTTTATAGTTTTTGATGATGCAGATATTGATGCCGCAGTAGAAGGCGCTATAATTTCTAAATATAGAAATGCAGGTCAAACCTGTGTATGTACCAATAGAATATTTGTTCAAGAATCTGTTTATGATTTGTTTATTGAAAAATTTACAAAAGCAGTAAAACTTCAAAAAATTGGAAACGGATTAGAGGATGGCGTTACTATTGGCCCTTTAGTAGAAGAAAAAGCAATTCAATTTGTAGAAAGCGTAGTTAAAGATGCAACAAATAAAGGCGCTAAAGTAGTTTTAGGAGGTAAACGTTTTAATAACTCTGATAATTCATTGGTTTATGAACCTACTATTTTAGCCAATGTTACTAAAGATATGGATGTTTATAAAGAAGAAATATTTGGTCCCGTAGCACCTGTTTTTAAATTTAAAACAGAAGAAGAGGTTATTGCTTATGCCAATGATACTCCTTTTGGATTGGCTTCCTATTTCTACGGAAGAGATTATGCTAAAATTTGGCGCGTTGCCGAGGCTTTAGAATATGGAATGGTTGGTATAAACACAGGGCTTATATCTACTACTGTAGCTCCCTTTGGAGGTATTAAAGAAAGTGGTTTTGGACGAGAAGGTTCTAAATACGGAATGGATGATTATCTAGAAATTAAATATTTATGTTTTGGAGGGATAGAGTAAGCATTCTTTTCTAAAATTTTAATATAAAAATACAATTATACAAGATGAAATGTGCAAGTTATAATATAAACGGTACAACTACTTATGGTTCTGTAGTTGAAGAAAATAATCAAATTTTTCTAACTGATATTGGAAAAACAGAAGGGCACGATTTACGTTATTGGATTGAAAACGATGCTATGAGCCAATTAAAAGATATAGCAAAAAAAACTAAAACACGTTATTCAGAAAAAGAAATAGAATATTTGCCACCTATACTTTCTGCAGAAAAAATTGCCTGTATTGGTGTAAATTATGCCAATAGAAATGCAGAATATAAAGACAATTCAGACTTACCAAAGTACCCAAGTTTATTTCTACGTTATTTAGATTCGTTTACAGGACATGGTAAAAACCTTGTTAGACCACCAGAATCACATCAATTAGATTATGAAGGCGAAATAGTTATTATTATTGGTAAAGGCGGAAGACGTATTAAAGAAGAAGATGCACTAGGTCATATTGCAGGACTTACATTAATGAACGAGGGCACCTTGCGAGATTGGGTGCGACACGCAAAATTTAATGTAACACAAGGAAAGAATTTTGAAAAATCGGGTTCTATTGGACCGTGGATGATGACAGCAGATGAGGTGCCAGATTATACCAATCTAGATATTCAAACACGAGTAAACGGAGAAATAAGACAAAATGATAACACAAAAAGATTAATGTTTCCTTTTGCATTTATCATATCGTATTTAAGCACTTTTATGACTTTAAAACCAGGAGATATGATTTCTACAGGAACACCAAATGGAGCTGGTGCAAGATTTGATCCGCCTATATATTTAAAACCAGGAGATATTGTTGAGGTAGAAGCCGCAGGAATTGGTGTTTTAAGTAATGGTATTGAAGATGAAGTTATTTAATAATTAATATTTTAAAACTTTAGATAATTTAAGCTGTATTAAATTGGTTTTAACCTTTTTTTTACAGCTTTTTTATTGAATTAAATAGATAAGGGGTTTCTAAAAAAGAGTACTGTAATGTCATTACATTTCTTTTTAAATTAGTTAATAAAAACTATAATAATGTAAGAATAAAAATATTTTTTAAATTATAAATAATTGATAATAAGACTTATCCCTATTTAAGTTTTTATATCGTAATAATTTTACGTTTAAATTATGACATAAATCATAAATACACAAAACCTAAATAAATGCATCATTTTTATGTAATTCTAAAGTTGTAGTTTAGACTAGTTTTGGATTATATCATTTCAACTAAAAATATTTGTACTAATTAAATTTCACTTATTATGAAAAAAATTATCTTAATTTTTATTTTACAGCTAACAACGGTGGCTTTTGCTCAGAAAACCATATCCGGGACTATAGACGACGCAGGAACGGGTGACCCACTTCCAGAGGTAACAGTAGTTATTGAAAACACAACAACAGGAACTACGACAGATTTTGATGGTAAATTCAGTTTACAAGGAAACACGAATACTTTTACATTAGTAATAAGGTATTTAGGGTATGAAACTCAAAAAATAAAAATTACATCAGCAACAAGCGTTTTAAAGATTGCTTTAAAAGAAGATGCTGCGCAATTAGACCAAGTTGTTGTTACCGCTAATAAAACAGCACAACGCTCACAAGATGTTCCTTTAAGTATTACGGCAATTGGAGCCAAAGAACTTACAAGAACAGGATCTGTTAAAGCTGAAGATTATTTTCCTAGTATTCCTAACTTAAGTGTTTCTTCTGCAGGTGGCGGTGGTGCTAGTTTTGGTGATGGTAGGTCTTCTGGTAAAAACATATCTATTAGAGGTATATCTGGTCAAAATACTACTGCGTTTTATTTAGATGAAACACCTTTACCAGAATTTGCAGATCCAAGATTATTTGATACAAATAGAATAGAAGTTTTAAGAGGTCCTCAAGGAACACTATATGGTTCAAACACCATGGGAGGTGCAGTTAAAGTAATCACTAATAATCCTAACGCTTTTGATACATCTGGAAGTATTGATGTTTCTACTGCAAAAGTAAAAGAAGGAGATGCAGATTATAGTTTTCAAAGCATTTTAAACATCCCTTTAATCAAAGAAAAATTAGCTTTAAGAGTTGGCGCTTTTTATGCTTTTGAAACAGGTATTTATGACAGAAAGCAACAAACTAGCTTTAATGGTTTTCCTTTAAATACAGAAGATGGTACAGGAGCAAACCCCGGAGCTGTTTTTGATAACCCTGATGGTAGTGGTGTAAGAATACCTTATAATTTAGGTTCGCTACCAATTGTTCTTCAACAAAATGGAAACAATGATTTAGCTGGTAATTTTAGAGATAATGTTGATGATGAAAAAAGTTATGGAATTAATATTGGATTAGGCTTTTATCCAAATGATAGAGTAAAAATTATTCCTAAATTTATTTATCAAAAAACTCAAGGAGACGGATTAGACTTTGCAGATTTTAAATCGGATAATTTTACACAATATAGAGTAGCTGGTATTGATGAAAAGTATGAGTTAGATCTATTACACGCAAGTCTTTTAACTCAGTTTGAGTTTAAAAATGGACAATTAACAAATAACATATCATTTACTAATTTAGATCAGTTTGATAGAGAAGACGTTACAGAACGTGAAAGTTCTGGTAACACAAGTACAGAACTGACTCCATTTGATGAAAATGGATTAATTATAGGTGCAGTAGATGAGCCACAGTTTACCAATACAGACTATACTGAAGCTTATTTTTATCCTGAATTTATAGATAGAACAGGGTCTTTAAATAAGTTAGTTGAAGAATTACGATATAGTTCTACCAATGAGGATAGCAAACTTAATTTTACAGCTGGATTATTTTATAGTTCAGAGAGCTCTAAATTTAATGCATCACAACCTAGAAATAAATATTTAGGAGATTTATCAGATTTCTTCAAAAACCTTATTGAATTAGGAGTAACTGAAGTAGAAGGATTGCCAGAATTTATTGCGGCAGAAAATTATATATGGTATTCTCAAGATACAAATTTTCAAACCAATGAATTAGCATTATTTGGTGAGTTATATTGGGATATAACACCAAAATTAAAAGCTACATTTGGATTAAGATACTTCTCTTATAATCAAAAATTAGAACAAAAATTAGCCGGTTTTATTGCTGCTGGTGGTGGAGAACCAACAAACGAAGAAACTAACGATAGTGGTTTTACTCCTAAATTTAATTTAACCTATAACATAAATGAAAATAGTTTAGTTTATGGTAGCGCAACTAGAGGCTATAGATTAGGTGGTGCAAATGGTATTGTTCCGGTTCTTTTTGCTGCAGCAGATTTAGAAGCAATTGGTTTAACTGAAGCACCAAGAACATTTGAGCCTGATTTCTTATGGACCTATGAAATAGGTAGTAAAAACACTTTTTTAGGTAATAAATTAATTACTAATATGTCTTTATTTCATACAGTATGGAATGATTTACAGCAACGTGTTTTTCTTCCAACAGGCTTTTTATTTGTAGACAATATTGGTCAAGCAAAAATGACAGGTGTTGAGTTAGAAATAAAAGGAAAAGTTAATCAAAATCTTCAAATTGGAGGGGCTTTTGGATACACAAAAGCAGAAATTCAAGAAGGAAGTATTTTAACAGGAGCAGAAAAAGGAGATAGAGTGCTTAATGTACCCGAGTTAACAGCAAGTGCTAATATTCAATATGCTCATACCTTAAAAAACAAAGACAACTCTATGTTTTACAGACTCGATCTAAACCATTCGGGAGATCGTGTCAATACATTTTCTCCAGAAACTCAATCTCAATTTGTATTTGATGCCTATACAACTCTAAGTGCAAGAGTTGGTTATACAAGCAAAAAAATACGATGTTTCAATATTTGCTAAAAATATAACAAATACAATTGCCAATTTTGGCGATATCACCTCACTTGCAGCTACTCCTTTTGGTAGAACAAGGTATGCTGCTGGTAGACCTGCTTCTTTTGGTGTAAACTTAAAGTATAAGTTTTAATTAATAGCAGCAAATAAGAATTGCGTTTAGTTCATTATTAATAACTAAGTGTAAATAAGCTTTCCCTTAAAAAAAATAAAAATGGAATATAAAATGTTACCAAAAGTAGAATCTTTTTTAAATAAAAACCAATTATCATTATTTATAAATGGTAAACAACAAGCTGCTCAAACAGATAAACTGATAGCAGTCCATAACCCCGCAACAGAAGATATTCTGGCTTATATTCCAAATGCTTCGAGTGCAGATACAGAAAAAGCCATAAAGGCAGCAGACAAAGCTTTAAGTTTAGGAAAATGGCCTAAGCTATTAGCAAATCAGCGTGAGAAGATGATGTTGGATTACGCGAATATAATCGAAAAAAATGAGCCTGAATTAGCACAATTACTAGTTCTAGAACATGGCAAACTATATGTCGATGCTCAAAAAGAAGTAAGTGCAGCAGTAAACTGTTTTCGTTATTATGCAGGTTGGGCTACAAAAATTGAAGGATCTACATTAGATGTTTCATTGGGTGGAGCAGATCATTTTGCATATACAAAAAGAGAACCTATTGGGGTTGTTGGCGCTATTGCGCCTTGGAATGTGCCAATAATGATGTATGCATGGAAAATAGCACCAGCATTAGCTTGCGGATGTACTATTGTATTTAAACCTTCTGAAGAAACGCCATTAACAGCATTGTTTTTAGCGGAGCTTTCTGCAGAAGTAGGCATCCCTGAGGGGGTTATAAATGTAGTTACAGGTGATGGTGAAAATGCAGGAAGTGATATTGTAAAACATCCTTTGGTTTCTAAAATAACATTTACAGGCTCTACAAATGTTGGTAAAATTATAGGACAAGGTGCCGCAAAAGCACTTAAAGATTTCACTTTAGAATTAGGTGGAAAGAATCCTGTTTTAGTGTTAGATGATGCCGATTTAAACAAAGTGCCAAAAGGAGCTGCAAAAGGTATTTTCTATAATCAAGGTCAAGTTTGTGTATCTGGTTCTAGAATTTACTTGCCAAAAAATAAATATGATAATTTATTAGGTGATATTGGCGAGATTGCAAATAATATAAAAACAGGAAACGGAATGGATGCTAGTTCTCAAATGGGACCATTAGTTTCAGAAAAACACATGCAAAATGTAATGCGTTATATAGATTCTGGTAAAACATCTGGTGCAGAGGTTATTGCAGGAGGATCAAAACTTTTTAACAAAGGGTATTATGTTGCTCCAACGGTGTTTTCTAATCCAGATAATAAAAATATTGATATCTTAACCGAAGAAATATTTGGCCCTGTTATAGTAGCTGTTGCTTATGATGGTATTGATGATTTAATTCAAAAAGCAAATGACACAACTTATGGTTTAGCCGCAAGTGTTTGGACAAACAATGTAAGTAATATGCATAAAACATTGGCAAAATTAAACGCAGGAATGATTTATGTTAATTCGCCCGTAAGATCAGATCCTAATTTACCACTTGGCGGTTTTAATCAATCTGGAATTGGGAATGAATTAGGTAGCGCATCAATAAAAGCATATACACGTTTAAAATCTGTTGTTATTGCTTACTAAAATAATTTATAATTAGTCTGTTTATTTAAACCCATATCAAAATAAATCCAAATGAAAAAAACCAAAGTAATAGATGTAAATAGTCGAGGCACAATTGCAGCAGGAGTAATTTTAGGTACAATTGGTGTGCTTTCATTTATTGTTCAGCCTGGTTTAGTACAGGGATTTGTTAGTGTGCTAGGGTTATCTGAAGCAGATGCAAATCTTTTAGCTTCTATAGAAATGGCAGGTATCGCTATTGCTACCATTATTGCTATTTTCTTAACGCCTAATGTAAGTTGGAGAATTATTCTAGGTGCAGCAATTATAATAGCAGCGGTAGGAAACTTGTTTTCTGCCATTGGAGATAATGATACTAGCCTTCAACTAGCAAGGTTTATTACTGGTATAGGTGAGGGTTTAATTATATCTCTAAGTTTTACAATTATAGGTTTAACTAAAAAAACAGAAAGAAATATAGCACTTTATCTTGCGTTATTAATGACATACGGAGCCTTTGGACTCTGGGGTATGCCATTGGCTTTTGAAACTATTGGCTTAAATGGTATTTTTATTATTTGGGCTATATTAACTTTAATAGCACTTATTACTCTTAAATATGTACCAGTTTCGACTGAAAGTCAAGAAGAACCTAGACCTTCTGCTGTGCAATTAAGTATAGGATGGTTAATTTTAGCATTATTAGCAGTGTTTGCTTACAATGCAGCTATTGGTTTGGCCTGGGCCAACTTATTCCTTATTGGCATGGATATTAAACCCAATGAGCAAACCGTTGCCAATGCACTATTAATTGCTCAATTTGCTGGTATTATTGGCGCTATAGGAGCTGTTTATCTTTCAGACCGTATAGGAAGTTGGTGGCCATTATCTCTTGGTGTTATTATAGCAGCTATTTGTATTTCTTTATTATTAGGAGACACATCAATTTTAATCTTTGTAATTGCTGTCTCTGGTTTTAATGGCTTATGGAACTTTACACTCCCCTATTTACTGAGTATAGTAGGAGATATGGATACAAAATCACGTATGATGACTTTGGCAATAGCTATACAAATGGTTGGTCTTGGCTCTGGGCCATATTTAGCTTCTAAATTATTTGAGTCAGGTTTTGGGTTTACAGAAATGGAAATCATTACTGCAGTTGCTTTAGTTGGAAGCGTTATTATTCTTTCCATTCCAATGCGAATTCATCGTATCAAATTAAAAAATAGATAGAAGGAGTATTTCTGAAATCTTTTATCAATTTTAGATTGCAATAAAACACGAAAGTTTATTTATTCTAACACTTTTATGTAATTATTTATCTAAGTTTATTAATAATTTTATAGTGTAATTAATAATTCAATTATGGAAAAAAAAACCATACTTATTATAGGAACGGCAGATACAAAATCTGATGAGTTATTGTTTATGAAGTCTTGTATAGAAGCACAAAATGGCGACGTAAAAATTATGGACGTAGGTGTTCTTGGTGATCCTCCTTTTACGCCAGACTACAGTAAACATGATGTTGCTAAGTGTGCAAACACTACAAATAAAGATATTATAGCTCTTGGTGATGAAAACCAAGCTATGACTAAAACAGCAGAAGGCGCCTCTATATTAACAAGAAAATTATATGATGAAGGTATCATAGATGGTATGATTGCTTTAGGAGGCTCCATGGGAACCGATTTAGCTTTAGATACTGCAGCCTCTTTACCTATAGGTGTACCTAAATATGTAGTTTCTACGATAGCTTTTTCTCATTTAATTCCACCAGAAAGAATTTCACCAGATTTAACTATGATGCTTTGGTCTGGAGGTCTTTATGGTATAAATAAAATTTGTAAGGCTGTATTAAGTCAAGCTTGCGGAGCTGTTTTAGGCGCAGCAAAATCTACCCAAAAACCTCATGAAGGTAAACCACTTATAGGAATGAGTTCTCTAGGTAAAACAGCCTTAAAATATATGGTACATTTAAAACCAGAACTCGAAAAAAGAGGTTATGAACTTGTTGTTTTTCATACAACAGGCCAAGGTGGTAGAGCTTTAGAATGGTTAGCTAAAAGAGAACGGTTTGCAGCAGTTTTAGACTTTAGTTTACAAGAGGTTGTTAATGATATTTTTGAATCTGTAGTAACTTCAGGCAGTAATCGTTTAGTCAGAGCAGGGGAAGTTGGTGTTCCTCAAATTATTGCACCAGGTTCTATAAACATTATAGATTTACCCACATGGCAAAAACCAATAAAACGATTAAAAGATAGGCCACGTCACGTGCATAATAGGTTAATTTCATCTGTAACTCTAAGTGTTAAAGAATTAAAAAAAGCGGCTAAACATATTTCTAAAAAAGTATCAAATTCTAAAGGACCTATAAAATTTATTCTTCCCAGAAAAGGTGTTTTAGAATGGGATAGAGAAGGAAATGAATTACATGACCCAAAAACGCTAAATGTGTTTTTTGATGAAATAAAATCTAACGTAAAACCCAATGTAGATGTTATAGAATTAGACTGTCATATTAATGATATAGAATTTGTAAACAAAGTGCTCGATATTTTTGATGAGTGGGTTAAACAAGGAATTATAGTAAAAGGAATTCAATAAGATTATAGCATGGAAAATAAAACAAATATAAAAGCCTTACTCCTAGATTTTGGTAGTGTAATTAGTAAATCACTTTTTGAACGACACGACCTTATTGAAGAGCGATTAAATTTACCTAAAGGCACACTAACTTGGAAAGGACCATTTGACCCAGCAAACGATCCGTTATGGATGTCTATGCAACGTGATAAAATTACAGAACGCGATTATTGGAGAACTAGAGCTAAAGAAATTGGCGAATTAGTTGGAGAGCAAAATTGGTCTATGATAGATTTATTGAATGCCATGGGTGGCGAAACTAATTACGCTAAAATATTAAGACCAGAAGCACTAGAAACTATCGCTTTAGTAAAAAAAGCAGGATTAAAAGTTGGTATTTTAAGTAATGAAATAGAATTATTTACAGGTAAGACATTTGTAGATAACCTACCGTTTATTAATGATTTAGATACGTTTTACGATGCTACACATTCTGATATTCTTAAACCAGATCCGAGATCGTATAACTCAGCATTAAGCAACCTTAAATTAGAAGCTAAAGATGTTTTGTTTGTGGACGATCAACTAAGAAATATTGTAGGTGCAATGAAATGCGGATTGAAGACTTTACATTTTGATATAACACAACCTAAAGCTTGCTACGATTACGTAACAAGCGTAATGAATATAAAATAATACGTTATGAATACAGGTACAGATAGTATTACAGCAGCTAACATTGAAGAGTGGAACGGAAAAGAACAATGGCACCCAATGGGACATCCAAACGATTCGTTAAAAAAACCACCTTTAATTATCAATAAAGGAAGAGGTGTTTACATTGAAGATAGTAATGGTAACAAAATGGTAGATGGTGTTGCTGGTCTTTGGAATATAAACTGTGGTTATGATAGACCAGAAATTAAAGCGGCTATAGTTAAGCAATTAGATGAATTGGTATACTATTCTACTTTTAAAGGAACCACACACCCTAAATCTATAGAATTAGCACACCTTTTAATAGAAATGCTAGAGCCAGAAAACATGAAACGTGTTATGTTTAGCTCTGGAGGGTCTGATGCTATGGAAACTGCTATGCGTATTGCACGTCAATATTGGAAAATGTTAGGACAAAGAGATCGATTTAAATTTATATCATTAAAACAAGGGTATCACGGAACGCATTTTGGAGCGGCTTCTGTAAATGGAAACACACGTTTTAGAAGAAACTATGAACCTATGTTACCAGGATGTTTTCATGTCGATGTACCTTGGGATTATAGAAACCCATTTACACAAGACCCAGAAAAATTGGCTGAAATTTGTGCAGAATTAGTGGATAGAGAAATACAGTTTCAAAGTCCAGATACTGTTGCTGCATTTATTATGGAGCCTGTTTTAGGTGCTGGAGGCGTTATTGTACCACCAGACAATTACATGAAATTAGTAAGAAAGGTATGCGATAAACATGGTGTGCTATTAATAGCTGATGAAGTTGTTACTGGTTTTGGACGTACAGGTAGTATGTTTGGTAGTAGAGCTTATGGAGTAAAACCAGACATTATTACATTAGCAAAAGGTATTTCTTCAGGTTATATTCCGTTGGGTGCTACAGTTTGTAACGAGCGTATTGATAATGCTTTTAAAGAAAACGAAGATTCTTTTGGTACTTTAGGTCATGGTTATACTTATGCAGGACACCCTATTGCATGTGCTGCTGCTATAGCTGCATTAAAAATAGTTAAAGATGAAGATTTACCTGGTAATGCAGCAAAACAAGGTGCTTATTTAATGGATAGACTAAAACCTTTAGAAGATAAATATAATTTTATAGGTAATGTAAGAGGTAAAGGATTAATGTTGGCTATGGAGTTTGTTGAAGACAAAGTAAGTAAAAAGCCTAACAGAGCAATTGTTGCAGAAATTTTTAAATTGATGCTTACCAAAGGTGCATTTGTTAGAGCTGCAGGTAATAATATTATTATTTCTCCTCCTTTAGTAATTAAAAAAGAAGAGTTAGATATTATTATAGATGCATTAGAATTTGCATTAGAAGAAGTTAATAAATAAGTGTTTGAATTGGTTTTAAAAATAGTACTAATCCTCATTTAAAGTTTTAGTACTATTTTTTTATCATCATTAAAAAAAACAAATGAAATCAGCTAAAAAGATAATCGTATTACTATGCTTTTTTACCCTACTAACCTCGTGTTCTAAAGGGCAAAAAAAAGATGTAAAAGAAAATATTAAAAACGAATTGAACCTAAAAACTATCAGTTTAAAGGGAAAAACTTTTTTATATAATTATGTTGATTATCAATATGAAGTAAGTTTTAAATCTGAAAACCAATTACATTGGAAATGTATTAAAGGTAATGAACTAGGTAGAGAAGAAGATGAACATTACAAATTACAAAGAATAAACGATTACACATTATTTATCTCTTGGGTAGAAAAAGACGGATTAGGCGTTAGCCAAGTTATTAATTTAAGAGAATATAAAGTTAATTCGTATCTAAAAATTGATAAAGAAATCATGCCTTTAATGGGTACTATTAAAGAATTATAATTATTTTTCCATGCCAAACATATCAATAAAAGGATCTCAAATGCCTGCATCTCCAATACGTAAATTGGTACCTTATGCAGAAGAAGCAAAAAAAAGAGGCGTAAACGTCTATCATCTTAATATTGGTCAGCCAGATATTAAAACTCCTCAAATAGCACTAGATGCAGTAAAAAATAACACACTTAATGTTTTAGCTTACAGCAGGTCTGAAGGGTCTGAGGCGTACCGTAAAAAATTAGCAGCTTACTATAAAAAGAATAACATACTTGTAAATGCAGCAGATATTATAGTAACCACAGGAGGTAGTGAAGCTCTTTTGTTTGCTTTTGGTAGTATTATGGATATAGGAGATGAGGTTATTATACCAGAACCATTTTATGCCAATTATAATGGTTTTTCTGTAGCATCTGGCATAAATGTAGTTCCTGTAATATCTAAAATTGAAGATAATTTTGCATTACCCCCAATTGAAGAGTTTGAAAAATTAATAACACCAAAAACAAAAGCAATTTTAATTTGTAACCCAGGTAACCCTACAGGGTATTTGTATAGTGAAGAAGAAATTAAAAAATTAGCAAGTTTAGTAAAAAAACATGATTTATTTTTAATTGCAGACGAGGTTTATAGAGAATTTGTTTACGATGGTGTAAAGCATTACTCTATTCTAGAAAATGAAGGATTAGAAGATCATGCAATTATTATAGATTCGGTATCTAAACGATATAGCATGTGTGGTGCTAGAATTGGATGCCTGGTTTCAAAAAATAAAGAAGTTATTAATACAGCACTTAAATTTGCCCAAGCAAGATTATCGCCCCCAACCTATGCTCAAATTGCATGTGAAGCTGCATTAGATACAGATCAAAGCTATTTTGATGAAGTTATTACAGAATATGTTGGGCGCAGAAATACTTTAATAAAAGAATTAGAACAAATAAGTGGTGTTAAAGTAGCCTACCCAAAAGGTGCTTTTTATTGTATGGTAGAGCTGCCAATAGACAATGCCGATAATTTTGCGCAATGGTTATTAGAAAGTTTTCACTACAATAACCAAACAGTAATGGTTGCACCTGCAGCAGGTTTTTATTCTACTCCAGGGGTTGGGCTAAATCAAATTAGAATTGCATATGTATTAAAAAGTGAAGATTTAGTAAAAGCAATTCATATTTTAAAAATAGCATTAGAAAAATATATTTTACAAGCAAACTAATTTTTATAAAAGGATTGTTTTATAAAAAGGAGAATAAAAGCTAAATATAACATTCGTTATAGAGTAATATATTTGAAAGTAATTGTCTGTAAGATATTAAGATACTCGTTTAATTAAAAATATAGATAAGAGATGAATATAAAAATAATTGAAGGGAAAATAGAGCTTTTAGAACCAATAACTCAACTTTATAATGAATATATGCTGTTTTATAAACAACCTAGTAATATACCAAAATATAGAGCATATTTAAAAGACAGAATGCTGCAAGATAATACTATTTTTTGCTTAGCAGTTGATGCTAATAATAACGCAGTAGGCTTTACTCAAAATTTTAATTCATATAGCTCATTATCATTACATCCAATTTTGGTTTTAAACGATTTATTTGTAAGTTCAAATTATAGACGAAAAGGTATTGCAGAAATGCTAATAAAGAAAACATTTCAATTAGCAAAAAAAGCAAATATGTTTAGAGTTGATTTAAGAACGTCTAAAGATAATACAGGCGCTCAAAAATTATATAATAAAATGAATTTTATAAGAGACGAGAATGTCTATACTTATAGATGTGAATTATAAATTAAAATAGTTTTAATACAAAGAAAGAAATCACCATTTAAGGTAAACGAATTACTAAAAATGGTATAAGTTTATATTATATAAAGAGTATTTATACGTAAAAAAACGCAATCTAAATTCAAGAGGGGTTAGTAGCCCCCCCTATTTCTGTTGTTGAATTTTTCTGTATTGATTTGGTGTATGCCCCGTTATTTCTTTAAATAATGTAGAAAAATACGCTGGGTATTCAAACCCTAAATCATAACAAATCTCTTTTAGATTTTTATTAGAATAAGCCAGTAATCTTTTAGCTTCTAAAATAACCCGGTCTAATAAATAGCGTTTGGCAGTAATTCCTGTAAATTCTTTTACAAGATCGGATAGTTTTCTTCTAGATAAACTTAATTTATCGGCATAAAAATCCATATTATGAGTCGTCATAAAATTTTCTTCCAAAATATCTAAAAAATTAGTGTACAGTATTTTGTTATGATTATTTATTTCTCCTTTTGTGGTATCAATAACAATGTCTCTTGCTTTACGTTCAATTTTTAGAATTAAACTAATAAAGAGATGCTGTACAATACTTTTGCTAGTAAAAGCTTCTTCGGGCTCATAATATTCTTTTAAAAGCACATTAAAATGCGATTTTAAATTTTTCATGCCTTTTTTCTTGAATTCAATATATTTTAAATCAGAAATGTAACCGTTTAACTTAGAGTAATAAGATGATTTATAATTAAGTCCGGCACTAGGTATAAATTCATTTTTATATTTTAATGAATACCCTACAGTGTTTTTAATGTGGAGAATTTTAAAAAATTGATTTTTCTTTATAAAAAATAACGTATTTGGTTTTAACTTAATAACCTCGTCGTCTATCTTAAATTCACCTGTTCCAGAAAATAAAAAAATAATTTCCTTATAGTCATGAGTAACGTCATTTTTACTATTCTTATCTATAATATAATCTGTAGGCAAGGGTATAATTGTAAATGCTGACTCTCTGTTATTTCTAATCATAAGTTTTTAATTAAATAAGAAAAATGCAATTTAGTTTTTTTAAAATAAAAGCATATTGTTTTTATTTTGCAAATGCTATCAAGTAGAAAATAAACAGTAAAAATCTGTATTCAGAAGAAATAAAAACTTTCACTTGCTTTAAAGGCTCGATTTTACGATGTAGCTTAAACCATTTTATTCAATCTGTAAGCCCGATTGCTAAATCATCAATAACAAAAAAAGAGCCGAAGATAAATCTTCGGCTCTTTGTACAGGCGGAGAGACTCGAACTCTCACACCTTGCGGCACTAGATCCTAAGTCTAGCGTGTCTACCAATTCCACCACGCCTGCAACTTTACCATTAAATTGGGGTGCAAATATAAACAATAGTTCGAAACTGCAAAGCAGTTCATAATTATTTTTCTACTTTTGATGAAGAAATAAAAAACATCCCTAATGAATACAATTCAATCTTATATAAAAGACAACAAACAACGATTTTTAAATGAGTTAGTCGATTTACTTAAAATACCTTCTGTAAGTGCTGACTCTGCCTACAAAAAAGACGTTTTACTAACTGCCGATTTTGTACTAGAAAGCCTTAAAAAAGCAGGATGTGACAAGGTAGAAATGTGTGAAACACCAGGATACCCTATTATTTACGGAGAAAAAATTATTGATAAAAATTTACCTACAGTGTTAGTTTATGGTCATTATGACGTGCAACCTGCAGATCCTATTGAATTATGGACCTCTCCTCCATTTGAACCTGTTATCAAAAAAACAGAAATTCATCCAGAGGGAGCAATATTTGCTCGCGGTGCTTGCGATGATAAAGGACAGATGTATATGCACGTAAAAGCATTAGAATACATGACATCTGCAGGAAACTTACCTTGTAACGTAAAATTTATGATTGAAGGTGAAGAAGAAGTTGGTTCTAAAAGTTTAGCTTGGTTTGTACCAAGAAACACAGAAAAATTAGCCAATGATGTTATTATAATATCTGACACTGGTATGATTGCCAACGATATTCCTTCTATTACAACAGGTTTACGTGGTTTAAGCTATGTAGAAGTAGAAGTTACAGGCCCTAATAGAGATTTACATTCTGGTTTATATGGTGGTGCCGTTGCCAATCCTATTAATATCTTAACCAAAATGATTGCTTCTTTACATGATGAAAACAATCATATTACAATACCTGGTTTTTATAACAATGTAGAGGAGTTATCTGCTGAAGATAGAGCAGAAATGGCAAAAGCTCCATTTTCTTTAGATAAATATAAGGATGCCTTAAAAATTGATGAAGTCTATGGAGAGAAAGGATACTCTACAAACGAACGTAATGCTATTCGCCCTACCTTAGATGTAAACGGAATTTGGGGAGGTTATACGGGAGAAGGTGCAAAAACAGTAATTGCTAGCAAAGCATTTGCAAAAATTTCTATGCGCTTAGTACCAAATCAAGATTGGAAAGAAATTACACAATTATTTAAAAACCATTTTGAAAGTATTGCACCAAAAGCAGTAACTGTAAAAGTAACACCACACCACGGAGGGCAAGGTTATGTTACACCAATAGATAATATAGCATACAAAGCAGCAAGCAAAGCATATAAAACTACCTTTGGTAAAACACCTATTCCGCAAAGAAGTGGTGGTAGCATCCCTATTGTTGCCTTATTTGAACAACACTTAAAAAGTAAGACTATTTTAATGGGATTTGGGCTAGATTCTGATGCAATTCACTCTCCAAATGAACATTTTGGCGTTTTTAATTTCCTAAAAGGGATAGAAACAATTCCTTATTTTTATAAATTCTTTACAGAATTATCAAAATAAAACACTAATTTCCATAGCAATTAAAAGATTTTTATTTGAATACGATACAACTGTTTATGCTACAATTGTTTGATAAAACACTTGTATAACAACATTCTAATCATTTTTTATGTAAAAAAAGAGAATTTTAATAATTGCAACAATAAGTAAACTGGGCAAGTACAATACTACTTAACATCTATAAATTACTCTTTAAATCTCCGTTTATAGGGTAACTATTTTTATTATAAAGAAAGTATTGTTTGTATATACAAAAAATATTGTAAATTTGCAACCAAAATCACAGTTATAATTAAAAACAAAAAAAATGAAAAGATTAATTTTAGGGGCATTATTAATAGGTTCCGTTTTTCAATCAAGTGCGCAAGATTTTAACAAATGGTCTATCGATGTTGGTGCCGGTGTACAAACAATTGTAGGTTCAGTAGCACCAGGATATGGAACAAACAATCCAGATTTCTGGCAAGCAAACATAGGTGCTAGATACATGTTTAACGAAAGATTTGGTTTACGTTTAGATTTAGGTTACAACAACATTAGTGAAGCTAGCGGAAACAACCCTTTTAAATCTAACTATTACAGAGGAAGTATAGAAGGAGTTATAAATGCTGGTAATCTTTTAAACTTTAAAAGTTGGACAAAAGACTTCAATTTATTAGTACATGCTGGTGGTGGAATCTCTAGATTATATTCTTCAGAGCCAATAGATACTGATGCTGATAAAATGCGTCAATTAATTGCAGGTATAACACCACAATTTAAATTATCTAATCGTGTTTCTTTATTTGCAGATGTATCTGGAATAAGTAACTTTTACCAAAATCGTTCTTTTGACGGTACAGGTACTACTACAAAAAATGGAATTAGTGGAGGTATTGTTAACTACTCTGTTGGTGTAAATATTTCTTTAGGGAAACATGAGCAACATGCAGACTGGTACTATTCTGATGTAGAAGTAGCAGAAAAAAGCGAATTAGAAGCTATCAACAAGCGTTTAAAAGATGCTGAAGAAGAAATTGCTGATTTAAAAGCAAAAGACTTTACTAAAGCTAAACTTGTTTCTGAATTAGATTCTAGATACGCTACAATAGAAAGTGTTGGATCTAAAAATGTTGATTTTGCTAAGCAATTAATTGAGAACGGTTATGTAAACGTTTATTTTGATGTTGACAGAGCTAACGTTCAAACTGGTTCTACAAGTGCAATCAACTTCTTAAAAACATACTTAGAAAATAATTCTTCTGCAAAAGCTGAATTAATTGGTTATGCTGATGAAACTGGACCAAAAGGTTACAACAAATTTTTATCTGAAAAAAGAGCTAAAACAGTATACAATGTTTTAGTTGCTGCTGGTGTAGACGCTAACAGATTATCTCACAAAGGTGAAGGTGAAGACGCTACTGCAACTAAAGAAGCTAGACAATTAGCTAGAAGAGTAGCAATCAGAATTCAAAAATAATAAATAGTTCGTTATACATTTTATTATAATAAAAACAACCATCAACAATTTATTTGTTGGTGGTTGTTTTTTTTGTGCCTATAAATTATTTATTTAAAGAAAACTACACTAACCCTACAATTAAGAAATAGTTTAAAATAAATAAGTAAAAAACAAATCCTAGCGTATGTTTTAAAAACTCTTAGCCAGTTTCTTTTATACAGCAGCAGAAAGTATCAAAAACAAGTATTAACAGCTCCTTATCACTAAAAAAAGCACTACAAACTATTTTAAAATAGATATAACTAATTCTGATGTAGTTTAGTAATTAAAAAAAATAGTCATAAAAACAATTAGAAAACTTCTAGATGTTTATATGACTATTTTTAAGAATCATTAAATTAGATTCTAATGTTATATGTAGGTAAATAAACGTTTATTAGATTTCTACTTAGCTTAATACAAGCTCTAAGTAGCACAAAAAAGAAACGCCCACCTAGGGTATAAAATATTACTCTTTTTCTGCCATCTTTTTAACGTAATCTGTAATAATTACAATTTGCGTTGGTCCAACCTTACCCTCTATATATTTTGCATTTTCATGATCTAAAGATATTCTACGCACTGCAGTTCCTTGTTTTGCAACCATGCTAGATCCTTTTACCTTTAAATCTTTAATTAAAACTACAGAATCTCCAGCTTCTAAAATAGCTCCATTTGCATCCCTGTGAATAATTTTTTCGCTATCATCTAAATGATCTCCAGATTCTTTTGCAAAACGTAAATCGTCATCTTCTAAATACATCATGTCTAGTAAATCTTTTGGCCAACCTTCGTTTCTTAAACGAGATAATATTCTCCAAGCAACCACTTTTACAGCTCTATATTCACTCCACATAGAATCGTTTAAACAACGCCAATGGTTTGGTTCTGTTTGGTCTGCATTATCAATTTGAGTTCTACAAGTTTCACAAGCTAGCAAACTTCCATCTACTCCACTTCCCCCAACTGTTGATGTTGGTTTAACTTCATAAATTGCTAAATTATCTGTTGAAGTACATAATTCGCATTTATTTCCACTTCTATTTTCTAAATCTTGTTGTAAACTCATAATATATTTTTTGTTGCACAAAAGTACATTTTTAATTGAAAAACACTAATTAATTTGCAAAGAAGTACGTTAAAAATTAAGAATTTGATAAAATTTTAACTAGAAGCTATTTCCTGCTTTCACTACTCGCTTTTTTTAGCCCAAAAAAGGCTAAAAAAGAGCTCAAACAAACCGTTCAATCAGGGCTAAACCTGTTTGCAAACATATTGTCATTATCAAACAAATTGTTTTTTCAATTTCTTATTGTAAATTCCTGTCTGTGCAGAAATGTCAAAGCATTATTGTCATTTCGAAATGAGCTTTTTAACGATTGAGAAATCTCATTTCATATAGACGAATAACCGCTATCTATAAAATGAGATTGCTTCGTAAACTCGCAATGACAGTTCATTATTCTATTTCTAAAGAAGTAAATTTAAACGAAGTTCCATCAAACAAACCTTTGTCAGATAATTTTAAAGACGGAATTACCAATAACGCCATAAAAGATAAACTCATATAAGGCGCTCTTAACTTACTACCCATTTCTTTTGCCATTGTATCTAAGGCAGCATAAGACCTTCCTATTTCTTCCGCAGATAAATCAGACATGATTCCGGCAACTGGTAACGAAACTATTTTTTCCTCCCTTGCATTTACAGCACAAACTCCTCCTCTATTTTCGATGATTAAATTTACGGCTCTACAAATATCTTCATCAGAAACTCCAACGGCAATAATATTATGAGAATCGTGACCAACAGAACTTGCAATAGCACCTTCTTTTAATCCGAAATTTTTGATGAATGCAATTGCAGGCGTATCATTTTTATAACGATTTACAACCGTCATTTTTAAAACATCAGTTTTTGTGTTTGAAATTAAGTTTCCATCTACAATTAAAGAAGCTGCTTCAATCTGGTTGGTTACTAATTCACCATCTAAAGCTTCAATAACTCTAATTTTTTCTGAAGACGAATCGAATCTAAATTCTGATACTTCTTTTTTATCCGTATTAAAATTATTTAAAACCTCAAAAGGAACAGATTCTACAAAAGATTCTCCGTTTTTAGCAACCAATTCTCCATTAATATAAGTCTCTAAAACATTGAATTTCTCTAAACTATCTACCAAAATAAAATCGGCATCATCTCCTTTTTGTAAGAAACCAACATCTAAATTATAATGTTTTATAGGGTTTATACACGCTGCTTGCAATACTTTAAAAACATCGATTCCTTTGGCAACGGCTCTTTCACAAAGTTGATTGATATGCCCTAACAACAAATCATCTGGATGTTTATCATCTGAACAAAACATCATATTTTCGAAATGCGTTGGTAATAAATCTATTAAAGCTTCGAAGTTTTTGGCTGCAGAACCTTCTCTAATAATTACTTTCATTCCTTTTTGTAGCTTTTCTAAAGCTTCATCATAAGAAAAACACTCATGATCTGTAGAAATTCCGGCTGCAATATACTTGGTAACATCATCTCCTCTTAAACCCGGAGCGTGACCATCAACTGGTTTGTTATTGTTTTTAGCATGTTCAATTTTCTTTAGAACCTCAGCATCATCAAACAAAACACCAGGATAATTCATCATTTCTGCCAAATATTTAATGTCTGGGTTTTCCATCATCAATTTAATATCATCAGCATCTATAATTGCACCAGCACTTTCAAAAGAAGTTGCAGGCACACAACTTGGTGCGCCAAAATTGAATTTTAACGGAACTTTCTTTCCGTTTTCAATCATAAACTCAACACCTTTAACGCCTAAAACGTTGGCAATTTCATGCGGATCGGAAACCGTTGCAACGGTACCGTGTTTTACAGCAATTTTAGCAAACTCAGATGGCACCAACATAGAACTTTCTATATGGATGTGTGCATCTATAAAACCAGGTAGAATGTAATTTTCTTGGTGGTGATTTACTTCTTTAATAGAAGAAATTTTTCCGTTGATAACCTCTACTTCTCCTTTGTAAATTCGTTTGTTTTGTATGTCTACAATATTTCCTTGTACAATCATTTGCTTTCTGTTTCTAAAGCAAATTTACAAAGAATAATAGGTGTCTTAAAGTTTATTTGGGATAGATTACTTGGTGTAAAGGAATATCAAATTCATCTGAATCTTTAATTTGATAAATAGGTTTAAAAAAGTTTAAACCAATAAATTGTGCTTCTTCTGTACATTTTGATAAAAACCTATCGTAAAACCCTTTTCCGTAACCAACTCTGTAATTTAATTCATCGGATATTAAAAGCGGAACAAAAATAAGATCGAGTTCTTTTTCATCAACTTGTTCTGCATTTATGGGTTCTGGAACGCCAAATTTATTCAACTCTAAAACAGTATCTTCTTCTAAATAGAAATGAGAAAGTGTATTGTCTTTAAAATTACAGGTACTTACTACTATTTTTTTATGTCGTTTTCTAAAAAAATTGATAATTGGTTGCGTATTTATTTCTTTAAACTTGGTTAGCGACAGAAACAAATGCACATTTTTAACACCAGAAGTATCTAAATCATAAATTTGTTCATAGATATTTTCTTGAAACGCTAAAATTTCATCTGCAGTTAAATCTGTACGTTTTTGTTTGTAAATTTTTCTGAGTTCTTGCTTTTTCATTTCACAAATTATATAAGTTTATTTGTAATTCTATCTACTGTTATTACTCTAAAAGTATTTGAATTAATAGTAACTCTAATTGTATGTTGCTTATTAGAAATATAAAAATTCTTCCCTTTTTTAATATAGTTTTCTAAAGTGGTTTCTTCTAATATTTTTTTAATCAGCGTTTCGCTTTCATCATTAGAAAAATTAGTTTTTAATTTCTTGTTTATCCTTTCGTAAACCAACTTTGTATAGCAATGCTTTTTTATAATTTCTTCTTTATGCACTATCATAAGTTACTTAAAGTTTCTTTTTGTTTTTTAGTTAAACCTAATACAACTAAATCGTAAGAATGGTTTATCAATTCTCTTGCTAAATCATCTGAAACATCACTAGAGTTTAAGATTACTGTGTTCCAATGTTTTTTATTCATGTGAAAACCCGGAATAATACCTTCATATTCTCCTCGTAATTCTTCTGCTTTTTCTGGATTACATTTTAAGTTGATCTTTTGTTCGCCTTTTTCCCAATTGTTTAATCCTGTGAGTAAAAACATTTTATCCATCACTTTAAAAACCAACGTAGATTCATCAAAAGGAAAATGTTCTGTCACACCTTTTTTAACAATACAAAAATCTCTTAATTGTTCTATATGCATAAACTCTTTATTTTAAAATTGATATTATTACAATATAAAAAGTATCTTTATCTATCAAATTTACAACTATTTTATATGACGGAAAATGATTTTTTAGACAATACTACAATTATCAGTTACTCTCATAGTAATTATGAGAAAACTGATTTTACTTCAGTTTCAGAAATTGATTTTTTAGAAAATAAGACAACTATAAAGTGGCTAAACACCTATGGAATTAAATTTCATGATGCCTACAAGCAAGTTATTGTTCAAAATAAATTAGACGATTTTTTAATTAAATTATTAAGTGATGAAGAGCATCCTAATAAAGTTATTTTATTAGATAACTTACTTTTTATTACCACACGAGTTTTAATTACTACAAGTAATAAATTAGATTCTGAACAAATGGTTTTTATTGTTTCTGCAGACTTTTTATGGTCTATTCAAGAAAAATCTGGCGATTATTTTAATTGGATTCGCGAACGTTTAGAAGGTAATAAAGGAATTGTTAGAAAGAAAAGAGCAGATTATCTATTGTTTTTATTATTAGAATCGATTATAGATAACTACCAAGATACTTATGAAGAAAATGCAGAATTAAGTGCAGATAAATTAAATTCTACACATATTAAACCTACACCAGAATTTACTTCTTTAGTTGAAAAAAGAAAGCAAGAACTATTCAATTTTAAGAAAGCAACAATGAGTTTAAAAGACACTATTGTTAAGCTAGAAAAAATTGAAATTGATGGTTTTGATGTAAAATATTTTAGCGAATTAAAGGAACAAACCAATAACTTAATTTCTAATATAGATTTTGAGTTACAAGAATTAGAAAGTAAGATAAACTTAATTTTTAGTATACAAGGACATCGCTTAAATGAAGTAATGAAAACCTTAACTATATTGTCTGTTGTTTTTATTCCTCTAACTTTTTTAGCAGGAATTTACGGAATGAACTTTGACAATATTCCGGAATTAAAATATGAATATAGTTACTTTATTTTATTAGCAGTTATGGTACTAATTACCATTGTTTCTGTTTGGTATTTTAAACGTAAAAAGTGGTTTTAGAATAAAGTTTTACTTTATAATCTTATACAAAACAGGCTTACTTGGTGTTGCATCATTTTCGAATGGTGCAATCATTAAGTTTAATAAATACTCCCCATCTTCTACTTCATTTGGCACATAAATAAATTCTGTAATTGTAGCATTCATACGAATTTCTCCTGCAGTATTCCAAAAAGCATTATGAGCTAAAAGTTCTCCATCATCTTTTTCTTTATCTACAGATGGTAAATCTATTAATAAATGTTTTATCCCTTTTTCTCTTAAATAAATGGCAGCTTCTTCTAATAAATAAGGCGGGTTTGTATTCGAATATTTCATCGACTTCTTATCTTTTAAATTAGGCAAAGTTCTAATTACAATTGCATCTCTTTTCTTATTCTTTAAGGCTGTTTTTAATTGTTTTTCAGAAATAAAGAAATCTTTACCATTGTTTTCTGGTACAACAGTTACAACTTCTGCAAGAAAAATAAAGTATTTTAAATTTTGATTTACGGAGTGTACCTCTTTTGTAATATGCCCAACACATTCTGTGTGTGTAATATGAGAATGTGGATTAAAATGAATATTATTAAAATTAACCACAGCACCATTTGCAACGCTTATATCATAACCATCTACCGATTCTGGGAAAATTTTTGGGTCTTCTATATACCAAGCATTTACATTTTCTTTCTTAATATCTATAGGAATTGAAATATCTATAGGATTAGATATGTTAACTTCTATTTTTCTAGAATTATATTCTATAGTTGCTTTCATTATGCTAAACTTATTTCAGTAATTTTTAAATTATACTACAAACTCAAATATAAGTTTTTAAATTTTGATTTCTGCCTTTATAGCAAATCTAATCTTAACATTTAACAAAAATAAAAGACTGATAAAACTAATTAACCATAAATAAATCTGAAGAAATTCCGTCTGATAAAAACTTTCCTTTTTGAGTTGTTTTTAAAATTCGGTTTTCTAGAATTAGTAATTCTTGTTGCAAATATTTATCAGCTTGTTTTTCTAAATATTTTATATATTTTTCTCCAAAATCCTTTTCAATTTTATCTAAAGAAACTCCCCAAATAGTTCGTAAACCTGTCATAATATATTCATTATAACCATCCACTTTTGTTAACGTTTCTCTTTCTATAGGAAGTTTATTTTCTTGAATAGATTTAATATACTTTGTGTTATTTCTAACATTCCAACTTCGTTGAATACCATTAAACGAATGTGCAGAAGGACCAATACCTAAATAAGATTTACCCAACCAATAAGACGAATTATTTTGACTAAAAAAACCTTCTTTACCAAAGTTTGATAATTCGTAATGCACAAAATTGGCTCTCTTTAATTCTTCAATTAAAATATAAAACTGTTCTTGCGCTTTTTCTTCATCAACATTTTTAATTTCACCTTTTTTAATTAAAGTGTCTAAAGCTGTTTTTGGTTCTACCGTTAAGGCATAACTAGATATATGTGGAATTCCGAAACTCAAAGCCGTTTGTATATTTTCTCTCCATTCCTCATTTGTACAATCCGGAATTCCGTAAATTAAATCGACAGAAAGATTATCGAAATAGCGCGTTACCATAGCTAATGATTTTTTTGCTTCGGATGAATTATGCGCACGATTCATCAGTTGTAAATCTTTCTCAAAAAAAGATTGAACACCAATACTTAGTCTGTTTATGGGTGATTTAGAAAGTTGTATAATTTTTTCTTCTGATAAATCATCAGGATTTGCCTCTAGCGTAATTTCTGGATTATCAACTACTGTATGATTTTTATAAACAGCATCAATTAAAGTTTGAATTTCTTCCGTATTTAAAACAGATGGTGTTCCTCCTCCAAAATAAATGGTTTCTATAATTGAATTTTCTAATTCGTCTTTTCTAATTTCTATCTCTTTAATTAAAGACAAAATCATATCTTCTTTCTTCTTTAACGAAGTAGAAAAATGAAAGTCGCAATAAAAACATGCTTGTTTACAAAACGGTATATGTATATAAATTCCAGACATAAATTCAGTTATCTTTTATCAATTATCACGATTGCTTATTAATTCTAGTCGTTTTTAAAATTGAAAAAAGAATTCTCCCAATCTCATCAGCTTTTTCAAATAAAATATTAAAATCAACAAGTTCTAAATCGTCACTATCTTTTAATAAATGCAACCAATATTTTGTTTCTAAACATTCTTTATAAGCAATTGACATTTTAGCAGAAAAATCTGCCTTAGAAATAGCACCGTTAGCTTCAACGATATTGGCTCCAACTGAAGTTCCGCTTCTTAAAATCTGTTTTGACAAAACATATTCTTTCTTTTCTATCATTAACTTCTTGCTAAGTTTTACAATTAACAATGCAAGGTCATAAGATTTATTCTGTAACGGATTATTTGGTAATTTCATTATTTCTGATAATTGATTACTGATAAATGTTCCTTGAAAATTTACTTTTTAACCCGTTTTTCATTTTGTTTTACAAAACTGGCCCAACCTGTATAGTTTTTCCCACCAACAACTTTACCCGAATTGTAAAAATGACAAACTGCAGCCGCTAAACCATCTGTTGCATCTAAATTTTTAGGCAATGTTTTTAAATTCAATAAAGATTTTAACATCAAAGCCACTTGCTCTTTACTTGCACTTCCGCTTCCGGTAACTGCCATTTTAATTTTCTTAGGCAAGTATTCTGTAATCGGAATTTCGCGAGATAAACCTGCAGCCATCGCAACTCCTTGCGCTCTACCTAACTTTAACATCGATTGTACATTCTTACCAAAAAAGGGTGCTTCAATAGCAATCTCATCCGGATTGTAAGTGTCTATCAATTCTATGGTTCGTTCAAAAATGAGTTTTAATTTTAGATAATGATCGTCGTATTTCTTTAACATTAATTCATTCATTTGAATAAATTCCATCTTTTTACCAACAACTTTTATCAGTCCGAAACCCATAATTGTGGTTCCTGGATCAATTCCTAAAATAATTTTTTCTATCGCCAAACTGGTAGATTGTTTTTGTGTGTATCACCAAAAATACTGATGATTATTTATTACTTTGCGAACCATGTATAATTCGCTTTCTTACAAATCTAAACAATTCTTTTGGTTGATAATAAAACTATCGATTGTAATTGGCTGCGGATATTTTATTTACACAAAACTGATTGAAAACGAACAGTTAGCCTTTTCTGTTTTTTATCAGAATTTGATACAAAACAACATTTTTACAATAAAAAACAGTCTATTTCTACTTCTTTTTACATTTTTAAACTGGTATTTAGAAGCTAATAAATGGCACTTGTTAATTTCTTTTATTAGTAATTACTCTTTTAAAAGTGCTTTAATACAGAGTTTATCTTCTTTAACAACCTCACTAATTACACCAAATAGAATTGGAGAATACGGCGCAAAAGCATTGTATTTTGAAAAAAAACATAGAAAACAAATTTTAGGTTTAAACTTGGTTGGCAACTTTTACCAGATGTTAACAACACTCATTTTTGGAGTTACTGGTTTTACTTATTTTGTATTTAAACATAATGTTGCTATAAACATTTCTCAAATTTCTAGTATTTTATTGATAGGAATAAGTATAATAGTTTCTTTAATTTTTCTGATAAAACACTTTAATTTTAAAGGATTGTCTTTTGAAAAAGTAAGAAATTTTATCAAAAAAATTCCAGCTGCGCTTAACCGTAAAGTCGCACTTATTTCATTGTTGAGATTTGTAATTTTCTCTCACCAATTCTACTACTTGTTACTAATCTTTAATGTTGATATTTCTTATATAGACGCCATTTCTGCAATTTCGTCCGTTTATTTAATTGCTTCTACAATACCAATGTTATCTTTATTTGATGTGGTTTTAAAAGGTTCTGTTGCAATTTGGGTTTTTCCATTTTTTAATATTGAACCACTTACTATTTTATCAATAACAACAATTATGTGGTTGCTTAATTTTGTTTTACCAGCAACTATTGGTAGCTATTTTGTTTTAACTTTTAAACCTAATTTTACAAAATGATATGGTTATTAGTTTTTACATTCGTTTTCTACGCTATTTTGATTGTCTCTTTGTCAATAGGCTTTAAAAACAGTCCTAATTATATTCCTCAAAACACCGAAACTAAAACTTCTTTCTCTGTAATTATCCCTTTTAGAAACGAAGCTAAAAACCTACCGCTTTTATTAAAATCAATTAGCGAATTAAAGTATCCCAAGAATTTGGTAGAATTTATTTTGGTTGATGATGCTTCTTCTGATAATTCTATCGAAGTTATAAACAACTTCCTTTCAGTAATTACGAACGAGGAACAAGGAGAAACCTTTAAAGATGCTACTAGAATTGATATTAAGGTTATAAAAAACGTAAGAATATCTAATTCTCCAAAAAAAGATGCTATTACAACTGCAATTACTACTGCAAAAAATAATTGGATTGTTACCACAGATGCAGATTGTATGTTGCCTATAAATTGGCTGAATATTTTAGATAACTTTATTCTGAACAAAAAACCGAATATGGTAGTTGCTCCTGTAAATTACAAGGTAGAAAACAACTTTTTAGAACAGTTTCAGTTATTAGATTTTATGAGCATGCAAGGAACTACAATTGGCGGTTTTGGCATCAATTTTCCGTTTTTATGTAATGGTGCTAATTTTGCTTATAAAAAAACAACCTTTTTAGAGTTAAATGGCTTTAAAGGAAACAACAATATAGCAAGTGGTGATGATATCTTTCTATTCGAAAAATTTATAAAAGCTGATAAAAAAAGTGTTCGTTATTTAAAATCTCCAAATGCAATTGTAACTACATTTCCGGTAAAAAGTTGGACAGACTTAATGAACCAAAGAACAAGATGGGCAGCAAAAACAAGTAGTTTTAGTTCTTTAAGAGTAAAACTAATTGGCTTACTCGTACTTTTTACAAATTGCTTTGTTATTTATTATCTATTAACAGGTTCTGTTAAAATGATGTTTGTTCCTTTGGTTTTAAAAATGAGTATAGATTTGTTTTTATTCTTGCCTACAATTCAGTTTTTTAACCACAAATCGTCATTTTTTAAATGGTATTTCTTATCGAGCTTACTGTATCCATTTTTTAGTATTCTAGTTATTTTAAAATCTATTTTCTTTAAGTATGGCTGGAAAGATAGACGTTTTAAAAAATAACTTTAGTTAAAGCATAAAACAAATGCTACAAACAAGGTTAGCCCTGATTGTAGCATTTGTTTGAGCTCTTTTTTATCTTTTTTCGAGATAAAAAAAGCGAGTGCGAAAAGCAGGAAATAGCTTCTAAAAAACTATTTAAAGTAACGCATTCATAATATCTTCTGCTTTAAACCAAAGAATTATAACAAACGCTAAAAGCAATATAAAAAAAAGTCCTTTTGAAGGTTTTGATTCTTTTTTCCTTCCAAATTTTCTTCTGAATTCCATTTAAAAAATATTTTAAACGAAGATAAAAAAAGGATTGGAATTTAAACCTCTTTACTACTTTTTATCTTTTACAGAATTGTCTGTTAGACTTTCTATAAAAGCAATAATATCTTGCTGTTCTTGCTCTGTAAGCTCTAATTTATCGAAAGGTAATGTTTGGTGCTCTAAATCGAATCCTAAACCAGCGCCTCCACCAAGATTATAAAAATTAAGTACCTCTTCTAAAGTTTCATAAACACCATTATGCATGTACGGTCCTGTAATACCGGCATTTCTAATGGTTGGCGTTTTAAACATTCCTTTATGTAAATCTTCTTTAAAAACCCAATAAAAACCTAAATCGTCGTCTAGTTTTTTATTCATTTTAGTTTCCGGAACACCTATTACTTCTTTTTCTGTTTCTGTAAAAAAAGGAGGTACTGTTCCGTTAGTTAACGGCATAAAATGGCAAGTTGCACACAAGGCTTTACCCATAAATAAATTGTACCCATTTTTTTCATTTTCTGTATAGGTGTTTTCTTCTCCTCTAATATTTTTATCGAATTTAGAGTTAAAACCGTTTAATGTAGATACGTAAGATGAAATGGCTCTAATTACTTCTCTATTACTTTTAGGCACAAAATTATAAGCTTCTTTAAATAATTTTAAATAGGTTGTGTCTTTTAAAATATCGTTAGAAAAAGTATGAACATCTGTATTAAACTCTTTTTTGTTTTTAAAAACCATAGAAATTTGATCTAATAGATCTCTAGATCTTCCGTCCCAAAAAAAACTTTTTTGAAATGCAGCATTTATAAGTGTAGGTGCATTACGCGTTAACAAATCTCCTTTATTGTCTTTATTAAGCGAAAAACCATCTGAATATCCCTTTTCTGGTAAATGACAACTTATACATGCCAATTTTTTGTTTGCAGAAAGCGCTGGATCTGAAAATAATTTTTCTCCTAATTGTATTTGTTTAATTGTTGCGTTTCTATTTGTAGGCGGTGTAAAGTAAGTTAGGTTAAAAGAATCGTTTTCAAAAAAAGTAGGCGCATTAAAATTAAATGGTTCTGTTTTTACAGGAATCCAAAGGTTACTTGTTTTACGAATTTTAACCCAATTTCTAGTAATAGGATTTAGGTAATCTCTAGTAAATGTATATCTATCGAAAGTATTAAAATCGGTATTACTTTTGATAAAATTAATTGCATTTAAAATATTTGTTTGAAACTCTTTATCGAGGTTTTTATCTTTACTTATAATGATAGATTGAATTGTATTTTGATACATCAACTCTAAACTTTCTAAAGAAATGATAGTTTCTAAAATACCTAAATGACTTACAGGTGTATCAAAACCAGAAATTGCTAAACTTGCAATTCTAAATAATTGTTGATGTGTTGCTATAAAAAAACGATGAGCATTTAATTCTCTTTTTATTATATTCTTCTTTAATACAGAAAACAGCCCTTTTGTAACATAGATTTCTTGATTAAAATCTTCTAGAATCGTTTCTTTATCATAAATACTTTCTTCAATTTTTTGCAAACCAACAGGTGCTAAAATTTTTCCACTGTCTTCTTTATAAAATGGCAATGCAGGTCCGTTGGCTCTATGCCCAACTTCTGGATTTAAATAGGAAGCAAATGGCTCTGCCATTTTAAAATTTTCTCTTACTTTTTTAAAATAAAACTTCGTTTTCCCCCCATCAATTCCCTCTTGCTTTAAACTATCTAAATAAATAATTGCAGTTGTAATATGTTCTTTATAATAGTTCTGTGCAAAAGACCAATTTACGGTAGCTACATAATTTTCTTCCTTCTTATTTTTACAAGAACTAATTAAAACTGAAACTAAAAATACAAGTAATAGCGTTTTATGCGCTTTTATAATCATAAGTAATATTTTATAAACAAATGAATCTCCATAAATTATGGAGATTCATCTTATGCTATGTTAATTTTGTAATTTATCTAGGTAAACCCTGTAATAAGACAACTTGTCCACCTTGGTTATGAGGTAAATTTGAAGATTCAAAATCGTCACTTTGCCAATAATGTGGTTGTAATGCTAAAATAAAAGTATCTGGCACGCCTACTTTATCAGAAACATCTATTAAAGAACCAAATTCTCCAGAAAAGTTAGTACTTCCTGTTGGAGATAAGTTACTTTCTATTTTTAATTCTAATACAACACTTGCATTATTACCATTTAAATCTGTTTGATAAATTTGTGCTGCGTGACCTCTACTAAAAGAATTTGGGTCTTCTTGTACATACACAAAGTTTTCTGTTACACAAATATTATCTGGACTCTGAAGCGCTGCTAAGTTTCCATCATTATTATTAGAATCTGTATTTCCACTAACAATTTGCGTTAATTTTCCTTCTAGAGGATTTGTATCATCTAACTCTAATTTATAAACGGTTCCCCAATCATTATAAGTCCCTCTATCTGGGCCTCTACCAGTAACTGCAAAAAACACATTTCTTCCATTTGCATCAGAACCTTTTTGATAATCTACATCTTCTACACGCATAAATTGTGAAGCAAAAACACCTGTACAAGCCGTTTCCATTTCATTCTTTGTCATACTTGCTCCGTTTTCGATTTCAACAAATTCAACATTGTATGTTTTACCAAAATCTAAACTTCCTTCATTGTACACTGTATTAGCAACAACATCTTGCACACCATTTGCACCATCAGAAACTTGTTTATATCTTAAAACATATATTTTTCCGTTTTCTAAATCTGCATCTCCATTTTCTGAAACATACATTGTTACTTGTCCTTCAGAACCGCTAGAGTCATCATCTCCACCAACAATAACCGTTTTACCAGAGTAAGCGTCTTTTGGTAATGGAACTGCATTTTCCCAAGAAAATTCTCCTAAAGCATCTAAACCAAAATCTGCCGTTGGCGTAGGTGTTTCTATCCAAGGATCAATTCCTTTTACATCATAAGCAATACTTTCTGACGCTGATAAAAAAATATCTTTATCACCTCCATGAATATCCTTTTCCCACATAGTACCAGAACATTGTCTTGCAAAATCTGCAACACCAGCATTTAATAACCAATCTCCTTCTATAGGATTCATAAATTCATCAAAACGAATTCTAGAAACACCATAATCATCTTCTGCATTTACAACATAAATATACTCATTGCCATCTTTTAAGAAACCTGCGCCATCTTGCGCACCAACCAAACGAAATCCATTTGATAATACATCTGTAGAACTGATTAAAGAATATGCTTTAACATTACTAAAACTAGCATTAATATTTACTAGTGGATTTAAAGAAGACTTATTGGTAAATAAATTTGGACTTGGTGTAAAATCTTCTCCATTAGTACCATCTACACCATCAACACCATTTTCTCCATCGATACCATTTATACCATCTTCGGCACAACTTGTTAATAAAGTAAAACTAGCACCTATTAAGGTAAGTGTTAAAAATAATTTAGTAATTGATTTTTTCATAATTGTAATTATCGTTTTGTTTAGAGTGCCAAAACTATAATTATAAAAGAAGGGAGTTGTTAACCCAGAAAAACCATTGCGTTAAAATAGCGTTACAAGAAAGTTAAGAAGTTTAAGAAAACATTAAGAGAAAAATGATTGCCTTAACTTGTAAAAAAAAGTTGTATTAGTTCTTAAAATAGAACATTAAGCTTTAAATGAAATTAAAATTTAATGTTCTAAATAATAATTTGATATTATATTTTACTTGCTCTAAGCATTTCTCTTTTTCCTGGAGGTCCAGGCAAACGCTCTACAACAAAACCTACTTCTTGCATGGCTCTTCGTACGCTACCTTTTGCTGAATAGGTTACTAAAATTCCGTTTTCTTTTAATGCATCATACATTTTACGAAAAATTTCTACAGTCCATAATTGAGGCTGTACACGAGCGCCAAAAGCATCAAAATAAATTAAATTAAATGCGTCTTTATCTTCAATATCTTCAAAAAACTGTTTTCTTTTTGTTAGAGAAAAAGTCTCTGAAATTTGATGTTTTTCTTCCCAAGAAACCTCGTGCATTTTTTTAAAAGCTTCGTTTTCTTTTTCTGCCTTTAAAATGGAAATAAAATTCATTTTCTCCACTTCTTCTGTGGTAACAGGATAGGCTTCTACACCCACATAATCGATTTCTTTTTTAGCTTCTAAATAGGTTATAAAACAATTTAAACCTGTACCAAAACCAATTTCTAGTATAGCAACTTTTTCTAAAGAAACCAATTTTAACCCGCTGTTTATAAAAACATGATAGGTTTCATTTATAGATCCATTTTTAGAATGATATTGCTCATCCCAATCTGGTATATGTATGGTTGATGAACCGTCTGAAGTAATTAGAATTTCTCTTTTCAAAATCTTAAATTGTTTAAGTATTTAAACTATATTTTTAATAAAACACCATCAGCTTCAAAAGCAAACTCGGTTTTTGGTTCAGTTATTTTTGCTATTTCTTCTTTAGATTTACCTGCATCTTCTGCATAATGTTGTAGTTCTTTTACAGAAGTTTCTTTTACAAATGCTTTGCCATTTAAAACCACTTCTTTTCCTTTAGAATCTAAAGGCATAAAAAAGCCGTAATCTTTAAAACGCACCATTGTTTCTGTCTCCTTATTTAAAGGAACCTTCATCCAACATCCTTTTTTAGAACACACTTCATTAATAGTAGAAGCAACCTTTACGTTAATAGTATCACCTACTTTTAAATCTCTAAATTTAGATAAAAGTTCTTCTGATGTTATAGCCTTATTAGATGTTATTTTTTCACCAAAAGAATTGTATCCAATTTCTTGTTTTGGTTGCTCTACTTTTTTAACTGTTTTCACTCCATCTTTACATGAAGAAAAAGCAAATATAATAAGTAAACAAAACGGCATCAAATATTTCATAATTTCTAATTTTAAACAATGTTGAACAAAAGTACATCTTTTAAAGAGTAAAAGCAATGACTTGTTATATTGACAGATAAATATTTTATGTACATTTGTTGCCCAAATCAATCAATAAAGAATGAAATCTAAAATAGAAATTCAACGTATAGAAAAATCGAAGATCGATTCTGTAGATTTTAACAATCTACCCTTTGGTAGTGTATATTCTGACCACATGTTAGAATGTGATTTTATAAATGGCGAATGGCAAACACCGGTCATTAAACCATATTCACCAATATCTTTAGATCCGGCTGCAAAGATTTTCCATTATGGTCAATCTATTTTTGAAGGAATGAAAGCCTACAAAGATGCAGATGAAAATACCATGTTATTTAGACCTTTAGAAAACTGGAAGCGTTTAAATAAATCTGCAGAACGTTTGGTTATTCCTCAAATTCCTGAAGACATTTTTATGGAGGGTTTAAAAAAATTATTAGAAGTTGATAATAACTGGATTCCTACAAACGAAGGAAGTTCTTTGTACATAAGACCTTTTATGTTTGCATCTGGAATTGGTTTTCATGCTTCTCCTGCAGATGCATATAAATTTATAATTTGTACCGCTCCTTCTGGTGCTTATTTTGCTGGAAAAGTAAAAGTTGCTATTGAAGAAAAATATGCACGTGCGGCTAATGGTGGTGTTGGTTTTGCAAAAGCTGGTGGTAATTATGCTGCTCAGTTTTACCCTACACAATTAGCTATAGAAAAAGGATACAATCAAGTAATTTGGACGGATGATAATTCTCACGAATATATTGAGGAAGCTGGAGCAATGAATATTTTCATCAGAATTAATGATACTTTAATTACAAGCCCTACTAGCGATAGAATCTTAGACGGAATTACACGTAAAAGTGTTATTCAGATTGCTAAAGACATGGATATTGATGTAGAAGTTAGAAAAATCACTGTTTCTGAAGTAATTGCTGCTGCACAAAGCGGAAGCTTAAAAGAAATGTTTGGTGCAGGAACTGCTGCAGTAATTTCTCCAATAGCAGGTTTTGGGTATCAAGGTACAGATTATGATTTACCTGAATTAGAAACTCCTTTTGCAGGTACATTAAAGAAAGCTATTACAGATATTCAAACAAATAAAGTTGAAGACCCATACGGATGGAGGGTTGTTTTAGACTAAAAAAGAATATTAAATATTTAATATACTAAAAGCATCAATTAATTTTGATGCTTTTTTTTTATCTTTCAATTTTATTTCTAAATTATGAAACACATAGTTGCACTTTTATTTCTTTTACTAATTTCTTGTCACCCCCCTAAAGACAAGGATAAAATTCTACCTTTAGAAAAAGGAAAGCAATACATTACAGTATTAGGAATTGCCCAAGACGGAGGTTACCCACATATTGGTTGCCAAAAAGAATGTTGCGCTAATTTTTACAATGGAAAAAACAACAAAAAAAGTGTTGTTTCTTTAGGCTTGGTAGATCTAGATAACAAGCAAAAATGGCTATTTGATGCAACACCAGATATGCATACACAATTAGCAGCATTAGAACAACATCACAAAAAAAAAGAAAACCTTATTGATGGTGTATTTTTAACGCATGCTCACATTGGGCATTACACAGGTCTTATGTATTTTGGTAGAGAAGCTTTTGGTAAAAAAAATATGAAAGTTTATGCAATGCCAAAAATGAAAAGTTTTTTACAAAAAAATGGGCCTTGGAGTCAATTAATTTCTCTTCAAAATATTCAACTCCAAAACTTACAACACGACACTACCTTAGTGTTAAATAACAAAATAAAAGTAACCCCTTTTTTAGTGCCGCATAGAGATGAATTTTCTGAAACCGTAGGATATAAAATAGAAGGAACACAAAAAACAGCCCTTTTTATTCCAGACATTGACAAATGGCATAAATGGAGCCGCAATATTATTGATGAAGTTAAAAAGGTTGATTATGCTTTTGTAGATGCCACATTTTTAAATCAGAATGAAGTAAAACGAGCAATGACAGAAGTTCCTCACCCTTTTATACAAGAAACCATAGACTTATTTAAAAACGAAACGCTAGCAACTAAAAATAAAGTTATTTTTATTCACTTTAATCACACCAACCCTACTCTTCAGAAAAATAGTAAAAAACGAAAAGAAATTGAAAAAATGGGCTTTCGTTTTGCAAGTGAAGGCAATAACTATACATTATAAAATGAGCGTTACTTGCCTCTTTTTTTTTAGTTTTTAAAACATTAAAAAGACAAAAACATTTATTCTCTATATTTTTATAAAAATAATTATAACAGCCTATTTGTCAATCAAATAAAAAGCAGTACATTTGCACTCCTTTTTTAAGGTAAAATTGATTATTAATAAACAAAAACTAATAGTGTAATTATGAACACATTAAGTTACAAAACAGTATCAGCAAACAGCGCTACCGTAAACAAGGAGTGGGTTTTAGTTGATGCAGACGGGCAAACGTTGGGTCGTCTAGCTTCTAAAGTAGCAAAGCTAATTAGAGGTAAATACAAACCAAATTTTACTCCTCACGTAGATTGTGGAGATAACGTGGTTATTATCAACGCAGAAAAAATTGTTTTAACTGGAAACAAATGGAGAGACAAATCTTACATTCGTCACACAGGGTATCCAGGAGGACAAAGATCGTTAACTGCAACAGAAATGTTTGAGAAAGATCCTACAAGATTAATCGAAAAAGCAGTAAAAGGAATGTTACCTAAAAATATTTTAGGAGCAGCTTTGTACAGAAACTTGTATGTATATGCAGGTACTGAGCACAAACAAGATGGGCAAACGCCTAAAGCTATTAACCTTAACGATTTAATATAATGGATATAGTACACAAAATCGGTAGAAGAAAAACTGCTGTAGCTCGTATTTATCTTTCTGAAGGAAAAGGTAACATTACAGTAAACAAAAAAGATTACAAAAGCTATTTTACTACTGGTACTTTACAGTATAAAGTACAACAACCTTTAATGTTAACAGAAAACTTAGAATCTTATGATATCAAAGTTAATGTTTACGGAGGTGGTGTAACAGGACAAGCAGAAGCTATCCGTTTAGCTATTACTAGAGCTTTAGTTTCTATTAACGAAGAGCACAGATTAGTATTGAAACCAGAAGGTTTATTAACTCGTGACCCAAGAATGGTTGAACGTAAGAAATTCGGTCAGAAAAAAGCACGTAAAAAATTCCAATTCTCGAAACGTTAATATTATTCAGAATTTATTCTGCAATATATTATATCGAGAACTGTTATTATATTTTAATATTAAACAGTTTAGCATCTAAATAGTTAGGACTCGAAAGACTACCTAACTATTGATTTCAAAACAGAAAGTAAACACATTTAAGAAAATGGCAAACGTAAACATTCAAGAATTATTAGATAGTGGTGTACATTTTGGACACTTAACTAGAAAATGGAACCCAAACATGGCTCCATACATTTATACAGAACGTAATGGTGTTCACATCATCGATTTGTATAAAACAGCAGCAAAAATAGAAGAAACTTCAGAAGCTTTAAAAAAGATCGCTAACTCTGGACGTAAAATTTTATTTGTAGCTACTAAAAAGCAAGCAAAAGATATCGTTGCAGAAAAAGCAAAAGCAGTAAACATGCCTTTCATTACAGAAAGATGGCCAGGTGGTATGTTAACTAACTTTGTAACTATTAGAAAAGCTGTTAAGAAAATGGCTCATATTGATAGAATGAAGTTAGATGGTTCTTTTGATGCATTATCTAAAAGAGAAAAATTACAAATCAACCGTCAGAGAGAAAAATTAGAAAAGAATTTAGGTTCTATTTCTGATATGACTCGTTTACCTGGAGCATTATTTGTAGTAGATATTAAAAAAGAGCACATTGCTGTTGCTGAAGCTCAAAAATTAAGCATTCCTATTTTTGCAATGGTTGATACAAACTCTGATCCTAGATTAGTAGATTTTATCATTCCAGCAAATGATGATGCCTCTAAATCTATAGATAAAGTATTATCTTATGTTACTGATGCAATTGCAGACGGTTTATCAGACAGAAAAGCAGACAAAGAAAAAGTAAAAGAAACTAAAGAAGTTGCAGCTCCAAAGGCAGAAAAAGCAGCTCCTGTAGTTGAAGAAGCGAAAGCTGAAGTTACTGAAACTCCTGCTGAAGAAAAAAAATAACAATCACTAAAAAATATACATAACATGGAAACAGTAAAGATTAGTGCTGCTGATGTTAAAAAGTTAAGAGAAGCAACTGGGGCTGGAATGATGGACTGTAAAAAGGCATTAGTAGAAGCTGCTGGAGACTTTGATAAAGCAATTGATATTTTACGTAAAAAAGGTCAAAAAATTGCTGCAAAAAGAGCTGATAGAGATTCTACAGAAGGAGTTGCAGTAACAAAAATAAACGACGCTAACACTGCTGGTGTTGCTATCGTTTTAGCTTGTGAGACTGATTTTGTTGGTAAAAATGACGCATTTGTAGCTTTAGGAGCTCAATTTGCTGAAATCGCTTTAAATTCTGCTGATAAGGAAGCTTTCTTAGCGGCTGATTTTGGAGGAATGACTGTTGCTGATAAATTAATTGAGCAAACTGGTGTTATTGGAGAAAAGTTAGAGATAACAGCTTTTGAAAAAGTAGAAGCTGCTTATGTTGGTGCTTACACTCACATTGGTAAAATTGCTGCTTTAGTAGGTTTATCTGCTGTTGTAGACAATGCTGATGTTTTATCTAAAGACGTAGCTATGCAAATTGCATCTATGGGAGCATCTACTTTATCTTATAAAGATTTTGATCCTGCATTTGTTGCTGCTGAAACAGAAGCAAGAATTGCTGTAATTGAAAAAGATAATATTGAATTAGGAAGATTAGGGAAAACATTAAAAAATGTACCTCAATTTATTTCTATGTCTCAATTATCTGAAGAAGTTTTAGCAAAAGCTGAAGAAGTTGCAAAAGCAGAATTAGCTGCAGAAGGAAAACCAGAAAAAATCTGGGATAGAATTTTACCAGGTAAAATGGAAAGATTTGTTTCTGACAACACAACTTTAGATACAGAGCAATGTCTTTTAGACCAAGCTTTTATTAAAGATGAAAAGAAAAATGTTGCACAATATGTAAAAACATATGGTGATGTTGAAGTAAGTACTTTTAAAAGGGTTACTTTAGGATAAACATTTATCTGCAATTCTTGTACGGTTTATACAAAACTAGCTTAGGCAACAAGAATATAAATTTTTAAAAACCTCACATTCTATAATTTTAGAATTGTGAGGTTTTTTTATTTCTCAGAAAAAGGAAACTCAAAAAAAAAGCTTAATTTTGCACAACTTTCAAAATAAACTATGCAATACAATAGAATTCTTTTAAAATTAAGTGGAGAAGCATTAATGGGCGATAGACAATATGGTATAGATCCTAAACGTCTGGCTGAATATGCCAAAGAAATAAAAGAAATAGTAGCTAAAGGTATAGAAGTTGCTATTGTAATTGGTGGTGGAAATATATTTAGAGGAGTTGCAGGTGCTGCCAATGGTATGGATCGTGTGCAAGGAGACCACATGGGTATGTTAGCAACCTGTATTAATGGTTTAGCATTGCAAAGTGCATTAGAAGATGAAAACGTAGACACGCGCTTACAAACAGCCCTAGAAATTAAAGAAGTTGCAGAACCTTATATCAAAAGAAAAGCAATTCGTCATTTAGAAAAAGGAAGAGTTGTTATTTTTGGAGCAGGAACAGGTAATCCGTATTTTACAACCGATACTGCTGCCGTTTTAAGAGCAATTGAAATAGATGCAGATGCAATTTTAAAAGGGACTCGTGTTGATGGAATCTACGATATGGATCCAGAAAAAAATAAAGACGCCATTAAATTCGAAAAAATTACTTTTAAAGATGTTATTAAAAAAGGTCTTAAAGTGATGGACATGACTGCATTTACATTAAGTGAAGAAAACAACTTACCAATTATTGTTTTTGACATGAATACAAATGGAAACTTAATGAAATTAGTTTCAGGAGAAAAAATTGGTACTATTGTTGATTCTCAATAAACAGCGTATTTTTTAAAATTTACTAAAGATGAACGAAGAAATTGAATTTATTCTTGACAGTGCTAAAGAAGCAATGAGTAATGCTATTGAGCATTTAATTAAAGAATTAAGAACTATTAGAGCAGGTAAAGCAACGCCTGCAATGTTAGCAAATGTTATGGTAGATTATTATGGTTCTCAAACCCCATTAAGTCAGGTAGCAAATGTTAGCACACCAGACCCTAGAACGATCTCTGTACAACCTTGGGAGAAAAACATGTTACAACCAATAGAGAAAGCAATAATGATTGCTAATCTTGGTTTTAACCCAATGAATAATGGTGATATTATTATGATTAACGTACCACCATTAACGGAAGAACGAAGAATTGGTCTTGCAAAACAAGCAAAAGCAGAAGCAGAACATGCAAAAGTTGGTATTAGAAATGCACGTAAAGATGCAAATAATGATATCAAAAAAACAGACATTTCTGATGATATGAAAAAAATATCAGAAGACGATATTCAAAAACTAACAGATACTTTTGTAAAACAGATCGAAGAAAAACTGGCTGTTAAAGAAGTAGAAATAATGAAGGTTTAATAAAATCTAAACAATAAAAAGAGGGTGTTTCTTAACACTCTTTTTTTATTTACAACAATATACAATTTAACTACATTTTCGTAAAATTAACTGAATGAATTTCTGGACAAAAGTTGCTGGTATTATCTTAAGAAACCGCTATTTGGTTTTAATAGGTATTGCAATCATTACTGGCTTATTAGCATCACAAATGAAGTATATGAAATTTTCATATACAGAAGCAAACCTATTGCCAGAAGATCATGAAGCAAACATACAATACAACCAATTTTTAAAAATCTTTGGAGAAGAAGGTAACTTAGTTATTTTAGGAATTAAAGACTCTACAGTTTTTACACCTAAGAAATTTAATGCTTGGAATAATTTAGTTCGGAAATTTGATAGTTTAGACGAAATAGATTTTACAATCTCTATAGCTGATGTTCAAAAGTTAAAAGCAGATAGAAAACAAAGAAAATTTGTACTAGAACCTTTATATGAAGAAGAACCAACTACAACAGAAGAGGTTCTAGCAATAAAAAAACAGCTTTTTGAAAAACTGCCTTTCTATGATAATTTATTATTTAATAAGGAAACAGGAACACTACAAACAGCAATTTATATTAAGAAATCGATTATAAATACACCCAAGCGTAGGGATTTTATTTTTGATGTCTTAATACCCACTATAAAACAGTTTGAAAAGGAAAATAATGTAAACGTGCGTGTTTCTGGAATGCCGTACATTAGAACACTAAATGCACAAAACATTCAAGATGAAATTATACTCTTTGTAGGTGGTGCATTAGGTATTACTGCCATTATTTTCTTCTTTTTCTTCAGATCTTTTAGAGCAACGTTTATTACGCTTTTAGTAGTAATGATAGGGGTTGTTTGGGCTTTTGGATTTATAGGCTGGTTTCAGTACGAAATTACGGTATTATCAGCATTAATACCTCCTTTAATTATTGTAATTGGTGTACCAAATGCCGTTTTTCTAATTAACAAATATCAGCAAGAAATAAAAAAACACGGTCAACAAGCAAAAGCCTTACAACGTGTAATTTCTAAAGTAGGAAACGCTACTTTAATGACCAATATTACAACTGCATCTGGTTTTGCAACTTTTGTATTTGTAAAAAGTAGTTTGCTTCGTGAATTCGGAATTTTAGCTTCTGTAAACATTATAAGTATCTTTATTCTAGCATTACTTATTATACCTATTTTATATAGTTTTATGCCGCTTCCAAAGAAAAAACATTTAAATCACCTTGAAACAAAGTGGATTGAAAATGTAGTAGATTGGATGGAAAGAATGGTTAGAAACCGAAGAATTACCATATACTTTACCACTGTAATTGTTATAATTGCGGCGATTATTGGAGTTTATAAAATTAAAGTATCCGGTAGTTTAATTGAAGATATGCCTAAAAGCTTAGAGTTCTATCAAGACATTAAGTTTTTCGAAACCGAGTTTGGTGGAATTATGCCTTTAGAAATATTGGTAGATACTAAAAAAGATAAAGGTGTAATGAAACTCTCTACTTTAAAGAAGATGGAGAAAATAAATGAAGCTATTGAAACTTTTCCAGAATTGTCTAAACCCATATCGGTAACAAACCTAGTAAAATACTCTAAACAAGCGTACTACAGAGGTAATCCTAAATATTATCAATTACCAACAAGCCAAGAACAAAGTTACATTTTTGCATACACCAAAAACTCTAACAGTGAGGCTGGTATGCTTAAAAACTTTGTAGACTCTACAGGTCGTTATGCAAGAATAACAACTTTTATGAAAGACATTGGTACAGAAAAAATGAATGTCATTCAAGAAAGACTAAAAGCAGTTATTGCTAAAGAATTTCCATCAGATGACTATAATGTTTCAATAACAGGAAAAGCATTAGTTTTTATAAAAGGAACTAATTATTTGATTAAAAATTTAGTGATTTCTTTATCATTAGCTATTTTTCTAATCGCTATTTTTATGGCATGGATGTTTAGATCACCACAAATGATTTTTATTTCTCTAATTCCAAACATACTACCATTACTAATTACAGCAGGATTAATGGGCTTCTTTGGTATCCCAATAAAACCATCAACAATTTTGGTATTTAGTATTGCTTTTGGTATTTCTGTAGATGATACGATTCACTTTTTAGCTAAATATAGACAAGAACTAATTGCTAATAAATGGCGAATAAAACCGTCTGTTTATGCTGCTTTAAGAGAAACGGGTGTAAGTATGTTTTATACTTCTATAGTGTTGTTTTTTGGTTTTTTAACTTTTACACTTTCTAGCTTTGGAGGTACCATTGCTTTAGGCGGTTTAGTTTCAGTTACTTTATTATTAGCAATGGTTTCTAACTTATTATTACTACCCTCTTTATTATTAACTTTTGAAAAAAAGATAGCCAATAAAAAAGTATTTAAAGAACCCTCAATAAAAATATTTCCACCAAAGGAAGAAAAGAAAGAAGAGTAGTATTTTAGTTTGATAAAATATCAACCAAATAAAAAAAATCGGATGTTTTATAAAAACATCCGATTTTTAGTTTGTTGAAAGAAATTAACAAGAATAATTCAAATAATAATAGAAATTTCTAACAGTTTAAAGGTATATAAAAAAACAGTATTTTTTATAGGGGTTTTTACCCTAAATTCTAACACAAACAACTTAAAAATATCATTGGTTATCTTATATCAAAAAAGTATCTTTACTTTTTAATTATAACATATATTTATATCAATATTATAAGAATATGATAAACAGCAACGTTGCCGAACTTTTAAAGTCGGAAGGATTATTATTACAGGAAGTACAATTAAAAGGATGGGTTAGAACTTTTAGAAGCAATCGTTTTATTGCTTTAAATGATGGTTCTACTATTAATAATATTCAATGTGTAATCGATTTTGAAAACACAGATGAAAATACATTAAAAAGAATTACAACAGGTGCCGCAATTGCTATAAAAGGAACTTTAGCAGCAAGTCAAGGAAAAGGACAGTCTGTAGAAATTCAGGTTACCGAAATAGAAATATTAGGAGATTCTAATCCAGATGAATACCCTATTCAACCTAAAAAACACAGTTTCGAATTCTTAAGAGAAAATGCACATTTACGTGTTAGAACTAATACTTTTAGCGCTGTAATGCGTGTACGTTCTAAATTATCATTTGCCGTACATCAGTATTTTCAAGAAAGAGATTTTAACTATGTGCACACTCCAATTGTTACAGGTTCTGATGCAGAAGGTGCAGGAGAAATGTTTAGAGTAACAACCTTTAAAGACAATGAAGCCCCAGTTACAGAAGACGGAAAAGTAGATTATTCTAAAGATTTTTTTGGTAAAGAAACCAACTTAACCGTTTCCGGACAATTAGAGGCAGAAACTTTTGCAATGGCATTGGGTAAAGCATATACTTTTGGTCCAACTTTTAGAGCAGAAAACTCTAATACCACTCGACATTTAGCAGAATTTTGGATGATAGAACCAGAAGTTGCCTTTATGGATTTAGATGGTAACATGGATTTAGCAGAAGACTTTATAAAATATGTAATAAACTATGTTTTAGAAAAATGTGAAGATGATTTGGGTTTTCTAGACCAACGTTTAACTCAAGAGGAAAAAAGCAAACCACAAGCTGAAAGAAGTGAAATGAGTTTGTTAGATAAATTAAAATTTGTTGTTGAGAACAACTTCAAAAGAGTTTCATACACAGAAGCTATCGATATTCTTAGAAATTCGAAACCAAATAAGAAGAAGAAATTTCAATTTCCTATCAATGAATGGGGAGCGGATTTACAATCTGAACACGAACGTTTTTTAGTTGAAAAACACTTTAAATGTCCTGTAATTTTATTTGATTACCCAGCAAACATCAAAGCATTTTACATGCGTTTAAATGATGATGGTAAAACAGTAAGAGCCATGGATGTATTGTTTCCTGGTATTGGAGAAATCGTAGGAGGTTCTCAAAGAGAAGAACGTTATGATGTTTTAGTTGATAAAATGAAAGCATTAGGTATCGAAGAAAAAGAATTGTGGTGGTATTTAGATTTAAGAAAATTTGGAACAGCAGTGCATTCTGGATTTGGTTTAGGTTTTGAAAGATTAGTACAATTTACAACAGGAATGAATAATATTAGAGACGTAATTCCTTTTCCAAGAACTCCACAAAACGCAGAGTTTTAAAAGAAATACTAAAATTTTATAATATGAAACGTCATTCCTAACAGAATGACGTTTTTTATTTTAACCTATTTCATATATTTGTCTATATGCTAAAACAAAGTTTACAATACAAACTCTTACAGAAATTATCTCCTCAACAAATACAGTTGATGAAGTTAATTCAATTGCCTACGCAAGCTTTTGAAGAACGCTTAAAGCAAGAAATTGAAGAAAACCCTGCATTAGACACAGGTAAAGATGATGCTGACGCAATAGACGATGATCTATCTAATGAGTTTGATGATACTGGCAATGAAAAAATTGAAGCAGAAGACATCAATATTGATGAGTATTTAAGTGATGATGAAATACCTAATTACAAAACTCAAGCAAACAATTATTCTGCTGATGACGAAGAAAAAAACGTTCCTTATGCATCCGGAACAAGTTTCCACCAATCCTTAAAAAATCAATTAAGTACTTATAGTTTTAATGATGAAGAATTTGCTATTGCAGAATTTTTAGTAGGTAGTATTGATGATAGTGGCTACATAAGAAGAGATATTCTAGATTTAGTAGATGATTTAGCTTTTACTGAAAATGTTTTTACAACAGAAGAAAAAGTAATTTCTATTCTAAAAAAAGTAGTACATACATTAGATCCTATTGGTGTTGGTGCAAGAGATTTAAAAGAATGTTTAATCATTCAACTTAAAAGGAAAGAAAAAAATAAAATAAGGAGTTTAGCTATTGATATTTTAGAATCTGCTTTTGATCATTTTGTAAAAAAACATTATAAGAAACTACAGGAAAAGTTTAATATTTCTGAAGACGAATTAAAAGAAGTAAACAAAGAAATTTCTAAACTAAACCCTAAACCAGGTAGTTCTTACGCTGGTAATAATAAAATTGCAGAACAAATTGTTCCAGATTTTTCTATTAAACTTATTGATGGAGAATTAGATTTGGTTTTAAACTCTAGAAACGCACCAGAATTGCATATTTCTAGAGAATATAACAATATGCTAAAAGGATATCAAGAAGCAAGTGTAAAAAGTAAATCTCAAAAAGATGCTGTTTTCTTTATCAAACAAAAATTAGATTCTGCTAAGTGGTTTATTGATGCCATAAAACAACGTCAACAAACACTTTTGGTTACTATGAATACTATTATGCATTATCAATATGAATATTTCTTAACGGGTGATGAGCGCAAGTTAAAACCAATGATTTTAAAAGATATTGCAGATAAAATTAACATGGATGTTTCTACGGTTTCTAGAGTTGCAAATAGCAAATATGTTTCTACACCTTATGGCACAAAATTAATTAAAGAATTCTTTTCTGAATCTATGAAGAATGATCAAGGAGAAGATGTATCAACCAAAGAAATAAAGAAAATTTTAGAAACTGTAATTCTAGAGGAAAATAAGAAAAAACCGTTAACTGATGAAAAATTGGCAGCAATTTTAAAAGAAAAGGGATACCCAATAGCAAGAAGGACTGTTGCTAAATATAGAGAACAATTAGATTTACCTGTAGCACGTTTAAGAAAAGAAATTTAGTGAAGTTTTATAAATTTATATCGGTAATGTTGCACCCAATTGTAATACCTACAATTGGAATCTTCTTATATTTTATTTTAATTCAAAATAATTTTGATAGTTCGCAAAAATTCACGGTATTAGGTTTAATATTTCTTACAACATACATAATACCTTTACTTGTTCTAATACTTTTTAAGAGGTTTAAACTAATTAAATCGTTTAATGCAGAAAGTATTAAGGAAAGGAAAGTTCCTGTCGCTATGATGATTTTACTCTTCTATTTACTAGGTAATACACTTTACAGAATCAATCATTTAACTGATTTAGGAATCCTTTTTTATTCGACTACCTTAGGATTTCTATTTATCTATATATTATTCGCTTTTAAGATAAAAACAAGTATTCATTTAACTTCATTAGGAATCACAACAGGGTTCTTTTTTATATTAAACCTTATCTACCAGCAAAACTTAATAATAGTTATTGTTTGTGCAATTATACTTTCTGGTATTCTTGCTAGTGCTCGATTGCACTTAAAAGCACATACACAAAAAGAAGTTTATTTAGGTTTTATATTGGGTTTTCTATCTCCAATAATCATTTTCTATTTTTTATAAGATATAGAAAATCAGTCCAAATTTTAAAATTTTAGTATTTATCACCTCTCCATTTATAGTACTATTGTTAAAAACAGGTGTTAAACCATAATAGATATTAATATTAAACTCGTCATAACCGGCAGAAAGGGTTAAACCGTACTGCAGTTTATTATAATTAGAAATGTTTGAATACTTAAAAGTAGTTTCATCAGCATCTTCAAACTGAAACTTATTTGATAGATTATAAGTGAATTTAATTCCACCATATATTCTCCAAAAACTATATTTATTAGCGGTTGATGTTCTCCATCTTAACTCAAAAGGAAACTCTAGGTTATGAGATTTTAATAAATTAGAACTAATATCATCATCTTGACTAAAAGCAATTTCATTATTAAGATCTTCTACCTTTAATTCATGATTAAAAAAATAAAATCCATAGCCAACTCCAGCGGCAACCGATATATTTCCTTGCTTATTTAAGATCAAATCCTTAATAAACCCTAAAGAGAGTCCATAAGAAAAATTACTTTTAGAAATTACTGTTGGTTGATCATAAAACTGAGCATAAGAAACCGTAACATAAATTTGATCGTCTGCATATCTATTACCAAGTTCTAAGGAGTCTTTCTGAGCAAAAGAAACCATAATATTCATCAATAATAAAAGGAAGGTAATCGCTGTTTTCATATACAAAATTAACGTAGCATAAAGATACAATATTTCATCACGAGTAATGATTTCTCAAAAAAAAACATAAAAAAAGGATAATTCAAATGAATTATCCTTTTTTTAATAAAATTATATTATAAAGATTACTCTGTTTTTTTAGAAGCAGAATAACTAATTTTAAGAGCATTTACATCTCTTAATTTTAATCTAATATCAGTAATTGTACCTACACTAGATTCTTTATCTGCTTTAATAGAAGTTGTCATAAACGGAACTTCAGCTTCAGAAACCTTAGATCTTGCATTTATAATAAAAGCAGGAACGTCATCCGCAGAACCGATTTTATCATTCAATTGAATTCTATTAAAACTAGTTCCATATTTAGCATCTTTTGCTTTACCAACGTAAATAGTAGTTACTAAACTTTTGTGTTCTAGTTTTTTAACTTCAGTTGCCGACGGTAATCTTGGAGCATCAATTTGTAAAGAAGTTTCTCTCATAGTAGTAGTTACCATGAAGAAGAATAACAACATAAATACAATATCTGGTAAAGCTGCAGTATTCACTGCTGGCATTCCTTTTTTCTTTTTTCTAAATTTAGACATACTGTTAAATTTTAAAGATTATTTTGTAGGTTCTTGATCGGAAATAATTTGAGGATAAGCTGTTTTTATAAATTCAACTTTCTTTTTCAAATTCTCATTATTCTTATCATCCTTATAAGCTTCTTCTAGTTCTTCAAAAGGAGTAGCGTATTTTTCAACACTTAACCTATTTCTTAAAAAACTATAAGCCTTCAACAATTGATCTTGAACAGTTAAATACATTCCATACTCTGTTAATCTATCACTTTGAACCGAAATAATTGCTTTATTTGGGTGATCTGAAGAAGAATCACTTCTTTCACCTTTACAATAGCTACAAGGCCCACTAACAATACCATTCTCAACTTTACCTTCACCTCCACCGTTATCGATAAAAGCGATAGCAGCTTCTTTTAGGTCTTTAATATCCATTCTTTCGCCTTCAACTAAAAGCTCATTATTTCTATTAATGTTTACCTCAAAAATGTTTTTTTCTTTAATAACAGGTGGCACATAATCCGCTGGTGGTTTTTCAGATAGTTTTTTAGAAACTCCCGAATCAACATTCATCGTTGTTGTTACTAAGAAAAAGATTAACAGCAAGAAGGCAATATCTGCCATAGAACCTGCATTAATTTCTGGATTCTCTCTTCTTGCCATATTATTATGATTTTATTAATCCTTTTACTAAATCGTATACAAAGAAGAAACTAGCAACAAGACCTAAACAAACGCTGTACCAGATACCTGTTCCAACCCATTGATTAATTGATGTTCCTGCATCACCTCCTTTAAGTACTTTACCTTGTGTATCTAACACTGCATTACTATCTGCTAAAAAGTAAGCAAAAACTAATACAACACCTAATACCGCAACACCTAATAAAGTTTTCTTTAAATTATCAGGATTTGTAAAAAGACTGATTAAAGAAAGAATTAAAGTTGCACCAATTGCAAAGTACAGTAATATAGTAGAAAAAGTAACTATACTACCCACAGAACCACTTAAGGCTTCTGTATCACCTTCATCAGTCATAAAAATTCTGATAAAGAGAAAAGCTCCAACTACAGCTATAAGAGCTATAAATATGTTTAAAATTTTTGATAAATTATTTTTCATAATATATCTTATTTTTTATATTTCACTAATAAATCTATTAATTGAATAGATGCATCTTCCATGTTATTTACAATACTATCGATTTTAGAAACGATATAATTATAAAAAATTTGAAGAATAATAGCCACAACTAAACCAAATACAGTTGTTAATAATGCTACTTTAATACCAACTGCTACAACTCCTGGAGAGATATCGTTTGCTACTGCAATCATATCAAAGGCCTGGATCATACCAATTACCGTACCCATAAACCCAAGCATCGGTGCTAAAGCGATAAATAAAGATAACCAAGAAATATTTTTCTCTAAAAGCCCCATTTGAACACCTCCATAAGAAACTACAGCTTTTTCTGCAGCCTCTACTCCTTCATCTACTCTGTCTAAACCTTGGTAAAAGATAGATGCAACTGGTCCTTTAGAATTTCTACAAACTTCTTTAGCAGCTTCTATACCACCAGAACTTAGAGCATCATCTACACTAGCTACTAATTTCTTAGTATTAGTTGTTGCCATGTTTAAATAAATAATTCTTTCAATTGCAATTGCCAAACCTAAAATTAAGGCTACTAATACAATTCCCATAAATTCTGGGCCACCCTCAATAAAACGTTGTTTTAATTCCTGGTGGAAAGTTTTTGACTCTTCAGCTGCTTCTTGTGCGAAAGTTGATTGAATAGCTCCAAAAAACATAAATCCTGTTACGGATAGGACATTTACTACTTTTTTCATCTTTGTTATAATTATTTTTAATAGTTAACGGGTTAAAGATATTAATTTTCCTCTCAAAAAAACAATATGAAAGACAATTTAACTAAATAAATTAGAAAGCATTTCTCTCTACAATACTTTTGAGAGTGCCAAGTAACAAAAAAATATTGAGCATTAAAAAAAAAATTCAATCTATTTAGCTCTTGAAAGTTGATTTAACAGAATAAGTTATTTAAAAATGATAATTATCAGTTAATTCACCCCTTAAAGACGATTCAAAGTGATTTTTAAAATCTTTAATTGATAAGTTTTTATTTAAAAGATACATTAATTTGGCTATTGCAGACTCTGTTGTAATATCTTTTCCATTTATAACGCCTATTTCTTTTAGTAATAAACTAGTATCATAATGCCCCATCATTACGCTACCACTTTTACACTGAGTAACATTTACTATTTTAATTCCTTTATTTATGGCTTCTTTTAATAAAGTAATAAAATAGTTAGAATTTGGAGCGTTTCCAGAACCATACGTTTCCAATACTATTCCTTTTAAATTAGGTGTATTTAAAATACTTTCTATGACTAACTTAGAAATCCCTGGAAATAGTTTTAAAATAACAACTTCTTCTACTAATTCTTTTCTAACAATTAAAGGTTGCTCTTTATTTTTAGATTGATAAATTAAGTGTTCATTAAATTTAAGATGCACTCCACTTTCTGCCAACGGAGGAAAATTTAAAGAAGTAAACGCTTCAAACTGTTCTGAACTTATTTTGGTTGTTCTATTGGCTCTGTATAATTTGTATTCGAAATACAAACAAACTTCAGAAATAACAGGTGCTCCATTTTTATTTGCACATGCTACTTCTATAGAAGTAATTAAATTCTCTTTTGCATCTGTTCTTAAATCGCCAATTGGCAGTTGAGAACCTGTGAAAATAATTGGTTTTTGCAGGTTTTCTAGCATAAAACTAATTGCAGATGACGTATATGACATTGTATCAGAACCTGTTAACACCACAAAACCTTCATATTTATTATAATTAGCTTCAATAATTTCTACAATTTCTTTATAATATTCAATATTCATGTTTGATGAATCTATAGGTTCATCAAAAGAAATACTGGTTATATTACAGTTTAACTGTTGCAATTCTGGAATTTTATCTACAATCTGACTAAAGTCGAATGCTTTTAAAGCATTCGTTTTATAATCTTTAACCATACCAATAGTTCCACCAGTATAAATAAGTAATATGTTAGGTTTTGTTGTCATTTTGTCATTTTTATTCTCCAAATAATAAATTGGAATACTTTATGTTGTAAATTTATCAAACAAAAATGAATTACAATTTTTAAACAATATAAATTATGATCGGATTTTATATTTTAATTGGTGCAATTGCTTTAGTGAGTTGGCTAGTTAGTAATACTTTAAAAAATAAATTTAAGAAATACTCTAAAATTCAGCTTAGAAACGGCATGAGCGGTGCAGAAATTGCACAAAAAATGCTTGCTGATAACGGTATTTTTGATGTAAAAGTTATTTCTACTCCTGGGAGATTAACAGACCACTACAACCCTGCAGATAAAACGGTAAATTTAAGTGAATCTGTTTACAACCAAACAAATGCTGCTGCTGCTGCTGTTGCTGCACATGAATGCGGACACGCAGTACAACACGCACAAGCATATAGTTATTTAACAATGCGATCTCAATTAGTGCCAATTGTAGGTGTTACTTCTAAGTTTTCTCAATGGTTGGTCTTTGGTGGATTAATTTTAGGTGTTACTTCAGATGCTACTGGTGCTAATGGAATTGGTTTTTATATTGCTATAACTGGTTTGGTTTTTATGGGGTTTGCTACACTTTTTAGTTTTATTACCTTACCCGTAGAATACGATGCTAGTAATAGAGCTTTAGCATGGTTACAAAATAAAAACATGGTTTCACAAGAGGAATTAGCTGGCGCAACCGATGCCTTAAAATGGGCTGCAAGAACTTATTTAGTTGCTGCTTTAGGTTCTTTAGCTACATTATTATATTGGGGAATGCAAATTTTAGGAGGAAGAGATTAAGTATCGCAGATACTTTTTACCTTTATCTGATACAAATACTACAAAACACTTTTGATTCATTTCTGAAGTGTTTTTTTTGATTTAACTGCTACTTAAACTTATAAAAGCAGATTTATTAGTACTGATTTCGCAGGATAAAAAGTGAGCTAACAAATAGTTTAGCCCAGATTGAACGGCATGTTTGAGCTCTTTTTTATTCCTTTTTTAGGATAAAAAAAGCGAGTAGTGAAAGCTGGAAATAGCTTCAAATAAAAAAACCTTCTTGATTTCTCAAAAAGGTTTTCTGTTTTATAAACTTATATAGATTTCTGCCTTCGCAGGAATGATAACTGTGATAATTTTTGATTCTAAAAGACTAGATCTTAGTCATTCAATTTTAAAACTGCCATAAATGCTTCTTGCGGAATTTCTACATTACCAACCTGACGCATTCTTTTCTTTCCTTTTTTCTGCTTTTCTAGTAACTTACGTTTTCTAGAAATATCTCCACCGTAACATTTTGCAGTAACATCTTTACGCAATGCTTTGGTAGTTTCACGCGCAATAATTTTTGCACCGATTGCTGCCTGAATAGGAATATCAAACTGTTGTCTTGGTATTAATTCTTTTAATTTCTCTACAATTTTCTTACCAATTGTATAGGCGTTATCTGCATGTAAAAGCGCAGAAAGGGCATCTACTGGTTGTGCATTTAATAAAATATCTACACGTACTAATTTAGATTCTCTCATTCCTATCGGAGAATAATCGAAAGAAGCATATCCTTTAGAAACTGTTTTTAATCGATCGTAAAAATCGAAAACAATTTCTGCCAAAGGCATATCAAACGTTAACTCAACTCTTTCTGTTGTTAAGTATGTTTGATTGGTAATTTCTCCACGTTTTTCGATACACAAACTCATTACTTGACCCACAAAATCTGATTTTGTAATAATAGAAGCTTTAATAAAAGGCTCTTCTACTCTATCTAATCTAGATGGATCTGGTAAATCTGTTGGGTTATTTAAAAGTAATATTTCGTTTGGATTTTTCTTTGTATAAGCATGATAAGAAACGTTGGGAACCGTTGTAATAACTGTCATATTAAACTCACGCTCTAAACGTTCTTGAATAATTTCCATGTGTAACATTCCTAAGAATCCACAACGGAAACCAAAGCCTAAAGCGGCAGAACTTTCTGGTACAAAAACCAAAGAAGCATCATTTAATTGCAGTTTTTCCATAGAATAACGCAACTCTTCATAATCTTCTGTGTCTACAGGATAAATTCCTGCAAAAACCATTGGTTTTACATCTTCGAAACCATCTATAATTTCTGTAGTTGGGTTTGCGGCATCTGTAATAGTATCTCCTACTTTTACTTCTTTTGCTGTTTTAATTCCTGTAATTAAATAACCAACATCACCTGTTTTTACAGATTGTTTTACAACTTGAGTTAATTTTAATGTACCAACTTCATCTGCAAAATATTCATTATTTGTTGCCATGAATTTAATACGTTGCCCTTTTTTAATTTCTCCGTTTAAAACTCTAAAATAAGTTTCTATACCTCTATAAGAGTTGTAAACAGAATCGAAAATTAAGGCTTGTAATGGTGCTTCTGGATCTCCTTTTGGGGCCGGGATTCTAGCTATAATTGCAGCTAAAATATTGTCTACACCAAAACCTGTTTTTCCACTAGCATGTATAATGTCTTCTGGCTCGCAACCTAATAAATCTACAATATCGTCTGTTACTTCTTCTGGGTTTGCAGAAGGTAAATCTACTTTATTTAAAACCGGAATAATTTCTAAATCATTCTCTAAAGCTAGGTATAAGTTAGAAATTGTTTGTGCTTGTATACTTTGTGCTGCATCTACAATTAGCAAAGCGCCCTCACAAGCAGCAATAGAACGAGAAACTTCGTAAGAAAAATCTACGTGACCTGGAGTATCAATTAAATTTAAAATAAATTGTTCTCCATTATGGGTATAATCCATTTGAATGGCATGCGATTTTATGGTAATTCCGCGTTCGCGTTCTAAATCCATATTATCTAATAACTGATCTTTCTTTTCTCGATCTGTTACAGAGCCTGTATATTCTAATAATCTATCTGCCAACGTACTTTTACCATGATCAATGTGTGCGATAATGCAAAAGTTTCTAATGTTCTTCATACTTCGTTTTCTAACTGCGTTCAACTTACAAAGATATGTTATTTACAGACCTTGTCAAATAAAAAAATATTCAATTATAAATCTCTCTCTAATTCTGCTATTGCTACTTTAAACTCTTCTAAATTAATAGCTTCATCACCAGATTTATCATATCCCTTAATTAATTCATTGGCTACAATTCCTCTTAAAAAACTGCTGATATCTGCATTTTTTAATAATTCTTTAAGCTCACCTTTGTTTAAACTTCCATCTTTATCCTTATCGTAAAACTGAAAAGCTTCTGTAGGTGTTTGAAATTTATCGCTTATTAAACCGTGTATTTTTTCTAATATTTGTTCTTTTGCTCCCATTTTTAATGTTTGTTTAAATACAATTTTAAGATACTAAATAAAGTTGAAATGTAATACAAAAAACTCAATCTTTTAAACCTTCTTTTAACAAACAAAGATGACTAAAAAAATGGGATTTTTTTTGTTTTGATTACTCTGTAATAACCAAATTAAATATAAATAGCTCTTCACTTTAAAGATACAAGAAAATATTTTTATACTTAAAGGATGAAAAAACACTAAATTTGCAAAAAATTAAATCGTTTTGATTAAAATTGGCAACATAGAATTACCAGACTTTCCGCTTTTATTAGCACCAATGGAAGATGTTTCTGACCCACCATTTAGAGCCTTGTGTAAAGAACAAGGAGCAGATGTGGTATATACAGAGTTCATTTCTTCTGAAGGCTTAATTCGTGATGCAGCAAAAAGCATCATGAAATTAGATATCTACGAGAAAGAACGTCCGGTAGGAATTCAGATTTTTGGAGCCAATTTAGAATCGATGTTAAAAACGGTAGAAATTGTAGAAAAATCGAATCCAGATATTATTGATATCAACTTTGGTTGTCCTGTAAAAAAAGTGGTTTCTAAAGGAGCCGGAGCAGGAATTTTAAAAGACATCGATTTAATGGTTTCTCTTACAGAAGCTATGGTAAAGCACACCAATTTACCAATTACTGTAAAAACTCGCTTGGGTTGGGACCATGATTCTATTAGAATTGTAGAAGTTGCAGAACGCTTACAAGATGTTGGTTGTAAAGCAATTTCTATACATGGTAGAACGCGTGCTCAAATGTATAAAGGAGAGGCTGATTGGAAACCTATTGCCGATGTAAAAAATAACCAAAGAATGCACATTCCTGTTTTTGGTAATGGCGATGTTACAACGCCAGAAAAAGCGATGGAAATGAGAGATTCTTATGGTTTAGACGGCGCTATGATTGGTAGAGCTGCAATTGGATATCCTTGGATTTTTAACGAAATAAAACATTTTTTTAATACTGGTGAACATTTAGCAAAACCAACAATTGCCCAACGTGTGGAAATGGCGAGAAGACATTTGCAAATGGCCATTGATTGGAAAGGACCTGTTTTAGGTGTTTTTGAAACCAGAAGACATTACACCAATTACTTTAAAGGAATTCCGCATTTTAAAGAATACAGAATGAAAATGGTAACTTCAGATGATGCTAAAGATGTTTTTGCGACGTTTGATGAAGTAGAAGCGAAGTTTGGAAATACAATTATTCCTCAGTTTTAAACTCAGTTAATTCGATAAATACTATCGTTAGCAAAAATACTTAGCCCTGATTGAAGTGACATCCTTTTTATTGCTCTTTTAAATAAGCCTCATTACGAGGAACGAAGTAATCTCTTTCGGATTTAGAGCTTGCCACAGTTTACAAAAAAGTAAACTTCGCAATGACAGCAATAAAAAGATATAACGAAAAGCAGGAAATAGCTTCAAAAAAATTACTTCTCTATAAACTCTTTAGAAATTCTACTACTAGCTATTTTAGAGGCTATAAAACCTAAAATAGTAATGGTTGCAATTACAATAAACAGATTAGAAAGTCGAAACTCAACTGGATAGGCTAAATTTTGAGTGATCATAAATACACCAAATTCTTTTTGAATAAAAACGATAATTAGACCCAATGTTAAACCAATAAACATTCCTAAAACAGTTAATAGAAACCCTTGCATTACAAAGACTTTCTTAATTTCTTTAATGGTTGCTCCTAAACTAAAAAGTGTTTTTAAGTTAGATTTTTTATCAATAATCATCATTATAATTGCACCAATAACATTAAATAATGCTATAATTACAATCAAAGTAAAAATAAGATAAGACACAAAATTCTCTGTATTTATTACCTTATAAAAAACTTCATTTAATTGCTGTTTGGTTTGTACTTTAAATTGATTACCTAGTTGTTGTTGTAGTTGTTCTGAAAATAAATCTGCCGTAGAATTGTCTTTTAATTTAATTTCAATACCTGTAATTTCATTGCCTTTAAACCTCAATAAACTCTTTGCATCATCAATGGAAACAAAAACAAATTTACTTTCAAATTCCTCGGTACCAGAATACAAACCAACAATTTGAACATCCTTTTTATAAAATGCATTATTGGGGTTTATAAAACCAACACCAGGTTTAGGAACCATAATTGATAGAGGTGCTCCAAAATTTAAAATACCTAAAGATAGTTTTCTAGAAATTCCATTCCCAACCACTGCTGTATTCGAAAAATCATTATCTAACCAATTCCCTAAAGTTACAACGGAATCTATGTGAGTAATGGAAGTGTAGTTTTCTTCTACCCCTTTTATATAAGCAATCTCATTTTTGTCATTGTACTCTAAAAAAACACGTTCTTCAATAACTTTAGAAGCCGCTTTTATAGCCGTATTTTGTAATAATGTTTGATGAACATCATCTGTATATAAAAAAGTTTTTCCTTTGTTAGAAGTTATTTTAATATCAGGATCTGATACATCTAACAAACTATAGCTAAAAGTACGTAAACCAGAAAAGCCAGAAAGAATTATAAACAAGGCTAAAGAGCCTACAATCACTCCAAAAGAAGCAATAATGGTTATAATATTTATGGCATTGTTACTTGTTTTAGAAAACAAATATCTTTTAGCAATGTATAAAGGAAAGTTCAAATGAAAGAATTTTTAACTTCTTTTACGTCTTGGTAAAACGCTAGGATCTTTAATAGGGTTATCATCTTCTCCTTTTAAAGATTTGTCAATTTCTTCTATATAATCTAAAGTGTCATCACCAAAAAACAATAATTCTGGCATTCTACGCAATTGATGTTTAGTTCTTTTTGCCATTTCATGACGAATTAAAACGGTGTTAGATTGTACACCTTTAATAATTTCGTCTCTATTACTTGAAGGAAAAACACTTAAATATACTTTGGCAACTCCTAAATCTGAAGTTACATGAACTTTAGAAACAGAAATTATTATCCCTTTCATACCATCTTGTGCTGCCTTCTGCAAAACATCTACCAAATCTTTTTGTAATACTCCTGCAATTTTTCGCTGTCTATTCGTTTCTTCCATGCTGCAAATTTACACAATTTTTATGGAGTGTAAATTTTATTTTTTATCGCATACATTACCAAACCTACCCTATTTTTTACATTCAATTTTGTAAATAAAACATCTCTATAACCATCTATTGTTTTGGGACTTAAACACATTTTATCTGCAATTTCTTTGTAAGTTAATTCAGAACAAGCATATTTCATAAAAGTTATTTCTCTTTCTTTTAAGTGAATTTCTGCACTTCCATTACCAGAAAGAGATTTCATTAATAAATTAGTTACATTTTTAGTATGATAAAATCCGTTTTCAGCTATTTCAACCAAGGCCTTTTCCAAGACAACTTTTTCTGTATCTTTTAACAAGTAACCAATAGCACCTACTTTAAGCATTTTTAAAATGGTTGTATCTTCGTCCTCTACAGAAAGCGCCATTACGTGTACACTACCATGGTTGTTTGTAATCCATTCTGTAGTTTCTATACCATTCATTATAGGCATGTTAATATCCATTAAAACAACGTCTGGTATAAACTCTGGCGACGCCGAAAACTTATCAATTAATTCTTGTCCGTTTTTACATGTATATAATACTTTAAATTTAGGAAAAGTATTTACCATGGCTGCTATAGCCTGAGAAAGCAATGTATGATCATCTACAATAACAACTGAATATTTCATCATAATTTATATACTATTTTTAAAGAGGTTCCTTTATTTACTTCGGATGTAAAAACTGCAGAAGCTCCAATTAATTTTGCTCTATTTTTAATATTTTCTAAGCCAATTCCTTTCGTTTTATTTTCTAATGATGAAAAACCAACCCCATCGTCTGCTGCAATAATTTCTAACTCAGTATCAGTGAAATTTAGCTGCACCATTAGATTAGAAGCTTTAGAGTGTTTGATGGTATTCGAAAAAAATTCTTGTAGAATTCTAAAAATAATGATGCTAGATTTTTTATTAATTATCTTTTCTTCTCCAGAAACCACTAATTTGGAGTTGATAAAATTTAATCTATTAAACCGGTCAATTTCTAATTGAATTGCATCTCTTAACTTTATGTTTTTTATAGCCTCTGGATTTATTAATTTAGATAAGGCTCTCACTTCTGTTAATCCTTTTGTAATTGTTTCTGACACTTCACTAATATTTTCTGGAGTAGCATTTTGTAATTGAATTTTAGCTAAAGTTAACAACTGCCCAATATTATCATGCAACTCCCAACTAATATTTCTAAGTGTTTCTTCTCTTATCTCTATTTGTGTTTCGGCTATTTCTCGCTCAAAACGTTTTTTGGTTTCATCTCTATCAATTAATAATGCTTTTTTCTTTTTTTGAAATACTCCAAAAAGTGCAATTAATGCTATTGTAATAAAACCAATAATTAATGTAGAAATTAAAAAAATTAATTCTTCTCCTTTGAACTCCATATTAGACCACCAATAAATAAAACATGTGTTAAAATTATTATTATTCGCTGAACTGTAAACAAATTAATACCATCTTGCCTAGACTTTATACCTATAACATAGAATGCTGTGTAAAATGGTATTGTAGTTAAGTAATACAACAAAAAAGCAATGGTTATCCAAAAAGGTAAACTTTTCTGAAAATTAATAATTTTATCGGATTTAAGTAATTCTTTTAAATAAAAAAACATGCAGAAACAAACTACTAATGCACCTAAAAGAACAGTATAATCTTGTATTGTTCTAAATATAAAACTTAATAAATAGATACAATTAAATAAAAGCATCAAATATTTGATGCAAATATGAGATATAGTTTCTTTGGTTAACTTAAAATAAATTAAAGCCACTAAATTATATTCAAAAAAAGTATATATATTAAAAAGACCTAGTGTTGGATAACCATAAAAAATAACAACTTTGGCTATAAATTCAAAAAACATAACTGTAACAATATAACCAAAAAAATACTTAAAATAAGATAGCGTATATTTTTTAAACAACACAACTGCAACAATCACTGTTGAAATATAAATAAAAGGGATGAAATTAGTTAATTCCATTAATACAATTAATAAGGAGGCATTACACTCAACCTATTCGCTCCAGAACTATTAAAATCTGCCTTAGCACTCATAAAAGGTAAAAAAGAAGCCCTCACTACATTTTTAGTTTCATCGCTACTAAATTGATGTAAAAACTCTGTAAACGGCACTGCTTGTCCTTCTTTAGAATACAAAGGCTCAAAGGCCACATTTTTACTTTTATCTGTATCTGCAGTTGGCATAAAAATTAAAGTCTGTCTTCCTCTTAAAAGTTCATCAGAATGATCTTTAGGATAGGCCGCAGAAAAAATTCGAATACCCGTTAATTTTATATTTTTTTCATTTGACAATTTTTCTAAATAAGCAATGTATTGCTTTAATTGATTAAGCTCATAAAAATGCGAAATACTTTCTGTAGCGTCTTTAGCATCACCTGTAAATTCTTTTCTATATTGGTCTAAAACAGGTTTTTGACCAACATCGTATTGATGAAACATACTAGCCATTTCTTTATAAGTTATTGTATTAGAAGGTCTAGAATCATCAACTTTTGGTTCTTTAGACTCTACTTCGGTTTGGCAACTAAAAATAAAAAGTGATAAAAAAAGTACTGAAAAAAAATTGCAAAGTGTTTTCATAATAATATAGTTAGATTAATTTTTATCAAAATACAATTTAAATTATAATCTTTAAAGGATAAATAAAAAAAAAAACCTTAACAACTATATACCAACAACTTGTATACTATTTTAGTTATTAATACATTCTTAAAAAGGGTGTTTTTCCCCTAAAAAATTAATGCTTTACACTTCTCTTTTATTCTAGTATTATTATCAATTTTGTAACATGAAAAAAAGAAAATTTTAGGGGGAAATTGCAAAACAAAAATACTTTACATAATACAAAGTATTTTAACTAAAAAGTCTCAAAACATAACTGTTTTGAGACTTTTAATTTTATATTTATTTTAAGAATTTAATCTGCTAAAATAATTACTTTATTTTCGTTTAATTCTAAAGTACCTGACTTAATAGCAATTATTAGAATATTATCATCATCTATATGAGATTCATAATGTCCATTAAATTGATTAAACTCCTGATGTTCTTTAGTATGAACATGAATTTTTATTGTTCCTTCTACTAAATTAGAAACAACTGGTGCGTGATTATTTAACATTTGAAACTCACCATCTACACCAGGTACTGATAAAGAATCAATTTCCGATGAAAATAATATAGCCTCTGGTGTTATAATTTCTAAATACATATATTTTAGTTTTTAGTTTTTAGCTAAAGTTGTTAATAAAAACACCAACCGTTAACTAAACTATGTTTATGCTTCAGCTAACATTTTTTCTCCGGCATCAATTGCATCTTGAATTGATCCTCTTAAGTTAAACGCTGCTTCTGGATATTTATCTAATTCACCATCCATAATCATATTAAAACCTTTAATAGTGTCTTTAATATCAACTAAAACTCCTGGTATACCAGTAAACTGTTCAGCTACATGGAAAGGCTGAGATAAGAAACGTTGTACACGTCTAGCTCTATGAACTACCAATTTATCTTCTTCAGATAATTCTTCCATCCCTAAAATTGCGATAATATCTTGTAATTCTTTATAACGTTGTAAAATTTCTTTTACAGCAGTTGCAGTGTTATAATGCTCATCACCTAAAACTGCTGCAGATAAAATTCTTGAAGTAGAATCTAAAGGATCTACCGCTGGGTAAATACCTAATTCTGCAATCTTACGAGACAATACTGTTGTTGCATCTAAATGCGCAAACGTTGTTGCTGGTGCTGGATCTGTTAAATCATCCGCAGGTACATAAACTGCCTGTACAGATGTAATAGAACCTTTTTTAGTTGATGTAATACGTTCTTGCATTGCTCCCATTTCAGTTGCCAATGTTGGTTGGTAACCTACTGCAGATGGCATACGTCCTAAAAGTGCTGACACTTCAGAACCTGCTTGCGTAAAACGGAAAATATTATCTACGAAGAAAAGTACATCTTTACCTTGTGCTTCACCTGCTCCATCTCTAAAATATTCTGCTATTGTTAAACCAGATAAGGCAACACGTGCACGTGCTCCAGGTGGCTCATTCATTTGTCCGAATACAAAAGTAGCTTTAGAATCTTTCATTCCTGGCTTATCTACTTTAGATAAATCCCATCCTCCTGCTTCCATAGAATGCATAAAGTCATCACCATATTTGATAATTCCAGATTCTAACATCTCTCTAAGTAAATCATTTCCTTCACGAGTTCTCTCACCAACACCTGCAAAAACTGATAAACCACCATGTCCTTTTGCAATGTTGTTAATTAACTCTTGAATTAATACTGTTTTACCTACTCCTGCTCCACCAAATAATCCAATTTTACCTCCTTTTGCATAAGGTTCAATTAAGTCGATTACTTTTATCCCTGTAAATAAAACTTCAGTAGAAACTGATAGGTCTTCGAACTTAGGTGCAGATCTGTGAATTGGTAAACCATCTTTACCTTCTTTTTTCAAGTTCCCTAAACCATCAATAGCATCTCCAGTTACATTAAACAAACGACCGTAGATATCGTTTCCAATAGGCATTTGAATAGGATTACCTGTAGCGACAACTTCAGTACCTCTGCTTAATCCGTCGGTTGCATCCATCGAGATTGTTCTAACTGTATCTTCTCCAATATGCTGTTGTACTTCTAAGACTAATATAGAGCCGTCAGCTTTTTTGATTTCTAACGAATCGTAAATTTTAGGAAGTTCATTATCCGTATTGAATTCAACATCAATTACTGGCCCAATAATTTGTGAAACTTTACCTGTTATTGTAGACATTATGTATCTAATTAAAGTTATTATTTGTTTTATGAGACTTACCTCTCATTTTCAGGATGCAAAGGTAATTTTTTAGATTGAATTTAAAAAGTTTTTTTAACTAAAAACAAAAAACAGATGTACAAAAAAAAGCCTCATCTATTTTAGATGAGGCTTTTTAAATATTATTTAAGAAAGAAACTAGTTAGTTACTTTAATTTCAACCCTTCTGTTGTTAGCTTTACCTGCTCTTGTAGTATTAGAATCTACTGGGAAACCTTCTCCGAATCCTTTCGCTTCTAATCTTGTAGTAGCTATTCCGTTATTTACTAAATAATCTCTAACTGAAATTGCTCTTTTTTCAGATAATCTTAAGTTAGTAGCAGCTGCACCACTACTATCTGTATGACCTCCAATAGCAAAAGTTGCTTTACTATTTTTATTCATTATTGCAACAATAGCATCCAATTGTGTAGTAACTCCTGGTTTAAAAGTAGATCTTCCTGAGTTAAATAAAATAGATTTAGCTGTAAAATTAAGTACTTCAATATCTTTTTTAGTAATAACTGGTTCTGGACATCCTCCTTGAGAAGCAACACCTGCAACAGTTGGACATTTATCATCTTTATCTAATACACCGTCTCCATCAGAATCTGGCCAAGGACAACCTGAATTAGCAACTGGTCCTGCAACAGAAGCACATTTATCATCTTTATCAACAACACCGTCTCCATCAGAATCTGGACAACCTTTGTTTGCTTTAGTTCCTTTAGAATTAGGACACATATCATCTTTATCAGCTACTCCATCTCCGTCTGCATCTGGACAACCATTCATAGCTGCTAAACCTGCAACATTAGGACAAGCATCATCAGAATCTTTTACTCCATCTCCATCTGCATCTGGACAACCATTAAATTCTTTTAAACCTGCAACCTCTGGACAAGCATCATCTTTATCATATACTCCGTCTCCGTCTGTATCATTTCCTCCAAATTTAATTACTAAACCTAAAGAATGTTGCCAGTGCTTTTGTACTTTATCAGCAAAACCGTGTTTAGCTCCTGAATGAAAATTTAAACCTAAGTTATCATTAAACCAAGTATTAAAACCTGCTCCAAATGTTAACATCCCTTCACCTTCACTATCTACAGAAACATAAGAACCACCTAAATGTACATAAGGATCAAACCATCCTGTTTGTCCAACTAAATTATTTAAATCATATTTTACACCAGCATCTAATGACCAATAAAGTAAATCTGAATCATCTTCTGTTAGTAATGTTTCTATTTTATTTAAAGAACCTGCTAATTGCAATGAAAAACCTTTATCTAAATATTTTTCTCCATAAATCCTAGAAATAGAAGGTAAAACATTCCAATCATTAACATCACCAAATAGGTCTTTAAAATGTTCACTGTCAGAAATTTTTGAGTGAATAAAGTCTACAGAGTTAACACCAAAACCTACAGCCCATGGATTGTTTTCATCTTGTGCGTTTACGTTACTAACTGTTACCAACGTAAACAAAGCTATCACAGCTATTTTTAATCGTTTCATTATCAAATTTTTAAATTAAAAGTTCGTTATTATAATACGCAAAAGTAATCCCTTAAAACGTATCTACAAAGACAAATCTACAAAATATTATTAGAACAATCCCTTTTATCAATTCTAAATAATATTCAACTCCTTACCCACCTCTGTAAAAGCTGTAACAGCCTTATTTAGATGCTCTTTAGTATGAACTGCAGACAATTGCACTCTAATTCTTGCCTTCTCTTTTGGTACTACAGGAAAAAAGAAACCAATAACATAAATTCCTTTTTCTAGTAGTTTATTTGCCATTATTTGAGCAATTTTTGCATCATATAACATCACCGGAACAATTGCTGCATCTGCCCCCACTAAATCAAAACCAGCTTTTTCCATTCCTTTTCTAAAATAATTAGTATTCCACTCTAATTTATCTCGTAATGAAGTATCATTAGAGATTAAATCGAACACTTTTAAGGATGCACCTACAATTGCTGGCGCTAAAGAATTAGAAAACAAATAAGGTCTAGAACGTTGACGTAAAATTTCAATAATTTCTTTTCTACCTGTAGTATAACCTCCCATTGCACCTCCAAGAGCTTTCCCTAAAGTTCCTGTAACAATATCTACTCTATCCATTACATCCTTTAATTCTACAGTTCCTCTACCAGTTTTACCAATAAAACCTGTAGCATGGCATTCATCAACCATAACCAAAGCATCATATTTATCTGCTAAATCACAAATTTCATCGAGCTTTGCTACAATTCCGTCCATAGAAAACACACCATCTGTAACGATAATCTTAAAACGGTGGTTCTGTTTATTTGCTTCAATTAACTGCTCCTCTAAAGAAGCCATGTCATTATTATTATAACGATACCGTGCAGCTTTACACAAACGAACTCCATCTATAATAGAAGCGTGGTTTAAGCTATCCGATATAATGGCATCTTCACTTGTTAATAGCGGTTCAAAAACACCTCCGTTAGCATCAAAAGCCGCAGCATATAAAATAGTATCTTCTGTAGTATAGAAATCTGCAATTGTTTTTTCTAATTGCTTGTGAATATCTTGTGTGCCGCAGATAAAACGAACAGAAGACATACCAAAACCATGTGTATCCATAGTGTCTTTTGCTGCCTGAATTACCATCGGGTGGTTAGACAACCCTAAATAATTATTTGCACAAAAATTGATAACTTCTTCTCCCGTAGAAATTTTGATAACTGCGTCTTGTGAAGATGTTATAATTCTTTCTGATTTATATAAACCTGCATCTTTTAACTCCTGAAGCTCTTTATTTAAAGTATCTTTAATTTTACCGTACATTTTTTATCAATTTAAGAAATGTAAAGTTACAAACTTTATTTTTTTTGATTATACCTCAACAACATCAATTTTATCATTTATATAAATCAGTATTTTTTTATCAACTATAAAATGCATTGATTTTAAAATTTTCTCATATTTTAGTAACTGTTGATGATGTTCATCCGAAGGATTCCCCGTTTTATAATCTATAATAACCAACTTGTTTTCATCAATAAAAACCAATCTATCCGGAATTATAACTTGATTATCTACATCTACAATTTCTCTTTCATTAAAAACAGCAAAGTTTTCAGAGAAATACATGGCTAATTTTGGATGTTTTACAACATCATTAAAATTCTGTTTAATAAGTACCGCTTGCTTTTCATCTAAAACTCCTTGTTGATGATACGACTCAACAACATTATCAACATCATTAATGGTAGTTATTTTAGCAAAAATTTCGTGAAATAGGTTTCCAAAATCAATGGCATTACCTTGTTCTGTATTCCATAATTTAGAAGAATTTGCTAACAAGACAATATTATGCTCTTGCCATGGTGTCGAAATAAATTTCTGATGAATTTCTGCAACAGAACTTTCTTCTTTTTTTATACTAACGCGGTTTTCATCACCAAAAGAATATTCTGACAAATCTTCATTCCAAAGATTTTCTTGTTTTAAATAATTGATAAAAACACCTGAATAAAAATTAGTGTTTTCTTCTCCTTTAGAGGATATTTTTTTATCAGTAATAACATGTAATTGCTCTACAGCCCTGGTTAAAGTAACATACAATAGATTAAAATTATCTAATTCTAATTCTTCTCTTTGCATATTGTAAATATCTAAACCTCTTTCACTAACAATGCTTAGACTTTTACTGTAATCAACCAATAACTCATCGAAACCTTCATAAGATTCTGGCAATTTATTTAACCATGCTTTTGGTTTTATCTGTCGATAAATATCAACATCACAAGGAAAAATAACTACCGGAAATTCTAATCCTTTTGATTTATGAATCGTCATAATCTGAACAGCACCAGCACTTTCTGGCGCAACAATACTTAAACGTTCTTTTTTAAGTTCCCAAAACTCTAAAAATGCACCAACATCGGTTCCGTTTCTTTGTTGTTCTAAAACTACATCCAGAAAAAACTGAATATATGCATCCGACGAATTTATCAAATTAAAACCTCTAATAATTTCTTCTACCTTCTCATAAAAAGGCAACTGATGAAACATTGAAACCTCAAATAATACTCCGTATTTTTTTAAAGACCCTAAAATAGTTTCATTATCAGCTTTAGCGAATTCATTAAAAAAGACATGTTTCGGGTTTTCAACTTGTAAATGTTGATGTAAAAAATACAGCATTTCAAACCTTGTTTCTTCATCACTTGGGTTTTGTAACACTTTTAAAACATCCACAATAAAAGTAACTTTTGCACTGTTTTTAAGCAACAAAGTTTCTGATGAAACAATATCAATTCCTTTTTCTGATAAATAATTAGCAACCGCAACTCCATCTTTTCTTGTACGTGTTAACACACAAATTTCACTCAAAGAAAAGTTTTCTTTTAATTGTAGAATCTTTTCTAAAACCTTCTGCGGATACTTTACTTTCTCAATCTCTTTATCTTCGTTTTTTTCAAGAAAAGTTAACGAGACAAAACCACCTTTTTTAGCATTTTCAATTTGTTTATTTCCTTCGATAAAAATATTTTTATACGATTCATTTTGAAGGAAATTGGCCGTATGCTGAAAAAACGAATTATTAAAATTGATAACCTCTGAATAACTTCTAAAATTGGTTTCTAAGTTTTTAATTTCTTTAGGAACATGAAAAGGGTTTACTCTATCTGAACCTAACTCGATAAACTGTTCTGCTTTTCCGCCACGCCATCTATAAATTGCTTGTTTACCATCGCCAACCAACAATAAATTACTATTTTCTTGTGCTAAGGTATTGTCTATTAACGGAACTAAATTTTGCCATTGCAACACAGAAGTATCCTGCATTTCATCTATAAAATAATGCTGAAAACGCTGCCCTATCCTTTCATAAATAAAAGGTGCTGGCTGATCTTTTATATTGTCAGAAATCAATTGATTAAATTCTGCGTTTAACCGTATATTATTATCTTCTTTTATCTGTTCTAATTCTGAATTGATATTATTTAAAACCGCTAAAGGGATGATGCTTTTTAATGCTAATTTATTCATAGAGAATTGCTGATAAATTAACTCAGCCTCATTAAATAAACGAACAATATCCGGAACAATTTGATCTATAGAACTTGCAATAAGTTCTGATGTTGTTTTTGAATAGTATTGATTATTCTCTATCGCTTTTTTTATAGTTTCACTTCGTTTGATAAAATCGATATTTACAGACTTTACGCTTAAATCTGCAAAGAATTTAGGAATCGTTCCTCGCATAAAATTCTTATGCTCTAAATCGTTATTTTCTATTAATTGAAGACATTCTTCTCCGATTTTTATAACAGATTCTTTTAATTCTTTTTGTTGATTGTATAGTTTTGATTTTAAGTTTGTAAAATCTTCTAACTTTTTATCTGCAAGACTTCTAAAATGCTGTACATCGTCTTCATTTAGTAAAATTCTTGCAAACTCGCTTAAATCTCTAGAAATATCCCAAGATTTATCATCATCGGTTTTATCTAAAGAATAATCAATTAAAAGATTTGTTAACTTTTTATCTGTTCCTATTTTAGAGATTAAAACATCTACCGCTTCGTTTAAAAGAGAAACGGCATCCATTTCTACTTCAAAATTAAGCGACAAACCTAAATCGAAAGCGAAATTTTTAATAATCTTATGTGTAAAACTATCAATCGTAGTAATTGAAAAAGCAGAATAATTTTGCAAAATTGCATCTAAAATCTTTCTACTTCTTTCTTTAATAATAGATTTATCAATAGTAATTTCATTGATAATTATATTGAATAAATCATTTTCTTCTCCGTCTGCAAAATCCTCTAAACTAGACAATACACGTTCTTTCATTTCACCAGCGGCTTTGTTGGTAAACGTAATTGCTAATATTTTCTGAAACGAAAAAATATCATCAGAAGTTAATAAGACTTTTATGTATTCTTTTACAAGCGTAAAGGTTTTTCCGCTTCCTGCAGAAGCATTATAAACCTGAAAAGTAGATGATTGTTGCACAGTTTATTTTACTGCAAAATACAAAATTAAGTATTTAAATTTATCTTAATCCTTGGTTTTATTTTTATCAATTAACTTAAAATTCTCCAAATTTGCGCCACTAAGAAAGTTACTATAAACCCTGCAATTACAGGTAACATGGTAGCAACTACCGTCCATTTTACGCTTTTTGTCTCTTTATAAATTGTGTAAATAGTTGTACTACATGGGTTATGCAGTAAACTAAACAACATTACATTAATTGCCGTTAACAAGGTCCAACCACCACTTCTTAAAACATCTCCCGTTGCACTAACAGAATCTAACTCGAACATTACTCCAGCGCCAGCGCCACCAGCCACTCCAGTTACCATTACTGTTAACATTAATATAGACGGAATTACAATTTCATTGGCAGGAATAGCAACAACATACGCTAATAAAATAACACCATTTAAACCAAGTAAAAATCCAAACCCATCTAAAGAATGAATTAAATATACTGCAATGCTTTCATTACCAATAAAAATATTAGAAATTAACCATATTACCGCTCCTGCAGGCGCTGCAAAAACAATTGCTCTCCATAAAACAATTAATGTTCTATCTATTAAAGACGTATAAATCGTTTTCCAAAATAACGGTGTTCTATAAGGTGGAAGCTCTAAATTAAAAGTAGAAACCTCTCCTTTTAAGACTGTTTTAGACAATGCCCAAGAAAAGAAAAACATAAAAAAGATTCCTAAAACGGCAATTCCAACAACGGCAACTAAAGAAATTAAACTAGAATATGTTGATGGAACAACAGCTCCAATAAATATGGTAGCTAATAATATTTGTGTTGGCCAACGACCATTACACAAAGAAAAATTATTAGTAATAATTGCAATTAATCGTTCTCTAGGACTATCAATAATACGTGTTGCTACAACTCCCGCTGCATTACAACCAAACCCCATACTCATTGTTAAGGCTTGTTTACCGTGTGCACCAGATTTTTTAAAAAGTGCATCCATATTAAAAGCGACTCTTGGTAAATACCCAAAATCTTCTAATAAAGTAAATAACGGAAAAAATATCGCCATAGGCGGTAACATTACTGCAATTACCCAAGCAACTGACAAATAAACTCCATCAATTAAAAAACCAGACAACCACCAAGGAAAACCAACAGATGATGCTCCTTCTTTTAACAAAGGATGAACCGTATCTAATAATAAACTAGCCAACATTGATGATGGATAATTGGCGCCAATAATTGTTAACCAAAGCACCAAACCTAACAGCAAAAGCATAATTGGAAAACCCCAAATTTTACTTGTTACTACTCGATCTATTTTTGCATTTAAATAAAAAGCGCCTTTTTTATCATCTTTTACAACTGTTTTTTCTACAATTTTAGAAGCATCAGCATAAATTGCCTCGGTTAAGTTATCATGAAAATCATCGCCAATTTGCCAGCGCAACTCATTAGATAACTCTATAATTTTATCAATATTTTTTGTTTCCATTTCTTAAAAATTAAATAAAATCACCTGTTTTTAAGGCTTCTAAAATATGTGTATCTCCTTCTAAAACCCTAAAAGCTAACCACCTGCTATTTGAAACATTTGGATATTCTTCTTTAATAGCGTTGCTCAATTTTTGAACAGCATCTTCTACGTGTTTTGGAATACTCTTTATTTTATAAGGTTTACAAACTATTTTTCCGTTTGCTAAATCGCTAATTGCAGCAATTAATTCCGGAATTCCTTCTTTAGACCTTGCACTTGTTGGCACAACAGGAATACCTAATTCTCTTGATAAACTTCTATGATCTATGTTTATATTATTTTTCTCTGCTTCGTCCATTAAATTCAAACACAAAACAGCATTCGAAGAAATTTCTAAAATTTGCAATACCAAGTTTAAATTACGCTCTAACCTACTTGCATCTACCACAATAACCGTTAAAGTTGGTTTACCAAAAAGGATAAAATCTCTAGCAACTTCCTCATCCTCAGATCGAGACATTAAAGAATACGTACCCGGTAAATCTATTAACTTATATTTTTGTTGCTGATATTCGAATGCGCCTTCTGCTCTTGTAACCGTTTTCCCTGGCCAATTACCTGTGTGTTGCCTTAAACCTGTTAATGCATTAAAAACAGTACTTTTTCCGGTATTTGGGTTTCCTGCTAATGCAATTACAAAGTCTACATTTTCAGTATCTACGCCTAATTTTTTTACGCCGTCTAAATTATGATGTACACAAGTGTCACAAGCTGATTTTGTTGCCGTTTTCATATTTTTATACTTTGGTAATTAAAATTTTAACCGCCTGGTCTTTTCTTAACGCAATGGCAGTTCCTTTAATTAAAAATGCTTTTGGATCTCCTAAAGGGTTTAATAAATCTACATTAACAGTGGCTCCTTTTACAAAACCTAAATCTAATAATCGTCTTCTATTTTCTCCTCTACACTCTTTAGAAACACCAATAATAAGAGCTTTTTGATTACTTTCTAAATTTGATAAACGCATGGTGTCTTTTTCTATTACATCTGCCTTATCTAAAGAAATTACAGTAATATTCTTAGCCACTTTTGGTGTTAATACAAACTGTTCTCCTTCCGACTCAAAAACAATGCGATTTTCATTAACTTCTTTCATATAAAACTGAGAATCTAAATGAATGTGTTTCGCTAAAATTTGCTTATAAACACCAATAGGCTCATCTTCTATATGAATAATTTTCCCGAAATTAAAAACAGGTAATTTAGAAAGCAACATTCCTTTTTTCTTAGGCACTTCACCCCCCTTAGTAGGTATTGGATCTCCGTGAGGATCATATCTTGGATTTCCTAAAAGCGTAGACAAATCTTCTACCTCTTTTCCAGACAACTCATGTTCTTTTTTTTCTGCTCTTTTATGCCATTCTTCTTTATGAAAACCTGTTTTTTCTGATAAGTATTTTTCCCACAAACGATGTGCTCTAATAATCCTTAACGCATACTCATCTCCTTCGTTTGTTAAAGAGAATAATTCATTCTTTTTTTCCATCAAACCTGTTTCTAACATGGTTTCAATACTTTCTAGTAATAAACTATGACTAAATTCTAGCTCATCAAAAATAGTATCTTTCGAGGTGTCAGGATTATGATACAATAATTTTAAAACATCTTCTATAGCCGTTTTTTCATTTTCTTTACGTGCTTTTAAATACTTAAAAAAGAGTCCTTTTTTAGGATTAAAAATAAAAAACAACAGTATGATAACGACACCAAATACCAAAAGCGCTGTTACAGGATTGTAAGTGTTCATGTTTTTTGAATGTATAAATTATTAGCTATTTTATATGAAATAGACAGCTTTTTTTCTTCTATTAAAATTGATAAAGAATTGTCAAAATCTTCTTTATCTAAAACGGTAATTTTTTTTCCTAACGTGATGCCCTTTTTATCTAAGAATTTTAAAAATTCTGATGAAGAATCATCAACACCCACACAAACTCCACTTTCGTTTTTTGATAAAGTTGATAATAAACTTTTTTCAATTGTTTTTAAATTTCCGTCTTTATCCGGAATAGGATCTCCATGAGGATCGTGCGTTGGAAAACCTAAAAAAGCATCTATCTGGTCTACTAATTTTTCTGACTTGATATGTTCTAACTGCTCTGCAACATCATGCACTTCATCCCAAGAAAAATTTAATTTCTCAACTAAAAAAACCTCCCAAAGCCTGTGTTTACGTACAATATTTGCTGCAATTTTCTTTCCAAAATCTGTCAACTTTACACCTTTATACTTTTTATAAACAACCACCTCTTTTTCAGATAGCTTTTTAATCATATCTGTTACAGAAGAAGCTTTTGTTTCTAACTTTTTAGCAATAGCATTTGTACTGATTCCTTTATCAGCATCTAATTCTAAATGATAAATTGCTTTTAAATAATTTTCTTCGGAAAATGTAAACATCTACAAATTTTATATTACAAAGATATACTTTTTAATTTTAATAAATATATTTTTAGACATGTCTAAAAATTAAATTATATTTGTCAAAAATTAAAATCAAATGAATCTAAAAAGACTCTTCTTATTTATTGCTTTTATCAGTATAAATTCTATTTTTTCTCAGAATAACACTATTTCTGGTAAAATCTATAACAACTCAGATGCATTGCCTTATGTAAATGTCTATTTGAAAAAGACTAAAATCGGAGCAGCTTCTGACGAAAACGGCTTTTATCAACTAAAAAACATTCCAAAAGGAAATTACACACTTGTTGCAAGTAGTATTGGTTATAAAACTAAATCTATTAAAATATCTATTGATAAAAATCAAAAAATTACGCAGAACTTCTCTTTAGTAGAAGATAGTTCTTTAGATGAAATTGTTATTTCTGGCACTTTAAAACCAGTTACAAAATCTAACAGTTCTGTTCCTATAGAGGTTTATAGTAAAACTTTTTTTAAGAAAAATCCAACTCCTTCAATTTTTGAATCTTTACAAAATGTAAACGGAGTTAGGCCGCAATTAAACTGTAATGTTTGTAATACGGGAGATATTCATATTAACGGATTAGAAGGCCCTTATACTTTTGTTTTAATTGATGGAATGCCAATTGTAAGTGGACTGTCTACCGTTTACGGGTTAACCGGAATTCCGCAAGCATTAATAGAAAGAGTAGAAATTGTTAAAGGACCAGCATCTACATTGTATGGTTCTGAAGCAGTAGGAGGAATTATAAATATCATCACCAAAAAACCATCTAACTCCCCCGCATTAACAACAGATGTTTTTGCTAGCTCTTGGGGAGAAGTAAATACAGACATTGGTTTACGTTATAAATTATCAGAAAAAACGCAAGGTTTATTGGGGGTTAATTACTTTAATTATCAGAATAGAATTGATAATAATAATGATGGATTTACAGACTTAACACTTCAAAATAGAATATCTCTTTTTAATAAAATAAATATTGAAAGAGAAAGTAATAAAGTCTTTACAGTTGCTGGTAGATATGTTTATGAAGATCGTTGGGGTGGCGAAATGGATTGGGAAAAGGAGTTTAGAGGGACAGATATAAAATATGGTGAGAGTATTTACACGAATAGATGGGAAACTTTTGGAACCTATGAATTGCCTACATCAGAAAATATTAATTTTCAATTTAGTGCAAACGGACATTATCAAGATTCCTTTTACGGAACAGATGCTTATGACGCTGAACAATTAATTGCTTTTGGTCAGTTTGTATATAACAAACAGATTAAGGAAAAACACGATTTACTTTTAGGAGTTGCTTATAGGTATACTTTTTATGATGATAATACTTTTGCTACTTTTGAGGAAGACGGAATTACAAACAAAGCTTCTGTAACTCATTTACCAGGTGTTTTTCTTCAGGATGAAATTAGCTTAAACAAGCAAAATAAATTACTTATTGGTGCAAGATGGGATTATAATAGTTTGCATGGTAGTATTTTTTCTCCGAGAGTAAATTACAAATGGAATTCTAAAGACAATGCTGATATTATTAGACTTAGTGTTGGTAACGGTTTTAGAGTTGCCAATGTTTTTACAGAAGACCATGCTGCGTTAACAGGTGCTAGAGAAGTAGAATTTAATGGCGAATTAGACCCAGAAACTTCTTGGAATGCAAACATTAACTATGTTAAAAAAATAAATACAGAAAATTCGTTTATCACCTTAGATGCGAGTGCTTTTTACACGTATTTTAATAATAGAATTTTGCCTGATTACGAAACGGATTCTAATAAAATAATATATGCAAATCTAGATGGTTATTCTGTTTCAAAAGGAGTTTCTTTAAACACAGACATTACATTTACAAACGGATTAGCTATTAATTTAGGTGCCACTTTAATGGATGTTTCCATAACAGAAAACGATATTAAAACAAGGCAATTATTAACAGAAGGTTTTAGTGGAGTTTGGTCTATTTCTTACAAGTTACATCATAATTTTACAATAGATTATACTGGAAATTTATACGGACCAATGCGATTACCTTTATTGGGAAAAAATGATACAAGAGACAAATATTCTCCTTGGTACAGTATACAAAACCTACAATTAACTAAAAACTTTAATAATAGTTGGGAAGTTTATGGTGGTGTAAAAAACCTTTTAAATTTTACACCAGCAGCAAATAGTATAAATAATTCTAAAAACCCTTTTGATAAAGGAATTAATACAGAACAAAACCCAGAATTAGCTTTTGATCCAAATTACGTATACGCTTCTAACCAAGGAATTAGAGCCTTTTTAGGCGTACGCTACACAATCTTTTAATCCTTATTTATGAAAAAATATATAATCTTTATTATTTTATTTATTTGCTTTACAATTCAATCTCAAGAAAAAGAATTGAATGTTTTTTCTTTTGAGGAAACAGAAATACTACATCAACAAAAGCCAAAACCAGTGGTAATTTTCATTTATACAGATTGGTGTAAATTTTGTTATGCGATGGAAAAAAACACCTTCGGAAACAAAGAAATAATTGAAATTTTAAATAAAAACTTTTATTTTATAAAACTAAATGCAGAAGAAAAGAAAGACATACTATTTTTAAACAACACATTTAAGTACAAACCAACCGGTAAAAACACAGGAATTCATCAACTTGCAAACGAATTGGCATCCATTAAGAATAAAATTAGTTATCCTACATCAATTATATTGAACTCTAAATTTGAAATTGAACTACAGAAAAGTGGTTATATAAATAGTAAAAAAATGAAATCAATTATAAATAGATACATGAAGTCCCTTTCCTTAAATTAAACCTATTCAAATAGAAAACTTATAAATAATATTGATTTCTATTCTTTAATCCCAAAGACGTTTTCTATTAAAACCATCAATAGTACCATTTCTTCCTTTAAATAATGAAAAACGGTAAACAAACCCTGCAGATAAAAATGTATGTGAACGCTGGCTATTAAATTTCTTATCATTATACTTATGCAACAGTTGACCGTGTAACCCAAAATGATCAGAAACCCAAAGCGTACCTCCAACACCAAAATTTAAAGTTGGTAAAAAATGTTTAGACTTCACAAAACTGCCTCCTATCACCACATAAGGATTAATTGTATTTTTTGAAGTACCAAAATCATACCTAGCCTCAGCATCAAAAGTGGTATATTTTTGACTGTCTTTATAAGTACCAGAAATACTACCAACAAAAGTTACATTTTTAAACATATATCTAGCCGCAGATACTCTTGGAAATTGAGGTATATATCTACCCTCAACTACAGGTGCATTTTCTACAGAATAAATCACAGCCCCAGATCCTAAGGTAACTGCCCATTTATGTTCTTCGTTCTGACTGAAATTATGAAGTGTAAATACTAAAAAAATAAGTACAAAAAATTTAAGTTTTCTGTTCATTTAAAGGAGATAATATAGAGGGTTTTATAATAACATTTTTTGCAAATGTATTGTATTACCTAATGAAACAGAAGAATAAATCATTTATTATATGTTAAGTTATGTTTATTTTGAATACAATAAAAATAGCTCTTAAAATAATGCAAATAAATAAACTAATACCTAAATATTTACTTCTTAATATTTTTTTTAAATCAAAGTGTAATAATCATTTTCTACAAGAAAAAGAGGCATCATTATGAGCAATTTTACAATAGACAAACTACAAGTATCGTTTAAGGTTAATTAAAATAGTTGTATAACATTTTATATTTAATAAATTCAAATTAATATCTTTGAACAAAATATTTCAGGTTGAGTACCCAGAACATTGTAAATCAATATCAAAATTCTGCAAATGTATCGCAGATAATTAAAGCACTTCAACAAGACAAAAACCATTTTCAAATATCGAATTTGGTCGGATCTTCGTTGTCTTTTGTTATTTCAGAAACTTTTAAAGTAGCAGACAAACCTTATCTTTTAATCTTTAATGATAAGGAAGAAGCTGCTTATTATTTAAATGATCTTGAACAATTATTAGGCGAAAAAAATGTGCTTTTTTATCCTGGTTCCTACAGAAGACCTTACCAGATAGAAGAAACAGACAATGCCAATGTTTTATTACGATCAGAGGTTTTAAACCGAATTAATTCGCGTAAAAAACCTGCTGTAATTGTAACATACCCAACTGCTTTATTCGAAAAAGTGGTTACCAAAAAAGAGTTAGAAAAAAATACTTTAAAAGTTGCTGTTGGTGAGAGTTTATCTCTAGATTTTGTTAACGAAGTGTTATTTGAATACAAATTTAAACGTGTAGATTTTGTTACAGAACCTGGAGACTTTTCTGTACGTGGAGGAATTATAGATGTTTTTTCTTTTTCTAATGATGAACCTTATCGAGTAGAATTTTTTGGTGATGAAATAGATAGTATCCGTTCTTTTGATGTAGAAACACAACTTTCTAAAGAAAAGCTGAAGAAAATTTCTATAATGCCCAATGTAGAAAACAAAACATTGGAAGAAAATAGAGAGAGTTTTCTAAAATACATCTCTTCAAAAACAGTCATTTTTGCAAAAAACACCGACTTATTAGTTGGTAATCTAGATAAGTTTTATCAAAAAGCAGAAGAAGCTTTTCTTAGTTTATCCAAAGAAATAAAACACGCAAAACCAAGTGAATTATTTTGTGATGGTAATTTTATAAAAAATCAATTACACGAGTTTTCTTTGATAGAAATGTCACCGAAAGTGCAATCGAAAGAATTGTTAGAAATTGAATTTAATACCATTGCACAACCTTCTTTTAATAAACAATTCAATTTATTAATTGATAATTTAGAAGAGTATCACAAAGCAAAATTTACCAGTTATATATTTTGTGCCAACGATCAGCAAGCAAAACGTTTTCACGATATTTTTGATGATGCAGAACAAGAAGTTCATTACGAAACCGTTGTTTTTCCATTATACCAAGGTTTTGTAGATGTAGATAATCGTTTGGTTTGTTATACAGATCATGAAATTTTTGAACGTTATCATAAATTCAGATTAAAAAACGGGTACGCTAAAAAACAAGCCATAACGCTTCAAGATTTAAATAAATTAGAAATTGGCGATTATGTAACGCACATGGATCACGGAATTGGAAAATTTGGTGGTTTACAAAAAATTGATGTTCAAGGTAAAAAACAAGAAGCAATTAAATTGGTCTATGGAGAAAGAGACATTTTATATGTAAGTATTCACTCGCTTCACAAGATTTCTAAATTTAATGGAAAAGATGGTAAAGCACCTAAAATATACAAATTAGGTTCTGGAGCTTGGAAAAAAATAAAACAAAAAACAAAAGCCCGAGTTAAGCATGTTGCCTTTAATTTAATTCAATTATACGCAAAGAGAAAACTCCAAAAAGGATTCGCTTTTGGTCCAGATACACACATTCAACATGAGCTAGAAGGTAGTTTTATGTATGAAGATACTCCAGATCAATTTACATCTACACAAGATGTAAAATTAGATATGGAAAAAGAACAACCAATGGACCGTTTGGTTTGTGGCGATGTTGGTTTCGGTAAAACAGAAGTTGCCGTAAGAGCTGCTTTTAAAGCGGTAGATAATGGCAAGCAAGTTGCAATTTTGGTACCAACAACCATACTTGCTTTTCAACATTATAAAACATTTACAGAACGTTTAAAAGATTTTCCGGTTAGAATCGATTATCTGAATCGTTTTAGAACAGCAAAACAAAAAACAGAAGCTATAAATGGCGTAAATGATGGTTCTGTAGACATTATAATCGGTACACATCAGCTTACAAATAAACGTTTACAATTTAAAGATTTAGGTCTATTAATTATCGATGAAGAGCAAAAATTTGGTGTTGCCGTAAAAGACAAATTAAAAACTTTAAAGGAAAATGTAGACACTTTAACCTTAACCGCAACTCCAATTCCTAGAACGTTGCAGTTTAGTTTAATGGCTGCAAGAGATTTATCGGTTATAAAAACGCCGCCACCAAACAGACATCCTATAGAAAGTAATGTCATTCGTTTTTCTGAAGAAACAGTACGAGACGCTATTGCTTACGAGATTTCTAGAGGAGGACAGGTTTTCTTTATTCATAATAGAATAGAGAATATTAAAGAAGTTGCTGGTTTAATTCAGCGTTTGGTGCCAAATGCAAAAGTGGGTATTGGTCACGGACAAATGGAAGGTAAAAAACTAGAGGGCTTAATGCTCAGTTTTATGAACGGAGAGTTTGATGTTTTGGTTTCTACAACCATTATAGAAAGTGGTTTAGACGTACCAAATGCCAATACTATTTTTATTAATAATGCCAATAATTTCGGCCTTTCAGACTTACACCAAATGCGTGGTAGAGTTGGTCGTTCTAACAAAAAAGCCTTCTGTTATTTTATAACGCCTCCGTATCATATGATGACGGATGATGCCAGAAAACGTATAGAAGCCTTGGTGTTATTTTCAGACTTAGGAAGCGGAATTAACATTGCCATGAAAGATTTAGAAATTCGTGGAGCTGGAGATTTATTAGGTGGAGAACAGAGTGGCTTTATCAATGATATTGGGTTTGACACCTATCAGAAAATATTGCAAGAAGCCATCGAAGAACTGAAAGAGAATGAATTTAAAGAATTGTATCCTACAGATAATTCCAAACCAAAAGAATATGTAAAAGAGGTTACAATTGATACTGATTTCGAGATTTTATTCCCAGATGATTATATCAATTCCATTACAGAAAGATTGGCTTTGTATAATAAATTAGGTGAACTAAAATCTGAAGAAGAATTACAGGTTTTCGAAACTGAAATTATAGATCGTTTTGGAGAAATACCTACGCAAGTAGAAGATTTATTAGATTCTGTTCGTATAAAATGGCTAGCCAAAGAGCTTGGTTTAGAGAAAGTTATTCTAAAACAAAAAAGAATGATGGGCTATTTTGTATCGAACCAGCAAAGTGAATTTTACCACACAGATGCTTTTACAAGAATGTTAAAATACGTGCAACTAAACCCTAAAAGTTGCGTAATGAAAGAGAAAGAAAGCAAAAACGGAATTCGTTTATTAATCACTTTTATAAGAATAGATTCGGTAAAAACGGCATTAAGCGTCTTACAGAAAATTTAGGCATCTCTTTAGAAGCTATTTCCTGCTTTCCTCTATATCTTTTTGCTGAAAAAGCAAAAAGGATGTCGTTTCAATCAGGGCTAGACTTGTTTGCAAGCATTCTGTCATTCCTGCGCAGGCAGAAATCTATACATAAGTTTACTAAAACAATTAGAAACCTAACAGTGCGCTTTGTGTCATTGCGAAGTTTACTTTTTTGTAAACTGTGGCAAGAAATAGATTGCTTCGTGCCTCGCAATGACTCATATTAGAAAGAGCAATAAAAGGATGTCGTTTCAATCTGGGCTAAACTTGTTTGCAAGCACTCTGTCATTCCTGCGAGGGCAGGAATCCATACATAAGTTTACTAAAACAATTAGGAACCTAACAGAGCTGTTTCTGTCATTGCGAAGTTTACTTTTTTGTAAACTGTGGCAATCGCTAACAAAACAAGAGATTGCTTCGTGCCTCGCAATGACACACTTTTAAAACACAAAGTTTAGGCTTGTTTGTTAACTACTTTAATCTTGATTTATTAAAAGATTATAAACAAGATTACTTATAGATTCCTGCCTACGCAGGAATGACAAATAGAATTTACTTATTATTTTATAAAAAAAGCTAGTAAACAACTTAAACCCTAAGAAAGCTATTCCTGTCATTGCGAAGTTTACTTTTTTGTAAACTTCGCAATCTCTGACTAAACAAGAGATTACTTCGTTCCTCGTAATGACACTCATTTAAAAAAAAGTTAGGCTTGTTTAATAACTACTTTCATCTTTACCTTTTAAGGGATTGTAAATAACCTTACTTAGAGAATTCCTGCCTACTCAGGAATAACAAAGAAAACTGAGTTCTAAATAATTTCCATTTTCTGCAACAAGAAAGAAGCATTCATGTTTTTACAAATTCCGTTTTTTAAGGTGTAATCGAAATGCAATTCATCATCTATAATTTCTGCATCAAAATAATAGTTTTTAATACCTGTAAACTCGTTTTCTAATTCGCACAAACTCACATCATGAGTGGCAATAATTCCGGTGGATTTCGATTTTGTTAACTTTTCTACAAACTTTTTAGAACCAATTGCCTTGTCTTTACTGTTAGTTCCTTTTAAAATCTCATCTAAAATGATAAAATAATCTGTTGTTTTAATTTCATCAACAATAAACTTTAAACGCTTTAATTCAGAATAAAAATACGATTCATCTTCTGTTAAAGAATCTGTAGTTCGCATACTTGTAATCAATTTTATGGGCGCATATTTAAAACTTACCGCACACACGGGCAAACCACAATTTGCCATAACAATAGACAAAGAAATGGTTCTTAAAAAAGTACTTTTACCTGCCATATTTGCTCCTGTAACTATAAAAAACTCTTCTTTATGAATGGTAAAGTCATTGTCAATTCTTTTAATAGCATCTAATAACGGATGCCCTAAGTTGGTTGCTTTTACAACTTCTTTGTCCGATGTAATTTCTGGAAAAATGAATTTTGTATGGTTAAAATGAAAGTTTGCTAAAGAATTCTGAGAATCAAAAAAAGCAACCACAGAAAACCATTTATCTACAGTATGTTTGTAAGTAGTAATCCATTTTTCTACTCTGCAAGCATTAAAGATTTCTGATAAAAAAAGTCCGTTACCAGCCACAGAAATTAAAATATTATTACGCTGATCAAATCCATCTAAAATTTTAGAAAATTCTTTAAAAATTGTTGAAGCTTTTTTACTCTCGGAATTAATAATAGCTTGTTTTTCTACTAAAACTTTAGAAGTAAATTTTTCGTTTTCAATTTCATTTAATAATACGTGATATTGCTTAAAAGTTTCTCTTACTTTATCTGTATCCGTATATAAATTACTTGTTTTTTTAACAAATGCTGCTGTGATAAATAGTCCTGTAAAAAACCAAAGAATTAAATAAGTAAACGAAACAAATCCAAAAGAAATTAAACCAATTAAAACTAAAGAAACTACAGAAAAGCCCATTTGTATTCCCTTTAAAAAAGCAGGTAAAACTGCTGTATAATTCTGAATCCAATTTACAATAAAACCAGACGTATCTTTAGTGGTTATTAAACTTGCCAAAGCGGAAAAATGCTGCCTCCAAGTTACTTTTGTAGCTAATTCTTTAATCGTATTTTGCTTCTCTACAATTCCGTCTGTTTTATTTTCTGTAAACGTATTTGCAAGTAGTTTCTTCCCTTCACCTGTTACCGTTCTATTTGCATATTGAAAAAACGAACCAACATCAAACAAATCGATATCATTACTATAATAATGCGTTGGGTTAACAAATTCCACTCCAGATTCTAAATGATGGAAATTCCTATTTAAAACTTCTAGTTCTGTATTATTGATGTTAATTTTTGCTTTAACAATAGCCCTTTTTCTTTGTAAACTAACCTGTTTTACTACTAAAAAACCAAATAATAAAACCCCTAAAAAAGCGATGATAAAAACATCTGGATAACTACCAAAAGTTAAATACACTAAAAAGCAAGTTATTAAAAAAACAGAAAATCTAAAAACACTTAAGTTTACAGATTTACGTTTTAATATTGTTGCTTCTTTTTCTAATATTAACTTTTCTTGACTATAAAAATCTACAGGGGTTTTCATTCTTTTAATTTCTTTCTAAAAATTTAATTTCTAAGTTTTTGGCTAAATCTCTACCATAAATAACAGCATTATCTATCTCATCAAAAACGGCAATTCTATATCTTTTATTACTAATATCCCAAATATTAATTTCGCATTCTTTCCTATTATTTAAAAATGTAGAAACTCTATCTAATTTTCTTATTGCTTTCCATTTTCCAAAACCAATAGGACCTACAGCATAAAATTTTCTGTATTTCATTTCTTGAAAATTAAAATGATGACTTTCCATAACCGAAAACTTAATACCAAGTACAATTAGCGTTGTAATAGAAAACACATTGGACCTTAACATTCTACTAGGGGTTGAAAGAGTAAATGAACTGTCTATAATAAAATATTTATAAACTAAAAACAACGTTAATGAGTAGAAAATTGCCGCAAGAGCTCTACTGAATATAGATCTTTTGCCAAAGTGAATAATTACGTTTTTATCCTTCAAAACTTAATAACCAGATATTCCTCCAGATAAACTTAACACATTTAATGCTGGATATTTTTTCTTTAACATTTTTGTTGCTCTGTAACTATTAATACCTCTTTGACAAACCATAATGTAGGTTTTAGTAAAATCTACCTCTATAGTATCTACATTAAACTCATTAATAGGAATTGTTTGATGCACTTTAAAAGGTAATTTTAAATTCGGTAAAACTGCTATCAACTCTAAACTTCTCGACTGCGCTCGAAGTGACAATTGTTCTTTTAGTTCTTTTGATGATATTTGCAAATCTGAATTTTGAAGAGTACAGGCAGCATCAAAATACGTTTGTATTTTAAATAAATTTGAAATATTTTCTTTTAAAACTGTTGGTTTTAACTTCATTTTCAATTGTGTATTTTGAAGCGAATTGTAAATCAATAATTCATTTGCTAAAGGTTTTCCAATACCTGTTATCAATTTTAAAACTTCATTTACTTGTTGGATAGCAATGAGACCAACAATAGCGTTCATAGTTCCCACTTCTGAACAATTAGGAACATCTGTTGCCATTTTTGGAAAAGCATCTCTTAAATTGGCTGAATATCTTCCGTCATTTTGTAAAACATTAAAAGTAGCTGCATAACCATCAAACTTATACAAAGACCCATATACCAATGGTTTGCTTTTTATAACGCAAGCGTCATTCAATAAGTATTTTGTAGGTAAAGAATCTGTGCCATCTACAATAATATCAAAAGTAGAAATCAGCTCAAAAACGTTTTCTTTTGTAATGGGTTTATCCGTAAAACTAACAGCTGTAAAAGCGGCTCTTTTTTTTATAAATTCTGATAAAACTGCTGCTTTCGATTTGCCAACATCATCTAACGCATAAAAAACTTGTCTGTGTAGATTAGAAGCATCAACAGTATCAAAATCTACCAAATGAATTTTTCCAATTCCGCTTGCGGCTAAATACACCGCAATCGGACTTCCTAATCCGCCACAACCAACCACTAAAACAGATGCTTTTTGTAGTTTTTCTTGCCCTTCTTCACTAATCTCAGATAAAGTAATTTGACGCTTAAAAAGTTCCTTTTTTGTTACACTCATTCAGCTCACAAGATAGTTAAATAAAAAAGCCATTACAAATGCTGTAATGACTTTTAATTGTATTAAAAAAATCGCTGACTTACTTATATTTTATCTTCATAACTAAGAGATAAAAAGTTAAAATTGCGGTAATTATATTCGCTAAAATTATTGATAAACTTTGTATCCAAATACCATAGATTAACCATAAAAGAACTCCAATAAAAAAGATAATATACATGGACAAAGAAAGTCCGGAGGTATCTTTTGTTTTGTAGGTTTTAAAAACTTGCGGCAAAAATGATGTTGTTGTAAAAACGGCTGCAACTAAACCAATAATCTCGTGTAGATCTATCACTGTTTATATTTTTCTAATATATGAATTACATAATTTGTCATTTTGAAATGAGCTTTTTGCGATTGAGAAATCTCATAAAAACAGTTATTCTCTTTATGAGATTCCTCCTCAATTCTTCGTTCGGAATGACAAAAATAAGCTAATACAAAAGCACCCGTTACGTGTGCTATATTACAATGTTTATAATTTTACCAGGAACAATAATTACTTTCTTAGGAGCTTTACCTTCTAATTGGGCAATTGTTTTTTCGTTTTCCATGACTACTTTTTCTATTTCTTCTTTAGATAAATCTAAAGGAAGTTCTAACGTAAAACGCATTTTTCCATTAAAAGAAATTGGATAATTTTTAGCACTTTCGACCAAATGACTTGCTTCAAAAACAGGGAAAGCTGCCGTAGAAATAGATTCATTATTCCCTAACAAACTCCATAATTCTTCTGCAATGTGTGGTGCATAAGGAGAAACCAAAATTGCTAAAGGTTCTAATATTGCACGTTTATTACATTTTAAAGCAGTTAACTCGTTTACAGCAATCATAAAGGTAGAAACAGATGTATTAAAAGAGAAATTCTCTATATCATCTTCTACTTTTTTGATGGTTTTATGTAATGTTTTTAACTCGTCTTTAGTTGGTACAGCATTAGAAACATCAAAATTTTCACCGTTAAAGTACAGTTTCCATAATTTCTTTAAGAAAGATGAAACTCCAGAAATACCAGAAGTTTTCCAAGGTTTTGCTTGTTCTAAAGGGCCTAAAAACATTTCGAATAAACGTAAACTATCTGCTCCGTATTCTTCACAAATAGCATCTGGGTTTACCACATTGTATTTAGATTTAGACATTTTTTCTACTTCACGTCCTACTTTATAAGCTCCGTCTTGTAAAACAAATTCAGCATTTTTATAATCAGCATTTAAAGCATGATTTTTAAACGCATCAACATCTAGTTCATCAGAAGCATTTACCAAAGAAACATCTGCATGTAAAGCCGTTTTAGTGATCATTACTAAATCTGCAAAATTAGGATCTAAAAACTTGTTATCTAATAAGTAGTTTTTTACCACAGTTTCAAATTCGTCATCTGTAGTAAAAGAATTTTTAGAAACAAAAACCGTTGGTATTTTTTCTAAAACATCATCCATAGATTTTTCATCAGAACAACCACAACCATTCTTTACAAAAGCAGTTGCTTTGTAAACAAAAGCAGAAGTTCCTAAAATCATTCCTTGGTTAATCAGTTTTTTTGCAAACTCATCTACAGGTACAATTCCTTTATCGAACAAGAATTTTTGCCAAAAACGAGCGTATAATAAATGTCCTGTTGCGTGTTCAGATCCACCAATATATAAATCTACTTCTTTCCAATAGTCTAAGTTTTCTTTGCTTGCAAACTCATTCGTGTTTTTAGCATCCATGTATCTGTTAAAATACCAAGAACTACCTGCCCACCCAGGCATTGTATTTAATTCTAAAGGATACACCGTTTTGTTTTTTAACTTATCGTTAGAAACCACTTTCTTTCCACGAGAATCCCAAGCCCATTCTGTTGCATTTCCTAAAGGTGGTTTTCCATCTTCCGTTGGTAAGTATTTTTCTACTTCTGGTAAAACGATTGGCAAATGTTCTGCATCAATCATTTGTGGCATTCCGTCTTTGTAATATACAGGGAAAGGTTCTCCCCAATAACGTTGTCTGCTAAAAACAGCATCACGTAAACGGTAATTTATTTTCCCGTAACCAAAGCCACGTTTTTCCATTTCAAAAATGGATAATTTTAATGCTTTCTTATATTTTAATCCTGATAAAAAATCTGAATTTGCAATTTTTGTTCCGTCTTTACCTGCGTGTGCAGCTTCAGAAATATCTACATCTTCGAAAATATTAGGAATCGGAATTCCAAAATGTTTCGCAAAGTCATAATCACGTTGATCTCCACAAGGAACTGCCATAACTGCTCCTGTTCCGTAATTTGCTAATACGTAATCTCCAATCCAAATTTGAACCTTTTCACCAGAAAAAGGATGTATTGCAAAAGCACCTGTAAAAGCACCAGAAATGGTTTTTACATCTGCCATTCTATCACGTTCAGAACGCTTTGCTGTGGCTGTAATATACGCTTCAACGTCTGTTTTTTGAGCATCTGTTGTAATTTTTGATACTAACTCATGTTCTGGAGCTAATGTCATAAAACTTACACCGTAAATAGTATCTGGTCTTGTAGTAAAGACATCTATCTTATATTGATTTTCTTCTTTAGCTGTAACTTCTTTCTTCTCCGTTTTTTCAATTGCTTTTGGAAATTGAATTGCCGAATTAATTTTAGAAACTGCTCCAAGTACATTTTTAATTACTTCTTCATTTGTAAAACGAACTACATTAAAGCCTTCGCTTGTAAAATAAAGATCTCTTGCTGCTTCATCTTCTTTACCAGAAAATTCCACAATTAAGTTTTTAGTAACACAAACATAATCTACTAAAAATGTACCAATGGTATATTTTTTTCTAAATTTTGATGCTCCTTTTTTATTCTTTAACTCGTTCCAAAGAACTGTTTCTGCTTTCGATAAATTTTGTCTTAATTCTTTTAAAGCTTCTAATTCTTTATAAGATAATTTTACTTCAGAAGAGACTTTTTCAGAACCATTTGCTACATCAAAAGTAACCATGGCACCCACAGATTTACCAATCCAATTGGTTTGAGAATCTTTTAAAGGCTGTGGCCAATCTATTTTTTCTAATCCGTCTAACAAACGTTGTGCATATGCAGAAATTCGCATAGACCATTGTGTCATTTTCTTTCTGATAACAGGATGACTACCACGTTCTGATACTCCGTTTACAATCTCATCATTTGCTAAAACGGTTCCTAAAGCAGGACACCAGTTTACTTCTGTATCAGATAAAAACGTTAAACGGTATTGTAATAAAATTTCTTCTTGTTCTTTTGTTGATAACGCTTTCCATTCATCCGCAGAAAAAGATTGAATTTCTTCATCACAAACTGCATTTACTGTTGCGTTACCTTCTTTTTTAAATATTTTAATCAAAGTAGAAACATCTTCTGCCTTGTCTGTATCTTTATTATACCAAGAATCAAATAATTGAATAAAAATCCACTGTGTCCATTTATAATACTCAGGACTAGAAGTTCTTACTTCTCTGCTCCAATCGAAAGAAAAACCAATAGTATCTAATTGTCTTCTGTAGGTTGCTACATTATCTTCTGTAGTTTTTGCTGGATGCTGACCTGTTTGAATAGCATACTGTTCTGCCGGTAAACCAAAAGAATCATATCCTTGCGGATGCAATACGTTAAAACCTTTATGACGTTTGTAACGCGCATAAATATCACTTGCAATATATCCTAAAGGATGCCCAACATGCAAACCTGCTCCCGAAGGGTAAGGAAACATATCTAACACATAATATTTAGGTTTCTCAGATTCATTATTAGCTTTAAAAGTTTGGTTATCTGCCCAAAATTTTTGCCATTTCTTTTCTATATCTAGGTGATTATATTGCATTTGATTCTTTTATTAAAGTGTGCAAATTTACATTTATTCTAAGAAAGAATAAAGTAAATAAATTGATGATTATTCGTATTATAGGAAATAAAAAAAGTCGAGATTTCAGCATTCTGAAATCTCGACCTTATATATAAGTTTTGAAATTATTATTTCAACTTCTTCTTAACTGCTACTTCTTTGTATGCCTCAATTACATCTCCTTCTAAAATATCATTGTAGTTCTTAATTTGAACACCACAATCAAATCCTTTTGTAACTTCTCTAACATCATCTTTAAAACGTTTTAACGCTGTTAAAGTTCCGTCGTGCACTACAATTCCGTCTCTAATAATTCTAATCTGAGAATCTCTTTGGATTTTACCAGACATTACCATACAACCTGCAATATTACCAACTTTAGATATTTTATAGATTTCTCTAATTTCTACGTTACCAGTAACTTCTTCTTTCATTTCTGGAGATAACATCCCTTCCATGGCGTCTTTTAAGTCGTTGATAGCTGCATAAATAATAGAATATGTTCTAATATCTACCTCTTCTCTATCTGCTACTACTCTTGCATTTCCTTGCGGACGAACATTAAACCCAACAATAATTGCGTCTGATGCTGATGCTAATAAAACATCACTTTCTGTAATGGCTCCAACACCTTTATGTAAAATATTAACTTGAATTTCTTCAGTAGATAATTTCTGGAAAGAATCTGTTAACGCTTCTACAGAACCATCTACATCTCCTTTTAAGATAATGTTTAATTCTTTAAAGTCTCCTAACGCAATTCTACGTCCGATTTCATCTAACGTTAATGTTTTCTGAGTTCTTACAGATTGCTCACGTTGTAATTGAGAACGTTTAGATGCTATTTGTTTTGCTTCTCTTTCATCATCAAATACTACAAACTTATCACCCGCTTGTGGCGCTCCGTCTAAACCTAATATTGATACTGGTGTTGATGGACCTGCAACTTTTAAATTAGTTCCTTTATCATCAAACATTGCTCTTACTTTACCACTGTGTTTACCTGCTAACAAGTAATCTCCAATTTTTAAAGTTCCTGCTTGTACTAATACAGTAGAAACATATCCTCTACCTTTATCTAATAATGCTTCCACTACTGCACCAACTGCATTTTTATTAGGATTTGCTTTCAATTCTAAAATTTCAGCTTCTAATAAAACTTTCTCTAATAATTCTGGAACACCTGTTCCATGTTTTGCTGAGATATCTTGAGACTGTATGTTACCACCCCATTCTTCTATCAACAAATTCATTGAAGATAATTGCGTTTTTACATTATCTGGATTTGCATTTGGTTTATCAATCTTATTGATTGCAAATATAATAGGCACTCCTGCTGCTTGCGCATGAGAAATTGCTTCTTTAGTTTGTGGCATTACATCATCATCTGCTGCAACTACAATAATAACTAAATCTGTTACTTGCGCCCCACGTGCACGCATTGCGGTAAACGCCTCGTGACCTGGTGTATCTAAAAATGCTATTTTTTGATCGCCAACTTTTACAGAATATGCACCAATGTGTTGTGTAATTCCTCCACTTTCACCATCAATAACATTTGCTTTTCTAATGTAATCTAATAAAGATGTTTTACCATGATCTACGTGACCCATTACCGTAATAATTGGTGCACGAGTTTCTAAATCTTCTGGTTTATCTATTACTTCTTCTATAGACTCTTCTACTTCTGCACCAACAAATTCTACTTTGTGGTTAAATTCTTCAGCAACAATAACTAATGTTTCTGCGTCTAAACGCTGATTCATTGTTACCATCATACCTAAAGACATACATGCAGATATAATATTTGTTACAGGAACTTCCATCATTGTAGCAACTTCACTTACAGTAACAAATTCTGTTACTTTTAAGATTTTGTTGTCTAATGCTTGAGCTTCTAACTCAGCGTCAGAATGTTCTCTGTGTGCATCTCTTTTATTTCTACGGTATTTTGCTCCTTTACCTCTAGAAGATTTTCCTTGCAGTTTCTCTAGCGTTTCTCTTACTTGCTTTTGAATTTCTGCTTCAGTTGGTTCTTCTTTTTTAACGGCTGCTGGTCTTGCTGCTCCACGTCCACCTCTATTAAAAGGAGGTCTACTACCACCACCTGCTCTATTACCTTGACCTGGTCTACTAGGTCTTGCAGTTGCAGAACCTGGCGCACCTGCTTTAGTTACAATACGCTTACGTTTCTTCTTGTCTGCGTTTGCATCTTTTTTAGGGTCTGGTTTCTTTTTCTTAGGTCTTTCAAATTGTTTTAAATCAATTTTCTTACCTGTAAAGTTTGGACCGTCTAATTTTTTATACTGAGTTTTGATTGCTTCTGCATTTTCTGCAGTAACTTCCTCTACTTTTTCATCAGATTTCGAAGCATCTTTTTTACCTTTTGGTTTATCACCAACTTTAGAAACTTCTTTTTCTATTTCAGAAACAGTTTTTTTAACTTCAGGAATTACAGCCTTTGGTTTTTCAACCACCGGAGTTTCTTCAACTTTAGGTGTTTCAGCTTTCACTTCAACAACTGGAGTTTCTGCAACTACTTTCGGTTCTTCAACTTTAGGCGTTTCAGTCTTAGGTTCAGCAACAACCTCTACAGGTGCTTCTTTTTCCTTTTCGACTATCTTGGCAGGTTTTTTACCGATATTTTCAATATCAATTTTACCAACAGTCTTAAACTCTAATTTATCTGCTTTGGCTTTTAAAACCTCTTCCTTCTTAACCTCTTCCGCTCTTTTCTTCTCTAACTTAGCTTCATGTTCTAAACGAATAGCTTCTTTCTCCTTACGTTTTTCCTCTCCAACTTCTTTAGATGCAGCTTTCTTGTTTGCATCTTTTTCAAAGCCATCAAGTAAAACTTGATAGACGTCACCCGTTATTTTTGTGGTTGGCCTCGATTCTATTTCGTGACCTTTACCCGCTAAATATTCGACTGCTCTATCAAGAGAAATGTTTAATTCTCTTAAAACTTTATTAAGCCTCATTGTTTTGCCTACAGACATAAATTCTTTTTAACTTTATACTTGTAAAAATATACTTTTTACTTTAATACTATACTATACTTAGTCCTCGAATTCTTCTTTCAAGATTCTTTGAACGTCCATAATTGTTTCCTCTTCTAAATCAGTTCTTCTTACTAGTTCTGCAACACTTGTTTCCAAGACACTTCTTGCAGTATCTAAACCAATCTTTTTGAATTCAACAATAACCCAATCTTCAATTTCATCGCCAAACTCTGTTAACTCTACGTCTTCTTCTTCTAGACCTTCTCTCTTAACGTCTATTTCGTAACCTGTTAACTCACTTGCCAAACGAATATTTACACCACCTCTACCAATTGCTTTAGAAACTTCTTCTGGTTTTAATAAAACGCTTACACGTCCTTTTTTACCGTTTCTTTCTTCATCAAACATTTCTATTTCCATTGATGTCACTTTAGCAGGACTCAATGCTCTTGAAATAAATAATTGTTCGTTTTTGGTATAGTTAATAACGTCTATATTTTCATTCCCTAATTCACGTACTATACCATGAATTCTAGAACCTTTTACACCAACACAAGCTCCTACAGGATCTATTCTATCATCATAAGAATCTACCGCTACTTTTGCTTTTTCTCCTGGTATTCTTGCCACACCTTCAACAGTAATTAAACCATCAAAAACTTCTGGAATTTCTTGCTCGAACAGCTTGTTTAAGAAAACAGGCGATGTTCTTGATAAGATAATCGCTGGTTTATTTCCTCTTAACTCTACTGTTTTTATAACACCTTTTACAGAATCTCCTTTTCTAAAAAAGTCTGAACGAATTTGCTCACTTTTTGGTAATACAATTTCATTACCATCATCATCTAACAAAATAATTGCATTATGACGAATGTGATGCACCTCTGCACTGTACAATTCTCCTTCTAATTCTTTAAACTGCTTAAAGATATTTGTACTGTCGTGTTCGTAAATTTTAGAAATTAAGTTTTGGCGTAATGCTAAAATAGCTCTTCTTCCTAAATCTATTAACTTCACTTCTTCAGATACATCTTCACCAATTTCAAAATCTGGCTCAATTAATCTTGCTTCCGCTAATTCAATTTCTTCATTATCATCTTCAGAAAAACCATCTGCAACAACAACTCTATTTCTCCAAATTTCTAAATCTCCTTTATCTGGGTTAATAATAATATCAAAATTATCATCAGAACCAAACTTACGTTTTAAGGCAGCTCTAAAAACTTCTTCTAAAATAGACATTAATGTTACTCTGTCTATACTCTTGTTATCTTTAAATTCTGAAAACGAATCAATTAATGCTATATTCTCCATTACATTTTTGCTTAAAATACAATCTTCACTTTTGCTTCTTTAATATCCTGATAATCTATAGTTGCTGTTTTTAACACAGTAACTTTTCCTTTACCTATTGGTTTTGGCTCTCTTGCTTTCCAGTTTAAAACAATTTTATCTTCATCAGCTTCTACTAAAGTTCCTTCTAATTCTTCTTCAGAAGTTTTTACTTTTAGTATTCTATTAATGTTTTTAATATATTGTCTTTTAACTTTAAGTGGATGCGAAATGTCTGGTGTAGAAACTTCTAAAGAGAAATCTTCTTCTTCTCTATCAAAATTATTATCTACACTTCTACTAATTCTAATGCATTCACTTAATGGAACTCCATTATCGCCATCAACTGTAACCTGAATTTTATTATTTTCTGATATCGATAAATCTATCAAATACAATGATTCGTTCAGTGCTAATGCTTCATCTACTAAATCTCTTACCTTGGTTTGGTCCATTCTAACGCTTAAAATAAAATATAAAAAGAGGGGACTCTTAGTCCCCTTCTTTCTCCATTTATTATAAATTTCGATGCAAATATACTAAATGTTTGGGATTTACCAAACTAAGTTCAAGTCAATTATTTTTTGTAACTTTATATATATTGATATGAACCTTTAAATTTCTGCAAAATGAAAAAAATTTTAGTCCCTATAGATTTTTCTAAAACATCTGAGTACGCATCTAAAATTGCAGCAAAAATAGCTACAAAAACAAATGCTACTGTTTACCTCATTCATTTAATTGAAGTTCCAAAAGGTGTCATAGACATGACTGCTAGCAGTAAATTTAGCATTCCTGAGAGCATGTTATATTTAAGAAAAATTAGAGAGAAAATACTACATTTTAAAAATACTTTTTTTAGTAAAGACACTCATGTAGAATACCTTATAAAACTACTCACTCCTTTTGAAGGCATTCAAAAATATGCTGATAAGATTGATGCAGACCTAATTATAATGGGCTCTAAAGGTCATTCTGAACTAGAAGAAATGATTATTGGCTCTAATACAGAAAAAGTTACACGAAACTCTAAAAGACCTGTTATTGTTATAAAACAAGATAGCGGAAAATTTAAATTAAAAAATTTAGTTTTTGCATCTAACTTTAAGGAAGAAAACAAAGAAGTGTTTGGTAAATTTGTTGATTTTGCATCTATTTTTGAAAGTAAAATTCATTTATTAAAAGTTAACACTCCTGCCAACTTTCATGGAACCTCAGAAACAAAACAAAAAATAAAAGACTTTATTGCCGATTTTAATTTACCAAAACACAAAATTAACATCTATAGCGACACCTCTGTAGAAAAAGGAATCTTAAATTTCTCTAACGATATTAATGCAGACTTAATTGCCTTAAGTACACACGGAAGAACTGGTTTAGCACACCTATTTACAGGTAGTGTTACCAAAAGTTTATCTAAAAATGCATTAAAACCAATGTTAACCATTAAGGTTTAGAGAATAGTTTTGTTTGTTTTTAAAATTATTTACTGAGACCTTGGCCAACTACGGATATAAAAAATTTAAATGTTGCCTATTTTTGTTAACCTTAACAAAAAATAAAAAAACCTCCATTTCTGGAGGTTTTTTTTCATATAATATATCTAATTCTCTTACAAAAGATAATCTGTACTAATAAAATTAGATGCTTTTTTATCTAATAATTCTTCTAAAATAGCATTGTTATAAGGTGTATCTTTAGACGCTACAAAAGTTCTAATAGAAAAAGAACGCAATGCATCATGCACACTTAACGTAGCAACTGCAGAATCTTTTCTTCCTGTAAAAGGATATACATCTGGTCCTCTTTGTGCAGCACTATTTAAGTTTACTCTACACACTAAATTTACCAACGTATCTATTAATGGCGCTAAGGTTTTTACCTCGCTACCAAAAACACTTACTTGTTGTCCGTAATTAGAATCTGCCATATCATCTAAAGGCTCTTGAATATTTTTAAAAGAAACAATAGGTGTTACTGGTCCAAATTGCTCTTCTTTAAACACTCTCATATCTTTAGAAACAGGGTATAAAACTGATGGAAAAATATAATTATCTGTAGTTTCTCCTCCTTTTTTATTAATAACTTTTGCTCCTTTTGCAGTTGCATCATCAATTAATTCTTGAATATAAGCAGGTTTACCTGGTTCTGGTAAGGGTGTTAATTTTACACCTTCTACCCAAGGATTTCCAAATTTTAAAGCATCTACTCTTTTTGCAAATCGTTTGTTAAATTTATCTACAATATGCTCATGAACATATAATATCTTTAACGCCGTACAACGTTGCCCGTTAAAAGAGGTTGCTCCAGCAAGACATTCATCTATTGCCAAGTCTAAATCTGCATCTGGCAATACAATTCCAGGGTTTTTAGCCTCTAAACCTAATACCAAACGCAATCTATTTTTAAACGGGTGATTTGCCTGAATAGCATTTGCAGATTTACTGTTACCTATTAAAGCTAACACATCTACTTTCCCTGTTTTCATGATAGGAGTTGCTAAAACACGACCTCTACCGTAAATTACATTTACAACACCTTCTGGAAAACTATTTTGAAAAGCCTCTAATAAAGGAGACAATAATAACACTCCATGTTTTGCAGGCTTAAAAACAGCAGTATTCCCCATAATTAAAGCAGGAATTAACAATGCAAATGTTTCATTTAAAGGGTAGTTATAAGGTCCTAAACACAAAACAACACCTAAAGGTCCACGTCTAATATGAGCATGTACTCCACTATTTTTTTCAAACTTAGCAAAATCCCTGTCCATTTGTTTGTAATCTTCAATGGTATCGTAAATATAGTCTATGGTTCTATCAAATTCTTTTTCAGAATCCGGTAAAGCTTTTCCAATTTCCCACATTAATAATTTTACAACCTCATCTCGTTTGGTTTTCATTTGCTCTGCAAACTCCTCCATACATTCTATTCTGTCTGCAACACGCATTGTTGGCCACAAACCCTGCCCTTTATCATAGGCTCTGTATGCAGAATTTAAAGCTTCTATACCTTCTTCTCCTGTTAAATTAGGCACAGTACCTAACAAAGTTGGCTTGTATTCTTTTGTTGATGAAATTGTAGAATACACCTCTGCAAATTCCCCTTTCCATTCTTTTAATTCACCATCAACTAAATACGTCTTTTGATGTAAAAGTGAAGTAACTTTATATGCTTCTGGAATTTCTGTAAATTGTTTTTTCATAAATTAAATTTTAATAGATTGTATAAAAAATAAGCCCTACAATTATCTATTGTTCAAAATTAACTAAAAATAACTGTAAAATACCTCATTTATTATTTAAAAAACGAAAAGGATTTCGGTATTGTAACACTGTTTTATTTTAGAGTTTTTTAAACAATTAAACCAAAAACTGAAACAAATCTGGCTTATCATTTAGGTAGTCGCCAAAGAAACTTCTTTCTTTCATTCTATTGATTAAAGGTTCTAAATCTTTAGAAGATTTTAACTCTAAACCAACAACAGCAGCTCCATTAGTCCTGTTATTTTTCTTTGTATACTCAAAATGCGTAATATCATCATTTGGTCCTAAAATTTCTGCCACAAATTCTTTTAAAGCTCCTGCTCTTTGAGGAAACTTTACAATAAAGTAATGTTTTAGATTGGCAAATAACAATGCACGTTCTTTAATCTCTGCAGTTCTTGTAATATCATTATTACTACCACTTACCACGCAAACTATATTTTTACCTTTAATTTCATCAGCAAAAAAATCTAATGCAGCAATACTTAAAGCACCTGCAGGTTCTACCACAATAGCGTCTTTGTTATATAAATCTAAAATTGTCTGACAGATTTTTCCTTCAGGAACCGTTATTACTTCGGTTAAGTTTTGCTCACAAATAGCAAAATTTAAGTCTCCCACTCTTTTAACCGCTGCTCCATCTACAAAAGAATCTATTACATCTAAAGTTGTATTCTTTTTATTTTTGATTGATGTTAGCATGGAAGGTGCTCCCTCTGGCTCTACACCAATAATTTTTGTTTCTGGTGATAAGTATTTAAAAACAGACGATAGTCCTGCAGACAGACCTCCACCGCCAATAGGCACAAAAACATAATCTATTTTTTTATCCGTTTGATTCAATATTTCGAAACCAACTGTTGCCTGACCTTCAATTACTTTTTTATCATTAAAAGGATGAATAAAGGTTTTTTCCTTGGCGTCACACTCTAGTTTTGCTGCATCAGAAGCATCATCAAAAGTATCTCCTTCAATTACAATGTCAATAAAATCTTCACCAAACATTTTTACTTGGTTAATTTTTTGGTTCGGAGTTGGAGACGGCATAAAAATAGTTCCTTTTATCTTTAATAACTTACAAGATAAAGCAACTCCTTGTGCATGATTTCCTGCACTTGCACAAACAATTCCTCGTTGCTTTTCATCCGAAGTTAAAGAAGACATTTTATTATAGGCACCTCTAATTTTATAAGAACGTACCACTTGTAAATCTTCTCGCTTAAACAAAATTGTTGCTTCTAACTCTTTAGACAAGTTAAAGTTTTTGCTTAACGGAGTTTCAAAAGCAACTCCCTTTAAGTTTGCTGCGGCAGCTTTTACGTTTTCTAAGCTTGGGTAATAAATTGGCTTTGTTTGCATGGGTCGAATATAAAAAGAAAACCTGTCAGACAATTAAATCTGACAGGTTTTTATAAAAAAAATCTTTAGTTAATTATGCAGTTTTTACAACTTTCATTGCGGTCATAGAAGCTCTTAATTGCTCTCCTACTTTTTCTACTGGATGATTTCTAATAATTTTGTTAATTCTAATTAATTCTTGGTTATCAACTCCGTTTTCTGAGCTAAAAGATTTACCAATAACGTTTGTAGAAACTGTTTTCATAAAATCAGTTAATAAAGGCTTACAAGCATGATCAAATAAATAACAACCATATTCTGCAGTATCAGAAATTACACGGTTCATTTCTGCCAATTTCATTCTTGCAATTGTATTTGCAATTAATGGCGTTTCGTGTAAAGACTCGTAATAAGCAGAAGCAGCAATAATACCAGATTCTGTCATTGCCTCAAAAGCTAATTCTACACCAGCTCTTACAAAAGCAACTAATAAAGTTCCGTGGTCAAAATATTCTTGTTCAGAAATTTCTTGATCTGTAACTTCTTGTTTTTCAAAAGCAGTTTCTCCTGTTGCAGCTCTCCAAGTTAATAAGTTTTTATCATCATTTGCCCAGTCTTCCATCATTGTTTGAGAGAAATGACCAGTCATAATATCATCCATATGTTTTTGAAACAACGGACGCATAATTTCTTTTAATTCTTCAGAAATTCTAAAAGCTTCTACTTTTGCAGGATTAGACAATCTGTCCATCATGTTAGTAATTCCTCCATGTTTTAAAGCTTCTGTTACAGTTTCCCAACCATACTGAATTAATTTAGCAGCATAACCTGCTTCAATTCCTTCTTCAACCATTTTATCAAAAGATAAAATTGCTCCTGTTTGTAACAAACCACATAAAATAGTTTGCTCTCCCATTAAATCAGACTTTACCTCAGCAACAAAAGAAGATTGTAAAACTCCGGCTTTATGACCACCTGTTCCTACTGCATACGCTTTTGCTTCTGCCCAACCTTTTCCTTGTGGATCATTTTCTGGGTGAACCGCAATTAATGTTGGTACACCAAATCCTCTTTTATACTCTTCTCTAACCTCAGATCCTGGAGACTTTGGCGCCACCATAATTACAGTTAAATCTTTACGAACTTGCATTCCTTCTTCAACAATATTAAAACCATGAGAATAAGATAATGTAGCTCCTTTTTTCATTAAAGGCATTACTGCATTTACAACATTTGTATGTTGCTTATCTGGCGTTAAATTAATTACCACATCTGCACTTGGTAACATTTCTTCATAAGTACCAACCTCAAAATTATTTGAAGATGCATTGATAAAAGATTGTCTCTTTTGCTCAATAGCAGCCCCTCTTAATGTATAAGAAATATCTAAACCAGATTCTCTCATATTTAAACCTTGGTTTAAACCTTGTGCACCACAACCTACAATAACAATTTTTTTCCCTTTCAATGCTTCTACTCCGTCTTCAAATTCTGAAGCGTCCATAAAACGACATTTTCCTAATTGCTCTAATTTTTCTCTTAATGTTAATGTGTTAAAATAATTTGACATTTTTATTGTTTTTGTTTGTTGGTTTTAGAGTAAAGATGATAGAAAAAAGAAGATAGACAAATCTTACTTGTAATAGATTTATTTCTTGTCTCTTCTCTTTTTTCTCTTCTCTTTTTTCTTTGACTTATTTTTAGTTGTTGTATGTTTCTAATAATGCTGATATCTTCATTTCTTCTTTAGTAACCGCAATTAAACCAGAACGGGTATATTGCATAATACCAAATACGCTTAACTTATTGTATAACGTTACTATTTCTTCTTTTTTGCCTGATTTTTCTAAAACAAAAAATTCTTTATTAACGGTTACAATTCTAGCGTTGCTTTCTTTAATTATATTCTGAATTTGACGCTCTTCGAACAATAATTCTGATTTAATTTTAAACAATCCCGAAATTTGATAGATAATCTCATCTTGATCATGGTAGTAAGCTTTTATAACCTCTACTTGTTTTTCTATCTGACCAATTATTTTTTTAACGCTTTCTTCTGCCATATTTACAACAATTGTAAATTTAGCAACGCCCACAATTTCTGATGGAGAAATATTTAAACTCTCTATATTGATGTGTCTTCTTTGAAAAATTGCCGAAATTCTATTCAACAATCCTATATTATTTTCTGTATAAACAGATATGGTAAATAATTGTTTTTCTGTATTCATATTTTTAAAAGATGATAGAAAAAAGATATTAGAAAATAGACTTGCAAGGTCTTGTTATTTTGATAAAATCTTTATTCTTTGTTCTCTACTCTTTTCTCTAATTTTATTACGCTAGTCTTATATCTGAAACACTTGCTCCTGTAGGAATCATTGGAAATACGTTTCCTTCTTTTTCTACACAAACCTCTAAAAAATAAGCTTCTTTACTTTCCATCATTTCTTTAACAGCTTCTGCTAAATCTTCTCGTTTAGTAACTTTTCTTGCTTTTATATAATATCCTTCTGCAATAGCAACAAAATTAGGGTTTACCATTTCTGTTGATGCATATCGTTTATCGAAAAACAACTGTTGCCACTGACGTACCATTCCTAAGAAATCATTATTTAAAACCACCACTTTTACAGCCGCTTTTTGCTGAAAAATAGTTCCTAATTCTTGAATCGTCATTTGGTAACCTCCGTCTCCAGAAATAGAAACTACTTCTCTATCTGGTGCCGCCATTTTTGCTCCAATTGCAGCAGGTAAACCAAAGCCCATTGTACCCAAACCACCAGAAGTAATATTACTTTTAGTTTTATTGAATTCTGCATATCTACAAGCAATCATTTGGTGTTGCCCAACATCTGAAACGATGGCAGCATCACCTTTACTATAAATATTAATTTGGTTTAAAACCTCACCCATCGTTAAACCTTCTTTAGTTGGGTGTATATCGTCTTTTATTACTTTTTCATATTCGATAGCATATAAATCTTTAAATTTCTGATGCCAATCTGTATGAGAATTTTTATTTATTAACGGTAAAATTGCCTCTAAGCTAGCTTTTGCATCCCCTAAAACAGCAACATCCGTTTTAACGTTTTTATCTACTTCTGCAGGATCTATTTCAAAATGAATCACTTTTGCCTGTGTAGCATACTCATCTAACTTCCCTGTAACCCTATCGTCAAAACGCATTCCGATTGCAATTAAAACATCACATTCGTTTGTTAAAACATTTGGTGCATAATTACCATGCATACCAACCATACCAACATTTAATGGGTGTTTAGTAGGTATTGCAGAAGCTCCTAAAATTGTCCATGCAGAAGGAATTCCTGCTTTTTCAATTACTGCTTTAAATGCTTCTTCTGCTTTACTTAAAATTACTCCTTGCCCCCAAACCACTAATGGTTTTTTTGCAGCATTGATTAATTTTGCAGCAGCTTCAACAGAAGAAAAATCTGTTTTTGGCACAGGAACATAACTTCTTATTTTTGTACATTTTTCATAAGAAAAATCGAACATTTCCATTTGTGCATCCTTAGTAATATCTACTAAAACAGGTCCTGGTCTTCCGCTTCTAGCAATATAAAATGCTTTTGCCATTGCTTCTGGAATATCAGCTGCTTTTGCAACTTGACAGTTCCATTTTGTAACTGGTGTAGAAATACCAACAATATCCGTTTCTTGAAATGCATCACTTCCCAATAAATGAGAAAAAACCTGACCTGTAATACACACCATTGGTGTAGAGTCTATTTGTGCATCTGCAATACCAGTAATTAAATTGGTTGCTCCGGGTCCTGAAGTTGCCATAGCAACTCCAACCTCACCAGAAATACGTGCATAACCTTGTGCAGAGTGTGTTGCACCTTGCTCATGACGTGTTAATACATGATGAATTTTGTCTTGATATTTATACAGCTCATCATAAACAGGCATAATTGCCCCTCCAGGATAACCGTATAAAATCTTAACTCCTTCTTCTATAAGACATCTAACAATTGCCTCGCTACCAGAAATCCTTTCTGTAGTTTTTGTTGTATTTTGTTTGCTTTTTATGGTTTGTGTTTCCATAGTTTTATCTTTTAAACACCTACAAGGCTATTGAAACCTTTCGGGATATCTTGTCTCTTTTTTTATCTTGTTTCTTGATTCTATTTAAATCTACAAATCAGTTACACATCCTTTGGATGCAGATGCTACTGTTTTTGCATATTTATACAAAATTCCTTTTGTATGTTTTAACGCTGGCTCAACCCATTTAGATTTTCTTTCTGCGATTTCTTCATCAGAAATTAACACATTTATTGAATTGTCTTCTGCGCTAATTCTAATTTTATCTCCCGTTTCTAAAATTCCGATTGTTCCTCCAGATTGTGCTTCTGGTGTAATATGCCCGACCACAAAACCATGGGTTCCTCCAGAAAAACGACCATCTGTAATTAACGCTACAGATTTTCCTAAACCTGCTCCCATAATTAAAGAAGTTGGCTTTAACATTTCTGGCATTCCTGGTCCTCCTTTAGGTCCAACATACCTAATGACGACTACATCACCTCTTTCTACTTCTCCGTTAGAAATACCTGTATTTGCTGCTTGTTCACCATCATATACAACTGCTTTCCCTTCAAAAAGTAAACCTTCATTTCCAGAAATTTTAGCTACAGCTCCTTCTTCTGCAAGGTTTCCGTAAATTATTTGAATGTTTCCTGATGATTTTAATGCTTTATCTGTTGGATGAATTACATCTTGATCATCAAATTCTATTGCTTCTACATTTGCTAAATTTTCAGCTAATGTTTTTCCTGTTACCGTCATACAGTCTCCATGTAAATATCCATTATCTAATAAATATTTCATAATTGCAGGCGTACCTCCAATTCCGTGTACATCTTCCATTAAGTATCTACCAGATGGTTTTAAATCTGCTATTAACGGAGTTCTGTCTGAAACTTTCTGAAAATCTGCCAATGTAAACTCAATATCAGCTGCATGTGCAATTGCTAAAAAGTGCAATACTGCATTTGTAGACCCACCTAAAGCATTTACAATTGCAATGGCATTTTCTAAAGATTTTTTAGTGATAATATCTAAAGGCTTTAAATCTAATTCTAATAAATTTTTAATAGCTAAAGCAGTTCTTTCTGCTTCTGATAATTTATTAGGATTTTCTGCTGGTATTGATGAATTGTAAGGTAAAGAGAACCCCATACATTCTATTGCAGAAGCCATTGTGTTTGCAGTATACATACCACCACATGCTCCAGCCCCTGGAATTGCTCTTTTTATAATTTCTCTATATTCTTCTTCTTCTATTTCTCCTGCTACTTTTTGACCTAAAGCCTCAAAAGCAGAAACAATATTTAATTTTTTTCCTTTGTAATTTCCTGATGCAATTGTACCACCATACATCATAATTGATGGTCGGTTTAAACGTAACATTGCAATTACTGCTCCTGGCATGTTTTTATCACAACCAACCACAGAAACTAAAGCATCATAACTTTGAGCATTCATTACAGTTTCTATAGAATCTGCAATAATATCTCTAGAAGCTAATGAGTAATTCATACCAGAAGTTCCCATAGAAATACCATCTGAAACTCCAATTGTATTGAATCCTAAACCGACTAAACCTGCAATTTTGCTTTCTACCTTAACCTCTGCGGCCAAATTATTTAAATGCATATTACATGGGTTACCGTCATAACCAGTGCTTGCAATACCAACTTGCGCTTTCTGCATGTCTTCATCCGTTAAACCTACCGCATACAACATTGCTTGTGATGCTGGTTGAGATTCGTCTTGTGTTAATCTGCTACTGTGTTTATTTAGTTTCATTTAATGTTTTCTTCAATTTGTTGTCTAAATTACTATGTTTCTCTATTTTTATTGAATATACTTTAATGATATCCTTTAAATTCACGTGTTAAAAATACACCTCAATAAACTGATATACAATTATTTAAGTGTATTTAATTATGATATTCAATCATTGAAATAAATTCATAAAAAAAACCTTCCGTTTTATTAGAAGGTTTGTTTATAAAAAATATAAATAGCACTTCCTTATCATGTCGTAATAATTACGATGACGATGATAATTGAAATACTATTTAATATTTGTTTTTTCATGTGTTCAAATATTGTAATTTTATTTTAAATATACAACTACTTTTATTTTTATTACCAAAAATAGGCAAATTAGGCTAGCCCAGATTGAATGGTTTGTTTGAGCTCTTTTTTGTTTTTTACAAAAAAAGCGAGTAATGAAAGCTGGAAATAGCTTCTAAATAATAGTGCTTTGTCCCATATGAATGTTTTGAAAATTCATATTACTATCTTCTTGATTTGCAATGTAATCTGCAATAAAATCACCTACTTTTGCGGTAGACGCCGAGTACTGGTTTTTGCCTTTTAAATCTGGAGTTGTAATACCTAAATCTAACGATTTCTCTACAGCTCTTTGTATTGCATCTGCTTCATCATGCAAGCCTAAATGCTCTAGCATCATTGCGGCAGATAAAATAGAAGCCAAAGGGTTGGCAATATCTTTTCCGGTTGCTTGTGGGTAAGACCCATGGATTGGCTCGAATAATGCATTTTTTTCGCCAATTGAGCTTGATGCAAGTATCCCTATAGAACCACCAATAACGCAAGCTACATCAGAAATAACGTCTCCAAAAAGGTTTTCTGTTAAAATTACATCAAACTTTTTAGGGTTTAGAACAATTTGCATTGCAGCATTGTCTATAAACATAAAATCTAAGGTAACATCTTTGTATTGTTCTGCAATTTCGGCAACTGTTTTTCTCCATAAACGAGAGGTTGCCAAAACATTTGCTTTATCTATTAGCGTTACTTTTTTCTTTCTATCTTGTGCTGCTTTAAAGGCTAAATGTGTTATTCTAGATATTTCTTTAACAGTATAAGAACATACGTCATAAGCAGATTTGCCATCTTTACTGATTTCTTTTTTTCCGAAATAAATTCCGCCAGACAATTCTCTATAAATAACGATATCTGTACCAGAAATAATTTCTTTTTTAAGCGGCGAGTTTTTTAACAACTTCGGATATGCTTTTATTGGTCTTACATTACAGAATAAGCCCAACTCTTGTCTTAGTTGCAAAAGACCTTGTTCTGGTCTTATTTTTAAAGATGGATCATTATCGTATTTTAATTCTCCGATGGCTCCGAATAAAATGGCGTCTGCTTTTTTACAGATTTCAATTGTTTCTTTTGGCAAAGGATTACCAGTTTTATCAATTGCACAAGCGCCCATTTGCGCTTCTTTATATAAAAAAATATGATCGTACACCTCAGCTACAGCATCTAATGCTTTTTTTGCTTGCGTAGTTACTGCTGGCCCTATACCATCTCCGGGGATTACTGCAATTGTATATTTCATTCTGTAGGTGTAATCTAAAAAATTATTCTGTAATCAAAGGTAGTTGATTATTTTAAATTGTACACTTAAAATTTACAACTACCTATGAAGACAAAGTTTACTTTTATATTGTTGCTACTTTAGAGGTTTTACTTACTTCTTTCATAATTGCATGAATGTCCTCGTCTTTTACTTCTTTTTGTTTATCGGCAGTACTTAAAAAAGCTTCGTAAGCAATATCTAGCTGAACTTTAGTTAACTCGTAACCCACTTTTTTTGCTCTGTACGCTAAAGCAGCTCTACCACTTCTTGCAGTTAACACAATTGCACTTTCTGTTACACCAACGTCTTCAGGATCCATAATTTCGTATGTTTCTCTGTTTTTTATAACGCCGTCTTGATGAATACCAGAACTATGCGCAAATGCATTTGCACCAACAATAGCTTTGTTTGGTTGCACAGGCATTCCCATACTTTCACGAACCATAATACTTGTATCGTACAATAATTTTGTATTGATACTTGTTTCTAGGTTTAAATATGGATGTTGCTTTAACACCATTACCACTTCTTCTAAAGCTGTATTTCCAGCTCTTTCACCAATACCATTAATAGTACACTCTATTTGACGAGCACCATTAATAACACCCGCAATAGAATTTGCAGTTGCCATACCTAAATCGTTATGACAGTGACAAGAAAGAATTACATTCTCTATTCCCTTTACGTTTTCACGTAAATATTTAATTTTAGCTCCATATTCTTCTGGCAAACAATACCCTGTTGTATCAGGAATATTTAATACCGTAGCACCTGCTTTAATAACCGCTTCGCAAACTCTTGCTAAAAACTCATTGTCTGTTCTACCTGCATCTTCTGCATAAAACTCTACATCTTCTACAAAAGATTTTGAATATGACACTGCTTTAACAGCGCGTTCTATTACTTTTTCTCTTGTTGAGTTAAATTTAAATTGAATATGAGAATCACTTGTACCAATACCTGTATGAATTCTTGGTAATTTGGCATATTTAAGTGCTTCTGCAGCTACTTTTATATCATTTTCTACAGCTCTGGTTAAGCCACAAACTGTAGCATTTTTTACAATTTTTGCAATTTCTGAAACTGAATTAAAATCACCAGGACTTGAAACTGGAAAACCCGCCTCAATAACATTTACTCCTAATAAATCTAATCTCTCAGCAATCACTAATTTCTGTCTTGTATCTAACTTGCACCCAGGGACTTGCTCCCCATCTCTTAATGTTGTATCAAAAATTTGAACCTTGTTATCTTGCATAATTTCTGTAAAGATTATCTTATTTAAACTCAAATGTATATATTGAACTTAAAATAAATAGTTATTTTTACCATTCCGTACGATTTCTAATATCATTTACAAAAACTTAAACAACTAACAATCAGTTTTTTATGAGTAAAAATGTTACATCAGCCAATCAACAAAATGATGCTCTTTTTGTTTTAATTAAGTCTTTAACTAAGTCAGAAAAGAGGCAATTTAATTTATATGTAGGTAGATTAGGTGGAAACATCGATGCTAAATTTTTTTCTTTATTTAAGTTTTTAGAAAAGCTAAAAATTTATGATGAAAAGGTAATTATTGGAAGTGGAATTGTTTCTAAACAACAACTTTCTAATTTAAAAGCGCACTTATACAAACAAATTTTAATTAGTCTACGTTTAAACCCTGCACATAAAAATGTACGAATTCAAATTAGAGAACAATTAGATTTTGCTACCGTTTTATACCAAAAAGGACTTTACAAACAAAGTTTAAAACTGCTAGAAAAAGCCAAACACATGGCTTTAGATACAGAAGAAAAAAATATTGCTTACGAAATTGTAGAGCTAGAAAAAGTAATTGAAACACAATACATAACCAGAAGTTTAAGCAACAGAGCAAACCAACTTTCTATTGAAGCAAAAGAACTAAGTCAAGACAATGTAATTGCGAGCAAACTATCTAACCTATCCTTACAATTATACAGTCATTTAATACAAAATGGTTATGTAAAAAACATAGAAGAGTTAGAGTTTGTTGACAAATACTTTAGTGACCGAATGCCAAAATACAACTATCAAAAATTAGGCTTTCGTGAAAAACTTTGGTTATACAAAGCACATTTATGGCATAGTTTTTTGGTACAAGATTTTTTATTGAGCTATAAATACGCTAAAAAATGTGTCGATTTATTTGATTCTCCAAAATTAATAAACACACATCCTGTATTCTATTTAAAATCTAAAAACTACTTACTAGAGGCTTCTTTTTTAGTAAAAAAAGTATCTACCTTTAAAAGAGAACTAACCCTTTTTGAGTCTGAAATAGAACAAAAAGAGATACCAATGAATACCAATACAGAGTTGTTAATATTTTTATACCTGTATTCTAACAAATTACACTTTCACTTCTTAGAAGGTTCTTTTGAAAAAGGAGAGTATTTGGTTGATATTATCAATAACAAAATTGATAAATATAAAAACAGACTAGACAATCATTACATTGTTTTACTGTATTACAAAATTGCTTGTTTGTATTTTGGAATGGGTAAAAACAAGTTGTGCATCATCTATTTACAAAAAATTATTAAATCTAAAAACATAGGTTCTGCAGAAGACTTACAATGTTTTGCACGTATTTTAAATTTAATTGCACATTATGAATGTGGCTTAGATTACGATCTAGAAAGACAGTTTGTAGACACTTACAAGTTTTTATTAAAAATGGAAAACCTACAAGAAGTACAGAAGGTTTTTCTTACTTCTATTAGAGATTTAAGCGATGTTTTTCCGCATGAAATTAAAAATGAATTCAAAAAAATTCATGCCAAGTTAAAGACATTCGAAAATCATCCGTATGAAAAAAGAGCTTTCTTATATTTAGACATATTATCTTGGCTAGAAAGTAAAATTCAAAACAAACCTATTGCTTTAATTATTAAAGAAAAAACAAAACAACTTACCAAATAATAGGAAAACAACACCTGAAATAGCTTAATTATAATAATTCTGCATAAATCAATTAAAAACGAGAAATAATTGCTACTGAAAGGTGAAAAATTAAATAATACTCCTATTTTTGTCTTGTGAATTTATCGTATACACATACTAATTCTTCTAAAACTACCAACGTAGTTTATACTTCTATGCGCACAATTACCTTCACAACTACAACAATTACCCTTTAGGGGTTCTACTATATTCATATCACCACAGGTTATATATTGTTTCGAATAACATCGAAACAAACTCAATAAAATATTAAATTACACAAACTATTCATTAGAAATGAAAGTATTAAAATTTGGCGGTTCATCTGTCGCAAGTTCAGAAAAAATACAAAAAGTATTAGCCATCGTAGAGGCTGCATCTAAAAAAGAAAAAATAGCAGTAGTTGTTTCCGCTTTCGGAAAAACTACAGATAAGTTATTAGCTGGCGCTAATGAGGCTTTAGAAGACATTGCATCTGCTAAAGAAACTTTAGGCCACATTAAAAAAATTCACTTTGAAGTAGTTGATGATTTAATTACTAAAAACACAAAAGAGGTTCACGAAGAAGTTACTTCTTTGTTCAATCGCTTATTGTCTATTTATGAAGGTGTTTTCTTATTACAAGAATTATCAGATAAAACCTTAGCTAAAGTATATAGTTTTGGAGAAAGACTTTCTTCTTATATTATTGCAAATGCAGCAAAAGAATTATTTGATGCCGACCATAAAGAAAGCAGAGATTTAATCATTACAAATAATGAGTATTTAAATGCTCAAGTAAATTTTAAAGTCACAAACAAAAATATCGTTTCATTTTTTAAAGAAAACAAGCATCAGGTTATTGTTTTAGGTGGTTTTATTTCTTCTAATGTTTTTGAAGAAACAACTACATTAGGTAGAGGTGGTTCTGATTTTACTGCTGCTATTTATGCTGCCGCTTTAAATGCGGATGAATTACAAATATGGACAGACGTTAGTGGTATGTTTACTGCAAACCCAAGAGTTGTAAAACAAGCATATCCTATTTCAGAAATTTCTTATGAAGAAGCTATGGAGTTGTCTCATTTTGGAGCAAAAGTTTTGTATCCGCCAACAATTCAGCCTGCATTAAGAAAAGAAATTGCCATCAGAATTAAAAATACATTTGAACCAGAAAGTGCTGGAACTTTAATTTGTAAACATCCTAAAAACGGGAACGAAGTTAAAGGAATTTCTCATATAGAAGATATTAGTTTAATCACCTTAGAAGGTGGTGGAATGATTGGTATTCCTGGTTTTTCTAAACGTTTGTTCGAAACACTTTCTCAACAAAAAATAAATGTAGTTTTTATTACTCAAGCTTCATCAGAACATTCTATTTGTGTGGGTGTTTATGAAAATGATGCTGCAAAAGCAAAAGAGCTTTTGGATGAAACTTTTAGCATAGAAATAGACAAGAAAAAAATAAAGCCAATTATTGTAGAAAATAATTTAGCAATTATTGCTGTTGTTGGTGAAAGCATGAAAAATTATCAAGGTTTAAGCGGACAAATGTTTAGCGCTTTAGGTAGAAATAATGTAAATGTTAGAGCAATTGCTCAAGGTTCATCAGAAAAAAACATCTCTGCAGTTATTAATAAGTACGATGCAAAAAAGGCATTAAATACGTTACACGAGCAATTCTTTGAAGAAAGAACAAAGCAGTTAAACTTATTTGTAACTGGTGTTGGTAATGTTGGTGAACGCTTTTTAGCACAAATACATCAACAAAAGAAATTCTTAAAAGAGAACTTAAAATTAAGTATTAAGGTTATCGGAATTGCGAATTCTAGAAAAATGGCTTTCGATGATAATGGTATCGATTTAGGTAACTGGAAAGAAGCATTAGAAAACGGAGAACCAACAACTTTAGACAGTTTTCATAAAAAAGTAAAAGAAAGCAATCATATTAATAGTGTTTTTATAGACAATACTGCAAACCAGCAAGTATCAGAAATCTATGAAAAATATTTACGCGATAGTATTTCTGTAGTAACTTGTAACAAAATTGCATGTGCTTCTAGTTTTGATAATTATAAAACTTTAAAACAAGTTTCTAGAAAATACAATGCTTCTTTCTTATTTGAAACAAATGTTGGTGCAGGTTTACCAATTATAGATACTTTAAAGAATTTAGTAAATTCTGGAGATAGCGTCAATAAAATTCAAGCTGTTTTATCTGGAAGTTTAAATTTTGTGTTTAATAACTTTAATGCAAACTCAACGTTTCATGATGTTGTTGCAGCTGCTCAAAAGGAAGGATATACAGAACCAGATCCAAAAATTGATTTAAGCGGTGTTGATGTTGCTCGTAAAATTTTAATTTTAGCTAGAGAAAGTGGTTATAAAATGGAATTAGAAGACATTGCAAAAAATGCCTTTTTACCTGAAGAAAGCTTAAAAACAACTAACAATGATGATTTTTACGCATCATTAACTAAAAACGAAGCACATTTTCAAAATATATTTAAAGAAGCAAACGACAAAGATTGCCGCTTAAAATATGTTGCAGAATTTGCTGATGGAAAAGCAAATGTTGGTTTACAACACATCGCTTCAGACCATCCTTTTTATAATTTAGAAGGAAGTGATAATATTGTATTATTCTTTACAGACAGATACCCAGAAAATCCTTTAATTATAAAAGGTGCTGGTGCTGGTGCAGATGTTACTGCTTCTGGTATTTTTGCGGATGTAATTAGAATTGCAAATAAATAGTTATTGGTTGATAGTTGTTGGTTTATGGTTCTGTTTTCAGCTAAAAACCAACAACTAAAAACCACAAACCAAAAAAAAAATGGATTATTTAAAAATTTTTGCTCCCGCTACTGTTGCTAATGTTTCTTGCGGATTCGATTCTCTAGGTTTTGCTGTTGACGAAATTGGAGATGAAATGACCTTTACAAAAACAACAGAAAAAGGCGTTAAAATAACAAATATTACCGGTGCTAATTTAACATATAATGTTGATGAAAATGCTGCAAGTGCCGTTGTTAAAAAAATACTGAATGAAGCAAATGCAGATTTCGGAATTGAATTAACAATTCACAAAGGTTTTTCTCCAGGAAGTGGATTAGGAAGTTCTGCCGCTAGTGCTGCAGGTGCTGCTTTTGGTGCAAATCAATTATTAGGGAACATTTATTCGGACTTAGAGCTAACTAAATTTGCCATGTTTGGTGAAGAAGTTGCTTGCGGAACTCCAATTGCAGACAATGTTTCTGCAGCTATATATGGTGGTTTTGTTTTAGTGAGAAGCTACAGTCCTTTAGAAATTATAAAATTACCGGTTCCTAATGAATTAAGAGTTGTAGCCATTCATCCGCAGGTAGAAGTAAAAACCAAAGACGCTAGAGAAGTTTTACCTACAGAAATAGCTTTGAAAGATGCTGTTACACAATGGGCAAATGTTGGTGGTTTAATTAGCGGTTTATATGCTGATAACTACGACTTAATCAGTAATTCTTTAGTAGATATTATTGTAGAACCTCATAGAAAAAAATTAATTCCGTTTTTTGACGATGTTAAAAACGCAGCAACAAAAGCAGGTGCTTTAGGTGCGGGAATTAGTGGTTCTGGTCCAACAATTTTTGCACTTTGTAAAGGTGATAAAATTGCCAATGAGGTTTACAAAAGTATCGAAGAAAGTTATAAAAATACAGGTATTGACTTTGAAATGTTTATTTCGAAAGTGAATCACGAAGGAATAAAAATATTATAATTGCAATAAGCCTTAAGCAATAGGTTTTATGCAAAAAAATAACACATACGCTTAGAGCATACCGCCTAAAGCGTAAAGCAAAACACAAAAAATGAACTACTACAGTTTACACCATAAATCGCCAATATCAACTTTTAAAAACGCAGTTGTAGAAGGCTTAGCAAAAGATAGAGGAATTTATTTTCCTGATAATATTCATCAGCTTTCAAAAGATTTTATTGAAAACATTTCTGATTATTCGAATCATGAAATTGCTTATGAAGTAATTAAACAGTTTGTAGGAGATGAAATTCCTGCTGAAAAATTAAAAGACATTGTTGCAAAAACGGTTTCTTTCGATTTTCCTTTGGTAAAAGTGGATGATAATATTGCTTCTTTAGAATTGTTTCACGGACCAACCATGGCTTTTAAAGACGTTGGTGCTAAATTTATGGCACAGTGTCTAGAGTATTTCAATAAAGACAACGATGATGAAGTTACTGTTTTAGTAGCAACTTCTGGAGATACAGGTGGTGCAGTTGCTAACGGATTTTTAGGTGCAAAAGGAGTAAATGTTGTTATTTTATATCCTTCAGGAAAAGTAAGTGACATTCAAGAAAAACAATTAACAACTTTAGGTCAGAACATTACTGCTTTAGAAGTTGATGGAGTTTTTGATGATTGTCAAGAAATGGTAAAAACTGCTTTTTTAGATGAAGAAATTACAAAGACATTAACATCTGCTAATTCTATAAACGTTGCACGTTGGTTGCCACAAATGTTTTACTTTTTCTTTGCGTATAAAGAATTACACAAAAAACACAAAGATTTAATCTTTTCTGTACCAAGTGGAAACTTTGGTAATATCTGTGCAGGAATTATGGCACAAAAATTAGGTTTACCTATTAAACACTTTGTAGCTTCTACAAATGTAAATGATACCGTACCTAATTATTTAATAGACGGAGTTTACAAACCAAAACCATCTAAAGCAACTATTTCTAACGCTATGGATGTTGGTAACCCAAGTAACTTTATCAGAATACAAGAATTATTTAATAATGACTTAGAGGCTCTTAAAAGCGCTTTTTCTTCATATAGTTTTTCTGATGATGAAACTCGTGCTACCATGAAAGATATTTACACCAATTCTGGTTACGTTGCAGATCCTCATGGAGCTGTTGGTTATTTAGGTTTAAAAAAACATGGATTAAAAGAAAACGAATTTGGTGTTTTCCTTGAAACAGCACATCCAGTAAAATTCTTAGATGTTGTAGAAGAAACGTTACCTGTAAAAGTAGAAATACCAGCACAGATTAAAAAGGTTATCAATAATAAAAAAGTGGCTTACAAAGCTTCTAACTATCAAGATTTGAAAGATTTCTTAATGAAAAAATAAGAAACCAAAACTTTTACAAAAAGAAAAAAGTCCTAACAATTTAAATTGTTAGGACTCTTTTCTTTTTGTAAGTATACCTTTTGTAAACCAAATAAAATAATCAACCTTAAACTTCTAAGTTAAAACAACTATTTTACTTATTTTTATAATATAGTTTCTGATATAAGAACAACAAGGTAAATATGATTACAAAAAATAATATAGATTCAAAATTCCCAGAAACTTCACTTTTAAGAATTATTAAATTTACCACATCTTAGTTTTTTAGGTCTATACTATCTTTGTGAATATTTTTTTCGCCATTAGATTAACTAAAGTATTGAGTACTAATAAAAGTGCCAAATAAAATAAAAAAATCTCATCTGTCTTATTTTGTATAAGTTCAAACTACTTTTAATTACTATCTTGAATTGTAAAAAAAACTTTACGTAAACGATTTATTTTTTTGAATACAACTAGGATTATTTTTTAGATGATACTTACTTGATTTTACTCTAACAAGTAGTATTCCATAAATAACAGCAATAATCAATAAGACAATTATCCCTGAATCTACAGGTAGTCCCGGAGGTGATGGTGGACCCAATGTTGGTGGTCCAGATTGTAATGCAATCATCTTTAATATTGTTTTTGTGTTTTATAATTTTTTAAAAAAAATATTAGAAAAGAGTTTAGTTTCACGGGAATGCTACTAAAAATTACAATAAAAAAATTTTATTAATCTTTTCTAATATAGTCTTATAGATAATACTTTTTTGTTCACTCAATAAAAGAAGCTATTAATCAATAACAACTTTTTTATTTATTGTACCCTTATCTGTATTTATTTTTACAATGTAAACACCTGTTGGTATGTGTTTTTGAATATCTAATTCGTAAGATGTTTTCTGTTCTTTAATATTCCAGAATCTTACTTCTTTACCAAGAATATCAAACAACTCTACCTTGTTAAGGGTTACATTTAAATCTTTAGAAACTACAATACTATGATTTTTATTATCTGCATAAATATGAGTACTGTTAGATAAAACATCTCCCTCTAAACTAAGTACACTATTTTCAGAAAAAGCAAGTACAAAGCGATCTGAATAAACACCTTTATCTAATGTTAAAGTGATTTTTCCATCAGTAATACGATGAGAAGTACCTGATAATTTATCAGTAATATAAATATCTCTAGAAATATTTTGCTTTTCATCTATCATCACATCTACTTCACCAGAATATCCCATTGTAATTTCTAAAGGAACTTCTAAGTCATCAGAGATTGATTGCACACCAGCAATTACATATTTTTTGTCATCATTAGAAAACTTCCAATACATGTCTGTAGCATCAATTCCATAAGCTTCTGAGTCTGCTCCTTTATCGTAACCAAATGAATTTGTTTCTTGAAAAGAGATTCCTATTTGATGGTGAAGTAATAATTCTTCAGCATTTTTATATTCAAATCCTAATTTAATAATAGGCAGTAAGTTATTAGTACTTGCCGTTTTGGCTGCACTCCTTTTTTTACTTCCTTTAAAAAATACAGATTCTGAGTTTACTCCTCCTTCTTCAGTAACATATGCTCTTTGACTGTTATTAAATGTAATATCTCCTCCTGTTGCATTTCCTTCTACAAAGAATCCTTGTGCTATTGCTATATAAGGTTTAGGGGCTTTATAAACAGATGAATCGTTTCCTAAACCAGAAGTACCGTTATTATTATTACTCTGAAGTGAGCTATTTGCTGCTAACCCCATTGTTAAGTTTAACGTTGCATAACCACCTATATAGCCACCAAATATATGACCATCAATTCCGGTTCCCTCTCCATTAGCACTTTTTTGGTGATCCCAGAAATAAAGTGTCTGCTCTATAGAACCTACATTATCTTCCATAAACTTTCTTGCGTTCATTGCGGAAGCGAAAGGATTACCAATTAGATAATCTTCTTCTGCATTTATAGATGTAGAAGTATCAAATTCTCCATCATTAGGTACACCTACAAAAGTATAATTTTGCGGTCTACCAGGTCCTTTAAAAATAAATCCATCACCACGAGATATAGATCCCGATCTGTACTTATGTACCCAATTAGATCTTCCGTTAGCTCCAGGAGCATAAGTATATATCCAATAGTCTGCTAATGAGATAGGATCTGTAGCAGCTCCATCATAACCTTGAATAAACTTAATATCTTTTGCCAACGTAGTACCAATAATAGAGGTAGCGTCTAATGGTGTAGTACCATCTTTTAAAACATCTTTTACTGTGAACGTATTATTTATTCCTGAGGTAACAGGAGAACTCATATAACCATATCTATATAAACTAGTTATTTCTGAATTTTGTTCTACCAATAATTTACCAGAAACAGTAGGTAAAGTACTTGTAACTGTACTACCACCAGTATGCGTTTGTACTAATTGAGAAGTACCTGCTAAACGAATATTACCATCTAAAATAAGATCATTAGTAACTACTAATAACTGATTGGTTACCGTTAAGTTAACTATTGTATTTACCTTTAATTTTCTAGCACTTAAACGATTACCTGTATGCTCGAAATCTTGATCAATTACTACAGAACGAGACCTGTCTGGAAAACCATTAGTCCAAGTATTACTATTAGAATTTGAAGTAGTAATATTTATTGTATGTAAACCTAACAAAGTATTTGCCTCTATACTAGATGTTTTAATCTCTGAAATTAAAGGATCTTGTGGATGTCTTCTTGGAATAACAACAGTACTACCAGGATTATTTACAGCCTGATAAGGTGCTATATTATCATCTATAAAAGCTACCCATTCTGAAGCTTTATAGTCTTTATTAGTTGTTAAAGTTTCATCTATTCTTACAAACGACGTATTGTTTGTAATGCTAGAAATAACGTCATATCTATTTTCCCATGAAAAACTTCCTTCTGCTGTTGAAAGTGTAATAATATCATCACCTCCATTAATATCTGTTAATGCATCATTTACTACAGTTGTTGCATCAGCTGCTATTTCTGAATTTAGAATTATTGAATTATTAGAATTTTTAAATAAAACAGAATTACCAGCTTCTAGTATGGTACCAACTGTATAAGAAACATCTGGAGCAATACCTGTTTGATCTCCTGATTTATCTTTGTACAATTGTACTTTAATGGTATTTGCAGGGATATCTGTTATACCTATATTGGTAATTTCAATCCATCTTTCCTTAACCGAATCAGTATCAGCACCAAATTGATATACCTGGGTAATCATTGCGTCTGCTGAATCTGGTATATCTCTATAATCTACATCTCCTCCAGTAATTACATCTCCATCGGTGTCTGTAAAGTTATCTGCTTGTGTATTGTCATACTCTCCATTTACATCAGTATACCCTTGGTCTGTATCGCCCGTTTCTATAGCATCTACTAATCCGTTAGTGCCTACAACACCTGTTACAACACCACTTCCATTATTTGCCAATCCACTTCCTGATTCAATAACATCAAAAATACCATCATTATCAGAATGTAAATCTATATAATCTGCAGTATCAGCACCGTCTGTATTTACAGGTACAATAAGAGCTCCGATAACACCAGAACAATTTATTCCGGTACAATCTGGATCATACGCATCATCTAAACCATCCTTATCGGTATCTGCTCCTGAAGGTGATACATAACCTAAAGTAGTTTGTGCTTCTATATTATCTGGAATTCCATCATTATCTGCATCTAAGTCTAAATAATCTGGAATACTATCTCCATCTGTACTTGTTGGTGTTAAACCTGTACCTGCTGAAGTAGGGATACCATTTGAACCTGTATTATTTACATTGTTATCGTCATCATCTGCTCTACCATCATTGTTTGTGTCTGTTCCTCCTGCTTCTGTTACATCTGGAATACCATCGTTATCTGAATCTAAATCTAATAAGTTTAATTGACCATCTCCATCGGTATCATCTGTACTTGGGTAAGAATCTGGTTTACCATCATTGTTAGCATCATCTCCTGTAACAATTAATACACTTGAAGTGTTTTCTGATACTCCATCTTGCCCAACATCTCCATCAACAACATCGCTAAATCCATCACCGTCTATATCATCTGTTAAAGTACCATTAGCATTAAGACCGTCTACTTTACCATTACCATCGGTATCTAAACCTCCAGCTTCTATGATATCTGTAATACCATCATTGTCTGAATCTAAGTCTTGGCTATTTGGTACGCCATCGCCATCGCTATCTAGATTTGCTAAACTATTACCTCCATTATTTACATCATAACGATCATCTATACCATCGTTGTCAGTATCATTGACTAAGGTACCATTAGCGTTTAAATCATCTACTTTACCATTACCATCTGTATCTTCTCCTCCTGCTTCTACAATATCTGCAACTCCATCATTGTCTGAATCTAAATCGAAATGATTTGGTACACCATCGCCATCTGCATCATATACATCCGGAATTCCATCGTTATTAGAATCTGTATAGTCTGTTGTACTTCCGTCTCCACCGTTTCCGTTATCGGTTGTGTCTTTGTAGTTTGGTATGCCGTCGCCATCTTCATCGCCATCTGCAAAATTTACTCCATTTTCTGCAGTATCAGGAATTCCATCATTATCATCATCTAAATCTACGCTATCTGGAATACCATCATTGTCATTATCGTTATCTTCGGCATCTCTATAATCTACATCTCCTCCAGTATTTACATCTCCATCGGTATCTGCAAAATTATCTGCTTGTGTATTGTCATATTCTCCATTTACATCAGTATAACCTTGATCTGTATCGCCTGTTTCTATAGCATCTACTAATCCGTTTGTACCTACAACACCTGTTACAACACCATTACCATCATTTGCCAATCCACTTCCTGATTCAATAACATCAAAAATACCATCGTTATCTGCATCTAAATCTATATAATCTGCTGTATCAGCACCGTCTGTATTTACAGGTACAATAAGAGCTCCGGTAACACCAGAACAATTTGCGCCAGTACAATCTGGATCATACGCATCATCTAAACCATCATTATCCGTATCTGCTCCTGAAGGTGCTACATAACCTGTTGTAGTTTGTCCTTCTATATTGTCTGGAATACCATCATTATCTGCATCTAAGTCTAAGTAATCTGGAATTTTATCACCATCGGTATCTTCACATTGATCTACTAATTGGGTTCTAACAGGATTAGCAAATGTGGTTGAACCAAAGAGATAACCTGTATTATTAGTAGGCCCATCTCTTTTTCTAAAGCTAGCAGTAAAAGAGCTTGTTTTAAGCATCTCTGTTTTTACCATTATTTTAGTGTCAGTAGTACTTGAATTAAGTGATGAAGTAAACACAGTTTCTCCACCTACAGAATTAACTATAATATTTGTAGGAGTATCTACCGTATAGGCAGCAATTTCATTGGTGTTAAATGTAATAGACTCTGTACCGTTACCGCTAGGGAAACCTGTTACAACGTCGATATCTTTCCAAACAAAATTTGCTATAACAGGAATTAATGTGTTGGTACCAGAAATTAGGTATTCAAATTTTAATGATGCAGAATCTCCGTCAAAAGAAAATTGGTTTCCTCCTAAAAAAATAGGATATATGTTAGGACTCGAACCTACACCTGCTATATTAACAGTCATGTTTGCTGGGTTAGAATTTGATAAAACGGTTACCCTTAAATCAATACTTTCCCCGTTATAAGTAGTAATATTGGAATATACTGCGATGTCACCAACGTCTCCTGGAGCTCCAGAATCTACAAAAGAGCTACTAATTTGTGAGATATTTGCAGGTGAAACAGTACATTCTTCAGTATCTAAGATACCATCATTATCGTCATCTATATCTACACTATCTGGAACACCATCTTTATCATTGTCATTATCTTGAGCATCTCTATAATCTACATCTCCACCGGTATTTACATCTCCATCTGTATCTGTAAAGTTGTCTGCTTGTGTATTGTCATATTCTCCATTTACATCAGTATACCCTTGGTCTGTATCACCTGTTTCTATAGCATCTACTAATCCGTTAGTTCCTACAGCTCCAGTTACAACGCCATTACCATCGTTTGCCAATCCACTTCCTGATTCAATAACATCAAAAACACCATCGTTATCTGCATCTAAATCTATATAATCTGCAGTATCGGCATTGTCTGCGTTTACAGGGTTGATAATTGCTCCGCTTACACCAGAACAATTTGCGCCGGTACAATCTGGATCATAAGCATCATCTAAACCATCATTATCGGTGTCTGCTCCTGAAGGTGCTACATAACCTATTGTAGTTTGTGCTTCTATGTTATCTGGAATACCATCATTATCTGCATCTAAGTCTAAATAATCTGGAATACTATCACCATCTGTACTTGTTGGTGTTAAACCTGTACCTGCTGATGTAGGTATACCATTTGAACCAGAATTGTCTACATTATTATCGTCATCATCTGCTCTACCATCATTATTAAGATCTGTTCCACCTGCTTCCGTTACATCTGGAATACCATCGTTATCTGAATCTAAATCTAAGTAATCTGGCACACCATCATTATCTGTATTGGTTGGTACAATAGTACCTGTACCAGCTGAAGTTGGAATACCATTTGAACCTGTATTGTCTGCATTGTTATCATCATCACCTGCTCTTCCATCATTGTTTGCATCTGTTCCTCCTGCTTCTGTTACATCTGGAATACCATCGTTATCTGAATCTAAATCTAATAAATTTAATTGACCATCTCCATCTGTATCATCAGTATTTGGGTAAGAATCTGGTTTACCATCATTGTTAGCATCATCTCCTGTAACAATTAATACATTTGAAATATTTTCTGAAGTACCATCTTGTCCTACATCACCATCAACAGCGTCATTAAAACCATCGCCGTCTGTATCTGTAAATACACCATCTACAACACCATTACTATCATTATCTGCACCACCTGCTTCAATAATATCTGTAACACCATCATTATCTGAATCTAAATCTTGGCTATTTGGTACGCCATCGCCATCTGTATCTGGGTTACCTATACCACTACCTCCATTATCAACATCATAACGATTATCTATACCGTCGCCGTCTGTATCATTTATTAAGGTACCGTTAGCGTTTAAATCATCTACTTTACCATTACCATCTGTATCTTCTCCTCCTGCTTCTACAATATCTGCAATACCATCATTATCTGCATCTAAATCTTGGCTATTTGGTACGCCATCATTATCTGAATCTATATTTGTAAGATCTGTACCACCATTATTAGAATCATATAAATCATCTAAACCATCGTTGTCCGTATCATTTATTAAGGTTCCATTTGGGTTTAAGGCATCTACCTTACCATTACCATCTGCATCTGTACCACCAACTTCTACAATATCTGGAACACCATCATTGTCTGAATCTAAATCTAAATGATTAGGGATACCATCTCCATCTTTATCTAAACTACTAACAACACCATTTACAATAGTAGAGCCATTTTCTGCTGCATAGTCTGGATCTCTGTAATTTAGTATTCCATCATTATCTGAATCTAAACTTGGATCTGCAGTTAAACAAACGTAAGGAGATAATGGAAATGTAAGATTTCTAGTGAATGACAAATTAGAAGTACCATTAGTATTCTGTTTACGGAAAGGATCTCCTTGCCCTTGAACAACTCCATCGAACGCTACTCTGTAAAAAGAAGTTCCATTCTCATTACTACCATCGCCAGTTGGAGTTCTTGAAGTAAATAAAGAGAACTTATACTGACCTTCTACAGTTGTAATAAACTCTAAATCTATAATATCATCTGCATTAACATAAGGACCACCACTTTGTGATACAAAACCAGACGGTCCTGTTAAAGTCCAAGTAGTTCTAGTTTCGAAAGCATCTAAATCTAAAAATAGAGTTATTTTAGATTCTGTAAGATATGTAGGTCCATCAGGACATAGTTCTTCTATATCTAAAATACCATCATTATCATCATCTACATCAGCTGTATCTATAATACCATCATTGTCTGAATCTGTATTTGTTAAATTTACATCATCTCTATAATCTACTTCACCTCCAGAAGAAAAATCATTATCAATATCACCTAAATTACTTGCATTTGGCGGGTTTATACCATCATTTACTGTAAAGCCAGAATTTGAAGAATCATCATTATCATCAAAATTATCGTCTAAACCATCATTATCTACATCTGTATTAGCCAAAACATTATCAGTATCACCATTTTCAGCAATATCAAGAATACCATCATTGTCTGAATCTGAGTCTAAATAATCTGGAGTATCAGTAGCGTCTGTATTTACGGGTGTTATTTTAAGTATTCCTGTTAATGTATCTTCGTAAGAATCATCAATACCATTGTTATTGCTATCTGTTATAGAAGTACCAATACCGCTTGGTGCAATGTAACCATTTGTAGGTTGTGCTTCTATATTATCTGGAATACCATCATTATCTGCATCGATGTCTAAATAATCTGGAATAGCATCGCCGTCAGAATTTATAGGAGTAACTCCATTTACTGCAGAATTAGGCACTCCATTAGTAGTAACAGAAGTACCTACAGGTCCATCTGCCTTACCATCGTTATCTAAATCTAAACCACCTGCTTCTAAAACATCAGAAATACCATCATTATCTGAATCTAAGTCGTAAATATTTAAAACACCATCTTTATCTGTATCTCCAGAACATATACCTCTTAAAATACTAAATGCATCTAAAGCAATATCTGCCCCTAATTCTTCTGGATTAGTTTGTACTAAAACAATATCTATATTTTTTGTTGCTGGTGCAGTAAAATCTGTTTCGTTTAGCTGCCAATTTTGATTACCCTGTGTAATATTATTTAAACTAAAATTAGGGATTCCTGCAGGTGTACTTGTACCAGCATTATAAAATTCAAACGAATAAGAACTTACATATGGATTTGTATTTGTAATTTCTGCTGCGTACACTGCTACAGAATAGGTTACACCCTCTACAATAGATACGTTACCAATAGAAACAATTTCTCCAAACCTACCATTTCCATTATAATCTATACCAAGTCTTCTACAAACATTAGCATTTGTATTTGCTGCAAATGCATTAAAAACAGCAGCTTTACCTGATGGTACCGGATGTAAACCTTTAGTAGACTCTACAACACCCGTTGTTGGTTGCCAACATGTTATTGTTGAAGGATCTAAAAGAGTAATACCCCCACCTTTAGGCACATTACAACCCGAAATTGCACAAGCAGCATCATTAACACCAGCATCTGTAACAAAACCAGCAGCCTCAAAACCTTCTGTAACAACAGGCACAGAATATACGAATCCCATACATTCATCTGTATCTAAAACACCATCGTTATCATCATCTAAATCATCTACATTTAAGATCGTATCACAATCAAAATCATCTTCTGGCAATGTACCTCCACAAGCTGCCATTGAAGTTGTAGCTGATTCATTTACAGTTAATGTGTTTTTTGTAATTTCTTTTGAAGAAATAATTAAACTACTCGTTTCTAAACCTTCGGATAAACTTTTCCAGAAATTATTGAATTCCTGTAAAAAACCAGTATATTTAACGGCTTCATTGTTAATAGTAACGTAGTTAACTAATTTGTAATTGTTTTCTGCCTTTTCAATTTCGTTTGCAGATGTAAAAAGTGTGAAAAATAGAAAAATCCACACAAAAACAGGTTTAGATAACCCGTTTGTTAAACTTAATAAGAACTGTCCCAACATCTTTTATTTTTATAAATGTTTAAAATTAATTTGCACTACTTGTACTAAATATAATGTTAGGGGACTCTTTGCAAAGTTACAATTTATATATTACAAAAAAACTTTTAAAAAGACGAATTGTACTTTAGAATAGACATAAAAAAATTAATTTGCACTATTTTTAGACATTTATCTATTTTTTTTAGACATTAGTTAAATATTACTAACTAATACAGATTATTACAAAATATTAAAGTTTAATTTTACATAATTAAAGCCCTCTAATGAAATCGATATTTTTTTACTTTTTTTTATGCTTATCTCTACTTACAAAAGCGCAAACAAATATTGACACTGTAACTATAAAGAAAAAACTAACTAAACTTCAATTAGAAACTGCAATTGTATCTATTGACACTACAAAAAATAGAATTTACAAACTTCTACATCAGCTAAACCGTATAAAAAGCTCGTTTTCTAACCAAGAAAAAGAAACGAAGACAGGTAAAGCTATTAAAAAAATATATACCAATACAGTTATTAGCTTAATAGAAAATATTTTTTTGCCAGAGGCTAAAGTAGATTCTATTAAATATTATCATACATTATTAGAAAAAAATAATAGCGATTACTACACGTTAGCACGCACTATAAAACATGTAGGATATCTAAGTAATCAAAAAAATGATATCGCTAATGCAGTAAAAAACTTTAATAAAAGTATTGATTACTTTGATAAAGCAAATGCTAAGATAGACGAATTAGAAACTATAATAATGCTGGCTTCTACATACATAGCGTACGATTTACCAACTTATACAGAAGAAACCATTGCTATTTTTGAAGCTCGCTTTAATAGTTACAAAAAAGAGCTTATTCCTAAAGATTATAGACTTTTAGAAATTTCATTTAAAACAATGAAAGCATCTTGGATATCTGCTGGAGGTGATTGTAAAAAAGCGCTTTCTATTATAAAATCAATTAACTTAGACGGAGTTAATAATTTAAATACGTTAGCAGATTATTACAAAGAAAGTATGCTTATACATCTGGATTGCGGAAACTATGATGAAGCTATTGCTTGCTTAAAGAAAGCATATGATGAAAAATATAATAATTTTAAGGAATTCGAACAATTTAAAAACGGCCATTACTTAACTATCTACTTACAAAAAAACGATTTAGAAAAAGCGGCTTATTATGTAGATCTTCTAAAAAAAGACAGCACCATCAATAAAAACACAGATATCTCTATAAACAAATCATATTCAAAATTTTACAAAGCTACAGGTAACTATAAATTAGCGTTACAATACAAAGAAAAACATCATCACATATTAGATTCTATTAATTCATTAAAATCTAAAATTACAAACGATTTAACTATTTACAAACTAAAACTAGATAACGAAGTTGTAAAGCTAAATGCACAAAATAAGAGCCAAGAAATAATCAATAAAAGAACAAAAGAATACTTAATTTATGTTTTTATTGCAATAATTTACATCTTGCTATTTACTTTCTACAGAATCTCTCATACTAGAAATAAAAAGAGGTATATTTTAAATTTAGAGCTAGAAAAAAACAAAGAAATAGTTGCCCTTAAAAACTTATACATACAAAACCTATCTCACGAGATAAGAACACCAATTACTATTATTATTGGGTATTTAAGCTTGATTAGGCAAAATATTTTTGACAACGCCAAAATACTAGATTATACAAATAAAACACTTAAAAGTAGCGAACAATTAACTACTTCGCTTAACGATTTTTTAACCTTATTAAAATTAGAGAATAAAAAAATAATATCGAATACAGAATCTAAAAACTTAGGTGCATTTCTAAAAAAAATAGTTTATTCTTTTGAAGGCAACGTAACTTTAAAACGTATAAATTTATACTACAAAACAAATATAAAAGCCACCAATAAGAATTTAACCTACGATTACAATAGTCTTACCAAAATTATACATAACCTAATTACCAATGCTATAAAATACACACATACGGGCGAAACTATTTATGTAGAAACTTTAGTGAATAAAAACGAATTATTAATTACCATAAAAGATACTGGTATAGGAATCTCTGAAGAAGAAATTCCTCATATATTTTCAAGATTCTTTCAATCTAAAGAACACATAAATTCTGGTGGCTTTGGTATTGGTCTTTCTTTAGTTTCTGAATTAATAAAAAATTTAAACGGAAAAATAGACGTAAAAAGTAAAAAAAATAAAGGCACTACATTTACAGTAACCTTAACGCTTGATAAAAATAATGACCTACAAGTTACAGAAAACACTTCTGACTATATTTTAATTAACGAAAAAGAAGACACTGAAAAAGAAAAAGATTCGAAAAAAAGAAATTTACCTAAAATTCTAATCGTAGACGACAATACAGATATTTTAATTTACTTAAAAGAATTACTTTCTACAGAGTTTAATTGTTTTACCTGTTACAATGGTAAAGACGGGTTAACATTAGCTAAGGCATATCAATTTAATTTAGTTTTATCTGATTTATACATGCCTATTATGCAAGGATTTAAATTTAAAGAAGAATTAAACAAGTTAGACAAGTATAAAGAAACTCCTTTTATATTGATGTCTGCATCACCACCAGAAGAAACAGAAGCTTTAAAACTTACTCTTGGTATTGATGACTTTATAGTAAAACCATTTAAAGCAAAAGAAATTCAATCTAGAATTTATAATCTCCTAGAAAATAAAATATACAGAGACAAATTGCAAAACATTAACTATAATGACATAGAAATGACTAGTTATAATTCTGAATTTGTTAATAAAGTAAGATCTATTATTTTAGAAAACTTAAACAACTCAGAGTTTTCTGTAAATGACTTAGCCACAGCCTGCAATTACAGCACAAAACAATTGGGAAGAATTTTACAAGCAAAAACAGGCTTATCTACTGTAAAAATTATCTTAGAAATACGTTTATTAAAAGCCTATGAATTAATTTTAAAAAATGAATACCAAACAATAAAAGAAGTTACGTTTGCTATTGGTTTAAATAGTACAGATTATTTTAATAAAGCTTTTACAAAAAGATTTGGCATAAAACCTAGCGAACTAATCAAATAACAAAAAAGGAAACTTATAGATATTAATATCACTTAGAAAAAAACTTTCTAAATGTAAAAAATCCTAACAATTTAAATTGTTAGGATTTTTTTGTTGGCCTACAAGGACTCGAACCTTGAATGTCGGTACCAAAAACCGGTGTGTTACCAATTACACCATAGGCCAATACTCTAATGCGGGTGCAAATTTAAACCTTTATTTAGAACACGCAAACATTTTTTTATTTTTTTTTCATTTAACAAACATTTAAGATGAAATTATCAGTTATAAAAGCGCTTCTCAACTATTTTTATTCATATTTATTAGTAAATTCGCCACAACTTATTAAAAGACTATGACATCAGCAAATTTTAAAAAATGGAACATCATCTTAGGATGGGCTACATTTGTAATTGCTTTAATTACATATACCCTAACCTTAGAGCCAACTGTGAGTGCCTGGGATTGTGGAGAATACATTTCTACCTCAGTAAAGTTAGAAGTTGGTCACCCACCAGGAGCACCTTTGTTTCAAATGTTGGGCGCATTTTTTGCAATGTTTACTTCTAGTTTAGACCAAATTGCTAAAATGGTAAACTTTATGTCTGCCTTGGCAAGTGCATTTACTATTTTGTTTATGTTTTGGACCATAAGTAACTTAGCAAAGAAATTATCTTTAAAAACAGGTGCTATTTCCGAAGGAAAATACATTGCCATTTTAGGGAGTTCTATTGTAGGTTCTTTAGCGTATACGTTTTCAGACAGTTTCTGGTTTAGTGCTGTAGAAGGAGAAGTATATGCAATGTCATCATTTTTAATGGCATTATTATTCTGGCTAGGTTTAAAATGGGAAAGTGAAATACATACTGCTAGAGGTAACAAATGGTTAATTCTAATCAGTTTTGTTGTTGGTTTATCGTTTGGAGTACACATTCTATCATTATTGGTAATTCCTGCCATTGTAATGCTCTATTTCTTTAAAACGTATAAAGAAATCAACTTAAAAACAACTGCAATAGCAACCGTAATTTCTGTTATTGCGCTAATGTTTGTTTTTAAATTTCTATTTCCTTTTACATTAAAATTCTTTAGTGCTTCTGAGTTATTTTTTATCAACTCAATAGGAATGCCTTATAATTCTGGAAGTATTATAGCTGCCTTAATTTTGGTAGCATTGTTCTATTTCGGATTAAATTTTACACGTAAAAAAAACAAAATACACGCAAATACCTTAATACTATCTGTATTGTTTATTATGATTGGTTTCTCTTCTTGGATGATGTTACCAATTAGAGCAAATGCAAATACTACAATTAATGAAAACAACCCGTCTAGTGCTCGTGAGTTATTAGCCTATTATGATCGTGAACAATATGGTGATGCCAATGTTTTTTATGATACTTATTATTCTAACTCTTATGAAAGAACACAAGATGAAAACAAGCCTTACAAGGATGATAAGCCTAAGTACGAAAAAAGAAACGGCAAATACGAAATTGTAAATAATTACGAAGGAGTAGTACCAAATTGGTCTGATAAGCACAAAGGATTTATACCTAGAATGGTAAATTCTGCATCAGAAAAAATGTACAAATCTATTGCCGGAATTCCGCAAAACAGTAAACGTAGACCCACATTTTCAGAAAACATAAAGTTTATGATGAGCTACCAATTTGGCTACATGTATGGACGTTATTTTATGTGGAATTTTGTAGGAAGACAAAATGATATTCAAGGAAACTTAGATGCTTTTAATGGAAATTGGCTTAGCGGAATTACTGCCATTGATGAAGTACGATTGGGTTCTCAAAAGGAACTTCCTTCGCAAGTATTAAACAATAAAGGAAGAAACAAATATTACTTTTTACCTTTAATTTTAGGAATTATAGGATTGCTTTACCAAATTAAATGGGATAAAAAGAATTTCTTCACACTTTTCCTATTCTTTGCTTTTACGGGTTTTGCCATTATTTTTTACACAAATCCAAGGCCTTTTGAACCAAGAGAAAGAGATTATGCAGTTGTAGGAAGTTTTTACATTTTTGCCATCTGGATTGGTTTTGGCGTACTTGCTTTATATGAATATTTAAAGAATTTTGCTAATAAAAAAATGGTTGCCATTGCGGTTTCTTTAGTGTCTCTTTTAGCAGTACCAACTTTAATGGCTTCTCAAAATTGGGATGATCACGACAGATCTAACAGATACACAACACATTTAAACGCACAAGCTTATTTAGAAAGTTGTGACAAAAATGCTATTATGTTTACCATTGGCGACAATGATACTTTTCCGCTTTGGTACATGCAAGAGGTAGAAAACATAAGAACAGATATAAAACTTGTAAACACATCACTTTTTGCAACCGATTGGTACATAGATCAGATGAAACGAGCTACTTATAAAGCAGCTCCTATTCCATCTCAATTAAAACACGATCAATATAAATACGGAACTTTAGACGTTGCTTATTCAATGGATCATCCTCGTTTTAAAGATTCTGTAATGACCATTAAAAACTTTATGCGTTGGATTGCTTCTGATAGTGATGCTACGTATGTTGAAACAGAAAACGGTCAGAAAGAAAAGTTTTATCCAACTAATAAAATTAGAATTCCTGTTAACAAACAAATGGTCTTAAAAAACGGAATTGTAGCTCAAAAGGATGCAGATAAAATTGTGCCTTATATTGATATTACTATTGATAATAGAGCCTTGTTTAAAAATAGAATTTTAATGTTAGATATTCTTGCCAATAACAATTGGGAACGACCTATTTATTTTACAGGTGGTGCAAATGCTGCCGAAGAATATCTTTGGTTAAAAGACTACTTACAATTAGATGGTTTGGCTTATAAATTAGTACCAATTAAAACGCCAATGGCTAAAAAGAGTTTGTTTGACATGGGTAGAATTGACCCAGAAAAAATGTATACAAACATTCAGAAATGGAATTGGAGAAATATTAATGACGGTAAAATTTATTTAGACGAACAAACCAAAAGAAATTCAATTTCTATGCGTAATAGTTTATTGCGTTTGTCTGAAGCTTTTGGTAAAGAAGGAGATACTGCAAAAGCATTAGAAATCTTAGACTTGTCTTTAGATAAAATGCCAATTAAAGACTTTGATCACTATAGTTTATCATTAGGGTATCCAGAAGCGTATTACCGTTTAAAAGACACTAAAAAAGCAAGAGAAACATCTAGAACATTAGTTGATTTATTTAAAGAAAAATTACTTTGGTTAAGTACTTTCTCTAAAGAGGATACAGAACTTATTTTTGATGAAATAGATACAACGCTGTACATGTACAGAAATATTATTAGTCAGGCAGAAGCAGGTGAAGTTGATAAAAAATATTTAGATGCTTTACAAAACGAATTTATAAATATTGTAAAGCTATTTAATCATCTTATTCCGGATGAAGAATAATATTTTATAAATGAAAAGTTATTTCCCCGAAACGCCACGTTTTATTATGAGATTATTCTCTAAATATACGTGGCGTTTTAATTCTGATAAAAAAGAGATTTTTCTTACTTTTGATGATGGACCAACGCCCAAAATTACTCAATTTGTTTTAGCTGAATTAAAGAAATACAACGCAAAAGCCACATTTTTTTGTATTGGAAAAAACATCCAAAATCATCCTGAAATTTTTAAGGATATAATTTCAGACGGGCATTCTATAGGAAACCATACACAAAACCATTTAAAAGGTTGGCAAACCAACAATGCTACCTATATTGAGAATACTTTAACGTGTGAGCATGTTATCTCTAAAGAATTTAAGAACTTAAAACTTAAAACTCAAAACTTAAAAATTTTCAGACCGCCTTACGGAAAAATAAAAAAAGCACAAGCTAAAGAACTCCTAAAAAGAGGCTATAAAATTATTATGTGGAGTGTTTTATCTGCTGATTTTGACACAACAATTTCTAATGAAAAATGCTTAAACAATGTTTTAAAAAACACCAAAGCAGGAAGTATTATTGTTTTTCATGATAGTGTTAAAGCTGCCGAAAGAATGCAATACGCATTACCAAAAGTATTAAAACATTTTTCTGATAAAGGGTTTGTTTTTAAGTCGATATAAAATGCCCAAATTGTCATTTCGAAATGAGCTTTTTTGCGATTGAGAAATCTTATAACTTTCCTTAATTTTAAGGATCGCATCTCGATACTAATTTCATAAAAAATAAAATCCACTCGATGTGACAGTAAGTGAAAATAGAGATTGCTTCGTGCCTCGCAATGACGGATCGTTTTACTTATACTACCAACCAAATAGTAACACAAAAATATAGCGTATTTTACTGTAAAAAAGGTGAATTACGCCTCCAAATGTCATTTAGAAATGAACTTTTTTGCGATTGAGAAATCTAAAAGTTTAGTTTTCTTAATTTTATCTCGATACAGATTTCTGAAGAAATTAACACATATAGTTCATATACAAGAGATTGCTTCGTTCCCCGAAATAACAAAGGTTAGCAAACAAGCTCTAGCCCTGATTGAACCTTTCGCCTTCGCTCAAGACAGGCTATCTGTTTGAGCTCTTTTTTATTCCTTTTTAGGGTAAAAAAAGCGAGTAGTGAAAGCAGGAAATAGCTTCTAAAAAAATTAAAGGTATTCTTTTACCAAACCAATTAAGGTATTTGCGTCTTGCAAACCGGTTTGACGCCATTTCATTTGGCCATTTTTATAAATCATAAAAGTAGGGCTTCCCTTTACCTGCAAAGCATCTGCAAGAGTTTCATTCTTTTTTATGTCTATTTTAATTACTTTGGCTTTTGCACCTAATACGGAAGCGACATCTCTTAAGGTATGTATCGTGTTATCCGTATCATTCCAATCTGTATAAAAGTCGATTAAAACAGGCTTTTCAGTACTAATTAATTCACCAAATTTTGCCATAATATAAATTTTTAAAGAGGGAAAATGCGTAAATATCTATTTGTAATTAAACAAAGATAAAGAAAAGTAATTAAACAACCTGAGTATCAGGCTTTCTTCAATTCTATCACCGTAATTTCTGGCCAAATACCTACTCTACCCGGAAATGCATGGTACCCAAAACCTCGGTTTACATTAATGTATCTGCCATATTCTTCATACAAACCTGCCCATTGTTTGTAAACGTATTTAGAAGGACTCCATTTTAACCAACCCGGAATTTCGATACCCATTTGCAAACCATGTGTATGCCCACTTAAAGTAAGCTGATAATTAAAAGGATCTTCTTTTACTTTATACTCCCAATGACTTGGATCGTGAGACATTAATATTTTAAAATCTTCTTTTTTGATGTTTGCAGAGGCTTTTGCCAAATCGCCTGCTTGGTTAAATCCTTTTCCCCAATTTTCTACACCTACTAGAGCAATTTTTTGTCCGTCTTTTTCTAAATAACGGTGTTCATCTAACAATAAATCGAATCCTATTTTTTGATGAATATCTTTTACTTTTTGAAAGTTGTCTATTTTGTCTTGCGGATTACCCCAATCCATATAATCGCCATAATCATGGTTTCCTAGAATAGAATATTTGCCTTCCTTTGCCTCCAACTTATCAAAAACATCCATCCAATTGTCCATTTCATCGGCTTTGTTATTTACAATATCTCCTGTAAACAACATGATATCCGATTTTTGTTGATTGATTAAATCGACTCCGTATTGTATTTTTTCTTTATTAGTAAAACTACCAGAATGTATATCGGAAATTTGAGTGATTGTAAATCCATCGAAAGCATCAGGTAAATCTTTAAAACTCAATTGGTACTTTAAAACTTTGTAATTGTATTTTCCTTGAATAATTCCGTAAATAAAAGCTGCAAAAGGTATGGCTGCCAACCCTAAAGCTAATTGAGAAATAAACTTTCTTCTACCAACTAAAGATTTTGTTTGTTCGCTTGAAACAGCAGAAAATAGTTTTAAAACCCAACGATATGCATCTTCTCCAAAAAGTAATATGATAATAACAAGTTTGGGTATAGAAACGGTTAACAACAACCCCATTGCCATCTGAAATTGTGGCGTTTGCCCTTCGCTTCTAGAATACGTAATTATGTTTATAAAGAAATTAATGTAAACCGCAATACTTACTAATAGAAAAGAATAACGAACTATTTTACTTTTAGAAACCGTTTTAAATGCTTGAAATGTATAAACTTCTACAAGTATAATAACAATTGTTAATATGATTAAAGGAAAAACCCAACGTGGCATAGATCTATTTTAAAATGTTAGCAAAGATAACTGTTTAAATATCGAATGGATTTTAACGTCTTGTTAAAGTTTTGTACCTTTCTCGAATCTCAAAAAACACTATTTTTGAGGTCAAATTATCATCATTTAAACCACAAAACCAATATAATGTCAGATCAAAAAAGAGTTTTTTTAGTGGATGCTTTTGCATTAATTTTTAGAGGATATTATGCTTTTATAAAGAACCCAAGAATAAACTCTAAAGGATTGGATACTTCTGCAATTATGGGGTTTATGAATTCTCTTTTAGACGTTATAAAACGTGAAAGACCAGATCATTTAGCGGTTTGTTTTGATAAAGGCGGAAGTGTAGACAGAGTAGAAATGTTTGAAGCTTATAAAGCCAACAGAGATGAAACTCCGGAAGCTATTAAGTTAGCAGTGCCTTACATTCAAGAAATTTTAAAAGCCATGCACATTCCTATTATGGTAAAAGAAGGTTTTGAGGCAGATGATGTTATTGGAACACTTTCTAAACAAGCAGAAAAAGAAGGCTACAAAACCTATATGGTAACGCCAGATAAGGATTTTGCTCAGTTAGTTTCTGAGAATATTTTTATGTACAAACCTCGTTTTGGTGGTGGTTACGATATTTGGGGCGTGGATGAAGTGAAAGAAAAATTTGGTGTAGAAAATCCAGAGCAAGTCATCGATTTCTTAGGAATGATGGGAGATTCTGCAGATAATATCCCAGGTTTACCAGGTGTTGGAGAAAAAACAGCTAAGAAATTTTTGGCTGCTTACGGTTCTATGGAAAATCTGTTAGCAAATACCCATGAGCTAAAAGGAAAAATGAAAGAGAAAATAGAAGCAAACGGAGAATTAGGTTTGCTTTCTAAACAATTGGCAACAATTATGTTAGATGTGCCGGTAACTTTTGATGCTAAAGATTTTGAATTAGACCAGCCAGATAAAGAAAAAGTAACGGAACTTTTTAACGAGTTAGAGTTCAGAAATTTATTAACCAATTTCTTACGAACTTTTGCAGTTGAAAATGCAGAAAAAGCAAACTCTGTAGAAGATAACAAAAACACGACAGACTCAAGTCCGTTGCAAAGCAAAAAAGTAGCTCCAGAAGGTCAGTTTGATTTATTCGCAGCTCCAGGAAGCGGAAGTGTTTCTGAAGAAGCAATTGCATCTGGTTTTAAAACGATAAAAGATACAAGTCATTTTTACCAACATATAGATTCTCCTTTTGCCAGAAAATTATTACTTAAAAAATTAATGGAACAAACTTCTGTTTGTTTTGATACAGAAACTACAGGTTTAAAAGCTTTAGAAGTAGAATTAATAGGAATTGCTTTTTCTTACGAAGTTGGTAAAGGATATTATGTTTCATTCCCAGAAGACCAAGAAGAAACCAAAGCAATTTTAGAAGAATTTCGTCCGTTTTTCACATCCGATGGAATCGAAAAAATTGGGCATAATTTAAAGTATGATATCAAGGTTTTATCCAATTATGATATGCCTGTAAAAGGGAAATTATTTGATACCATGATTGCACATTACTTGATCAATCCAGATATGCGTCATAATATGGATATGTTGGCAGAAACATATTTAAATTATCAACCAGTTTCTATTGTAGATTTAATTGGTAAAAAAGGAAAGAACCAATTGACGATGCGTGTTGTTCCGCTTGCAGACCAAACAGAATATGCCGTAGAAGATGCAGATATTACGTTTCAATTAAAACAATTGTTTACAAGCGAATTAGAAAGCGGAAATGTAACCAACCTTTTTAATGATATAGAAACGCCTTTAGTTTCGGTATTAACTGCCATGGAAATTGAGGGAATTAACATTAATATTGATTTCTTAAAAGACTTATCTGTTGCCTTAACAGACGACATTGATAGACTTGAAAAAAATATTTACGAGCAAGCAGGTGAAGAATTTAATATTGCTTCTCCTAAACAATTAGGAATTGTTTTGTTCGAAAAAATGGAGTTGGTTAAAAAACCAAAAAAGACAAAAACAGGTCAGTATAAAACAGGAGAAGATATTTTATCATTCTTAGCAAAAGATCATAAAATTATTAGAGACATTCAAGAATATCGTCAGTATAAAAAATTACAAAGTACCTATGTAGATGCATTGCCAAATGAAGTGAATCCTAAAACAGGAAGAATTCATACGGAATATATGCAAGCTGTTGCTGCAACAGGAAGATTAAGTTCTAACAATCCGAATTTACAGAACATTCCTATTAGAACAGAACGTGGTAAGGAAGTAAGAAAATCGTTTATACCTAGAGATGAAAACTATGTATTGTTAGCAGCCGATTATTCTCAAATAGAATTACGAATTATAGCAGCTTTAAGTGAAGAAGAAAACATGATTGAAGCTTTTAAAAACGGTGAAGATATTCACGCTTCTACCGCTGCAAAAGTTTTTAATGTTCCGTTAGATGAAGTTACTCGTGAACAAAGAAGTAATGCAAAAACAGTCAATTTTGGAATTGTCTACGGAGTTTCTGCTTTCGGATTAAGCAATCAGACAGATTTATCTAGAAGTGAGGCTAAAGAATTAATTGATACGTATTACGAAACCTATCCGAAGTTAAAAGCATACATGTCTGCACAAGTAGATTTTGCAAGAGAACATGGTTATGTAGAAACTGTTTTAAACAGACGTAGGTATTTAAAAGACATTAATTCTAGAAACGCTATGGTTAGAAGTGGCGCAGAAAGAAATGCTGTAAACGCACCGATACAAGGTTCTGCAGCAGACATTATAAAATTAGCCATGATTAATATTCATAACCGTTTTGAGAAAGAAGGTTTTAAATCTAAAATGTTGTTGCAAGTGCATGATGAATTGGTTTTTGATGCACATAAAGACGAATTAGAGATTATTAGACCTATTATAAAGTACGAAATGGAAAATGCTTTTAAAATGAGTGTTCCTTTAGATGTTGAAGTTGGCATTGGAGAAAATTGGCTACAGGCGCATTAAAATAAGTGAATGAGTCTTAGATAAACTCAGACTGACAAACATTACATTCATTAAAATTCTGAATGTTATACTGAGCTTACCGAAGTGTTTTTCTTTTGAATATTAAAAATAAAAAATGGAATTAGATTATATTGAAAATATAGATGGTCACGATCAGAATATCGTTCGTTTATATAATTTTGACAAAGCAGAAGCCGTTTTGTTTAGAGACTTAATTGTAGATACTATTATCAATAAAAAACAAAAGTTAGATTTGGCACAGGTAGATTTTATCTCACCACGTAATTGCAATTTAATTTTTGGTTTATTTAAATCTGATGAAGGTATATTATCTGAAGACAATGAAACTTTTTTCTGTGTTTTAACGTTAGATGGTTTTACTAATATGGCGCGCCTTTTAGAGCCTTTTTGTAGAAAAGAATCTAAAGGATATGAGTATTTGTATGAAATTGACAACCCAACGGATTTACTATTTTGCCCAACTGCGACTTATGATAATGAAGAGAATGAAGACTTTGATGACGATCTTGAAGACGAAATAGAATTTTAAAAAAAAATCCCTTTCTAAATCGATACTTCTTATCAGTTTAGAAAGGGAAAAAAGGAATTTATTTTAATAAAATCTTTTAATTTAATAATTCTGGATTGCTAAGAATCAATTCTATTTTCTTAATAATTACCGTAATCTCATCCATTTGAGATTCTATATTTCTAAAATAAAGGCTAATATCTCTATTTACCCAACTTTCTGAAATAACTCTTGCTCCCAAGCTAATTCGTAAAACTGCACTTTGTAAATCGTTTCCGTATTTTACATTTACTGCTTGACCAATATGACATTTTTGAGCAGCAAGTCTAATTACCTTTAAAGACGCTCCTTTAAACTGAGCAGATAAATCTGAATTTAACAACACATACAATTTCTTTACATTTTCTACAGATAATGCTTCCTTATTTTTAAGGATGAAAAAAGGAAAAATGGTTCGGATATTTCTGATCCCGAATTCTTGATTATCATACGTTTTTACACTTGCCTCCTCATCACAAAGTAATTCTAAAAAAGTAGCTTCTTTTATAGAATCTTCAACAAAATTGCAAAACATTTCAATTCCCATATTTCTATATAATATTGGCGTTTTGTAATATCTATCCATTTCTACAATGGCAGCTTTCCAACGCATATAAGAACCAAAATTAAATCCATCAGATAAGTTTTTAGAGCAAAACCAAGCTGTTGGCCAATCTGAATTATTATAATATTCAGTTAATCCTTTTGGTAATATATTTTTAGCATCGTCCATTAATTTACTAACAGATTCTGGGAAAATTAAGGCTCCAGAATACGGAGGTCCTGTAAAATATTTACTTCCTGTAATACTAACAATATATCCTTTGCTTAAATAATTCTGAATATCTAAAGGATCTAATCGAAGTTGCGCTGCATCTACAAGAACTTGTAATGACACCCCTTTAAGTGTATCTAATTTATCTAACATGTCTTTACTAGGCGATTGATAACCTAATTTAGAATGATCCATTACATGTAAAACAATGTGTCGTCCTAATTTATTGGTTTCAGAAATGGCTGTAAAAACTTCATCATCTAATTGTACTGTAGATTTTAATTGACCACTTTCATCTCTAAAAGGAATTTTAATTAAATCGATATCTCTAAAACCTTCAATTTTATCTCCTTTTTTAACAGGATAATTAAGTGCAGTATTATTTTCGAAATGACGTCCTTGTAACGCACCAGCAACACCACTACCCGTTTCATCAGAAGCTACCAAAACATGGGTAATTTCTTTGTCTGTAATAATCTGAGTAATTGCTGCTATTTGAAGTGAAGAATCTGTACCTGATGGCGAAAAAATAACCTGACACTCATCATTTAAATTAAATATCTTTCTAAGATTATCTTTTAATGATTCTGCAAACTCTATAGCCGTTTCTTTAAAACCATTTTTTAAGCTATTTTTAATTAAAATACTTCTTACTTTATCTGTTTTATCATACGCAAAGTTAGAAACACTTGTTGCCGTAGAAGAAGCAAAAGTAAATGCTTCTGGTCTTGGAAATGGCCTACAACCATATTTGTTTAACAAATCTACCTCATCAATATTCAATCTAAAATCGCCACCATCCATTAATAAATATTCTGTGGGTTTTGCTAAGTTTTCAATAATTGGTTCCCAAGATTCTTCAAATATTTTATTATCATTATTTAATCCATGAATAGCCTGTAAAGCCTCATGTTTTAATAAATATACGGCATTTAAATCTTGTTCATTTTTAATTAAATTCATTAAAAAATAATCTTGATTTTTTAATTTCTCTTTATCCTCTTTTCGTAATAATTTATAAAATATTCTAGTTACTTCTAATGCTGCAATATTACATAAAGAAGTTCCGTTTTTTTCGTTTCCTAATGCTTTATACCAAAGCTGCCATTCTATACCATATCTTAAATAAACTAAAGCTAAAACAGGATTTTTTAGATATAATGAACCAATAATAATCGATTCATTGGGTACTATTTTAAAGATGCTAGGTTCACTGCTAGAAGTAATAATATTAATGTTGTTTACTTTAGGCACCGTGTTAAATCTCTTTAAAACATGCACTAAATAATTTACATTTTCTTTTTCAAATAAAGATGTTCTTTTATATTGATCTTCAATTGGTATATTATTTGTCATAAGTACTTTCATTTAAACGTTCATAGAACGCCGTTCTCTAATGAGACTATTTATCGATTTTTAAACCGTAAATAATTAATATTAATGTATCATGCATATAAACACACATGATTCTTTTTATTCTTTTAAATTTAATAATTCGGTAGTTTCATCAGAAGAACAATCTCCACATACTTTAGAATTTGTGATGTCTCCTATTAACCTGAAACAGTTGTTGCATTTATACCAATCTTTTTCAAACTCGAAGTTCCCTCCTTTTATAAGGATCGATTTTCCCTCTACAAATGCTTGTGCAATTTTTTTTAAAGCACTGTTATAAATCCTGGTAAGCGTAGGTCTAGAAACTTCCATTTTTTCTGCCGCTATACCTTGCGAAAAACTATCATAAACAACCAACTTAACGGCCTCGTATTCTTCATACTGCATTACAATATGCTCCGTATCACAAAATCGAATTCCAAAAGGTTTAAAACCAAGCATTTTAGGCGGACAATTAACTTTCCTTTTCTTTTTTGGCCTTGGCATTTATTATTTTTTTGCAAATATAAAGAACCTACGTTCATAACAAATAAAATAGTCTAAAGAAAATGCTAAATTTTATTAAAAATGCAGCTTATATTTAAAATGAGACACTAACTTTATTTCTTATCAAATTAAGTAAACCAATTTGTGCTATTTTATCTTTAAATTTGCAGCCTATAACATAAGCAATGAGCATCATTTCTAAAGACATACAAAAAGCAGTACAGTTACTAACCAATGAAGAATTGGTTGCCATACCTACAGAAACCGTTTATGGATTGGCAGGAAATATTTTTAGCGAAAAAGCCATAAAAAGTATTTTTTCTACAAAGAAACGTCCGTTTTTTAACCCTTTAATTGTACATATTCCTTCTGTAGATTCTTTAGAGGGAATTGTAACACATATTCCTGAAAAAGCAAAGTTACTAGCAGCTGCATTTTGGCCTGGTTCTATGACATTGGTTTTAAAAAAGGATAAAAATATTCCAGATCTTATTACTGCCGGAAAAGATACTGTTGCGGTTCGTGTTCCTAATCATCCTGTAACTTTAGAGTTATTAAGACAACTTCCTTTTCCATTAGCAGCACCAAGTGCAAACCCCTTTGGAAGTATTAGCCCAACAAAACCAGAACACGTAGAACGTTATTTTAAAAATGATATTCAACAAGTTTTAGATGGTGGCCCTTGCACAAACGGAATTGAATCTACCATTATTGGTTTTATAGATGATGAACCTATTATATATAGATTAGGTGCTTTGGCTTTAGAGGATATTGAAGCGGTTATTGGTAAAATTTCTATAAAAAATAAGGATGAAGTAAGTCCGGATGCTCCAGGAATGTTAGCAAGACATTACGCACCTAGTACACGTACTTTTTTGGTTGATGATGTTGCTGCTGAAGTTAAAAATCATCAAGGAAAAAAAATTGGCGTTTTGGTTTTTAAGAACTCTTTAAGTGATACTGATCTTACTGAGATAATTTTATCAGAAAAAGGGGATTTGCATGAAGCTGCATCAAAATTATATGATTCATTACACGAATTAGACAGTAAAAAACTGGATGTAATTATTGCAGAACGATTTCCTGAATCAGGTTTGGGTAAATCTATAAATGACAGATTGCAACGTGCAACGTTTCGTCTTTAACTTCCTAATTTTACATATTGAATTATTTCCAAAATTTTAAAGCAGACTTTTCTAGAATTCAACTTCCAGAAAAATTTACATTCCCTTTTTATTACCAACCTCATACGTTGGCTAAAATTGCAGCAAATGAGCTCCAAGAATATTTAGAGAACCAAACTGATTTTACACATAATTTTGGACTTACAGAAATAGAAAATGAATTGCCAATTGGTAAAATGTTTGGCGTTTTAGTAGTTAAAAATCAACAAAATGAAATTGGCTATTTAGCCGCCTTTTCTGGGAAGTTAGCTGATAAAAGCTTACCTAACAAATTTGTACCTCCTGTTTTTAATATGAGAACAGAAGGTAGTTTCTATATAAAAGGAGAACAAGAAATAGACAAAATAAACGCACAATTATCTATTTTAAAAAAGGATAAAGGATATTTAAAGCTAAAAAAATCTGTTCAAAAACTATCAGAAGAAATAGAAGACGATTTAATGCTGGAGAGAAGAAAAATGAAACTTCAGAAAAAAAACAGAAAAACTAAGAAAACAAATGGGTTAGCCACTTTAAATGAAGCTGATTTTAATGTTTTAAATAAAACGTTAGTTCAAGAGAGTTTTAATAACCAGTTCTACTACAAAGAACTTGTAGAATATTACGAAGATAAAATTGCAAAAAAAAGAACAGAATTAATACTTTTTGAAGATAAAATTTCCTCCTTAAAAAAAGAAAGAAAAGAAAAATCTAACTACCTACAACAAACACTTTTTAGTAAGTATGCTTTCTTAAATCAAAAGAAAGAGCCGCGTAATTTATTAGACATTTTCAACAATCCTGACATAAAACCACCCGCTGGTTCTGGAGAATGTTCTGCACCCAAATTATTACAACACGCTTTTTTAAACGACTTAACACCTATTTGCATGGCTGAATTTTGGTGGGGAATTTCGCCAAACTCAGCAATTAGAAAACATAAAAACTATTATCCGGCTTGCCAAGGAAGATGCAAACCCATTTTAACACATATGTTAGATGGTGTTAAAATGGACGATAATTTATTATTAGAAAATTTAGCAGAAAAACAAACTTTAGAAATCATTTATGAAGATGATGTTTTATTGGTTGTAAACAAACCTACTGAGTTTTTATCTGTACCCGGTAAAGATATTACAGACTCTGTATACACTCGAATTAAGGAGAAATACCCAAACGCAACAGGTCCGTTAATTGTACACAGATTAGACATGTCTACTTCCGGAATTTTACTATTAACCAAAACCAAAGAAGCTAATAAAGTTTTACAAAGTCAGTTTATAAACAGAACTGTAAAAAAACGATATGTTGCTTTATTAGATGGTAATTTAACTGAAGAAAGCGGAAAAATAAAACTTCCATTACGTGTAGATTTAGATGACAGACCCAAACAATTAGTCGATTTTGTTCACGGAAAAAATGCTGAAACAGATTGGAAAGTCATTAAAAAAGAAAATGAAAAAACCAAAATTCACTTCTACCCAATTACAGGACGAACTCATCAATTAAGAGTACATGCTGCTCATAAAAATGGACTAAACACACCGATTGTAGGTGATGATTTATACGGAAAAAAAGAAAATAGGTTGCATTTACATGCAGAATTCATTGAGTTTAGACATCCATCAACAAATAAAATAATGAACTTTACGGTTGCTCCAGATTTTTAAATTGATATTTCACTGATTTCAACATATAAAAGGACAAACAGTTTAACAAAACATACTAACGAGTCAAAATAACAGACTAACTCCTTCTACTCCTTATAATAAATCTTATAAATAAAAAGAAAACTAAGACTTTAAGTTCTTTAAAAAGATACTTCTATCAACCTCTTGTGCCCCCAAACTAGCTAAATGATCATTATGCATTTGGCAATCTATTAAGGTGTATTCTTTATTTTTAGCTAAATAAATAAACGCCAATTTAGAAGCATTAGAGACCTTGCTAAACATACTTTCTCCACAGAAAATAGCATTTATTTCTAAACCATATAAACCACCAACTAACTCATCATTCTGCCATACTTCTATAGACTTTGCAATGCCTTTTTTGTGTAAATTAATATAAGCCTGCTCCATATCATCCGTAATCCAAGTTCCAAAACCATCACTTCTTTCAATATTCTTACAATTATAAATTACTTCTTTAAAAGCTTTGTTCTCTGTTATTGTAAATTGATTTTTATGGATAATTTTTCGCATCGATTTAGACACTTTTATTTGATCAGGATATAATACCATTCTTTTATAAGGACAATACCAAACAATAGGATCTCCTTCCGAAAACCAAGGAAAGATTCCGTTTCTGTAGGCATAAATCAATCGTTCTTCAGATAAATCTCCACCCAAAGCAATAATTCCATCATCCGTTGTAAACTCATAAGGCGGGAATTCTATTTTATCTGTTAGCCAAATCATTTTTGCTGTATTTATGGCTAAATTAAGAAAATCTTAAAAAACTATTAAACTAAAATTGTAACCTTATTTATTTAGAATTTGTTCTTATTTTTGCAGTATCATTTAAACAATTACCTACTTGGAAAAAAAGCGTAAAAAAAGAAAGAAAAAAAAGGCATTTATAGGAAAAAGACTCCATAATTATTATGGTAGAACTGGTTTCTATTTATTTGTTTGGGAAAGCTTAAAAAAAGCTTTCTTACCTATCCTTGCCGTTGTGGTTAGTTTATTTCTTTTTAATAAATATGTTTATAATATAAATGAGGGTTTACATCATTTTACAGAAACTTTTTCTAGACTAACTGTTTTAACAGCTTTCTTTATTTCTGAAACATTGTTAGGGTTAGTGCCTCCAGAAATGTTTATTGCATGGTCTAAAAAAACATCAGAACCCGTTTTAAATCTAGCAATCTTAGCTACGTTATCTTATTCAGGAGGTTTACTTTCTTATTTTATTGGAAAAACAGCTTTAAAAATTAAATCTGTAAAAGAATATTTAGAAGTAAAAATGGCAGACAACTTAAAAAACACTCGAAAATGGGGTGGAATTTTAATTTTAGTCGGTGCTTTATTACCACTGCCTTTTTCTATAGCTTGTTTAGCTGCCGGTATGATAAAATACCCTTTTAGAAGTGTTGTTCTGTTTGGTTTATTTCGTTTTGTAAGATTTGCAATTTATGCCTGGGCAATTTTTCAAGTAGTAAATTAAACTCAATTTAAAATAATTATCTTTGCTGTATGGGATTAACAAATAACGACATTTTAAAAAAACTACGTGTAGCTCATAAACTGCGCGATACTGATATTGTAGACATTTGCGCTTTGGTTGACTTTAAGGTAAGTAAAGCCGAATTAGGCGCTTTATTTAGAAGTGAAGAGCATCCAAAGTATATGGAATGTCAAGATCAAATTTTACGTAATTTCTTAAACGGATTGGTTATTCATTTACGTGGACCAATGCCTAAGAAAGGAGAAAAAAAATAATTGCAGATATTTAGATTGTTGGATTATTAGGTCTTTCGATTTAAAAAAGCAAAATAAAATTTTATATAAAAAAAGAGTGTAATTTAAAAATTACACTCTTTTTTTTATTTTTATCTAAAATTCCAATAGTCTAGAAAGGTAAATCGTCTGGCTCTTCATCTGTAATTTTAGATGCTGGCTCAAAATTATCTGTAGGAGGTATATTACCACCTGCAGAAGCACCTTGAGATAAGTTTTCTATTCTCCATCCTACGATTGAGTTAAAGTATTTAGCTTCACCTTGTGGGTTAATCCACTCTCTACCTCTTAAATTGATAGATACTTTTACATCTTGCCCAACTTTATAGTTGTTTAACAAGTCTGCTTTATCTTGTTGAAACTCAATATTAATCATTTGTGGATATTGATCATCTGTTGTAACCACTAATTCTCTTTTTTGAAATCCATTTGATCCAAAAGTTTGAACTTCTCCAATTAATTTTACTTTACCAATAACTTCCATAATTTCTAATTTAATAAAAGTACTTTCCAAGCACTTTCTACATCATTCATTTTTAAATACTCTTGGGCAAATGTATGTTTTTTTGTGGTTTCTAATCCAATAAATTCAGAATGTTCTTCCTTAAAGTTATTAACATCCGCTTCTGTTGGCAATTGTTCTACGTTACCTAACATCCCTAAATTATTACCAGTTAAAATAGTACTATTCCTTATATCTAAAGGGATTTGGTCTACTCCAATACCTAAATTAGCAATAGGTTTTGGTATTTCGAAAAAACCATCTTTAGCTCTTGTATAGTAATTACCTCCTGCTCTTGCTACTAAATCTATTTTATGTTGATCTATGCTTCCATCCTCTGCTAAAACATCCTCAGAAATATGCACTTTTACAACTTCACAAACTATTAAGTTTCCAGCGCCACCTTCATCACCTGTAAAAATAACATCATTTACTTTACACTCTAATTGCACAGGAGATTCTGCTACTCTAAATGGTTTAATTTTATCGGAAGGTAACATGGTAAACCCTGCTTTTTCAAACTCATTTATACCCTCTGGATATTCTGCGCTACTTAAAGACATTTGTTGTGCCATCGCATAGTTTACTACATTTATAACAACTTCTTTTGTTGCCAAAGCATTATCTAAAGTATGTTTTGTAGTATTATCTCTAACTCTTCTTGCAGGAGAAAAAATTAATATTGGCGGATTTGCACCAAAAATATTAAAAAAACTAAAAGGTGATAAATTTGGATTTCCATCTGCATCAATTGTACTTGCAAAAGCAATGGGTCTTGGCGCAATGGCACCCAATAAATAACCATGCAATTTTTGAGTAGAAATATCTTTTGGATCGATAGAAAGCATACATAAATTTTTAGTTACGTAAAGATACTATCTAATCTTTAAATGAGTTATATACAAGAAACCTTTATATTTGTTTTAATGAACTTTTTCTCTAATACTATTTTATTTAAACGAATTACAATTTTTGTTTCGTTAATTATTGTCTCGTTAATTCTATGGAATACATATACGTTCTTTCAAAAATTTAAACATGAAGAGCGTATTAAAATGGAAATTTTAGCAACTGCTCAAAAGGAAATAGCCAGTGACACCAACTTAGACGCAAATGTAGATTTGCCTTTAAAAATAATTGAGAACAACAGTAATATTCCAATGATTTTAGTGAATAACAAGGGAGCGATAGAATATTTTCAAAACCTCGATTCTGTAAAAGCCTCAAATCCTAGTTATTTAGAGAAACAACTACTAGAAATGAAGGCAGAAAACGAGCCCATTGAAGTTAGTTATAAAGGAAAAAACAAACAATTTATTTACTACCGAAATTCGGATTTATTAAACAGGTTAACTTACTACCCTATTGCTTTAATCTTAATTTTAGTGCTCTTTCTAAGTGTTATTTATATGTTTTACAACTCTAACAAAGCTGCAGAAACCAATAAACTCTGGACAGGCATGGCTAAAGAAACAGCACATCAAATTGGTACACCCTTATCTTCTCTTTTAGGCTGGATTGCCATTTTAAAAATGGAAAAAATTGATGATAAATATGTAGAAGAAATAGAAAAAGACGTTAGCAGACTAAACACTATTGCAAATCGATTTTCTAAAATTGGCTCTACCCCAGAATTGAAAAAAGAAAATGTGGTTGCTATTACAAAACAAGCTTTCGATTATTTAGAATCTAGAAGTTCTAAACAAATATCCTTTTCTTTTATTACTACTGATGATGAGATTTACACAAACTTAAATACAGAACTATTTGGTTGGGTTATAGAAAACCTTATCAAAAATGCTATTGACGCTATGTTAGGTAAAGGAGAACTGAAACTAAATATAGAAAACACTACTAAAAAAGTAAAAATTACCATTACTGATACTGGTAAAGGAATGCCTAAAAAGTTATTCAAACAGATTTTTAAACCCGGATTTACCACTAAAAAGCGTGGTTGGGGCTTAGGATTATCACTTTCTAAACGTATTGTTTCTGATTATCACAAAGGAAAAATATTTGTACAAAAATCTGAAATTGGAAAAGGAACTACTTTTGAGATCCAATTAGACAAAGTGTAGTTGAACGGTTTCTACAACAATCCTAAAAAAGATATTTCCTTAATACTTACTGTAAGTACTAAAACACTTGTTTCCTCTCGATTTATTGATAAAACCAACACTCTTTACTACCAATAGTTTCTCAAAATTAACACTTTTTTCACTTAATAAATGGTTATTAAAGCAATTTTATCTAATAACAAAAAGCAATTCAACTACACTAAACTGCATTTTAAGTACATAAAAAAGCCACTCGAATAAAAACATCTCATTTTTTTAAACCTCATCACTAATTTTGTAACTCCAAACGATATTAAAATTTAAAAACCAGTTATATATGAACATCTTAAGGTTTAAAAAATTAAAGAGAGCATTTTTATTTATTATTCTATTTACTTTTTCTCAGATAGGCTATGGTCAATTAAGTGACTTACACATCCTTCCGCCATTAAAACAAGATGCTAATAACCAAGCTATTCAGCAACAAACCATCTATTTATCTACACCAGAAACTTCAAGTTTCAATGTAAATATATATAGAGGTACTAATACCACAGCACTTACTACATTATCACTATCAAAAGCAACTCCAAAAACATACAACCCAGGTAATGGAGATAACAATATAACTCTAGTAACTAATGCCAATACAGGTATAACTTTATCTAACAGTGGTTTACGCTTTGAGTCTGAAAACGGAGAAAAATTTTATGTCAATTACAGAGGGCGTTCTAAATCACAAGCTGCTTCAATTACTTCTAAAGGTAGAGCAGCTTTAGGTCAAAAATTTAAATGGGGAGGCGCACCTATTGAAGCGAACCATAAAACAATGAGTGCTACATTAGGTATAATGGCTACTGAGGACAATACCCAAATAAAAATAAGTGGCTACGATACAAATTGTAAATTTAGAGCTACAACTACAGTAGACGGAATTACAGATAATACTATAAATATTACGCTAAACAAAGGACAGTCTTATGTACTTGAAGCTGCAAAAGACGCTACCACAGCCAATGTAGATGGATGGATTGGCTCATCTATTGAAGCTGATAAAGATATTGCTATTAGTAATGGTATGTTAAATTTTGGGGTAAATACTAATAGCGCTTCTAGAGATGCTGGTGCAGACCAACCTGTGCCTGAAGATAAATTAGGAAAAGAATATGTTTTTGTTCGTGGTAATGGAGGTACAACAAATGAGTTTGTAATCATCATAGGTACACAAGCAAACACAGAAATCTATGTAAATAACGAGACCACACCTTTTGCAACAATTGGTATTGGAGAGTACGCAGAAATACCATCCTCTAAATATTCTGGGACTTCAAGTGGTAAAAATATGTTTGTATCTTCTACAAAAAATGTATACGCCTACCAAGTTATTTCTGGAAGTTCAAGTATTGCTACAGTAAGTTTAAATTTTGTAGCACCTGTAAGCTGCTTATTACCAGATACAATGGATCACATTTCTAATATAGAAGATATTTCTGGAATTACAGCTTCTGGAGGTTTATCTATTATAGCATCAACTACAACAGCAAACTCAGCTATTAAGGTTTATAACGGTGCTAACGGTATCACTCAAATTAATTTACCTGCAGAAGAAGCTGTTGCAGGTTCATCTGACTGGAAAACTTTTTATATTACAGGTCTTACAGGGAAAGTATCTGTAAAATCTACAGGCCCAATTGCTGTTGGGTTTTTAGGTTTTAATGGAGCTAGAGGAATTGCAGGATATTTTTCTGGATTTGATACAGAACCAGAGACTGTATTAGCTATTACAGGCGGAGGATGTTTACCTAGTGGTGCAATTGAAGTAGTTAATAAAGATTTTGAAACTTATCAATGGTTTGATAATGGCGCTTTAGTACAAGGAGCAACTAGCCATACATATACCCCAACCGAAGCTGGAGATTATTATGTACGTGTTTCTAAAGGAGGTTGTACTTATGATTCTAAATCTATTTCCGCTTACTATTGTAACCCAGATATTGTTGTAACCAAAACTGCCGACAAAACCGAAGTTATAGAAGGTGGTACCATTACTTTTAAAATTACAGTAGAAAGTAAAGGATTAGACGCAGTAACAAATGTTAACATTTCAGATGTAATCCCTAGTGGAATAACAATATCTAGTGCAGAAGCAAGTACAGGTTCTTGGTCTGCACCAAACTGGACAGTAGGTACACTTACAAGCGGACAAATAGAAACCATTACAATAAAAACTATTGTTGATCCAATGACAGGCATTACCGCTAGCACAGAATTAACAAACACAGCAACAAACACACAAGACCAAGTAGATAGTAATATCACTACAGATGCCCCTTCTGTATCTTTTAATATTTTAAGAGATTCTGATGGTGATGGTATTGCAGATGTAAATGATATTGACGATGATAACGATGGTGTTTTAGATACTGTAGAAGGAAGTAATGATTTAGATAACGATGGTATCCCTAATTTCTTAGACTTAGATTCTGATGGTGATGGTTGTCCAGATACTATAGAAGCTAGTGTACCTACAGTATTAACAAATATAGATGTAACCAATGGTAATGGTACAAATACTAATGATAACACAATTACCAACATTACAAATGCTACAATAAACACTACAAACAACCCTGTTGGAAGTAATGGATTAGCTGCTGGTTTAGAAGCAAACGACACTGCTACAACCTCTACAAACTACACTTCTACTTACAATACGTATGCTTTAGATGCTGCGACAAATGTTTGTGGAACTGCAATGATAACACAAGTATACCAGACACCAACAGAACGTTGGATAGAAATTACCAATACAGACGCTACAAATATTGTTGCACCAAATGCAGCTATTATTGCGCTCTTTAAAAATACTGCTGGAGACCAAACAGATAAAACTCCTTCTGCCTTTGCTTCTAACACTAATGTTATTAACCCAGGTAAATCTATACTAATATCTGCAGGTAGTGTTACAAACAAGCTTTCTTCTGCACAAGAAATAGTAAACACAAATGTTACCAATTTTGCTGATGGAAATGATATTATAGCGTTAACAAGAGTTTCAGGTAATAATGCTTGGGAAACAAGAATTGATGTTTTAGAAGCTATAAAAAACACTACTAGTTATGTGCGTATTGATGAAATATTAGCTCCAAATAAAACTGCAGACGCAACAGAATGGGTAGCTTTTATAAATGATAATATTATTACGTATTCAGACTTAGTAAACGAAGAAAACGAAGAACGTCATACACATGATCCTTTATTATCAGAAATAGCAACTGCAAATAACAATGCGAACATTAAACCAGGTTTACACAACTTTGGACTAACAGATAGAACGAGTTCTGATTGGTCTAATGGATATCCTGATAGATCTAGAAATGTACAAATTTCTGAAACATATTCTTTTTCAGAAAAACTAAGTGCTAGAAAATTTGAAGTTAAAAACGGAAGTATTTTTAGTATTACGGATAATTTATTAGTAGTAACAAACAACATTAACATCGATAGTGCTACAGATGAAATTAGATTGGTTAGTTCTGATGATACTAATAAAGCACAACTAATACAAACGCACGAAGGTGATAAACTAGTTACAGGTTTAGGTAAAATTCTTATCGATCAAAACTCAAATGTACCAAGTAAATACAGATATAACTACATGAGTTCGCCAGTAAACACTGTTGGTACCAATTCTTTTACTTTAGAAAATGTACTAAAAGACGGAACAACACCAACCTCTACAACTTCTACAATAAAAGATATAAATTTTGTAACAGGTTACGATGGTAGTGCAACATCACCAATTTCTATAGCAGAATATTGGGTTTACACTTATTCAAATGCATCAGGAAGAAGTAATTGGTCTCATAAATATAAAAACAGAACAATTTCACAAACCGACGGTTTTACAATTAAAGGAACTGGTACTGCGCAGAATTACACATTTGCAGGTACACCAAAAGACGGAGATTTAAGCACTACTATTGGCGCACAACAATCTTATCTACTAGGAAACCCATACACATCTACAATGAGTGCTAAAAAGTTTATAGAAGACAATAAAAACACAATAACTGGTAATATCTATTTCTGGGAACATGATGGAGAAGAAAGTACCGAAGCTAAAAACCAAGGACATAATTACGGTGGGTATATTGGTGGTTACGCAATAAGAAACAGTGCTATGGGAATTGCTGCAAACCAAGTATCAACTAACAATGGTGCAACCCGCACAAATAGTGTGATTGAAGCAGAAACAGGAACACTGTCTAATGGTGCAGAAATTTATACCGATAATGATATGAGCGGTGTGTTGTTAAATGGATACAATCAAAAAGTTGCTTTTACAAGTGGTGTTAATGCAGATTCATTATTTATAAATTATAAAACAAATCAATCTCTATTTTTAAATATTAAAATAAACGGAGTAGATTATCCTACCTACCTTAACACTGTACCTGGTAATTATGCAAATGTTTTTATTGTAACAGATATAAAAGTTTCTGATGAAATAGAATTTATTTATCCTGATGAAACTTCAAACATAGACATCTATATTAACGAAATTACTTTAACCGGAGATGGCGCAAATGATGCAGCACCTTCATTAGGTAACGGAGAGTACAAAATTCCAGGTGCGTATATACCTATCGGACAAGGATTTTTTGTTACAGCTAATGAAAATGGCGGAACGATTAACTTTAATAATAGCCAAAGAGAATATATTACTGAAGGAGCAGAAGCTGTTTTCTTTAAAAGCAGTAATAAGAAAGCAAAAACAACCGACTTTACAAACACATTACCTATTATTAAACTAGGTATGGATTATAGAAACAATAATGAATTAAGCCTGCATAGACAAATAGGTATTTCATTTAAAAACGGAAATTCATTTGAATTTGAAACAGGATACGATGCACCAATCTATGATGTTGGAACAACCGATATCTACTGGAAATTTCCAAATGTTGATAATAAATATGCTATTGCAGGTGTGCAAAGTATTACCGAAGACCTAGAAATTCCTTTAGAAATTACTTTAAAAAACACAGGTACAGTTACTGTAGGTATTGATGAGTGGAATGCAATTGACAGAAACATCTATTTAATAGATAGAGTAACAGAAACCTCTTATTTATTAAACAACGCAAAAATTGCTTTAACTTTAGTAAAAGGAACCTATTCAGAAAGGTTTTATTTAGGATTTAAAAATATTAAACCAGAAGTAGAAGTAACTCTAGACACTAAAAATTCTGTAATTTTAGACACAAACATCTCTGTATATTTAGATAATAATACACAAGAGTTGGTTATTAACAATAACAGTAATTTACAAATAGAAAATGTAAAATTATTTAATCTTACAGGTCAACAAGTAAACGAATGGAATAACCTTGAACCAACTAAAACTGAAAGTAGGTTTAAAACTAAAAAACTTTCTAAAGCAATTTATATTGTAAACATAGCAACTGAAAAAGGAATTGTTTCTAAAAAAATTATATTAGAATAATTTATTCTAAAACACTTATATGGTAACCACGTTTTTATTTTAAAACGTGGTTATTTTTTTCATGCCTAATATTTACAAAACCATACCCAAGAATTAATCCAAAAAACATCCAAAGTAAAAACTTTAAAGAACTTTTTTAAGATAATTTCTTCATCAACAATAAATGGCCAAAAAAAAGCTGCACCAATAAACTTACAAAAGCCCAAAATTAAGTCAACTTTAACCCACGGTCTCATCTTATTCAAACTGATTAGAAATACTTGTAGCTAAAGCAACAAACTTATCATTTGTTAATGTTACTTTTTTAATAAATTGAATATCTTCCATTGTATTTGTAGGCACTAAATGTATGTGTACATATGGTACTTCTAACCCCATAACCCTCGTACAAACTCTTTTACATGCAACTTCTTTTTTAATGATTTATCATTTGGATTGATATCTAAAAAAGCAATATAGTTATCATCTTCTAAAGCTCTTTTAAAATAAAGCGCTACCTTTATATAGAAAAAGTAACTTACAGTCTATCTACAGCATCAAATCAATTAATAACACCCTAAAGTACTTATACCTTTCTTCTTTTTTTAAAATATTTTATTAGAGGTCAGTATTTAAATTCATATCTTTAAAAACAACAAATACAGTAATATTATGAATATATTTAAAGGACAAAACCTTCTAGAGTTTGCTGATCGGTTTAAAACGGATGAAGATTGCAAGAAATACTTGGCAGATATTAAGTGGAAAGATGGATTTCAATGTGTTAAATGTGGTCATAACAAGGCTCAAATAAGAAAAGATTTTTCACGGACATGTAATATTTGCTCTCATCAAGAATCATCTACATCAAACACACTTTTTCATAAAGTAAAGTTTGGTGTTAGAAAAGCTTTCTTTATTGTTTTTGAAATGAGTACGAGTACTAAAAGCCTTTCTGCTAGTTATGTTGCAGTTCGTTTTAGTGTAACAGAAAAGACTGCACGTTTATTTATGCTCAAAATTAGAGAAGCTATGGAAAGTAGTGGAAATAGTCCTATGACCGGTATTGTTCATGTGGATGAATTTGTTTTGGGTGGACGAGAAAAAGATAAAGTAGGAAGAAGTTATAATGCTAAGAAAAAGAAAGCTATAACTGCTGTTGAACTAACTGAAGATGGAAAAGTTAAAAGAATGTATGCCATGAGAATCGAAGATTTTTCAGCTAGTTCTTTGCAATATATTTTTGTGAATCATATCAGTCGAGAAGCTAAAGTGATAACCGACAAATGGAGAGGTTACAGGCCTATTGCTAAAGTTTATAATATTACTCAAATAGAAAGTAATGGTGGTATGAATTTTAAAGCACTTCATACAATGATTCATCAGGTGAAATCTTGGATAAGAACAACGTATTCTTGGGTAAGTGACTTTAATCTAAATAGATATTTTAATGAATTTTGTTTTAGAATTAATCGATCACAAAGTAAAGCAACAATATTCAATAACTTAATAACTAAAATGGTTGAAAAGGAGAAAGTAGAACATCACAAAATTATATGTAACTAACTACTGACCTCTATATTTTATTACTACATTAGCATTATTATAAAATAAGATGCTCTAAATTCCCTAAAATGAGAAAAAAAATATATAAAATAATTATCAGTATTATTTTATTAACCATAACACACGCTGGTTATAGCCAATTAAGTGATTTACATTACCTACCACCATTAAAACAATCTGCTAACAACCAAGCTATTAAAGAACAAACCATCTATTTATCTACACCAGAAACTTCAAGTTTTAATGTAAAAATATATAGAGGTACTAATACTACAGCACTTGCTACTTTATCACTATCAAAATCTACCCCACAAACCTATTCTCCAGCCCCAGGAGACAATGATATAACCCTAGTAAGTGATAACACACACAGGAATTGTGTTATCTGATGGAGGCTTACGTTTTGAATCTGCAAGCGGAGAAAAATTCTATGTTAACTATAGAGGTAGATCCGCTTCACAAGCAACTTCAATTACCTCTAAAGGTAGAGCTGCTTTAGGTCAAAAATTTAAATGGGGAGGCGCACCAATTGAATCCAAGGACAGTAGAGTTAATGCAACACTAGGTATAATGGCTACTGAAGACAATACCTCGATAACAATAAGTGGTTATGATACAGAATGTAAATTTAGATCTCCAACTGCAATAGACGGAATTACTGATAATACAATAAATATTACTTTAAATAAAGGACAGTCTTATGTACTTGAAGCAGCTAAAGACGGTGCCGCAGCCAACATTGATGGTTGGATTGGTGCATCTATTGTGTCTGATAAAGACATAGCCATCAGTAACGGAATGTTAAATTTTGGTGTAGATATTGCTAGAGGGGCTAGAGATGCTGGTGCCGATCAACCTGTACCAGAAGATAAATTAGGTAAAGAATATATTTTTGTACGTGGTAATGGAGGGTCAACCAGTGAGTTTGTAATCATCATAGGAACCCAAGCAAATACAGAAATTTATGTAAATGATGAAACTTCGGCTTTTACTACAATTGGTGTTGGAGAGTATGCAAAAGTACCATCCTCTAAATATTCTGGTAATTCTGTTGGAAAAAACATGCACATAACAACTACAAAAAACGTTTATGCCTACCAAGTTCTTTCCGGATCTAGTAATAGCAATTCAGTAAGTTTAAACTTCGTAGCCCCCGTAAGTTGCTTATTACCAGATACCATGGATCACATTTCTAATATAGAAGATATTGCTGGACTTACAGCATCTGGAGGTTTATTTATTATAGCATCAACCACAACAGCAAACTCAGCTATTGAGGTTTATAACGGTGCTAGCGGTAATACTAGAATTTTTTTAACTACAGAAGAAACTGTTTCAGGTTCATCTGACTGGAAAACTTTTTATATTACAGGAGTTACAGGGAATGTATCTGTAAAATCTACGGGGCCAATAGCTGTTGGATTTTTAGGTTTTGACGGAGCTAAAGGTATTGCCGGATATTTTTCTGGATTTGACACTGTACCTGTTACAGAATTAGCTGTTACAGGTGGAGGTTGTTTGCCAGGTGGTGCTATTGAGGTAGTTAGTAAAAATTTTGAATCTTACCAATGGTATGATAATGGTGTTTTAGTAACAGGGGCAACAGACCATACATACACCCCAACAACATCTGGAGATTATTATGTACGTGTTACTAAAGGAGGTTGTACCTATGATTCTCAGTCAATATCTGCTTACTATTGTAACCCAGATATTGTGGTAACCAAAACTGCCGACAAAACCGAAGTTATGGAAGGAGAAACCATTACTTTTAAAATTACAGTAGAAAGTAAAAGTCTAAACGAAGTTACAAATATTAACATCTCAGATGTGGTTCCTAATGGTTTAACAATTATTAGCGCAAGTACAAGTATAGGTTCTTGGACAGCTCCTAATTGGACTGTAGGAGACATTATTAGCGGGCAAGTAGAAACCATTACAATTGTTACAAAAGCAGATGCAATGACAGGAATTAACGCTACTTCTGCTAAGGTAAACACAGCTACAAATACACAAGATCAAGTAGATGATAATACCACTGCAGATTCACCTTCTGTTTCTTTTAATGTTTTAAGAGATTATGATGGAGATGGCATCGCAGATATTTATGATATTGATGATGATAATGATGGTATTTTAGATACCGAAGAAGGAAATATTGATACAGATAATGATGGTATACCAAATCAACTAGATTTAGATTCTGATGGAGACGGTTGCCCAGATGCAATAGAAGCAAATGTGCCAACTACATTTAAAGAAGCGCCTGTAAGTAATTTAGATACAGATAATACAACAACCATAATAACCAATATAGCAAATGCAGTTATAGATACTACACAAGACCTAGTTGGTGCCAATGGATTAGCAAATAGCTTAGAAGATGTAGACACAGATGCAGCAGCTATTAATTACACATCAACATACACTAATTATGCTTTAGACACAGCATTAAAAGCATGTGGTACATCAATGATAACACAAGTATATACTACAGGTACAGAGCATTGGGTAGAAATTACAAACATAGACCCAACAAATATTGTTGGTATAAATGCAGCAACATTAGCATTATTTAAAGACGGATCTGACCCAACAACAGCAACATCTCCTGTAATTTTTGCCAATACAACAACTATTCAACCAGGTGCTTCTATTTTAATTACTAATGATCTTACTAATGCTTCATTAAGTAATGCTAACGTTACGCCTATTACTAATGCAAACGTAATAGATTTCTCTGATGCAGATGATGTATTAGTACTAACAAAAGGTACCGCAAATTATGCTTGGAACAGAAGAGTAGATGTTGTAAGTGCTATTGCAGACAATACAAGTTACGTGCGTATAGATGAAACTTTAGTACCAAACACAACCTATACAGAAGATGAATGGGTTGCTTTTATAGATGATACTATTATTACGTATTCAGATGCAGCAAATGATAATACCACAGAACGTCATGCACATGCGCCACTTTTATCTGAAATTGCTAATGCAGATGATGCCGCTAATATAAGACCTGGTTTGCATAACTTTGGAGAGACTAGAAGAATAAGTAATGCTTGGTCTAACGGTTACCCAGATAGATCTAGATACGTAAGAATTTTTAGAGACTTTAGTACTTCTGATAAATTAAGCGCAAGAAAACTAGAAGTTAGAAATGGTCGTACACTTAGTATTACAGACAATTTAATAATAGTAACCGAGGAGGTTAAAATTAAAGATACTACCGATCAAATACGATTAATTAGCTCTGATGACACCAACAAAGCACAATTAATACAAACGCATACAACAACATCTAAAGTAACTGGTGATGGAAAATTATTAGTAGACCAAAACACTACCGTACCAAGTAAATACAGATATAACTATTTAAGTTCTCCTGTAAATACAATCGGTGAAACAAATTTTACGGTTGCTAGTGTTTTAAAAGATGGTACAAACCCATTAGACGCAACCTCTACTATTGGTAACGGAAGCTCTAATATAGCTAAAGAGATTACTTTTGTAGCAGGTTATGATGGTGACTATACAAAATCACCCATAGAAATCGCTGAATATTGGGTATATACCTATGCAGCCTCAGCAGGCGGAAGAGCTAATTGGTTACAGAAATTTAAAGGAGGAACCATTGCACAAACAGATGGGTTTCTACTTAAAGGAGCAGGAAGTTTAAATCAAAGTACAAAAGGACAAAATTACACTTTTGTAGGCACACCAAAAGACGGAACATTAACAACAACTATTAGTGCGGGAGATTTTTATTTAGTAGGTAATCCGTATGCATCTGCAATAAGTGCTAAAAAGTTTATAGAAGATAATTTAGATACTACCAACGGAAGTTTATATTTCTGGGAACATAAAGAAGAAAAAGCTTCTAAAAATGGATCTGAAGGACATAATTACGGAGGATATGGAGTTAGAAACTTGTCTGGTGGAGTTGCTGCAACTAGTGTATCTAATAACAATAATTCTAATAACGGTACACCTAATTTAGGTAACGGTTCTTATACAGAGCCAAAGGCTTTTATAGCAATCGGACAAGGTTTTTTTATAAATGGAGATGATGCCGCCTCTACAACTACAGACAATATTCAGTTTAACAATAGCCAAAGAGAATACATACAAGAAGGAAACGAATCTTATTTCTTTAAAAGTGAAAACAAAAAATCTGCAAGCTACACAAACACATTGCCTATAATTAAACTTGGAATGAGTTATACTAATGATGAAAACTTAAACCTACACAGACAATTAGCTATTTCATTTAAAAACAATAACTCTTTTGATTTTGACAAAGGATATGACACAGAAATTTACGACGTAGGAACTACCGATATCTATTGGAAGTTTCCAAACAATGATAAAAAGTATGTAATTACTGGTGTACAAAGTATTTCTGAAGATTTAGAAATTCCTTTAGAGTTAGTGCTCTCTAAAAACGGTAATGCAACAATTGGTATAGATGAATGGAATGCTATTAACAGAGACGTTTATTTAACAGATAAATTAACAAATACATCTTACGCTCTTAATAATAAAACTATCGATTTAACACTTGCAAAAGGAACCTATACAGATCGTTTTGTACTTGCTTTTTCTAAAACCACAACACTAGGTATAGAAGATGTTCTTTTAGAAAATAAAGTTGCTGTCTATTTAGACAACAATGCTAAAGAAATTGTAATTAACAACAACAGTAATTTAGAATTAAAAAAGGTAACTTTAGTTAATATATTAGGTCAAAAAGTGGCACAATGGAATAATATTGGAATCACAAACAAAGAAAATAGATTAAAAATAAATACTCTTTCCAAAGCTATTTACATTGTAAATATTGATACAGAAAATGGAAAAGTAACTAAAAAAATAGCAGTAGAATAATTTATTTTAAGAAAAAAAACTAATTTCTAATCGTTAAAAAGCCTACTATGTAATGGTAGGCTTTTTAATTAGAAGCTATTTCCTGCTTTCACTACTCGCTTTTTTTATCCTAAAAAGGAATAAAAAAGAGCTCAAACAGACCGTTCAATCAGGGCTAAACTTCTTTGCTAACTAATTATTTGAAATTTATACAGTATAGTTTTCAAGTAAGAAATTTAATATTTTATAAATACCAAAACCTAAAATCATTCCTATTAACATCCAATAAAAACGTTGTTTTTTGTCTGTTTCTACAATTCGCTTATCTAACAATTCCCCATTATTTTTCAATTCAAGTATAATTTCATTTTTATCGAATTGTTTATAATTTGATTCTAATGTTAAATCGCTTAATTTTAGTTTTACTTTATGCTTAATTCCAAAAAAAGAGAACTTCTTAGAGATTATTTTTCCATTTAACAAAACACTTTCAACTCCTAAAAAAGAATTTAAAAACTCAATTTTATTAGATTCTATATTAAATTCAGCGTATTTCATTTTTAATTAGAGTTATTAATCTTTATTTAAGTTCAGATGAAATACTTGCCGCCAATGCCACAAACTCATCATTTGTTAATTTTACTTTTTTAGTAAATTGAATATCTTCCATTGCATTTGTAGGCACTAAATGTACATGTACATGTGGCACTTCTAAACCAATAACACTCATACAAACTCTTTTACAAGCAACTGCTTTTTCTAAAGCTTTTGCAACTCTGTAAGAAAAATTCATAAGGTTTAAATATTCTTCTTTAGACAAGTCGAATAATTTATTTTCTTCCTTTTTTGGCACTACTAAAGTGTGTCCTTTTGCATTTGGGTTGATATCTAAAAAAGCTATGTAGTTATCGTCTTCTGCTACTTTGTAACACGGAATTTCTCCTTCTATTATTTTTGTAAAAATGCTCATATAATTAGGTTTTAGTTGTTGGTTTTAGTTGAAGAACTAAATATAAAAAAGAATTCGGGTTCTAGCAGTGCTAAAACCCGAATTTATAATGAATAAAAACGTCATTGCGAATGTAATGAAGCAATCTTTTAATCGATAAAGAGATTACTTCGTCATTCTTCCTCGTAATGATTTTATCTCGTAATTTCTACAATCTCGAATTTCATAATCCCGCTAGGTACCTGAATTTCTGCAACATCACCAACTATTTTACCTAACAAACCTTTACCAATTGGCGAGTTTACAGATAGTTTTCCGTTTCTAACATCGGTTTCAGAATCTGCTACCAAGGTGTAAGAAAACTCCATTCCGTTTGCAGAATTTTTAATTTTAACAATCGAATGAATTAGTACTTTAGAAGTATCTAATTGAGATTCATCTATAATTCTAGCATTAGAAATTACATTCTTTAATTTTGCAATCTTAAATTCTAAGTGAGATTGTTCTTCTTTTGCTGCGTGATATTCTGCATTTTCACTTAAATCTCCTTTATCTCGTGCATCTGCAATTTCTGTAGTTACTCTTGGTCTTTCTACTTGTTCTAGTTGCACCAATTCTTCTTTCAATTTCTTTAATCCTTCTGCTGAATAATATGATATATCGCTCATTTTTTTTTTAATTTAAATTCATCAACTTTTCTTAATAAATTATTTAAATTTATTAAGAAAAGAGTAACTCTCTCTCTCTTATAATACCCTTTATGGGGTTAAATTTAAAAATCCCATTACCTTTGCAGTAATGAGATTGTCTTACAAATATACAAAATATTTGTAAATTTCAATCGTTTTAGATAAAATGAAACTTTTGTATGTTTAAAAAAATATTGTTTTTATGCTTTTCCATAACAATTTTATCATGTAGCGATAACACGCAAATTAATGATTGTTTTATGGATGTAAACGTCTCTGAAGTTTTAAATACCAGACTTCCTTCTAACCAATTATTAACAATAAATGGTACTAGTAAAACGTATTCTATAGATGGTAGACAGATTCATATTATTAGAAATAATGCTTCAGATTTTATTGCGTTTGATTTAGAATGCCCAGATAGAAACTGTAATACCCCTTTAGATATTGTTACAAATGCACCTCTTATAACGTGCACTTGCCATAACAGAAACTATAATTATTTACAAGGCGGCGCATTAATTGGAGAAGAAGGTTGCGGTATGTTAATGTACACCGTAAACCTACTTGGAAGCGATGCAGTACAAATAAGGAATTAAATTAATAGATTAGTTAATTTGAGTTGCTTATTTTTGCCTAAACACAACAATATTCAACGTGAAAAACTATTATTCTTCAGATTTTAAATTAGGCGTTCTTGGTGGCGGACAATTAGGCAGAATGCTTTTGGCCGAAACTCAAAAATTAGACATTCATACTTCTATTTTAGAAAGCAACAAAAACGCACCTTGTGCAGAAATTTGTAACACCTTTGTTGTTGGAGATTTATTAGATTTTGATGCTGTATATAATTTTGGTAAAACGGTAGATGTATTGACCATTGAAATTGAAAATGTAAATCTTGATGCCTTAGACAAACTGGAAGAAGAAGGTTTAACTATTTTTCCCAAGCCAAAAGATTTACGTATCATTCAAAGTAAAGCAAGACAGAAAAACTTTTATATAGATCATCAAATTCCTACTGCAGAATTTTCTCATTATGCATATTTAGAGGAATTAAAACATTGTTTTGAAAACAATATTATCGATTTTCCTTTTGTTTGGAAAGCAGCACGTTTTGGTTATGATGGTACTGGTGTTAAAATTGTTAGAAATATAGACGATTTAAACAACTTACCTAATGTTGAGTGTATTACCGAAAAACTGATTCCTTTTAAAAATGAATTGGCAGTAATTGTGGCAAGAAATGTTAGTGGAGAGGTAAAAACATATCCTGTTGTAGAAATGGAATTTCACCCAGAAGCAAACCAGGTTGAGTATGTTATTTGTCCGGCAAGGATAAATAGTACCGTTGCAGAAAAAGCAAGAGAAGTTGCTTTAAAAGTAGTAAGTGATTTAGATTTTGTTGGTTTATTGGCTGTAGAAATGTTTCAAACAGTAGATGATAAAATCTTAGTGAATGAAGTTGCTCCAAGACCTCATAATTCTGGCCATTATTCTATAGAAGCAAGTTACACCAACCAATTTGAACAACATATTCGTTCTATTTTAAATCTTCCTTTAGGAAATACAGATAGTAAAGTTGCCGGAATTATGGTAAATTTGGTTGGTGAAGAAGGCTTTTCTGGTGATGTAATTTACGAGAATATAGAAGAAATTTTAAAGATTGATGGTGTTACGCCACATATCTACGGAAAGAAAGAAACTCGTCCGTTTCGTAAAATGGGACATGTTACGATTGTAAATGCGGATATTGATGTTGCAAGAAAAGTAGCGCAAGAGGTTAAAGAAACGATTAGGGTAATTTCTAAGTAATAGAAAATAGAATTGGTGTATTATTTTTACAGCAACTAAAAAACAAGTTTGATAAGTTATTCTTAAATTAGTCAAAATTTCTAAAAATGAAAATTTCTAAACTACATATAGAACAGTATAAACATCTAGAAAACCTAGAATTTGATTTTACGTATCAAACAGGAAAAAGAAAAGGACAACCTTTAGATAAAATTTGTTTTATTGGGCAGAGTGCTACTGGGAAGACTAATTTGTTGGAGTTATTGTTTTCAGAAACAAAACGAGCTTTAAATCAAGAAGTAATTAATGAATCTCTTAGATCACTAAACTATCTTGAAACAAAATTTGATGGCGAGTTAATTATAAATTTCAAAACAGAAACTTATAAAAAAAAGAATGGAGTAACTACTTACAAAGAGAAAGAATATGGGCATACTAATGCAGCAGGACTTGTAAGGAAATTAATTCCAAATAACGTAAAATCAAACTTACTATTTTTTAAATCAAACTTTATTTCAGATGAAAATATTTCAATCTTTAACAGAAACCCAATAGACATCTTTGAAGAAAGTGATTCTCATTTTAAAGAAATTGAAAAGAATAATATAGTAAATCTTGTTGAACCAGATTTTATTTCTGTATTTGATAAAAAAGTAGAATATAAAACTTGGCTGCAATTACTAATTGAAATTTTAGAATATCGTAAAAAGTTCAATCAAAAAATGTCTGAACTTATTCATAAGGGTTTACTGGCAAATACCAATAAATTAAGTTCTGAATTTAAAAAATGGCAAAAAGATAATCCAAATAGTTTAGAGAAATTTGCCTTAAAATTTAATCCCTTAATTGAAAAACTAAACTTAGAGATTGATATAATTAATACAGAATATTCAATTCCTATCGCTAATAAAAGAAACGACGAGATTATACCGATTCAAAATACAAGTACAGGAACAAAAGGTTTATTATTAACATTTTTACCATTATTTAAATTAGATACTAAAGATGCTATTATATTAATGGATGAACCTGAGCGTTCTTTATACCCAGATATGCAAATGGATTTAATAGAGCACTATCAGAATCTTGCTCCAGATGCGCAGTTTATAGTTGCAACGCATTCTCCATTTATTGCTGCTTCTTTTGAACCAGAAGAACGTTTTATTTTATATTTTGATGAAGAAGGTAAAGTTGCCGTTAGAAGAGGAAGTTCTCCTATTGGAGACGACCCAAACGATATGCTAAAAAATGATTTTGGTGTTAATTATTATAATAAACACGGGGAAGATGCATATAAAAAATACCTTAGTTTAAAACAAGCAGTATCAAGTGAAAAAGATCCAAAAAAGAAAAAAGAATTACTGCTTGAAACTGTTAAATTAGGAGATGCTTATAATTTTTAAATATGAAAAGAATTGTAAAAAAAGAAGCATCTGAAATTATAAAAGAAAATCTAAGTTACATTGTTGGAAATTCTTTAAATAATAAAAAAATATCAACAATTTTATATAAAGAGCAGAAAGGGTTTTGTGCTTATACCGAAGAATTTATTGGTAGAACAGATGCTAAAGATATAGAACATTTTAACCCTACATTAAAAGGAACAGATGAAGACTCATATCAGAACTGGTTTTTAGTAAAACACCAATGGAATAAAGAGAAATCTTCTAAATGGGAGAAATTTCAACCGGTTTTACATCCAACTAATCCAACTTTCGAAAATAGAGTTTTATACTTAAACGGAGATTATGTTTTAGCAGATTCAAAAGATATAGAAGCTAAAAATTTAATTGATTTACTTAAGCTAGACGATGTTTTACTTGCAGATGAAAGAAAAAAATACATCAAAAGAAAAAAATCTGAGATGGAAATTTACAATATAAATCCAACAGAATTCTTTGAGTTACTAATTGATGATGATATTAAACAAGTTTCTTACTTAAGAGCAATAGACAAAGAGTTCAATATAAATATATGGAAATTAATTCCTGAAATTGAATAATAAATAAAAATATGGTAGGTATAATAATGGGAAGCGATTCTGATCTTCCAATAATGCAAGAAGCAATAGATATTTTAGAGAGTTTTAATATTGCAATAGAAGTAGATATTGTTTCTGCTCACAGAACTCCAGAGAAATTGGTAGACTATTCTAAAAATGCTCACAAAAGAGGTATTCAAGTAATTATTGCAGGTGCAGGTGGCGCAGCGCACTTACCAGGAATGGTAGCTTCTATGAGTCCGTTGCCAATAATAGGAGTTCCTGTAAAAAGCAGAAATTCTATTGATGGTTGGGATTCTGTTTTATCAATTTTACAAATGCCTGGTGGCGTACCTGTAGCAACTGTAGCTTTAGATGGTGCAAAAAACGCAGGTATTTTAGCGGCTCAAATTATTGGTGCTTCAGACAAAGCTGTTTTAGATAAAATAATTGCTTACAAAGAAGAATTAAAATTGAAGGTTGAACAGGCTTCTGAACGAGTTAGAAAATAAAAAATGTCTCCTCGAGCGCAGTCGAGAGGTTTATTTTAGGTCTCGACTGCGCTCGACCTGACACAGTTTAACAATTACACCTTTTTAGATGAACCCACTTTTACAAGACTTTAATACGGCTCCTTTTTCTAAAATTTCTAATAACGATTACAAACCTGCCATTAAAAAAGGGATTGAAATTGCCAAAACAGAAATTAATGAGCTTATACATAATACTGAAAAACCAACGTTTAAAAATACAACAGTAGCTTTAGATTTTACTGGTGAAAAACTAAACAGAATTACTAGTATTTTTTTCAATTTAAATTCTGCAGAAACCAATGATGAGATTCAGAAAATTGCACAAGAAGTTTCTCCTTGGTTAAGTGAATTTAGTAATGATATTACTTTAAACGAAGATTTGTTTAAAAGAGTAAAATCTGTTTTTGATAGTAAAGAAACGTTAGATTTAACGCCAGAGCAAGCAATGCTTTTAGAAAAGCAGTACAAAAGTTTTGCAAGAAATGGGGCTAATTTAAAGGAAGCTGATAAAATTGAACTTCGTAAAATTGATGCTCAACTTTCTAAATTATCTTTAAAATTTGGAGAAAACGTATTGGCAGAAACGCATGCTTTTGAAATGCATTTAACCGATGAAAAAGATGTAGCAGGTTTGCCAGAAAGTGAAAAAGAAGCAGCCAAAGAAGTGGCAAAATCTAAAGACAAAGAAGGATATATTTTTACGTTAGATTACCCAAGTTACATTCCTTTTTTAACCTATGCTGATAACAGAGAATTGCGTAAAAAAATGGCAATTGCTGCTGGTAAAAAAGCGTTTCAAGCCAATGAATTCAACAATGAAAAAATTGTTTTAGAAATTGTAAATCTTCGTCATCAGAGAGCTAATTTATTAGGTTATAAAACACATGCTCATTTTGTTTTAGAAGAAAGAATGGCAGAAACGCCAGAAAAAGTAATCGAATTTTCTAATAATCTTTTAGAAAAAGCAAAACCTGCTGCTTTAAAAGAATTTGAAAACTTAGAAAACTTTGCTAAAAAATTAGACGGAATAGACCAACTTGAAAAATGGGATGGTTCTTACTATTCTGAGAAATTAAAGAAAGAATTATTCGATTTAGATCAAGAATTATTAAAGCCTTATTTTAAATTAGAAAACGTAATTGATGGTGTTTTTGAAATTGCCAACAGATTATATGATTTAAAATTTGAAGAAGTATCTAACATCGACAAATATCACGAAGATGTTAAAACATATAACGTAACAGATATAAACGGTAACTTTATTTCTGTGTTTTATGCAGATTTCCATCCAAGAAAAGGCAAACGTAATGGTGCGTGGATGACTTCTTATAAGTCACAACAAATTAAAAACGGAATTAACGAAAGACCACAGGTTTCCATTGTTTGTAATTTTACCAAACCAACCGAAACCAAACCGTCTTTATTAACGTTTAACGAGGTTACAACCTTGTTTCATGAATTTGGTCATGCATTACACGGAATGTTAGCAAATACTACTTACAATAGCTTATCTGGAACATCTGTTTCTTGGGATTTTGTAGAATTACCAAGTCAGGTTTTAGAAAACTGGTGTTTCGAAAAAGAAGCTTTAGAATTGTTTGCAAAACATTATGAAACCGGAGAAGTTATTCCGATGAAATATGTTGAAAAAATTAAAGAATCTGCAAGTTTTCATGAAGGAATGCAAACCTTACGTCAGTTAAGTTTTGGTTTATTAGATATGCAATGGCACGGTGGCGAGTCGCCACAGACAATTACTTCTATAAAAGAGTTTGAGAACAACGCTTTTGCAAACACAAAATTATATCCTGATGTTGCAGAAAACTGTATGAGTACCGCTTTTTCTCATATTTTTCTAGGAGGATATTCTGCCGGATATTATTCTTACAAATGGGCCGAAGTTTTAGATGCTGATGCTTTTGAATATTTCTTAGAAGAAGGAATTTTTAATAAAGAAGTAGCCACCAAATTTAAAGACAATGTACTTTCTAAAGGTGGAACCGAGAAACCTATGGAATTATACAAACGTTTTAGAGGTAAAGAACCAAAACCAGATGCACTTTTAAGAAGAGCGGGGTTAATTTAGTATTCAGTTTTCAGTAGCAGTTTTCAGTTCTCATCTTACTGAAAACTGTAGACTGTTTTACTACCTGCCAAAATGCTACGCATTTTTCTCTTCTATCCATTTACTCATATACTTTGTTGCTTGTAACGTTTGATGTTGTAACAAACTTCCTAAAAAATTATGAGTTCTATGTTGATATAAATTCTCTTGAACTCCTTTTATTTGGTTGATAAAAAGCACTCCTAACTCCTCTTTATCATAAATTTGATTGATGATTTCAATTCCGTTTTTTTGAGATGATTTCCAAAGTTTTTCATCAGTATATAATTGAACTGCTTTTTCTGAAAATTTAGAGTAATCAGATTCTATAAAACCATTCCAATTTAATTTACCAGACATTCCTTCTGCTCCTATTTCTGTTGTAACACTTGGCGTACCACAAATCATAGCTTCGGTTAGTTTTCCTTTTATACCCGCTCCAAAACGAAGAGGCGCTAACACAACTCTTGCCTTTTTTACAACCTCTTTTGCATCTTCTGCAAAGCCTTTAATGATAAATCCTTCTTTTTTATTATGTAATTGATTTATTTGCTGATTTGCATACGCTCCGTAAATATGAACCTCTGCTTTTGGTAAAATCGCTCTAATTTCTTTCCAAATCTCATTTTTTAATGTTAAAACAGCATCAACATTGGGTTTGTGAAAAAAGTTACCAATAAAAATAAAACGATCTCTTTCCTCAAAAATTCTCCATTTTTCTTGCTGATGCTCATCAACCTTATCTAATAAAAAAGGGAGATAATACAAGATTTTTTCATCAACTTTAAAAATATCTTTCAATAAATCCATTTCAAAAGAAGAGATAATCAAACTGATATCACAACGTAAAATTGAAGCGATTTCTCTTTTAGCATCATCCGACTTTAATAATGCGTCCGTTGTAAATTTTTCTCCTTTTTTTAATTGCTGATGACGGGTTTTTCGTAAAAAATGTAAATCTTCCGTATCTAGAATTCGTATTGCATTAGGGCAATTTTCCGCAACGCGCCAACCAAATTGTTCTTCCATCATAAAACGATCGAACAAAACAATTGTTGGGTTTAATTCTTTTATAAAATCATCAAAAGAAACATTATTTAATTCAATAGCAACTTCATCAACACCTAAAGAATTTAAACTTGCTGCTTTATCGCTTTTTTGTGCAGGAGAAGCAAACGTTATTTTATAACCTTCTTGTAAAAACTGTTCTATAAGTTGTAACATTCTACTGCCAGCAGCAGAAGAATTAGGCTCTACCCAAACATACCCAATAATTAAAACTTGTTGAGTATTCAATTACTTCGCATTTAATTGTTGTTTATAATCTGCTTGTACTTTCTTAGCCCAAGTAACCACAGCATCAATTTGATCTTGTGTTAAATTGGCGTCTCCATGCGTCCAAGTATACGAATCTAAAGGCATTTTTTTCTCTGCAACTTCCTCATGAAGCTCATCCATTTTATGTTCTTTCTTTTTTAAAGAATACGCACTCCAAGTAGAAAAATTAAAATGTTTTTTACCGTCTTTAACATGATCTGCCAACCAAAAATTTACAGGAGTAATAGTATTATACCAAGGATAATTAGTTTTACTAGAATGGCAATCGTAACAAGTAGTTTCTAAAATCTTTCTTACATCTGCTGGCGGATTTGTTTCTGCTATAAAGGTTTCTACAGAAGCTAAATCTCCTTCATTTTTTTCGGGACCAAAAAATTGTGCAATTAAAAATATTAAAACAATAACAACTCCTATTTTCTTGATAATTTTCATTGTGTAAATTTTAAGGTTTACAAGACTGTAAAACTACTAAAATCCCTCTTCATTTTGTGAAAATATCCGTATTTTTGTCAACTATCATTAAAAAACAAACCGAAAGGTTACATTATACGCAAAATAAACGCACTCATGAAATACGATATTATTGTAATTGGATCTGGTCCTGGAGGATACATTTCTGCAGTTAGAGCTTCTCAATTAGGTAAAAAAGTAGCAATTATTGAAAAATATTCAACTTTAGGAGGAACCTGTTTAAACGTTGGTTGCATTCCATCTAAAGCATTGTTAGATTCTTCTCATCATTATTATGATGCTGTACATCATTTTGAAGAACATGGTATTTCTGTAGAAAACCCTACTTTCGATTTTGGTAAAATGATAGAAAGAAAGGCTAAAGTTGTAGAAACTACAACAGGAGGAATTACGTATTTAATGGACAAAAACAACGTTGATGTTTTTGAAGGTTTAGGTTCTTTTGAAGATGCTACACATGTAAAAATTACTAAAAATGATGGTTCGTCAGAAATAATTGAAGGAACAAATATTATTATAGCAACAGGTTCTAAACCGTCTACTTTACCTTTTATTTCTTTAGATAAAGAGCGTGTAATTACCTCTACAGAAGCTTTAAAATTACCAGAGGTACCAAAACATTTAATTGTAATTGGTGGTGGTGTTATTGGTTTAGAATTAGGTTCTGTATACAAACGTTTAGGTGCAGATGTTACTGTTGTAGAATATGCGCCTAAAATTACACCAACAATGGATGCTGATGTTTCTAAAGAACTACAAAAAGTTTTAAAGAAACAAGGAATTAAGTTTGCTATAAGTCATGGTGTTACTTCTGTAGAAAGAAATGGTGATGAAATTACAGTAAAAGCAAACAATAAAAAAGGTGTAGAAGTAGAATTTAAAGGAGATTATTGTTTAGTTGCAGTTGGTAGAAAAGCGTATACAGAAGGTTTAGGTTTAGAAAAAGTTGGAGTAGAAGTTAACGAACGTGGGCAGGTTGCTACCAACGATCATTTACAAACAAATGTTTCTAATATTTACGCAATTGGTGATGTTGTTGCTGGTGCTATGCTTGCACACAAAGCAGAAGAAGAAGGTGTTGTGGTTGCAGAATATTTAGCTGGAGAAAAACCACACATCGATTATAATTTAATTCCTGGTATTGTGTACACATGGCCAGAAGTTGCTGCTGTTGGTAAAACAGAAGACGAATTAAAAGAAGCAAAAGCAGATTATAAAGTTGGTAAATTTTCTATGAGAGCTTTAGGTAGATCTCGTGCTAGTGGAGATTTAGATGGTTTTGTAAAAGTTTTAGCTGATAAAAATACAGATGAAATTTTAGGAGTTCACATGGTAGGTGCACGTGTTGCAGATTTAATTATGGAAGCAGCAGTTGCTATGGAATACAGAGCGTCTGCAGAAGACTTGGCAAGAATTTGTCATGGTCACCCAACGTATTCTGAAGCGGTAAAAGAAGCTGCAAAAGCTGCTTGGGACGGAAAACCCTTAAACTCATAAAGAGTAAAAAACATACCATTTAAAAAATCTCGAAATATATTTATTTCGAGATTTTTTTATTTTCTTCATTTGTTTCTAAAGCTGTAAAATCTAATTTCCAGCCAATCGTTTCTACTAAATTTTCCATTAAAATAATTGACTCTAAAGCTTCTTTATTTGCAAGGCGAATTAAATTACTTTCTGGTATTTTACTAAGCACATGTTCTTTTGCTTCTTTATTTAAAGTGGTAAAATCTTCTGTATCAAACTTATTTAGGTAGCCGTTTTTTAAATCATAAAATTTAATATCACACTCTATAGAAACCACTTCTGGTTGCGGAAAAGCAGACATAACAATTTCTTTTTTTTCTGTATTAGCCTCTAATTTAATTTTTCTAAAATCGAAGCCAATATGTGCTTTTGCGTGAATTAAAATAATGGCTTTTTTCTTACTTGTAAATCCCCAAAAATTTTCTTTGGTATTTTCATGATGATAGATTTCAGAAAAATCTCCTTCTACCGTAATCAACTTTGATACTTTCTTTATTTTGTCTAATAAGATAACAGATTGTTTTTCTGTTAAACTCTTTTTTTTTGATAAAGAAAATCGTTGCGAGATTACATAAGAAATTCCTAAACCAATAACCAACCCTAAAATAACTAACTCCATACTGTAAATATACTATTGTTTTCTTAAATTTTAACACTCTTGCATAAGCATGAACATCAAAATTAAATTCTCAAAAAAAACTTTGACAATAAGCTTCTTTGGGTTAAAAACTAAAGAAGCTTTTTTTTTAAGGAGCTTTAGTCTATTTTTATCCCATGAAAAAAACCAACCTACTCTACTTTTTTCTATTGATTTACACCGTTTGTTTGGCACAAAAAACAGACAGCATTCCGCTTAAAAACGGAATAGATAAACCTAGTTTATTACCGATTCATCATTTTGGGATGTTTTCGGCAAGAATCAATCAAAATTTTAAAATTAGACCGCCAGAAATATCCACTTTAAATTTTTCTTACGCGAGCGCAAATACGTTTCACCCTTTTGTAGAAATGTATATACCAGAAGACGAAGCTACCCGACAAACTCTAAAACAACAAACTTGGTATGACAGGCATTTTTATGAAAACCAACAAACAACACCTGCTGATTACGAAAACATTATTGTAGATGCCGTTTTTAAAAATTTCAGGATTGATTATAATACCAAAATCGGAAAAAACCATGAACTCGGAATCACACTTCGCTCCTATTTAGTAAGCAAAGGTAAATACCCTTTTTCGGTTTTTACAAGTGATGAAACAATAGAATGGTTTCATAGCAATGTTGCTGGTGGAGAAGATCCTTTTGGCCGAAAATATTATGGTATTAACAAAGTAAATGTGAACTACCAAGATAGAAATGGTAACACTTTAGAATTAAAAGACGGTCAATTTCTTTTTGCAGGAATAGAATTCAATCATTTTTATTATCCAAATTTCATCAATCTAAAAAATAGAAATATTCATGTTAATTTTGGTTCTCATTTAGGTGTTAACACGTCAAAAAACACCCCTTCTATAGATGTTGGTGTTTCTGGAAACATTGTAAAAGAATGGAAATTAAACGAAAATTCAGAAATTAGATCTGGCTTTGGTACAAGTTTTTTAAGAAAAAATGCCATTAATTTTAAGGAAAACCTTGTAAACTTAGGAAACAATAAATATTTAGGAAGTTTAGAAACCATGTTTGAGTTTACAAAATACACCAGAAAGAAAAATTACCATTCTGTATCTGTTAATTACCAAATTCAATCTCGCTTTAGCAAAAGAGCAGAAGCAGATTATTATCAGTTGGTGGGGCTTTGGCAAGAAATTCATTCTGGTTGGCAAAATGGTTTCGCAAAATTATACGAATACCAATCTGCTTGGAGCTGGCTGTATACTTACACAAGAAAAGAATACAGTTTTACCATATACGTAAAGGAAGATTTGTATTTAAACAACTCGCCAGATTTACAAACAGGAATCAGTTTAAAAATTCCGCTTTCTAACAAATAAGATTTGTATTTTTGACGCAAATATGCAAAGAACAATTCGCACTTTTTCCATTGATAATATTATTGAATTCAAGAACAATTTATTGTCTTGGGCACAACAATTTGAAACCGTACTTTGGTTAGATTCTAACAAATATCATCAAAAATATGCTAGTTTTGATGGTGCTTTAGCTGCAGATGATTTTACTTCGATAAAAACAGATTATCATCAAGCTTTTAACAAGTTAAAAGAATACCAAACCATTACCAAAGATTATATTTTTGGTTATATGACCTATGATATTAAGAATGATGTAGAGCGTCTTTCTTCTAATAATTTTGATGGTTTACACTTTGCTGATTTATATTTTTTTCAGCCTAAAAAACTTATTTTCATCAAAGGAAACACAGCTGAGTTTCATTATTTAAGAATGGCTGATGATGAGATTGAAAGCGATTTTGAAGAAATTAAAAAATTTGAAGACTCAATAATTAAAGAATCAGCTTCTGATATTAAAATAAAGCTTAGAATTCATAAAGATGAATACCACGCTAAAGTAACCAAAGTTTTAGAACACATAAAAAAAGGAGATATTTACGAAGCCAATTTTTGTCAAGAATTTTATGCCGAAAATGCAACGATAAACCCGGTGGAAGTTTACAAACACCTCAACCAAATTTCTGAACCTCCTTTTGCTTCTTTTTTTAAATTAGATGATAAATTTGCTTTGTGTGCATCACCAGAAAGATACCTTAAAAAGGAAGGCACAAAAATAATTTCTCAACCCATTAAAGGCACTGCTAAAAGATTGGTAAGTGAGTTTGACGATGCTCAATTAGCTTTAGATTTAATGCGCGACGAAAAAGAGCGTGCAGAAAACGTAATGATTGTAGATTTGGTTAGAAACGACCTATCTAAAACAGCAAAAATAGGAAGCGTAAAAGTAGAAGAACTTTGTAAAGTATATTCTTTTAAGCAAGTACATCAGCTAATATCTACCGTGGTCTCTGAGGTTGAAGAAAACACACATCCAATAGACATAATTCAAAGCACGTATCCGATGGGAAGTATGACCGGAGCACCTAAAGTTTCTGCTATGAAAATTATTGAAAACCTAGAAGAAACAAAACGTGGTTTATACTCAGGATCAATAGGTTATTTTACTCCAGAAAATGATTTCGATTTTAATGTAATTATAAGAAGTATCTTATATAATGAAGAAAAAAAATACATATCTTATTCTGTTGGTGGCGCTATAACCGCAAAATCTATAGTAGAAAAAGAGTATGAAGAATGTTTGCTAAAAGCAAAGGCTATGAAGTATGTTTTGCTGAATTCAAAATAAAAAAATATGATACCAAATCAAGAAGAACTTTTTCAAAAAACGTTAGATAGTTTAGATGAAAAACCAACGGAACAAAATATGTTTAACATGTTCTTAAAATTGTACCCAGCAGAATGGAAAGCACTAAAAGTTACCTTTTCTAAATTTAACCGAAGTAAACAATTTGGTAAAACAATTCCGTTACCAAAACCAGAAGTGTCTATAAGAAAAGACATTCGTGTTTGGTTAAATAAACAATAAATGGCCGATTTAATATCTTTCTTTTTAGATATTTATTTAGACATTAAATATTGGATTAAATACAAGAAACAACGGAAGTTTGAGAAAGAGAATAACCTGCCCAAAAGTATTGTTTGGTATCCGTACATAAAACAATTTGCAATATTATTTAGCGTTCTTTTTGCTGTTTATTTTCTTGTTGTTATTTTTATTTTAAAGGATAATAATCAGAAAAAAACAACCAAAAGGATGACGGAAATTTCTAAACTTTTAGCCTCAGAAAAAAAACAGTTTGGTAAATTTCCATCAGAATTAAAAGACATTATTAGAAATAATCCTCTAAGATCTAATATAACCATAGATTCTTGGAAAGCTGCTTTTGTATATATTCCATCTAAAGGTGGACAAAATTATCAACTGATTTCTTTAGGAGGAGACGGAATACTATCTACTAAAGACGATATTGTATATTCTTCTAAATAAAAAACATCAACATATATAAAATGTGTTATTTTTGATATATAATGCTACAAGAACTCTCTAACCACATCAACCATAATCTTCCTTTTTTAAAAGGCAAGAAATTATTAATCGCCATTTCTGGCGGAATAGACTCTGTTGTTTTAACACATCTGTTATCAGCATTAAAATTTAATATATCACTGGCACATTGCAACTTTAATTTAAGAGGCACAGAAAGCGATTTAGATGAAAACTTTGTTAAGGAATTAGGTAAAGAACAAAACATAGCTGTTTTTACATCTCATTTTAACACTGAAGAATTCGCTAAAAAAAATAAACAATCTACACAAATTGCTGCAAGAAACTTACGGTATGATTGGTTTAATGAACTGATTGAAAAACACCAATTTGATTATCTCTTAACAGCACATCATGCCGATGATAATTTAGAAACTTTTCTTATTAATTTAACCCGTGGCGCAGGTTTAGATGGTTTAACTGGTATTCCAGAAATTAACGGAAATATTGTACGCCCGTTATTAACTTTCTCTAGAAATGACGTTTTAACGTTTGCTAAAGAAAATAATATTTATTGGCGAGAAGATAAAAGTAATGCATCTACAAAATACACAAGAAATAAAATTAGACACCTTATTACTCCTATTTTAAAAGAAATTAATCCTAGTTTACTAGAAACCTTTACAAAAACTACAGAACACTTAAAGGAAAGTCTGCAAATTATTGAAGATAAAGTTAACGATGTTTCTACAAAAGTAATATCAACAGAAAACAATTTTATAAAATTAGATATTAGTGAGATAGAAAAAACATCAAACCCAAAAGCGTATTTATATCAACTTTTAAAAGAATATAATTTTACAGAATGGAATGATGTTTATCAATTACTTTCTGCTCAATCGGGTAAACAAGTTTTATCTAAAACACATACATTATTAAAAAACAGAGGTTTTTTATTGCTTTCTAAAAATGTATCTTCTAATGAAGTTAAAATGTTTTTAATTGAAGAAACTCAATCTGAAATTACAAACCCAATTCATCTTAAATTAGAAGAAGTAAAAGAAAAATCAACAGAAAATAACCAAACCATTTATGTTGATAAACAACGTTTAAGTTTTCCGTTAACACTTAGAAAATGGCAAGATGGCGATTTCTTTTATCCAACAGGAATGACCGGGAAAAAGAAATTGAGCAAGTATTTTAAAGACCAAAAATTATCGCTTTTAGAAAAACAAAATACGTGGTTACTTTGCAATAATAATGAGGATATTATTTGGATTATAGATTATCGCTTAGACAATCGTTTTGAAACAACCCAACAAACAAAATCTATTTTAAAAATAGCTCTTCTATAAAACTTTGCCGCTGTTTTTTCAACTCAAAAAAAACAAAATCAACAAATAGTAACAGAAAATAAACATTTCATAAAAAAGAAATGAAATTTATATCGTTTTCGTAAATAAATCAAGCATTATTCATTAAAAAGTAGGTTTAATCATTTCTCTTTTTTGTAATTTTAATCCCGTAAAATCAGAAGAAAATGAACAATTTACCTAAGCTAGATAGATTTAATGAAAATGTACTGTCTAAATATCAAATTTACAACAGTATTTTCACAACCCTACCTTTTGACACCATAGACGATACTGGGGTTTTATTACCTCTTTTACATAAAGTTTGTAGTAAAGGTTTTAAATTAGAAAAAAATCCTACAGAAATTGTAGAACATTTTTTTAGTAAATACCAAGACGAACCTACAGAAAAAGAAAAAGCAGATTTACTTTTTCGTTTTATTCAATTTATAGAACGTCAAGTCGTTTTATTTGATGCCGTAGAAGATGCTGCCTATCCTATTGTAAATAATATGGATGGTTTTGGTACACTTAGAAACTCTAAAGAAGCTGCATTTCTTAACAATAAAAAAGATGAATTAAAGGCGCATTTAGACGACTTTAAAGTTCGTATTGTATTAACAGCGCATCCAACACAATTTTACCCAGGTTCTGTTTTAGGTATTATTACAGATTTAGATAAGGCAATACAAGATGATGACTTATTACTAATTAGAAAATTGTTAGCTCAATTAGGAAAAACGCCTTTCTATAAAAAAGAAAAGCCATCTCCTTTTGATGAAGCAGTTAGTTTAATCTGGTATTTAGAACATGTATTCTACCACTCGGTTCCTAAAATTTACAACTATATTCAACAACATATTTATGATGGTGAACCAATAGAAAATGAAATTATAGAACTCGGTTTCTGGCCAGGTGGAGATAGAGATGGTAACCCATTTGTAACTACTAAAATTACTTTAGATGTTGCCGAAAGACTGCGTCAAACAATTTTAAGAAACTACTATAGAGACATTAGACGTTTAAAAAGACGTTTTACGTTTGATGAAGTACAAGAAATCTTTTCTAAATTAGAAAAGAGACTTTACAAGCACGTTGTTAGAAGTTATACGAAAGTTAATTTTTCTCAGAAAATATTATTAGAAGAGTTATATGCTGCAAGAGAAATTATTGTAAATAAGCATCAATCTTTATTTGTAGAAGAATTAAATGACGTTATCAATAAAGTAAAAATCTTTGGTTTTCACTTTGCAACGTTAGATATTAGACAAGATAGTAGAGTGCATCACCAAGCATTTACACAAATTGTAGAAGACTTATTAAAAACAGGAGATACTACTTTTCCTGAAAATTATTTAAGACTTTCTGACGAAGAACAAGTTGAAGTTTTATCTGTTGTAAAAGGACACATAGACCCAAGTATTTTAACCGATGAAACTTCTATTAAAACTATAGAATCTATTTATGCTTTAAAAGAAATTCAGCAAAGAAATGGAGAACGTGGTGCAAACCGTTACATAATTAGTAACAACCAAAGTGCTTTACACGTAATGCAAACTTTTGCAATGCTAAACTTATGTGGTTTTGAAAACGAATTACCAGTAGATGTTATTCCGCTTTTTGAAACTGTAGAAGATTTAGAAAACGCAGAAGACGTAATGAGAACTTTATATTCTAATAAAGTTTATAGACACCATGTTGCAAAAAGAGGACACAAACAAACTATTATGTTAGGTTTTTCTGATGGAACAAAAGACGGTGGTTACTTAATGGCAAACTGGGGTATTTTTAAAGCTAAAGAAGCTTTAACAAGAATCTCTAGAGAATATGATATTGAAGTAGTTTTCTTTGACGGACGTGGAGGACCACCTGCTCGTGGAGGAGGAAAAACACACCAATTTTATGCTTCTTTAGGACCAACAATAGAAGATAAAGAAATTCAATTAACCGTACAAGGACAAACTATTAGTTCTAATTTTGGTACACAAAACTCATCTCAATTTAATTTAGAACAATTAATAAGTTCTGGTATTAAGAATGATGTTTTTACAAAAGATCAATTAAATGATAGCCATAGAGAATTAATAAACGACATGGCCGCTACAAGTTACAAAACGTATGTAGATTTTAAAAATCACGATAAGTTCTTACCGTATTTAGAAAAAATGAGTACGTTAAAATACTATGCAAAAACCAATATTGGAAGTAGACCAAGTAAACGTGGTGGATCTGATAAACTTGACTTTTCTGCATTAAGAGCAATTCCTTTTGTAGGTAGTTGGAGCCAGTTAAAACAAAACGTTCCTGGTTTCTTTGGAGTAGGAACTGCATTAAAAAAGTATGAAGACGCAGGTAGATTTGATGAAATTATTGAATTCTACAACGCATCTGATTTCTTTAGAACATTATTAGAAAACAGTATGATGAGTTTAACCAAATCTTTCTTTGGCTTAACTTCTTATATGGCAGATGATGAAGAGTTTGGAGAATTCTGGACTTTAATTTTTACAGAATACGAAACAACAAAACGATTACTTTTAAAGTTAACAGGTCATACAGAATTAATGGAGAATTTCCCTGTTGGAAAAGCATCTATTGAAGTTAGAGAACAAATTGTATTGCCTTTATTAACGATACAACAGTTTGCTTTAAAGAAAATTCAAGAACTTCAAAAAACTGGCGGAAGCGCAGAAGAAATTGAAATTTATGAAAAAATGGTAATGCGTTCTTTATTTGGTAACATTAATGCAAGTAGAAACTCTGCTTAAAATTTTGTTTATCAAATAATTACAGTATATTTATAAAGTAAAATTACGTACTATGAAAAAATACGCTTCTTTACTTTTAACTTTATTTGTTGGTAGTTTTTGTTTTTCACAACAAAAAACTACCAACAATAATTTTATTCCAATTAGTATTTATACTTCTTCTTTTGGGGTTAAAACAAACCAAAGCCCTTCTTATTCATCCATTAAGAAGAATTTAAATCTCAAAAACATTATAAATTTACCACAGTTTCTTTTGAAGAAATAGATGCAAATCAGTTTTTTATTTCTGATAAAAATCTCAGTACAAAAGCTACGCTATTTATTTATGATGACTATAAAAGTTATAGAGATGAAAACCTTTTAAAGGGGGTTTTAGAAAAATACGATCTTACAAGATGGGATCCTTCTAATTTTCAACAACCAAACCTTAATTAATTTTCTTTATCTTTAGAAAAAAGAAAAAGAATGCTTGTAAAAGTCTATGGTTCTGCCGTTTTTGGTATCGAAGCAACTACAATTACCGTTGAAGTAAATATTGATAAAGGAATTGGCTATCATTTGGTAGGTTTACCAGATAATGCAGTTCGTGAGAGTTCTTATCGAATTTCTGCTGCACTCAACAACAATAACTACAAACTTCCAGGTAAGAAAATTATTATCAACATGGCTCCCGCCGATATTCGGAAAGAAGGTGCTTCTTATGATTTAACTTTGGCTGTTGGAATTTTAGCCGCATCAGCTCAAATAAAATCTGAAGCTATTCATGAATACATTATTATGGGCGAACTTTCTCTAGACGGAAGCTTACAACCCATAAGAGGCGCTTTACCAATTGCCATAAAAGCAAGAGAAGAAGGTTATAAGCATTTAATTCTTCCGAAAGAAAATGCTAAAGAAGCTGCCATTGTAGATGATTTAGAAGTTTTAGGTGTCGAAAATATATTAGAAGTAATCAATCATTTTAATGATGATAAAAAAATTGAACCAACTATTGTTGATACAAGAGCTGAGTTTTATAAAAACATCGATTTCCCAGAGTTCGATTTTTCTGATGTAAAAGGACAAGAATCTATAAAACGATGCATGGAAATTGCTGCTGCAGGCGGACATAATATTATTTTAATTGGTCCTCCAGGATCTGGAAAAACGATGTTAGCAAAGAGATTGCCTTCTATTTTACCACCAATGACGTTACATGAAGCATTAGAGACCACAAAGATTCATTCTGTGGTTGGTAAAATAAAAAAGGAAGGTTTGCTATACCAACGCCCTTTTAGAAGCCCACATCACACAATTTCGAATGTAGCTTTGGTCGGCGGCGGGCAATATCCTCGTCCTGGAGAGATTTCGTTATCTCATAATGGTGTTTTATTTTTAGATGAATTACCAGAATTTAAAAGAGATGTTTTAGAGGTAATGCGTCAACCTTTAGAAGACAGAGAAGTCACTATTTCTAGAGCAAAATTTACAGTTACCTACCCAAGTAGTTTTATGTTGGTAGCAAGTATGAACCCGAGTCCGAGTGGTTTTTTTAATGACCCAAATAGCCCAATGACTTCTTCTCCACAAGAAATGCAACGTTATTTAAGCAAAATTTCTGGACCATTATTAGACAGAATCGATATTCATATAGAAGTTACTCCTGTTCCATTTGCAAAACTATCAGAAGAACGCAAAGGTGAATCTAGTGTTGCCATTAGAAAACGAGTTACGGCATCTAGAGAAATACAATCTGAGCGATTTAAAGACTTTGAAAACGTACATTATAATGCACAAATGAATGTAAAACAGATTCGTGAATTTTGCAAATTATCACCAGAAAGTTTATCCCTTTTAAAAACTGCAATGGAAAAATTAAACCTTTCTGCCAGAGCCTATGATCGAATATTAAAAGTATCTAGAACAATCGCAGATTTAGCAAATTCTAAAGATATTTCTCCAGATCATATTGCAGAGGCAATACAGTATAGAAGTCTAGATAGAGATGGTTGGTTGGGGTAAAATAGATTTATCTAAACGCAAAGGCGCAAAGGTAAATCGCAAAGTTAACAGAGAAGAATGGTTAAAAATCTTTGCTTTTTATTTAAATTAACTACGTTTACTTTTGATATAAATATTATAAAGCAAGCCAAACATTATTAAAAACACACCTAACAAGGTCCATAAATTATAGATTTCTCCAAACCAAAATGCACCGATAGCAATCATAAAAATGACTTCTAAATACTTTAAAGGTGCAATTACATTTGTTTCGTGAGATTGTAATGCTTTGGTCATGTATAATTGGCCAACATAACCAAAAACACCTAAACTTAATAGTAACAACCATTCTACTAAACTTGGGTTTCTCCAATGATTGATAGACATAATACCCCCAAAAACAAAAGCCATTACCATAAAGTAATTGATAATTACTAATGGATTTTCAGTGTCTCCTATTTTACGAATCACCACAAAAATAACACCTAAAGAAATTGCAGATAATAAAACAAAAATTATTCCCATAGAATCTACATCTACTCCAAAACCCTTAATGATTAATACACCAGCAAATGCTATTAAAAACAGCAGCCATTGTATTGGTTTTATTTTCTCTTTCAAGAATATAAAGGCAAAAATAGCAGCGAAAATTGGTGACGTATATCTTAATGAAACGGCAGTACCAACCGCTAAATAATTTAATGACTGAAAGAAACATGTTAATGAAATTACACCAGTAAGACCTCTAATAAATAACAGTTTTTTATGCGTACCAAGAATAGGAATTTTAGCCTTTAAAATTAATGGTACTGTAAAACACAACGTACCAATAGATCTAAAAAATACAATTTGATAAGCGCTAAAATCATTTAAATATTTTACAACTGCATTCATTAATGAAAATGCAATTACACTAAAAATCATATAAAAAATGGCTGTTGAGCTTTTCATAAAGAAGTAGTTTGTACTATTTTTATTATAAGCGTACAAAAATAACATTAAAATAAAGAAAACTACTTTAGTTTGTATAGAACCTTAGCTTTAGAAATAATAGAATTTGAATGTTTTTTAAATTAAAAACTCCAATTTTTATAACTACTAGAGCTTTCTAACTTATTTTCAACAGAATCCTCTAATTCTTTAAAGAAATCGATACCCGTTAAAGCTTCAATTTTATCTACCGAAACCACAAATTTATACAAAGGTAAATTAGATTCTTTATGAGGCATTAAAAACGCCAACATTTTAATTTTACCCTTTGTTTTATCTAAGATTAATTTATAAAACTGATTTGGAACAGAAACAGATTCACTACCAATCGTTTTTAAATTGTTTTCTAAAACGCCTCCTGTAATTACAAATACTCCATCGTTTTTCTTTGCCCAATAACGCACTTTCTGTTCTAGACGATTCCAAACCCCTGCATTAAATTGATGTTCTTGCGGACTGATATTACTTGTTAAAAAAGTTTCGTCGTGCGCAGCTTTAGAAAAACGTCTGTCTGCAGCAGGACATAAATGCCCTTTATCGTAACCAGATTTTTTATAATTACGCCAATGAGCTGCTTTGGTTTTTACGGCGTTGTCAATTTCAAAATAAGGTCTTTTGTAATTGGTACTACTTAAATCGGATGCTTTTAACTCATACGCAACCCATTCTGCTTGTTCGTGTTTTTCGCTATAGGATAACGAATAGTTTTGATGATGCACCACTTGGTTGGTTGTACTTGTTGGCAAAAAATATTGATTGGTAGTTGCTTTTGGTATTTTACCAGCTTCTATTACAACATTTTCTTCTTCTGAATTTAAAAATTGTTCATAACCATAAACCGCAATTAAAATAACAACAGAAATTATGGAAAGCAATGTCTTTTTCTTCAAAATATATTTTTTTATAATTATTAATTACCGCAAAGATAAAGAAGTAAAAAAATAGATTTTACTTCTTTAATATACTCTTTACAATCTTTAAGTGATGGTTTGTATGTGTATCTATAAAACGGAAAACTCTTTTCTTATTTATATGTCCGAATAAAGGATGTCTGAAATAAGCGTTTTCATCTAAGTTTTTAATTGCTTCTATATGCGCTATTGCCGCTGCTAATTGTGTAACAATAGCTGCTTCTAAAATTACTTCTGGAGATTTAAGATATTCTGGTGCTTTTGCTTTTCCTCTCGGAAAAAAACCAAGTGTAAGGCATATTTTTCCGACAAGCGTAAAATTATTTCTAAATAATGTTGGGTCTGATGTACTAATACTTTCTGCTACAGCATTCAATACTCTTAAACTATGGTCTAAATGCCATGCAACGTCTGCTTTAGAAACACTAGTATCTACACTTTTACTATGTGGAATATAACTTTCTAAAAGGTTTAATCGGTTTTCTAAGGTTGACGTATTTATTGCTTTCATTCAGAATTTATTTTTTTAAAGGTACTTAAAATTGATGAAACTCTTTTAGTTATTACAGATTCGCGTTAAGGATAGAACGGTCTGTTTGAGCTCTTTTTTACTGTTAGTTAGAGTGAATTTTGAAGAATGAAAAATTTGTATCGAGAACTAGCAGTAAAAAAAGCGAGTAGTGAAAGCCTGTTAAAACGCCCAAAAAGAAGTTGAATTTATAAAAAAGAGATTGCTTCGTCATTCTTCCTCGCAATGACAGATAAAGAAAAACCCTTTCAAATAAATGAAAGGGTTTTGTATTTATGAGATTTCTCAATCGACTAAAAAGTCTCATTTAGAAATGACAAATAGTTTGTGATTTTTGATTGTCACTAATAACTAACAACCAAAAACTAACAACTTTTTTTAGTATCTATAGTGTTCTGGCTTATAAGGACCTTCTACAGTTACACCAATATAAGAAGCTTGTTCTTCGCGTAATTCAGTTAATTCGACACCGATTTTTGCTAAGTGTAATTTTGCTACTTTTTCATCTAAATGCTTTGGTAACATATATACTTCATTTTCGTAAGCATCTCTGTTTGTCCAAAGTTCTATTTGAGCCAAAGTTTGGTTTGTAAATGAGTTAGACATTACAAAACTTGGGTGACCTGTTGCACAACCTAAGTTTACTAAACGACCTTCTGCTAACAAAATAATGTCGTTTCCGTTAATGTTATATTTATCAACCTGTGGTTTGATAGTATCTTTTGAAGCACCATGATTACCGTTTAACCAAGCCATGTCAATTTCGTTATCGAAATGCCCAATGTTACAAACGATTACCTTGTCTTTCATAGCCTCAAAATGACGACCTTGAATAATATCTTTGTTTCCTGTAGTTGTAATAATAATGTCTGAATTACCAACAACAGTTTCTAAACGTTTTACCTCAAAACCATCCATTGCAGCTTGTAAAGCACAAATAGGATCGATTTCTGTAACCGTTACAATAGAACCTGCACCTTTAAAAGAAGCTGCTGTTCCTTTACCAACATCTCCATAACCACAAACAGTTACACGTTTACCGGCTAACATAATATCTGTTGCTCTACGAATTGCATCTACTGCAGATTCTTTACAACCATATTTATTATCGAATTTAGATTTTGTAACAGAATCGTTTACGTTAATTGCTGGCATTGGTAAAGTTCCTGCTTTTACTCTTTCGTACAATCTATGAACTCCTGTTGTAGTTTCTTCTGATAAACCATTAATACCTGCAGCTAATTCTGGGTAACGATCTAAAACCATATTTGTTAAATCTCCACCATCATCTAAAATTAAGTTTAATGGTTTTCTGTCTTCTCCAAAGAATAAAGTTTGCTCGATACACCAGTCAAATTCTTCTTCAGTTAAACCTTTCCAAGCATAAACCGCTGTTCCTGCTGCTGCAATTGCTGCTGCTGCTTGATCTTGTGTAGAAAAAATATTACAAGAACTCCAAGTAACTTCTGCTCCTAAAGCTTGTAAAGTTTCTATTAAAACTGCTGTTTGAATTGTCATGTGAAGACAACCTGCAATTCTAGCTCCTTTTAAAGGTTGCTCGTTTTTGTACTCTTCTCTTAAAGACATTAATCCTGGCATTTCTGCCTCTGCCAATAAAATTTCTTTTCTTCCCCAAGCTGCTAAAGAAATATCTTTAACTTTATTTGGTACGTAAGCTAATTTAGTGCTCATATTATGTATATTTATATTCTAATTTTTTCGAGCTGCAAAGTTACGACATCCATTTTAAAAAAGTATGCCTCTTTACAAAAGTTTAACGATTAACAAAAACACTAAAGTATTCATTTGGAAAATTGAAGAATCATTTAATCAATTAAATACAAACGTTTTACTTACTGATAAAAGTCAGACTCGTTTAGACGGAATGAAATCGGACTTACACCAAAGGGGTTTTTTAAGTGTGCGTCATTTATTAAAAGAAGCTGGTTATTCTGATTCGGATTTAGTTTATGATGAATTTGGAAAACCACACTTAAAGGATGGAAAGTTTATTTCGATAACACATTCCTTCACTTTTTCTGGGTTGATAATTTCTGATAATTTACATGTTGGTATTGATATTGAAATGCAACGTGATAAAATATTGAAAATTGCACACAAATTCACCTCCATTAAAGAGTATGTAACCATTGCAAACCACGATGCTTTAATAAGTAAACTAACCATTGTTTGGGGAGGAAAAGAGAGCTTATATAAAATCTACGGAAAGAAAAAATTACGCTTTTTAGAAAATATTTATATTGAAGATTTTGATTTTTCTGATAAAAAGACAACTGGTAAAATTCGTTATAACGGAGAGGAAACCTCTTATACTATAGAATTTTTAGAGTTTGAAGGTTTTACGTGTGTGTATGCTTTTTAGTTTTAATATTGAAAGTTGGAAAGTAAAAAAGTTTTCGTCATTGCGAAGAATGAAGCAATCTTTTATTTGAAAAACAGATTACTTCGTCATTCTTCCTCGTAATGACATATAGGTTTTGTATTTTCGCAGTTGTGAATATTTATCAAAACATTTTATTAGCAAAAAAAGAGGGCAAAAAATTATTGGCTGTTTTAATAGATCCTGAAAAAATAGATCTAGATAATATTGTTGCTTTTTTTGAAAAAGTACATCAATCTATTGCTACACATATTTTTGTTGGTGGCAGTACTGATATAAACAACGTAACCGAAAAGGTGGTTGCTGCTATTAAAAAAGAAACACATTTGCCTGTTGTTCTTTTTCCTGGAGATGTAAAACAAATTACACAAAAAGCAGACGGAATTCTATTTCTGAGTTTACTTTCTGGCAGAAATCCTGAATATTTAATTGAACAACAAATAAAAAGTGTTCCGTTTTTAAAGGATTCTAATTTAGAAATTTTACCAACGGGTTACATTTTAATTGACGGACAAAAAGAAACGGCAACACAAAGAGTAAGCAACACAAAACCAATTGCACAAGAAAACACAGAATTGATTTTAAACACGGCTTTAGCAGGCGAATTTTCTGGTAAAAAATTGATTTATTTAGAAGCCGGTTCTGGCGCCAAAGTGCCTGTGGACGCAAATATTATCACTGTTGTAAAAAACAACTTATCGATTCCTTTAATTGTTGGTGGCGGAATTAGAACTAAAGAACAGTTAAAAAACGCTTTTAATGCAGGTGCAGATGTAGTGGTTATTGGTACTGCTTTTGAAAATGATGAAGCTTTTTTTAACGATTTAAAAAAATAAAAGTTTTCTTTATAGTTTTTCTGAATTCAATCGAAAAAAACACTCGAACTGACAGAATGTATTATTTTTGTGTTTCAAAAAAAAAACAATGACTGATATTTTTGATTTTTTCTTAGCATCATATCAAGATAAACCAAGTTTTATTATTGTAATCGAAGCCATCATTTTTATTTTTGGTATCATAAGTGTTTTGTACGCTAAAAAAGAAAATATTTTAGTATATCCTACAGGGCTAATCGCTACCATTTTATCAGTTTACCTACTATATAAAGATAAATTAATGGGTGATATGATGATGAATTTTTATTTCTCAATAATGAGTATTTATGGTTGGTGGAACTGGTCAAGAAAAAAAGATAATAAATATTTAATCCCTATTTCAAGAACAGATAATCTAGAAAAGATAATTGGTGTTGGATTATTTCTAATCACTTTTTTAATTACATATATCGTATATAAAACATCTGGAGTACCAATTGAAGTATCTAATTATATAGATATGTTTACTTCAGGTCTCTTTTTTGTAGGAATGTGGTATATGGCAAAAAAGAAATTAGAAAACTGGACTATTTGGATTATTGCGGATATTATAACAGTCCCACTTTATGCATACCGTGGATGGGGAATGTTGTCATTACAATACCTTATCTTTACAATATTAGCCATTCAAGGTTACATCGTATGGAAAAAGAACTTAAACAAGCCCCAATTAACATCGTAAAAGTTGTTTTATTCGGACCTGAATCTTCTGGTAAAACTACTCTTTCTCGTCATTTAGCACGTTATTACAATACGGTTTGGGCGCCAGAATTTGCACGTGAATATTTACAAGAAAAATGGAACAACGAGCGTAAAACTTGCGAAAAAGATGATTTACTTCCTATTGCAATCGGACAAATGAAATTAGAAAATACGTTGGCTAAAAAGGCTGATAAAATTTTAATTTGTGATACCGATTTATTAGAAACCAAAGTATATTCCGAAGAGTTTTATGGCGGTTTTGTTGATGAAAGACTAGACGAAGCGGCAGATGAAAACACATACGACTTGTACTTATTAACGTATATAGACACGCCTTGGGAAGAAGATGATTTACGAGACAGACCAGAGCTACGTTTAGAAATGTTTAATGCTTTTGAAAAATCTTTAATAGATCATAACAGACCTTATATTTTATTAAAAGGCGATAAAGAAACTCGTTTAAAGAATGCTACAGCAGCTATTGATAAAATAATTGCTGATAAAGAAAATTTACATTCTTTTTCTGATTCTTTACAAGATGTAGACATGCATTTTCTACATCAAAACACGGGTGATTTTGGCACTCCGTTTGAGTATTGAATAACAGAAAAAGTGATAAGTGATAAGTGATAAGTGATAAAACTATCAATATTTATCTAAAAACACTACTAATTTCTTTATTATAGACTTTATTTTTAGAACAAATGAACAAAGAAAACATCTTAAAAGAACTCAGTTTTAAAGGCATTAGAAGTTCTGGTGCTGGCGGGCAGCATGTAAATAAAGTGTCTTCTAAAATTGAGTTGACTTTTGATTTAGAAAACTCTCTTTCTCTTTCTGATACTGAAAAAACACTTCTAAAAACAAAGCTTTCAAATAAGCTAACTAAAGAAAACACGTTGGTTTTATTTTGTGACGAATCTCGTTCTCAGCACAGAAATAAGGAAGTAGCTATAAAACGTTTTTTAGAATTATTACGGGTAAATTTAATTCGCCCGAAAAAAAGAAGACCTACAAAACCGAGCAAATCTTCTGTTCGAAAAAATGCCGAAAAGAAAAAAAGAAATTCGGTTAAAAAAACATTGAGAAAGAAACCAGGTTTAGATTAAAAATTACATTTTTTAACTTAAGATTCCTCAATCGTCAAACTACTCATTTCGGAATGGCTTACTTATTATTGCTTTTTAAAATGAGTTATTGCGAGGTACAAAACTCTCTTTTTATAATACCAAATAAACATCAAAATTCATTTGATATAAGGATGAGATTGCCACAGTTTACAAAAAAGTAAACTTCGCAATGACAGAAATTAAAATCGACCTAAAACCAAAAGCTAACAAACAGGCTTAGCCCTGATTGAACGATCTGTTTGAGCTCTTTTTTACTGGCAGTTCGAGTGAATTTTGAAGAATGAAAAATTTGTATCGAGAACAGACTGTAAAAAAAGCGAGTAGTGAAAGCAGGAAATAGCTTCTAAAAAAAGTGCTTTTGTTATTCTTTATGTCAAAAAACTGAGGTAATTTTGCGCCGTTCTCATAAAGGGGTGCTAATTTTTAGTTGATGGTGTTTAGTTGTTAGTTTTTAGTCTTACTCAGACTTTTTAAACTTTCTAACTTTCAAATTAAAGAAAAGCTGAGATCATACCCATTGAACCTAGAACAGGTAATGCTGTTTAGGAAATATCAAATGTCATTGCGAAGATTTTTTTCTGAAGCAATCTTTCTTACTGAAGAGATTACCACGTTGTAAACTCCTCGTAATGACAGTAAATAATTATTCAAAAATCAATCACAAGAATAATTACCTCTTTTTATTCGTTTTAAAATTTTTAAAATGAAAAAAATTACTTTTTTTTTATTCTTGTTTACAAGCATTCTTGTAAACGCCCAGACATTTACACTTAACGGAAAAGTGGTAGATGAAAACAATGATTCTTTACCAGGAGCAACTATTTTGGTACAAGAAACTAAAAAAGGAACCTCAACAGATTTTGATGGAAAGTTTAGTGTAAGTCTTCTTAAAGGAGATTATACCATTCAGGTTTCTTTTATAGGTTATAAAACTGTTTATAAAACAGTTACTTTAACCAAAAATGATACAATTGCGTTTTCTTTAGTACCAAATGCTACTCTTTTAGAAGAGATTTTGGTTTCTGCAACTAGAGCAAATGATCAGTCTCCTTTTGTATTTACCAACATTAAAAAAGAAACTTTAGAATCTGCTAATTTAGGTCAGGATTTACCTATTTTATTAGACCAACTTCCTTCTGTAGTAACTACTAGTGATGCCGGTGCTGGAGTTGGTTATACAGGAATTAGAGTTCGTGGAAGTGATGCAACTAGGGTTAATGTAACAATTAATGGAATTCCTTATAATGACTCTGAAAGTCAAGGAACTTTTTGGGTTAACATGCCAGATTTTACAAGTTCTGTAGAAGATATTCAATTGCAGCGAGGTGTAGGAACTTCTACAAATGGATCTGGTGCTTTTGGTGCAAGTTTAAATATAAAAACATTAACTCCTTCTAAAGTTGGTTATGCCAAAACATCACATTCTGTTGGAAGTTTTAACACTAGAAAACACAATGTTAGCGTTGGTTCTGGAATTAAAAACAATTTTTATGTTGAAGCTAGATTATCTAGTATACAAAGTGATGGATATATTGATAGAGCCAGTGCAGATTTAAGTAGTTACTATACTGAAGCTGGATTTTTAAATGATAAAACTTCTATAAAAGCCGTCATATTTGGTGGTAAAGAAATAACCTATCAATCTTGGTATGGGACTCCTGAAGCTGTTGTAAAAAATGATAGAGATGGCATTCAAGGTTTTATAGATAGAAATTTTCCAAGTACTGATGAAGAACAAAACTTATTAAATTCTGGTAGAACTTATAATTTTTACACGTATGATAATCAGGTTGATAATTATGAACAAACTCATTATCAATTACATTTATCACACAAGTTTACAGATTATTTTTCTGCTAATATTTCTAGTAATTTAACCAAAGGTAAAGGTTATTTTGAGCAATATAAGGACGGTGAAGAACTAGGAGATTATTTTCCTACAAATGCAAATGCATCAGATGAAGGAGACGTAATAAGAAGACGTTGGTTAGATAATGACTTTTACGCATTTGTTTATACTCTAAATTATAAGAAAGATAATTTTAATATCTATTTAGGTGGGGGCTACAATTCTTATAAAGGAGATCATTATGGAGAAATAATTTGGGACTCTTTTAAAACTGCAATTCCAATTAGAAGTAACTATTATTTTAGTTATGGTAAAAAGAAAAGTTTTAACACCTATTTTAAAGTAGAATATGATATTACATCAAATTTATTTGCCTTATTAGATTTACAGTATAGAACTGTTAATTATGAGTCTTTAGGTACAAGTTCTGACTTATTAAATATAAACGTTGACGAAAAATATAATTTTTTTAATCCTAAATTCGGTTTAACATATTACATCAATAAAAACAATAGTATTTACGGTTCTTATGCCGTTGGTAACAGAGAGCCAAATAGAGATGATTTAACTAAAAATCCTGTTTTACCAAAATCAGAAAGGTTACATGACTTTGAATTTGGTTACAAGTTAAAAAAGAAAGACTACTACTTTAATGCGAACTTGTATTACATGAATTACACAGATCAGTTAGTGCTAACTGGAGATTTAGATGATGTTGGTGATCCAATTAGACAAAATGTTTCTGATAGTTACAGATTAGGAATTGAGTTACAGTTAGGTTATAAATTATCTGAAAAATTTAGAGTAGACTTTAATGCTACATTCAGTAAAAATAAAATTGATGAATTTGATTATGTTGTTTATGACACCCAACATGATGCTAATTTTAAGACTGTTTCTTATACCCCAATTGTAACCACATTTAAAGATACAGATATTTCTTTTTCTCCAAATACAATCTTTGCAAGTACTTTAACTTACTCTCCATTTAAAAATGGAAAGATCTCTTTATTAAGTAAATATGTTGGAAAACAATTTTTAGATAATACGGCCAACAACAGTAAAAGTATTGATAGCTATTTTGTAAATAATCTAAATCTTTCATACAAATTGCAACCAAAATGGATAGATGAAATAGGATTCAATTTACTTGTTAATAACATATTTAACAATGAATATGTTTCAAATGGTTATACTTACAGTTATTTTTATAGACCAGAAAATTCTAATAACAACGCAATAACAGAAAATTTTTATTACCCACAAGCAACTAGAAATTTCTTAGTTGGCCTTACTTTAAAGTTTTAAAAAAACATCATTTCTTAGTCTTTTTTGATTAAAATTGACGAAAAAATAAACAAAACGAGCATTTTCTATTGAAAATCGCTCGTTTTTTCGTATATTGTAGATTCATGAGAAATTCTTTCTTTTACATCAAAAATAATACGAGCACTTATAGTCTTGATTTTTGTCTTACAAAAAATCATTCTAATATATCGATCACTCCTGCTTTCTAGTTTTTTAATAAAATTACATCTGTTATCATCTTCAACTTCATAAAAAAGTGTTTTTACACTTCTTTAAAACTATATATATGAAAATTATTCAAATTCAAAGAAAAACGAAATATCAAAAATACTATTCTTCTGCCATGGGAACTCTAAATTCTAGAGTTACTTACATCAAAAAATATTTTTTAGGGATTCCTTTTAAAACGATTCACAAATACCGAGAAACCTATTACGGAGAAATGAAAATGTGTGATGATTGCAATCTATTTATTTAAAATTAATCTTAAAAAAACCCCAAACAATATATGAGACAACTTAAAATTGTAAAGCAAGTAACCAATCGTGACGCCAAATCTTTAGAAAAATATTTTCAAGAAATCAGTAAAATTGGTCTTATTACTGCTGATGAAGAAGTAGAACTAGCTTTGAAAATAAAAAAAGGGAACAATAGAGCGTTGGATAAACTTGTTACTGCAAATTTAAGATTTGTTGTTTCTGTTGCAAAACAATACCAAGGTCAGGGTTTAAAACTGTCTGATTTAATTAATGAAGGTAATTTAGGTTTGGTAAAAGCTGCAAAACGTTTTGATGAAACAAGAGGTTTTAAGTTTATTTCTTATGCTGTTTGGTGGATTCGTCAATCTATTATGTCTGCCTTGGCAGAACAATCTCGTATTGTACGTTTGCCTTTAAATAAAATTGGTAGCATTAATAAAATACGTAAAATATATGATCGTTTAGAACAAAACGAACAACGTATGCCTACTAATAAAGAAATAGCAAAACAGTTAGACATGACAGAAACTGAAGTTGCTCAGTCTTTAAAAAACTCTGGAAGACACGTTTCTATGGATGCACCGTTTAAAGAAGGAGAAGATTCTAATTTATACAATCTAATACAGTCTGATGATTCTCCTAGACCAGATAAAAACTTAATGACACAATCTTTATCAATTGAAATAAACAGGGCTTTAGACACGCTTTCTAGTAAAGAGGCTAAAGTGATAAAAATGTTTTATGGCATTAATCTTCCTGCTCCTTGTAGCTTAACCGAAATTGGAGAAATTTTTGACCTTTCTAGAGAAAGAGTGAGACAGGTAAAACAAAAAGCAATTAGACGCTTACAACATCGATCTAAAACACATCTTTTAAAAACATATTTAGGGTAACATTTACCCTTTTAAATTATTTACAAAAAAAGGAAGCAAAATTGCTTCCTTTTTTTTTGTAAAAAACCATATAAACCTACTTTATAGGTTCTAACAACAATACTATTTTATTAAAATCTGCAGCACTATTAATTACCGTTCTATATTCTTCATACATAGCTACTTCTATGTTGTTTTCTCTATAATGCTCATCGGCAGTAACAGTTAACGTATTTCCTTTTAATTGGTAAGAAGATTTAAAAGAGAATAATTCTTTGCCATCTTTCACATACGAATTATCAATAATGATATCCTCTAAATTGGTTATTTTATATCCTTTAGGGATATGAAGTGTTAGCGTTCTAAAATAACTCCTATGAAACTGACCTTCTAAAGGCAACACTCGTTGCTTTTCTTGATACATTTCTAATTGTTGTCCAATTAAATCGCCCAACTTAAATAAGTATTTTCTGCCTGCTTTTTCTACAAATCCTTCTGTTGTAAAATCTACAATAACTTGTAAGGGCTTTACACCAAACAATTCAGCATCGTCATTTATTAGTTTTCTACTTTTAATTTCAAACTCTGGTGTTGCACTTTCTACAAAACTATCTACTAAATCATTTCTAGCTTCTTTACCTTGAATTAAATGCATAAAAGGTTGAATATTCATAGCATAATATCCGCTGAAAGCTCTGTCTAAATGAACCGTGTTTTCTGTTAAATTGTCTTTATCAAAATCGATTGTTACTTTCATAACATCTGCAATTTTATCCGCTTTTACAGGTTCTATATATTTAATTTTCCCAGTTACCGATTTCTGATCTCCAACAACCACTTCTTTTAAAAACAATCCATAATTATCGGTTACATAAGGCAACGGGAAACCAAACCTTGTTCCTGATGCATTTGGTGACAGATATTTATCAGAAGCAGGGAAATATAGTAAAAAGTCCGTTAAAAAATTAGTCGACTCAAATTCTGGATCGAACTTTATTTCATTTCTATCTGAGGTAATCACCAATTCATGCGCTATATTTAAAGTTCTTAAAACAGCGATATATAATTTTATAACTCCAGTTTCATTCGCCACTTGTTGGGCTAAAATTAAATCTAAATTTTCTAAATCATCACCATAAATATCTTGAGAATACACCGTTGCTTTTATGTAATAATCTAATTTTCTTACAATTGTTTCTTCATCTGCTTTTTTCGGAAGGTCTAATTCTTTTATAAAATCGTTAAGTAAACCAGTTGTTTTTTCTGAATATTCTGGATAATAAGAGGTATACAAATTATGAGCGATGTTACCATAAGAAATAACATCAACATCCATATTGTTGGTGTTTTTATCCATTTTATAAACAATAAATCCTCTGGATGCATTATAAGGCGCTTGGTATTCATTTTCTAATTTTGGCACCTTAGCAACATATAATTTATAATGTATTTTATGGGTACTAAAAGTATCTGTATCAACATCTGGTACATTATTATAACTCTTAAATTTAAACAATAAATTACTTGGTGAAAATAAATCGAATTCTACATTTTCTTTATAGTATGCATCTTGAATGTACATTCTTTCTCCTGTATAACTTGGTGCTCTTTTTACCACATACATATACTCAATAAAACTGCCTTTTATAATCCCTTCTAAAGCAAAATATTTATAAGTACTTCCTGTCTCTTCATCTTCTGCCGTTAGTATTTTAGATTGATCTAAATTGATTATTTTGCCTTCTGGAGTAATTACTCTTGCTTTATTTATTTGTAATTCGGCACCCGCAGAAAATGGTAAATAAATTTTGTTATATTCTTCAATCGCATCATCAGAATTTAACCACAACACTTTGTGCTCTAAAAAATATTCTACTAAATCTTCCTTATCAAAAGTAAATTCTGTAACTATTTTTTCTTTTACAGCAATCATATCTTCTGTACTTCCTTTTTCTACGGTATAATTAGGAGTTGTTTCCCAATCGTAACTTTTAAAGAAAAGAGTTTCTTGCGCTACTGCAATCTGAAAAGTAAATAACAAGGCAACTAATAAGCTAATTTTAATCTTCATAATTTGATTTTATTCTTTTTTTAAAACGACAATTTCTTTATAATTTCTTTCAATTTTTTTAATCGCTGTATTTACTTCTTTTTGTTGATCTAAAGATAAAACTAAGAAATTTAATTCGATTTCTTGGGCATAGACAACCTCATTACCGTTTGCTTGATAACTAATTTTACAAGTCAGTAAATCATTAGATACTTTTACATCTTCAGGCACATAATCTACCACATAACCTTTCGGAACTTCTAATGTAGTTGTATAACTAAAGAATTTTTTATAATCGTATTCTATGGAGTTTTTTCTGTTTTTATCTGTTTTATAAATAGAAATATCTTTATTCAAATTTAGGTTGATGTAAATTTCATCACCCAAATTTTTAGCATAATTTTTAATCTTAAAATCATAATCTACAATAAAATTATCATCGTAATGATATTTATTTGTCTCTTTAAAATCACTTATTAAAAAGGTATTGTTCCCTTTTTGGAACACGCTATTATAAAATTTCTTTAACTTCGTTTCTGTATTTCCTGTTTCTAAACTATGAAAAATATCGATTTTTGGATATCCAGAAATCTCGGTTTTAGAAGAACCAATAACCCTGCCGTTTTCAATTTTGATATCGGTTACATCTATAATTGCATTTTCTTTAGCCGCAACAATTGGTACTTTTTTAATTTTAAAATCTTTTCCATACCCCACCAATGCTTCTTTTCCTTGAATAAAAGAAGTTGGCATACCAAATTTTATATACCTACCTGTTGCATCTAAATAATAGGTTTTTCCGTTGTTCTCATAAGAGAGAATCATGTGATTGTCTACAACAGGTGTTGGCACCTCATCATACGTATACGGAATACTTCTTGTACCAATCCAAGTTAAATTTCCTTTCACACCTGCAATTTCTAACATTCTATAAAGAATACTAGAATTGTCTTTACAATCGCCATATTTTTTTCTAAATACCTCGTTAGATTCTCTCGGAATAAAACCACCTAATGCATACTCAAAAGCAATGTATTTTATGTTTTGCTGTGTCCAATAATAAATGGCTTTTACCTTTTCTAAATCGTTTTTTTTATCCTCAGTAATTCTAGCAACTAAAGCTACCAATTCGGTATTTGGTGCTTCTGTATTTACATTTTCTACCAAAGAATAATACCAATTGTACAGATCGGATACTTTGCCTAACAACTTACTGTTTTTACCCTTAATTTTATAAGAAGTAATGATAGGAACAATATGAGGTAAAATGGTTTTGTAACTTGGTGTATTTGCCTCAAAATCATATTCTGGTTGGTTGTTTAATATCCAAGTATAAATTACCTTATCTCCTTTTTTAGCTTCTGTAAACTCAATTTCTGTATCAGAAATATTGAATTTCTTGAATTCTAAATGCACGTTTTCATCAACAATAATGGTGACTTTGTTTTTTTGAACAGGAAAATAATCACCAAAATAAAAAGGGGTTAAGAAACGGGGATTTTTAATTTTCTGAGAATATTTTAAAATCGATTTTGATCCTTTTTTCAAATTGGAATACACAAAATTTAACAACTTAGAATCATCATGAAAAGACTGATTTAATTCATCCTTCTCCGTAAACTTTTCTACTTTATTTTCTACATATTTGTTATTCTCATAAGAAAAAGAGGATGCTTCTATTTTATTTAATTCAAAAAATGTAGAAAAGTTTAGTGTATTTTTAGAATTATAAGTTGCAGCATCATTTAAATACAAGTCTTCTTCTATAAACGCTTGATTGATTTGTAAACTATCATTAATAACTTCTATCGTAATAATAGTTTCTTGTAGTAAACGTGTTCTTGCCGCTTCTGGATGCAGCTTGTGATACTTTAAATACTCAGCAGAATACTGAGCGTTTAAGCTTGTAACAATAAATAAAAAGAACGCAATTAAACTTAATTTATAAATTTTCAACCGTGTATACTTTTCCATTAAAATATTCCTTTTTCGTTTTTATTTTTCCTGCCTCATCATAAAAAAACGACATTCCATGTTCTACATTATTAATAAATATCAATTCTTCTTTCTTATTTCCGTTTTCGAAAAATACAATTTGTTTCCCATGCTTTTCTCCATGATTGTAATTAATCTCTTTTTTTACATTACCATTAGAAAAGTACGATTTTCTTACACCATGATAATTACCATCTACATACTTAATTTCTTCAATTAATTTTCCATCATAAGCATACGATTTACAGCTATGTATAAATTCTCCATGTTTTAGCTCTGACGTTTTTGAAACTTTTCCGTTATCGAAAAAACCTTCTATTTTACCACTTTCTTTAGCCAATGGAATCATTGCAATTTCTGTTCCGTTTTTATCTAAATAACTATAACCAATAATTGCTCCATGATTGTAAAAACAAATTAACTGAAGTTTTCCTAAAACATCATAAAACACATTTTCACCATGTTTTTGTCCTTCATAATATTCAATACTTGCCTTTTTAACACCATTATCATAGTATTTAAAACTAGTTCCTATTTCTAAATTACTATCATAATTAGAGGTGCTTTTTATTTTCCCTTCTTTATAATAGTTTATTAATTTACCCTGAAGATTTCCCATTGAGTAATTGACGCTACGCTCTATATTTCCGTTTTCAAAATACCAAACCCAAGTTCCGTTTTGTGCTCCATTAAGATAACTTCCCTTAATTTTTGCTTTTCCATTAAAGTAGAAAGCTTCATAATTTCCATGTTTTACTTCATTTACATAAGAAATAGTAGTATTTATATTTCCATTGTAATGCTTAGAACTTATTTGGTATTCATTTTCTTTAGAAGTATAATTTACCTTTTCGAAAAAAAATTCTTCTTTACCAAAGGTATTTTCCGAAATTAAATCACCAAACTTATAGAAAGTAGTTGCTATTAATTTACCATCTACACCATAAGATTCTTGTGTTCCATTAAGCAATCCTTTATGATAAAAATTAATTGCATTTAAACTACCGTCTAAATTGTAATACCTCCATTCTCCATGTTCACTTCCTTCTTTATACCAACCTTGGGTTCTCATTTGTTCATTGTCATAATACGCCACGTAATAGCCATCTATAACATTTTCCTTGTAGGTGGTTGAATTATCTATTTTACCATTTTTAAAATAGGTAAAATACTCCCCTATTATTTTATCATCCTTAAAGTTTCCTTTATTCTTTAAAACAGAATTATTAGTATAGAATTTCCATTCACCTACTTTTCCTCCAGAAACATCATACAAGCCTTCTGTTATTTTATTGCCCTCAGGAGAAAACCCTTCATAATAAAATGCTCCTTTTCTCTTTTTACCTTCATTTAAAATAGTTGCGTCTTTGTTGTAAAAAGTAAAAGCTATCAATTCTCCTTTTCTATAGATATAATCATAATATAATTTGCCATCTGTATCATAGTACCTATAAAAATCACTTAGATTTCCTTTTTTATAAAAAGACTTACTTTCTAATGTACCATCTGAATAATACGTTCTCCAAGCACCCGTATAATAACCGTTTAAAGTTTGTCCTATTTCCTTTGGCTTTCCATTAGAATGAAACGTTTTATAACGACCACTTAACTCGTCATTCACATAATTAATTTCTGATAAAATGTTGTTATTATAATGATAAGTTGTTTCTATTCCGTTCTTTTTATCATCTACATAATATGATTTAGAATATAAATCTCCATTTGCATAATATTCTAAAACTTCACCTTCTATTTTTCCTTCTCTGTAGGGCATCTCAAGTTCTAATAACTTTTCTCCAACACTAAAATAAGATTGAGAAAGGCCATCTATTTTACCATATTTAAAATATTTTCTTTCTACTAAGGCTCCCTTGTTGTTAAAATACTCATATAGACCCTGCAAAGAATCGTTTTTAAAAATAGCATCCACATACTTTTTTCCATTTTCATAGAACATAAGGTTCTTTCCATCTAGCATTCCTTCTTTGTAAAAAGTAGTCTCTTCTATTTTATTAAATGAAGAATACCAAATCCATTTACCAACCCTAGCACCTAAATCATCAAAATTACCTTCTGTTGTTAACCCTCCAAATTCATTATAAAACTGCCAAAACCCAACTGTTTTTCCATCCTTGTAATTACCAATTCCGTTTACTAAGTAATTGTCATATTTATAAGTAACATCTTGTTGTTTTCCATTAAAAAGAATGTTGTTTTTAGATACATTATTAGCCCATTTAATTTTTAAAGCTAATAAAAAAGCAATTATTTGTTTCTTTTTTTTCTTAATTATTTTTTGATAATCTTCATTCTCAATAGCATATGTTAACGTATAAATAAAATCATCAAATGTATTGTTTGTAGCAATCCACTTATAAAAAGGAATGTATGTGTGATCCCAAAAACCACCATTTCCCTCAAAGTTTTTTAACTTTTCAATCATTGCATGATTCTGTCTTACTAAAGCTATGTCAATTGAGTTTCCTGTTTTGTAGTTCTTATTCAAAGCCACTTTACTAGTCAACAATACATCTATATTTTTAAAAGAATCATCTTCATCATCTAAAACAATATTTGGGTTTCTTTTATTCGTTTTTTTAGATTTAACAATATTATTTAAAGACTTTAAAACTTTTGCGCTATTATCTGCATTTGGCTCTAAAAGTAAGTACAAATTAAAGCACATTAACGCTTGTGTTAAACGGTTTTGTTTGTAATAAATATTACCAATTAGTATATGTGGTTTGGTATAAGTTGGATTTAAAGTAATAACTTTTTTATAAGCATTTACAGCGGCGTTTAAGTTTCCTGCTACCTCTAAGACAAGCCCTTTATTAAACCAAAATAAATAATTCTTTGGATAAATCTTAAGGCCTTCATCATAGTTTTTTAAAGCTTCATCATATCTTTCTAAACTTGATAAAGCAACTCCTTTATTAGCATAAAAATCAGCTTTAAAATACTCACTATTATTATTAAGACCTTCGTTTACAACCTCTAGCGCCTCCTCGTACTTATTTAATTTTAGCAAATAAAAAGACTTTACTACCAGCAATGAATTATAAGAAGAATCGTTTTTATGAAGTGTATTGATAAGATCTACAATTTTATCATCACTTACTTCTTTATAAATTTTCTGAAGAACTTCATCATAATCTATGAACGGAATTTTTTCTTGAGAAAAGCTAAAGTTAGCAACAAAAAGTATAGCAATCAGTAATTTTTTCATAAAACTAAAATACAAAAAAGAGAGAACAAAAACCCAACTTTAAGGCTCTTGTTCTCTCTATCTATTATTATGTTTTTATGGTTCTAATTTTCTTTTCCCCATTGATTATATCCACCGAGTACATTTACTACTTTAAATCCTTTTTCTTGAAGTATTTCCGAAGCTTTAGTACTTCTTCTACCACTTCTACAATAAATATAAACAGGCTTATTTTTATCTAAAGAGTTCGCTGCTTTTATAGAAAAATCAGCATCAAATACATTTGCAAATTTTGCTGTTTTTATAAACCCTAGTTGCACTTCTTTAGGCGTTCTAACATCTAATAATTGAATGTTATCTTTTTCTAATAAGACTTTTAATTCTTTTGTAGAAATAGACTTTAAATCTTCTTGAGAATTACAACTTAAAAAGAATAGCGTTAAAAAGAATAATGGAATTAATTTCTTCATTTATTTTATTTTAAAGTTGATGGACACACTGCTGCCGTTCTTTCGATATTTGTATTTCTTATTGCCGCATAACCACCAGCAACATCAATTACATTATGAATACCTCTTGCTTTTAAAATAGACGCCGTAATTACAGAACGATAACCACCACCACAATACACATAAAAATCTCCTTTTTCTGGAAACTCAGAAATATGATCATTTAAAAAATCTAACGGTGTATTTTTTGCCACAACTGCATGTTCACTTGCAAATTCACCTGGTTTTCTAGCATCAAAAACTACTGCATTTTCTTTAATTTTATCTTCTAAAACATCAACAGAAACAGACGTTAAGGTATCTATTTCTTTACCTGCTTTTTGCCAAGCATCAAAACTACCTTCTAAATATCCTAAAACATTATCGAAACCAACTCTAGACAAACGGGTAATGGTATCTTCTTCTCTTCCTTCTGGAGCAACTAATAAAATTGGTTGTTGAATATCTTTAATCAATGCACCAACCCAAGGAGCAAAACCGCCATCGATACCAATAAAAATAGATTGCGGAATGAATCCTTTTACAAACTCTGTTTGATGACGAACGTCTAAAACAATTGCACCAGTTTCATTTGCAATGATTTCAAAATCTTTAACAGATAAGGGCTTTTCACTGTTTTTAATAACATCATCAATACTTTTATAGCCTTCTTTATTCAACTTTACATTTAAAGGAAAATAAGCTGGAGGAGGCAATAAACCATCTGTAACTTCTTTTACAAACTCCTCTTTAGTCATGTTTGCTCTTAAAGCGTAATTGGTTTCTTTTTGATGACCAATAGTACCAACCGTTTCTTTGCTTAAGTTTTTACCACAAGCAGAACCCGCTCCGTGTGCAGGATATACAATAACCTCATCAGCTAAAGTCATTACTTTAGTACGCAAACTATCAAATAAAAAACCTGCTAAATCTTTTTCTGTTACATCACTTTTTTGAGCCAAGTCTGGACGACCAACATCACCTAAAAACAAGGTATCACCACTAAAAAGCGCATGGTCTTTACCGTTTTCATCCTTTAATAAATAACAAGAGCTTTCCATTGTATGACCAGGTGTGTGTAATACCGTAATGGTAATATCTCCTACTTTAAAAACCTGATTATCTTCTGCTATAATTGCATCGAAATTAGTTTTTGCTGTTGGACCAAATACAATTTGTGCTCCCGTTTTTTCTGCCAATGTAACGTGTCCGCTCACAAAATCTGCATGAAAATGCGTTTCGAAAATATATTTAATTTTTGCATCGTTTTTAGCTGCGCTATCTATATAATCTTGTACTTCTCTTAATGGATCTATAATAGCAACTTCGCCATTACTTTCTATGTAGTAAGCCCCTTGAGCTAAACAACCTGTATAAATTTGTTCTATGATCATTTTTATATTTTTAACACCTACAAGGTTTTAAAATTCTGAATTCACTTCAAAAATTTTACTTATAGACTTAGTTACTAATTATTTTTAATGATATGCTTGATGTATGTATTTCGCATATTTTTCTTGTTGTTTTCTATCTCCAGTTTTGTAGAATTTTACGGCATCATTAGAGCGCATAAAAAAGTGATTGATATCTATAATTGATAAAATTCCGCTTCTAAATAAATCGTCTCTTACTGGACCTTTTACGCCTGCTAGTAAAAAAGTAATCCCTTTCTTTTTATAGTATTTAATACGCTCTTTTAGCATTTCTACTCCTGTACTATCTACTCTGTTTATGCTTTCTGCATCTAAAACTATCAATTTTAAAGCATCTCCTTTTCTATATGCCATTTCATCTAATTTATCTCTAAAATAGCTAGAATTTGCGTAGAATATTTGTGCATCAAATCTAAAAATTAAGACATCTTCTTCTATAATAACTTCTTCAAAACGGCTTCTATTTCTGTAAAAATTAGAGTTAGGCACTTTACCTAATTCTGCTACATAAGGTCTAGAGGTTCTATAAATTAACACTATTAAAGACAACCCTACGCCAACAATAATACCAAATTCGATTCCTAATAATAACGTACCAATAAATGTGGCTAACATCAACCAGAAATCTAAATGATTTGCTCTCCATAAAAAAGCTGCTTCTTTAATATTTACCAAATTAAAAACGGCTACTATAATAATTGCTGCCAAGACTGTTTTTGGTAAATGATAAAATAACGGTGTTAAAAATAATAGCGTAATAACAACCATTACAACAGAAATTAAAGCTGCCATACCTGTTCTTGCTCCACTTTCTTGGTTAATTGCAGAACGAGAAAAACTAGAAGTAGTTGGATATGCTTTAAACAGCGACCCCACCATATTACTGATTCCTAAAGCTATTAATTCTTGATTGGGTCTTATTCTATATTCGTCCTGTTTTGCTTCTAACGATTTTCCTATAGAAATGGTTTCTAAATATCCAACCATTACCAACGTAAATGCAATTGGTAATAACTCTCTTATTAAGTCAATATCAAACTCTGGAATTCCGAAAATTGGCAACCCAGAAGGAATATCTTTTACAATGGAAACACCAACTATAGAACTTCCAAAAAACTTTAAAATTAGAATGCCTAAAATAACAACTATTAAGGCACTTGGTATTTTTTTATTGATTTTTCTGAGGATGATAATAATCACGACAGAAATTAATCCGATAATAGTTGTTGGGTGATTAAAATTGTTAATTCTACCAAAAACATCTACTACAACATACTGTAATTGATCACTTTGCACAAAATCTACTCCAAATAAATTCCGAAATTGATTAAACCCAATAATTAACGCTACCGCGGATGTAAAGCCAGTTATTACGGGTTTAGAGAGGAAGTTTACAATAAAGCCCAAACTAAAAATCCCCATAATAAATTGGATTGCTCCAACCATTAACGCTAATAAAATGGCAATAGAAATATAACTATCAGACCCCGCTAAAGCTAAAGTAGAAACTCCTGTTGCAACAATTAAAGAATCCATTGCTACAGGACCAATTGCTACTTGTCTAGACGACCCAAAAATGGCGTACATAACTTGTGGCATTAAAGCACAATACAAACCATAAATTGGTGGTAAACCCGCAATTAAAGCATACGCAATTCCTTGCGGAATTAAAATAATACCAACAGTTATACCTGCTAACAAATCTCCCTTAAAAAGAGATTTATTGTAGTTTGGCAACCACTCTAAAATTGGAATTATTTTTTTTATATTCATTCTTTAGCAATATGCTTTAAGCAATATGCTTTAAGCTTACAGCCTAAAGCTTAAAGCCTTTTAAAACAATTCTCCTTGATTTTTTCCTTTTACGCGTCCTAAATGTTTGTAAGCTAAATCTGTTACTTCTCTTCCTCTTGGAGTTCTCATGATAAAACCTTGCTGAATTAAAAAAGGTTCGTACACTTCTTCAATGGTTTCTGTGTTTTCAGAAACAGCAGTTGCAATGGTACTTAAACCAACAGGTCCTCCTTTAAATTTATCAATAATAGTCATTAAGATTTTATTGTCCATTTCATCTAAACCATGCGCATCTACATTTAATGCCTTTAAAGCATATTTTGCAATTTCTATGGTAATACTTCCGTCTCCTTTTATTTGTGCAAAATCTCTAACTCTTCTTAATAAAGCATTTGCTATTCTTGGTGTACCTCTACTTCTACCTGCAATTTCTATGGCAGATTCCATAGAAATAGGAACCCCTAGAATATAAGCACTTCTTTGAATAATGGTTGTTAATAACTCTGTTTTGTAATAATGTAATCTACTACTTATTCCAAAACGTGCTCTCATTGGCGCAGTTAACAATCCAGATCGGGTTGTTGCTCCAATTAAAGTAAAAGGTTCTAAGTTTATTTGAACTGTTCTGGCATTTGGGCCAGATTCTATCATAATATCAATTTTATAATCTTCCATTGCAGAGTATAAATATTCTTCTACAATAGGACTTAATCTATGAATTTCATCAATAAATAATACATCACGCTCATCTAGGTTTGTTAACAAACCAGCTAAATCTCCAGGCTTGTCTAAAACAGGACCAGAAGTAACTTTTATCCCTACTTCTAATTCATTTGCTAAAATATGTGCTAAAGTTGTTTTCCCTAAACCTGGAGGTCCGTGAAAAAGTGTATGATCTAAAGCTTCTCCTCTTTGATTTGCTGCTTCAACAAATATTTTTAGGTTATCTATGGCCTGATCTTGTCCTGTAAAATCATCAAAAGAAAGTGGACGTAATTTTTTTTCTACGTCTAAATCTTCATTAGATAAGTTGTCGTTTTCAGGATTTAAGTTTTCATTCATAACTACAAAGATAATTGATTTTAAAGTACAGTTTTGTAAGATTTGTTACATAACAAAAAAACCTTTCTTATTCAGAAAGGTTTTTTATAATACAGTATCTATTTTTTATTATTTTTTAAAAATTTTACGTGTAAAAGTTCCTTTGTTCGTTTTTACATTAACAATATAAATTGAGGTTGATAAATTACCAACTTCTAAGTCTATTTTTTCATCTACAACATTTGGGTTCCATGTTTTAATTTGCTGACCTAACACATTAAATAGTTCTACATTTTCTATAAAAAGATTGGTATTGTTAAGTATTGATATTGCATTCGAATTGTCATCCAAATAAACTCTTAAACTAAAATCTAAAACCTCATCAGAAACAGATAACACATTAGCTTCATTAAAGGTGATAAAAAAACGATCCTTATAAGTTCCTTTAGCCAACTCTAATTCCACCATCTCATCTTCTTTTAATTCTCTAGTTGTATTCTCTAATGCATCTAATAAATAAATTTTACGGTCAATATTTTCTAATTCATCAATCCTTATAAAAAGAGGTTCATTAGAATCAACAAGAATTGTAAGCGGTACTTTTAAATTATCATTTATACTCTCAACTCCTGCAATAGCTAATTTCTGATTATCTATTTCATCAAAATTCCAATATACATCAGATGATTGAATATCTATCATTACACTTTCATAACCATAATCAAAAGCAAAAGAATGATTTTCATTAAATGAAACACCTATTTGCCTATGAATTTTTAAATAGTCTTTATTTGTAAAATCAATCCCTAACTTTAAAATAGGTAACGTATTATCTGTTGTTTTCTTTTTTTGTCCTTTAAAAAAATGAGGTTCCGCTGCTTGGTAACTTCTTTGCTTGTTATTAAAATTAATGGTTCCTCCATCTGTATCTGAAAGAACAAAAAAACCCTGACCTACAGCGATATATCTTGTTGGCTCTGTATATGTGTAAGAGTCTGTTAACCCACTTGTACCCTCAACAACACTAGTGGCAGCTGTACCCATAGAAAAAGTTAATTGGGCATAACCACCTTCATAGCCTCCTTTTACATGTCCTTGATCTGTCGCTTCTCCAGAATGTTCCCAAAAATAAAGCGTACCATCAATTGTATCTTCATTATTTAATATAAATGCCTTACCATCTAAAGTACCTGCGTATGGATTTCCTAAAAGACTATTTGTATTTGCAGATAAGTTAAATGAAATATCTCCATCAATTGGACTTCCATAAAAAGTAAAATATTGAGGATTCGCACCTGTACTTTTCATAATATATCCTAAACCTTTAGATAAATACCCCGTATCTTTTAATTGCACCCAATCATTACCTGCTGTACTATTAAAGTAAGCCCAAATCCAATAACTTGCTATTTGTATAGGACTAGTAGCAGCCCCATCATAACCTCCAACAAAATTAATATTTGTAATTATTGAACTAGCAGTAAGCTCACCTCCAGCATCTTTCATAATTTCTGAAACTCTATACGTATTTCCGCCAATAAACTCTACCACTGGTGATGACCAATAATTATACCTGAACACATTAGGAACCTCGCTTTTTTGATCTATTAATAGTTTTCCATTACCGGTTACATTACGATTACCATCGTGTACTTGCACAAACTGTCCAATACCTAAAATTCTAATCTGTGCATTTACATTAATATTCGTGTTGTTTAAAACAATTAACGCATTATCACTAACACTTAACACATTACTACCTTGCACATCTAATATTCTTGCATTTAAATTACCTGTAGAATGTGTATACGTTTCTCTAACAATTACACTTCTAGACTTATCTGGAAAACCATTACTCCACGCAGCTCCTGTACGAATAGTTGGACTTATTCTATGCAAACCTAAACCACAATTTGTTTCATTAATTGGTGTCTTTACTTCTGATAAAAGCGGCGCATTTGCATGTCTTACAATTGCAGGAATTGGATCTGAATCTCCAACAACTTCTATTGAGTCATCTACAAAAGAAAGCCATTCTGCTGCAGTAAATGTGGTATTTGCTTTTGTTATTTCATCGATACGAACCAAAGATGTTGTGTTACTAATATTCTTAACAACATCATATCTATTTTCCCAAGCAGAGGCATTTACGGTTTTTGAAAGAATTATAGTGTCGTCTCCTCCAGCAAAATCAGTAATATTTGCGTCTGTTAATTCGGTAGGATTATTTATAAAAGTAACTCCCGGAAGTGATGCAACAGATTTTATAACAACAGAGCCACTTGCAGGTATACTTGCTATTGTTAAATCCGCCGTAGGCAAAATAGCACTTGCAGAAGCAGTACCTAAATCTTTAAATAAAACTAAACTGACATTGGTTACAGTTGTTGTTCCAATATTTGTTAACTCTATTGCGTTACCTGACGCCGTTTGATAAACTTGACTAATAATTACAGGCAGCAAACTACAACTTGAATCTTGTACTAAATCATCTTGACTACTTCCTAATAATTGACCATTACTAGTTGCTACAACAGGAATACCTTTTCCATCTATATCTCCTTTTAATCGATTATTACCATCTACATCTGCAAAAGTAAAAGTAGCACCACCTTCTAAAGCATCCGGACAACCATCTCCGTCTGCGTCCGTATCAAATTGATCTATAATTCCGTCTAAATCAAGATCATATCGATCATCTATATCATCTGAATTAGAGTCTACGAAACCACTAAGACTTGGATCTTTGTAATCTATAATTCCGTTTTTATTTGTATCTGCAATCGGGTTTCCACTAGATGCATTTTCTGCAGTATCTAAAACACCATCGTTATCGTCGTCTAAATCAATAATATCAATGATTCCATCTAAATCAGTATCAGTAGTATCACAAGCTAAAACACTTCCATTTTGGCTATCACCAATATCTTGTCCTGCTCCAGCACCAGCTTCTGTTAAAGTTGGTATTCCTTGTGCATTTACTGTTCCGATAATTACAAAACTAGCATCTAAATCCGTTTGCTTAACAGTACCTGTTGCTTCTAAAGCATCCGGACAACCATCTCCATCACTATCTAAATCTAAATAATTAGCAATTCCGTCTCCATCAAAATCTCCAGTTCCTTCAATAGTATCTAAAATACCATCATTATCATCATCTAAATCATCCGTATCTTTTACACCATCACAATCATTGTCTTCACCGGCTTCAGATATTGTTTGTGTATTATTACTTGGATCACTATCTGGTTGAAACACCCCCGTTGCTGTAGCTGTAAAACTGATAGGAAATGAAGCCGTACTTACAGAAGTATTAACCGTTAACGTAACACTTTCTCCTACTGATAAATTATCAATAGTCCAGGTATTATTCGTATTATTAAAACTTGCTGATAAAGGAGAAACACCTGATTCAGAAAAAACTGCGGAGTTACTTGTTACCGTCATACCAACTGGTATTGTAAAATCTACCTCAAAATCTTTTGATAATTCGGTAGCAGATTTATTAGTTATCGTTGTTGTAAAAGTAGCAGTAGTAGGCGCACAAAAATCATCTGCAGAAATCATTGAATTTGATACTTCTAAATCTGTTGCTGGTAGCAATATTTTTATTGCATCAGAATTGTATGCCGTAAAAGCAATATCTGTACTACCAGATGTAGTGTGTACAAAATTAGTTATTTGGTTAAAGTTACTCGTTGTTATGCCAAAATCACTTAAATTGATAGATAGAACTCTTAGATCTCTATAAGTATCTATCCCAAAAGTATTTGACACGGTACCTGTAGAAGGATTTACCCTATAAATAGTCCAATCTGTTCCTCCTACAATAGCTACATTTCCAAAAGTAACGTTGATTTCCGCCCCTACTATAACACCTGCACTATCTATAAATTTAAACTTATCTGTATTTCCAGGAGCTCCTGTCTGAGTTACAATAATATCTGGCATCGCATCATTAATACTTACCGCCTGATTTATTACAATAGCATCGTATATGATTACTTGACTTTCTATATTAAAAAAATTTGTTGCTAACTCTAAACCGTTACTACCGTCTCTAACAAAGAATGAAGGAACAATAGGGCTAAATGTTTTAATATAATCTGTTGCACTATTATTTTGAGAAACTCCACCCCAGTTAGTTCCAACCCCAATTAATTCTTGATTATTAGTACCATAAACAATAGAGGCTGGCATTGGAAATGAAACAAAACTTCCGCTTGTAAACGTTATATTATTTGCTGTTAAAGTTGCGTCATTAACACAGGTAGAATATGTAGCACCATCTACTGTAAACCCTAATAAATTATTAGAATCATCATAAGTTACAGGCACAGCCGTTGTAGAAGTATAAAAACCTCCATTATCGCCATAAACAGCGGTTACAGCATGTTGTTGTGCACTCGAAGAAAAAGAGGCACTTAATAAAACAAAGAAAAAAAGATAGAGATAAAAAAAATCACTAAAATTTAGACGTATGGAGAGGTGATTTTTCAATTATGTATATTTTAATAAAATTAATTTCTTGATAAATGTAAATATTAGAACATAACAACATTATATCTATTTTACCCGAAAAGACAACAATATTGATCATCTATTGATGTTGCCAATTACAAAAGTAACCAAATAAAAAAACCTCTCCAAGTAGGAGAGGTTTTTCATAATCTTTTAACATTCTTACTTCACTTCTAGAACATTATTCTCTAAATTAATATCAGCCATTAATCCGCTTTTATCAATAGTAACAGATTTTACAGCTTTAGAAACTGTAAAAGAATATGTTGGCATTGCCCAACCCCAATCTTTTAAAATGGTTGCTGTTGTTGGCTTAGTACCTCTCATCATTTCTAATGGAATGTTAAAACTTTCTGATGTCCCATCAACATAAGTTACATCAACATCCATTGGCATTGGCATTTGCCCAATTCTCTCTAAAGTAATTGTTTTGTTATCTACAGATTTTACTCCATAATCTATGGTGTGTGTAGTTTGTGTCCATTCATTTAAATACCATCCTAAATCCAATCCAGCAGTTTTTTCCATAGAACGTTTAATATCATTTGGAGTTGGATGTTTAAAACTAAAATCTGTAAAATACTTTTTTAATCCGTTTGCAACATTCTCTTTACCAATAACATATTCTAACTGACTTAAAAAAATATTTCCTTTAGAATAACTTGCGGTACTATACGCCCAATTTGTGTTGTATCTATCTGCATGTGTAGACAAAGATTCTTCATACCCTTTTGCAACAATTGTTCTATATCCTTTATAAGAACCTGCATGTGGATTTTCTTTGTTTTCTTTTAAAATTTCGTTTTCTGCTTTGTTAGAAATATAGGTTGTAAAACCTTCATCCATCCAAGGATGTAAACTTTCGTTAGAGGCTAACAAAAACTGAAACCAAGTATGTGCCATTTCATGTGCTGTTACGCCAAAAAGGCTCCCGAATTTACGTTTACCAGTAATTAACGTAGACATTGCATACTCCATACCACCATCTCCACCTTGTATTACAGAGTATTGTTTGTATGGATATTGACCAACATGCGCACTATAATACGTCATTAATTCGGCTACTTTAGGCTGTAAATCTTTCCAGTTTTTTAAATAAACTTCTTCAAGATCTTTCTTATATAAAAAGTGTAAATCAATTCCGTTTTCCATTTTTAAAACATCATGAATGTATGCAGGATCTGCTGCCCACATAAAATCGTGCACATTTGGTGCTTTAAAATGCCATGTTAATTTATCGCCTTTAGGCAAGTTTAATTCTTTTGAATCATCTTGATACCCATGACCAATTTCTTGAGGGTTTTGTAAATTTCCAGAACCACCAACCGTATAGTTTTTATCGATATGGATAGTTACATCAAAATCTCCCCAAACACCTTGAAATTCTCTAGCGATATAAGGAGGTGTATGCCAACCCTGAAAATCGTATTCTGCTAATTTAGGATACCATTGCGCCATAGATAACGCAACTCCTTCTTTATTGTTTCTTCCAGAACGACGAATTTGAACAGGAACCTGAGCATCAAAATTCATTTCTAAAGTAACTGTTTCTCCAGATTTTATAGGTTTATTTAATTGTACTTCTAAAATTGTACCAACGGTTTCATGAGAAACTGCAACGCCATTTTGTTTTAATGAGTTTACTTTAATGTATCCTATTTCATTAGGTTGTAATTTACTAATTCTATCTCCTACTCTTCTGTCTGGATCTTTAATATTTAAAGAACGAACATCCATTTGAGATCCTGGTTGAAATGCATTAAAATACAAGTGATAAAATACTTTATCTAAATCGTCTGGAGAATTATTTGTGTACTCTAAAGTCTGTTTTCCTTTGTATTGATATTTGTTTACATCTACATCTACGTCCATTGTATAATCTACATGTTGCTGCCAATAGGTTTCTTTAGACACAGAAGTTGTGTTTTTTGTAACCGTACAAGAAGTTAACATGATAAGCGACAATCCTAAAAAGTAAATTTTTCTCATATTTAAGTTGATTAAAGTTCAAAAAAAAGCAGCATCTTTTACAATGCTGCTTTTTAAAATTAATAATTATTTTTTTCCGTTTACCATTTCGTCTGCCATTTTTAAGGCATTGTAGGCATTTACAACTCTACCCGAAACAGATAAGTCTGCAAAAGGAACTTTTACTCCTTCTGGATTTTCTCTTGATTGAGAACCTGGTTGAATTACATCAAAATTAATTTTGATACCAGAATTCATTAAAATATGTTTTACCTGACTTGCAGTTAATTTAGGATAATAAGAACGAATTAACGCTGCAACACCAACTGTAGAAGGCGCAGCCATAGAAGTTCCACTAAATTTTTTATACTCATTTTCTGGAGTTGTAGAATAAATTTGAACTCCAGGTGCAAAAACATCTACATTCTTTTTACCGTAGTTAGAAAAATTAGCTGGTAATTTTTCGTTATAATTAGCACTCATTGCACCAATTGTTAATACGTTGTCAGAAATTTCTGTTTCTAAATCTTTAGAATCGTTAGGGTACGTTCTTTCTACGTCAATATTTTTACCATCATTTCCTGCTGCATTTACAATTAATACATCTTTAGAAGCGGCATACTTTATAGCATCATAAACCCATTCTTTTTTAGGCGAATATCCTTTTCCAAAACTTGTGTTAATTACTTTTGCTCCGTTATCTACTGCATAACGTAAACCTAAAGCAACATCTTTATCATACTCATCTCCGTCTGGTACAGCTCTAACAGCCATTATCTTTACGTGATTTGCAACTCCGTTCATTCCTATTCCATTATTTCTGCTTGCAGCAATAATACCAGAAACATGTGTTCCGTGTGCTTCATCTTTTACAGAGTGACCGGTTTTATTATTTCCATAAACCTTTACATCCATTGTATAAGCATTGTCTCCAACAGCACCTCTATAGTCTTTCTTTAAAGCATCTCCATTTAACAAATCTGCAGAACTTGTAACCAATTTAGTAAGTTCTGCTTTTGCTGCACTTAAAGATGGCAAACCAAAACTAAACATTTGCTTAGCAATCGCAACACCTTGTAATAAAGCAGGGTCTTCGGTAACAATAGCTAAAACCTCTTCTTTAGTATAATCTGTTTTATTTAAGTTTTTAGAAATAACGTCATCTGCATTTGTTATTCCTTGTAACATTTGCTCGTATCTTAATTTACTTTTCTCTGCACCTTCTAGTTTTTTATCATAAAACGCTTTTGCTTCTTTTGCTTCTTCTTTACTGGCAATAGATGGATCTTTTACAATTCTTTCGTATTCTAAATTTTCTTTATAAATACTCCCTAAAAAATTCCAGCCATTAATATCGTCTATAAAACCATTTTTATCATCATCAATTCCATTACCTGCAACTTCTTTTGGGTTAATCCAAGCCACATCTTTAAGATCTTCATGCGCTAAATCTGTTCCAGAATCTACAACACCAACAACAACTTGTACTCCTTTTTTACCAGAAAGAAACTGATATGCTTTTTCAAGACTCATACCCGGAATTGAATCTGTTAGTAAGTCTGCATGACTCCATTTATTCAATTCATCCTCAGACAACACTCCTTTTTTAGCGGTTGCATTTAGTACCGTTGTTGCCCCCTGTGGAACAGGAATCTTAGAAATTGATTTACAACTAGAAAAAACTAAACCAGCAAAAGCTACGTAAAAAATAGGTTTTAAAACTCTCATAATCTCACTTATCTTAATTAAATATGTCTATAAATTTATGTGTATTCTTTAATCTAACTCCTTTTTCTGTATGCTGAACCGTACAAATTTCATTATAAGCATCGTGTTCTAAAAAAAGGTAATACTCTTTGTCTGCAGCTTGGTTTAAAAATGCTGCTTTTTCTTTTAAGGTTAATAAAGGCCTTGTATCATACCCCATAACGTAAGGCAATGGAATGTGCCCAATAGTTGGTAATAAATCTGCTACAAAAACAATGGTTTTACCTTGATAAGACAACATTGGTAACATTTGTTTTTCTGTATGGCCATCCATAAAAAGAACGTCAAAACCTATTTGTTCTTTAAAGTTACTGTGAATAAAATTTAATTGTCCGCTTTCTTTAATAGGGTTGATGTTTTCCTTGAAAAAAGATGCTTTTTCTCTTGGGTTGGGGTCTGTTGCCCATTGCCAATGTTTATCATTAGACCAAAATTTTGCATTTTTAAAAGCGGGTTGTAAAAAAGTTCTCTCGGCATTCCATTCTATAGCTCCTCCGCAATGATCAAAATGTAAATGTGTTAAAAAAACATCTGTAATATTATCTCTATGAAAACCATGTTTTGCCAAAGAAGAATCTAAAGAGAAATCTCCAAAAAGGTAATAATAGCTATAAAATTTATTCGATTGTTTTGCTCCTAAGCCTGTATCTACAAGAATTAAACGATTTCCGTCTTCTATAAGCATACTTCGCATGCTCATATCTATCAAATTATTATTGTCTGCCGGATTGGTTTTTTGCCAAATAGTTTTGGGTACAACACCAAACATTGCACCACCATCTAATTTAAAATTACCAGTTTCTATAGGATATATCTTCATTCTGTGTAGATTAAAATCATAAAAAAAATCGACTATAAAAATAATCAATTAAGACTTAATATATTCACAATACTTCATAAAAGTACAAGAGAACAAAGATGTAGAAAATTATATAAGTTTTTGTTAAGAAAAATCTAAAGGTTACCTATTAAAACCTAAAATACTTTATGAGTTATAACCCGACTTATTATTAGCCTTATTAAAACTCATTTTACTTAAAGATTTAGCAATTCTTAAAATTAAAAAGACTAAAATAACCAAACCTAAAATTACAAATACTAATTGATTTTCAAAAACGGCTTTAGCTGATGTAAATACATTATGAGCAAAAACTTGTAAAAACATAATCAATAGAATTTTTAATAGTGAGAAACAAAAGTACAATACAAACCGTTTTAACATCTTTTATTTCGACAAACTGCTACTTAGCTTCGATAATTTGCACTTTAACTTCTTTCTATAAATTACTCTTTTATTATTATTTGTTGATGAATTTCGTTTCCAAAATTATCTGTAGCAGAAATAAGGTAACTTCCGCTCTTTAAATGAACCCCAAATTCATGTGTTTCTGTTGTTGTACCTAAATATGTTTTATCTACGTACCAGTACAATACTGCGTCCTTATTGGCATGTACTATTTTTAAAACAAGTTCATTCTTTTTTCCATCAAAGTTCTTTGGTAAAAAAATGGTGCTTTTTTCTGTTGGATACATAAATTTCATCACATTTTTATCCGCACCCAAACAATCAGTTCTAAATTTTGGCAATGGTTTATAAAACGGATTTTTATCCTTGTAATAGTACTCCATTAATGGAGGCAACACAAACCATTTTTTTTGTTTGATGTTTTCTAAGCGTTCACAAGAAGTATTTACTTGATAATTTTCTGACGCATCTACATTTACCAACACATGATATGGACAAGGTTTGGTTTTTAAACCTGCATTCTGTACAAATTCTACAGTTTTTTCTTCGCAATTTTCAGCAGCCCTATAACCACTTTTAGCACAAACTTCTATTTCTGTCATTTCATCAAAAGGTTTTTCAAACCATGCTGAGTTTGGTAATTTATCAAAAACAGCAAATAAAATAGGCGCTGCAGCTTGCACACCCACCAAACCAGGTCTTCCTTCTCCGTCTGCATTCCCAACCCAAACTCCTACTACATAATCTTTAGTGGTTCCTATTGCCCAAGCATCTCTAAAACCAAAACTGGTACCAGTTTTCCATGCAATTTGTTTAGAAGAATCAAAAAACTCCCAATTCTGACTTGCATTTGGTCTATTTACATCCTTTAAACTTTCAAAAGTGAGGTAAATAGAAGCGGCATCAAAAATTATTTTTTCTGCGGATTTTTCTCCGAAATCTATTTTTTTATCAGCATAAAAAGTAGGTTCACAAAATTCATTTTTAAAGTACCTACTCGAATTTTCTGAATAGTGATTTACCGTAGACGCAATCGATGCATAACTTTTACATAAATCCCATAAATTACTTTCTGCACCACCTAAAGCCAATGTTAATCCGTAGTAATTAGGATTTTTCTTTAAATCTTTAAGCTTCAACTTTTGTAAATAATCATGAAATTTTTCCAATCCAAAACTTTGCAACATTCTTACAGTTGGCACATTTAAAGATTTAGCCAAGGCTAATTTTGCCGAAACTGCTCCAGCATATTTTTTATCAAAATTTTCTGGATGATAACTTCCAAAGTTTGTGGGTACATCTGCAATTAACATATTTGGCAACAAATCTCCACTATCTAACATGGCTGCGTACAAAAATGGTTTTAGAATACTTCCGGTACTTCTAGGCTTATCTATAACGTCTACATATTTTTGATTTTTTGGCGTTGTTTCAGAGTTGCCAACATAGGTTAAAACCTTTCTATTTTTTACATCTAAAACCAAAACAGAAATATTATATATCTCATTATTTTTCAATTGTTTATAATGATTATTAACAATTAAATTTGTTTGAATTTGCAACTTTTTATTTATGGTAGTTTTTACAAATTTTCCATTATTTTTTTTGTTAATTTTTTGCAATAAATGCGATGTAATTTGTGGAAGCGGATATGGTTTTTGTGGCAACTCTTCTAAAACGGATAATTCGTATGTTAATGAATCTATTATTTTTTTAGTGAGTAACTTTTTTAATAATCGATTTCTTTTTGCTAATAATCTATGTTGATTTTTCCCCGGATAAATCAAGTTTGGCGCATTGGGTAAAACGGCTAAAGTTGCCGATTCTGCCCAAGATAAATCTGTAGCTTTTCTATTAAAATAACGCCAAGATGCTGCGTCCAAACCTACAACATTTCCGCCAAATGGCGCATTAGAACTCCAATAGGTTATAATTTTTTCTTTTGATGCTCTAACCTCTAAACGCGTTGCTAAAATTAATTCTTTTACTTTTTCAAAATAAGTTCTAGGTCTATTATCTCTACTTAATCTAATTACTTGTTGCGTAATGGTACTTCCACCTCTTTTTACACTTCCTGCTTGTAAATTTTGTTTTAATGCCTTAAAAATAGAAACCGGATTAAACCCTGGATGTTCATAAAAATGTTCATCTTCAAACTGAATTAAACAGGTTTTAAATTTCTTCGGAACCGAATCGTTATGCGGAAAACGCCATTGCCCATCTTTTGCTATTAACGCACCCAACAACTCGTTTTTGTTACTTGTAATTACGGTTGATGTTGGCTTTGTAAATAATTTATTAGGCAAACAAAACACATAGAAAATCAGCAAAACAACCACTAGTATTGTTTTCTTTTTATGACGTTTTATGTAGTTTGTTATTTTCAATTTTTGATGTATTTATTTCTTTTAAGGTTTAATTGTCATTTCAAAATGAGCCTTTTCGGCGATTGAGAAATCTCACAAACCAAATATTCATAATGAGATTCCTCTTCCTACGTCATTCGGAATGACAATCTTACTTTTATCTATCATTGTGAGTTTACAAAGGAATCTGTTGTTTTAATCGAAAGATTGCTTCGTTCCTCGCAATGACATTTCTTTACTTAATAACCTTTATCCAACTTCCTTTAGTTATCACCATATAATCATTATCATACATAGCTTCTACCTGAATTCCGGGTAAATAATAAGTTCCTAAATAGGCTGCATTTAATAAAACTGAAAACGTTTTTGTTTCTGATTTTTTAGATTGATGCTCTAAATCGAAATAAAAATTAACGCGATCATCTCTAATATCTGTATAACGTGCTTCACTTTTTATAGTTGTTCCAAAATCTGTAAAACGTGTGTTTACAATTTCCCATCCAGACGGGAAAATTTGCGTCAACGCAATATCATTTACCGTTTCGTTTTTAGGATTACTTACCGTAATTTTTGCTACAAAATCCTGACCTTGTTTCAGGTTTTTAATATCAATAGCCTTTCCTTGTAAATCTTTATACTGAACAGAAACACTTAAACCTCTACCTTCGGTAATTTCATCATCCAAAGGCAATTGACCAGAATTGATAATTCTTGCAAAAACAATATTATCATCATTTTTTATGTTGATAGCATTTGCACCATTTTTTACATTTAAAGTTCGTTGCACCATAGAACTTTGCGTTTTAATTGCAACTGTTTTTCCATTATTGGTATACTTCAAATTCATGGCTTTCCCTCCGTTTTTAACAACCATTTTACCAATTGCCAACAAACTATACGCGGTAGATTGTGTGCTCATCCATCTTTTACTAGACAACTCTTTGGCTATAGATTTCGCTACACTTTTAACGTCTTTATGATCTGTAATTAGCATGGTTTCTAAAGCCATTGCTCGGTTTCTATCTACAGAGCCATAAGAGTAATAATTGTATTTAGAAGAGGTGAAATTAATATTTGCAGTACTCATAATTTCTTTACTCGCTTCCTTTTGGCCTGACAATGCATACGCTGCAGCCAATCGCCATTTTGCTTCGTTAGAAATTTGTTTAAACTCGCGCATTCTATTCATTGCAGATAAATCTGGACTACCCGCTAAAGCCAATGTATACAATCTGTAAGCTTGCGCTAAATCTGTGTAATTATTACTGTAATTTGGTCGCCAGTTTCTTGCAGCATTTTTCTGATATTTGATAAAATTACTTTTAAAAGTTAACGGTAAAACAAATCCTTTTTTAGCAGCTTCTAACATAAAATGACCTGCGTATGTTGTACCCCAATCATTTACATAATTTTCTCCAAGCCAATAACTCAAACCTCCATTTGCTTGCTGAAAGTTTCCTAATCGTTTAATGCCGTTTTCTATATTTTCCTGAATTTCGCGTTTTTTATCCGACGTTAAGTCGAAAATATCATTCAGAAATAATTGAGGAAAAACGCTCGACGTAGTTTGCTCTACACAACCATGTGGATACTGAATTAAATACGCCAATCTACCAGAGAAATTAATAGGCGGAATTGTAGACAATTCTAACGTAGCGGTATTAGAACCTGCAACACCAAATGTATTAAAACTAATGATTTGTGCTTGCTTCTCTTCAATCGTTGCATCTACCAATTTAGAGGTAATTGGGTTTGGATTTACAACATCTAACTCTACTTTATAAGTAGCTTTTTCTCCGTTTCCTGATGCAATAATTTCTACCGTATTTATGCCGTTTGCTTTTAAAACATCCATTTCAAAATACACCATTTTTTCATCTGGTTTCTCAAAATTGATGTTCTGCGTTTTATTGCCAATAACCGCAATTCCGTTAGACGTTTTTACCTGAACCGTTACATTTTTTACTTTTTTATCCATTGCAAAAATGGTAATTGGCAACGTTACTTTTTCTTTTGGCGATAATTTTCTTGGCAACGTAGCCAATACCATTAAAGGCTTTTTAACAGGCACCGCTTTTTCTGCATTTCCAAAAGCTTCCTTATTTACATCACCTGCAACCACCATTGTTCTTACAGAGCCAATATAATTTGGTAAGGTAATTTTATGCGAAGCTGTTTTTCCTTTTTCTAAATAAAACGGACCTAAAAACTTTACAACCGGTTTAAATCTGTTTGCTTTTCTACTTTTTCCTTTTGCAGCACTTCCATCTCCACCAATGGCAAAAACTTGATCTACGCTGCCCGAATACGCACCAATTACATCATCAAAAATATCCCAAGTTTTTACACCTAAAGCTTCTCTTGCATAAAAAACATCAAATGCATTTGGAGTTTTAAATCGTGTTAAATCTAACAAACCTTCTTCTACAACCGCCAAAGTATAGGTCATGGTTTTGTTGTTTGTTTCTGAAACTTTTACCACAAACTCTTTTTCTGGCTGTAACTCATCTGGCATAGAAATTTGAGGTTCTAACTTGGTGTTTTTATCTTCTACCAAAAGTGGAATTACACCAAACAACCTTAATGGTAAATCGTTTTCTGAAACATGATGTGGTTGCAATAATGAAATGTTTACAAACACATTGGGTGCCATGTTTTTGTTGATAGGAATTTCTACAGAAGTTGTTCCTTTTTGAGTTGCTACCCATTTAGTTTCTAAAACTTTTGTACCGTTTTCTATACTGATTAACGCACGTCCTTTACTTCCTGAAGGAAATGTAATTTTTGCAGTTTCGCCAACAGCATACTTTTCTTTATCTGCAGAAAAAACCAACATTTTAGCGGCTTCTTTATCGCCAGAACCAGCATTTTGCCACCAATTTTTATAGAAATAAGCCGTTCTACCGGTTGCATGACCACTTTTTTTATCAATAACTCGTATTAAAAAACGACCTCTATCTCTTTCTGGAATGTTTAATTTAAAACTTCCTTTTCCTTTAGAATCGGTACTAATTTTTATCGTTTTATAAGGTTTTTGATACGTACTAGAAGTATATCTAGATAAATTATCCTCGGAAGAACTCCACCACCAACGCCATTTAATTTGATGCACTTCTACTTCAATTTCACCTCTTTTAGTTGGCACTCCTTTTTCATCTACCGAAACCACAGAAAACGTCTGATTTTCGTCTGTAAAGAAAGAACCATATCTATTTCCTTCTGGTGATTTTAACCCTACAAAAGACTCAAAAGGCGCATACTTTTTAGTAAAAGCATCTATAGAAAAATCTCCTCCGTTTTCAAAAGCTCTTATCAAAAACTGAACGTTTAACATGCCCGGAGCATTTTTACCAATACTTAATTTACTATTGATTTTTGCCATTCCGTTCGCATCTAATTTTCCTTCGAAAACATTTATCTCTTCGGATGAAAAATCTCTTGATGGATCTGTAAAAACATAATCTTCATACGCTTTAAAGCTATAATTAGCCGCAGAAACTTTGGCTTTAATTTCTGCTTTTAGATTTTTTGCAGGTGTACCATGCAACCATTTTACATCTAAGGTTCCGTTTATAGGTTTGTTGTTAGATAAAACCTCATCATTAAAATCTACTTTAATTTTTAAACGATTTGGTTTTACCGTTTCAATTTTTAAACTCTTAGAAAATTTTGCGCCACCTACAGAAATTTCTGCATTGTAGTTTCCTGTTTTTGCTTCTTGTACTGTTGAAAATGTAAACTTGTAAAAATTATTAAGATTCTCTGAAGTCACTTTTTTATACACCAACTTACCACTTGGGTCTGTAACTTCTAATTTTACAGGATGATTTTTTGGCAACTTATTATCGGCATCATTTAGCATAAAAGTTAAGTGCACATCATCTCCAGGACGCCAAACTCCACGTTCTCCGTACAAATATCCTTTTAAACCTTTTTGAGTTTTACTTCCTGCAACATCAAACTTACTTAAAGACAAAGAATTTCCGTCTAACAATCTAATATAGCCTTTATTATTCCCTTTAGACACCACTGCAAAAGAAGCATTTTTAGCGGTTTCTACATTTGCAAATCCTTCTGAATCTGTTTTGGTAGAAAGAATTTCTTGTTGCTGAAAATTATATAATTTTATGGTAGCACCAGCTTCTGGTTTTGTCGTTAAAATATTAGTGATCGCAAAGAAATAAGAATTGTTTGTCCCTTTTTTTGCAATGATTCCCAAATTAGAAGCTAGTAAATTCTGAGTTACTTCTTTATAGCGATAATAAGAATCTGAACAAGGATTGTCTCTTTCTCGCCAATCATAATCACGGTCTCTGTAATCGTATAATTTGTTATCCCAATACAATTCTTCTCTTGCGTTCTCGTCTTCAATCTTACTTAAATCGTCAAATCTCTCATCTTCAAACCCTTCTAAATTTGTGTTGGAATCTTTATTTTCTGAACATTTGTAAAATACCTGATTTTTATGATAACTCAGTTCTACTCTATAAATTGCTCCAGGTTCTGCCTCAAACATTTTAGCCAAGTCTACACTGTATGCTTTCCATTTTTGTGCATTGTTTTTTTTACTATCAACTAAAGTAATGGTTTGTTTAGCAACACCTCTACCAACTCGTTTAACCTGATATTCATTGTTACTATTGATGCTATTTTCTTGCAAAAACTGCAATACATTATCTTCATAAATTTTAATAACTCTAACATCTACTTCTTTTACGTTGATGGCCTCGAAATTGAATTTTAAATCTTTAGAGTTTGGTAAAATTGTTCCGCTACTTATGGATCTAATTTGTGGTTTCTTTTGCTCGAAAGTAATGGTTTCTTTAAATAATTTTTTGAGTTTAAAATCATTAGAATTTCTAATTCCCTCAAAAACAGAAACTAAAATATCTCCTTCAAATTTATTTTCGGAAAATACTTTTAACTCATTTCCGTTAACGATAAAACGAGGTTTCTTTTCATTCTGAACAGTAACCAAACCATCAAAATTTTGTTGCTTTTTTAACCGATCAGAAAAGTTGATAGAAATGTATTGTTCTGTACTATTGTTTACTTTTAAACGAACTACTTTAAAATTATTTTTACCAGGAATTATAATTTCATTTTCTCCTTTTGAGGTTGCATTGATTGCTTTTCCGTTCCAAGAAATTGATAATTTAGAATCTTCTATAGATCGTTTGATACTATCAATTTTAAATTCGAATATTTTTCCTTTCTCATAGGATTCATTCCAAACTATATTTTTTGAATCGTTATTATGAGAAGCATTTAATAGCTTTTTAGCATTTTCTAAAGAGATTACATCTGCAGATTTTACAACACCTTCTACATATTGATATTCTTTAGAATACGATTGTAAATTATTGGTCTGGACATTAAAATTTGGTGTAATTGTTTTAAACTGAAATGTATAATCACTAAAACCCTGAGGTGTATTTTTATAAATCTCTTTTAATTTTACCGTTACACTATATTCTGTATTTGCATCTAAAACTTCATCAGGAATAAAAATAAAAGCATGTTTATTAACCGTTTTAATTGTTCCGTTTACAAATGGTTTTATAGCAATAATTTCTGATGAAATTTCTTTATTTACTTCCCAACCTGTTACTTCTTTTGCTAAGTTTACTTCAATATTATTAGCTATAGAAACCACTCCAGAAGTGGTATAACTTATATATTCTTTAAATTTGTAAATGTTATCTGTTTTAATTTCTTCTTTCTTACAAGAAAAAATTAATAGCAAAATTGAGGTTGTTAAAAGTAGATTTTTCAGTTTCATAATAATTGTATTTGTATACACTTATCAAAAATAAGTGTTCCTTTTTAACTTAAGGGTAACCGTTTAGTATTCGTTACTGTTTATTTAGTATTCGCGTAAAACAAAAAAAACCCCAATCTTAAAGATTGGGGTTTTTGGAGGTGTCTAGCGGATTCGAACCGCTGTACATGGTTTTGCAAACCATTGCCTAGCCACTCGGCCAAGACACCTTTTTATCTTAAAACTAATTTACAATAAATTGAAAATATGTTTTTAAGGATTGCAAATTTAAGCAAATTTACAAGGATTGCAAGTGTTTTTTTACTTTATCGCTTTTTTGTAAGAATAATTACCACTTCTTCTACATTTCCGCCAATAGGTGGATTGATTTTTGCTACAGAAACTTTGGCTTTTTTTACCATTAAAATTTCTTTAAAAATTCTATCTAATATTCTCTGTGCCACCTCTTCTAACAACTTAGAACGAATTGCCATTTCTTCTTTTACAATACGATTTAAGTGTACATAATCTACCGTATCTGCCAACTCATCTGTTTTAGATGATTTTTTTAAATTAGCTTTAATTTCTACATCTACACTGTATTCAGATCCTATTTTTGCTTCTTCGTCTAAACATCCATGAAAAGCATAGAGTTTAATATTGTTTACTTGTATTATTCCCATTTTGTATTTTAAAAGTACAAATATAGCTTTATTAACGGATTTTTATTGACTTTCTACACACCGTGTTAGTGATTGAAACGGCAGCTTTTTTATAGTTTTTTTTCTAAAACTATAAAAAACTACAGTGTAAAGCACGACCCGCAGGGAAACACCCAAAAAAAAGGACTTAAAAATGAGTTATTTTATGTAATTTTGAGGCTTAATTTTGTACCGAAACAGATGTCTGAAGAGAAAAAATCGCTCAATTTTTTAGAGCATATTATTGAAGAGGATTTAGCAAACGGAATGCCTAAAGAAAATTTACGTTTTCGTTTTCCGCCAGAACCAAATGGGTATTTACATATTGGTCACACAAAAGCAATCGGAATTAGTTTCGGCTTAGGTGAGACGTATAATGCGCCTGTAAATTTGCGTTTTGATGATACAAACCCAGCAAAAGAAGAACAAGAATATGTAGATGCCATTAAGAAAGATATTTCTTGGTTAGGATATTCTTGGGCAAATGAATGTTATTCATCAGACTATTTTCAGCAATTGTTCGATTGGGCAGTTTTGTTAATAAAGGATGGTAAAGCGTATGTAGATTCTCAATCTTCGGAAGATATGAGAGCACAAAAAGGAACGCCAACGAAGGTTGGTACAAATAGCCCTTTTAGAAATCGTTCTGTTGAAGAAAACTTGGAATTATTTCAAGGAATGAAGGATGGAAAATTTAAGGAAGGGGAACATACTTTGCGTGCAAAGATTGATATGGAGAGCCCAAATATGTTGATGCGTGATCCTTTAATGTACAGAATTATGTTTAAATCTCACCACAGAACGGGTGATGATTGGTGCATTTACCCAATGTACGATTGGACGCATGGTGAGAGTGATTATATTGAGCAAATATCACATTCTTTATGTTCTCTTGAGTTTAAACCTCACAGAGAATTGTATAATTGGTTTAGAGATAATGTATATAATTATAGTAGTTCTAAATATCCGAATCCGCCAAAACAACGTGAGTTTTCTCGTTTGAATTTGAGTTATACAATTATGAGTAAACGTAAATTGTTAACGTTGGTAGAAAATGGAGTTGTTTCTGGTTGGGACGATCCTAGAATGCCTACTATTTCTGGTTTGCGTAGACGTGGTTATACTCCAGAATCGATTAAGAGTTTTATAGAAACGGTTGGTGTTTCTAAACGTGAAAATATAATTGACGTAGCACTTTTAGAGTTTAAAATTCGTGAGGATTTAAACAAAACGGCTAAAAGAGTCATGGGTGTTTTAGACCCAGTTAAAGTAATTATTGATAATTATCCTGAAGGACAAGAAGAAATGTTAACGGCTGATTATAATGATTATGAAGAAGGTTTTGGAACAAGAGAGGTTCCTTTTTCTAGAGAAATTTACATAGAACGTGAAGATTTTAGAGAAGAGGCTAACAAAAAATTCTTCCGTTTAAAATTAGGAAAAGAGGTTCGTTTAAAAAATGCTTATTTTATTACAGCAACGAGCTGTGAGAAAGATGAAAACGGAGAAATTACCGTTATTCATTGTACATACGATCCATTAACAAAATCTGGAATGGATACGGAAGAAAGCAAGCGTAAAGTAAAAGGTACTTTGCATTGGGTTTCTGTAAAACATGCTGTAAAAGCAGAAGTAAGAGCTTATGACAGGTTGTTTTTAGATGAAGCTCCTGATGCTCATAAAGACAAGGATTTTATGGAATTTGTAAATCCTAATTCTTTAGAGGTAATTACTGCTTTTGTAGAACCTAGTTTACAAACGGCTAAAATTGGAGAACGTTTTCAGTTTCAGCGTATGGGCTATTTTAATGTTGATGATGATGCTACCACAGATAACTTAATTTTCAACAAAATTGTTGGATTGAGAGATTCTTGGGGCGGGAAATAAGTAGGCAGTGTTCAGTAGCAGTTGGCAGTTATCACTGTTGGGTAAAACATCTCGATACAATTTTGATAAAAAAATCAAAATCACTCGATGTGACAGAAACCTACAAATAGGTGTTCGTAAATTACGAAGTGTCAGTTCGAGCGCAGTCGAGAACTCATAAAAATTATAATTATGAAAAAATTAATCGTTTTAAGTTTATTAATATTAGCTTCTTGTTCTAACAAGAAAGAAATTAAGCAAGTTGCAGAAATTTCTTGCGGTATATGTCAGCTTCATTTAGATGCTGAAGAGTGTAGCTTAGCGGTTAGGTTTAATGATAAAGCTTATTTTGTTGATGGTTTTAATATTGATGATTTTGGCGATGCACATGATGAGAAAATTGGCTTCTGTAATGTTATTAGAAAAGCAGAAATTACTGGCACAGTAGAAAACGGACGATTTTTTGCAAGTGATATTAAGTTGGTTGAATAAAAGTACATTGATTTTAGAGACAAGAACTAAGACATAAGAAAAATAGATTTCTACTTACGCTGGAATAGAAACAAAAAAATCCGATGAAATAATTTCATCGGATTTTTATTGCAGTATATATTTTATATATAAAATATATACTTTATATTTGTTGTGTTAAATTTTTAAAATAAAATAAAGTTTACATTATATGAAGAAATTAATAGAAATAGATGATACTATTCTTACAAAACTGAAAGTATTATCTGCTTTTGAAGGATTAAGCGTAAAGGCCTTAATGGAAAAAGCTATTGAATTGTTTGTGAAAACAAAAGAAAAAGAACAATTAGATAGTTTAACAGATGAACAAAAAGAGGATATAGGACTTTTATTATTGATGCAACAAGCAGATAGAACTGACACAGTAAGTGAAGAAGAGTTTTTAAATGCATTAAAATAATGGAAATTATCTACTTACGCCAAGCATTAAAAGACGTAAACAAAATTAAAAATAGTAAGTTAAAGTCAAAAATAGCTGACGTTGTAGCTGATTTAAAATTAGCTGAAAATTTATCAGAAATAAAAAATGTAAAACCAATGTCTGGTCATTCAGATGCCTACAGAATTAGAATTGGCAATTATAGATTAGGAATTTATTATTTAGACGATACAATTACAATCGGTCGTTTTGTAAAACGTGAAGATATTTATAAATTATTTCCATAAATAATAGATTCCTGCTTTCGCAGGAATGACAACAAATAAAAAAATCCGATGAAATAATTTCATCGGATTTTTTTATACTGCTTACTGAAGACTGTTAACTGCCCACTAACTTTTATGGCGCAGGATTCGGAATTAACTTATGAACAGCTTCTATTTCATTCAAAATTTCTTCTGATAAATCAATATGAATACTACCAATATTTTCTTTTAACTGACTCATTTTTGTAGCACCAATAATATTACTCGTTACAAACGGTAATTGATTAATATATGCTAAAGACAATTCTGTTAAAGTCATTCCGTTTTTCAATGCAATTGCTTCATACGCTAAAACTGCCTGATCTACTAAATCTGTTTGGTATCTTGTAATATAATTAGGAAACAAGATTCCTCTTGCATCTGCAGGTTTTTGCCCTCTTAAATACTTACCCGATAAAACCCCTTGTGCTAAAGGAGAATACGCCAACAAACCAATATTTTCTCTCATAGAAACTTCCGACATTCCGTATTCATAACCACGGTGCACTAAAGAATAAGAATTCTGAATTGTAGCCATTCTTGGCAAATTCACTTCTTTAGCAGCTTGTAAATACTGCATCGTTCCCCAAGGTGTTTCATTAGACAAACCTACTTGTCTAATTTTACCTTCGTTGATTAAAGTTTGTAGCGTTTCTAGAATCTCTACATGATTTTCTGCCTCTTTATTAGAAGTCCTATAAGGATAATCTCTTAACCCAAAACAGTTAACTCCTCTTTCTGGCCAGTGCAACTGATACAAATCTATATAATCTGTTTGCAACCTTTTAAGACTACCTTCTACAGCATCTATAATTGCTTCCTTTGCAAATCCATTTTTTCTAATATGCGCTGTATAAGGTCCAGAACCCGCTATTTTACTTCCTAAAACAACGTTATCTCTATTCCCCGTTTTTTTAAACCAATTTCCTATAATAGTTTCTGTGGTTCCATAAGTTTCTGGAGTTGCAGGAACGGAATACAGTTCTGCCGTATCAAAAAAGTTTACGCCTTGTTCTAAAGCATAATCCATTTGCTCAAAACCATCTTCTTGCGTATTTTGTTTTCCCCAAGTCATGGTTCCTAAACAAATCTTAGAAACTTTAATATCTGTATTTGGTAATTTTGTGTATTTCATAATAATGTGTAAACGTGTAATTGTTTGTTTGTATAACCATACAAAAACTGACCGCGAAATTATAATATATTCTTCTATAAAACAATAAGCGTGTAATTTTACAATTACACGCTTATTAATAAATTTATATTTTAAAATGAAACTTAGACAAGCTCAGTTTAACATCTTAAATGTTAATTGGAATCTAAAATCTAATTTAAAGGTATAACAGTCTATTAAACAATTACACGATTAATCAAATAAACAGTTAAACGACTATTTTAAGATAGCATCAATTCCTGGTAACGTTTTACCTTCTAACATTTCTAACATTGCCCCACCACCAGTAGAAACATAACTTACTTTATCTGCAAAACCAAATTGTTTAACAGCAGCAACAGAATCTCCACCACCAACTAAAGAGAATGCTCCGTTTTTGGTTGCTTTATCAATAGAATGACCTAAAGCAATTGTTCCACCTGCAAAAGATTCCATTTCGAAAACACCTAAAGGTCCGTTCCATAAAATTGTTTTACACTTGTTTACAACAGCATCAAAGATTTCTCTAGATTTTGGTCCAGCATCAACTCCTTCCCAACCATCAGGAATTTCGTTAATATCTACTGTTTGTGTATTTGCATCATTAGAAAAATCATCAGCAGCAATAACATCAACAGGGATATGTACTTCTACTCCTTTTGCTTTTGCTTGCTTTAAAATATCTAAAGCTAATTCCATTTTATCATCTTCACAAATAGAGTTCCCAATCTTTCCTCCTTGTGCTTTCACAAAAGTAAAACTCATTCCACCACCAATAATTAAGTGGTCTACTTTATCTAAAATATTTTCGATAACCGTAATTTTAGAAGACACTTTTGCACCACCTAAAATTGCTAAAACTGGTCTTTCAGAATTGTTTAATACTTTATCTATACTTTCTATTTCTCTTGCTAATAAGTTTCCAAAACATTTGTTTTCAGGAAAAAACTGAGCAATAATTGTTGTTGATGCATGTGCTCTGTGTGCAGTACCAAAAGCATCATTTACATACACATCACCTAATTTAGATAATTTTTCTGCAAAAGCAACATCACCTTTTTTCTCTTCTTCGTAAAAACGTAAGTTTTCTAATAATAAGATTTCTCCAGATTCTAAATTAGCAACAGCTTCTTCTACTTTATCTCCAATACAATCTGCAACAAACTTTACATTTACACCTAAAATTTCAGTTGCTTTAGCTACAATATGGCTTAAAGAAAATTCATCTTGAAATCCTTTTGGACGTCCTAAATGAGACATTAAGATACAACTTCCTTCTTGCTCTAAAATATCTATAATTGTAGATTTTGCAGCTTGGATTCTTGTAGCATCTGTTACTTCAAACTTATCGTTTAAAGGCACATTAAAATCTACACGAATTAACGCTTTCTTATTCTTGAAATTAAAATCTTTTAGTGTTTTCATCTTTTATTAATCTATTTTCAACAAAAATACCGAATTATTTACTTTTTTAGAACTGTAAAACCTAAAATTTAATACAACGTTTTCGAAGACAAATACCACGCTTACTAAGATTTCACAAATGAAAAAGATTGCCTTCTAAAATTGATGGATTAATGACAAACAAATTTTATATTTGCCCATGCTTTTCAACCAAATTATCGGCCAAGAACACATTAAAAAACACTTAAAAGTATCTGCAGAAAACGGCAGAATTCCGCACGCGCAATTATTTGTAGGTAAAGAAGGAAGCGGCACCTTGCCAATGGCAATTGCATACGCGCAGTTTTTATTGTGTAATTTTTCTGATAATACAGACATCTGTAACTTAAAATGCGACAAGCTACAACACCCAGATTTGCATTTTGCATATCCTGTTACTTCTAATGAAAACGTAAAAAAACATCCTGTTAGTAGTTTGTTTTTAGAAGATTGGAGAACCTTTATAGCAACCCAACCATACGGTAGTTTGTTTAATTGGCTACAACATATTGGTGTAGAAAATAAACAAGGAATTATTGGTGTAGATGAAGCAGAAGAAGTTGTAAAAAAGCTACGACTTAAAAGTTACGAAGGTGGTTTTAAGGTGATGATTATTTGGATGGCAGAAAAAATGAATATTGCTGCCGCCAACAAATTATTAAAATTAATTGAAGAACCGCCAGAAAAAACGGTTTTTATTTTAATTACAGAAAGCGAAGAACAAATTATAAATACTATAAAATCTCGCTGTCAGGCATTACATTTCCCTGCTTTAAGCGAGCAAGATATTTCTAATACTTTAGTGGTAGACCATCAGGTTTCAGATAATGAAGCTGCAAAAATTGCGCATCAGGCAGAAGGAAATTTTAATAAAGCATTGCATTTATTACAAAATGATTCTAGTGATCTTGTTTTTGAAGAATGGTTTATTGCTTGGATTAGAACCGCTTTTAAAGCCAAAGGAAATGCCGCTGTTGTGCAACAATTAATCGAATGGTCGGAAAACATTGCCAAAACCGGACGAGAAACTCAGAAGCGTTTTTTAGAGTATTGTTTGCAATTTTTTAGACAAGCTTTACTATTAAATTACAAATCAGAAAACTTGGTTTTTATGGAAACTAAAACCGGATTTAATCTTTCTAAATTTGCTCCTTTTGTGCATTCTGGAAACATTTTAGACATAGAAAAGGAACTAAATGATGCCATGTATCATATAGAAAGAAACGGAAATCCAAAGATTATTCTGTTAGATTTATCTATGAAATTGACTCGTTTTTTACATAAAAAAGAAGCAACTGTTTAGAAGCTATTTCCAGCTTTCGTTACTCGCTTTTTTTACCATAAAAAATGGTAAAAAAGAGCTCAGACAGACCACTCAATCTGGGCTAAACTTGTTTGCCAACTATATGTATCCTTTTAAACCTGTCAGTTTTTAGCAAGTCTACAAAGAGCAAATAATTTTGTTTAAAAAACAAGAAAATTAATTTTGTTTTCCTAAATTGTTATCCATAAATTTTTATGAATCCATTTTATTTCAAAAAAAAATAAAAAAAATGTCCTCTTTTTAATTTTGACAAACGTCTTAATCATATAAAACTTAAAAACTTTAAATTATGAAACAATTTATGATGATTTTTATCGGTGAAGATTACGCCGATTTAGGACTTTCTCCGGAAGAGATGCAAAACAGAATGGGCAAATGGTTTGCTTGGAGTCAGAAAATGGAAAAAGCAGGAATTCCTCACGAAGGAGAAGCCTTAACTTCAAAAATAAGACGTATTTCAGGTGTTGAGAGAACAGCAAAAGATTTAGCATCAACAGAATTAAAAGAAATAGTTGGGGGTTATTATACTGTTTCTGCCAAAAATTTTGACGAAGTTGAAGAAATCGCTAAAGATTTTCCAGATTATGATTTAGGATCATTCGTAGAAATTAGAGAAATAATGGTATTTGATCATTAATGGAAACCAAACAAATAGACCATCTTTTTCGCCATCATAGTGGAAAGATGGTTTCTGTTTTAACAAGAATTTTTGGGCTTTCAAATCTAGAAATTATTGAAGATGCTGTTCAAGATACTTTCTTAAAAGCCAGTTTAACTTGGCGAACTCATCAACCAGAAAACCCTGAAGCTTGGCTCACAAAAGTTGCTAAAAACAATGTATTAGATGTTTTTAGAAAAGGGAAGACTGCACAAAAATATCTCTCAAAAATTAATCAAAATATTCAAGCCGTTTCTAATAACGAACTCTTTTTAGTTTCAGAAATCGAAGACGCTCAACTCCGGATGATTTTTACTGCTTGTCATCCAAAATTAGATCCACAAGATCAAATTACATTTGCTTTAAAAACTATTTCTGGTTTTAGTACAAAAGAAATTGCTCCTGCTTTATTAACAAAAGAAGAAACCATTAAAAAGCGATTATTAAGAGCTAGAAAAAATATACAGGAAACAAATTTAGCTTTTAAAGTTCCACAAGGAAAAGAACTTCCGCTAAGAATCGAAAATGTTCTAAATATTATTTATTTAATTTTTAACGAAGGTTTTCATTCAAATAAAAAAGAAATTCTCATTCAAAAAGAATTATGTGGAGAAGCAATTCGTTTGTGTAAAATGCTGCTTAAAAATAAACACACTCAAATTTCAGACAGTTATGCTTTATTTGCGTTAATGTGTTTTCATTCGGCTAGATTAGATGCAAAAGTAAACACCGAAAACGAGTTATTAGACTTAAAAACACAAGATAGAAATAAATGGTCATTTCCTTTAATTCAATTAGGAAACATGATGATGAATAAAGCTGTTGAAACTGAAACATTTTCAAGATATCATTATGAAGCAGCCATTGTTGCAGAACACATAAAAGCAGCTAATTTTGAACAAACAGATTGGGATAAAATCTTACATTGGTACAAATGTTTGTACAAAATACAGCCTACAACTTCTCATTTATTAACAATGGCCGTAGTTTGCTTACAAAGTAAAAATCATGTAAAAGCAAACTATTATTTCCAGCAAATAAACCCTGATGATTTAGCACAACGTGCTTATTTATTTTACGGGGCAAAATCAGATTATTATTCAAAAATTAATAAGAAAAAGCAAGCTCTTAAATGTATGAATATTGCTTTAGAAAAAGTGACTAATGATTTGGAAAAAGCATTTTTAGAGAAGAAGAAAAAAACTTTATTATAATCCTTTTACCTTTCTTTGAGCAACAAACAAATCTGCTATTGTTGGGTTATCCGGACAACTTTTTATTTGAATAAATTCATCACCAGCCTTTACAAAACCTGTTTGTAAAACTTTAAAATAAACACCACAAAAAGTAGTTTTCCAAAACTTCTTTACAATGCTCATATTGTTAAAACGAACTCCTAACTTATAACAAGGATCTCTTTGTACAGTTGCTTCTAAAATAGTTTCACCTACTTTAAAAGTATCACCTTGATGAATTTTAGTTTCATCAATATCATCAATGGTTAAGTTTTCTCCAAAAATTCCCATTTCAAAATCTACCTTTGGATACACCGTTTTCCAATATGTATAATGCTTTAAAGAATACGCATAAACTGCTTGTAAAACACCTCCATGATTCTCTCTATCGCAAATAGTATCTCCTTTTACATCTTCTACATTTAAAAAGATAGGTTGCGCAACGCTGTACTTAAAAATACCCGTAGTGACTAAAGTTCCCTTGTAATCTATTTCTTGTCGTTCTCCAATATTTGTTGAAATGATTTTCACACTCTTATTTTTTAAATTTTGACAATGCTTTTTTGGTGAATTCTGATAAAACTAACTCTCCAGAAACAGCAGCTCTTTCGGCTAATAAATCCGTCCAATTTTCTGTTCCTTGCCACAATGCTTTCTTCATTTCTAATAAAACTACAGAATTGTAAGAAGCCAATTTTTCTGATAACAATTCAACCTCTTCATCCAATTCTTTTTGCGATTCAAAAACCTTTGCATACAAACCTTTTTCTTTTGCCCAATACGCATTTTTCCAATTGGTTGCATCTAACGTTAATTCTGCGGTACTAGAAACTCCAATTTTACGAGTTACTGCAGGTTCAATTACAAAAGGGCCAATTCCAATCGTAAATTCAGATAATTTTATTGCTGCATTTTCTGTTGCCAAAACATAATCGCAAGCAGCAACTAAACCAACGCCACCACCCACTGTTTTTCCCTGAACACGACCAATAATTAGTTTTCCACAAGTTCGCATGGCATTTAATACGTTTGCAAAACCAGAGAAAAACTGTTTTCCTTCTTCTAAATTTGATATGGCAACTAATTCATCAAAAGAAGCACCAGCACAAAATGCTTTTTCTCCTTCAGACTTTAAAACAATAACAGAAACAGTAGCATTATTTCCTACAGAAATCAATTCTTTGGCTAACCTGTCTAACAATTCACTCGGAAAAGAATTACTTGCAGGATGCCCAAATTCTATCGTTGCAATACTATTTTGAATGTTGGTATATAAACTTCCGTTTTGTCTTGTAGTGTTCATAAAATGTATTTTTAGTAAAGTTAAGGCTTTATCCTTAATGTCATTTAGAAATGAGACTTTTTAGTCGATTGAGAAATCTAAAAATAAAAGTATAATATTTAATGAGATTGCTTCGTACCTCGCAATGACAAGAATACTGTCATTACGAGGACGATAGGACGAAGTAATCTGTTTATTTAGAGTGCTAATTTAAAAGATTGCTTAGTTACTCGCAACGACAACACAAACTAATTACTTTCAACAAGTGGTAAAAACTTACTTCTAAACTTAATAATTAATGGCAATCCTCTTGCAACCATCCAAAGGGTAAAAGCAATCCAGATAGCCGTTAATTTAAAATCGTAATAATCAAAAACCAATAAAGTGGGAATAAAAACCAAACCTGTAGCCAGAATTAATAAGTTTCTTAAATATTTCATTTCTCCCATTCCTTTAAACATTCCATCAAAAATAAAAGTGACCGCATTTAAAGGTTGCATTAGTAAAACAATCCAAAAAACATTGTAAAACTGCTCTAAAACAGCGGTTTCTTTCGTAAAAATCTGTCCGATGAAATCGTAAAAAATAAAACCTACCAAAGCAATAATTATTCCTATTGCTAATCCGTATTTAAAAAGTTCGTTACTTAATAACACCAAAGATTTATACGATTTAGCGCCCAAGAACTTGCCAGATAAAATATTTCCGGCACTTGCATATCCATCAATCATAAAAGCACCTAAAAGCCAAATATTAATACCAATTGTATACGCCGCAATATATTCTTTTCCGTAATCTGTAGCATAAGAAGTTGCAAAGTATAAAGCTGTATTTAAAGCAATGGTTCTTATAAAAAGGTTACCAATCATCCCTAATAATCGTGGGATTTCTGAATGTAATTTCAATGAAATCCTTAATGAAATAGGCGTTTTTTTCATCAACAAAACAAGAGCAATAATAGCCATAGTAATTTGCGCAATAATACTTGCATAAGCAGCACCTTCTATATTCATTGCAGGAATGTATCCTTCTACTCCATAAACCAAAATAATATCTAAAAAAACATTTAACAAAGCACCAATAATTGCAATTATCATTGGGTAATACGTGTTTTGCAAACCTCTAAAAATACCAAAAACAGCAAATACAAAAAGTGAAAACGGAAATCCGAAAATTCTTATTTTAAAATAGGTAACGCAATAGTCTAAAACAGTACCAGATGCATTGTAAAATTGAAAAATTTGTTTCGCAAACGGATAAGAAATTGCTAATACAAACAAACTTCCTAAAACTACAATGGCAATTGCTTGTGCTGGTAAAGCTTTTACTTCATCCAATTTATTGGCGCCTACATATTGAGAAATAATAGAAGAAATAGCACTTCTAATTTGTCCGAAAACCCAAATTAACATCGATATAAATGCACCTACAATACCAACAGCGGCTAAACTTTCGGTGGCATTTTCATTAATATTACCAATAATTGCAGTGTCTGTAATAGAGAGTAATGGTTCTGCAATACCAGCAATTAAAGCAGGAATTGCCAATTTATTTATTCTCTTAAAACTAATATTTTTATCCAAGAAATACTTTTTTTGGCAAAGGTACATATCTAAAAAAGGTAAGCAGAAAGGTTTCAATGAAAAATAACTAACTTTGCAGCAATAAATATAGCATTATGAAAAATATTTTAGTACCTATTGGATCTACAGAAAATGCACAATCTACTTTGCAATATGCCATTGATTTTGCTGCCGAAATAAATGCAGATGTGTTAGTTTTTAGAGCTTACAAAGCAAAATCTAAAGCAGGAACAATGGTAAATATGACGGCCATTATTGAACGTGAAACCAATCTATATCTAAGAACAATGGTAAGCGCTGTTGATAGAAAAAATGTAGCTGTAAAATTAATTTCATCTAAAGGTAGTGTTGCTGAAAATGTGGAAGCTATTGATGATGAAATTGGAATAGATTTAGTAATTGTAGGTGCTAAAAGTAATTCTATTAAAGAAGAAGTTTTTTTAGGAGCTACCGCTGGTAGTATTGTAAAAAACACAAACTTACCAGTATTAACAGTACCTGAAGGATATGTTTACAAACCAGTAAAAAATATACTATTAGCCTTTAAAACTGGAATTGTAAAAAGTAAAACAGCTTTAACTCCTTTAAAGTTTATTGTTAAAAGTTTTAAAACGGACGTACATTCTTTGCTAGTAAAAACAGCTCGTTATAAAGAAGAAGATTTAGTTGTAGATAAAGATTTACTTGAAATACAAACTTCATTTACCACAACAGAAAATACAACTACATTTCAAGGTGTATTAGAGCATTTTAAATATCATAACCCAGATATGTTATGCGTTTTTAGACGTAAACGTGGTTTCTTTAAAAAATTATGGAAAAAGAAGATTATTTTAAAACAAGAATTTCATACTTCTATTCCTTTATTAATTTTAAAAGGAAAATAAACTAGTATTTTAAATCTGCTGGTTCTATAAAATCTACATCAAGGGTATACATCTCTTTGATGTAGGTTTTTATTTCTACCATAAATTCCTCTAACTTTTCTTCTGTTATTTCTACGTCGGGTTTTCTATAATTTGACGAAAAATTGACAGATAAAAATCCACTATTTAGGTTTTTAAAAGAATAAATTCCGCCTTCTAAAGGTTGCTTAAAATCGTACTTTTTACTTTTAGTATATAAATAAGCGTATAACAATACTTGTATGGCTTTGTGCTGCTCTTTTTCTCTTAATTTATCAAATTCTACAACGCGTAAATCTGCACTACTTACCATGCCTGTTTTATAATCTATAATACGTAAAACTCCATTTAATTGATCTACTCGATCTACTTGGCCATGAATTTTTATAGGATAATCAATTCCTTCAATTTCTATTTCTGCAGCTAAGTTTTCTTCGGTTGCCAAAATCTTTAATTGATTGTTTTTATCTTTTAATAATTCTTTTTCTTGTGATAAAAAATTATTAACAAATCGGTTAGCCACTTCAAAAATTAAACGATTTCTACCTGTAGAAATATCTCCGTTTTTAAAGGCTTCTTTAAAATGTTTCTCCACCAAATCTTTCGATTTTTTGCCCATCGAATCAATATCTTCTACTTGTAAAAACTTACCTACAAACGGTGTGTATAGTTCATCTAATGTTTCATGAACAACAGTACCTAAGGTGTTATAAGCAACGGTTTCCTCTACATCTTCAAACTCTTTTAACTTAATTATTTTCTGTTTGTAAAACGAAATTGGGTTGTATAAATAATTGGTTAATGCAGACGGAGAAATTCCTTTTACAGCCAATTCTTTTAGTTTATCTAAAACAGTTTTATCTTTTTTAATTTCTTTCAACTCCACTTTTTGATTTAGTACTTTTGGGGCAACCGTTTTCTGAATAACATCTGTTCGCATCATTTCTAATTGCGTAACAAAACGGCTTTTCTCTCCACTTCCTAAAACATCGTGCTCTGTATTATAAATGATAAACACATTTTTGGCTCTTTGCATCAATCTAAAAAAGTGATACGAAAAAATAGCATCTTTTTCTCTGTAAGTTGGTAAGCCAAACTCTACTTTAACATCAAAAGGAATAAAAGAATTTTGCTGACTACTTGCTGGTAAAACACCTTCGTTTGTAGAAATTAAAATAATGTTTTCGAAATCTAAAACACGGGTTTCTAACATACCCATTAACTGTAAACCTCTTAAAGGCTCTCCTTGAAACGATAAACTTTCCGAAGATATTAATTGTCTAAAAAAGAGGGCTAATGTTTTTAAATCTGGAAAATATTTAAATTCATTTTGCAAGGTTTTTAGTTGCGTGAAGGTGGTGTAAAAACGGAACAAATATTCCCTTTCTAAATCGCTTACATCTTCTTTTAAAAGATTGATTAAGTTTAAAACTCGATCTATAAATTCATCTACAGAAACGTACGAATTAAAAATTGAAACAAGAACTACTTGTAATTCTGCACTGGTATTTTTTAATAATTTATTAAGATCATTTTGTTTGATAAACGTCTGGTTATGTTTTGCTATATTGTCTGAAAAAGCATCTATTTCTGGTATTAATTTATAAATAGATTGTTGTTTTAAAAACCGAATTACATCTTTATAATAAAACTCATTTACAATACCTTTTTGTAATTTTTCTTGAGAAATAAATAATTGAAATATAGAAAATAACAAGTTGGTTGTTGGCACATCTTTTAAAGGATATCCCATGGTAATATTAATTGCATTGATGTTTTTAGGCAAAGAATTTAACGTTATTGGCAACAACGTTTCATCTGCTAAAACTAATGCTGTATTTTTAAAATCAGTAATTTTTTCTAAAATTTCTCCTGCATATTTTATTTGAGTCGTGTTTTTAGAAGCTCCAATTACTTCAATATTTTTAGGCTCAGAAAAGGTACTACCTAACGTTTGTATTTCGTTTTTCTCGTAGTATTTCCATTGTTTTTTATACCTTCTGATGAATTTTCCGGCTTGATGATTAGACTTAAAAAAAACTTCATCAATATCCCAATAAATTTCTGAATTACCACTTTCTAAAACTTTCTGAAACAATAATTCTTCGGCAGTATTTAGAGCGTTAAACCCAATAATAAAAAACTTCTTCGTTGAATTTCTTTCTAAAAAATCGTCAATTTTATTACAAGATTCTCTATAAATTAAACCTTGGTAACCAATGTTTTTTTCTTTTAAAAATTGATAAAAGGCATCGTAATAAACATTCAGTTTCTCTAAAAACGAATAATGATCTTTCATTAATTCCGTTTCTGTAAATTCTCCATCTACAGACCATTTTTTTAAACGTTGAATATCTCTTAAATAAATAAAGATGTTTTTAGTTTCTATTAAATGTTGGTCTATTTCGTTAAAATCTTGAATAACGGTAAATGCCCAAGAGGCAAAAACATCGAAAGTTACAGGTTCTTTCTCTAAACCTTTATAAATAGTATAAAAATGAAATAACAATTGAATGCTGTCTGCCTTTTCTATGCCTGAAACTTTATTGATAAATTGCTCTACATTGATAACTTCTGGTAAAAAACCAACTGTAATTTTATCTTTAAAGGTTTGTTTTACAAACACTTTTGCTCTTTGAGATGGAAGTATAAATACTACATCTTGAAAAGATTTTGTAGTTTTTAAAATGTTTTCTATAGTATCAGAAATAAAAGATTGCATAGTTAAAATAGGTCTCGACTGCGCTCGACCAGACATTTAGGAGAACTTGTCTCCTCGAGCGGAGTCGAGAGGTTTATATTAAATACCAAATTACAATTTTTATCCTATTTTTGAGTAATCAAATTTTTAATTTTAAAATAAAAAAATGCAAAACGAATTGAACATTGTTGGTATTCAGGCTGATTTAGTTTGGGAAAACCCAACTGAAAATATTGCTTTTTTTGAAGAAAAAATAAACGCACTTTCTAAAAACACCGATCTTGTTGTTTTACCAGAAATGTTTACTTCTGGTTTCACCATGAATCCAGAAAAGGTTGCGGAAGAAATGAATGGAATTTCGGTTTCTTGGATGCAAAAAATGGCGACAGAAAATGCTCTTGCAATTTGTGGTAGCTTGGTGATATACGAAAGACCTTTCGACTGCGCTCAAAGTGACAAAAAATATTACAATCGTTTGGTTTTTGTGCATCCTGATGGTAAAATAGAAACCTATGACAAACGACATTCTTTTACCTTGGCAGGAGAAGACAAAGTGTATACTTCTGGTGCTGTAAAGCTAATTGTAAATTATAAAGGATGGAAAATTTGTCCGTTAATTTGTTACGATTTACGTTTTCCTGTTTGGGCTAGAAACACCGAAAATTACGATCTTTTAATTTTTATGGCAAATTGGCCTGTAATTAGAATTAAAGCTTGGGAAACACTTTTAAAAGCACGTGCTATAGAAAATATGTGTTATGTTATTGGCGTAAATAGAACCGGAAAGGATGCTAATAATTATGATTACTCTGGAAACTCTTTAGTCTTGAATTTTTTGGGTGATGAACTTTCTCAATTAGAAAATAATAAAGTAGGACTTGTTACCGTTACTTTGGTGAAAACCGAGCAAGATTCAGTTAGAAAAAAACTTGGTTTTTTAAATGATATGGATACTTTTAACATTGATTTCTAATGTTTTACAACAAAAAAAAGACCTTTCTGCTTTTAAACTGAAAGGTCTTTTAAAATTATATATAAGTTAGCAAACAAGGCTAGCCCTGATTGAACGGCTTGTTTGAGCTCTTTTTTGTTTTTTCAAAAAAAGCGAGTAGTGAAAGCAGGAAATAGCTTCTAATACTAACTAGGATTCATCATCCATTTGAATTTGAAATCTGTTTTAGGAACTACAATTCTTTCTGTAATTCTGTACATCCTGTCTGGTAATTTCATTAGATAATCTCTTGCCTTTTCTGCTTCTGGCGTAAGATTTGTAATTTTATCGATTTCCCAAGCTTCGTTTAATTTTCTTAAAATATCTACATAATCGAAACCGGTGTAAACACCAACTCTTTGTGCTACAATAGAAAAATCGTCGAACAAAGTTCCTTTTTCTTCAAAAGATTCTCTTAAGTGCATTGCAGGCATAACAATTTTGTATTTCATCATGTGCTGAAAAGCCAACATCATTTCACTAGGATCTATTTTAAAGATTTCTTTTACGAATTCTGTATATGCCTGGTGGTGACGCATTTCGTCTCCTGCAATAATTCTAGACATTTTTGCTAATGCTTTGTGCCCTTTTTTACGTGCAATTTTAGCTACATTGTTGTGGGAAACATAGGTAGCTAATTCTTGAAAACTTGTATAAACAAAGTTTTTATATGGATCTGTAGAGGTACCAATATCAAAACCATCTGCAATTAAATGCTGTGTAGAAATTTCTACTTCACGCATATTTACACGACCTGATAAGTACAAGTATTTGTTTAAAACATCTCCATGTCTATTTTCTTCTGCAGTCCAAGTTCTTACCCATTTTGCCCAACTGTTATCTGGATCCTGAGAAACCCCGTCTAAATCTAATAACCAAGATTCGTATGTTGGTAATGCTTCTTCTGTAATGGTATCTCCTACTAAAACAATCCAAAAATCGTCATGCAATTCTTTAGATAATTCTCTAATTTCTTCTACTTCTGATATGAAAGAGTCTTTTTGAGAATTTGGCAAAAAGTCTGTTGGCTGCCAGATTTTTTCTGCAGGAATTAAATATTTATCTACAAAGGTATGCATCCTTTTTTCTAAGTTAAGCATAACTTCTTTTCTTACGTTGTGTATAGACATATCTTTATTTTATGTGTTCTTTAATAACTGATTCTGTTTTTTCTAACAATTCATTAAATGGTAATGAATTTATTTTTATAGGTTTATGAACCTTAACTGTAATGGGGCTACCTAAACCTAATGGAAATTTTCCGTATTTAAAAACTTTCCAAGAATTATTTATGGTTAAAGGTACGATATAGCCTTCTTTATTAAATTTAGTGATGACTTTTAACCCATTTACTGCAAATTCTTTAGGTTTACCGTCTTTACTTCTTGTGCCTTCTGGGAAAATAACGGCTCCCCAATTTTTTGTTTTTATTTTTTTAGCAAACTCCATTAAAGCAGAAATTGCTTGTTTTGGGTCTTGTCTATCTATTAATGCTGCGCCACCATGTTTTAAATTAAAAGAGATACTTGGTATCCCTTTACCGAGTTCTTTTTTTGAGACAAATTTTGGTTGATGTTTTCTAAACGCCCAACTAATAGGAGAAATATCGAACATACTTTGATGGTTAGAAACAAAAATTAGCGAACAATTTTCTGGCAATTCTTGCTGATTATCTACCTTAACAACTACTCCTAAAATTAAAAGTGTTTTTGATAAAAACCAGTTCATATAATCTACCACCAACTGATGTCCTTTATGTCCAAACAACTTTAACCCCAACCATTGTAATGGATGAAATATGAGTAGACTTAAAAAAAACACCAATATAAAAATTGGTGATATTATGTAGCTTAAAATTTTCATTTAAATCTAATATAGGTTCCTGCTTACACAAGAATGATCGTTACTATAACCAGTTACTCCAAGGGATTCTAGAAAGAATTACTATTAAAGCAATACCGTAAAAGATTGCAAACGTTTTAAATTTTGCAGCATCTGTTGTTTGTTTCTTATGCTTAGACCAACCTATTGTAATAAATACAATAGCAATAAGCATCATTAAAGGGTGTTCTACAGCTAACAATCTTGCTGCTTTATCTCCCATAACTTCACTTCCGTTTGCTTTTAAGGCTTTAAACCAAGGCGACATAAAATACCATCCCAAACCTAATAATAATTGTATGTGAGATACAATTAAAGTAAACAAACCTAGTCTTAAATCTTTGTCTGTAAATTCCTTTTTTTTCTTTAAACCAATTACTGCATTAACAACCGTAAAAATTAAAATTGCCAATACTAAATAAGCCCAATATGAATGTATGTCTTTCATGCTTTTTTTATTCTATTTATGATGTTGTAAAGTTACTAAATTTATAAATAAAAAAACCACCTCGTTTGAGGTGGTTTTAAATAATATACAAATAAAGTATTATTTTATTAATCGTCGTCTGCAGTTTTTAATCTATAATCTGCACCGTCTTTAATAAGGTTTATTGTGTTATTAACCGTTGAACCATCAAATACAACATAAGTAAGCGAATATTTTTGTTTTTCTTCTGCAGAAGGATCGATATCATTTAACAAAGCATTAAAAGCTTCTAAAAGCATATCATTATTCCAATAGTTACCACTACTACTTCTTACATCAAAACTTTTAAAGAACCCTAAATTATCTGCAGGACCAGGGTATTTTGAAAGAAATTCACTAGATATAAATGCTACATCTGCAGCAGATAATGTTCTTTTAATAGTATTATCTGGTACCCATTGTTGACCATCATGACCTAATTGAATTGACTGATCTATTACGTTATTATATGTTGACCAGTTTGCACCGTCATAGATAAAAAATGCAACAAAACTGTTTACAACTCTAGCACTGCTATCAAATAATTTATACATTACTCCTTCAATATCTCCTTTTTTTGGTAATAAAACAACTTCTTTACCTTTTAAATACAAAGGAATTTTAGACAATGCTTCATCTTCATTAGAAAACTGGGCTCTAACCTCTCCCATAGCATTGTACTCTGCTAAGGTAATACCGTTAGATTTTTCCCAAGTATCATTTACATAGATAAATCCGTTTTCTACAGTAGTAGTAATACCACTATCATATGCATCATAAGTTAATGCAACTAAAACACGTTCTTCTGGTGTAGGATATAAATAATTTAATAATTGTTGAGCTTGATCATCATTAGAGATATTTGAAAACCTTAATCCAGCTGCAGTATAATCTCCAGCTTCAACTGTATATGTAATTAAACTCTTCTCATCGTTCTTCTTATTAAACAACTTATAACTTACAAGTGCAGTTGACTTTTTCTTAATATCTCCATTAGGAGAGTAAGTAACTCCTAACTGAGGATATTTTGCTGATAAAAAACCAGGCAATAATTCTAGAGCTTGCTCTTGGTTACTAAAGTTTGGAAAACTAAAACCAAAACCACCATCTTCTACATCTGCTGTATAATCATCGTCTGATAATGTAAATACAAGATCGTCTACTAAAGCATCATTTGCTGTAAGTGCGTCTACATCTTCAATTACATCCTCTAATGGATTACATGAAGTAAATACGAACGCTGTAATTGCGAATAAATAAAATATTTTTTTCATTTTTATATATGTTTAAAAATTAATTTTTGCACCAACACTAAATGTTCTACCAGCACCGTAATATACTTGCGCTTCTGCAGCTGTAGAAGCCCCTCTGTCTTGTGCATCTGAGATATAACTAGTATCAAATACATTGTTAACTCTTGCAATAACAGAAGCATCGAAATCACCAAATTTAAATTTATGTCTTAATGCTGTATCAAACAAAGTAAAAGAAGGAACTTTCCACGCATCTGGCGCTCCAGCTGTACCTCTATCACTAGGGTCGAAATCTGCATATAAATCTGCAAAATAATTAGCATCAACTGTAAAAGTAGTTTCTGATGTTAATTTGTAGTTTAAACCTAATGCAAGTGTAGTTTGTGCAGCATCACCAACATGTAAGTCTTTAATAAACAAATCTACTTCATCTACCTCTACATTATCTTCATTAAATATTTTAACGTTTTCTACATTACTATCCCATCTCCAGTCTCCTAAAGAAGCCATACCTGTAATCTTTAATTTATCTGTAGCTTTATAAACGAAGTCTACCTCAACACCTTGATGAATTGCATTTACTCCTAAAACGTTTGCAGTTGCTCTAGTACCATCTGGTTGTTGAAAACTCGCAGTCTCCGTTCTATCTTTCCATAAAGTTCTATATAAATTTAAATTTGCAGTAAATTTTTCTGCTCTAAAAGTATACCCAAGTTCATAACTTGTAATTTTTTGATTCGGAGCATCTTCGTTTGTATCTGTATTACTTGAACGACTTGTAAAAATAGCATTAAAATAAGGTGCTCTTTCAAAGTAACCTAAGTTAGCAAAAATACCATGATTATCATCTAAATTATAGTTTACACCACCTTTAGTACCAAAACCAATAAAGTTAAATTTTTCTGAAGTTTGTCCTGGATCTGAATCTAAGTAATTAAAACGGTCTACTCTTTGGTAAGATGTATTAGAAACGTTTGCAGAAATAAATCCACTAAGGTCGTCTTTAGAATATTCTAATTGTGCAAAGCCACCAAACCAGCCAACTTTACCATCATTATCATAAAATATTTTATCTCCTACTTTTGTTTGATTATTTGGGTTGTTTTTATTAGAGTTATCTAAATAATACTGACCTCCTAATAAATCTGTAACTTCTGTAAAGTGAATTCCTTTATATCCTCTAACATCTACTCCGGTTAAAAAAGTTAACTCTTCTGTAACATCTGTTTTTAAAGTAGATAAAACACCATACCAAATATGGTCATTTCTAGAAGCTCTTAATATAGATTCAGAACCACTAGTACCTAATGCTTCGTTTTCATCAACAATTTTATCAAAATCTATAGTTCCTAAAGACCCTATTCTGTAGTCATCATTATCAAAGTTAAATTTATTAACTCCACTAAAACCCCCACCACCACCTGTTCCAAAAGAAACATATGCAGCTGTAGATACTAACGTCTTATCACTAACATTCCAGTAATGATTTAAAGATACTTGCGGTTTGTGATAAAAATTGTCTTCAGAATTTGTTTCCTGACCATTTTTATACCCCCAATCTGAATTATATTTTCTTCCGCTTTCACTTGCTCTAAAAGTAGAAATTAAATGTCTATTTTGTCTTTGACCGTGTTGTTGTTTTGCACCAAAAGCAGTTAAAGATAATTTATGAGCTTCATTAAATTGTTTTGTAATATTAACAAAGTAATTAAAACCTTTAAAAGAAGTACCATCTACATATCCTCTTCCTTCTGTTGAAGAAGCAGAAACAGAAACAGCAATACCATTATCCATCATCCCTGTAGAGTAAGTAAGACCAAATTTACTATATCCGTCATTTGCTAAAGAATATCCTAAATTACCTCCTTCTTCTACATCAGAAGTTTTTGTTAAAATATTTATAGTACCACCAATAGAAGGTACAGCTACTTTAGAAGCACCTAAACCTCTTTGCACTTGCATTGCAGAAGTAACATCTCCTAAACCGGCCCAATTAGACCAAAATACTCTACCATTTTCCATATCGTTAACAGGTACTCCGTTAATCATTACGGCAACGTTTTCTGAATTAAAACCACGTAAATTTATACGTCCATCTCCATAACCACCACCAGATTTAGTAGCGTATACTCCAGGAGTAGATTTTAAAACCTCAGGAAATTCTTGTGTTCCTAATTTTAATTCGATATCTGCTGCTTTAATTGTTGAAACCGCAACAGGCGTTTTTCTATCTATTGCAAAAGAAGTTGCTGTAACAATAATTTCATCTAAAGAACCAGAATCTTCTTCTAATTTAATAGATTTAAAATTAGATTTAGAAGCAGAAAAAACAAACTCTCTAGTTTTGTAGCCTATAAAAGAGACTATCATAACGCCTGAATTTGTTTTTGCTGTTAAAGTAAATTTTCCATCAAAATCTGTTGATGTACCGTTTGCTGTACCTTTTACAACAATACTTGCTCCTGGTAATGGTTGGTTTGTATCATCTACAACTGTCCCAGTAATTTTAGTTTGTCCTAAAATTGTAGCCGATACAAATAGTAAGGCTACTAATAATAAGTTTTTAAAATTTCTCATTGTTTAATTTTATGTTATTAAATGTTCTGCAAAATTCCTCTTTTTGTAGAGTTCTAATGTTAATTTAATGTTAAGCTTTAACAAAAAATTAAGACAAATAATCACATAAAATATTTTTTTTATACTGATAATCAAACTGTTAAAAATAAACAGATATGTTAACAAAAGTTAACTAAATAATTAATAGTTTAAAAAACAGGACAAAAAACTAAATTTAAGATTTATTCAATAATTTTTTCGCCATTTCTTTACCAAGTTCTACACCAAATTGATCGTAGCTATAAATGTTCCATAAAATTCCTTGTGTATAAATTTTATGTTCATAAAGTGCTATTAGTTTTCCTAAAGAACGTGGTGTTAATTTATCAAAAAGAATGGCGTTACTTGGTCTGTTTCCTTCAAAAACTTTAAAAGGTAAAAGTGTAGCAATTTTATCTTCATCACCAGAAAACTTTAACTCTAAATGCACTTCTTCTTTTGTTTTACCAAAAGCCAATGCATCCATTTGACCATAATAATTAGACATTAATTTTTTTTGATGATCTGTTAAACCATATAAAGACTCTTTGTAACCAATAAAATCTGCAGGAATTAATTTAGTTCCTTGATGTACCAATTGCATAAAAGCATGCTGCATATTTGTACCTGTGCTTCCCCAAACAATGGTACCTGTTTGGTAAGTTACTTTTTCTCCGTTTCTGTCTACACCTTTTCCATTACTTTCCATAATAGCTTGTTGTAAATAATCTGGAAGTTTTGCTAAGTACTGAGAATAGGGTAAAACGGCCTCTGTTTCTGCACCGTAAAAGTTATTATACCAAATACTTAACAATGCTAAAATTACAGGGATATTTGTATCAAAATCTTCATTTTTATAATGAATATCCATTTCTTCGGCTCCTTCTAAAAGTTGCTTATAGTTATCGAAACCTACAGACAAACTAATAGACAAACCAACACCTGACCAAAGAGAAAAACGTCCTCCAACCCAATTCCACATCGGAAAAACGTTACCTTTATCTATACCAAAATTATCTACTGCTTCTAAATTTGTAGAAACTGCCACAAAATGTTTTGGAATATCAAAAATAGTTGCCGATTTTAAAAACCAATTTTTAAGCGTTTCTGCATTGGTAATAGTTTCTTGTGTTGTAAATGTTTTAGATACAATTACAAATAAGGTTGTTTCTGGGTTTAAAAATTTAATAACTTCAGAAACATGATCTCCATCTACATTAGAAACAAAATGAGTGGTTAATTGATTTTTGTAATATTTTAAGGATTCTACAACCATATCTGGCCCTAGATCAGAACCTCCAATACCAATATTTACAATATCTGTAATAGATTTGCCTGTATATCCTTTCCATTTACCAGAAATAACTTTGTTAGAAAAACTTTTAATTTTTCTTAGGGCTGCTTGTATTTGTGGCTTCACATTTTTCCCTTCAACTAAAACAGGTTCATCAGAAGTACTTCTTAACGCAGTATGTAAAACTTCTCTACCTTCTGTTACGTTAATAACTTCTCCTGCAAATTGCTTTTCTATAGCATCTTTTAAATCAACTTCTTTGGCTAAATCTAGTAACAAACTAATTGTTTCTTTAGTAACTCTATTTTTAGAAAAATCTACCAATAAGTCATCAAATTTTAAAGAAAAATCTTCTTTTCTATTTGCATCCTTATATAAATCTTTAATATTGATATCTTTAATATCGTTAAAATGATATGTTAATGCTGCCCAAGCATTTGTTGTAGTTGGGTTGATGTTTTTTAAAGCCATTTTATTTTAATTTTGTGCAATTTTCTCTATCACCTCTGGCTCTTTAACCGGAAGTACTTTATTTTCTAATTGATATTTAAGCGGTTTAATATACTCTAAATATTTAGGTTTTAAACTTTTCTTTAAAGGTTCTGCAGAGGGTAGTTTCTCCTTAAAAGGGTCTACTTGCTTGCCATGTTTCCAAAAACGATAACATACATGTGGTCCACCTGTATTCCCCGTCATACCTACCCAACCAATTACATCTCCTTGTTTTACGTATTGCCCTTTATTAACTTTACGTTTTTTCATGTGTAAATACTGCGTAGAGTACGTACTATTATGTTTAATCTTTACATAATTACCATTTCCTCCTCTTCTTGCAGACTCAGAAACGGTTCCACTTGCTGTTGCTAAAATTGGTGTACCAATATTGGCCGCAAAATCAGTCCCTTTATGTGGTCTTATCTTATTACCGTAATATGCTATCCTTCTTCTTAAATTGTATCTCGAAGAAATTCTATATTGAAATTTTATAGGTGATTTTAAAAACTGACTACGAAGCATGTTTCCGTTTTCATCATAGTATTCTGGAATTCCTTTTATAGAATCTGCCACGTATCTAAAAGCAAGTAAATTTGTTCCATTATGCTTAAATACTGCCGATTTAATTTCTCCATAGCCTGCAAAAAGAGAGTCTTTTATGTACTTCTCTTCAAAAACGAGCTTAAAAGTATCTCCTTTCTGTAGTTTGTAAAAATCTAAAGTCCAAGCATAAATATCTGCAACAGCATACGTTAAATTTGCTGATAAATGTAAACTATCCATTGCATTAGAAAGATTAGAATGAATTTCTCCTTCTACAATTTTTTCTACTGTTTTTATTGGCTGAACATAAGTATGTGCAGCTATTATAGAATCTTTAAAATCTATAACCGTAGCGTTAATTAAATTATCCTTATAAATAAAAACCTTGGCCTCCTCTAAAGAGTCTTTACTAGATAAAATTACATAAGGTTTTCCTGCTCTTAATCTTCTAACATCAAAAACATCTTTTATAGAAGTAGTAATTTCACTAATTTTTGGGTAATCTACATGATGCCTATCTAAAATAGCGCCAAAACTTTCGCCTCTTCTAATAGTATCTTGTATTACTTTATAATCTTCTATTTTATACCCAAATTTATAAACAGGTTTAGGTTTTACTTTTTTAGGTACTGTTACGGGTTTTTTAACATCTTTTTTACAAGATGAAAACGAGGTAATTAAAACTAAAAGGAGGATTATTTTTTTCAAAAATATGTGCTATTGAATGTAGTCTTCAAAAGTACAAATAAAAAAGTTTTTTTAGGTTGCTATCTTAATGAACTTCCTAAATCGGTTTCGTTAAAAATTTCTTAATATTTAATAAAAGGATTTGCTAACCCCTTATAAGACTCTAATTCCGCTCTTAAAGAACCAACTGCTAAATCTGCTTTCATTTTAATAGGAATTTTATTAGCATCATCAGTAATCCAAAGCGTAACACTTTCTTGTGCTTTAAAAACTCTACCAGACTGTACTAATGGTCTAAAAATAAGTGTTTTAACTTTACCGAATTTTGTTTTTAACGTTTCTCTTCCTATAAAACGTAATTTAAAAGGATATACCTGAGAATCTAAAAACATATCTATGGCAATTTCCTCTCCCTTATTCATATTTTTAACATCTTTATTTCTTAAATAATAGAATGAAGAAAGGATGTCTTGCACATTAGAAAAAGAGACAGACGTATCTTTTTGCATTGTAAAATCTTGAACGTATGCTTTATTAGAATTATAATTAAATGAAGTAATTCTATGTTTTTTATAGCCACCTTCGTCAATTTTTCTTTTAAAAAGATAAGGCTTCACGGTATCTTTATCAAAATAACTCTCATATTTATCATCCACACTAAAAAACCATTTTATCATACCAGAGGTCCAACCTGTACCTTTAGTATAAAACACTTTTTTACCATTTAAATCTTTTTCTTGTACTTCTAAAACGGCAGTTCCTGCTCTTAAAAAGCCACTGTAACTCATTTTATAACGTAACAACTCTCCGCTTTTAAAAGCAACTGAATTTTCTTGACTATTAGTAATTGTCAAGAAAAAAAGGGTCAAAAATAATAGGGTATATTTTTTCATATTAAACCAAACATATAAAAAAGTAATGACAATTACCGTTCCAAAATAAAAAAAAACCATTTACTAACTATTTGTAAATGGTTTTTTAATATAAATGTATGTTACTATAAGCCAATCTAATTGATCGTAAAATTTAACAAGATTGCCCTTTTTATTTATACCGTAAATATTTCTAACAATAAATTATTTAATTTTAAAACGTACCCCAATTTTTTAACTCTTCTTCACTCCACAAGTACGGATAAAAAATTCTTCGTTGATATTTTGGATGCATATATTTACGCCAATTACTACCTCCTGTAGCTTTTAATTCAGAATCATTACCACCAATATATTTTGCAGCAGCATTGTAATGAGCCATTACCCACTTTACGTTTACTGTATAATCATAATGACGCATGGCTTTGATTAAATCTTTATTTTCTTGCACTTCTTTAGGCAACTGTTTAAATTTTAAAGACAAATTAATATCATTATAATCTTCCATAAAATCGATAAAATCTCCCATATATTTTTTTTCAAAAAGAGTTAATAAAGTCGATTTCTGCCCTGTTGTATAATTTTTACCTGCTGCTTGCCAATACAAATGATTATAGGCATTTTTAAATGACGAATTTCTATCGATATCGTCCCTAAAACGAACATCAATTAAATTTATTAATTCTGTGGATGCAAATTCTATTTTACGGTATTGTGCACTTTGAAAACCACTTGCAGGCGTTAATGTATTTCTAAATTTTAGATACTGCTCTTTCTCCATTCCATCTGCCATTACATTAAAAGAACTACAAAGCATATCAAAATACCTGCTAATTCTACCTAAATGCATCGAAAACCTATCTGCTGTAACTTCAATTGTTTTTGCTACTTGGTCAATTTCCCACAAAATCATTTTAAACAACAACTCATTTACTTGATGGTACATGATAAAAACCATTTCGTCTGGTTGCGTAGTTCTTGGAGTTTGCAAACCAAGTAAAGCATCTGTTTGAATATAATCCCAATACGTTATTGGCGTACTCCAAAGCAAACCCTCTAACATAGAATCTACAGGCACACCTAATTTATCGTACTTTTCTTCTATTGCTTTTAAAATTTCGTCTCTGTTCATTTTTTTTTAAGAATCAAGATAATTAGAGCCAAGAAACAAGAAATTTTTGATTTTTGGACATTTTGAATGCAATTTAATATAAAAAATAAAAATTATTTCATCTTTCTATTGAAGTTTTATTAAAACAAAAAACCAAGAATTAAGTTGTTAAATCCTGAAAATCTTATAAGTGTAAAACAGAAAATCAATTATTTTTATTTGGGTGTTTTAACGGGCTTTCCATTATATCTTTTTGCCGAAAAGTCAAAAAGGATGCCATTGCAATCCCTAACACTCATTAAATACTTTGCTGATTTTAGTCAAAAATTTGATTATAATTTACGTATAAATCATAAAAAAACATCTACAAGGTTTTAAAAAAAACCTGTAAAACAACTAGTATTAAACTGTTACTACCACTAAAAATTAAAGATTTATAAACATAAAAAAAACAAGAACTAAGGTGTTAAATCTTGATTCTTGATTCTTTTTAAAGAGTTCCCCTTTTTGCTTGTTCTCTTTCTATAGACTCAAACAAAGCTTTAAAGTTTCCTGCACCAAAGCCTTTTGCTCCCATTCTTTGAATAATTTCAAAAAACAACGTTGGTCTGTCTTCAACTGGTTTTGTAAAAATTTGTAATAGATAACCTTCCTCATCAGCATCAATCATAATACCAAGCTCTTTTAAATTCTCAATATCTTCTCTTAGTTCATGGCTATACTCTTCTAATCTTCCTGGAACTGCATTGTAATATTCTTCTGGTGGGGTCGATAAAAATTCTACTCCACTATAACGCAATTGAGTTACAGTAGCAATAATATCATCTGTTGCAACTGCAATATGCTGTACACCTGCGCCTTCATAAAAATCTAAATATTCTTCTATTTGAGAACGTTTTTTACCCTCTGCTGGCTCGTTTATCGGAAACTTAATTCTACCATTTCCGTTAGACATTACTTTACTCATTAATGCAGAATATTCTGTATGAATTTGCTTATCATCAAAAGATAGAAAGTTTTCAAACCCCATAACATCTTCGTACCATTTTACCCAAACATCCATTTGATTCCACCCCACATTACCCACCATGTGATCTATGTATTTTAAACCTGCAATTGGTGGGTTGTAATCTGATTCCCATTTTTGAAAACCTGGTAAAAATGTGCCGTTATAATTTTTACGCTCTACAAACATGTGTACCGTTTCTCCGTAGGTGTAAATCCCAGCTCTTACCACTTCTCCATCTTCATCTGTTTCTACCGTTGGCTCCATATAAGATTTTGCACCTCTAGAAGTTGTTTCTTCGTATGCTTTTCTTGCGTCTTCTACCCAAAGCGCCACAACTTTTACACCATCGCCATGTTTTACAATATGGTCGTTTATTGGTGATCTACTGTTTAATGGAGTTGTTAAAACTAATTTAATTTTATCTTGAGTTAGCACATAACTTACAACATCTTTAGAACCTGTTTCTAATCCTCTATAAGCATATGATTGAAAACCAAAGGCTGTTTTGTAAAAGTGTGCTGCTTGTTTTGCGTTACCAACGTAAAACTCTACATAATCTGTTCCTAAAAGTGGAAGGAAATCTTGTGCGCCTTCAAATATTTTTTCTAATCCGTAGTTTACTGATTTTATTTCTTTTGCCATCTTTATGTTTTATAGAACAAAGAAAAAAGAGACAAGAAAAAAGACTTTTAGAGCTTATTTTGAAACCCCATTATCATTTTTTGAAATTCTTGAATCTTTAATTCAATCTTTGTTAATTGATGTTTATTTTTTAGACCTCACAGGTTTTAAAAACCTGTGAGGTCTCTGTGTTTGTAAATTTATTTATTTTTAAAAATTAGCTGTTTTTTTTTAAAATTAAAGCTGTTGGTTTCAAACAAGTTTAGCCCTAATTAACTCTGCTTTACTTTTTTTTTGAATCGTTGAATGCTTCGCTATTGAAGTGACATCCTTTTTGTTTTTTACAAAAAACATAACGAAAAGCAGTAAATAGCTTCTAATGTCTATTTTCTTCTAACCAAGATTTATAATACTCTTCATCTGCAATTTTCATAGCTTCTTCTGTAACCATTAAAGGTTTAAAAGTGTCTACCATAACTGCCAATTCTTCGGTTTTTGTTTTTCCTATACTTTTTTCTGTAGTTCCTGGGTGTGGACCATGAGGAATTCCGGATGGATGCAAGGAAATATGACCTTGGTCGATGTCGTTTCTACTCATAAAATCGCCATCTACATAATACAAAACCTCGTCTGAATCTATATTACTGTGATTATATGGCGCAGGAATTGAGTTTGGATGATAATCGTACAAACGGGGTACAAAACTGCAAATTACAAAGGCATTGGTTTCAAAAGTTTGATGTACTGGCGGCGGTTGATGAACGCGACCTGTTATTGGCTCAAAATCGTGAATTGAAAATGCATACGGAAAATTATAACCGTCGTAACCCACCACATCAAAAGGATGTGAAGCATACGTCATTTCTATAATTTCGCCTTGTTTTTTTACTTTGATAAGAAAATCTCCTAACTCATTATAGGTTTCTAATTCTTGGGGTCTTCTTAAATCTCGCTCACAAAATGGTGAGTGTTCTAACAATTGACCAAAGTAATTTCTATATCTTTTTGGTGTATACACTGGCGAATAAGATTCTACGATAAAAAGTCTGTTGTTCTCGTCATCGAAATCTAATTTGTAAATAATTCCACGCGGAATTACTAAATAATCTCCGTATTTAAAGTTGATGTTACCAAGATGTGTTCTTAACTTCCCGGTTCCTTTATGGATAAAAACTACCTCATCTGCGTCTGTATTTTTATAAAAATATGCTGTGGTAGATTTTTTGGGCGCCGATAAAATAATATTACAATCAGCATTTGTTAAAACGATTTTTCTACTTTCTAGATAATCGTTTTCTGGCGGAACTTGAAATCCACGAAAACGATACGATTGAATATTATTGGCTTTTGCAATTTTTGGTTTTACAGAATATTGTTTACCAATATGCTTAACCATTGTTGGTCTATGCTCGTGATACGAATTGGTAGACATACCATCGAAACCAATAGTACCAAACAATTGCTCGTAATATAAGCTTCCGTCTTTTTTACGAAACTGGGTGTGTCTTTTAGGTGGAATGGTTCCTAATTTATGATAAAAAGGCATATGTTTTTAAAATTTTAAATTAATAATTTGATTAAAATAAAAATTTAAACCCTTTATTCTGGATTGCGTTTGATTAGGAATTTTAAATGTGAAAGTAAGTCTACAAACATCTCAATCGATTTCGTTGTTCTACAAATATAAGAAAAGATTGTTAGAATATTTTTTTAAAAGTATTAGTAAAAAGAGTTTACAGCACCAATAAGTTTATCTACAGGAACGATAATAACAAAAGCAATAAGGACTAAAACTAAGGCTTTACCCCAAATTGAAGTAGTGCTTTGGGTAATAATTAAATTTATATTGCTATTATTCGATTGCAATAAAACATCTTTTGATTGATAAATAGTATTCTCTAATTCCCTACTAGAATTATTACTTTTTGAGATACTATTATAATAAAAAAGTAAAATTGATATCAGGACAAAAGAACCTAAACCAAAGATTAATAAATCATAGGCATTTGGCTCATTTTGGTAACCAAGACAATTTATTACAAAAAATTTTATTCCGATTATCATACTTTAATTTTCATCTAAGATAGGGGTATTAATTCACAAAAACATGGATTCCTGCCTACGCAGGAATGACAAAAAAAAATCCTTCAGGTTATAAAAATATAAAGGAATACCAACTTCTTGTTTATCTATTATCTTAAAAACCTCACTAGAATAAAATCTTGTGAGGTTTTTTTATGCTGATGAGCGCGTTAGGGATTGAAATGACATCCTTTTTGCTTTTCGCAAAAAAATATAATGTAAAGCCCGACCTTTAGGTAACGCCCAAAAATATATTTCTACAATTATTAATAACTGATTTACAGGTAATTACACTACATTTATTACTTCTGTAATTTGTGGTGCAAACTTTTTAATGGTAGCTTCTACTCCGTTTTTTAACGTCATTTGATTTACAGAACAACCTGTACAAGCGCCTTCTAATTGTACTTTTACAATAAAATCTTCTATAGAAAGTAGTTTGATGTTACCTCCGTCACTTATTAAAAAAGGACGAATTTCTTCTAATGCTTTTTCTACATTATTTAATGTTTCTTGCTCTGTCATAATCTTATTTTTTTACAGAACTACAACCACTCATAGTTGTAATTCTTACTACTTCTGTAGGTGGTAAATCTGCGTTTCTTTTTAATAATTCTGCAACCATTTCTTTAGTAATATCATTAAATGATTTTTCTAAAATAGTTCCGTTTTGTAAAGCTACCGGATGCCCAACATCTCCAGATTCTCTAATACTTTGTACCAAAGGAATTTCTCCTAAAAATTTAGTTTCAATATCTTCTGCTAAATTTTTTGCTCCATCTTTACCAAAGATATAATATTTATTATCTGGTAATTCTTCTGGTGTAAAATAAGCCATATTTTCTATGATTCCTAAAACAGGAACATTAATATTTTCTTGCTGAAACATTGCAACTCCTTTTTTAGCATCTGCTAAAGCAATATTTTGCGGTGTACTTACTATAACTGCTCCGTTTATAGGTAAAGCTTGTACTATTGATAAATGTACATCTCCTGTTCCTGGAGGTAAATCAATTAATAAAAAGTCTAATTCTCCCCAATCTGCATCAAAAATTAATTGATTTAATGCTTTAGATGCCATTGGCCCCCTCCAAATTACTGCTTGACCTGGATCTGTAAAGAAACCTAAAGACAATAATTTAACTCCGTAATTTTCTACAGGCTTCATTTTAGAACGCCCATCTATTTTTACAGAAAGTGGTTTTGCTTTTTCTACATCGAACATAATGTGTTGCGATGGTCCGTAAACATCTGCATCTAAAATACCTACATTAAAACCCATTTTGGCTAATGAAATAGCTGTATTTGCGGTAATTGTAGATTTACCTACACCTCCTTTACCTGATGCAATTGCAATAATGTTTTTAATATTTGGTATTGCTTTTCCTTTAATTTGATTCGGTTTTGCTTTTTCTACTGGCTTTTCTACTTTTACGTTTACTTTTACAGTAATTTCTTCGCTAACATTGGTCTGAATAGCCTTTGTTATTTCCGTCTCAATCTTCTTTTTTGCTTGTAAAGTAGGGTTACTAATGGTAACATCTACCTCTACTTCATTACCAAAAGTAACTACATTGGTAACATTATTATTTTCTATTAAACTTTTACCTTCTCCAGGAGCAGTAATCGTTTCTAATGCGTTGTATATATCTTGTTTTTTAAAACTCATTTTTGAGATTCTAATTAAGGTTATTCTAAGTTACAAAGATACGTTTTACAGTTTAGAAAAGAAAGCTTGTAGATTGTGAATATTGATGTGTTGATAGCAGAAAATTATAGACTTAATTTTGATAAAGAAACCCTAAGACAATTCATCCATAGGATTCCATAATACTTTTTCTAAATCTTGAATTTGATTATCGATGACAACAATACCTTCACTTTCTAGTAATTGCTGCATAAGGTTTGTACCATCAAAGTGATGCTTGCCTGTGAGTAACCCTTTTCTATTTACAACTCTATGTGCAGGAATATCGTTTAAATTATGGGCTTTGTTCATTGCCCAACCTACCATTCTTGCAGATCTTGCTGCTCCTAAATAGGTTGCAATTGCGCCATAACTGGTCACTTTTCCATAAGGAATTAAGCGTGCAACTTTGTACACTTTATCAAAAAAATTGTCTTCTTTTTCCACGTTGTGAAGATACTATTATTACCTAGAGTTTTGCAGAGAAATTTAGAGCGTTAAAATATTGCATTAATAACAGTGGTGTTATGAGGTTCCTCGACCACCTTAAAAGGCTCATTTCGGAATGACAGTAGAGCGTTTTAATAAATACTCATAAAAAAACTAGTACTCATTAAAACGAGTACTAGTTTTTTATATGTAAGAAATTCCTAAATCACCTTAAAACGTTCGTTTTGGGAATTAAAAAAATTAATATTTTAATCTAAACTTAATGTAGGTAATTGGTTTATCTACTTCTAAATATTGTTTTTCGTAAAAAGTCTGTGTTTCCGTAACTTCTTTCGGAGCTCCTTCATTTTTATATACGGTATGATTTGCGTATAAAATTTCGTGTCCTTCTCCATGTAACAAACCTAAAGTATAACCATGCATAAATTCAGAATCTGTTTTTAAGTTCATAATTCCGTCTTCATTTAAAATATGGTGGTACTTTTTCATAAAACTAGAATTTGTCATTCTATGTTTTGTGCGTTGAAATTTTATTTGTGGATCTGGGAAAGTAATCCAAATTTCTGAAACTTCATTTTCGGCAAAAATAAAATCGACCAATTCTATTTGGGTTCTTACAAAAGCTACATTAGGTAAATTTTCTTCTATTGCAGTTTTTGCGCCTCTCCAAAAACGAGCGCCTTTTATATCGATACCAATATAATTTTTATTCGGATTTTTTCTAGCCAAAGCAATGGTATATTCTCCTTTACCACAACCTAACTCTACAACAATAGGATTGTTGTTACCAAAAAAAGAATGCCATTTCCCTTTATGAGAAAAGTCTGTTACAACTTCTTCTCTAGTTGGTTGAATGACATTTTTAAACGTTTCATTTTCTTTGAAACGTTTCAATTTATTTTTGCTTCCCAAATTGTTATTTTAAGCTTTATCTTCAGTTCCTTCTCTCTTAAACTTAAGAGATTCTTTCATCCAATATGCTAATAAGCATAATAAAACGACTAGAAAAAACCAATTTACTGCATTAGATATCCACCAACCTAAATCTGCTTGTGCTACACTTGTACGTAACCATTTAAAAGGGACGAATAAAAAATCAGTAAATAAACTACCAATCCATCTAAAAATATTGCTTGCTATCATAACTTAATTATCTTTACGCTGCAAAAATAACAAAAAGAAACAATGCTAGCCAACTTTTTAGAGAAATCTAAACCAATCAATTTTATAGTCTATTTAGGGCTGTTTTTTTGCTTCTTCTTAATCACTGTTTTTACAGACTTTTTTACAGGAAGTTTTACTTGGCCTCAAACACTAGAAAACCTTTTATTTTTGTTTTTGTTTTTGATTGTTTTTTTCTTTTATAATTTTATCGTTTCTAAGAACAAATTAACGTTCGATCATTCGTATGCATTCTTTATTTTTACATTAACAACCATCCTTTTTATTTCTAAGCTACTTGAACTGAAAGCCCTGTTAATGCTTATAATTTACTTTCTTTTTTTAAGAAAAATTTACAGCTTACGCTCTTCTAAACAGGTAATTCAAAAATTATTTGATAGCGGTTTTTGGTTAGGGATTCTTTTTTTATTAGAACCCTTTACACTGGTATTTCTTGTTTTAATTTACGCTTCTAATCTGTTAAGAAAAAAAGTATCAATTCATACTTTATTAACACCAATTATAGGATTCATCTCTCCCTTAATTATTTACTTTGCGTACTTGTTTTGGAACGATGCTACGGAAGAAATACACCATTTATTCTATTTTAAAAGCATAAATAACCTACTTATTTACGCAGAAGACAATACAATATGGCTTTTCGGAACCATAGTTTTATTAACAATATGTTCAATTTTCTTAAAATCGCCTAAAGCATTCTCTGTAAATAATTCTTTTAAGAAAAGTTGGATTCTGTTAATTATAAACGTAATTATTGCTATTGTTTTTGCATTAATTATTACAAACAAAAATGGATCTGAAATTGTTTATCTACTCGTTCCATCATCAATAATTATTGCAAACGGATTTGAAGTTATTGAAAAAACGTTGGTAAAAAATATTTTAGCTGGATTGTTATTAATAGGAACAATTATAACTTTTTTTTTATCATAATTTCGCTCCAAAAGCTAAATCGCCAGCATCTCCTAAACCAGGAACGATGTACCCCTTACTGTTTAACGTATCATCTAATGCAGCAATCCATAAATGGGTATTTTCTGGGAACTTGTCTTCTATAAATTCGATTCCTTCTTTAGAGGCAATAACTACAACAATATGTATTTCTTTTGGAATTCCTTGTTTTTTTATGGCCTCATAAACAGACACTAAAGATTGCCCTGTAGCTAACATTGGGTCTGCCAATAATAATGTTTTATTTTCTACGGATGGAGCTGCAAAATACTCTACTACAATTTCAAATTCGGCATTATTATTTGGGTGATGACGGTATGCAGAAATAAAAGCATTTTCTGCATCATCAAAATAATTTAACAACCCTTGATGCAAAGGCAAACCTGCTCTTAAAATAGAACACAAAACAACCTCATTACTAGATATCTGCTCTTTTTTTACGCCTAAAGGTGTTTCTATAGAAACATCCCTGTAAGAAAGTTTTTTACTTAATTCATACCCCAAAACCTCACCAATTCTTTCAATATTTCTTCTAAAACGAAGTGAATCTTTTTGAATCTTGACGTCTCTAATCTCTGCAATAAATTTATTAAGAATTGAGTTTTCTTCTTGTAGGTAATGAATAATCATTTTTATTAAGGTATTTATACAAATATAGAAATAAAACTTTACCTGAAAGTTCTATTAAGGTCGATATAATTAGTGAATTTTATCTCGCTTTAAAAAAATTGTAACCAAAACAAAGCCGAAAAGCGTCTATAAATATATTTTAGAACTTATTTTATTTAAGAAAAATATACCTATTAATTTTCTTTAACATTTTAAAAATACAATTAAAATATCTATTTTTTTGTATCTTGCATCAGCACAAAAAATTAAAATTTAAACAAAAAACAATCAAAAAAAATGGGAATTTTTTCATTCATTAAAAATGCAGGAGCAAAAGTTTTCGGCATTGGAAAAACTACAGAAGAAGAAAATGCAGACAAATCTGAACAATTAAGAGGAGCTATTGCTGCTCTAGAACTAGAAGTTACAGACTTATCTATTGAGGTAGATGACGATGCTGTAAAACTTTGGGGAGAAACCGCAGACTTGGCTACAAAAGAAAAAGTAGTTTTAGTAGTAGGTAACACCAATGGTGTAGCATCTGTTGAAGACAATTTAACAGTGGCAGAAATTGAAGTTATTGAAGAAGCTGCAATGGCACAATTTCATACAGTAGAAAGTGGAGATACTTTAGGTAAAATTGCAAAAACATATTATGGTAACGCTATGAAATATCCTGTAATTTTTGAAGCAAACAAACCAATGTTATCGCATCCAGATAAAATTTATCCTGGTCAGGTTTTAAGAATACCGCCTTTAGTAGACTAACTTAAAAACAATAAAATTTTAAAAGAGTTTCAAAATATATTTGAAACTCTTTTTTTATGCTCTAAATTAAAATTTATCACCAACTTTGCAGGCTAATTTTAGAATTTCAATCTTGAAAATAAACCAAAGAACATTAGCATTAATTGCAGTATCTATAGCCACCTTAATTTACGGTCTTAATTACACCATAGCTAAAGAAGTAATGCCTTTTTACGTAAAACCCTTCGGTTTTATTTTAATAAGAGTTCTTGGTGCAACTACTATTTTTTGGATTCTTGGTTTATTTATTAAATCAGAAAAAATAGATAAATCAGATTACAAAACCATTCTCTTAGCGTCCTTTTTTGGTATCGGTGTAAACATGCTTTCCTTTTTTAAAGGGTTAAGCCTAACAACCCCCATAAGTGCTTCTGTAATGATGGTTACCTCGCCAATTATGGTGTTAATTTTCTCTAGTATACTAATACGTAAAGCAATTGGTAAACAAAGAATTATAGGCGTTATTATAGGTTTAATAGGTACAATTATACTTATTACATACGGCAACTCATCAGACTCTAACGCTACAAACAGCAATTGGGGTAATTTCTTGGTTTTTATAAATGCTGCTTCTTATGGCTTGTATTTAGTTATTTCTAAAAAATTAACAGCAAAATACCATCCAATAACTTTAGTAAAGTGGCTCTATTTAGTAGGCTTACTCATTACAGTTCCTTTTGGGTACCGCGAATTAATGGATGTTAATTGGCACCAGATGCCCACAAATATTTATTGGAATATAAGCTTTGTAGTTGTCTTTACTTCTTGTATTACCTATCTCTTTAATCTATACGGTTTATCTAAATTAAAGCCAACTACTGTTAGTGTTTTTATTTATTTACAACCTGTAATTGCAACCATTTTTGCATTAATTGTTGGTAGCGACTCTTTAAGCCTTATAAAAATTGGTGCAACCCTACTTATCTTTTCTGGCGTATATTTAGTAACCAGACAAGTAGAAAATTCTGTGAAATAAAAACTATATTTGCCCTTCATCTAAAATGTTGATTTTATGATTCAATCTATGACTGGTTATGGGAAGTCTGTATTACAATTACCTACTAAAAAAGTAACCATAGAAATTAAATCTTTAAACAGTAAAAACCTCGATTTAAACGTTCGTATTCCTTCTTATTATAAAGAGAAAGAATTGGCTGTTCGTAAAAAACTAGCAAGTGCTTTGGTTCGTGGTAAAGTAGATTTTTCAATTTTTGTAGAAATGACTGCGGATGAAACTTCTACAACTATTAATCATGGAGTAGTAAAAGAATACATGCAACAACTAAGAAACGTTGTACAAACAGGTACTACAGATGATGTAGAGTTATTAAAGATGGCTGTAAGAATGCCAGATGCTTTAAAAACAGAACGTGAAGAATTAGATGAAAACGAATGGAACCTTATCAACACAAGTGTTGATGTTGCCATTAAAGATATTGTACAATATAGAATTGATGAGGCTGCATCTTTAGAAATAGATTTTAAAGAAAGAATTGCTAATATTAAAACCTATTTAGAAGAAGTAAAAGCTTTAGATGGCGATAGAGTAGAAAACGTTAAAACCCGTTTAAAAAAGGCTATCGACGATTTAAAAGTAGATACGGATGAAAATCGTTTTGAACAAGAATTGATTTATTATCTAGAAAAATTAGATATTAACGAAGAAAAAGTTCGTTTGGCAAATCATCTAGATTATTTTTTACAAACAATGGATTCTGAAGATTCTAATGGTAAGAAACTAGGCTTTATTGTTCAAGAAATGGGACGAGAAATAAACACAACAGGTTCTAAAGCAAATTTTGCACCTATGCAAAAAGCAGTAATTCAAATGAAAAACGAATTAGAACAAATTAAAGAGCAAATTTTAAACGTGCTTTAATTAGTTTTTGGTTGATGGTTTTTAGTTAGTAGTAAAACCCATCAACCAAAAATTAGCAACTAAAAACAAAATCATATGTCAGATTTTAAAGGAAAATTATTCGTCTTTTCGGCACCTTCTGGTTCAGGTAAAACTACAATTGTACGTCATTTATTAAAGCAAGAAAGGTTTAATTTAGAGTTTTCTATTTCAGCTACTTCTAGAGCACCAAGAGGAGAAGAAAAAGACGGTAAAGATTATTATTTTATCAATTTAAGAGAATTTAAAGATAAAATTAAAAGTGATGAGTTTTTAGAGTGGGAAGAAGTTTACAGAGATAACTTTTACGGAACTTTAAAAACGGAAGTAGAAAGAATTTGGGCCTTAAAAAAACATGTTATTTTTGATATTGATGTAGTTGGAGGATTAAGAATTAAACATAAATTCCCAGAAGAAACCTTGTCTGTTTTTGTAAAACCACCAAGTGTAGATGAATTAAAAATTCGTTTAAAAAAACGATCTACAGAAAGTGAAGACAAAATAAATATGCGTATTGCAAAAGCTTCTGTAGAGTTAGCAACAGCGCCGCAGTTTGATAAAATTATAAAAAATTATATCCTAGAAGATGCTTTAAAAGAAGCAGAAGAATTAATGAGTATTTTTTTAGGGTTAGAATAGAAACAAGAGCAGTTTTCTAAAAAAACTTCTCGATACAAAATTCTTGAAAAAAAGAATTTCACTCTAAACGGCAAAGTGTTCATCTATTTAGTTAATACACATTGTTTGTTTGAATGATTTTTCTGAAGAATGAAGAAAAATAGTATCTAGAACATTTCATTTTTAAAAGATATGAGTAAAATCGGTTTATATTTTGGCACATTCAATCCAATTCATATTGGACATTTAATTATTGCCAATCATATGGTAGAAAATTCAGATTTAGACGAAATTTGGATGGTAGTAACCCCTCATAATCCGTTTAAAAAGAAAAGCTCTTTGCTAGAAAATCATCATCGTTTAGAAATGGTTTACAGAGCAACAGAAAACTACGTAAAAATTAAGCCTTCTAATATTGAGTTTAAATTACCACAACCCAATTACACCGTATACACGTTAGCACATATTGCAGAGTTGCACCCAGACAAAGAATTTTGTTTAATTATGGGTGAAGACAATTTAAAAAGTTTACATAAATGGAAAAATTATGAAACTATTTTAGAGCATCATCATATTTATGTATATCCAAGAATTGCAGAAGGTACCGTAGATCATCAATTTAACAATCACTCTAAAATTCATAAAGTAGCTGCACCTATTGTACAAATATCTTCTACCATGATTAGAAAGGGTATAAAAGATCAAAAAAACATACAACCACTCTTACCAAAAGAAGTTTGGGAATATGCAGATGAAATGAATTTTTACAGAAAATAATTAAATTACATTTGTAACGTTAATAAACTGAGTACGTACTGCAAAGGTTTCATTGTATCTTTGTTAAACATAAAATACATTTTTGTGGCTAAAAAAAATAAAAAGAAAGGAAAACTTAAAGAAAAACTAACTGACAAGTACAGGTTGGTTGTTTTAAATGAAGACACTTTTGAAGAGCGTTTTTCATTGAAACTTTCTAGATTAAATGTTTTTGTTTTAGGTGGTTTTTTCTCTATACTACTAATAGCCGGCACCATTTTATTAATTGCTTTTACTCCCTTAAAAGAATACATACCAGGTTATTCTTCTACCGCTTTAAAAAGAAAAGCTGCCAATTTAACTTTTGAAGCAGATTCTTTAAAAATTAAATTAGCTATTTTAGAAAACTACACAAAGGCATTAAAACCTGTATTAACAGGTGATATTGAACCAGAAAATATAGATTCTATTCAAGTTGAAGCTAGACATCGTTTAATAGATGAAAGTAAATTAGACGCAACAAGAGAAGACTCTATCTTTAGAGAAAAAGTAGATAGTGAAAATCGATTCTCTATTCAAAAGAATGCACAAAGCAATGTTAAGATAGTCTTTTTTGCCCCTTTAAATGGTAACATATCACAAAATTTTGATGCTACTTCTAAACATTTTGCTGTAGACATTACCGCAAAAACAGGGAGCCCCATTAAAGCAACTGCAGATGGTACTGTAATTTTTTCTGGATGGACTACAGAAACAGGCTACGTTATTATTTTAAAACATGCTAAAGATTATATTTCTGTATACAAACACAATGGAAATTTACTAAAAGAACAAGGAGATTTTGTAAAATCTGGCGAAGTTATAGCTACTATAGGTTCTACAGGAGAGTTAACAACAGGACCGCATTTACATTTTGAACTTTGGAGCGGTGGTTATGCCGTAAACCCAACAAATTTTATAGATTTTAAATAATGAGTATCAAATCACTTTTTGCGATTCCGTTTGCTAAAATTGCAACAAAAAAAGTTTATAAATGGGCAAATACCCCTCATAAAACACAAGAAAAAGTTTTTAAAAACTTACTTTCTAAAGGAAGCAAAACTGCCTTTGGAAAAGATCATAATTTTTCTACAATTACCAATTACCAAGATTTTAAAAGAGAGGTTAAAGTTACAGATTACGAAGGTTTAAGACCTTATGTAGATAGAATTGTAGCAGGAGAATCTGATGTTCTTTGGACCGGAAAACCACTTTACTTTGCTAAAACTTCTGGTACAACTTCTGGCGCAAAATACATACCAATTACCAAAGATTCTATGCCTACACACATTAAGGCAGCAAGAAATGCTTTGTTGTTTTATATCGCAGAAAAAAAAGACGCAAGTTTTGTTGATGGAAAAATGATTTTCTTACAAGGAAGTCCTGTTTTAAGTGATAAAAATGGTGTAAAACTAGGTAGATTAAGCGGAATTGTGGCGCATTACGTGCCTCAATATTTATTAAAAAACAGATTGCCAAGTTGGGAAACCAACTGTATAGAAGATTGGGATACCAAAGTAAATGCCATTGTAGAAGAAACCATTAACGAAGACATGTCTGTAATTAGCGGAATTCCGTCTTGGGTACAAATGTATTTTGAAAAACTAATTGAAAAAACAGGGAAATCGGTTTCAGAATTGTTCCCTAATTTTAATTTCTTTATTTATGGCGGTGTTAATTTTGAGCCTTATAAAAATAAGTTTGAAAGTTTAATTGGTAAAAAGATAGATTATATAGAGTTGTATCCTGCATCAGAAGGGTTTATTGCCTATCAAGATTCTCAGACAGAAAAAGGAATGTTGTTGCAATTAGATTCTGGTATCTTTTATGAGTTTATTCCTGCGGATGAGTTTTTTAACGAAAACCCAACAAGAATTTCTTTAAAGGATGTAAAAATAGGCGTTAATTATGCTATCATTTTAAATACTACTGCAGGTCTTTGGGGTTATAATATTGGTGATACTGTAGAGTTTACATCAACAAAACCTTATCGAATTAAAGTTACCGGTAGAATAAAACATTTTATATCCGCCTTTGGCGAACATGTTATTGGTAAGGAAGTAGAAAAAGCACTAAACGACTCTATTAAAGGCACAAATATAAACATTAGCGAATTTACAGTAGCACCACAAGTAAGCCCAGAAAGTGGTTTACCGTATCACGAATGGTTTATTGAGTTTGAAAACGAACCAGAAGATTTAGAAGCTTTTGCGGCTAAGATTGATGCTTCTATGCAGGCTCAGAATATTTATTATATCGATTTAATTGAAGGGAAAGTTTTACGTCCTTTGGTGATTAGAAAAGTAAAAAAGGGTGGTTTTCATGAATATATGAAATCTATTGGTAAATTTGGAGGACAAAATAAGATTCCGCAATTATCTGATAACAGAAAAATTGCAGATGTTTTAAATAATTTTTTAATTACAGCATAACAAAATATACACAAAATGGGAGGAGATTTTTTATTTTTAGGATTGGCAATAGCATTAGTTGTTGTTTATTTTTACAACAAGTTTAGAAACAGAAGATAATTTTTTTGTCATTAAGAAGCATAAAATAATCTGATTATAAAAAATAGATTACTTCTTTATTCTTCCTCGTAATGACGGATTCATAAAAAACACAAATGAGCACAATAAGAATTACCAAACAATTTAACTTTGAAACAGGGCACGCATTATATGGTTATGATGGAAAATGTAAAAATGTACACGGGCACTCTTACAAACTGTCTGTAACTGTTTCTGGAAAACCAATTAAAGACAATACCAATGTAAAGTTTGGTATGGTGATTGACTTTGGAGATTTAAAAAAAATTGTAAATGAAGAGGTTGTAGACATCTTTGACCATGCAACTGTTTTTAATAAAAACACACCTCATGTTGAGCTAGCTAAAGAATTGCAAGCAAGAGACCATCATGTTATTTTAGTAGATTACCAACCAACAAGTGAAATGATGGTGATAGACTTTGCTAAAAAAATTAAAAATAGGTTGCCAGAAAACATCAAACTACATTCTATAAAACTACAAGAAACAGATTCTAGTTTTGCAGAATGGTTTGCTAGTGAAAACAAATAGTCTGTTTTAAAAAAGTGCTATTTTTTAATAGTAACATTTTAAATTATGCCTTATATTTGCCCAAAAATCAAAATATTATGAAATTATTAAAATCATTTTTAATCTTATGTATCGCAGTATCTATTACTAGCTGTAGTAGTGACGATGACAATTCTTTTGAGTTATCAGCAGTAAATTTAGCTGGTACTTACAAAATTACAGCTTACAAAGCTGTAGAAACAGAAATAGCAACAGCTTCTAATGGTAATGAATCTACACTTTCTACAACCACAAAAACAGGAAGTACTTTTTCAATAGATGTAGCATTAAATGCAAACGGAACTTACAGCATTGGCGGAACTTTATTATTAGGGTATAAAGCAGATCCAACTCCAAAAGGTGGAGATGAAGATAACGAAATACTAACTTTAGCTTCTAGTGGTAATTACACTTTAAATGCAACAGCTAAAACAATTACTCTTACAGTTTCTGAAGACGAAGCTTTTATTGGTGGTACTTTTGAGATTAAATCTTTTAATGAAGATAAAATGGTACTAAAACAAACAGTTGAAGGAACTGGATCTGTTAGTATTAATAGTGTTACAGACATTACTTTAGAAAGAAATTAAAAAAGTAAGTAAACTTTAATAAAAAAGGTATCTATTTCTAGATACCTTTTTTTATTTTCCGTTAAAAGTATTCATGGTATTATTTAAGCCTGCAGTACCAAAAGAGGTAATTACTTTAGCTGATGTTGGTAAACGCTCTATCAACTCACTAGTTTCTTCTTTACTCCATTCTCCAAGTACAAAATCTACTTGTCTACCTCTACTATAATTACCTCCTACTCCAAATCTAAAACGAGCGTATTGCTGTGTATTCAATTTTTCTTGAATGTCTTTTAATCCGTTATGTCCGCCAGCAGATCCTTTTGCTTTTAAACGAATTGTACCAAAATCAATATTTATATCATCTGTAACTACTAAAATATTTTCTATAGATATATTTTCTTTATCCATCCAATACTTTACCGCCTTTCCACTTAAATTCATAAATGTACTTGGTTTTAGTAAAATAAAAGTTCTGCCTTTAAATCGAAAGCTAGCTACATCTCCAAGCTTTTCAGTTTCAAAAGTTACGTTGTGTTCTTCTGCCACCTCATCTAGAACCTTAAAACCAATATTATGACGCGTATTTGTGTACTTATCACCAATATTACCTAAACCAATAATTAAAAATTTCTTCATTAACTCTTCTTTAGTTTCAACTTTTATACCCAATATTTCAGAAAAAAAGTTTTTAAATTTCATTCTTCAAAAATAAGAAGAATTATATAATGTGAGGCCCAGAAATAAGTTTAGGGCAAAAAAAAAAGCGTTACAAAATTGTAACGCTTTTTATATTTTATGTGTGCAAAATTTATTCTGCAGCAGCTTCTGTAGCTTCTTCTTCTTCTTCATCATCAGAAACAGTTGCATTACGAGAAGTTCTTACTTGAACAACAACTGTATTGTCTGGGTGCATAAATGTATACCCATCTGTTGCTAAAGCTGTTACTGTTAATTTATTTCCAATTTTTAATTTAGAAATATCTGCAGTTACAAAATCTGGCAAGTTAGCTGGTAATGCTTTTACTCTTAATTTACGGTTTGTAAAACGTAAAGATCCACCATTTAATACACCAGGAGAAGTACCTGTTAATTTTACAGGAATGTTCATTGTAATTTCTTTATCATCAAATGTTTGATAAAAATCTACGTGAATGATTTTATCTGTTACTGGGTGATACTGAATGTCTTGTAACACTGCTGGTATTTGCTGACCATCAATATCTAAACTTGCTGTATACACATTTGGAGTGAATACCAATTTTGTAAACGCTTTTTCTTCTGCTGAAAAGTGTATTGGGTTTTCTCCTCCGTATATAACGCAAGGAACCATACCAGCATTACGTAAGGCCTTAGTTGCTACTTTACCTACGCTTTCTCTTTTTGATCCTTTAATTGAAATTGATTTCATTACTTTGTTTATTATTTATTTACATTAAAAATTGTCCACTAATTGAAGTATTGTCTTGCACTTTATGCATAACATCCGCAAATAATGGCGCGCAAGATACCACTTTTATTTTAGAAGTAGCCTTTTTTAAAGGAATTGTGTCTGAAACAATTAGCTCTGTTAATCCTGAGTCTTCTATTTTTTGATAAGCCCCACCAGAAAGTATTGGATGTGTACAGATTGCTCTTACACTTAATGCTCCTCTTTCCATCATTAAATTTGCTGCATGTGCTAATGTTCCTCCAGTATCAATCATGTCATCTACTAAGATTACATTTTTACCTTTAACGTCTCCAATTAACTCCATGTGCCCAATTTGATTGGCTTTAATACGTTGCTTATAACAAATAACAACATCACATTGCAAGTGCTTAGAATATGCATACGCTCTTTTAGAACCTCCCATATCTGGAGATGCAATTGTTAAATTGTCTAATTTTAAACTATTAATGTAAGGCATAAAAATAGTGGAAGCAAACAAATGGTCTACTGGTTTTTCGAAAAAACCTTGAATTTGGTCTGCATGTAAATCCATCGTCATAATTCTAGTTGCTCCTGCAGATTCTAAAAGTTTTGCAACTAATTTTGCTCCAATAGCAACTCTTGGTTGATCTTTTCTATCTTGTCTAGCCCAACCAAAATATGGCATAACCGCTGTAATATGTCTTGCTGATGCTCTTTTTGCAGCATCACACATTAACAACATTTCCATTAAATTGTCTGCATTCGGAAATGTAGAACCAATAATAAAAACACGTCTTCCACGAACAGATTCTTCAAAAGCTGGCTGAAATTCTCCGTCACTAAAGTAAGTTGTTTTAACTTTTCCTAAAGTAGTATTGTATTCTGTTGCAATCTTTTCTGCCAAAACTGTGCTTTGTCTGCAGGCAAATAGTTTTGGTGCTAATTGATTTGTAGGCATTTAGTTGTTTTTTTGTTGTATTGTTGTGTGTTTACAAAAGTAGAAATTATTTATTGAGTTTCGAATTAAATTTTTCACTTTAAAATAAAATAATTTTATACATTTGCAGTCTTATTAATTTTTTGCTCAAGTGGCGGAATTGGTAGACGCGCTGGATTCAAAATCCAGTTCTTTCGGGAGTGTGGGTTCGATTCCCACCTTGAGTACTTAAAACCCTTTAAAAACGTTGTTTTTAAAGGGTTTTTTAATTTTTGGGTGGCGAAATGGGTGGCGTTTTTACATTATATAGATATTAAGCCAAGCTTTAATAAGATTATAAACTATTATTCCTCTTAATAACGAACCTCTCATTTTCCCAACTCATAATATTCAATAATTGAGCTTTTCAGGTTTTTCATTAATTCCATTTCCGAGTTAAATCTCAATTGCTGAAACGGTCGAATATTAAATCCGATATCCGTTTCCTGAGAGTCTTTATCCTGTCGTTTTATTAAGATGAAATTCTCTTGTTTAAGCCCTTTTCCTTGATTTAATCCCATTAAGTAACCTAACTCTTGGTAAACATTAATATTCTTCGAAGAAAGGTCTGCAATCAATAATCCGCTTTCTTCTATTAAGGATAATATTTCATCATCTATTTTATAAGAATGACCAACGTTAAAATTATCAATTCTTATTTCTCTCAGCTGAATATCTAAATCAAACTCATCATTTACTTCTTCAATTACTTTTACTATTGCTTCATAATGTGGTTTTGTTTCTTCGTCAAATTGCATTGAAACAAAAACCTGTTTTGACTTACTCTCTCTAATTTTTGAATAAATATTAATCAATGAAATTGGAGATAGACCTTTGATTTCAATTATATGATTTTTGAATAACCAGTTTATAAAGATGTCAATATTGTAATCTTTAGTAATAAATAGATAAAGTGCCGTTGCAACAAAACTGATGTCGTTTGAAGCTGTAAGTTTAGGATGGTTTCCAAAAATTTGATTCACTTCTTTTAAAGCTTCGTTTACTTTCTTTATGCTAGAATTGGTTTTTGTTATCTTCTTATTTTTTAATAAAATACTTATCAAGTGTTTAGATAAAGTTCTAGGTTGTTCTAAAAATTTCTGACCTAAATTTGGATATGATTCTTCAATATTTTTTGGTAATTCTTGATAGACCTTTCGGATAGCTAAGTATTCCCATCCAAATTTTTCTTTTAGTTCATCATTTGGAAAGTTGACAGTATCGTCTAATATTACTCTTAAATTTTCCTCTGATGTTAGAGGTATTGTTTTGGTATTGATGTTATGAAAAACAGCTCTTTCAAATTTCTCATTATTGCTTTTAGTTTCTCTAACAACAGTTCCATCGTAAGCAACTATTTCGTCTGTAATTTCCTCTGTAAGAATAATACAAAACGGAACTTGCATTCTTTGAACCTTTTCAGATGTTGCTAATTCCGCTGCTTTTAACCTGTGATTCCCATCAACTCGATTAAATGGTTCCTCTTCATCTTCAATAGCTTCTTTCAGAATAGCATCGTCCAAATATAGCTCAACAACTTTAATTTGTTCGCTACCTCTAATATCGCTTTTGTCTTTATAATTGACGTTTTTAGTTTTAAGTGTTGATTTGTCAATGTTAGATTTAAAACTCCCTTTTTGTTCTAATAACTGTATTGGAGTTAACGATTTATCTTTAAGTTTTGAGTAATCTGATTTTATCTTGTAACTTAAAATAACTTCAGGAAAAAACAAAAATTCTTCTTCGTCTAAAAAAGTAGATATTTCTTCTTGTTGCTCATAAATTGGGTTACGCTGATATGAATAATCTGCTCTTGATATTTTAGCTAATTCTTTTATTGGAGCAAAACCTCTAATGCAAATTTGGCTACTTAGCGAACGGTCTAATATTCCTCTTAAAATCATTTGTTACCTAATATTAGTTGTTCAATTTCTTGTTTTGCAAACTCTAATTCGTTTTTTGCTTCAGCTTCTAATTGTTTTGCTTTTGCTCTAATTTTAGAGATATGTTCTGCAATTTCTTTTTGTTTTGGGAGTGTTGGAACAATTATCGATATACTTTTTAGAGCGGTTTGATTAATTTCGGGAATTACTCCACCATTGTTAACTCTAAAAAATTGTATTTGCCCCATTTCACTCCTCAAAAAAGCTTCTAGATAATAAGGGTTAATTAATTCAATGTTAAGGCTAACTTTAAATATATGAGAACTCAGTATTGAATCAATTACTTTGTCGTTAACTACATTTACTAAACCCAATGAACCTGAACGAGAAATTAAAAAATCAGAATAGGTTAATTTTATTTTTGAAGGAATTTCTAGAACATCAACGATTTTAGCATTTTTATTGTTTATGCCATTTTTGCCTAAATCACTTACTCGTAAGTATCTAAAACCAGTATTGGAATAACTTCTTATCTCTACTCCATTATTTAAATCAGTCATTATCTTACTGAAAAGCAAAGAATCGAATTTTCCGTTTTCTAAAGCATTTTGTAATTCAAAATATTCCGTTTTGTTGAAAAATGAATCTAATCGACTTCCTGATATTTTTGAAAAATTAACATTAAAAATCCTCTTGTTTAGGCTGTTATCTTTCTTTGGCAAAATAACACCTAACTCGTTCAATAAATAAGTGTCTATATTTGCCAATATTTCTTTGGCTTCTTTTTCTTTTTGCTGTTTTGAGTTGTAAGCATTTTTATAAAGAGTTACTATCTCTTTTTGAATTTCGATTGGTGGTACTACAATTGGAGTAGGAGCCAATTGCTGATAATTAATATTTTTTTGAGCTGCTTGTGGTGCTAAATCATTTAAATAATTTTTCAAGAATTTAAAATATACATTCAGATATTCTAATTGTAGTTTTCCTTCTTCCTTTGGTGTCATTGCAATTAAACTATCTGGAAAACAAGCAGGATAATCTAATATTGCTGTATCTCCAATATTGGCAGCTATGGTAATAATAATGGCCTTTTCTTCAAAAAGTCGACTTGTTTTTAACCCTAATTCGTTTAAGGTTTGCGAATATGGTATTTGACCTCCTTTTTTACTAGCCTTTACAATATCGCCTGTTTGAATAAATGGGTATTTCCCATTGTAAAATTTAGGGTCGTTTCTTGGCCTGTGACCAAAACGCCCTCTTTTCATATTTACTACTTCCGAAAGTTTGAATACAGGATTGGATGTCTTTTTAACTATTACCAATTCATTTACCGATTTGAAATAGATAGGGTCAATCCTTTCCGTTATTTCAGAATGATTAATGATAAAAACTTTGTTTTCATCTACTACTCCAGAAAATTTATATTCTCCCATCTTCAATTTGTTTTATAAAATGAGACAACTCTTTTAGAATACCTTCTGATAGTATTTCCTTTTTCGCAGAAATTTCTTCTTCTTGTACATCAAAGGTTTTGGTAATTCGTTCGTCAAATAAATCGTGACTTAGGTGTTTGATTATTTTCGTGTAATTCCCTTCTATAATCTCTTTTTTACTAACTGTAGTAGCAGAAGATTTACCAGTAGCATCATAGCCAATATTTTCAGCGATTGCCATAAAGATTGGATAATCTGGTAATTCTTTCGCTTTTTCTTCTTGGTAAGCTTCGGTTAGCTGTTCTTGTAGGTCTTTTAGTTTTTCATTGTAAAGGCTATTTATATCTGTACGCCAATCTTTAAACTCCTGCGTTTTCTTTATTTCCTTTACACTTGTTAAACCAGTTGTATTGGTGAAACCATCTAAATCTTTAATGATTTTGGCTTTTTCTGTATTCCATTTTTCAATGGTTTCCAAATACTTAAATTTAGTTTTAAGCTTATTTTGAATTTTCTCTTTTAAAGCCTGTAATTTAACTGTATGTTTTTTGGTATGCTTTTTCACAAATAATACAGAGCTTTTAACACCAGCACCTGTGGCACTAAATGCAGTTTGTGGCATAGAGTTTACGGCTACAATTCTGTACCAATCTTCTATTTGGTCTCTTACATATTGTAAACTACTATTGGTAAGTACACCATCTGGCAACACAACTGCTAAATAACCACCTTCTGTTAAAAAGTTATAGCATTGTTCAATAAATAGAACTTCTGTACTCTGGTTGTTTCTTACTACAGTTTTTGTGTTTTTATAATCTAACCAATCAGGTTTTTTATTACCTAATTCAAAGCTTTTTAAATAATGTTTTTCATTTTCTTTTATGCTACTACCAAATGGTGGATTGGTAATGATAAAATCAAAATGATTGTTTTTAAAACCTTTGTTTATGGCTTTAATTTGACTTTCACTTTCTAAACCATCAATTGCAATCACGTTAGTGTGTCCGTCATCGTGAATAATCATATTCATTTTGGCAGTTCTTGCTATTTGTTCGTTGATTTCTATTCCAAATAAATTATTTTCTGCAAAATCGTGCCAGTACTCTTTCCAAGCGATTCTCTCATCAGCATCATCTTTATAGTCAGGAAATTCTTCGTCTGCTTTACTTCTTACTTTATCTAAAGCGTGCAATAAGAAACCACCACTACCACAAGAAGTATCTAAAACATAAGAAGTGTTTTTAATAGGTAAAGCTTCTACAATAAATTGTACAATTGGTCTAGGTGTAAAATATTGTCCAAATTCTCCTCTAAAGAAATTCCCCATAAAGGTTTCAAACGCTCGACCTTTACTATCTAAATCGGTATCGTTGAGATTTATGTCTTGTAGATAATTGGCTATTGTTCTAATCCTACTATCTGATAGTCTAATATTATCTTTAAAGACTTCCTTATCAAAACTTCTTCCTGCACTATATATGTTTTTAACACGTTTTGCTAAAGCTTCATTTGTTTTTTTAATAGTGTCTTCTTTATCTTTACCTGTAACTGTAATAACTTGAAAATCGTAAATCTCACCTTTTTTTCTGCGTTTTTTTGTTTTACCTGTTAAGTTATATTTTTCATCCCAAATTTTACAGAATATTAATTTGTCTAATTCATCAAAAGCTTCTGATGGGTTAAGTTGTCCACCAGCCCATAGTGCATCATGTGCCTGTTTAAAACGCTTGGTTAAATCGTTTTCAGATACAGTTTTAATGTCTTTAAAAAACTGTTTCTTCTTTTTTCCCTGTTCATCTAAGTATTCTCTTTCTCCACCACCTTTTACAAACTTGTATGGAGCAACTGAATCAAAACCGTGTCTAGGTAATTCCCCTAGAGGTTCTTTAGTCTCTTTTTCTTTATCAAATCGATAAAACTCGTTAAGGATACCAGAAGTAATCCATACAAATTTTACAGTTCCTGATAAAGCGTTTGCATAACTAAAACCTTGATTTACTGCTTGATTAAATTCCTGTTGAGAGACTTCTTGTTTTTTACACTCAACGACAATTTTAGGTTTGTCCCATTCTGCATTTTCGTGAACAATTATGTCAGCTTCTCTTTTGTCAGAACCCATTGTAACAATTTTAAACTGCTCAATATATTCAACAGGATAACCATATTCTAAAACTAATTTCAGAAATATTTCTGCTTGTACTTTTTCTTCAGGATTAGAATAGCTCCTTGATTTGTCCTGATGTATATAGGTTATTCGTTTTTTGTCTTCTGAGAACTTAATAAGTCCTTTTTCTATTCCTTGGTCAATTAAACTCATTATATCTTATTTATCAATTCGCTTTTAAGCCAGTTAAAAGCTTCTGCTTGGTTGTATTTTACTCCTGTTCTTAATAGCGCTTCCATATCTCCTGTAAAGTCTGGGTTTTGCTCTTTTTCTTCTATATTTAATAAGAATTCTTTTTGGCTTGGTGGTCTGTTTCCTGTTGAAAATGTTGTGTATTCTTTGAAACATTCAACTATCTCGTCTATATCTAGCTCCATATTTAACCTAGAATAATCTAAATCGAATAAATCTCTTCCTTTGCTACGTTGGTACAAGGCACGTAATTTTGTACCTAATAATTCGTTAATGCTATAGGTTTTAATTTTAGCTTTTCCAGAAAACCATTCGCTTTCTACTTCAAAAGGAAAATCTACCCAATCCAAAACATTAAAATGCTCTTTACAGTTAATTTCTAATTTTAAGCGTAATCTAATATCTTCGTATTCTGATGTAAAACGGTAGGTTGCTTTTGCTCCGTGTCCTTTTACTTGTGTTCTTCTTGGTTCTTCAAAAAAAGTGATTACCTCTTTTAATCTCTCCATTATTGGTTTTATAGGTCCTGGTTTAATTTGAACCAAATCTATATCCTCCGAATACCTTGGAGCAGGATTTAAATACAACTTATGCAAAGCTGTACCACCCCTAAAAGCTAAATTTTTACGTAGGAAATCATCAGAAAATATTTCTACTAAAGCACGACTAATTACAAGGTCTTGCTCTACTTGATAAAATTGTTTCCAAGGTGCTTGTTCTTGCCATTTTGCTATGTAAGGCTTCGGAATCATAAATCGCTTTCTAGTTTAATGTTTATATCTACTTTCCAGTCGTTATCTACTCCGCCTGCTTTCTGTTTAGATTTTGGACTTAATAATACCGGAAAGTATTTCGATTTTTTTAAGTGTTGTATTATTGGTTCTAAAAGAGTTTCTTCTACTTGCAATTCTTCTAATAAAAAGCCAAGTCGTTGTAAAGTACTTTTATGCGGATACCAACTCAATAATTCTTCGATGTCATTTTTAGTAATTTCTTCGGATAATTCTTCCAAAATGGCTAACATTCTATTAATTCCGCCCAACTTATTCTGATGATGGATTAAATCTACCGCTGTAAGTGCTGGACTTGAAATTTTGAAAATTCCTGCATCAGATTTTTTTTCTACAATGTTTTTTGATGGCCATTTTGAAGTTGTGAAAAAATGAATATCTAAAGACGATTTTTTAATGTTAGAAAATGCTTTATCTGTCATTACATAATCCCTTTGCACTTGTTGATGTCCAGCTCCGTGAAACTTGGCTGCAGAATAAAAACATAAATAATAATCTCTTTTTAAATATTGAAACAACTTACTAGAAAACAATTGAACAGGTATTTGCTCTTGTTTTGAATACCTAGGAGGAATAATTAAATAAAACCCTTTTCTAAGGTTTACAATTTCTTTTTTTGTAACAAGTCTCGATAGTTCTCTTTTTAAAGCGGTTTCTGTTTTATCGCATTTTTGCACTAACTCATCCCAAGAAAAAGCATATTCTTCAACGGATTGTAGTTGTTTTATATAATCAGAAATATCCAATTTTGTAGTAATTTTTTGATAAAGATACCTTTTTAAGGTAATTATCTCATTATTTTACTATGTTATTTTTAATTTTATTTACTTTTCACTTTTATAAAGCTGATTTTAAATAAATTGTAATAGATTTAAAACCAACCTATCTTGAATTACTTGATATATAAACGAGGGTAATTTCAGTTAAAAATTACCCTCGTTTTGGTTTTGAGAGTAAAACTTACTCCTGTGGTTTTTCCGTTTTAAAAATGATTTGATTTTTCTCTTCATATTTTTTTATTAAGTTATTTATATTTCTAGTGGTTTAGTATTTTACTTTTTTATAGAAGAATCAAAACGACAGTAAACACGGTAATATTTATTTTTAGATTGGGTATAAAACTTTAAGTGAGCTCTATCGCTTATAACAACCTTAAAAGGTTTTAAACAGACACTACACTGCTTTACTTTATAAATAGTAAACACTTCTATACTTCTTAAATTTGAGAAGTAATTTTCAGTATTATATTTATTACAAAATAAATCTAATTAAAAATATAATCTATATAATCTATATAATTGTACATTTTTAAAATCGAAATAACAACTACCTTTCAACCTCAATTTAAAACTTTAAAATGAAAAATAAAATACTATTTTTTATCGCCTTTATAATTTGTGGTTATGGAACTGTTTTCTCCCAAAATACAATTCTAAATAATTTTGAAACAGATTCACCAAGCGTGGTTGCTAAAAATGATGCAAAGTTTGCAATCGTTAAAAACCCAAGTCTTACTAAAAATAATAGCATAATTTTAAACGACTTTGAACCTAACTCACCAAATGTTGTTGCTAGAAGTGGTGCAAGTATTTTAAATGTACCAAACCCTAATAGTAGCGAACAAAATAACACAGCAAATTGTATTAGAATTGGAAGAACTACTAATAATTGGTTCGAATTAATTGCTTTTCCTGTTGCAAATGAAGCTATTATTCCTGCTAATACAATAAAATATATAACAATGGCAGTAAACTATCCTGCAGAGCCAGATATTGCTATACGAATAGATGGAGATGATGAAAATTCTAACGGAAGCGCTACTGTTGCTATTAGACCTATTAATAAATATACTAATTTTGGAAACTGGCAAACGTTAACTTTTAAAATTAATGGCGGACAAAATGGTGCCCAAATTAAAGCGATTGTTATTTTTCCAGATGCTGGTTTTGAAAACTCACCTATTAAAAAAATATTAAACAATACCGATTCTTTCGGTTATATTGATGAAATTAAACTAAATGATACCGATAGCGAAGAAACAACTTATAAAGATTATTTAACAAACGTAAAATTAGAACTTGTAAAAAATTGGCCAGCAAATAGAACTATTAATTTGGTTTTTCACGGACATTCAGTACCTTCTGGATACAATCAAACACCAATAGTAAATACACTAAATTCTTATCCACATCAAGTATTGCAAAAATTATCTGCAAAATACCCAACAGCTGTTATAAATACGATTAAAACATCAATTGGTGGAGAAAACTCTATACAAGGAGCCAGAAGATTTGATGAAGATGTATTGGTTTACAAACCTGATGTTTTATTTATAGATTATAGTTTAAATGATCGTTCTCAAGGATTAGAGGCAACTTATGCTGCTTGGGATGAAATGATTAAAAAAGCTGTTGCAAAAGGTATTAAGGTTATTCTATTAACACCATCTCCTTTTAGAGATGTAGACATGTTATCTACAACTACAGAGCTATACCAGCACACAGAACAAGTTAAAAGATTAGCAATAGAAAATGGAGTTGCTTTGGTTGATAGTTATGAGCAATTTAAAAAAGCAGTAGTAGCAGGTAATAACGTAAATAATTATTTATCTTCTTTTAATCATCCAAATGCTGCCGGACATACCTTAATATCTGACGAAATTATAAAGTTTTTTTAAAAAAAACTTTTATCAACTAAACAATCAATAATTAAATATTTATAATGAGCAAAAAGATATTTTTTAATATTACATTTTTATTATGCTGTTCAATGTTTATTTACGGACAAGCTAATAATACAGAAAATTGTATTAAAGTATGGAGAACTACCGATAATGAAGAAGCATTAATTACCTTTTCTTTTGATCAATTTACCATTCCTCCAAATACTACTAGATATATTCAAATGATGGTAAATTACAAAGCACAACCAGATATTGCTATACAAGTTGCTAGCAAGAATGGAGGTTCAGACGCTATAGTTTCATCACTTATTAGACCTACAGAAAAATATACAAATTTAGATACTTGGCAAACAATTGTATTTCCTATTAGTGCTCAAAAAGAGGAAGTTAAAGTAAATTCCATTCTTATTTTTCCTGATTTAGGGTTTGAAAATGAACCTACAGGACAAATTTTAGACAATATGGGCGAAGTTGGTTATATCGATGAAATAATGCTTTTAGAAAATTCAACACTTTCTACAGATGCAGCATTTTTAAATAATAATGTAATTTCTATACAACCAAATCCTGTAAAAAACACTTTTAAAATTCTTACAGAAAAAGCATTTAGTAAAGTTTCTTTCTTTGATTCTTTGGGAAAAGAAATTAGCAAAAACATTACCAAAATCAATATAAATGAATACGATATAAGTAGCTTACCTACTGGTTTATATTTTATAAAATGTATCGATGAAAATAATGTTGTTGAAACATTAAAAATAGTAAAACAATAATTTTCTATTAAAATTAAACGCCAAAAGGATTCTCTATAGAATGTGCTGGTTTTGTAAACCATTCTGCACCATTTTCTGCCATATAAATATGATCCTCTAAACGAATTCCAAATTCATTTGGCACGCAAATCATAGGTTCATTACTAAATGTAATTCCTTCTACTAATGTTGTTTTATCTCCTTTAACAATATAAGGGTATTCATGAATTTGCAACCCAATTCCATGACCAGTTCTGTGAGGTAAACCTGGTAATTTATAATCAGGGCCTAAATGGTGTTTTTCTAAAATTCTTCTTGATGCATCATCAACAGAACTGCAAGAATTTCCCAAAATAGAAGCTTTAAAAGCTGCTTGTTGCGTTTCTTTTTCGATGTTCCATATTTTGTGTTGTAGCTCATTGGCTTCTCCAAAAACGTAGGTTCTTGTAATATCAGAAATATAATCATACAATTGGCAACCTGTGTCTACCAAAACAACATCATTCATTTCTAAATTCTTCGGGTTTTTAACACCATGTGGAAAAGAAGAATCTACACCAAATAAAACAATGCAAAAATAAGAGCCAGAAGAAACTCCGTATTTTTTATGTGCTTCATGTATAAAATTTTCTACTTCTTTGGTAGAAATACCAACTCTTAAAATTTTTGCAGATGCTTTTTGAACCTCTAAAGTAATATTCATTACATGTTGAATAATAGCAATTTCTGCTGCCGATTTTATCATTCTACATTCTGAAATAAAAGCAGTTGCTGTTGTTATTTTAAACGCTTCTTTCTCTTTTAACAATCCATTTATAATAGAAAAAGGTGTAGTTTCATCTACTTGAATTTCTCCTGGATTAATCTTATTTTCTTTTAAAACATCAAAGAATAATCTATGCGGATTTTCATGTTCTTCCCAACAATGAATTGTTCCTTCAACTTCTAAAAAATCTTGGATTGTTCCTTTTTCGAAATTTGGAGCAATATAATGAACTTCTTCATTTGGCAATAAAAGTGCACCAACCATTCTTTCACTTGCTCCCCAATGTGTACCTGTAAAATACAGTAAATTTGCACCTGCATTTACATATATTGCTTGTACATTATTCGCTTTCATTAAATTACAAATTTTATGAATTCGCTGTTTGTATTCTATTTTTTGTATTGGTTTTACGCTACTTTCTAAAGGTTGTATTTTCGCTAATTCTTTTTCTGAAGTAGAACCTCCAATTCCGTATTTATTCATACTTAAAATTTTCTATCTGGATGAAATGAATCTATATTTAAAGATAATTTTTTATCAGAAATAATTTCTGATACTAGTTTACCTGTTACAGGGCCTAAACTCCACCCCATCATTGCGTGACCAGTTGCAATGGTTAAATTTTTACATTTGTTTGATTTCCCAATATAAGGCAATCCATCAGGAGAACAAGGTCTTAAACCACAATTTGCAGTTTCTTTTTCTTTGGATGAAATTTCTAAGTTTTTATAATAACTTTTACCTGCATTTGCAATTGCTGCAACTCTTTTTGGGTTAATATCATGATTAATACCTGTAATTTCCATAGTTCCTGCAAAACGAGTAAAACCATTCATAGGAGTAACTGCTACTTTTGCTTCGCATAAAATTGATGGAATTGTAATTTTTGTATCGCTCTTAACATTAATACTATAGCCTTTTCCAGCTTGAATTGGTATTTTTAAACCCAGTTTTTTTGTAATTATCGGACTCCAACTGCCTGCTGCCAAAACAACCTCATCTGCTTTTAATGCTCTTTTATTGGTTATTATTGATGAAATTTCACCTCCTGAAATTTGTAAATCATTTACAGTTTCATTTTTATAAAAAGTAACGCCATTTTTTTCTAGATAAGAAATCATTTCTATCATAAATAAATTTGGAGTCATATGTGCATCAGAATGATAATAAACTGCACCTTTAATATCTAAATTTGCATTGGGTTCTATTTTTGCCACTTCTTTAGCTGATAAGTTTTCAACCTGCAAACCTTGCTGAATTCCTATTTTACCAACTTCCCATTCTTCCTCTCCAACTTTATCAGATTTATAAAACATCAACAACCCTTTTTTCTCATAATGAAAATTAAAGTCGTTTGTGTTTTTTAAATCTTCATACAAATCTCTCCCCAACAAATTAATGTTTAAAATTGGTTGTATTGCTTTGGCTACTTTTTCTTTTGTGGCAGATTTTTTAAACGCTAAACTCCACTTTAAAAAATCGATATCTAACCTTGGTTTTACGTAAAATGGACTAGAAGAATTAAACATCCATTTAATGCCTTTTGTAATAATTCCAGGAGTTGCCAATGGTATAAAATGACTTGGAGTTATATACCCTGCATTTACATGAGAAGCACCAGAATTCATATTTGTTTTATCAATAACGGTAACTTTACACCCTTCTTTTTGAAGGTAATAAGCAGTGCAAACACCTATAATTCCACCACCAATAATTACTATATTTCTACTCATGTTCTACTCTAAATTAAAATTCCAAATTGGTTTTGTTTCTAAAAGATGTTCTACAAAATAGTTCCATCTTTTCTTTGTAAAATATTTGTAAGAATCTCCACTATATCCATGTTTTTGACTTGGAATAATCAATAAATCAAACTCTTTATCTGCTTTTATAAGTGCTTCAGCAAATTTAAACGTTGCAGAAGGGTTTACGTTTTCATCAATTCCTCCATGAACCAATAGTAGTTTTCCTTTTAAGTTTTTTGCATTGGTAATATTAGATGCTTTATGGTATCTTTCATCAACTGGCCACCCCATATACATTTCTGGCCACCAAGCTTTTTCCATTCTAAAATCATGATCTCCAGAGCTAGCAACACCAACTTTATAAAAATCAGGAAAACCAACCATAGCTCTTCCAGTATCATAACCTCCAGCAGAATGTCCGTAAATTCCAACTTTATTTACATCTATAAAAGCATATTTTTCTGCTAAATACTTAATTGCCAAAACATGGTCTTCTAAATTATTTTGCATATTTAAATAAGAATGTGCTTTAAATTCTTTTGATCTTGCTGCAGTTCCTAAGCCATCAATTCTAACCACAATAAAACCTAATTCTGCTAACGATTGTTCTGTATAAATTAAATTAAAAGATTTTGGAAAACGTTGTGTATGTGGCCCTGTATAAGTGGCATCTATAATTGGATATTTTTTAGAAGCATCAAAATTAGAAGGTCTCCAAAAAGCTCCATAGATAGTTGTTTTATCATCTTTTGCAATTAGCGAAAATGGTTTTGGAGCTGTCCAACCTGTTTTTGTTATTTCAGAAACATCTGCATTTGTTAATTCTGTAATTATTTTACCAGATATTGTTTCTCTTAAAACTGTTTTTGTTGGTTTTTCTATCGTTGAAAAATTATCTGCAAAATATTTTTTATCTTTTGAAAAATGGACAATGTGATGCGTGTTTTCTGGCGTTAATAAAGTTTCTTTTCCTTTAAAAGTAACTTTGTATAATTGCTGATGATATGGATTGTTTCCTTCCTCTTTTCCTGATGCTAAAAAATATACAACTTCCTTTTTCTCATCAATAAATTCAATGTTGTTAATGTAATAACCATCACTTGTTAAAAGTTTAGATTTTTTTGTTTTTACATCAAATAAATACAACTGTTTCCATCCCGATTTTTCTGACAAATAAATAATCTTTTCTTTGTTTTCTGTAAGCCTAAATTCAAAAGCATCAATGCCAATAGAATCTTTTTCGTGAATTAAAACTTCTTCAGAATTTGTGTTTAAATCGATAAGTTTTACATATTCATTTAAAAAACCTCTCTCTTTATAATTGGCAATAAACTCGCCAGATTTATTTGTCCAATTTACACTTACAGTATTTATGTGAGTTTGAGTTGGTAAGTTTGTTTTTACTTCATTTTTTGTATCAATATTAAAAAATACAGGAATACTTTTTACCATAGTTGTATCTCCAGGAGAACCTCTGTAATAAGACAATAATTTTGGTTTGTATAAAGAATCTATTGCCCAATTTAACAAATACATTTTTTCTGCATTTCTTGTATCTACAATATTCGTGGCAATCCATTTAGAATCTTTGGACCATTTTACAGAAAAATGTTTTGGTCTTTCCCCATTTTCTCCTTCCATCATATCAGACCAACCATACCAAGAGGCATATTCGTATCCTTTTTTTCCGTTTTTACTCAGTTGAAATACTTGGTTTGTTTCTGTAGATTTTATAAATAAATTATACTCTTTTACAAAAGCAATCCATTTATTATCTGGTGATCTACTTTCAAAATTATTTGGTTTTTCTTGCGCTGTTTTCGTTGGTTTTTCTTTTAGTTGATAATCTTTTAAATTTAAGTTGAAGGTTTTATTATCAACAGAAAAAGTTAGAATACCATCTAATTTTTCAATATTTGAAAGCGATAAATTAGTTGCTTTCACTTCTTTATTTAATGCTTCTGATAAACTTTTTGCTAATTTTTTATGGTTAAAAAATTCAACTACTTTTTTATTTTTAAAGCTTACTGTGTTATACGTTTTATTATTTTTACTGTAATCGATAAACCAAAAACCTGAACCATCTTTAAACCAATTTACATTTGTTTGTAAATTAAAAACTTGCTTATTAATTAATTTACTGTAGCCAAAGTTTACTGCCCTTTTATAGTCTTCTTTTGTTATTTCTTGAGCAGTAATAGTTACTGAACTTATTAAAAAAAGAACTAATGCTCTTAAGAAATGCTTCATTTTAGTTTGTTTAAATTAATAATGTTATAAGATTCTGAAACAAGTTGAGAATAAATTTAGTTTGATGTAAGCATCAACTTAAATCACTTGAAAACCATGTGCATAAGGATCATCTTCATCATCAATAATAATTGTATTGTAACCATAAATTTTTGCCCATCCTTTTACGCTTGGTATTATTGCAGGTTTGCCATTTAAAGTGGTTACTTCTTCCACTAAACCTGTAAATTTAGAACCGATAAAGCTTTCATGAATAAACTCTTCACCAACTTTTAATTTTCCTTTCCCAAATAATTGTGCTAATCTTGCAGAAGTACCTGTTCCACAAGGGCTTCTATCTATTGCTTTATCGCCATAAAAAACTGCATTTCTGCCAGAAGATGTTGAATCTAAAGGATTGCCTGTCCACAACATGTGTGTTACATCTTTAATGGTTTCATCTTCTGGATGCACAAATAAATTAGGGTATTTTAAATTGATATTTGCTCTTACTATTTGCGAATATTGAACAATTTTACTTGCTGTAAAGTTATGAATACCACTAAAATTTTTCTGCGGATCTACAATTGCATAAAAATTTCCTCCATAAGAAACATCAAAAGTAAGTTCACCTAATTCTGGACAGTCTACAGTTAAGTTTTCTGCAGCTAAATAACTTTTTACATTTTTTAATTTTACCCAATCTACTTTTTTTCCTGTGGTTTTGTATTCAATTTCAACCAAACCTGCAGGCGCTTCCATTCTAATTTTACCAGGAATTTTTGGGGTTATTAAACCTTCTTCTATAGCAATTGTAATTGTGCCAATTGTTCCATGACCACACATTGGCAAACAGCCAGAAGTTTCTATAAATAAAATGGCAAAATCGTTTGCTGGGTTGTGAGGTGGAAACAAAATAGAACCACTCATCATATCATGACCTCTTGGTTCAAACATTAAGCCTTTTCGAATCCAATCGAATTCTTTTAAAAAATGCTGACGCTTTTCGCTCATATTTGCGCCAATTAAGTTAGGGCCACCACCTGCAACAACTCTCACAGGATTCCCACAAGTGTGTGCATCAACACAAAAAAAAGTTTTTCTACTCATTTAATTTCTGATTGATATAATTATTCACTCGATTTTCCATGATTGATAATGTTACAGTACCAACACCTAAAATTACTTCATGAAAATCTCTAATATTAAATTTTTCTTTTAATTCTTTTTCTGCTTTTTTACGCAATTCACGAATTTTAATTTCACCAATTTTGTAAGAAATTGCTTGTCCAGGCCAAGAAATATACCTGTCTGTTTCTGTAGTAACTTCGTGGATTGACAATGCTGTATTTTCTGCCAAATAATCAATTACTTGCTGTCTAGACCAACCTTTCGCATGAATTCCTGTATCTACAACTAACCTACAAGCACGCCACATTTCGTAGGTAAATTTTCCAAATTTTTCGTAAGGTGTTGTGTAAATTCCCATTTCATCTGCCAGCGTTTCTGCATACAAACCCCAACCTTCACCATAAGCAGATAAATATAAATTTCTTCTAAATTTCGGAATTTCATCTTTTGGTAATTCGTTGTTTAAAGATATTTGTAAATGATGCCCAGGAACTGCTTCATGAGCTGTTAATGCAGGAATTGTATACAAAGTTCTGCTTGATAAATTATAGGTATTTACCCAATAAAAGCCAGCTGTGTCATCACTGCTGCTTCCAGAATATCTACCTCCTGTATAATTGGGCGCAATTGCTGCAGGAACCGGCACAACTCCATAAGGTTTTCTTGGTAATGTTTTAAAATATTTTGGCAATTCAGCATCAATTCTTTTAGCGATATCTCTTGCGAACATTAATAATTCTTTTGCCGTTTTTGGATAGAATTGCTCTTCTGTTCTTAAAAATTGCAAGAAGTCTGCAAAAGTTCCTTCAAATTGAAGTTCGTTAATTATTGTTTGCATTTCTGCTTTAATTCGTGCAACTTCTTTCAAACCAATTTGATGAATATCTTCTGCAGTATATTCTTGGCTAGTAGTGTAAAAATTTATTCTGTTTTGATAAAACGCTTCTCCATTTGGAGTGTTATTTACACCCAATTCTTCTCTAGTATTTAGAAAATATTCATCCTCAAAAAAAGCTTTTATTTCTTTAAATTTTTCTACTACATTTTCTTGAATACTTTTTGTTGCTTTCTTTATAAAATCTTCTTTTTCTTGGTTTGATAAAGATGCAGGTAAATTTAAAAAAGGTTTGTAAAATTCACTTTTAGTTACATCTAAAACAATATGTTTATCATATGTAAAACTATAATTGCTAAAAACTGCTTTGGGTTGAGAAATTCCTGCTGCAACCCCTGCTCTTAGTAAGTTTATATTATAATCTATTTTACTATTAAGTTTTTCTAAATCCTTTAAATATTTTGCAACATCTTCTTTTGTTTTTAGAACTTTAGAACCCATATTTCCTAAATTCAAATGAAAAGCAACTTCATTTGTAATCGGATTTAGGTGCATTTTAAACTTAACTTCGTCTATTTTATCTTGTAAGACAAAAAGCAATAATTCTCTAGAAATTTTATCTGATTCAGAAAGATTTTCTAGAGAAATCTTATTTATTTTTTGAATCATTTCCGTTGCAAAATCTGCCTCAAGTTTATAATACTCGTTTGTCTTTTCTACAGATTCAAATGGATTAAATTTATAATCTCTTTGCGTTTCATAAACTTCAATAATTTTTGCCAATTCGTTTTTACTTTGTGCTGTAGTTAAAGAAATACACACAAAACAAATTAGAATACAAAGAGATTTTAAATTTTTCAAATTAATTAATTTTTTCAGTTGATTTTTTTCCGTCTATTGATCTTAAAATTCCTAAAGGATTTTCGTTCTTTAATTCGTCTGGCAATAAATTATTTGGCCAATCTTGATAACTAAAAGGTCTTACCCAACGTTTTATAGAACCAACACCAACTGCTGTAAATCTACTATCTGTAGATGCAGGATAAGGACCTCCATGAACCATAGATTCACAAACTTCTACACCTGTTGGCACTCCATTAAAAATAATTCGTCCAACTCTATTTTGTAGCGCATTTACAATATTTGTGTGGTTTTCTAATTCATTATCATCTGCAATAATAGTTCCTGTTAATTGCCCTTCTAAATGGTCAATTACGTTTTCTAATTCAGCTTCATTCTCACATTGAACAACCATAGAAAAAGGTCCAAAAACCTCTAAGTGTAAAGTTGTGTTTTTAAGAAATTCACTTCCATTTACAGTAACAACAGCTTGTTGTGCATAATTGGCTTTTACATCTTCTGTGAAATTTGCAGTTACAGAAACTCCTTTTTGAGAAACCACCTTTTCTTTATTATTTAAATAGCCTTTTTTAATATTTGGATGCAACATAACAGAAGGATTTATTTTTACAATTTCTTCTGATAATGTATGTACAAAAGTGGTTAATCCTTCTGATTTTATACCTAAAAGTAATCCAGGGTTTGTACAAAACTGACCTGTACCAACAGTAATAGAACCTGCATAAATAGTTGCAATATTAACGGCTCTGTTTTCTAATGCCTTTGGTAATAATACAACAGGATTTATACTACCCATTTCTGCAAAAACCGGAATTGGTTCTTCTCTTTTTGCGGCTAAATCATACAAAGCTCTTCCTCCTTTTATACTTCCTGTAAAACCAACTGCTTTTACTCCTGAATTTGAAACTAATTTTTGACCAACTTCTATACCACTAGAATTTAAGTTAGAGAAAACCCCATTTGGCATCTTGGTTTTTTCTGCTGCTTTTATAACTGCTGTAGCAATTAATTCTCCTGTTCCTGCATGCATTGGATGTGATTTTACAAGTACAGGACAACCTGCTGCTAAAGCTGCTGCAGTATCTCCACCAGCAGTAGAAAATGCTAAAGGAAAATTACTTGCACCAAAAACAACTACTGGACCTAATGGAAAGTTAAGTTTTCTAATATCTGGTTTTGGTTGTGGCTCTCTAGTTGCATCTCCTTTATCTATAGTTGCATCTACCCAAGAACCTGCTGCAATTAAATTGGCAAAACCTCTTAATTGCCCAACTGTTCTTCCTCTTTCTCCATTTGCACGTCCTTCTGGTAAACCACTTTCTAAACAATATGTTTTAATTAATACATCGTCTAAAGCCAAAATTTCATCTGCAATTGCATTTAAGAATGCTGCTTTTTTAGTGCCAGAAATTTTACTGTATTCTTTATAAGCTTTGGTTGCTAAACTTACAGCTTCATTTATTTCTTCGGTTGTTGCTTCTGTAAAAACAGATTCGTTTTCTTGATTTAATTCTGGATTAAAGGTTGTAAAAGTCTTGTTTCCTTTTGCTGATAATTTATTTCCTATATAGTTTTTTCCTGTAATCATTCTTTGCTTATTTTTAAATGTTTTTTTCAAATTTACTCGTTTGTAAGCTATTTTTTTGATAATAGATATTTTTGCAATAATGCCTTAAAATGAAAAACCTTTTCTCATATCCATCTCTAGAATTATGATAAACGTGTAATTAATGTCTACATTATGCCTTCTGTAAAAACGAAGCTTTCTCTTTTTTAAATATTTGAAAGAATCAACTTATTAAGTCCAGAACTTCAAGTCTTTCTTTTGCCAGAATATACCTTGCACGCACATCATCAATTTGTTGTTGAGTTAATTTCTTACCAAAGGTACGCAGCCCTCCAGCAACATCATTATGATGAATTCCCATAGCAAGCTTAAGATATTCCATAAGCAGCGGCTGAGCATCTAGATACGATAAGGAATTTAAAGCCTGAGAAATTTTGTTAGCCTCTGCCCATTCTCCATTTAAAACATACTCCTGCATAGTAACACTTGCTTTTGGGAAGATAGTACCTACACCTGTAATCCCACCGCTTGCTCCAGCGAGTCCTGCATATACAGTTACTGTGTCTACTCCTGCCAAAATTTTTAAATCTTTGTTCTCTAACATCAGAGTTTCAATAATTGAAACATCTATAGTCGATATTTTAAGAGCAGTTACTTTAGGCAGCACAGAAAGTCTTTTAAGAAGGTCCGTTGAGAGCGCATGATAACCGGCTGCATCAGGGTTGTTATAAGGCATAATTGTTACACCTGCATCTTTTGCAGTTGTTTCAGAAAGTGCATAGTACTCATACATTTCTTTTTCAGAAGGAACCGCCTTAGTTTTTGGTGGCATGACCATAACGGTATCAACTCCAACTGTTGCAAGTCCTTCAATGATTTTGGCAAGTTCTTCCTTAGTTTCTGCTGCAGCTCCACTAATCAACGGAACATTGTATTCTTTAGCAACCTCAGAAAGGGATTTAAGTAAAGAAAGACGCTGTTTGGCGCTCAGGTAGCTATTCTCTCCCAGAGTACCAGAACCAACAAGTCCGCTCATTCTGCTTCCGCCCTTTCCTTGAGCTTTTAAAATAACTGCGGCCTGTTTTTGTGTTATATCAAGGTCAATTTCAAGAGCGCCAGATTTTGACTCTTTCAGCCATGTAAACACGGCCGGCATTACGCCATTCCATTGTATACTCATAATTATTGTTTTTTGTTTTATTCAAAAATACACAATAACTTATTTTTTTTAGTTGATAAATTATCCAGAATTAATACTATAATATCCAATAAGTATGATGTAAATTATATATCGAGTATTATTTACATATATTTGATGTAATTATAGCTTATTTATGATTGTACTCCCTTTTAAAATAGCGAAACCAGAAAAGAATTCTTTTGTTTTTCAGATAGACGATACACATCCTTTTTATGACAAATTACATCAGCATGAAGAAATACAAATAAGTTTAATTGTTAAAGGTGAAGGCACTTTAATTGTTGGTGATACTGTTAATTCTTTTAAAAAAGGCGATATCTTTATTATTGGTAGCGCAATTCCTCATGTTTTTAAAAGTGATATAAAAGCCTCTGAAAGTTCATATATGCTTACGTTATTTTTTACCTATAAATCTTTTGGAAAAGACTTTTTTGAACTAGAGGAATTGCAAGAAGTCACTACTTTTTTTAAACGATCTAAACATGGTTTTAAAATTACTTCTAAAAAAAAGATTGCAAGTGATGTATTTTTTCAACTTGAAAAATCTACAAAACTAAATCAATTAATTCTCTTACTTCAACTTTTAAAAATCTGTTCTAATACTAGTTATAAAAGTTTATCTTCTTTTATTTACGATAAAAAATATTCTGATAATGAAGGAAATAGAATGCGAACTATTTTTGAATATACTATGAACAATTTTACTCAAAAAATAACGCTTGAAGAAATAAGTACCATTGCAAATATGACTAAAAATGCGTTTTGTAAATATTTTAAAAAACGAACTAATAAAACTTATTTTCAGTTTTTAATGGAGTTAAGAATTGAAAATGCTTGCAAACTTTTAATAAGTGATAAAGAAGCTTCTATTGCTGGTATAGCAGAGCAATGTGGGTATTATAATATTTCTAATTTTAATAGACAGTTTCAAATTTATAAACAACAATCGCCTTCAGAATTTAAGAATTCTTTTTCTTAAAATATGGATTATAATAACTGGCTACTATCACTTTTTAAAACAGATGTTATTATTTATTTTATCAACTTTACAAAAACCATTTTACAAATTAAAAAACCTCAACTTTATTAAGTTGAGGTTCTATAATTGACTAATTTTAAGCAATAATAAAGTTACTCTTTAATTATTTTTTTGGTGATAAAATTTCCGTTTTCACTAGTAATTTTAACGATGTACATTCCTGATGATAAAGAACTAATGTTGTAGGTTTCGTTTTCTAACTTTACAAGATTATTAGTAACATTTTTACCTAAAACACTAAATATAGAAATATCACTTATAGTTTTAGTAGTTTTTACTGTAAAGACAGAAGAAACAGCACTTGGATAAATAGAGAAAGCATCTTCTAAGCTAGCATCATTAATACTAGCAGTAGCTAAAGGGTTTTCATCTAAAATACGAATATTATCTATATAAGCTAGTTTTGTAGTGCTTAGTACTTGACCTGCAGGAACATTTACAAAACCCATATCTGGATGAAACACCAATCTATCTAAAGAGCCAAGAGTAAATGCAAAAGCATCTTTATCATCTTTAATTTCCCATACAATTTCTTGCCAGGTATCTGGTGCAGAAGCATCATAAGTGTTTAATGCTCTTATAATTCCCGATTCTGTACCAGCAGGTTTATCTTCGTTAGCATTAAAACGTACTCCTAAATCTGACTGAGCTGAATAACGTACCATGATACTTAAAAACTTAGGATTATCAGTAACGCTTATTGTAGCAATAGGATCTACAGGTATTGTAGCAAATGCCCACCATTTGCTATTATCATTTCTTGAAAATTGTAAACAATTATCTGAAGTATTTAAACCTGTTTTACTTGGGTTTTCTACTACTAAAGTGGTAACACCACCTTTAATAAATTCTAAATTAGAGCCCTCAAAATCTTGAACGTTAATTTGGCTAAATCCAACACTAATTGATAGTGTAAATAAGGTAAAAAGAGTAATTTTTTTCATGGTACATTAATTTAATTAGTTAAAATGTTAAAATTAAATAATAGACGACTTATTTAAAATAGATGATATTATCTAATAAATAGCTAATAATGTATGTCTTACGAAAGAAATAATGCTATTATACCTTAAATTCAAATTAAACTTTATGTAAAAATGACAAGTATAATTATCATTAAGAGAATGTTTGTTAATAAATTATTATTCAAAATTTTAACCGACTAAACATTCTGTTTTTTATATTATATTATTTTACTTTTCTTATATAGAACTTACTAAGTTACTTAACTAAATATGTTATTCTATCAAAATAACATTTAAACAAGCCTAAATTTATATAAAAAAACAGATTCATTTCTGAATCTGTTTTAACTTTTAAAAATAAAAAATTATTTTTTTATAATTTTTTTAGTAGATAGGTTTCCTTTATTATCTGAAAGTTTCATCATATAAATACCAGAAGATAAATTACTAAAATCATACTCTTCTTTACTATTTTTTATAACGTTATTGGTAACATCTTTACCTAAAATATTATAAAATGAAATACTTTCAACGTTAATAGAATTGTCTATTTTAACTTTAAAAACACTACTTGTAGGATTTGGATAAACCGAAATAGCATTATCTAATATAAAACTCTTTGTACTTAAAGGGTTAACATTTAATACGCGAAATTGATCTAAATAACCTAGTTGAAAATCACTAAGTATTCTACCAGCAGGTACATTTTCAAATCCTGCATCTGCATGAAATGTAATGTTAAATAATTTATCTTGCGTAAAGGAATGTGGACCGCTTGTGGTACTTTTTATCTCAAAAATAATTTCTTGCCAAGTATTTGCATTATCTCCTGAAGTATCGTAGGTGTTTATAGCTCTCAGCACTCCTGCATTTGTACCTATTTCTCCATCAGCAGATGAATTAAAACGTACAACTAAATCTGGCTGAACTGGGTAATTAACCATTACACTAAGAAATTTCTTATCGGTAGGTAAAAAATTAATATCAGGATCTACATCAATAATTGTTAAAGAATACCAAAAATCTGCATTAGCTCTACCAACTTGCAAGCAATTTGCTGTAGTATTTAAACCTGTTGGAAAAGGGTTTGCTACTATTTCGGTTGTTAATCCAAAACGTACTTCTGGGGCTGTTTCTCCAGAGCTTTCAAAATCATTTACCATAGTTTGTCCATTAGTAATAAATGAAATAGAAAATAAAAGTAAAAAAGTAATTTTTTTCATCATAAGTTAATTTAATTAGTTAGATATAAAAATAGTTAAAAGACAGCTTGATTAAAATAGATGATATTACCTAATAAATGGCTAATAATGTTTACGTTACAATTAAAAAAAACTTCAACTTTTAAAAGTTGAAGTTTTATATTCTTAAAAAATTATTAATAAGATTTTAAAAACCTGTACCAGGCCCCTCAGGTGTTGCACTTGCTGCTTGTGCTTTTTGTGGATTTAAAATCATATAAGTTCCTAATGCTGTTAATGCTGCATATTTACCGTAATTACCTATCTTTTTAATAGCGTCTTTACGAGTAATTTCTTTATTTGTTTCTCTATTTTTCTTCATAATATTAGTATTTAAAAATCTCGTAAATTATTCTAAAATTATTTTTTTATTTAAACGACCGCTTTCTGTTTCTAACTTTACAAAGTAAATACCAGAAGCTAATATTGGTAAAGCAATTTCTATGTTATTGTTTGATGTAAAATTAGAATTCATTACTTGTTTTCCTAAAGTATTAAAAATAGAAATAGTAGCTTTACCTGGTTGCAAACCTTTAATTGTAAGCATATTATTCATTTTCTTAAAAACTTGCACACCAGCTAACTCTGTAGACACTGTAGATAGTACGTTTGCTGTAGTTTTTAAAAAGAATCTTCCTGTACCATCTATACTTTCTTTTAAGGTAACTTTAAAATTACCTTCATTTAAATTCGTAAACGTATTGTTTAATCTATCTTCTAAATAAACATTAATTCCATCTGGTAAATTTAAGGAGCTTGCAGATATAGTTATTTCTTTCCCAAAAGATGATTTAATTCCAATAGGTACTACCATAGCATCATAATCTGAATTTGGTAAAGACTGTACGCTTAATTTTTTATCCTCATTAATTAATCCTGTATAAATTGATAAATCATATTCTACACCACCAAACAATGAACCATCAAATCCATTGTCAAAACCAGTTGAAGTACCTTCTATATAATATAGTTTTGTACTATGTATTGAGTTGTCTTGAGTTACTTTCAACTTTATTTCTGTAGTATTGTTAACACTCTTTAAAAAAGAATCTGTTCCTTGATGACTTAATTGACCTAAAAAGAACGCAACTTTGTTTGAAGCTGCAGAACCTGCACTTACAAAAAAACCTTGTCCTGGTGCTAATTCAAAATCTGTATCTAAAGGAATACCAGACATTTTTGTAACATAGCCCCCCATATTAACCCCCTCTTTATTTTCGTCCCAAAACCAAATAGTAGGTTCAGATAATCTATCTGCTTGAGCATTTCCTGTAAAGAAACCACCTAAATTATGATAAGACAAAAATGGATTACCTACATAATTAAAGTTATTACTTCCTTGAGAAATAACTACTTCTGTATAAGCGCCAGAGTAAGTACCAGTAAAAGAAACTTCAGTATTTGAACCTCCATTATCTAATTTTACACTTAAGCCAGTACCAGCAGGTATTGCGTCTGTACTAGTTGTGGTAAAGTAATTCCAAGCAGGTGTAACATTATTATAAGTTGATAACCCTATTCTATTTCCTCCAGAACCATCTGCAAAGTCATTTTCTGCTCTTAGAGAGGAAGCTGTAACTCCTAAAACTGGTGATGATAAACTATGCCAACCCTCTGTTAAACCAGCAGCTTTGCTTAATGTTCTTTTATAGGTAATGTTACCTGTTGCTGCACCACTAACAATTAAAGAACTTCCGTCTTTAATTGTTAAAATTGCTCCAGAAGCCACTGTTAAATCATCAACTGTTACTCCTGTATGTGAACTTATTTCAGGAGAAAACGTAGTACCTGATGGTATAACTACATTATCGGTTGTTACAGGAACAGCTTCTTTAGACCAGTTAGTAGAAGTATTCCAATCTGTTGATGTAGTACCTAACCAATTATTATCTAATGGATTATAATCTAAAACACGAATATTATCTACATAACCAATAGTAGGATTAGTAAGAACCCTACCTGCAGGTACATTATTAAAACCCATATCTGGATAAAAAACAACTTTATACATAGTACCATTGGTAAACGTATGTGCTCCAGTACCTGCGGTTTTAATTTCAAAAACCAATTCCTGCCATGTATTTACCTTACCAACAGAAGCATCATAAGTGTTTAAACTTCTTGTTATTAAAGAATTTAAACCCCTATCTGTGTCATCAGCTCCGGCAGTAGATACACCAAAATCTGGTGATGCTGGATAATTTACCATAACACTTAAAAACTTCTTTTCTGAAGGTGCTATTACTAAATTTGGATTTACATTAATGATAAAACTTCGCCACCATTCTACTGCTGCTGTTCTACCTACTTGTAAACAATTTTCAGATAAATTTAAACCTGCTTTAGTAGGATTTACAACAACATTTGTATTAAAATTAGTTGAAATTACTACAGGTTCGTAACCTAATTCAAAATCGTTTACATTAATTTGTCCGTGTATTAATGCTGTACTATAAAGTAACAACAAAAATGTAATTGTTTTTTTCATGATAATTAAATTTAAATATTTAGTTAAATTTAACATAAATGAAAACTCAAAAAATAGACATAAATTGAAATTACATGGACTATTATATCAATTTAAAAGATTAACTGTTAATTAATTACGATTATAATACAAATCAATAGAATGCTGTATCATAAAGAATAAAAAAAACTTTTTAATTTATAAATCTTAATGATAAAAAATCACCTTTTGTTAGTCTTTAAAATAAAAAATATTGCAATTAAAAATGGTTTTTTATTTTAATTACTTCCTTAATTATAAGATTGTAATTAAAACAAAAAACCATTTAAAAAATCTAATTGAATAGATATTTTTATATATTATTTTTTTTGCAAACTAAAAGAAGCAATTGTCATAAATCTATTAATATTTACTGGTGGAGCACTTGGCTCATTTGGATTAATACCATTTGTTAAAGCTAAACCTATTGCAATATCTGTTAAATCTTCTGTTAAAGTAAATTCAATTGTATATGTATTTGCTGGACCAGAAACTCTTGTAAAGGCTAATGTTTCTGAAGATGTTTCTACATCTATAACATCTGGTAATATATCTCCTAAAGTAGCTGTCATATAAACTTGGTCGTTTACACCATTATAATTATTACCTTCTGTTACTAATGTATAGGTATAGGTACCACTTCTTAATCTCATTTTTTGGTAAATTTTACCATTAACAATATTAGGTTCACCTCCATAACCAGAAACAAGATTAAATATTCCACCACCACTATTACTATCATAAACACCATAACCATTATGATTTAATGCACCTTCATTATGAATCCAATCTGTTGGTGTTCCATAACGACCTGTACCAATCTCTAACAATTTAAAAGGTTTAGAAGCGTTTTCAAAGTAAGGCGCTTCTGAAATAGGAACAATAGCTTCTATAACACTATAGTCTGTATAAAAAGTATCTATACTTGTAGAATCTGGCTTAAAAGAAGATCTATATTTAAAAGTATTTCCTGGATTAAAATTACCTAAAACTAATTGATAAGTACTGTCTGCAGGAATTGTATAAGATTTAGTTACATTATTATTATCTGTATATTCTAACTCAGAATCGATGATCCCAGAAGAGGTATCTACTGGAGCAAACTGAACTACTGCAGAATTATCTGCTATTTGCAATTCGCTTTTTACAAGAGGCCTGTTAATTATTGAATTTTGATAACGTTCTCCATACACTTTTCCTAATGTAAAAACAGGTACTGAACTATTTCCTTTATCATCAAAAGTTACAATCTCAAAATTGTACGTATTTTCTTCAAGGTTTTCAATTATTTGAGAAATATTCGTTGCAATTTGATTTTCTTGTACAGGAATAACTACACTGTCTTTTCTGCTAGCCCAATAAACTCGATAAGAGGTTACTTGTGGATCTGTGCTTAAAAAAGCATTTAGTTTCATTCTATTTTTACCTGAAAAAATCTTTACTGAATCTAGTTTTCCTGTATAGGAGATTTCACCACCTTCAGTATATTTCTTAAAATCGTCAGCTTCTACAGAGCAAGCATTTAAACCTATTACTAATACTCCGAACAGAAACAGTGAATATGCTATATTTTTTAACTTATTAATCATAATATTAATTAATTTATTAGTATTTATTATTATCTAGGATCTCCGTAAACTCTCATTTCTGCAATCGCTAAACGGCCACCACCAGCCCAATTTTTTAAGTTGTTAATTCTTAAATATCTATATTTAGGTGATGTAATAGGAATTGGCCAATTGAAACCATCTTGTGCAAATTCTAAATCTTCAGCATTTTGCTGTGTTAAAGGCAACCCAGAAGGTTTTACAACTTCATAGGTACCTAACAAATCCCAACTATCATAACTTCCGTCTGTACTTGGATTATTTGAACCCCAAATCTCAAAATTACGCATGTTAAATTGCCAATAATAAATATAGCCTGCTGCAGTTCCTTGTGGATAATCCCAGATTTTAACACGACTTATTTTTAATTCCTGTCCTAAATCTATAGTAAATGAATGAGGAGCAGGTGCAGAAGCATCTGTAATATAAATTCTTGGCCAGCCTATAAAATTATTATCAAATAATCTATCTAGACCGAATCCAAAATCATTTGTTGGAGCATCTCCTGGTAATGGAAATCCAGCATATTGTGTTCTTGGTATTTCTGTTTCAAAAATTGGTTTTACCGCTTGAAATAATGTATCTGAAGTATTTAAAAAACGATCACGAATTGTAAATGCAAAATCTCTAGATATTGTATCTAAACCTCTAACTGTTCTAAAAATTTCATCTGTACCTGTGTACACACTATTAGCAGTTGTTTCCCAATCTCCATTCTCATCTTTTTCCATTACTAAAATAGCAATATCAGCTCTTTCTGGATTTTTAGCTTCTAAAAACAAACCACCAAAATCAGGCCCCACTGAAAGACTTTTGTAAATATCGTAAATAGGAGAATCTAAAGGATTTACTGTTATAATAATTGGTGCAGATTCAATTTCGTTTCTACTTACTGTAACTAAACTTACTTCTCTAGGACCAGCAATAGAAAAACCATCGAGCTCTATTGTTTTTTTATAAAATGAAGACTTTACTTCAATTTCTTTACCAGTATCTAACTTATAAAGTGCTTTTACATATAGTAAATTATCATCTTTAGGTAGTGAATATGTAATTTTAGATTTACCTGCCGCATTTGTAACAGAAATATTAGTTAACTGCTCTGGTACAGTACTATTTTCACTTAAAGGTTCGTTAAAATTATCACTTTTATCACAAGAAGTTAATGTTGCGACTATACAAAGTATACATAAACAGGTTTTAAATATTAAGTATCTCATAATTTATTATTTTAGAATTGATTACCAACCTGGGTTTTGCTCCAAATTAGGGTTTTGTAATAATGTGTTTTCAGAAATTGGCCATAAATAATCTCTTGGTGCAACAAATCTTTGTAGTTCTAAAGTTTGTATTTGATAATATTCAGCTTCTTCAATTCCAGTAAAGTTCCATCCTTGAATTGGTTTATTTAATTCTTCAGCAGCTTTTTTCCAACGTCTTAAATCCCAAAATCTTTGTCCTTCGAAAGACATTTCGATTAGCCTCTCATGATGAATTATTTCCCTCATACCTTCTTTAGTGGTGTATTTTGATGGATTTACAGAATACGTAGACCAAGATGTAGCAACACCCTTTAAACCAGCTCTTGCTCTAACTAAATCTATATATCTTAAAACTTCTGGTGTTGGCCCAGAAGCTTCATTTAAAGCCTCTGCATACAAAAGGTATAAGTCTGCCAATCTTAGTTCTGGCCAAGCATAAGTTCTATAAGGGTTTTGAGTAGAATTCGTCATCCTTCTATCTATCAACTTCTTAATATAATATCCTGTAACATTGTAAAGTACACCCGCATTACTACCCGAATAATCGTTAAATTTAGAACGAATTACCCAAGTATCTTCATCTGATCTAGATGGACTATCGTCTTTATAAAAAGTACTCCCATCAAAACCTAAATTTGCATAAAAACGAGGCTCTCTATCAAAATGAATCCTAGCTGTTCTATATCCTTCTAAAATATTATAACGATGGTCTGCATCTCCAATTCTTAAATCTGTATCATTCCCAAAGTTTAAAGTTCTATCTTCATTCATAGGTACTCCATTTTTAGTGTAGTACATTTTAGCTATTTTTAATGGTGGTGATAATATTTTTTGGGCTAAAGTATGCGTGTATTCTGAGCTCAAAGGAACCATACAATAATACTGTAAAGCTCCTGTTCTACTATTTGGATTGGACCATATTACCTCTTGATTCCATCGCTCTGTAACAGCCTGTCTAATACTCATTTTAGTTAATGTAGTATCGGATAAATTAAACTGATTTTGAGGAAAGTAATACAAACTACTTCCTATAGCTTCTGCAGATTGAATAGCAGCTAACGCAGCATCTGCGGCTTTATTCCATTTTTCAGAATCTGATGTTGTGCTTATTAACTGCCTTCCTTTACTATCTGTAAAACCTGCATAATCTGGATTTCCATTAAATAAAGGGCTAGCTGCCATTGTTAATAATTTGGCTTTTATACCCAATGCAATTGGCCTTGTAATTCTACCTAATTCATTGGTAACATCTTGTATAGATTCTGGTAATTTTTCTGCAGATGTATCTAATAAATTTGATATATAAGTTACACAATCATCAAAAGGTTCTCTAAAAACATTTATTTCTTCTGTTGATGCTTCAATAGGAATATTCTTATCTATAATAGGAATTGGCCCATACATTCTTAATAAATAATAATGATAATAAGCTTTTAAAAATTGCGCTTCAGCAATCCAACGTTGTCTTTCTGAAGCATCTAAATCTCTAACATTATCAGTATTACTAACAGCTTCTATAAAAATATTACAATGTCTAATACCATCATAAATATCGTAGTTGTTCGATGGACCAGCACCATCTCTATTACCGTCCCAAGCGTTTTGAAAAACTGTACCTACAGCTTGGCTACCAATGGCTATTTGGGTACTAGGCATATTAGGAAGTGCAACATTATTTTTCCAAACTTCATCTCCTGATAACATACCTATGTTATAATTAATATCTCCGTTTTTTGGTATGTATGAATAACAAGTAAACAAGTATTTTTCGGCCTCATTTCTTAGTGTAAAGGCATTATCTATAGTTGCTACATTATCAGGAACTATATCTAAAAAACTATCGCAAGATTGAAAACTTATAGTTAGTGCCACAAACACAGCAAATACTTTAATTTTTTTAAAATACAAACTCATTTTTTTATTTTTTAAATTAATCATTTTTTTAAAATCTAGCTGTTAATCCAATATTATAGGTGCTTTGTATTGGATATCCTAATCCATTAGCTCCTTGTTCTGGATCCCACAAATCAAAAGAACTCCAAACCGCAACATTAATAGCACTTGCATATACTCTTAAATTTTTAAGTCCTAATTTTTTATAAAAATTTTCTGGAGCATTGTAACCAGCTTCTATATTTTTAAGTCTTAAAAAAGCTCCATTTCTCATCCACCAAGTTGATGTTTGATTGTTATTAACTTCTTGATTAGTACTTAGTCTAGGCCAAAATGCGTAAATATCTCTATTTTCTTCAGACCAGTGACTGTCTGCAATTGCTTGTAATAAACCACTTTCTGATCTTCCATTAATAAAAAATGGCTGAATTAATGATGGGTTTATAAAAAAGCTAGATCTACCAGAACCTTGAAAGAAAATACTTAGATCAAAACCTTTGTAACCTACTGTACCTCCAAAACCAAAAATAAGCTCTGGCACTCTTGGTAAACCAATTGGTACTCTATCTGTATTACTAATTACGCCATCTCCATTTACATCTCTATATTTAATATCTCCACCACGAACATCCCCAAACTGAGTAGGTGAATTGGCAACTTCTTCGTCATCAATAAACAAACGCTCTGCAATAAGACCATAAGTTTGTGCTACTGAATTCCCTTTTTGTCTTAAATAAGATAGTTCATCAGGATAATCAAGCTCTGCAAACTGTAAAACCTTACTTCTAGAGTAGGTTAGGTTACCACGTAAACTAGTCCACCAATCTCTACCAAACTGTTTATTATAATCTAAAGCTAATTCAAAACCTTGTGTTTGTGCTTCACCAAAATTAGTTCTAGGCGTAAGTTGCAAACCTTGAGTTGCACCCACATCTTGTCTTACCTGAAGTATATTTGATCTTGTTTGTCTGAAATAATCTGCATTAATTGTTAAAGAATTTAAAATTTCAAAATCAATTCCAAGATTTAATTGTTCAGAAGTTTCCCAACTAATATTTCTATTTGCATAACTTGTTGTTGATACACCAGGTCTAGAAAACTCAAAATCCTGACCAAAAGTAGCTCCATAAGTATTATCATTAAGATTTACACCAGCTAAATAGAAAAATCGATCTTGAGCTGTTCCCCCAATATCATCATTACCAACAGTACCAAAAGTAGCTCTAAATTTAAAATCTGTTAATACGTTTTTAACTGGCTCAAAAAATTTCTCATTAGAAACTCTGTATGCTAAACCTACTGAAGGAAAGAAACCAAATCTTTTTCCAGAATCAAAACGTTCAGAACCATTATAACCAAAATTGAATTCTACTAAATATCTACTATCATAATCATAAGTAAATCTACCAGAGAAACTATTGTTTCTTCTTGGCAAAGATGCTTCTAAAAACCCTGCATTTCCTGTTTGAAAACTTTGCAATAAGTTAACTAACATTCCTGAAACATTGTGTACTTTATTAAACGTTCTATTATAGTTTATAGCTGTCTCTATATGTATTCTAGCATCTATATTTTTTTCACCTGGACTGTAATCTAAAAATTCAGTACCTGCTCCTGCAAGACCACCAATAGCACCTTCACTACCATCATTAATTACATTTAATATAATTTCTCCGTTTTCTGGGTTTTTTCTTGATGAGTAATAAAAGGGGTTAAAACCTCTACTTACATCAAAGTATTGAAATCTTCTGATATAACCCATTGCTCTAGCACTTAAGCCTTCTGTTATAAAGTCTAAATCTTGTTTTAACTCTAATTGTACCTGAAAAGTTGAGTTTTTATATTCTTGAAAACCACTTACAGCTTCTGCATAAGGGTTTTGAGCTAAAACACCACTTCCTGGTCTTGTTTCTGCACCACCAAACATTGGGTGTGTTGTAAATGGTGAAAGTTCTGCTGGATAAATGTCTGGAAACAATACTGGATTTGAATACAAAGCAGAACTAAAAATACGTTGTCCCCCATTTACTCTTCTACCTTGAGCATCTCTTCCTCCAATTGGCCCTTTGTAATCATCAAACTGACCATACATTCTTATGATACCTTCTGTTGTTGGTGTTAACTGTAAATTTATGTTTGTTCTTATTGAATAATTTTGCAATTTTATATTATTATCCACACCATTTAAACTGTTTTGTTTAATTAAACCATTATCTACATTAAATGTACCTGCAACGTAATAACGAGCTTTTTCAGCACCTCCACTTGCACTTATATTAAATGCTTGGTTCCAAGAAAAATCTTTTATCAATCTATCTATCCAATTATTATTTGGGTATAATAAAGGATTATCGCCAGCTGCTGTTCTTTCAATTTTGTTTTGAGAGTAAGGCAATTGCGCTAAAGGATCTCTAGTTAAATTTGCTTCGTTTGCCAACTTCATGTAGGTAATGTTATCTGCCATTTTAAAGTTGTCTGTGTTAGAAGAAAACCTGTTCTCTATTCTAACGTCAAATTTAGCTGCACCAACTTTACCTACTTTTGTTGAAATTAAAACCACTCCATTTGCACCACGCGCTCCATATATAGAGGAAGCTGCAGCATCTTTTAAAACAGAGAAAGAATCAATATCATCTGGTTGTAATCTGGCCATATCTGTATTTGTAGATTCAATACCATCAATAAGAATTAATGGATTTTGCCTACCAGTTCCGAAAGAACTTAAACCTCTAATAAAAAAGTCGGAATTATCTGCTCCTGGCTCACCACTTCTTTGAAAAGCAATCATACCTGCAACCCTACCAGCTAACATTGAGGTAAGATTACTTGTAGGTGCTTGCAGTTCTGATGGAGTAATTGTAGTAATAGAACTTACCAAACTCTCTTTTTTCTGAGTACCAAAACCTACTAGTACAATTTCATCAAGTTGATTGTCATCATTTTCTAAAACTACATTTATTGATTTTTGATTTTTAACAGCAACTTCTTTCTTTTTGTACCCTAAATAGGCAAAAACTAAAACGGCATCTGTATTTGACACTGAAATTACATATTGACCGTCAAAATTTGTTGAAAATCCATTCGTGGTCCCTTTCTCTAAAACACTGGCTCCAGGTAAAAGGTTTCCTTCCGGGTCTTTTACAGTTCCCTCTATTGAAATTTGCGAAAACACAGTTTGGGCAAGTAAAATAAATAAGACGATTAGATGTTTTGTATTCTTCATACTTTAATATTTGGTTTGCGTTTATTATTTATTATGTAAGAAAAACGTTAAGTTAAAAGAATGTTTTTTATAAATACTTTAAGTATTAACTAAAATTAAGATTCAATTAACATCTCATTAACATAACTGAGTGCAATTTAGCATTTAGAATACATGAAAAAATGGATAAAACAACTAAAAACATCAACAAAAATACTTTTATATTAAAATTTATATAATTTAAAGCTATAAATATTAAGGATAAATTAATTTGATATATACAAACTGAATCATGTTTGTATGTAAAGTTTAAAGCTACTGAAGAGAAATGAGGTTTGTGAGGATTAGCTAGAAAATGCTGCCATACTAAATAAAAAGTAGTTCTATAATTATAATGCTTTTTTCTTTTCCAATGATAGATCAATCTAAACAATTGCCTACATAATTGATGACTTACGCAACCAATTTATTTGCATTAAAAACTCATAAAAAAATATTTATACATTAAATTAATGTATAAATATTTGTCCATTTGATATAGGCTTTATATCGTTATTTTTTAAGTTTTGAAATTTGATTAAAAAACTAAAAAGAATGTAAATACACTTAAAAAATCTTACTTTTTTGGATGTGCTTTCTTGTAAGCAGGATTCCAAATATCTTTATAATCTGTCTTTTTATTTTCCATTAAGCTCTGATGAATATGATTTGAAACATTTAACCAACTTTCGCCTTCATCCCATAATGGTTTCATTAACGTTTTTTCCCAATCTTTATAAGTTTTCTTTAAATTTTCTGAAATAGAAACTTTTGAATTTATTATATTTTTTGTTTCTCCTAAGTCTTCTTTCAGATTATAAACTACAGATCCATAATTATTTAAAGTAATCATTTTGTAATCTCCAGTTCTAATTGCAGAAGCCTCTAGTTTTTTCCAAAATAAGTTTTTATGAGGATTACCTGTTTTAGTATTATTTAAATATGGCATTAAATTAACTCCATCTAACTCTAAATTTTCTTCATAGATATTTGCTGCTGCTATTGAAGTTACAAAAATATCTAGTGATGAGGTTAATCCATTAAATTTTTCATTGCCTTTAATTACTGAAGGCCAACTCATTAAAAATGGCACACGGTGGCCACCTTCAAAGTTATTACCTTTCCAACCTTTTAAAGACCCCGTTTTCGATTCGTTATTATGAGCCCCACCATTATCACTTAAAAAATATATAATTGTATTATCTCTAACCCCTAAGGTTTCTAATTTATCTGTTAATTTACCGATGTTCTCATCTAAAGACCAAGTCATTGCAGCTAACTTTTGTCTTGGATGATTTTTAAATTTTTCTAAATCTTCTTTTTTAGCGTGCATTGGTGTATGCACAGCATTGTATGATAAATACATAAAAAATGGTTGGTTTTTAGAATCCTCTATATATTTTAGAGATTGATCTCCTAAAACATCTGTCATATAACCGTCAAAAATTACACGTTTTCCATTATTTTGTAACATATCGTTTCTTGATGGATTTTTTATTGGAAAATAAGACCTACTACCAGAAATAAAACCATAAAAATCATCAAAACCTCTTTGGTTTGGATGGTCTGAAACGTCTTCTCCTAAATGCCATTTTCCTAAAGCATATGTATTGTAACCATTTTTTTGAAACACATTTGCAATTGTAGTTACGTTATCACTTAAACCAATTCCTGCTGTTCCATTTGCCTCAAATCCAAATCGTTGTTGGTATTTACCCGTAATTAAACCTGCTCTAGAAGGTGCACAAACTGTTGCACTAACATGTGCATCTGTAAATACAACTCCGCTTTTTGCTAATTTATCTATGTTAGGCGTTTGTAAGTCTTCACTACCCATAAAACCAAAATCTACATAGCCAGCATCATCAATTAAAATTATGATAACATTTGGTTGTACATTTTTTAGTTTTTTACTTGTTACTAATCTGTTTTTACTGTTAGTTTCTTTAGTTTTACAGCTAAAACTGATTATCAGTAGAATAAAAAAACTTAAACAAATACTATTTAATTTCATATTATTAATTTTTATTTATCAAAAAAATCTAAACTCCATTCAGAATACCATTTTATGATTGGCTTTTCATCTTCAAACTCAATTGGCAACCATACATATCTGCCATTAATTGCGTTTTGAGGCATCCATCTATCTGCCATAAAAATATAAGCATCTTTTTTACCCATTACTGGTAAAATGTGAGTACTTTGACTATGAAAAGTAGTTTTTCTCTCTTTTTCATTACCTCTTGCAGGGTTTCCTAAAGAAGTCCAACTACCAAGCATATTATCTGCCATTGCAGATCTTGCACTATTTGGGTCCCAACCTGTTAAACCAGAAGATATCATAAAATACTTTCCATCTTTCTTAAATATAGCTGGTGCTTCATTATTTCCTCCAGGAAAAACACGTATATATTCGTCTGAAAGCGAAAGAAAATCAGAACTTAATTTAGATATTATTAAAGTTCCATTTTCTTCGGATGCTGTAATGTGATATGCAACACCATCATCGTCTTTAAAAAGAGTCATATCTCTAGACATTTGCCCACTTTCAAAATCTCTTAAGAAATAGACACCATGCACAGAGCCTTCACCCCATTTTAGTTTTTGTTTTGACATTTTTTTTGCATGCTGCTTTTGTTCTTCACTAAAGTTTTTAGGCCATACATTAGGATGCATTCTAAAACTATCTATATAATTATAAGGACCTGTAACATTATCTGAAACTGCAACACCAACTAATGCAGCATCATAACCTCTGCCTTTTAATTCGTGATGAAACCACATAACATATTTCTTAGTTTTATCATTATAAATAACTTTTGGGCGCTCAATTAAACTGCCTTCTACTAATTTAGATGACGGGTCTTTTGTTACTTTTAAAGCAACTCCTTCATTTTTCCAATTGTATAAATCTTTAGATGAATAAACCCTTACACCAACCCAAGATTGGTTTCCTCTACTACCTTTAACTTTGTGTTCTCCAAATAGATAATAAGTATCATTTTTAGTTAATACTCCTGCTCCATGTGCATTAATATGTACACCATCTGTATCTTTCCAGATTTCCCCTGGTTTAAAACTACTATGTTTTTCTTGCGCAAAATAATTATGAAATGAAACTATTAAAATAGATATATATATTATTGACTTGATATTTTTTATCATCTTTATTTATTATTACCTAAGAAACTAAAGGTTTGTATAAATTATTTTTCGCCATAAAAAATTATTACCTGTATTAAACTTAAAAAAATAGATTCCTTCTGCTAGAACTGGTAGCATTGTAATTTCCGATACTTCTTTTTCTAAAATTTTTGTTTGCACTTTTTTTCCTGTAACATCAAATATTTCCAACTCTAAAATTTTAATAAAATCTTTAACTGTAATTGTAATTTTTCCGTTTGTTGGATTTGGGTAAATACGTAACTTATCTATTGAATTAAAAATATCAATATTTAATACATTTCCACCGCAAGCATCACCAATACCATTATTATCAGTATCTTTTTGTTCTGTATTTGGGGTTGTTTTGCAATTGTCTAATATATCTAAAACACCATCATTATCATCATCTATATCAAATACATCTGGCACCCCATCTTTATCTATATCTGAAGGGCCATTTAGAATAGTAATTTTATCAAAAATTGGCATATTTTCTTGAGATTGAGATATTGTTATAGCATTTATTCCTGCATTTAAATTAACCAGAAAAGTTCTTTCTGCCATTTGTCCTCCAGCATCACACCAATTGCCCGATCTTTCAAAAAACCCATTGTATAAAAGCGCTCCATTTACGTGAACTTTTGCACTTCTATTATTTGCAGACATATATGCTACATTTAAAATATAAGAGCCAGCCTCATTTACTGGCACATTTGTATAGTTTAAATTTTTATTTGGTACTGGGTTTAAATTTATATACTGTCCATTTGAAGCAGTATTACAGTTCTGTAACGCACTTGCACCTGCATATAAAGCATCTTCGGCTTCGCCAGTCCATAAAACCTCTGAACTAATTTCATCTAAAAAATTAATATCTAATGTTGAACTACTCTTAATATTTAACACATCAAAAGCTCCCCAATAACCTGTAGAATTTTCATTTTTACCTACAGAAGTTAATTTTATATTGTAATTCCCTTTTTCTAGATAAATAGCTCCAAAAGTTTGCGATTTTTCTTTAACTGATGCTCCATAAAGATCTAATACTTGATCAAACTCATGCCAAACACCTTCTTCTATTTCTATGGATGCTTTAAATTGACCAAAAGTACTAAAGGTTAAACCTGATAAATTATAGGTATAATAACCACTTTCTGTATGGCAGATATTCTCTAAAACTACTTCATCTCCTTCACCATTTGACTGGAATCTTAGTAACGAATCATTAGATGCTAAAGAGTTTTGAACAACATCTGTTGTTGCTCCATTGCTTGCGTATTCTAAATTTTCTACCTCTTTAATAGGATTAAGACAAGCATAATTATCTAATTCCCAAACCCTAACGTAATCTACATAAGCATGTGTAAGTGTCCCAACTGGTTCTTTTGTAAAATTATCTCCAGAAAAACCAAAACTAGCACCATCTGAAAGCCAAATATATTGTGGTACCTGTGGAATCCATTTTGGATCTGAATACGTAATTTTTAATTTACCATCATAATAAATCTTTATGGCATCTGGGGTCCATAATACACCAAATGTATGAAAACCTTCATGTAAGCCTGGTGTTTCATACCTTTTTGTATTTGCTTTATGTGCACTTGCATAACCATCTATGTGTATTACAGATTTTGTATAATCTCCTGTCCAAGCAGATTCAAAAACATCTACTTCTGCTCCATCTCTTCCTGTTCCATCTATATTACCCATATTATCTCCCTGAAACCAAAACGCAGTATGAGTACCTTTATCTGCTTGTGCTATTTTAATTCTTGTTTCATAATAACCAAAAGCTTTTTCGAACCTATTATTAGAATTTACAGAACCACAAGTCATTGTATTGGCGTTGTACTTTTGCACTCTTAAAACAAGGTTTCCATCTACTTCCCAAGTGTTTTGAGGTCTCCAAAACCATTGAGAAATTCCTAAACCTGGTCTAGAGTTTCTAGATTTTTCGCTATTAGACACCCCCCATTTAGAGCCATCTATTTCTGTATCATTAAACTCGTCACTAAACGTCATTTCCCAGTCTCCAAACAAATCAACTCCATTTGGTTTAACAGATGCAGGTGTTTCAGTATCCACCATTTCTTGAGAAAAAAGAAAATTAACAGCTAATAAATTAAACAGTATTATAAAACTACATCTTATCTTTTTATGTATTGTTTCAGTTAAAAAATAATTTAAGATTATACTCATCAGTTTTTAATTTTTGATAGGAATTATACTGTAAGCATAGCTCATATTTTTTGTCTTAATTTGATATTTGTTTAAAGGTCTAGCCCACCAACTGGTATCTCCTCCAACACCCATTTGTTCAGTATCTATATTGATATTTACAAAATCTCTTTTTACAATATCTGTTGTGTGTCTTTGTTGCTTTTCTTTGCCTGAATCAAAATCTGAATTGTATTGATGATGTGCACTAAAACTTAACATTTTTGGTCCTAAAACTTTTATTCCTTTACCAGAAGTTTCTGTAAAAGTTATCCAACGAACATCTGTTTTATAACCATTTTCTTGCGGACGTATATAAGGATAATATAAGTCTTCTACATTAGAATTATAAACTCCTACAAATGCTGCAGAGTTTCTGTCTTGATAGTTTTCTTGTGGCCCTCTACCATACCAATTTACTTGATTATAGTTGTTATTTAAAATAAAATTATTTCCAAAACGCGGTATATTAGAAACGCCTTTTTTTACATCTCTTAAAGAGTTTGTAACCGTTATTTGACCAGAAGCCTCTATTTTATAATCTATTTGAATTTTAGCTAATTCATTAGGCAATTGATATACTACTTTAATATTTGCAAATTTTCTATTTAAAGAATTACGCTCTTTTAAAGTTGATATATCTATTATTTTTTCTCCATCTTTAAACTCTATAAAAATTAATGTTTGGGTTTCTGTAGCTTCTTTCCAAATACCAAACTCCTTTGGCATATTAAAACCAAAATCATTATCTGTGGTTGCTCTCCAAAAATTTGGTTGCATGCCTTGTACTAAAATATTTCCATCTCCATAATTTAAACCATTTAATGTACCCGTTTTGGTATTAAATTTTGCTTCGAAATTAGCAGATTTTAAGGTTAAACTGCTTTCTTCTTTTAAAACCTCTAAGCTTTCTTTTGAGGTTTCTAAGTATATTGGGGTATAATTACCAGCAATAAACTCTTCTTTAGCAACTGCATAATCTTTAGCAACTAAACGGGATTCTGTATTTGTATGTGCATATAATTGTAAAGAAAACTCACCTGTATTTAAGTCTATTTTAGGTAAGTTTAAAGCTAGTGTTTTTGTTTCTCCAGGAGCAACATTTGTACTTGCCATGGTTCCTTTTTCTATTTGAGAACCATTTTTAAAAAGTTTCCAAGAATAATTAAACTCATTTAAATCTCTAAAGAAAAACTCATTATAAACAGCTACTTTACCTGTTTTAAAGTTCATATCTTTAAAATGTATATTTTGATAAACTTTCTTTAATTCCTCTAATGCAGGATGTGCAGTTCTGTCTGGGTTTACAACACCATTTAAACAGAAATTACCATCATTTTTTATATGACTTGCGCCTAAATCTCCTCCATAAGCCCAAAATTCTTGTCCATCGTCTGTTTTGGTCTTTATACCTTGGTCTACCCAATCCCAAATAAAACCACCTTGTAAAACATCATATTTTCTAAAAGCATTCCAATAATCTTTAAAGTTACCTAAACTATTACCCATTGCATGCGAATATTCACATTGTATCATTGGTCTTTTAGGATCATTTTCAGCATACTTAATCATATCATGAATTAGCATATACATAGGTGCTTGAATATCTGTATTTGCATAACCTGTTGCTCCTTCGTATTGTGTTGGTCTTGTACTATCATTATCTTTTAACCATTTATAAGTAGTAAAAAAATTATCTCCATTTCCTGCTTCATTTCCTAAAGACCAAGTTACAATTGAAGGGTGATTTTTATCACGCTCAAACATTCTAATAGTTCTATCTAAGTGCATTGCTTTCCATTGAGGTAAATATGCTGGATGCACACTTTTTCTTTTTTCATCATTATCTAAACCTTGGTTTGTTGTTCCCATTCCATGGCTTTCTATATTAGCTTCATCAATTACATAAAAACCATACTCATCACAAAGTTCATAGAAAAAAGGATTTTTTGGGTAATGGCTACAACGTATTGCGTTTACGTTGTTTTCTTTCATTACCTTTAAATCTTTAATTGTTAACTCTTTACTTACAACATGTCCTTCAGACTCATCATGATCGTGCAGATTTACTCCTTTAATTAGAACAGGTTTACCGTTAATTAAAAATTGATTATTTTTTATTTTGATATTCCTAAAACCAACTTTTAGAGCTGTTGATTGTAAAACATTATTGTCTGTATCTTTTAATGTAATTAATGTAGTGTACAAATTTGGTGTTTCTGCTGACCACGATTTTATATCTGAAAGTGCCTCATTAAAACCTGCAGATGAAGAGTTATCTGCGGAAACATTTAACTTTTTTGAGTATTTTTTTAAAACCTTATCTTTATCTAAAAGTGTAATTTCAAGGGCTGCAGCTTGTTCTTTTTTAGAGAAATTATCTAGTTCAATATCTAAGCTGAATACTCCTTTTGAGTAATCTGAAGATAAATCTCCATTTAACCTAATATCTTTTATATGAAGTTTATTTTCTGCCCTTAAATACACATCTCTTTCGATACCACTTAATCTCCAAAAATCTTGATCTTCCATATAACTACCATCAGACCAACGTAAAACTTGAACAGCAATTTGGTTTTCTCCAGTTTTTATAAATTCTGTAACGTTAAATTCAGCAGCAGTTTTACTCCCTTCATTATAGCCAACTTTTTCTCCATTTACATATACATACATAGCACCACTTACACCTGCAAAGTGTAAAAAAACCTCTTTATTACCCCAGTCTTTAGAGATATTAATTGTTCTTTTATAGCTCCCTACATTGTTAATACTATGATCTATAAATGGTGGGTTTTTAGGAAAAACATATCCTGCATTTACATAAACAGGAAGCCCAAACCCTTTCATTTCCCAATTTGATGGCACCTCTATTTGATCCCAACCTTTTAGGCTAAAATCGTTTTTATAAAAATCTACAGGTCTTGCTTGTACACTATCTGCATAATAAAAACTCCAAGTACCGTTTAAAGTTTTGTAGCTTGCAGAATTTTGCCAACCTTTATTACTTAAGGCATCATTTTCGTTATTATAATTATAAAATGTTGCTTTAGGTGCTTCTCTATTTATCTGAAAAATTTCTGGGTTTTCCCATTCTGGATTTTCCCATTTTTCTGATGTATAAATTGGTTTTGTTATCTCGTTTTCTTGACAAGCAATAATCAATAAAATTAAAAGCAGTAGTTGGGTAAAGTTTTTCATTGTATGTAGCGTAAAAAATTATGTTGATTTTGTGATATTTAGCAATCGATTTTTAATTAAACAAAACTTAAAATTGAAGTTTTAAGGGTATCAAAATACTTTTTAAGAAATCAAAATTTCTCAAAAAATAAAAATAACACATATCACTTTTATAAACATAGTCTTTACTTTTGTATATATAGACAAAAAAATATTTATAAAAATGCGTCTTAATACAAAATTGTGCAGTAGATTTTTAAGTTCGTTAAAAAAAAGTATTTATAGATTTATTATTCTTTAACAAATTTGTGTGCCTTGTTGTTTATTAAAATAACATAATATCCAACATCTAATTTAGAGATATCAATAGTTTTTCCTGTGTTTTTAATTAGCTCTTTTCCGAGAATATTATAAACTTTATAAAGAGTATCATCGTCTGCATTTTTAATAGTTAAAATATCTTTTGCAGGGTTTGGATATACAGAAATTTGTGATTCTTCAAGATTAATGTTTTTGGTAGATAATATGGTATTAGAAAACACTTCTATTGCCTGTTTTTGAACATTAAATTTATCATCTAAATAAAAAACTGTGTAAGTACCTAAATCTTTCGACTGAATATTATTTAACACAGGTGCTCTTCCATTAAAATAATAACCATTAGGTCCATGCCAACTAAATGTTCCAAAATATTGTGTTTGCCCAAAATTATCTTGCGCTTGTGGTCCAAATTGCACTTGACTTCCTTGGTTTACTTGAATGTTTGTTCCTGATTTCCAGCCTTGACTATCTGTATTGTAGTAAGAGTTTATTCCTCCAGATGTATACTCGCTACTAATTATTAATTTTATTTCTGATGCTGTTGCAAAACTAGTTTCATTAAAGTCTGAAAGCGCAACAAACTTCATAAATTTAGCACTTTTTTGTTGAAAATATAGTTCGCTCCAATACCCTAACCAACCAGAAGCAACCGGAGCTCCCCAATTAATGCCATCCTCACTTAAAAAAAGTTGAAAATCTCTAAGAATTCCATTTAAACTATTATCTAATCTTGGCACGTAACTTAAGCCAGAAATACTATAACTAGCACCCAAATCTATTACAAATTCATGAGGAAAATTATCTTGTCCAGAATTGTAACGAGAGTGCCATATTGTATTTTTATTACCATCAAAAACATTTGTTAAAGGAAAATTACCAGAAACTGTTTCTTGACTAGAAACAGATACTACACTCCAATTATTTTTTGGAACGTAGGCATTATCATCAAAAGCAGACCAAGTACTTGTTGTTAAATTGATTTTAAATTCTCTTACATAATTCATACTTAATGTTCCGTTATTAACTGTTAACGGAAATAGTACTGTTTTAGAATTTCTAATATCTGGATCTCTCCATCTATCACCCACATAATAATAATTAGTGCCTGCTGTACCTGTAATTGTTAAAACGTCTGTAGGTTGAGAATCGAATGTAATTTTATTTCCTACGTTTTTCCAAGAAGACCAACCACTTTTTAAGTTTGTAGAAGTACTATATTGCATTTGGTTAGGATCCCAACCTGTTTTAGTAGATGATAACATGTAATAAATATTATCTTTTTTAAAAATAACAGGCGCTTCTTTATTCTGACCAGAAAATAAAACAGTTGCATCTTCTGCACCTCTAAAATTATCTGTTAATGTGTATAAATTTAAACTTTGATTTGCTTTATTTGTTGATACGTAATAAGCTTTACCATCTGTATCTACAAACATACTAGCATCATTAGAATCATATCCTTTCGGAAAAAACTCTCTATCATAAGTGTAACTTCCATCTATTGTGCTAGCATAAAAAACAGCTGCTTTATTATTGGTATATGACGCATTTTGGTATTTAACCCATACTACAAAAGTATTTGTTAAAGCATTGTAAATTAAACAAGGCCTTTCTGTAATCCGTTCTAAGTTTTTTAATTCATTGTTTGTATTTTTATCAATAATTGTTTTTTTAAACTCCCAATTCATTAAATCTGTAGAAGCATATAAGTTAATGCCCTTAAAAGTAAAGGCATCTCTCATATCATTACCAATCATATAAAAAATTCCTTGATGTTTTATGATTGCAACACCATGGGCATTAATTCTATTACCCGCTGTATCTCTCCAAAAAGTACCGTTTTTTATAGAGTTAACTTGACTAAAAAACTGAAAAGAAAATGCGAACAAGAAGAAAAATATAAGTTTATGTAATTTCATTTTTAGTTTTTTTTTAATTAATTATCTACAAGGTATTTACAATAAAAGATTTAAAATAGTTGATTAATAACCTATATCCATTTTTAAAAAATCAAACTTTTCAGCACTTTCGCCTGCTGTTTTAACTACATCTAAATCTTTCATTTCAATATTTTTAGACGGTTTAAAAGCATCACTTTGCATATAGTTTAATAAACTATAACGTAATTGTCTTGCAACTGGTCTTTCTGATAATGTTGAGCTTATATCAATAGCAGAAAATATTAATTTTCCAGTTCCTACATTTGTTTCAAATACATTTGCTAAATGATGATTCGTTACAAAATTATCGATGACACGAACTATTGGTGTAACCTCTAAAGAGTCTATAACTATAGATTTAGAGTTGATACATAAATCCCACCATTGCCAATCTGTATGAGTATCTGTTGGAAAACTATTAAAAGCAGGGTTTTTATCATCTACCATTAAACCCATTGTTGCTGGTTGATTAGGAAAATGTACCGGACTCCAAAAAACAGGTACAAACCTACCTTCTATACCTTTTAAGGCTTTATAATTAGGGTTTAACAACACCTTTTGCCCTTGCTTTAAGGCTGCTTCCGCATCTTTAAATGATGATGTTATAAGTATATCTTTAGCTGTTGTTGTTACTTTTTTTGGATACACCCAAATATGCCAATTGTTGGTATATTTTGTCCCTTTTAAACTTACTGTAATATTTAATTTCTCAGCTTTTGTTACGTTTACAGCATAATCTATCTTACCTAAATTTACATTGTTTCCTATTGATAAATTTACATTTCTAAAGCTCCCATTTTTTATAACTGAACCTGCATTATTAGTAATTGCCCAATCTAAAGTTTGGTTTGTTTTGTCTTCAAAAAAGTTAGCAACTTCTAAAGTTGCTTTAAAGTTTTCTCCCGTTTCGTAAACTGCTTTTTCAAAACGAATTAGTGGCACTAATTCACTGTTAAATTGGCTAAACTCTTCTGCAGTAATTACACCTTTAGATTCCCAAAAAGCATTTAATAATCCTACCAAAGCTGTTCCTTGACCAGGAAAATCTTGTAATTGTAGTAGTTGAAAGCCATCGAAACTTGGTGTTTTTAAGGCTCTTTCTATTTCTTCTTTATACAATAAAGCAGCTAATTTTCCTGAGTTAAAAGTAAAATCTGGTGCAAAATCAATAAGTCCTTTATTTTCTAATTCTATTTTAATTGCCTTAAAATTTAAAGGATCTAAAACACCTGTGTATTTTTTAATTTCACTCATGTCTGGATATACTGAGTATTGACCAATTTCATGTGTAACCAAAGGGATTTTTATATGTGAAGCTCCGGCAGTAAAATCTGCATTAAAGTGTGGAGGTTTGGCATTAAAAACGCCTTGTCCACGAATCCAACCTTTATCTGTCCATTGCGCAATAAAAAACTCATCTTCTTTTTCTGGTCTTGTTCCTGTTGGTCTTTGAAAAGAAAATGCTGTTGTAGCATATAAATGTCTGTTATCTATAGGTTTTAACTCTGCAACCATCTCATTTAAAACACTAATATCTCCTTGTAATTCGTTACCCAAAGCCATAAAAATAAAAGAAGGATGATTCCCATAATCTTTTAACATTCTTTGCGCTTCTTCTCTCAAAAAAGCAGTTGTGCTTGGATCTTTTCCAACCTCTAAACTCCAATGAGGTAATTCTACCTGATAATAAAAACCGGCTTCGTCTGCTGCCTCAAAGGCTGCTTTTGGTGGGCACCAAGAATGAAAACGTAAATGGTTTAAACCATACGCTTTTGCCTGAGTTATTAATTTTGCCCAATCTTCTTTTTTTGTTGGCGGATAACCTGTTAATGGAAAAATAACACATTCTAAGTTTCCTCTTAAAAAAATTCTTTTATCGTTTAATGTTAAATCTCCATTATCATTACCCAAATATTTATATCCAAAACTATCTGTTATTTCTCCTGTTTTAGTTATAACCGTAACATCATATAAATTTGGATGGAATTCGTCCCAAAGCTGCAGGTTTTCTGGTTTATCAATTTCGAAACTTACCGTATTTTTCTCTCCTTTTTCAATAGAAACGTTTTCACTAAAAACCTCTTTACCATCTTTAGATTTTATAATACACTTTATTTCATTCTCTAAAACAGATGCTTGCTCAAAACTTATTTTTATTTTATTTGCTCTACTAATTGGATAAATTTGTAAATTTTCTGGTGCATTTTTTGATGCCGTTTTTAAAAGAATATCCCCTAAAATACCATTCCATTTTATCTGAGTGTGGTTGGTATAACCATGTGCCATATCTTGGTTTACTTTGTCTGGGTATCTGGTTCCTGCAACATTTATGTACGGAAATTTATTACCATTATCAATTAGTATGGTTATCAAGTTTTTGCCCTCAGTTAAATGTTCAGTAACATTATAATCATGCTTAGCAACTAAACTATTATTTTTACCAATTAATTTACCATTTACAAATACGGTAGATTCCCAAATAATTCTCTCTAAACTCAACGTAATATTTTCTTTTACCCAAGCATTCGGAATTTCTATTTCTTTTTGATACCAAGCTTTACCAATATATTGATATTTTCTAGTAAGATTAGACAATACATAGTTGTTCATAGCTGGTTCTAACGTACTTTTTACTCCAATTTCAGCATCATCTAAAGTACCAGGTAAATTTATATTTTGTCCTTCAAATTTAGCTGAAGCCCAGTTTTCTTGATTACCTATATCTGTAGAGTCTAATTTTACTTGCCAAGTTCCTTCCAAAGAAATTGTTTCTATTTTATTAGTTGTGCAGTTAGCAAATAGAAAAAGTATTATAAAAACACTAAAAATTGAACTAATTAATTTCATAAATGGGTTCTTTAAATTATTTGATTTAATTGATAACAATGGTTCCTGAAGATAAAGTTGTAGAATCTTCCTCTAATTTATATAAATAAGTTCCGTTTTCTAAATCCTCTCTGGTTACTTTTAGTTCTTTACTATTAATGTTTTCAATTTTTTTAACTTCCATACCTAAAACATTATAAATTACTAAACGACCATTAATTAAATTGCGTGGAAACTTAAAAGTACTTTCCGTAGCAAAAGGAATTGGATAAAATTTAAAGCCTTCTTTTTTAAATACTGATGTGGAAAGTGATTTAGAAACATCAATAACAAACGTACTTACAGAATAAGCAGGTGCATTATATCTTATAGATTTTTTTGTTAATTGTCCTTTTAAATTTATATTTTCAATAGTGTTTTCTGTAGTATCTTCTCCTTTTTCGGAAGTTCTATAGGCTTTATAACCATTTACATTAGAGAATTTACTTAAATCTATAGAATATTCTCTAGTATCTTCTGAGCTATTAACGAGTACTAAAACCACTTCATTTTCATCAGGACTTAAAGCAGCAATGGTATTTCCTTCATCAGTTGCTATTATTTTATAACCAACTTTTATAAAATTAGTTACGTTTTTACGACAATAAAAACCTCTTGTTTTATTTAAAATAGGCTCTTGAAACGGCTTACTTTCATCCCAATTTGTTTGGTGAAGCAAACCCCAACCATCGTCTCTAGACATTAACTGCCAATCGCACCAAACTGTAGCTTTTAAATTTCTTACATCTTCTACCAATCTATACGCCATATCATAGTGCCTTGCAAACCAACCTCTGCCATTTCTATCCCAACTTAAAGGACCTGTTTCTGTTTGCCAAATTGGTTTGTTGCCATTATTTTTTGCAAACAAAGCTAAATTGGCTTTATCTTGCCAACTACCTCCATAACTGTGAGTGCTTATTTTAGAAATACCATTATATTCATTCAAATTATTATTTCTTAGAGTAGTTAAATTAGATAGTGAGCTTGTTATTTTAGAATTATCAGCAGCAGTAAATTTCAAAGAGTTAAAATCTAAATCTCTTCTTCTTTGCCACATTCTCCATAAAATTTGTGCCTGAGTTGCAGGATAAATAGCTGAACCTTCTTGTTTTCCTCCTTTTTTCCAATAACCAGAAATTGGTTCGTTAAAAGCTTCTAAATAACTAATATTCCAAGAAGGATACATAGTATCTAAACCTTTAGAAACAGAAACTAAATAATCTGCAAAATCGTCTATAAATTCTGGTTTTAAATTTTCTTGTGTAGCAACAACATTACCAGCTGAACATTGGCTATGTGTCATCCACCAAGGTGGAGAATAAGAAATCATTTCTGTAATAATATCTCCTTTTAACGCTCTTAATTCAGCAATTTTATTCATAACTGCAATTTGTCGAGCATCATTTGTATAATTATTTACACCCCAACCTTCATTATTTTTTTGCTGAGTTCTATAACCTGGCAATAAACCACCATCTTTTCTAATATGAGCTCCTTCTGTACAAGTAGGGTTTTCTCCTCCTGCAATGTTAAATCTAAATACATTTAAATTTAAATCGTTTACAGCATAATTTGCAACTTCATCTATAGTTTCTTGAGACATACCTCCAACAAGATTTGCCCACCAAGCTAAAGAAACTCCCCAACCTTCTATCGTTTGATGTTTGGTTTCTGGGTTTATAACAATATTAGTTTGCGCATGTATGTTGTTAAAAAATAAACAAAATGCAATACTTAATAAAAAGTTGATTCTTATGTTTTTTAACTCCATTTTTATTCTTTTTAACTTTTATAAATCTGTTGATTCTTTTGATTTTGGAATTCAATAAACTTTATGAACCTTCCAAAATTGTTAAAAAATCATTGCACGCAGCTTTTACTTAATAAGGATGATTTAATTTTTTTTATACAGATTTTATAGTGGCTTTAAATTAAGGCGAAGTATCTATAATAGTTATTCATAAAACATCTCTATTTTAAAATTTCTTTAAGCTTATTCTCCATCTTTTTAACAATTTTTGGATTGTTTTTTGCAATATTATTTTCTTCTGATGGATCTTTTTCTAAATCGAATAATTGTATTTCTGCACTAAAACCAGGATCAACAAACTTTTTAGCAATCCAATCAGGAATTGGTTTATCTTTTGGTTGTATGTATTTCCATTTACCAAAACGAAGTCCATAAGTATAGGCTTCTTCTAATAAAAACTCTCTTCCTTTTTTAGATTTCCCTAACCAAGCGTCTAAATGATTTTCGCTATCTGGTGCTGCATTTTTAGCAACTTTAACATCTAACAAACAGGCTAAAGTAGCATATAAATCTACTTGAGATAATAAAGCATCGCTTTTACCCGGTTTTACTTTTGCTGGCCAATGTAAAATAGTTGGCATTCTTGTTCCTGCCTCAAATACTGAATATTTTGCTCCTTTATATTTTCCTCCTGGTTTATGATCTCCAAGTAATTCAATTGCATAATCTAAATAACCATCATCTAAAATAGGCCCATTATCACTTGTAAAAATAATAAGTGTATTGTCTAATAAATTTTGCTTTTTTAAAGCTTTTGTAATTTCACCAACACACCAATCCATTTGTGCAATAACATCGCCTCTTGGGCCCATTGTACTACTTTCTACAAATTTTATATTGGCAATTCTTGGTTGATGAATGTCATGTAAAGAAAAGTATAAAAAAAACGGATTTTCTTTTTCCTTTTCAATAAAACCAGTGGCTTTTTCTGATAAAACAAAAGGAATTTTCTCATCTACCCAAAGAGCATCTTTACCACCTTTCATATAACCAATTCTACTAATTCCGTTTATTACTGCTCCTTGATGATAAGGATCTGTATGTTGTTTTAACAATTCAGGATGTTTAGATCCCCAAGGATATCCATCTATTCTTGTGCCATAACTTACAGTAATAGGATCATTTTTATCTAAATTAACTACTTCTTGATTTTCTAAAAATACAGTAGGAACTCTGTCTCCAGTTGCAGGAATTAAAAAACTATAATCAAAACCTACTTCTTCTGGTCCTAAAGGAATTTTTTGATTCCAATCTATCTTACCTGCACCTAATCCTAAATGCCATTTACCAACAATACCTGTAGTATAACCCGCTTTTTGCAGCATTTTTGGTAGCGTTTCTTTAGTTGTATCAATAATTAAAGGAGCATCTCCTTCTAAAATAGCGGCATTATTTCTAAACGCATAACTACCTGTTAATAAAGAATAACGAGAGGGCGTACAAGTTGCAGCAGCACTATGTGCATCCGTAAAATTTAAACCATTTTTTGCTAACTCGTCTACAAAAGGTGTTTTTACACCTATAGCACCATTTACACCAATATCTCCGTAACCTAAATCATCAACATAAATAATTACTATGTTTGGTTTTTTTGTTTTATTTTGAGAAATAATAAATTGACTCACTAAAAGTGAAACCAACAACATACATAGATTTCTTGTTTTTTTCATATTATTTCTGTTTAATTTTATTGTTTTTATTCGCTTTTAAAACTGAATTATTACTCTTTTAAAGTCCTTTTATAAAGATTATTTTTATTGATAGATTTCAAGAAAAAAGATCTTTTTTTACAAACTATTTTTAAATCTGTTTGGTTTCTCCTATCGAATTAAATACAACAAAAGAAACCATAACAGCGTAATTTTTTTAAATATTATTAGCTTACTAAAACTAATTGTGCATGTAAATGTGCTGGTAAATGATATAAATCCATTTCGATTACTTTATCAAAACTTTCACTCGCTTTTTGTTGATTTTTTAAACCTAATTGGCCTAAACCAATTAAATAGTTACAATGAATTTTATTAATATCATTTAAATCTTCTTCCCATATTAATAAATCTGGTAATGAAATTGCAAAATAATCTAACTTTACGTCATCATTCATATGCGCAATTCCGTAATTAATTAGGTTTTCGAAACGAACATTTGCCTCTTTAATTCTATTTAATTTTAGCAATGCCAAACCTTGATAAAAGATTTTATCTGGTTGTTGATCGTTGTAAAATATTGCAGGACTTGGATCACTTAAACCTTCCGAAGCTAACTTAAAATGTGTAGCCGCTTTTTGCTGTTCACCTAAACCTTCATATGCACAACCTAACCAATAATCAATATCATTTTCTTGCGTTCCGTCTAATTTTCCTTCACCTAAATTATGAGGATAAATTTTAGCTTGCTCTAAACATAAAATTGCTTTTTCAAAATTGTATAAATTAATGTGCTTTTTTGCTAATTCTACCTGACTAGTTAAATATTGAAAAGGTACTTTTCCTTCACCACCTTCCCAAGGATGAAACTGACGATTTGCCATTAATTCTGCAGATTTTTCAAAATCACCTTTTGTGTTATACAACGCAACTCGTTCTAAGTATAAATCGTCTCTAGAGTTTGTTAAATCGATATATTTTTCTAACAATTCTAATCGTTCAACAGCAGAAACGTTTACTTTTTTATAAAATTGATCTAGCTCCATTAATAAACGAGCATCTGTATTATCTAGAGAAAATGCTTTTTCTAAATGTGTTCTTGCCAACTCTTTTTGTTCCGTTTTATTAAAATATAAAAGAGACAAATTTCTGTGTGTAATTGCAAAAGTATCATCTAAATCTAAAGATTTCTCCCAAGCGTTTTGTGCCTCTTTATACTGCCTGTTTGCATACCAAAAATTCCCCAAATAATAATGTGCTTTAGCATCTTTTGGGTTTGCTTTAGCTGCTGCTTGCAATGCTAAAACTTCTTCAATTTTGTTTGGAAAACAATAATCTGCAGACATTGTAGAAGCTTTTTTATAACATTCAAAAGCGTTAGTTACATCTCCTTTTTGATCAAAATACCAACCCATAAAATAATAAACCATTGGGTACACTGTATCATTATCATTGGTAAACACCTTTAATAAAGAAATTGCATCGTTAAACTGACCAGCCATGGCGTAATCTAAAGAAAACTCATTATAGTTATGTGCATACCCTCTAATAATATCTTTAAACGCTTGTAGATCTTCTGCTTTATTTGAAATTAAATAACGCTCATACAAAACACCAAAATTAAATTTATCGATTGCTAAAGAATCATTAATTAGTTGATTTGCTTGGTCTAATTTCCCTAGTTTTCTTAAAATAATTACTTTTAAATGTCTTGCTTTGTGGTTATGCCAGTTTTTAATTAATGCTCTATCAATTAAATCTAAACCTTTTGTTAAATCTCCTCTAAAAGTATCAATTTGTGCTAAATTAAAATATCCTGCATCTTGCCATTGAGCGTTCCAACAAGATTTAAAGAAACTTGCATACGCCTCTTTCTTCTTCCCTAAGAAATTTAAGGCAATTCCTCTGTTAAAATAAGGCTCACCATCATAAGGATTTGGATTGTGTTTTGTTAAAGAAGCAATAGCCGTATCAAAATAAGAAACTGCTTTTTCTAATTGTCCTTTTCTTAAATATAACAATCCTATTGCATTATTATTTCTAACATCTCCAGGAGCTCTTCTTAACGCTTCTTCATAATAATCCATAGGATTAAAAGTTGCGTGCCTGTATTGCTCTAAATGCAAACCTTGTAAAAATAATGCTTCTACAGAATCTATTTCACTAGGTTCTTTTGCTGCAGTTGCAGGATCTGGAATTTCTGTTGATAAATCCTTATCTGGAGTCCAAGAAACTAAAATATTACCTAATTTATCAGAAACTGATACTTCTAAATCTTCAAATTTAGAACCATTTACTTCTATCAGCTTCTCAAAACCATTTCTTGGAGAAAGCTGAACAACCTCTTCTAATAAAACTCCATTTTTACCTTTTAAAGAAATAATTCCATCATTATAAGTAGAGGTTACGTGTACTTTTACGCGTGCTTTTCCATCAACAATTTCTAAATTAACCATTGCTTCTTTCGTCGCATTTTTAACCACACCAACATTATAATATGGCATAAAATATTGGGTAAAACTTTTTTCCTCATAGGGATGCATCCATGTAAAATCTGGCTGATTATCTGTATAAACACCACACATTAATTCAATGTAAGGCCCATCTTCATCCGTTAAATTTCTATCCCAAGCTTTTCCAAAATCTCCATTTCCCCAAGTCCATTGTTTTTTTCCTGGTGATACATTATGGTCTGCTATATGCAACAAACCTCCTTTAGAATCATTCTCATAACCACCAACAAAATCATATTCAGACGTAATTGCCATATAACTTGTTGGTACAGGAATATTTTTATAATTTGATATATCTGTTCCTGGTGAATAATCTACTTTATAATATTCTCCTTTTGCAATCGGAAATTCAGATACATCTCTTTTTCCATGATCAAAAACCGCATTTACATCTGGTGGAAAAACAGATTGATAATGATCATTTACAGCCACTGCTGGATTTGCCCACCATAAAAACGTTTGTGGATGTGGAGTTCTGTTGTATAATTGTGCTTTAATTTCTATATATGCTTTGTCTGGATGCAATGTAAAACCAGCCATTCCTTTTGTACGAAACATTCTTTCTAACTCACTTACCCAAATAGTTTTACTACCATCTTCATTTTCTTCAATAGTAGAATCTGTAGGGTCATAAGTACTTGGTCTATGATGTTGTGGCCAATTAAATTCTATTCCTCCAGAAATCCAAGGACCTGTTAAACCTACCAAAGCTGGTTTTATAACGTGATTGTAATATACAAAATGACGTTCTCTAACTTTGTCATACGCCATTTGAATTCTACCTCCTAATTCTGGTAAAATCATTACTTTTATATAATCGTTTTCAATATAAATAGCGTTCCACTCTTTATCTACTTTCGTGTCGCTAATTTTTTCAATTACAGGGTTTGGATAAACTGCTCCACTACTTGCTTGATATACTCTTTTTTCTAAAAAAACTGGATATTTCTCAGGTGTTCCAACCTCGTAAGTGGGTATAACCACTTTTTCTCTCCAAACTTTAACAGTTTTCATAATGCTATATTTTTAATTATTCTTTGGTTAGCTTTGGTGCTATATTTTTTTTAAGTTTATATTTTTTACTGACGATTTTCTATTTCAATAATTTTTTTATTTGGTTAATTTCTAAACTTACTTCAGGATTAAATTTAACAGTAGTCATGTATTTTTTTAAACTGTACAAGAGTTGTTTTGCCTCTAATCTTGATTCTAAATTTGTGTGTAAATCGATTCCTGACATAATAATTTTTCCTTTACCAACTTTTGCTTCAAAGACCAACCCTAGTCTTCGGTTTTTAAACCAATCATCAACCACTCTTACAATTGGAGTCATTTTTGGTAAATCATCTAAAATAATTGCATTAGAATTTGTCATAGCATCCCACCATTGCCAATTAGAATGATATTCTGTTGGAAAATCTGCTAAAGCCGGATTTTTAGGATCACACAGAATACCCAAAGTATGTGGTTTTTGACCATTTGTCCACGAGGTATTCCAAAAAATACTTGAAAAACCAATGCCAATATCACCACCTTTATCTGCTACTATATCTCCTTTTGTTATGTTAAATAAAACATTACCTCCTTTTTGAAGATAATTAACAGTTGATGCATCTAATTTATTTACAACTTTTACATTATTTTCATTTGTAATTGCTGGTATTTTATTCGGATACACCCATAAATCCCAAGTATTCTTAAACTCGTTCACATCAATAGAAAGTGTCAGTTTTCTTGCTTTTTCAATTTTTAAAAGTGATAAACTGATTTCTCCTAATTGAATTCCGTTTCCGATTTCAATATCTTTTTCAACTAAATTTCCTTCTGCAAAAACAGTATTATCAATGTTTGTTAAAGACCATTTAGGTGTTACATTTTTCAATGTTTTTTCACCAAAATGTGCAACTTCAATAGCTACTTTTAAAGTATCTGTATTTTTAAATGTTCTTTTTGGAAAACGCGCTAAAGCAACTGTTTGACCACTAAATGCTTTAAACTCTTCTGGAGATACATATCCTTTTTCTCCCCAAAATGCATCTAAAACCCCAACAAGTGCAGTTCCTTGACCTGGAAAATCGTGTAAATCTAACAGTTGAAATCCAGCCATATCTTTAGTTCTTAAAGCTGCTTCTATATCGGCTTTGTAACATAAGGTTTGTAATTTACCAGAAGCCATTAAAAATTGTTTAGCTAAATCTGCCATTCCATTTTCTGCCAAAGACTCTTGAAATATTTCAAAGTTTTTAGGTTTTAAAACACCTGTATATTTAGACATTTCTTCAAAATTAGGATACACACACCACTGACCCATTTCATGACTCACATAAGGCATTGGTGTTTTATCTATAAATGTACTCCAGTCAAATACAGTTTGTGGAGGCTTGGCATTAATTATACTTTTCAAATTTTCATCCCAACCTTGTATTCTTGGACCTCTGTGATTGTAATAATCCAAATTATCTAAATAAGGGTAACCAGCACCACTAGTATACAATCTTCTACTATCTAATTTTTTAAAATGATTTACATAGTCTCTTAAATATTCTTTATGATTTTCTCCATGAGGCTCATTACCATAAGTCATCATAACAAATGAAGGATGATTTCCGTATGCATTTATAATATCCTCTCCTTCTTTATAAAACCATTTGTCTTCAGGGTTTCCATCTCCTAATTTATTCCATCCAGAAGCCTCTGCTTGTAAATAAATTCCTTCTTCATCTGCAGCAATAAAAGCAGCTTCTGGTGGACTCCAAGAATGAAATCGTACATGATTTAAACCATGATTTTTAATTACTTTGTAAATACTCTTCCAAGAAGCAACATCGGTTGGTGGATAACCTGTTAATGGAAAAATAGCACTTTCTAAGGTTCCTCTTAAAAAAGTTTGCCTTCCATTAATGGTAAAGACTTTTCCATTTGCCTTAAATTCTCTCATTCCAAAATCGATGTTTTTTCTATCTGTACCCGATTTTGAATCTAAAGTAATTTGCATTTGATACACATTGGGATTGAATTCATCCCAAAGCTTTGGGCTATCACCCATATCATAATGTAAAACAACCTCATTATTTCCACTAATTGTAATTTCTTCTTTTAAAGTATTTAAAGAAAAATCTTCTACAGATTTTTCGATAGCAGTTAAAGTTAATTTTGCTGTTTGGTTTTCTTTGGTGATGTTTTCAATCTGAATAACAACTTTTACCTTTTTATCAGTAACATTAGGGTATAATTTTACATTACCTATTGCTATTTTAGGTTTTGCTATTAGTTTTATATCTCCAATAATTCCGTTCCAATTACTTTGAGTGTTATCAGAAATACTATGTGCATCTTTTCCAACATCAATATCTTTTACCCTATTATCTACCCTTATCGTTATGGTATGTTCTCCGGCAGTTAATGCAGCTCCTAAACTATAATCATGTGCTGTGGCTAAACTATTCTGCATCCCTATTTTTATAGCATCTACCCAAACTGTAGATTCCCAATGCACTCTCTCTAAATGTAAATCTATTTTTTTAGCCTTCCAGTCTGATGGAATCGTTACCTTTTTCTGATACCAAGCTGCTCCTGTATATTTTTTGTTAGGGGTTAACCAAAAAGGAAGCTTAATATTTCCTTTTTGTCTGTATTTAGCCATTTTTGCATCTTTGTACCAAACACTATCATTGTCCCAAATATTACCAGTCCATTTTGTTTTAACACTTAACTCATCACCTTTTCCATTTGTGTTCATAGAACCAGGTAATGTTATGGTTTCTTTAAATTGACTTTGATACCATTGCTCTGTAATACCTTGATCTAAAGAATCAACCTGAAAACTCCATTTACCTGATAAATCGATGCTAGTATCTGTATTGTTTTTGCAGCTTCCTAAAATAAGCACAGAAAAACATATTGCAAGTATCTTAATTTGATTAAATATTTTCATGTTTATTATTATTTTAACAAACTCTTAATTTGATTAATTTCTAACGTAACTTCTGGATTAAATTCAGATGTTGTCATGTATTTTTTTAAACTGTACAAGAGTTGTTTTGCCTCTAATCTTGATTCTAAATTTGTGTGTAAATCGATTCCAGAAATGATGATTTTCCCTTTGCCAACTTTTGCTTCAAAGACCAACCCTAGTCTTCGGTTTTTAAACCAATCATCAACCACTCTTACAATTGGAGTCATTTTTGGTAAATCATCTAAAATAATTGCATTAGAATTTGTCATAGCGTCCCACCATTGCCAATTAGAATGATATTCTGTTGGAAAATCTGCTAAAGCCGGATTTTTAGGATCACACAGAATACCCAAAGTATGTGGTTTTTGACCATTTGTCCACGAGGTATTCCAAAAAATACTTGAAAAACCAATCCCAATATCACCACCTTTATCTGCTGCTATATCTCCTTTTGTAATGTTAAATAAAACATTACCTCCTTTTTGAAGATAATTAACCGTTGATGCATCTAATTTATTTACAACTTTTACAATATTTTCATTTGTAATTGCTGGTATTTTATTCGGATACACCCATAAATCCCAAGTATTCTTAAACTCGTTCACATCAATAGAAAGTGTCAGTTTTCTTGCTTTTTCAATTTTTAAAAGTGATAAACTGATTTCTCCTAATTGAGTTCCGTTTCCGATTTCAATATCTTTTTCAACTAAATTTCCTTCTGCAAAAACAGTATTATCAATGTTTGTTAAAGACCATTTAGGTGTTACATTTTTCAATGTTTTTTCACCAAAATGTGCAACTTCAATAGCTACTTTTAAAGTATCTGTATTTTTAAATGTTCTTTTTGGAAAACGCGCTAAAGCAACTGTTTGACCACTAAATGCTTTAAACTCTTCTGGAGATACATATCCTTTTTCTCCCCAAAATGCATCTAAAACCCCAACAAGTGCAGTTCCTTGACCTGGAAAATCGTGTAAATCTAACAATTGAAATCCAGCCATATCTTTAGTTCTTAAAGCTGCTTCTATATCGGCTTTGTAACATAAGGTTTGTAATTTACCAGAAGCCATTAAAAATTGTTTAGCTAAATCTGCCATTCCATTTTCTGCCAAAGACTCTTGAAATATTTCAAAGTTTTTAGGTTTTAAAACGCCTGTATATTTAGACATTTCTTCAAAATTAGGATACACACACCACTGACCAATCTCGTGACTTACATAAGGCATTGGAGTTTTGTTAATATGCGTACTCCAATCAAATAACGTTTGAGGAGGTTGTGCATTTATAATACTTTTTAAATTTTGATTCCAAGCTTGAATTCTTGGTGCTCCACCATTAAAGTAATCTAGATTATCTATATATGGCCAATTTGCGCCACTAGTATATAATCTTCTATTATCTAAATCTTTAAAATGATTTACATAGTCTCTTAAATACTCTTTACTATTCTTTCCATGTGGTTCGTTTCCATGCGTCATCAATACAAATGAAGGATGATTTCCGTATGCATTTATAATATCCTCTCCTTCTTTATAGAGCCATCCATCAATTGGTTTATCATCGCCAACAGTAGCCCAAGCAGAAGCCTCTACTTGTAAATAAATTCCTTCTTCATCTGCAGCAATAAAAGCAGCTTCTGGTGGACTCCAAGAATGAAAACGCACATGATTTAAACCATGATTTTTAATTACTTTGTAAATACTCTTCCAAGAAGCAACATCGGTTGGTGGATAACCTGTTAATGGAAAAATAGCACTTTCTAAGGTTCCTCTTAAAAAAGTTTGCCTTCCATTAATGGTAAAGACTTTTCCATTTGCCTTAAATTCTCTCATTCCAAAATCGATGTTTTTTCTATCTGTACCCGATTTGGAATCTAAAGTAATTTGCATTTGATACACATTGGGATTAAATTCATCCCAAAGCTTTGGGCTATCACCCATATCATAATGTAAAACAACCTCATTATTTCCGCTAATTGTAATTTCTTCTTTTAAAGTATTTAAAGAATTGCCTTCTACAAATTTTTCGTTGGCAATTAAAGTTAACTTTGCTGTTTGGTTTTCTTTGGTGAGGTTTTCAATCTGAATAACAACTTTTACCTTTTTATCAGTAACATTAGGGTATAATTTTACATTACCTATTGCTATTTTAGGTTTTGCTATTAGTTTTATATCTCCAATAATTCCGTTCCAATTACTTTGAGTGTTATCAGAAATACTATGTGCATCTTTTCCAACATCAATATCTTTTACCCTATTATCTACCCTTATCGTTATGGTATGTTCTCCGGCAGTTAATGCAGCTCCTAAACTATAATCATGTGCTGTGGCTAAACTATTCTGCATCCCTATTTTTATAGCATCTACCCAAACTGTAGATTCCCAATGCACTCTCTCTAAATGTAAATCTATTTTTTTATCCTTCCAGTCAGATGGAATCGTTACCTTTTTCTGATACCAAGCTGCTCCTGTATATTTTTTGTTAGGGGTTAACCAAAAAGGAAGCTTAATATTTCCTTTTTGTCTGTATTTAGCCATTTTTGCATCTTTGTACCAAACACTATCATTGTCCCAAATATTACCAGTCCATTTTGTTTTAACACTTAACTCATCACCTTTTCCATTTGTGTTCATAGAACCAGGTAATGTTATGGTTTCTTTAAATTGACTTTGATACCATTGCTCTGTAATACCTTGATCTAAAGAATCAACCTGAAAACTCCATTTACCTGATAAATCGATGCTGTTCTCTTTTTTATTTCCACAGGAAATAAAAAAGAGAATTGTAAAACAAATAGTAAAGGATTTTACGATGGTGCAAAATTTCATATTATAATTAGTTTATTTATAATTTAAAATATTCAAAAATTACATCTGCTACAAACTGATGTCCTTTCTGATTTATATGATTGTTTTGAGACATATAACCAACTAAGGGTTGTTTTTTTGCTAATTTTTTAAATAGTACATAACTATCAATTAAACCAACATTATATTTTTTTGCCAGTGCTCTAATTTGAGCACTATGTTTTGCTAGTTTTGTTTCTTCGGATGAAATATCTTCTCTTAAATCTGGGGTTGGAGTTAATAAAATTACTTTTGTTCCATATTCTAGTGCTTCAACAATCATTTGTTCCCAAGCTATTTTTGCTCTTTCTAAACCTATTCCTCTGTCATTTAAAGCATAGTCTATAAAAAGTACATCTGGTCTGTAGCTTAAAACTTCTTCTTTAAATCTTTTTGCTCCTTGTTCAGATTGCTCACCACCAATAGACGTTGTAATTGTATTTACTACAGAGTAAGGATAATAATCATTTACCTTTTTTAAGGTTCTAAAAGGATATGCGCTTAAACGATCTACAACACCTTTGGTAGTATATCCTGTTGGTACAGAATGTCCATGAAAAACTAAATTTACAGACTTATTATTTGGCCACTTTTTCATCAATTTAACTTTGATTGAATCTAAATAGGTTTCAACTTTTATCTGATTTATAGATATGTTATTTTTTTGTTGAGCACAAGCAAAATTGATGCTTAATAAAAGGCCTATACAAAAAATTATTGTTGATTTTTTTAAACTGAATATCATTGTATTTTACTTGTCTTTTGTTAATTCTGCTTCAATTTCTTCTAAACTTTTCCCTTTGGTTTCTGGTAATTTCTTTTTGATGAATAAAAACCCTAAAACACAAATAATACTATATACCCAAAAAGTACCAGAAGCACCTAAAGCATCATTTAATATTGGAAAAGTGAATGTTAATATAAAGGATGCAACCCATAATGAAAATGTTGCTATAGACATTGCAACTCCTCTTATTTTATTTGGAAAAATCTCTGACAAAACAACCCAAGTAATTGGTGCTAAAGACATCGAATAAATAGCTATTGCTGTTAATACCAATACCAAAACAGGCCAACCTGTATACTGCATATAATAAGCACCCCCTAAAATAGCATATACAACCCCTAAACCAATAGAACCAAAAAGCATTAATTTTCTTCTACCCCAGCTATCTACTGTTCTCATTGCAATTATGGTAAAAATTAGATTTACACTTCCGGTAATTACAATATTGAATAACATATCTCCAACACTATAACCAGCAGCTGTAAAAATTTCTTCAGCATAATTAAAAATGATGTTTATTCCACACCATTGTTGAAAAATTGCCAAAACAATACCTATAATTAAAATGGGTTTTACTTTAGGACTTTTAAAATCTGAAAATTTAATTTTAACACTTCCACTTTCTTTTAGGGTTAAAGCAATACTTTTAATTTCCTCTTCTGCATAAGAATTTCCTCCAATTTTAGCTAATACTTTTTTAGCTGCAACTACATTATTCATTTTCATTAAAAAACGAGGACTTTTAGGTACTAAAAACATTAACACAAAGAATAAGATAGCTGGAATTATTTCTGCCCAAAACATCCATCTCCAACCAGTTTGACCATTCCAAGAATCTAGCATAGTAGCTTCATCTAAAACTGGATCTGAAATTAAAAAATTAGCTATTTGTGCTACTAAAATCCCAATTACTAAGGTAAGTTGATTAATAGCAACAAATTGCCCCCTATACTTTGCTGGTGCAATTTCTGCGATATACATTGGTGATAATGTAGAAGCCAACCCAATACCTAAACCACCTAATAATCTATAAAAAATAAAGGGTGTAAAATTATCTACATAACCAGTACCAAAAGCAGATAATGTAAACAATACAGCTGCAAAAATTAAAGGATTTTTACGTCCAAAACGATCTGCAGCAAAACCCGAAATTATGGCTCCGAAAATACAACCTATTAAAGCACTACTCATTGCCCAACCTTGTAGAGTTGGCATATCACTAATATTAAAATATAACTCGTAAAATGGTTTTGCACCACCAATTACCACCCAGTCATAACCAAATAAAAACCCTCCCATTGCAGAAGCTAATGCTAAAAAAAGCAAGTATCTAAAATTAAATTTATTACTTTCTGTTTGTGTTTGATGATTGATTTCCATAATTTATTTTAATAATTCGTATTAATAATTTAGTCTTTGGTTAAACTACTGTTATACCAATCTTCATTTGGTTTAAAGTCTTTCTTTAAAAAATCTTTACGTTGCTTTTCTAAACTTTGCATCATTTTCGTTTTTCTATTTTCTTGCAATTCAGTAGCTTTTTTTGCATCGTAGTTTTTATTTGTAGTAGGTACTTTTGCATCTACATTTTTTAAATACTCATCTAATTCTGCTCTTAATTTTTTTGTTATTTCTAAATTTGAAGAAGAAACATCATTTAATTCTTTAGGATCAGTATTTAAATTATATAATTCATCTTTTCCATCTTCATAATAATGAATCAATTTAAATTCATTTTTCCTGATAATACTTACTGGCTCACCTCCTTGATTTCCATAATGTGGATAATGCCAAAATAAGGCTCTATCCTCTAAAGATTCTCCTTTTAATAAAGGCACTAAACTAACACCATCTATAATTTGCTTAGGGTTTAATGCTACACCAGCTAAATCTAAAAGCGTAGGATAAAAATCTACTCCAGAAACTGGGTAGCTAACGGCTTTTGGAGAATTTTTTAACATTGGGGCTTTAATTAAATATGGCTCTCTAATACCACCTTCCCATTGATAACCTTTTCCTCCTCTTAATGGAAAATTTGTAGTAGAAAATGCATCTCCACTTGCAACACCTCCATTATCTGAAGTGAAAACTATAATTGTGTTTTTATCTAAACCTAATTCTTTTAATCTATTTAAAACAACACCCACAGCATCATCCATAGATTCTACTAAACCTGCATAAACAGGATTGTCTTGAACAGTTCTTATTGGCAAAATACGCTCCATTTCAAAACCTTTTTCTGGTATTCCTTGCGCTTCTGCCTTGTTTCTATATTTGTTCCATTTTTCTTGTGTAGTTTCTATTGGACCATGAACTGCATAAAAAGATAACATTGCAAAAAATGGCTCGTCTTTATTCTCAGACATAAAGTCTGCGGTTTCTAAAGCGAGTCTTTTTGTTAAGTTTTCGCCCTTATATTTATAATCTAATTTTGGATTATTCCAAGGTGCATAATAACCTCCTTTGGGGCTACCAACTTCCCAACCTCCAATATTAATATCAAAACCATTACTTTCTGGTCCATAAGATACGTCCCCTATATGCCATTTTCCTGCAAAAAATGTTTTGTAACCACCTTCTTTAAATGCTTCTGCTATGGTAATATTATCTTCTGAAATTGCGTTTACGTATTCTGGTGGTAAAACTTTTGTGTTTTTTCTTTCACCCCAAGTCTCGCCTGTTAGAGCACCAATCCAATCAGTAACACCATGTCTTGCTGTATGTTGACCCGTCATTAAACTGGCTCTTGAAGGGCTACATACTTGGGCAGCAGCATACCCTTGTGTAAATTCTACACCTTCATTTGCAATTGCGTCTATATTTGGTGTTTCATAATAAGTACTTCCTGCATAACTTAAATCATGCGCACCTAAATCATCTGCTACAATAAAAAGAATATTAGGTCTTTTCTTTTCTTCTTTTGAAATAGTGCCTTTTGTCTTACAAGCGTTTAAAATAATCACTGTAAAAAAAAGGCACAAAATCAACTCAAATTTCTTATTTAAAATTGCATTCATATTTCTATTTTTTGACATCCTATTATTGTGTTAATTGATTTTTATTTTTTAGTAATAATAGTATTATTTGATATTAATTCTAAATTTTTATCACCTGAGGTGACGTACATTTTATTTAAAGAAAAATTTTAAAATTGAACTTGTTTATCTGTATCACTATAATTAGCTAATTCTTTACTAAATAATAGTTCTGCTATTTTTCATTAAGCCAATTCAAATTAACAAAGCCAATTATATGAAACTCCAAATCTTTTTATTTTTTGATGCTTTTTATTTTTATCAATCTCAATATCTAAAACCTTTGAGGTTAAACCATTTGAAACAGGCAGTATTAGAAAACAAAAAACATAGCTTGTTTTATATTTGAAAGTATTTACTATCATAAATAAAATGGTTTACTTACAAATTTAGATTAAATAAGTGTTCTTAAAATACCTTATATCTGTTGAAACATAGATAATATTACTTAAACTATTAAACTTATTTAGAAAGATGAAATCTAAATATATTATAACATTGCACCTAAATTGTTAGGTTTTAAAATTTAATTGTAACGTGATTTATAAGAATAAAACTCCATCAATCTAAGTAATTTTGAATGATGGAATTTTATATCTCAAAAAACTATTTTCCTTACTTTTTAGTTATTATTAATAACCAGGATTTTGTACTAAATTTTCATTATCACTTATAAGTCCTTGTGAGATTGGTAAATAATAACGTTCTTTTCCAAATATTCTCGTTTGAGTTTCTGCATTTTTTAAAGTAATCACATATCTATCTGTATCTAAATTATACCTAAAAACCAATCCAGACATCCTTACTCCATCCATTTCTTCAACTGCTGTTCTCCATCTAACTAAATCCCAAAACCTATGGTCTTCAAAAGCTAATTCTACTTGTCTTTCTAACCTAATATTTTCTTCTGTAGCAATAGTTCTAAGAGGCATACCAGCACGATCTCTAATTTCATTAATGGCATCTAGAGCTTCTCCACTATTATTTAAATAAAAAGCAGCTTCCGCTTTATTAAGAAGGATTTCACCATATCTAAATACAAAAAAATCTTGCCCAGACCCTAACTCAATAACACCAGAAAGTGGTAAATTTGGATCTAACCTTTTTCTTAATAGAAGAGATGTATTTCTAATAGATCTTGCAGGTCCAGATGCAGGCCAAGTAGCACCATTTACGTCTATATTACCTTGATTTGTTGTTACAACTTGTCCGTTTAAAGTGTAAGTAGTGTTTGTATGAAAGTAAACTTCTTCTCCCCTCCAACTAGTTTGAGGAAAAAATACTGAAGCTACAAATCTAGGATCTTTTTCTCCGAAAAAATCTTTTATATCCCAATCATTATTTGCTGTAAGCATAGATCTTGGTACATTTTGTCTTCCATCTTTATACTCAAATAACTCAGCAAAATCATACAGTACAGGGAAATTAGAGTTCCAGGTAGTATTAAAACCATCTGGATGCGCTAAGTAATCTAAATTATGACCTCTTACTATTGGCTCGTATACTTCTGCAAAAATTACCTCTGGATTACCTAAACCATCTGTTAAAAATAAATCTCCAAAATTTTTCACTTTGTCACTTGGACTTGCATTATAAAGACTAAATACTCCACTTTTCTCTAAAGCTACAGAAGCGTCGTAACTTCTTTTATAATACTGCTCTGTTAAAGATGAATTAATACCAACAACAGCATCTAAATCAACTTCACCAAATTTTGCGATACTCGCTGCATAAAGCATTGCTCTACTTTGTAGTGCTAGAGCTGTATATTTATCAACTCTACCTTCTGCTCCAGTTCTATCATCAGAAAATTTACCTATAATATCATTAAGTTCCGTATAAATAAAATCATATATTTCTTGTTCTTTTGCACGCTTTGGAAACAATTCTTCTTCAGGGTCATCTGCTTTTTGAACCTTTGTTATTAACGGAACACCTCCATATCTTTTTACCATATCAAAATAGATATAAGCTCTTAAAAATCTTGCTTCCAGTATTTTTTTATCAATTATATTCTTTCTCAAAAGCTTTACTATTGACAATATTTTCGATAATAAAATTACTTTGTCTTACTGCCCCATAAGCCCAGTAGCCAAGTGTACCTGCCCCATTTTGTTGAGAATAGGTTCTTAAAAAAGCTTGGTTTGGTGCTTGCCAATTAGCAAAAGCAATAGCTTCTGCACCAATTGCACTAATAAGGCCCATATTTGTTTGCCCAAAAGAAGTAGTATTCATAAACTGCATAGATTCATAAATCTGTGACATATATGCCTCTGTTAAAGCTTTATCTTCAAAGACAGAACTCTCAGATAAAAAATCTGGCTCTACATTTAAATCATCATTACAGCTGAAAGTTGTAAGACAAATTGCTAAAAAAATTATAAATTTTCTCATATTGTTATTTGTTATTTTATTATTTTATAATCCTATTTTTATGCCTAAAGTAACTGTACGTAATGTTGGTAAAGTAAAACCATCATTATTAGCTGCAGCCTCAGGATCGATTATGTCACTAAATATACCTAACTTATTAAACATCAATAAATTATCAGCAGACACATATAATTCACATTTATTCATTCCTGTTTTTTCTAAAATATTTTTAGGAATCGAATAATTGATACTTGCTGTTTTTAATCTTAAGTATGTTGCATCTTTGTACCAAAAATCTGAAAAATTATTATTCCAAGCACGAGCACCATTTCTACCAAAAGCTGGTAGTTGAGCATTAGGGTTTCCATTTTGACCTGGATTTTCAGGATCTTGATAAAAACTATATTGTGTATGTATTTGAAGTGGTACACGTTCATTATCAAAAGGATTTCTTGCCTGAGTTGCAATACTTAAATTAAAACGAGTTGCACCTTGCCATAATAAGTTTAAACCAAAATTTTTGTATTTAAAATTAGTAGTTAATGCAAAAGTCATTTCTGGAAAAGTACCAAAACCTAACTGTTCTCTATCTTCTTGATTTATAATATTATCACCATTTACATCTTTATATCTTATATCTCCAAGTTGAGGCGAACCATTAAGGTCTTCTAATGTGTATTGATTTAAATAGTCATCTACCTCTAATTGATTTTGAAATAATCCATCAGATACATAACCAAATACTGTTTCATTAACAAACCTTCCTTCTCTTTTATTATACTTAACATCAATAGGATTGGTTTCATCAATTTCTTCCTCTACTTTTTCAAATTTTTCTCTAGCCAATCCAACATTTCCATTTAATGTAAATGTAAAATCTTCTCCAACTCTACCTTTATATCCTAAAGAAAGATCAAAACCACGATTGCTTCTACTATCTAAATTTGTTAGAGGCAAATTAGCTCCAAAAGTTGATGGAAAACCTTGTATTGGTCTTCTTAATAAACCCTCTCTTAGCCTATAAAAAACATCTACACTACCATATAGTTGTCCATTTAAAAAACTAAAATCTAAACCGGCATTATAAAGTTTTGTTTGCTCCCAAGTAATAAATGGATTTGCCAACCCTTGATCTACAATAATTGGCGTTGCAGTGTTATCAAGGAAATATACATTACCAAGAGATTCTGAAAAACCAGTTAAGTAATCGAAAGTAGTTCTACCAACATTTGAATCTACACCAGTTTCACTATAAGAAAGTCTTAGTTTTAAATTTCTAACAAATTCATTATCTTTTAAAAAGTTTTCTTTTGATATGTTCCACCCAAGAGAAACTGATGGAAAATAACCCCAACGAACATCTGGTCCAAAATAAGAACTACCATCTGCTCTAATAGTTGCTTCTAATAAATATTTATCTTTATAACTGTAGTTTGCACGAGCTGCGTAACTAACTCTTTTATACTCTTGAGTTCTACCAGTACTTGCAGCACCAATAGATGTAAGGTCATCTGCTCCACTAATCTGCGGAACTTCAAAAGATAACAACTCACGTCTTTGAACAAATAAATTATTAAAGGTATTCGTTTCTTTTTCTTTTAATGCTAAAAATTTTAGATCATGATTTCCTAATGATTTATCATATTCTATAAAAAATCTAGGAAGTATTCTTCTACGAGGTTCTCCGGCACCTGTAAAATAAGCCTGATCATAACCTGCTTGTGCAAAATTAGAAGCTTCAAGTGTATAACCATCGTTATCTTCTGTAACAGCTTCTGGATCGTAAGAAAAAATGTCATAAGCTCTTCGTAAAAAATCTTGATAATCATTTCTAAAACGCGCGTTAACTCTAACTCCTATAGATAAACCATCAATAAAGGGAGTTTTATATTTTAATTCTAAAGCAGCTGCTAGGGTTTCTGTTCTTGTTCTATTATAACCAGAAAATCTTTGATTTACCCTTGCCACTGGAGAACGCTGAGTAAAGCCTGAAAATGGTGCTCTGTCAGCATCTGGAAATTCATAATTATAGAAAGGTTGTGCCGTTCTTAAATCACCAAAAAAATCACCTAAAGTAGTTGCAGCATAATCTTTATATTCATCTATAAAAGAAGTGTTTAAACTCATCTTTAAATTCTCTGAAAGATCAGCATCCATATTATTAGTGATTGTCAATTTTCGGTAGTCATAATCTCCTTCAAAAATAGCATCTTGTGTTGCTAGACCAATAGAAGTAAAGTATTTAAATTTTTCTCCACCTCCTCTAATACTTAAATTGTGTTGCGCTATTGCAGCTCCACTATTTTTTAATAATCCATCAGCCCAATCATAAGATTTTCTTTGTCCAGAAGTGTATAAATCAAGTCTTTCTTGAGAGAAATCTGCAGGATATACCACATCAGCATCGGGATTAGCAGGATCATATTGATCATTAAATATAGCTGATCTTCCTAAGGTTAAATAATCTGTAGCATTCGCATAGTTTGCAAATGAAATTTCTTTTTGAAAACCATAGTAACCATGATAATCTATTGATGTTTTACCTGCTTTACCTCTCTTTGTAGTTACTAATATAACTCCATTACCTGCTCTAGCCCCGTAAATAGCAGCAGAGGCATCTTTTAAAACTGTAATTGACTCTATATCATTAGGATCTATACGATCAAAGAAAGACTCAACCCCATCTACAATAATCAAAGGAGCTCCAAACCCCCTAATACTTAAAGCAACATTATCTGAACCCGGTAAACCTGGATTTTGATTTGTTAACAATCCAGGTATTTGCCCTATTAATAGGTTTTTTACATTTGTTACTGGGCTATTTACAACATCACCCACCTTTAAAGTTTCAATAGAACCTGTTATGGTTTCTTTTTTTTGAGTACCATAAGCAACTACCACAATCTCATCTAACCCTTCGTTATCTACTACCATTTTAAGAGAAATGTTATTTCTACCATTCACCAAAATTTCTTCAGTTTTATATCCTAAATATCGAAAAACAAGAGTTGCGTTGTCTTCAACTGTAATTTCGTATTTTCCATTAAAATCGGAGACGAAACCTTTTGTTGTATTTTTTTCCAAAACACTAACTCCTGGAAAAGGCTCTCCAAACTCATCAGTAATCTGTCCAGAAACTTTATTCTGCCCAATTAATGATGAAGAGATAATTAGGAAACCTGTCATAATTAAAAATAAGTGCTTCATATTGTATAGTATTTAATTGATTGTTTTTTTTATTTTAAATATTATTTCGATAAGAAATTAAAATAATGATGTAAGATTAAAATTTTAAGTGTTGTAAAAATGGATTAATCAAGGTAAAATATGGACGCATCTATATTTTTCTAAAAAATTATTAAATGCCACCTTACTAAAAAGATAAAACCTACAATTTTATATTTACAATTAATTATTCTTTAATTTAATCTTATAAATTTAACATATAACTTCTTTAAAATTGAAATGAAAAACTAGAAAATAATTTTAAAAGTACTAGTATTTAATGCTGTTAATCTTTACAAAACAATTTATAAACCATTAAAAGCTTAATTTAAACGCTTAACAGTCTTTATTTTCTTAAATCTAAGAATCTATTATATTTCAATTGAGAAAATTAACTGCATTTTGATATTTATAATTTTATTTAGTTTTTTTTATGTTATAATTAAAATAGGCATATAATTTTATCAAATATACAATGACCTATTAACAAATAAAATAGACGAAAATATTAAAAATATAGATAAAAACACTTAGGTAAAAAAAATATTTATTTCACAAAAACCTTCATAGATACCTAAATTAAGGGTTTTTTTTTAATTAAAAAAGACCAACTAAATTAAATAGTATAATTTATGGATTTAATCACTTTAAAAAAAAAGCATATATTTACAAATAAACTACCATTTAAAATGAATAAAAATTAAAAGTAAATTTTACTATGGATACAACTGCTTTAAGAGAAGGCTTTTTGGGACAGAAATTAATTTCATTACCAAAATCTATAATTAGTATTGCAAAAAACAACCCTATTACTAAAAATTTTTATATTACTGATTTAGGTCATTATCCAAAAGCAAATAATCATTATAGACGAAGAAAAAAAGGGTCTACTGAATATATTTTGATATATTGTACCAAAGGGCAAGGCGAAATTATTTTAGATGATGTAAAATATATAATTTCTCCTAATGAATTTTTCATAATACCAAAAAAAGTTAAGCATGAATACAGAGCAGATGAATCTGATCCATGGACAATTTATTGGTTTCATTTTAATGGAGTTCTAGCTAAAGAATTATTTAATAGATATAAAGCTACAGATGCTAAAAATTATAAAAACACACCTTTTTCAAAAGAAAAAATAACATTGTTTGAAAAAATTTTTAATCTTTTTGATCATAATAATTTAGAAAATCAAATAGAGTATGCAAATTTATTAAGTTTAAGTTTTATTAGTACTTTTATCTACCAAGATTCAGATTTTAAAGTAAACAGAAGCGATAATGATAACGTTATCAATTCTATTAAAAATTTCTTGTTAGATAATTTGGATAAAAATTTTACTTTAGATGAAGTTGCAAACAAATTTAATTATTCAAAATCTTACTTGCACACAAAATTTAAATCAAACACAGGCTACCCAATAATGGTATTTTTTAATCTTAAAAAAACTCAAAAAGCTTGTGAGTATCTAAATTATACAGATTTAAGCATTAAGGAAATTAGCTACAAAATTGGCTTTGAAGATCCGTTATATTTTTCTAGAATATTTAAAAATTTCATGGGTAAATCACCAAGAAATTACAAAAAAAGTCAAATAAAGTAATATTTTTCAAGAATCTAAAAGGGTATTTTTTTTAGAACTATTAATAAAATTTATAACATTATCTTAATTAGAAATCTTCACTAACTTTCTAAACAAAAACGCTGCAAACGCCTGAATTACAATTATTTTATCTAAAACACCTGCACTAAAATAATTATAACTATTTAATGGATTATATTAAAGATTCCCCTAACATATATGTTAAATAAATATTCTTAGTAACCATCCTCACCGTTTTTTTTTGGCACCATCTTTAATAAATGATACCGAATATGCAAACCTATAGAAGTACATATCTATAAACTCTTTCTTGCAAGAATCTTCATTAATAATAACTTATGGTGTATACAATTATGGTTATTGTTAATCAGTATAAAACATAAATTTGCCTAAGAAGTTTAGCTAAAGATTATCAAAAGAAAACAATTATTTTTATTCTTTTAAAATTTTAACAAAAGCTGGTTTTTCTAAAAATATTTTAGCTAAATAAATACCTGAAGCTTCATTTTTTAGAGAAAGTTGAATTTGACCACCTACAACTTTGTATTTACTATTTGTAATTAACCTACCTGCTTCTGTATAAATATGCACTAAAACATCTTTTGAAGCATTAGGCACAGGTACTTTAAAATTTCCAGAAGTTGGGTTTGGAAATGCTTTAACGGATTCTGTTTCGTTTATAACATTATTATTTATAGACAAAGAGCTAACGTCTATTTTAAAATCGAAAACACCACTTCCATAAGTAGTAAATCTTACGATATCTTTAGACTTAATATACTGTACATCTGTAAAGCTTGTTAATTCAGGCACATCATCTCCATTCATTTCAAACCATTTATCTTCTTCTGTAGAATATACCCAGATTCCACTAAAATTACAAGCAGCAAATATAAATTTTCCTGAAGGAGCTACTGTAAAATCCATAATTTCATTAACATTAAGACCAATATTGTGGTTGGTGAATGTTATACCACCATCTTTAGAAATTAAAAAAATGTTGCCTTTACCTGTATAATACACTGTAGACTCATCTGCAGGACTTCCTTTTATAACCTGTCTTTGCTTTGTATGCTTATCTGTTTGACCAGGCATAGTGCCAGCATAAGTTGTTTCTGTAAAAGTTGTACCACCATCTGTTGAATAGAAAAATTCTCCAGTTTTTAAACCAACATACCACCTATTTGTATTTACTGGAGAGTAATTAAAACTTACTGCAGATCCTGGAAAAGTATAAGGATGAATTGTTCTAATTAAAGTACTACCATTATAAGTAATCTTTTCTAATTTATTTTGACCAGAAGGAATATAAATAGCATCCTCATTATTGTCTGGTGAAGGAATCATGCTTGTTGCCCACCAATTTCCATAATAGTTTTTCCCAACAACAGTGCCATAATTACCTCCATTAGTTGTGCTTGCTCTTCCTATTCTACCATACCAATACCAAAACCAAACTGAAGATTCATTTTTAGATAAAGCGACTCTAAAAACATCTGTATTCGCTTCTCTTGCAGTTTCATAATATCCGTTTTGAGATGGTGTTCCAGAAAAACTCTGTGAACCCCTATCTTGATTTGCTACGTATATTTTATCGTGAATTTCACTGGTAACAGCATCATAAGAAAGCATATTAGGGCTTCCTCTATTAATACTTTTCCAAGAACTCCAATCAGATGGATCTGTGGTGTAATAACTACCAAAATGAAATCCTGAAAAGGTAAAACTACCTCCATCTTCTTTATCATAAATTCTAAAATGTTCTAAATCCCAAACATAAGTTCCTGGACTTAAACGATGATTATTTCCTGCAAAACTAGCTCCAAAGTTTTGAGAAATAAATAAATCTATAAATCCTTTAAAAACAATATTTGGTTTTGTAGGATGCATTTCCACTATATTTCTGTCATTGGTATTATTTGTATGTTCCCAAGTTTCTCCTTCGTCTTTTGAATAATATATATTCTTGTTTCCACTACTTACATAAAAATAATAAACCCCACCAACTAAAGCTCCATGTAAGGTGTCTACTCCTGTAAAAGTTTGTGTTGGTTCTTTTATGATACTAAATTCACTCTCTCCTGCTTCCAGTTTAAAAATAAATATTTTCGAATCACTTTTTCTCCTAACAAAAGCGTAAATACTATTGTCATTATGAGGTTTAAGAGTATTAACCTCAAAAGAACTTCTAGAAAACTTATACCTAGATTCTCTATAATTTAAGCCGTAATCATCTGAAATAAAAAGTTTATCAAAACCAGAGTTGCCTTCAAAATTACCTCCATGAGCAACAACCCTTCTTCCTGTTGGCGTTTTCACAACATGCGTTTTAAAGTTTAATGAATTTTGAAATAAGGCTCCATTGGCTGTTGTCCAAGTTCTACCTTCATCATCAGAAAACTCCATACCCCCATTTGATTGTTGATTTACAAGACGAAAACTATTATCTGGTAAATTAACACCACTTAAAACTAAACCTCTAAAATTTAAACTACTATTTCCTAAAAAATTTCGCTTATGATTTCTAAGAGACCATTTTACTTGTTTAGTATCATCAATTTTATAGAGGTGACCTGGTCTAGAAAGTACATACACCTCTTCGTTAACAGGGTCGTAAACAGAACCAAGTGCATCCGAACCACCTTCAGTATAACCTGGTCCTACATTTGATGACATATGTAAATATTTTTGCGCCCAACTTCCATTAATTCTCTTATTTGCATAAGAATAACTTGGTAAATTAGAAAAATATTCTATTTCTCTATTTGGCTTTTTCTTACTGTAATCTGTAAACTGATTGCCAGAAACTTTTAGCTCTTCCCTCCAATTTGCGTAGTCTTTCAAGTCTTTTTCTTCTAATTTAGCAGGATCAAATGGTGGTGGTTGGGGAAACATAATTTTTGGCCTCCCTTTCTTTTCTTTATACTCAAAGTTAGCATCTGTACTATTGTTACTTTCTGGTAAATTATAATATATAAGTGATGTTATTACAATTATAACAAGTGATAGTATTAAGGTACTTTTTTTCATAATGAATTATATTTTTAAATTTTATAAATCTAATTGATGTATTAAAAACACTAATTATACTTTAAAAAAAAATCGTTTTTATTAAACAATTGAGTCAAAAAATGATAATTCCAAATTTAAAATTAACTAAGTAGAAAAATATAGATATAATAACTTAAAAAATAGATAATAACATTTAAAAGAAGTTTTAACAAGGCTCTACAAACCCATATAATTAGTGTTTTAAAAATACTTTGAGAAAAGCAGAATCAACAAACTATGTTTATCCTTTAGAGACAACAGGATTAAAGATTACTTAGACTTCCTAATCAGTTTATTCGATTTTATGAAAGATAACTTTAATAAAAAACCTTTTTTCTTTGTTGAATAAAATTGACCTAAAATCTAACTCTTTAATTATAAATATTAAATTTCTTCAATTAGGTTTTTTTAATTTTTAGTTTTTTTGCTGTGGTAGTTTTTTGATAATTTGAGATATTCCAATCTTTAGAAGTAATATGTATGGACTACCTTGTAAATTTGTGACTATTTTTTTAAGCTACATTTTTAATAATTCCCCTCAATTTTATTTCCCTTCATCATTCAACTTATACTTTTTGGAAATATTTTTTAAGAAACTTTCGGATACTTTAAGAAGAAAATTACCAGTAATTTCATTGGATGATAAATCTTGAGAACCTCCATTACCAGATACTTTTTGAAATGCAAAAAGTGTACTAGTTTCTTCATCAAAAAAAATAGAGTATTCATTAACTCCTTTTATTTTAATAATTTTATAACTCAGGCCAAAGCTTGCTAAGACGTTTATTATAAGCTTCTTTTTCTCCTTTATTTAATTTCATTTTAAAAGCTAATCTTTGTATAAGATTAAATTAATAAAAAAAATCATTCTAACTTTTAATAAAAAAAGTTAGAATGATTTAAAAAAATATTTTATAATTCTAAATAAAACTTATTCCTTTATTATTTTTTTAGAGAATTTTTCACCATTTACACCAACCATTTTTAAAATATATAAACCAGTTGATAACGAAGTTACATTAAGATTAATATCTCCGTTTGAATTACTAACTGTTTTCGATAACACTTTATTACCTAAAACAGAATATATAGAAATTTGCTTCACTTTAGATGTAGCACCTTTAACTGTTAATTGGTTATTAGATGTATAAACAGAAAATGCATCTAAACCAAAAGTATTAACACTTGCTACTGCAGCTTCTATAAGATGGTATTGAATTACATCAATACCTCCTCCATCGAATTGCACAGGGTCTCCTGCTGCAGATGGAATTATACCATATCTTGAATTAGTTCCCCATGGTGTTTGTAAAAATAATGCATTGTTTCCATCTGATGGGTTACTTCCTGTTGAGTCAGCAAGTCCGTCTGCATTAACTTTAGTTTTTCTTCTTTGAAACTGGTCTTTACCACTCCAATCACCAACTTCAACCTCTTTTGGAAGTCTTTTTTCAACAGTAAGAGTATAAGTTGGATGATCTGCTTCTACACCAGATGTAGTCATTGTCCAGTCAATTCCGCCTGCCTTTGAAGTAATTTCCACCAATCCTGGAGAAGCAGGAGTTCTATGTACTGCTATGTACCAAACTTGTGCTGCATTATTGTCAGGTAATTCTTCTGCCCAAACTAAAGCACCAGTAGCTCCATCAATTGTCATATAAAGATTAGTATCCAAACCCGATGTTGAAATTTTATAAGAACCGCTTGTGGTATATAATGCTTGCCCTTGCACTATTGTTGCGCTAAAAAATACAACAGCTAATAAAGTTAATTTAAGTAATTGTTTTTTCATAATAATAAATTTAAATGTTAATAATGGTTACAATATATAATATAAACCAATTACAAGTATCCTGCTCTCACCTGCTTTTAGCTTTTAGTTATAACCAAAAAATAGCTTTTTAACTGTATTAACTTCAGTCTTTAACCTGTTGCGCTTAGGGTGATCATGTAAAAAAGTTGTACACCCTGTTAAATAACAGTAAATTGTAGTTATCTCATAATAATTTAAAGAGGCACAATTTTCAAACAAATTACAACAAAATTCTTTAAGTATTAAATAGTATTGAACCAATAAGTTGCTTTTTAGTTTAAATCTGCAAACCTAAATCACCAGATAATGAGTTAATTGCTATAAACCTAACCTCTAAATATATAGATATAGACAGCAAATCTCAGTTGTTTAGAATTTTACCTTTATCATTACTCAACAAAATAGAACGTTCTGTTTATAATAGAAGAAAACGTAAATTATTTTATGCTCAAGATCAAATTCGTAAAAAATTAGTTTAATACTTTCACAAATTTGAACACTATTTTATTGAAGATAGTATGCCATTCGAAGTCTGCAAATTAGCGAGAGATTTAGAAGTAAGATCTTAATGATTCATCAAGTGAAATCTTGGATAAGAACAACCCATTATTGGATAAGTGACTTTAATCTAAATAGAAATTTTAATGAATTCTGTGTTAGAATTAATCGATCACAAAGTAAAGCAACAATATTCAATAACTTAATAATTAAAATGGTTGAAAACGATAAAGTAGAACATCACAAAATTATTTGTAACTAACTACTGACTTTTAAATATGTTTATTTTATTCTCCTTTATTCATCCAAAGAGTAACTCGTGCTAATTTGTCAAAAGGAGGGTAGACATATATGCCACCTGTTACCATATCCATATGTCCATCGTTATTAAAATCACCTAGTTCTAATGTAATTAAGTGTGTTGGAGATTTAGCAATAGTGTGTTTTTTAAAATTATTTTTACCATCATTTTCAAGTAATACTAAGCTTTCTGCGGTTGGTTTATCCCAATAGTTAAAGCCACTTACAACTAAAATATCTTCATCATTATCTTTATCAATATCAGTAGTTCTTGCACTAAAAGCACCAGGGAAATTAATTATAGGATGATATTTAAACTTTAAATCACCTAAGTTTTCTAGCCATTGTACCCCATGCCAAGGTCTTGGTAAAGGAGGCAGGTAATCGAAAGCATCTCCATTTGTATATAAAATATCTGGTTTTCCGTCTTTATTTATATCAGAAATTGAAATACCACTAGATCCATAATCTTCATTATTAGAACCCCATAATTGTTTAGGTGTAAAGTTGCCTTTTCCATCATTTTCAAAACAATATATTTTTTCCCATTCTTGGGTAACTAGAGAAATAATATCTAAATCATTATCAAAATCAATGTCTATTAATTCTACATTTATTGGGCCAGAAAGATTTTGTAAAGGGTGATTTTTAAAGGTCCAATTCCCTAAGTTTTCTATCCAAGAAGTTTCTCCGTCATCATAACCAAATTGTGCAACAGCTATATCTATATCTCCATCACCATCTAAATCTCCTGCTCTTACATCTGCAGCACGCGATATGTTTTCAATAACAATTCGCTTTGAAAAATTATTTTCCCCATCATTTTCAAGAACAACTATAGAACCTATTTTGTCATTGCTTGGAAAAAGCATACCAAGAAGAGCAACAATTAAATCCTGATCCCCATCATTATCAAAATCAAAAACCTGAACATGAGCAGGTGCTTTAATATTATCTGCAACTATTTTTTCTGTAAATATACCTTTTGGATGTTGCGTAATTATTGATATCGTGTTATTCTTTATATCGCATACTACAACATCTAACAAATTATCTTGGTTAATATCACCAACAGCAAGATTTGATATTTGCGGAGGCTCTTCAAATGAATTACCAATAGCGATTGGTGTAAATTTTTTATCAATATTTTTTAATAATTTATTTTCAACTTGTGCTTCATTTTTTTGTTGTTCAATATCATTCTTACTTTGACCTTTGTTTTTACAATTAATAAGTAAAACCGAAATGCAGCAAAGAAAAAGTATGGTATTTACTTTTCGAATTATACGTTTTTTAGGTTTTAATTTTTTTGTTGATAAATAAATTTTATTGTTTAACATAATTATTTTTCTTGTGATTTATTGTTCATATTTATTAGGTAATTAGTAATGCAATCAACTTCAATACTCGTAAGGCTAGGTTTTGGCATTTTATTGCTCTTAAACAATAGAGATTTTTCGTAATCGGGGTCTATAATTGATTTTTTAATATAGTTACTGTCAATTATAATAGCGTATTCTTTACCATTTCTAATTACTTGCTTTTTAGTTCCTAAAATGAAATTTAAAGAAGGGCCATAAAGTTTATCTTTAGATAAAGAATGGCAGGTGGTGCAGCCAACAGAAGTAAATAATTCTCGTCCTTTTTGTATTTTTTCTAAATTAATTTTTTCTGTCGAATCTTTACATCCTAAAACCAAAGAAGAAACAATTAAAAGTAAAAAATACATCATTATTTTGTTAGGGTACAACATAAGTTTCGGTTTCAATAAAAATAGAGTATAAAAGTAAGGGAATTTAAAAAATTAGGATTGTTATTTCTTATTTTATTTATGTTGATAAAGGTTTTTGCTATTTTAGCAAATCAATAAAATTGAAATGAATAGAAAAAATAAATTTTTTAGTGTTTCGTTTATCCTTGTTTTAGGTTTATCATACTTAGTAATCACTAATTATATTAATAATAAATATGCTAATAGATTACCTGCTGTTCCAGATTTAAAAGAAACTTCAATAATATTTCAAAAATATATTACAAATGTTAATGCAAATACTCTAAACAAAGCGTCTGCTGCTAACCTTGGAGAGTTGGGAATGGTTTATCATGCTAATAATTATTTTGAAGAAGCTGAAACTTGTTACCAATTAGCTATTGAACGAGATTCTAAAGTATGGAAATGGAGTTATTATTTGGGATGTTTAAAAAGAGAACTTAGTGATTCTGAAAATGCTATAAAGTATTTTAATAATGTTTTAGATATCCAACCCAATCAGTATTTGGCTTTGTTTTATAAAGCTGAAGCATATAACCAAATTGGGGAGACTGCTAAATTTGAGAAAATACTTAAAAGCCTTTCCGGAATGGATAAGAAATTTTTTGAGTTAAAGAACTCAAAAAGAACTTCATATTTTTCACTTCCAGTCTATGCTCGTTTAGAATTAGCAAAACTTAATATTAATATTGGTAAGCTTGAATTAGCCGAAAATCAATTAAAAGAATTGATTTCTAATGAAATTTCTTTTGGACCTGCTTATAAACAATTAAGTGTTATTTATGCACAAAAAGGGGATCAAAAATTGAGTAAGTATTATTCAGATCGATCTAAAGATTTAGAAGATTACACTCCGCCTGCAGATCCTTTGTTGGATACGTTGTGCTATTATTCTAGATCTGAAACCTATCTATTAAAACAAATTGAAGATGCGATTAGAAATAGTAATTTAGATTGGGCATTAGAGTTGGTCAATCTTGGTTTAAGAAATATTCCAGAGAGTAAATATGTGCTTTCTAAAGCTGTTAGACTTTATTTGTCTATGAATATGGCAAGAAGAACAGTGCCTTATTTAGATAAGCATCTAGAAGGTTTTAAAGAGGATTATAAAGAGTTAGTAGATGTTGGAAAAGGATTGTCTAATTATGGTTTGAAAAATTCAGCCCAAAAGTACTTCTTAGCTGCTGAAAAAAATGAAAATGAAAAACCAGCAACTAAATCTCGATTAGCAGGAATATATTTTGAAAGGTTAGGTATGAAGGAGAAAGCTTTTGAATTAATGAATGATTTATTAAAGCAGTACCCAAATGATCCTGCTGTAATCGGTGGAGCTACAGCTTTATCAATTCAAAATGGAGATATGTTAAATGCAAATAAATATTTATCAACACTAAAGAAACTTGATTCTAAAAATCCACGTATAAATGTTTTTAAAGGATTAATAGCTAAGAATATTGGAGATACAAAAGGAGTGATAAAGTATTATGAACTTGCTTTTAAAGACGTCCCAGATCAGGCATTTATAATTAACTACCTTTCTGATTATTATAGAAAGAATAAAATGTGGAAAGAACTTGCTGATTTATATGAAACCGCTTTAAATTTTTCTCCAAACAACCCAAACCTCCAAGAAGGATATGGTTCTTTTTTAATTAATTGTCCAAATAAAAAAATGCGTAATCCTAAGCAAGCTAGAGAGTTTAGTGAGAGAGCGTTAATAAATTTTAGATCTAATGTGCAAGTACAAGTTGCTGCTGGTCAATCTTTAGCGATGTCTTATTTTCAATTAAATGAAAGAGGTAAAGCTTTGTATTATATTCATAAGACAATACAAGTTGCTAAAAGCACTCGTTTTTCTATGGATTATATAGCAAATCTTGAAGGTATGTTAAGAGAGTTTCAAAAAGTTGTTACTTCAAATTAATAACAGACTAAATTAACCACAATGAATAGAATTTTATATTATAGTTTATTTACTTGTTTTGTAATAAGTTTTTTAGCCTGTGGGCATAAAAGCGATAGCGGTTTTATATCCATTTTTAATGGTAAAAATTTAGACGGATGGAAAGGAGACGCTAATTATTGGTCGATTAAAGACGGAATTTTAGTAGGTGAAGTTACTCCAGAAACCATTTTAAAAAGAAATACTTTTATCATTTATGAAAAAGAACAACCTTCTAATTTTGAATTGAAATTAGAATATAGAATTTCTAAATCTGGTAATAGTGGTGTCAATTACAGAAGTGAAATTATTAAAGATTTTCCTTTTGCGTTAAGAGGATATCAATGTGATATTGATGGTGAAAAAAGATATACAGGGCAAAATTATGAAGAAAAAAAACGAACTACTTTAGCATATATTGGTGAAAAAGTAATTGTTAAAAAAATGCCAGATAGCATTCCTTTTAGTAATTTAAGAAAAAATGTAAAAAGAAATTGTTGGCAAACAAGAGAGGTTGTAACTTCTTTAGGTGAAAAAAAAGAACTAAAAGCTTATATCAAAGAAAATGATTGGAATACTATACATCTTATTGTAAAAGACAATCGTTTGCAACATTTTGTAAATGGTGTTTTAATGAGTGATGTTACTGATTTAGACACTCAAAATAGAAGTATTAAAGGTTATATTGGAGTACAAGTACACGTAGGCCCACCTATGAAAGTTGAATATAAAAACATTAAACTAAAATCTTTAGAAAAAAGAGGTTAGAAATTCTTTCTTAAGATTTTAAACTCAATGAAAACTGGTGAAAGAGTAAGTTCGCTTAAAATTATTTTTTCTTTTTCCCCTAAAGTACAGGATACTTAAATAAAATGAGTATGGTAATTTTATTTGATTATAATAAATCATTTTATGAAAAAAACAAATAGTAAGTTATTAATAGTACTTATTTTATCATTTATAAGTCTAACAATTATTTCTTGTTCCAAAGAAGAAGTAATTGATGAAATTGAAGAAGTTGAAGAAACCGAAGAGGTTAAAGATCCTGTTGATGACCCAAATGTAATAGATTTAAGTGCAATTGATACTGATAAAATTGTAAGTGTAAATACGAGTTCTTTTGAGGGAGTATTTTATAATTTTTGGTCAACAAGACCAATGATAAACCAAACTAGGTTTAATGGGGCTAATTTTAGAAATACTATAAACAGCATAAAATCGTATGTAAAAAGTTACAATATGGTTAGAATGATGGGGGGTAGAAATGATGATTTAAATACTTTTTATCAAGGAGTAGATAGTTCTGGTAAAATTATCACCAATTTTAGTGGCTTAATTTCTAGTTTACGAAACTTTAGGTTAACAGGTTTTAAACCAAGAATTGTATTAGACAATGTGCCTTGGGAAATGAGTTTGCCAAAAATAAAGGATACCTATGGTAACTCTAAACCACCAAATGATTATGGTATTTGGAGGCAATATGTAAATGCATATATGCAAGCTTTGGTAGATGAGTTTGGAATGTCAGAAGTTAAAACTTGGCGTTTTAGAATTGCAACAGAACCAAATTATACGCCTAATCACTGGAGGGGAACAAAAATGGAGTTTTTTAAACACTATGATATTACAGTAGATGAAGTATTAAAAGTAATACCAGATGCCATTGTTGGTCCTGGAAATTTATTAACAGAAGGGGTTGCAACATATACTACAGAATTAATAGATCATTGTGCAACAGGTACAAATTATGCAACGGGTAAAGTAGGTACAAAAATGGATTTCTTTGCACTTTCTTACTATGAGAAATTAGATAAAAAAGAGGTAAGATTTGAAGATGTAGTGAAACCCTATAGAGATAAATTAAATAGCTACTCACAATTCAGTAATATTCCTTTTGATATTCAAGAATTTGGAATTTTAAGAGGTGATAATGGTGTAAGGGGCTTAAGTTTAAGTGATGGAACTGAGTTGGGAGCTAGTTGGTATGCAACTATTGCAGCATTGGCTTATAAATATAATGTAACTGAAATTTATGATTGGGGACAAGAACTAGAAGCTAGTGATTTACCAACAGGAAGAAGAAGTGTTACAGAAATGTTTTTAAAACTAGAAGGAGGTAACAGAATGTTTACATCAGAAAATTTATCAGGCTTTTCAGGGGTAATTCCCGTGTCTAAAGATGGTAAAATCTATATGTTAGTATACAACCATAATACTACTAGAAATAGTACAAATTCTAAAACTATTTATCCAAAATTAGAAGGAAGTCAGATTTCCAATACAACTAACTGGAAAATGAATGAATGGACTATAGATAAAGAAAATACAACTATTATGCACGAACTATACAAAGATATAAGAAATGCAGGTGTAGCAGAAAAAACAGACGGACGTATTTATGGTGACAGACCTTCTGACCGTTTTGAAGATGGATGGAAAAATGTTTTAAGTAGCAATTTATCTAAGTATGAGAATCTGTCTAAATTGTCATTAACTAGAGAAGGTGTTGTTGTAGGTAAAAAAGACGGATACCTTGCTTTAAAAGTAGAATTGGCACCTCATTCAGTTAAGTTAATAGAATTAATACCACAGTAATCTATATTTGAATTAATTACTACTAAAAAGGTCGGTTTAAAATATTGAATCGACCTTTTTAAATTTACTTTTTTGGCCTCTTTACTTTTCAGAATTTTTATTAATAAAAGCTAAAAATATTTTTTTATGTCATCTAGTTCCTTGCACTAAACTATTATTTATGTTAGCAACAGTAATCAAATATAAAATAATACCATTTACTATTATTTATTTCACATAAAAAGAATTTAAGTTATTATGATTACTAACAATAGATTTAATTGTTTCAGTTTCTATTTTCGTTACAAAATTAGCCAATCCTTCATTTATTTGTTTTAAATTTTTAAAGCATTTGTTATTGTACCTATCTTTAATGTATTTCCATACTTATTTGAAAGAATTTAGTTCTGGAGTATATGGTGTAATATTTAGTAGCTGAATATTATCTAGGATTTTTATATTTTTAGTAGCATGAAATCTAACAATAACAACGATTTTATATACATTGAATCTGTGAATTGATAATTGTTTCAAATAAATTTTAAAAAACTTTGACAGTTACTCTTTCTATCTCACAAACGATAGCATCGCCATCGATAGGAGAATAACTTCCATAGAGATATGTGTTTTTAAATTCTTGCTTAAAATCAACAATTGGAGAGATTCCTTTAGCCGTAATCATACTTACGATATAGGTTATTAAACCAAACCTAACTTCATCTTGGAAATAGAGATTTACTGTTGGGTATTTATCTTTATTTAGGCTAGTTATAACTTGATTTAAGCAACTAAGTAAGTTTTAAAAATAGGCCTTGGCTTGCTCTTTTTGTTTGATATAAGATTTTCTTGGACATTAAATTTTCGTACCAAAAAAATCTATCATATAAAGTCTAAATGTGTTGTAATTTATAGGTATTCCATAAGTTTGTTTAACCTAACGCAGTGCTTAAACATAGCTTAAAAAACCTTATTTTGGCTTGTTTAAACGCAATTCAAAACCTTTATAAATCAGTTTTCGAACTTATATAGTTCGTTGTTACTTTTGTTTAACTGGAATAACCATTGCTAATATTCCTTCAGATTTATAGGCTTTTAAACAGGTTTCCATACTTCTAACACTATAACCTAAAAATAAAGCTAATTAACTTCTAGTACTAAAAAGTGCTGTTTTTATGTAAATTAGAGATTGAATACGAATTACATTCTTGGGATTGGATTGCGAACGGAGTAAGTAACTTAATTATAAAACCTCTTCGTTTACTATTAAAATTGATTGTTGTGGCAGATATAAATATGCCAATTATTTATTAAAAAATCGTATAACGTGTAAATTAAGTGATCATAAATCATTAAAGACCCTTCACTATATCTATAATGAAGGGTCTTTAAAATATTAAATAAATTTAAATTATTTTTTTTCTAAATCAATAATAAATTCTTCAAACTTAACATTTCTATCTCTCATTACTATGGTATCTTTAACGGTATGCACCAAATTTAGTGTTGTTCTAGAAACCACCGTACCAAATACCTTTTGCTCAACAATTTCTTGATCATCGAACGTATAGTCAAGGTAAATTACATCTCGTTTTTCACCTCCCCATTCATCTCCATCTTCAACCCATTTTCCTGTACCAGTAACAGTTTGATTATCTCCATCAACAGGAGCAACCGTAATATCTCCACTATCGTTAACTTGTATATTTATTGATAAATCTGTATCACTAGAAATACTACCTCTTTTAATTAGGTTTGTAGTAGTAACTTGGTTTCTACCACTAGTATTTAAAGTAATTAATTCATCTTGTTCAACATAGGGAGCGTGATACACAATAGTTTCGTCTATATTCGTTGTTTCTGTTTGATTAGATGATACTGTAAACTCTTCTGAAGTTCCTACAATTTTATCTGCACCACGACGTAAATGAATACCTGTATATTTATTTATAAATTTGATACCAAATAATGTATAATCTTTAGGTAAAATTTCCCAATCATCTGCTTTTATACTAATTGGGTTATCAATAAATGGAATACCCGTTAACAAAGAATCTAATCCTTCAAAATTTGTAATTTTTAAAGGGATTACATAATGCACATCGTTTTCTCCTGCAAAAGATAAAGGATCGTCAAAGAAAGCATCATTAAGTTGTACAGGAATACGACCTTTAATAGAACCTGCAGGAATAGTTACAGGACTTTCTTGTTCTATAGTATAATATGATGCTGGTAAAACCTTTACATTCACAGTATCTAAGCCTAAAGCAGCTGCATCTATTAATCCTGGGGCTAGTTCGAAACCAACTTTTCTATCTTTCGTATTTTCATATACCCCAGACATTGTAACACCTATTTCAAATCTACCTTTGTTGTCATTATCATTAAACCCTAAATCATACTTTCCTTGTATAAGTGATCGTACAGGGGTTTGAAATGGAAAATATACGGAAGTTGAGCCAAAGTCGTCAAATGAATTTTCCTGGTTTTCGCAAGCCATAAAAGCCAGTGCGAAAGCAAATAGTATTATTAATTTATTTTTCATTTTTATGTTTTTATTTATTTGAATGCAAAATTATCTTACCAACCATTATTTTGCTCCAATTCAGAAAACTTTACCGTTTCAGAATTTGGAATTGGCATATAAATGGCAAAAGATTGAAAATTTCTATTTTCTACAGAAGGTAACTCGTTGTAACTACTTCCATCAAAAAAGTACCCCTTTGCTGTTTCATTTAAAGACATTCCCCAACGTCTAAGGTCCCAGAATCTGTGCCCTTCAAAACTTAGTTCTAAACGTCTTTCATTTCTAATAAGTTCTCTCATAGCTTCTTTAGTATTAATAGATGCTAAGTAGTTATCTGGTTGCGCTATACCTGCTCTATCTCTAATTGCAGCGATAACATCACGAGCAGAAATACCTTTAATTGCATTATCTGGACCACCAACTTCATTCGCCGCTTCTGCCAAAATTAAAAATAATTCTGTATATCTAAAGTACACATTAGCATGTATTTTACCAGATGTAGTACCATCACTATTAAGTCTAACATCTGGGCGTAATAATTTTTTTAGATAATATCCAGTAGTTGTAGATAATTCAGCAATAGAATCTAATCTATCGATTCCTCCACCAAGACCTGAGTTAATGGTACCTCCACCAATAGAAGAACCATTAACAACAATGTATTTCTCTAATCTAGGGTCTCTATTAGCATAAGGATTTTGCGGATCATAACCATTAGCAACTGTAGCTGGAAAACCGTTTTGCATTGGAAAAGCATCTACCAGGTTTTGAGTTGGGTTAATCTCTCCTTTACCATTTACAGATGGAGGAAACATTCTTTCTTCATAAGTAGTACTATTACCACCAACAGACCCTCTCCATAAAGATTCTATGCCTTTAATATTGTTATCTGATGCATAAAATTCAATTCCATTTGCTGGTAAACCGGCAACACCTCCAATAGTATTTAAAACATCTGCGGCATTATCTGCTGCCATAGCATAGTACGCCTGATCATTTAAAAAAGATGGACTTGCAGCAAAAAGTGCTACACGTGCCTTTAATGCTTTTACAATTCTACCAGATATACGTAAATTAAATTGTGCTCCATTTACTCTTTTGTAAGAAGCAATATCTATACCACTATACTTAGCATCAATATCACCATCATTATTTGTATAATCTGTAGGCAATAAAACCAATGCATCGTCAAAGTCTTTCATAATAGCCTGAACTGTTGCTTCAAATGACAAACGAGGAGTATTAAAATTACCATCAGACTCAATAAATTCTGTAAAGTATGGTATACCTAATAATTCACCCGAAGTACCTATTCCGGCATGAGCTTGCAGTACATAAAAATGATGCAATGCTCTTAATGCTAAAGCTTCCCCTTTTAAGCGATCATTAAACAATTTGTTTACTACTTCATCATTACTCCATAGTATTTCTCCTGCATTTACAATTTGTAAAAATTGGTTCATCCAAAATACTTGTTCCAGATTATTCCAACGAGATGCTGGGTTATATTGACCACTTAACTCTCCAAGTGCCAATCTTTTATACCCATTAGTCAACTGATTATTTACAGCGTCATCTGTTGCCCCTTCAGAAAATGAATATTGACTTACTAAACCAGTATATCCATTTAATAATATTCCTTCAGCTCTTACCGGCACAGTGCTCACAAAATCAAAATCTAACCTGTTTTCATCAATAGGCTCAAAGGTCTCACAGCCAATTATGCTAGTAAAAACTAACACAACAAATATATTTTTTATTAAATTTCTCATTTTATTTATCTAATTTTTATAATTGAATTAAAATGACACTCTTAAACCTAGAGTATACGTTCTAACTAAAGGCGTAGTACCTATTCTTAATTGACGAATCTCTTTATTTTCAGCTATCTCAAGTAAATTAGTTCCAGAAACATTCATACTTAAATCTTGAATTCCTAAATTTTCACATAAATTATCATCAAAATCGTATGTTAACTGAGCACGATTGATTGTAAAGTAACTCGTATCATACAACCAAAACGTAGACGTTCTAAAGTTATTTTGATTGGTTTGCGTAGACAATCTTGGAAAAGTTGCTGTATTTGCAGTAGCAGGAGTCCAACGTCCTCTAACAACCTCAGAATACTTAACATTACCATTTACACCATAATAATCATTAAAACTACTGTTTAGCTTGTCTCCAGAGGCTCCTGTTTGTCCTGTACCTAATACAAACAAACTAAATGCTTTATAATTTAAGTTTAAGTTAATACCGTAAGACCAAGGGCTACTAGATTGTCCAATAGCAATTCTATCATCATTATCAATAATTTTATCATCGTTTTGATCTTTGTATTTAATATCTCCTGGTTGTACATCTCCAAAATTAGGCACTGGTGCACCTGACTTTAAAGTATACCCTCCATTTCCATCAATATCAAAATCAGCTTCTGTATAAAAACCTTGATCTACTAAACCAAACATAGAAGACAATTCTTTTCCTACTCTGTTTTGGTAATCGAACTCGTTAATTTCAGATCTTTTTAACGCTTCTGTTTGACTGTATAGTACATTAGCACCTAAACTTATTGAAAAATCGTTAAATGTTTTATTATAATTAAAACCTAATTCAAAACCAGTATATAAGTCTTTATTAAAATTATCATAAGGTCTAAAATCATTATAATAAGAAGGATAATTTGCATTTAAGAAAGATACTTGTTTGTCTAGTTCTGTTCTAAAATAATTAGCCTCTATCCAAAGTGAATTCATCAAATAAGTTTCAAAACCTAAATTTAAATCTATACGTTCTTCAAAAGTTAAGTTAGGGTTTGCACCCTGAGAGATATCTTGTCTCTTGTTAGTAACCCCATCTGCCCAATTAAAGGTACCTCCGTCTGAATAGTTTGAATCATACAAATAGTAAGGACTATCATTATTATTATTAGCACTTATACCTTGGTCTGACTTTATAATACCTGCAGAAGCCTTAATTTTTAAATAGTTTATAAAATCATTATCTTTTAAAAATGATTCTTCACTTAACACATACCCTAAACCAATTGTTGGTGATAAGCCACCTCTATTTCCTTCTGGTAATTTAATAGAATTAACATAAGCACCACTAAAATCTACAAATAACTTTTTCTTGAAATCATAAGACACTTGAAAACCTATATGTGTATCTACATCTGTTTGTATAACATCGTTTCTATTCTCTGAATTATAATACGCTAATAAGGTAGTATTTAAAGAATGATTCTCTGCAATCGTCTTCTTATAATTTACAAGTCCATAAAAACCAAATCTAGAAATAAATCCATTAGTACTAACAGTTTCTGTTAAATCTTTTACATCTTCACCAAAAATACGAGAACCATCAGTTACTAGATTTGCTGGATTTGAATTATCAATACCAAAATTAGCAATATTATTACCAGACCATTCAGGTGCATATGTTTTAAATTGATTATTTATAGATAAGTTATAAGAATCATAAAAATCAAAACTCAAATACGTTTTAGCTGATAACCCTTTTGTTATTTTGTCTAAATCAAAATTAATAGAGTTATTGAATTGTGTAGAACGAAACACTGTATTTCTATAACCTCCAGCAATTGCCAACGCAATAGGTGCATTTTCTTTAAATACTGGTGAAGTACCTAAGATCATACCGTTAAATTTACGTGCTGTCTGTAATTGACCTGCAACTGTAGGATCACTAGTATCTACTAAATTTACAGGTAAGAAAGGTGAGTATGCATTTGGCTTTAAAGTAGCTGCTTCACTTAACAAATCTGCTCTAGAAGACTTATTGGTACTTATAATTGCAATACCATCAAGACTACTTGTAATCCAATCATTAATTTTAAAATCTATATTACCTCTTACATTAAAACGATTGGTTCCAACATTAATATCTTCATTTATATCTACCCAAGAGCTATTACGATTCCATCCAACGTTTACATAATACTGATTCTTTTCATTTCCACCAGAAAACTCTGTAATTACATTTGTAAAAGTTGTAAGTGGCTCTATGAATTGAGTAGAATAAAGATCTACATCTGGATATTTAAATGGATTTACTCCACTTTTAGTATTATTTATATCCTCTGTGCTAAAAGGAACTCCTCCAACACCATTATCATTCTGCAATGCTTCATTATACAATTCCATATATTCTGCAGAACCTAAATAATTTGGTAAAGCTCTAGGTGTGCTAAATCCAGAACGTACATTTACATTAATTTCTTTTCTGTTAATTTTACCACGTTTTGTATTAATTACAATAACACCATTTCTAGCCTGACTACCGTATAATGCCACAGCATTAGCGTCTTTAAGTACGGTTATCTGCTCTACCTCTTCCATGTTTAAGATATTAGGATCACGCCCAATAACACCATCAATCACAAAAACAGCACTTCCTATTCCTCTCACATTATCAGAACCTCTAACACCTAACATCAATCCGTTAATATAATCTCTAACGTACTGTGTATTATCATAAGTTGACCGATCACTTGTGTTTATAGTTGAAACAGCCCCCACTAATTCACGACGATTTTTAGTGGCAACTCCCATTTTTATTTCGTCCTGTTTTGAAGCAAGAAAAGCTGATTTTTCTAACACAACATCTCCTTCCGACAAATCGGCAGCATTAATTATCTTAGATGTGTACCCCTTTTTTTCAAGAATAAGAGAAGCATCATCCAATAATTTAATTTCAAAAACTCCATTTTCAGTCGTAGAAGCTTTGCCTCCATTAGAACCAAAAACACTAACACTAGCTATTGGACTACCTTGTTCATCTACAACGGTTGCTTTTACTTTTAAACCTTTAGTTTGAGCATTTGTAACATTACAAAAGCAAAAGAACATCAGGCAGGTTAGTGCAAATACCCTATATAATTTTTTATTTTTCTTCATTTTTTTCTATCTATTTATTAAAACGAATTTGTTAAAGATTACCATCCTGGATTTTGAGGGAATCCCTCATAAATTTGCGTTTGTTTAGCCTCAAATGGTAACCAATAATGTTTAGGATACTCACAAACTCTCTCTACAAGAAGTCTTTCTGTAAATGATGAATGATCTTCTGGAAAATCTAAAGCTGTTTTTCTTTTATATCTTTCTAAGTGCGCCAATCCCCAACGTCTAATATCAACCCATCTATGTGCTTCAAAACATAACTCCACACTTCTATCTCTTCTAATCTCATCCATAAATTTATTATTATCTGCAACGATACTAGGATGTACGTTAGGAATAGTACCTGCTGTTCTATTACGAATAGCATTAATAGCTTCTTCTGCTGTTAAATTATAAGATCCAGGTGTTGTAGTTGCTCCTCTAGAAGCATGTAACGCTTCTGCATACATTAAATACACATCGGTAAGTCTCATATGCAAACGCATTCCTGTATATTGGTCAATGATTTGATTCCATTTACTATGATACTCTCCATCTATTTTTGGGTAAAATTTAGAAAACATATACCCAGTTGTAGATGGCTGGTTATCATCACCTTTACTTCTATGCTCACCAAAATTACCGGTAGTTTCGTACCAAAGTTTAGCGGTACCATGTTTGGTTTGATTACTTCCTGTTGCTTTTGGCGCCATAACATCACCATCTATAATAAGCCATTTATAAAAACGCGGATCACGATTTTCAAATGGTTTTGCAGGATTATAAGTAACAGGCCCATATTTTCCACTCAGATCATCTTCTATAGAAAGTCCATTAGCCATTCCAAAATTATAATTAATAAAATTATGTGTTGGACTCACTATTTCAGACCCACTAATTCCATGAAAATCTCTATCAACTCCGGCCGTCATAAATCTTTGAACTTGTCCCTTATTACCTCCAGTTGAAGCAAATATAAATTCAGTAGCACCTGGCCATGCATTAGGTGTTGGTGATTTCCAAAATACCTCCTCATAATTTTCCCAAGAAGATAGTTTGTAATAGCCTTGATCTTTTAATTTAAGTACCTCTGCAAAAGCATCAACAGCCATATCACATAATTCTGTATCATAATTATAAGTATTCATACTACCATTGTTACCATACATTAATGGGCTGGCAGCTAAAAGTAAGTTTTTACCTTGAAAAGAATAGGCAGCTCCTTTAGTTAGTCTTGCTTTGTTTTCTCCTAATGTTAGTTTACCATAAGGCATTTCATCCCAATTTGCAGGCAATAACTCTACTGCTTTTTTATAATCTTCATTTGCAGCTAAAGCAGATTCTTTATAAGAATCTGGTCGTTGTAAATTAAAATCACCCACTAACACTTTATCTATATAAGGAAAACGTCCATAAAATTTCATAATTTCATTATGAAAAAATGCTCTAAAAAAATAAGCTTGTCCTAATATAACATCTCTCTCGTCTTGAGTTGCATTTACCATTAAATCTATATTAGAAATAACAATATTAGCTTTACGAATACCTCTTAAACTAGCATCCCATAAACCAGGTCTTTTAGACTGATTAGAATTGTTTATATCTGCATTACTTGTTCCATAAGTTGCATTCTGCCAATTCCACAAATAAGTAAAACTACCCCTTGCTGCTCCATTTAAGTTTCCTAAATCAATTTGATAACTTGCTTTCCAAGTTCTATTACCATATGCGTCATCTCCATACAAGTAATCTTGAAAAGTATGTGCTTGTGTTCCATAATCTACAACCAATGTATACATTTCTTCTACAAAGCCTTGTGCATTTTTAAAGGTAGAGAAAACTTCTTCTTCATCTAAATCTGACTCAGGTGCTTTATCTAAGTAACTCTCGCAAGAAAACGACAACAGTAGTCCTAGGATAATTAATAATTTTATTTTATATTTTTTCATCACTTATTCTTTTTAAAAATTCATATTAAAACCAAAGTTAAATCTCTTAAGAGTAGGGTAATCTCCTCTAGAAATTGCATCACTTGAAGCATTGTACTCTCTATCATCAGGTAAGTCTGACCATAAAAACAAGTTATTCCCATTTGCAAAAAGAGTCAATTTCTTAAGCCCTAACCTTTCACACATCTTAGTTGGCACTTCATAAGATACAGAAACTGCCTTAAGCCTTGTTAATGAACCATCTAACCAATTATCTCTAGGGTTAGTAGCTCCAGGAGCACTCCATGTTGGTTGCGTATCTGTATTATTAGGTGTATTTACCGTCCAATAATCTAAATCCTGCTCAAAAATTAAAGCAGTTTGTTGTGTAAACGTGTTGTTGCCAAAACGTCTACTAGCATTTTGTGTTCCATACAACTGAGCGGAAACACTCCAACCTTTATACCTTGCACCTAAAGTAGCACTCCAGTTCCTTTGAGGACGCTCTGGATATCCAAAAGGAGTATTATCAAAATTAGCATCATAAATACCATCTCCGTCAAAATCAACAACATCATAATAACCAACTCTGGTTAGATTTTGACTATTATTTTGTGGTGTTGACATATAAACATCATCCCAACTGGTTAATATTCCGGCAGGAATAGCAGTTCTTTGTTGACCGATAGCAAATCCTGCATTACGCTGATAATCTCTACTAAATAAAGGGTCTTCTCTTGATATTACTAAATCTTTTGATTGTGTAAAATTGAAATTACCAAAAACATTTATTTGGTTTTCAAAAGTGTAATTAGCTCCAAGCACTACTTCGTAACCTCTTACTTCAACTTTACCTGTATTAAAATCTGGTGGTGATTGCCCAAATAAATCTGGTACACTTCTTTGATCACCTACAACAACTATATTATCACGATCTTCTGCAAAATAGTCTATTTCACCAGTTAACAAACCATTAAATATAGAGAATTCAGCTCCAATATTATATTTAACAGCTGTTTCCCATTGAAGATCTGGATTTCCAACACTCAACTCTCTATACCATGTGTAAGGAGATTTACCACTATAATAATTACTTGGTACTAGATATGCAGATTCTGTACCTCCATTTTCCCATTGACTTACATATTTAAATCTACCACTAGAGTTATCATCACCAACAACACCATAAGAACCTCTAAACTTCAATTTAGACAACCAATCTGTATCTTTCATAAAAGCTTCGTTAGTTGGTGTCCAACCTAAGGCTACAGAAGGGAAAAGATCGAAACGGTAACCTGGACCAAATTTTTCTGACCCATTGTAAGCACCATTTACATCTATAAAGTATCTAGAATCGTAATCATACGTTACCCTTCCTACCCAGTCTTCACGGAATCTTGGAAAAACACTACCTTTAGCGGACTCTTGTCTTCTAAATAAGAACAATCCTGTTATGTTATGCTTCTCAGCAATTGTGGTGTTATAATTAAAAGAAAAATCATACACCATTTGACGTTCTCTTTGACTATTTTCTACTTCTGAGGCATCTAACGTCCATGGATTACGAACATAATCAAAACCATTTATACCCGGTGGAATATCAAATTCTTCTACACCATTATTGTAAACTCTATAACCTACACCTCCATCATTTAAAGTCTGTAAACTCCTCATATTATTATCTAAAGAAAAACGTCCTTTAAAAGACAAACCTTTAACAATACCATCTAGTTTTTGCTTTAAAACAAAATCCGTATTTACCTGAAAGTTAGTATACTTATCATATCCACTATTTGTTAAACTTACAACAGGATTATTGAAAACAAAAGCAGGATTTACAGATTGACCATATAACCCATCTGGATATACAGGCGTATATAAGTTTGGTGCAATTTGGTAAATTCCATTTGTTATATTTCCTATTTTATTCGGAGACTCTCTAATACCCAAATAACCAGAAAGATTAACAGACAGCTCGGTACTTTTGGTAATATTAAAATCAATATTACTTCTATAATTAAACCTTCTGTATTTATACTCACCTAAAGACCCTCTCCCTGTATCATACTTACTACCATCAAAAATATCGTTTACAGTCTGGTAAGCTAAACTACCAAAATATTTAGCCGTTTTATTACCACCACGAACCGATAAGTTAATTCTAAAATCTTGTGCAAAATCTTTTAACAATTCATCTTCCCAATTTACATTAGGGTAAATAAAACTTTCTTCTAAACTTGAAGGGTTTCTATATTTATCTGCAATACCTAAAGGTGTATAGGCACCCCAAGACCCTGGACTAATTGCTAACTCCCTAAGAATAGAACTATTAGACTGTAATACCGCATCATAAGAATCTAATTTATTTGGTAATTGCGAAACCATTTTAATGGTAGAATTTACATTAAGTGATAACTGCGCCTTACCTGTTTTACCTCTCTTAGTAGTAAGTAATATTACACCATTTGCCCCTTCTACACCAAATACAGCAGTAGCAGACGCATCTTTTAAAACAGAAAGGTTCTCGATATCATTCATATCAATATCCGTCATTGACCTCTTAACCCCGTCTACAAGAACAAGAGGCGCTCCATCTCCATTCCAAGAACTTAACCCACGAATAAAAATCTTTAGATTAGATTCTCCCGGAACCCCACTACCTTGTATAGTGGTAACACCTGGTAAATTTCCCTGCAATGCTTCTTCTACGTTTGTAATACCAGCAGCTCTCTCCATTAAGTCGGCACCTTTTACCTGAGTAATAGCCCCCACTACACTTTCTTTCTTTTGAGTACCATAACCAACTACAACTATTTCATCTAAGTTCTCTACATCTTCCGATAACTTTGCATTTATAGTTGTTACACCATTTACAGGAACTTCTTTAGATTTAAATCCTAGATACGAAAACACTAACGTTTTGGTACCCGAAATCAATTTAATAGAATAGTTTCCATCAAAATCGGTTATTGTACCGTTAGATGTTCCTTTTTGCACCACACTTACACCCGGTAAAGACATGCCTGTTAAATCAGTTACAATACCCGAAATCTTTTCCTGTGCTTGTAAATTAACAGTTGTAAAACCCGTTAATAAGAAAAAAAGCACAAGCTTCAGACCCAGCAAAGGATTTCGTTTTTTTAAGGTTTGTTTCATGTTTAAGTTAATTTTTATTAAAAATTTATTGAATTGTTTTTTTTTGTGAAATTTAAATTAATTATTCACATCACTTAATATAAAACAAGATTACAAACAATAAAATATTTTGGTATCCTGTACTATACTGAAATATATATTATTTTAACCTATTTGTATTAAATATTAATTAATATCTTGTTTACATAAAAAAAGCTTTTCCTTTTATATTTACTTCAATATTTTAATCTTTTAAACATCTTGATAAATAATTATAAAAATGGACTCTTTTCTTACTCAAGACTTTCTAGTTCGAAACCAATTTGCAAAAAACAAATTAACCCTTTGTGCATTATCATTAAAAAACTACCCATCTTACTAAAAATCAATAAACTACATTAGATACAACATATTAATTACGAATAACTTAAATGCAAATTACGAAAGAATATTGGAAGTTTTAGGCGTAATAGACAAAATGGTTGATCTTTTTTCTGATAATTTCATCAGTTTATTTTAGTTCTTAAAACTCATTTATAAATTTTATTTTTCTTTCTATAGTTAATCCATTATGGTTCCTAAGTTTGTTTTTAGAATCAGAAAAAAACCATCAATCATATTGGTTGTATTTGGAGTATTTAATTCATAATTATCTTACCAAGTAATACCCCATATTTGTATTAAGGCTTGTATATGTACTTCTAAGCAACTTATAAGTATTTAAACAGTCACAAAATTTACATTTTTTTTATTCAAAACCTTTGATTTGCCTCAAAACTAATAAACAAATGGGTTAAGGAAGATTTCACCAACCATTTTGTCTATTACACCTAAAGATCAAATTAGTAATTGCCCTTTGATTGAAGATTGCGGTTATTTATCAGCAGAAATTTAGCTAAGCTTATTTGAAACCTGTAATATAAAATTGAATACTCCAATGAGAAACAATCAAAATAATTATAAAAAACAACCTTATATTTTTAGAAAAAAAAGAAAACGAATAGAAACCCTATTCTCACAACTCTGTAACTTCATAAACTTTAGAAGTGGTAACAAATACGACACCCAAAGTAAAAGGCTTAAAAAATATAGACTCTAAATTGTAAGGTAAATTAGCCGTAGAATATATGTTTTAAGAATTAGAAAACATACCCGAAAAATACATAAATATAGAGAAGGCAAACCAAAAAAAACAGGTTACGCTTTATTAATAAAAAGATATAATCAAAGAAAATTTTGCCTTTGTAAACGCAGACGACTTTTATAGAGTACAAACTTTTATTGCAATTGCAGAACAGCTAAGAAATACAGCTATACTTTAATACGAAAGCTTATTCTTTAAAAAGCAACGTACATCAATTACAATGGTTTAAAAATTAACCCCAAATTAAAGCACATATAACAAACTATATATCAATTAAATATAAAATGACAACCATATTAAAAAAATAATGTAATTTTACATTAACTAAATAATTTAGAGAATAAATAGATCAAAATATTTTTGGCAAACAAAACGAAAAAAAATATTTTGACCGAGATAAAACTAATCTTGGTGTAGTACAGCTTTTTATGCATCTAAATAACTAACTAACTTTATAATTATGAAAACAAAAATTTATCTATCGATTGTGTTGTGCCTTTGCTCAGCACTAATGTTTGCAACTTCTTATAACGGAGATCCGTATAAATTTAAACAACCCGACGGAACCTATGTAACCGTACATCTTTATGGTGATGCTTATTACATACGGGCTGAAAGCCCTGACGGTTACACTTTAATTAGAGATGAATCTACTGGCTGGATTAGTTATGCTAAGCTATCTGATAACAAAGGAAAATTGATTTCTACAGGTATCTATTTTAGAGAAAACCAAGCAAATCTAAAAAGTAAATTACAAAAATTTAACTTAAAAAAACACTTAGATATTTCTAGTAGCGCCAGAAAATCTATAGTCAATGCAAATACAAAAATACTGAATCCTTCTTTTAGTAATAACAATGATTCAGTATTACAAAAAAGTGCAAAAAGCGCTGTTAATGGCACCATAAAGGGTCTTGCGATTGTTGTAGATTTTAGCGATTCAACAGCCCCTATAACCATGAACTCTATTAGAGATTTTTTCAATAAATCTGGCTATACTGGCTATGGAAATAATGGATCGGTTAAAGATTTTTTTTCTGATATATCTGGTGGTGCTTTGGTTTATGAAAATGTAGTTTATGGCTATTATCGTGCACCTAAAACTTTTGCAAGTTATGATGCAATGCCTTATGCTAAAGGAGCCCAAGAAATTCTTAACCAATCTCTAAATTGGATTAATAACCAAGGTTTTGATTTTAACACCTTAACTATAAAAAATGGTCGTATTCAGGCTATAAATTTAATGTATACAGGAACTCCTGCTGCATGGGCTAAAGGTATGTGGTATCACAAATCTACATATACTGGTTTTAGTGCAGATGGCGTATCAAGTGGAGATTACAACACAAGCCCTGTTAATACTGATTTATCATTAGGTACCGTTTGTCATGAAAATGGACACATGTTAGCAGGTTGGCCTGACACTTACACCTATGATAATAGCCCAAATGGTATAGGCGCTTTTGATTTAATGTGTTCTTATGGAAACAGGAAAAATCCATCAACACCTAATCCATATTTTTTAAATTTAGCAGGTTGGGGTACTACAATTAATATAAATTCTGCAAACCAAACATTTACTGAAAATTCTAATTCATTACGATCGTATAAATATACCAACCCTTCAAATTCAAAAGAGTTTTATTTAATAGAACCTAGAAGAAAAACAGGAAGAAGTACTTCTTTACCAGATGAAGGTATTACTATTTGGCACATTAACGAAAATGGTAATAATCAAAGAGCCGATAAACAAGTTGCCTTAGAGCATGCTAATAATAATATAAACGTTCATAATGCTGCGTGTTGGCACAATGGAGGCTCTACAACCTTTAATGATAACACAGCACCAAGTGCAAAATGGTATAACGGTTCCAATAGCGCTCTTAAGGTGAGTAACGTTGGAAACGTAGGTAATTCAATGAGTTTTACCATAGGAAATGGAGGAACTACAGGAGGTGGAGAAGCAGCTATTTCAAGCCCTACCCCAGGAAGTACGCTAAGTGCTGCTTCTATTAATTTTAAATGGAATAGACCTTCTGGTGCTAGTAATTTCGACTTATTAGTGGGTACTACTGGAGCAGGATCAACTAATATCCGTTCTAGTTCTACTTTTAACACCACCAACCTAACAGTTAACGGTTTACCTACCAACGGTAGTACAATTTATGTTAGATTATGGACTTTAAATGGTTCTTGGTCTTATAAAGATTACACCTACAAGACAACTACAGCAACTGCTGGAGAAGCAGCTATTTCAAGCCCTACTCCAGGTAGTACGCTAAGTGCTGCTTCTATTAATTTTAAATGGAATAGACCTTCTGGTGCTAATAACTTCGACTTATTAGTGGGTACTACTGGAGCGGGATCATCAAACATTCGTTCTAGCTCAACTTTTAACACCACCAACCTAACAGTTAACGGTTTACCTACCAACGGTAGTACAATTTATGTTAGATTATGGACTTTAAATGGTTCTTGGTCTTATAAAGATTATACCTACAAGGCAACTACAGCAACTGCTGTAGAAGCAGCTATTTCAAGCCCTACTCCAGGAAGTACGCTAAGCGCTGCTTCTATTAATTTTAAATGGAACAGACCTTCTGGTGCTAGTAATTTCGACTTATTAGTGGGTACTACTGGAGCGGGATCAACTAATATCCGTTCTAGTTCAACTTTTAATGGCACTAATAAAACAGTTAATGGTTTACCTACCAACGGTAGTACAATTTATGTTAGGTTATGGACTTTAAATGGTTCTTGGTCTTATAAAGATTATACGTACAAGGCAACTACAGCAACTATATCTAATGGAAGTGCCAATATAACAAGTCCGTCGCCAGGAAGCAGACTAAATTCATCTTCTATTAACTTTAGATGGAATAGACCTTCTGGTGCTACTTATTTTGATATTTTAGTAGGTACTACAGGAGCAGGATCAACTAATATCCGTTCAAGTTCAACTTTTAACAGCACTAATAAAACAGTTAGCGGCATACCTACCAATGGTAGTATTATATATGTTAGATTATGGACATTAAACGGGTCTTGGAAATATAATGATTATACATATAACGTAAATGGAGCACCTCTTAATTTGGAAGATAATTTAGACGAAAACATATCAATTTACCCTAATCCTACTGATAATAAATTCACTATTAATCTTGGTCAATATAAAAACTCAAGTGTTTCAATATTTAGTATTGATGGCAGATTAATTTATAAGGAATTACAAAAAGGTAACACAATGGAAGTAGATGCAATTTCTTTTAATACTGGAATATATTTAGTTCGTATATCAAACAATAAAGAAACAATAACTAAGAAATTAATAATTAAGTAAATTTATTAAAAATAAACTTACTGTATTTTAATAAGGCTGTTTACGTATTTAGTAAACAGCCTTATTTATGTACAATATATACGTTTTATCTAGAACAGTTTTTTTTATCAAGAAAAACTATTTTAGAACTTTTTACACACGGATATCTTAAAATCTAATCTCTAAACTTTTGATAAAAAAATTAAAAAAGTATCTAACAAAATAATAACACCACAGTAATTATTACTACAAGTTTTATGGTTCATTTTCGGATTTTGTTACTTGAATTAACGAAGCCTAAATTCGGTTTATGAAAACCATTAACAAACTTACAGCCAAAATAATTCCAGCAGCTACAAGTGGTTATTGGATTTTAATTACGAGTTATGCTACGGTACTGTTTTTTACTACACAGAATATCAAGTTAAAAATTGGACAAAAAAAATAAAGAGTTAGCAGTACCAGCAAGTAACCTACACTTTTTACTTTTAAGAAGTAACAATTTTCATTAAATCTAAAGGATGCTCTAACACGTGCTTAGCTCCCGCATTAATCAAACTTTCTTTATCTCTAAAACCCCAAGATACTCCAACAGGAAGCATATTTGCATTTTTAGCTACTAAAATATCTACATCTGTATCGCCAACAAAAATAGTTTCTTCTGGTTTTACCTGCATTGCATCACAGGTTTCCAAAGCTACCTTCGGATTTGGTTTTTTATCAACCTCTACTTTCAACCCTAAAACAGGGCTCAAAAATTCTGGTAATAAAAACGCAGCTATTTTTTTTGTTAGCGTATCTTCTTTATTAGAAAGTACACTTACTTTAATATTTTTAGCATTTAATTCTTCTAATAATTCTAATATGCCTTCGTAAGGCTCTGTTTTAACAGTGCAAACTTCACTATACACCTGCATCATATCATTAAGACACGCTTCTACTTCTTTATCTTTAGGGTTTGCATCTGGCAGCGCCTTCACCACCAAACTCCTTACGCCACTTCCTACAAAAGTTTTATAGGTTTCATAATTGTAGGTAGGATATTGGCGTTTTTCAAGAACAACATTCATGGCATCTGCAATATCTTTTATAGAATTTACAAGTGTACCATCCAAGTCAAAAATAACCGCTTTATACTTCATTCTTTTTTTTGATAAAATTACTAATAATAGCTGATTAAGAGTTGAAAATAATAAAGATTTTCTGCTCTAATTTAAAGTAATTTATCATTAATCTATACTAAAAAGACTTAAGTCCGCTACTCTAAAAGATATAAGAAACAAGACTTTCTCAACTAGCTTCTTTTAAGTGTTTTGTATATTAAAAGATCGTTTTTTTTAAAATATTCGTAATTCAAATCTTCACGTAATAATTTCTATCTAACCAAATTGAGTTAAATAAAGCTAACTTAAAAACGTGATGTTTTTAGTAGACACTAGAAATATTATATAAAAGAAAAATCCCTCAAAAAGAGGGATTTAAAACAGTACTAGCTATAATCCTTAACACTAAAAAGAACTACAACACTAACAATTTACTGTGCTTTTTTTATTTCTAGTTTAAAAACTTAGGCTTAATTACCAACATTGCCCACGCCCAGTTTTGATTATTTGCCGCTGCTGCTTCAGTTACACCTTTTAATTCGTACATACCATCGCTTGCAAACATTTGAGAATACCCAAGTACTAAAGAATAACCTTTAAATTTCTTTTTGTACACTAAATCTATCTCTGTTCCTAAAGAACTTTCTCCACTTGCTAAATCTTGTTCTCCACTAAAATTAAGGGCTTTTACCATTAAACTAGAAGAATCGTTTAAAGTAAAGTTTGCACTTAAATGTAAGTCTACTAAACCAACAGAGTTTGCGTGGTTCCCCACATAAAAATAATCCATAAAACCATTAAACTTATGGTTTGTTCCATATAAAGGGAAAAATGCTCCCGTTTCTCCTGCATCACCATCGTTACCACTAATAGCTTCTATACCTAATCCTAAACTTACTTTTGGTGCTACTTTATACGTTGCATCTAAACCAACTAAATACGCTCCTTTTACATCCACATCTCCCTGACGTTTTCCTGTCTGTAAAAAAGCATTTGCAGACAAACCAAAGCTTCCAGATTTATAATCTAAATGTGTTCCTAAAGTTTGTAAATTACTTACGCCATCTGCTTCTCCTGATACAGCATCAAATTCTTGAAATCCATTATTCAACAATAATAAACTACCTGTTAATTTATTCCACTTTTGTTTCATATATAACATTTGCATTGTTTTATATGAGAAATAACCTGTTGTATTGTATGCAGTACCTGCAGATTGAAAACCTGTTGGATTCGAATAATCTTGGTTAAATGCCAATGCAAAATCTAACATAAAATTATCTTTTTTATATTTAAGTAAAGCTGCATCGTGGTTTCTACCTTGTTGTGCCCAATCTAATCCTCCTAAAATTCTTTGATCATCATAAGATAAAACTTGACGACCAATTTTTGTTGAAGTATTTTCTCCTAACTTAATTTCTGCCCAAGCCTGAAAAACTGCAAATGAGTTATTTTGATCATAAGGTAAAATTTGTCTGTTTTCTCCCCACACCATTACATCTTGTAAACTCACATAAAACCAGTAATTGTCTGTCATGTAGCTGGTATTTAAACGTACTCTTGTAGAAATACCAAAACCTGCATCTGACGCATCCGGAATTAAACTTCCAAATCCGTTTCTATATTCTGTTCTTGGTCTAAACTCTCCATCTAATGTAAATTGTGCATTTACAAATTGGAAACACACTAACATTAGCCCTAAAATTACGTATTGTTTTTTCATTTTTTTATTAATTTAATTGTTGTGATTGCGTTTTTATTTAAGTTTCGAAATATAAAAAGACTAAAACATCTTTATTATGACATTTCTCATGTTTTTAATTCTCTAAAATATAATTACTTCTACTCTCTTTTAATGCTCTAAAAAATCTATTAAATGCTTTCTGTATGTATAATAATCGTCATGCTCTAAAACAGATTTTCTAGTTCTTGGTCTTTCAAAATTGATATCTAAAATATCTCCAATTTTGGCTTTCGGTCCGCTAGTCATCATTACCACTCTGTCTGCTAAAAAAATAGCTTCATCTACATCGTGGGTAATCATTACTGCTGTTATTTTTTCTTTGTTCCAGATTTCTATTAAAATGTCTTGCAATTCTCCTCTTGTTAAAGAATCTAACATTCCAAAAGGTTCATCTAACAACAATACTTTTGGTTTAATTGCAAATGCTCTTGCAATACCTACTCTTTGCTGCATACCTTGCGATAATTCACTTGCTTTTTTATGAAAAGCATCTTCTAAACCTACTTTTTGTAAATAGTATTTTGCAACATCATTTCTTTGTGCTTTTGTAGCTTTAGGAAAAACCTGATTTACGCCCAACAAAACATTCTGTAAAGAAGTCATCCAAGGCATTAAACTAGGCGATTGAAAAATAACACCTCTATCTGGTCCAGGACCTTGTATGTGTTTTCCTAACACAGAAATATTACCTCCAGAAATTGGGTTTAAACCAGCAATCATAGAAAGCATTGTTGTTTTACCACAACCAGAATGCCCAATAATAGTCACAAATTCTTCTTTTTTTATCTGCAGATTTAAGTCTTCTAAAACTACATAATCTCCTTTTGGAGTAGGATATACTTTTTTAAGATTTTTTAAATCTAACATTACATCATTCGAAGGAAAACGTGTGTTATTCGTAATAATTTTAGGTGTTTCTTGTTTTATTATAGTGCTCATTAGATTCCAAATTTAAACTGATTCACAAAATCTTTAGGCGTTAAATCTGGAAGAATATATTCCTTTTTAGCTTCAGATTTACGTTCATTTCCAATATCCATTAAATACTCAATAATAGCATTTCTTGTTTTCTTAAAACTCTCATTGTCATTCATGGCTGTTTTATCTCTCGGACGTTCCAAATCAATTTTAAATTCTGGTCCTAAAGTTGCATTAGGCCCAGGCCTTAAAGGAATAATTCTATCTGCCATATAAATACCTTCATCCACATCATTTGTAATTAACAAAGCTGTTCTCTTGTCTTTCCCCCAAATATTTAAGATTTCGTCTTGTAAATTACCACGTGTTAAAGCATCTAAAGCTCCTAGAGGTTCGTCCATAATTATCATTTCTGGTTTCATTGCCAAAGCTCTTGCAACCGCTACTCTTTGACGCATTCCTCCAGATAATTCGTTTGGTCTTTTATTTATTGCTGGCGTTAAACTCACCATTTCTACATAATTGGCAACAATTTCATTTAGTTCCTTTTTATTTTTCTTCGGAAAAGCTTCTTTTACTGCCATAAACACATTCTGACCAACAGTTAACCAAGGCAATAACGAATAATTTTGAAAAATAACTCCACGTTCATGACTTGTACCAACTACAGGTTCTCCTTTAAACAACACTTCTCCACTTGTTGGTTTTATCAATCCATTAATTAAATTAACTAACGTTGTTTTTCCACTTCCTGTAAAACCTACAATTGCAACAAATTCGCCTTCTTCTATTTTCAAGTTAATATTAGACAAGACTTCTGTCTCTCCATCTGCTTGATGATAACTTTTATAAATATTATTTAGTTCTAAATATGCCATCTTTTTATTTTATTTGGGCGTTACCTAAAAAGGTCGGGCTTTCCACTATATCTTTTTTATTTCAAACAAATAAAAAAGGATGCCGTTTCAATCCCTAACGCAGGTATCAACTCTTATTTATATTGCATCTGTTTTATCAAAAGACACCCAATTCTGAATCGTTAACATCAATCTGTCTAATAAAAAACCGATAATACCAATTACAAACATGGCTACGATAATTTTTGCATTAGAATCGTTTGCTCCATTTTGGAATTCCTCCCACACAAACAACCCTAAACCAGGACTCTGTGCCAAAAGTTCAATTGCAATTAAAACCATCCAAGCAACTGATAATGTTATCTTTAATCCTGTAAAAATTAAAGGCAAAGAAGAAGGTAAGATTACTTTAAAAATCTTCTGAAAAGTTCCTAATTTTAAAACTTTTGCAACATTTATATAATCTTTATCTACAGAAGAAACTCCCATAGCAGTATTTACTAATGTTGCCCACATAGAACAAAAACCAACACTAATAAATGAAATGGTAAAAGAACTATCTTCGTTAGAATCTATCAACAATGTTTTTACAATCATAAAAACTAATAAATACCAAACTACGGGTGATACTGGCTTAAAAATCTGAATAAACCAATTAAATGCACTTTTTAAAGTTGCACTTAATCCTATAAAAATACCTAAAGGAACTGCAATTAATAAGGCCAATAAGAACCCAGCAAATACCGTTTGTAAACTTCTAAATATTTGATCTACAAATGATGGTCTTCCTGTATACGTAATTGCGTCTTTTCCTTCTGCAATTCTACTAGCATTTAATGCAGCTGTTTTTTCTATAAAAGCAGCTTTATCTGCATTAATAATTCTGTGATCTCTTAATAAAGAATGGAAAGACTCCCAAACCTGAGCCGGAGATGGTAATGTATTTGGCTGACAACTAGATTCTCCAGAAGCAATACATGCTTTTAAAGCATCTGCCGCAACCTGACCCTGATCTTCTAAAGCCTTTTCTATTTTAAATTCTGCCTCTATATTGTATAAAGATTTTGCACCCAAATGCCACAAACCAATAAATAATAAAATGGAAGCAATTGGCACTATTGTCTTGCGTAAAAAGTTTTTAAATTCTTCTTTTTCTAGTTTTCCAGTAAACAGATCTTTTAATGTTACAAAAAAACCTAATCCTATAAAATTAGAAACCTTCTCTAGTGTTAAACTTGCTTTCATAATATTATTTTCTAGGGTATTGTTATTTTTTATCTTTATTTCCTATTTTAAAACTATTGATGTATCCTATTGGATCTTTTGCATCGTACATTGTTCCATCAATAAAATCTGCTGTTGCTGGCTTATAACCATCTGTTGTAGGAATATCTGCTGCAGGAATGTTTCCTTCTGCAACTAAAAGAGCTGCTGCTTTTTTCCAGATATCTGGTCTGTAAATATCTTTAATTGTGCTTGCGTACCAATCTGCAGTTTTTGCATCAGGTATTTGTCCCCATCTTCTCATTTGTGTTAAAAACCAGATTCCATCAGAATAAAAAGGATAGGTTGCATTGTATTTATAGAATACATTAAAGTCTTCCATTTCTCTTTTATCTCCTTTTTCAAACTCAAAAGTACCAGTCATAGAATTTGCTAATACTTCTACCGGAGCACCTACGTATTGAGACATAGATAAAATTTGCACAGCTTCTTTTCTATTTTCTGGTTTGTCTAACCATTTACCAGCTCTAATTAATGCTTTGGTAACTGCAATGGCTGTATTTGGGTTTTCGTTTACAAATTTCTCTGTCATAACAAATACTTTCTCTGGGTTGTTTTTCCAGATATCATAATTTGTAACAACCGGAACTCCAATTCCTTTAAAAACAGCTTGCTGATTCCAAGGTTCACCAACACAATATCCATGAATAGTACCTGCTTCTAAGGTTGCTGGCATTTGTGGTGGAGGCGTTACAGATAATAAAACCTCAGCATCAATCTGTCCTTGTACGTTTTCTTTGGTATACATTCCAGGGTTTATTCCTGCTGCTGCTAACCAATATCTAATTTCATAATTATGTGTTGAAACCGGAAAAACCATTCCCATTTTAAAAGGTTTACCAGAATTTCTATATTCAGTAATAACAGGCTTTAAAGCTTCTGCTTTTATAGGGTGAACAGGTTTACCATCTTTATCTTTTGCTACATGTGGTTTCATTTTAGACCAAACATCATTAGAAACTGTAATTGCATTTCCGTTTAAATCCATAGAAAAAGCAGTTACTAATTTTGCTTGTCTTCCAAAACCTGCTCCTGCAGCAATTGGCTGACCTGCTAACATGTGCGAACCGTCTAATTGACCATCAATAACACGGTCTAAAATATTTTTCCAGTTAGATTGTGCTTCTACAGAAACAAACAATCCTTCGTCTTCGAAAAATCCTTTTTCTTTTGCAATAGCCAAAGGAGCCATATCTGTTAACTTGATAAACCCAAACGTTAATTGAGGTTTTTCTATTGCTAATGTTTTTGTTTTTGATGTTTTTGCAGCAACAACTGTTGTTGCCTTTTTAGTTTCTTTACCACCACAAGCAAATAATAACATTGCTACAGGTAAAATGTAAGTTGATTTTTTAAATAGAGATTTCATTTTTAGTAAGTTTTATTAATCTACGTATTAATACTTATTTATTTGACAAATATATAAGTAGATAGGTTTCCAACTTATGGGAAACCACATATTAAAACCTCTTTTTAAAACATACTATAAACTGCTATAAAACATATTTTAACAATAAAACAATACTAACCAACACATTAAAGCAACAAAAAACATATACGTATAATTCTACGTACTTATTTTTAGATTAATTTTTATACGTAAAAAACCCTTCAGCTTATAAAGTCTGAAGGGTTTGTGATAAAATTTATGTTAGAATTATTTTGAATAACCATCAATAAATCCGTTTTTTATTAAAAAAAAACACTTTCTATTATATTCAAAAACTAAATGAATTATTAATTACAAAATATGTGAAATATTTCTAGGTTTAAAATTTTCCATTTTCTTGACAGGAAAAGGATTCTTAGAAACACTATTTTTATTCATAAAATTATTACAATCCTCTAAAGTAAAAATACCCTCAGACATCGCTCGAGAAAGGAAATCCATAGTTGTCAAATAATCCACACTATGTAAATTACAATAGTTTTTTGTATCTTTTAAATTATTACTTGCAATAATATTTTTTGTGAATTTAGCGTATGACATACAAGCTGCTTCACCATCACCATAATATCTAGATTTCTTGATCCAAAAAAACTCTTTTGCTATTTCACTATTTGTTTGTGGAAAAGCGATTACTTCTAATAGCTTAAATGTAATTAAATTTTCAATCTCCTTTTGCCTTCCTTTCCATTCTTTAAGTTCATTATAAACAACGTCCAAAATCTTAATTGGAGTTTTAAATATCTTTGTTAAAACAGTTATCTTACCTGCTCTTAAAAAGTGAGAAACTACATCAGCATCAATTAAAATAACCTTATTATTCTTTATCTTCGTCATCCTTATTGATATTAGTTTTTAACGCATCATAAGGACTCGTCAAATCATGTAATAAGGAAAGATACTGGGACTCTGATAGTTTACCTTCATCAAAAAGTTCTCGCGCTAAAGAACCATAATTTCCAATAAACTCTTGATGATTTCCAGATTCATATAAATCAGTCAAATAACCATTCTCCCTTGCACTTTTTTTCACATTAGCTTTATGTTCGTTATAAAAATTTTGGTTAATCAAATTTAATTTAAACAACCTAAAAAGTATAGCAGCTCTAGAACATCCAAAGAAATGCTCTATCTTTAATATAGTTTGAATAGTTATTTTATTTTTTCCTAACTCCTTATCTGGAATTAAAGCTTTTATTCCAGCTTCTGGAAGCAAAAGAAAAGAAGCAAACCAATCTGCATTATATTCCTCTCTATCATTGATATCGAATTTTCCAGTCACACACGAACGAGCAGTAAAATTTTCTTGTATAAATAAATGATATAATTCGTGGCAAATTGTAAAATGCTGTTTTCCTAAAGGATGATTACTATTTACCAATATAAACCTTAATGATTCATCATTATTTTGCTTAATCTTAATTGCCATACCAGAAAAACCACCTCCAAGTGGCTTGAAGATGGTTGTAATGTTTAACTGTGAAAGAATACTTTTCAATCGAATTGTAGTCTCACTTCCAAGTCCTAATTTTTTTCTAAACCCGTTAGCTTTTTTTTCTAGAAGTTCTTTATTCATTCACATTAAGTTCTTTAAGTTTCACATAGTTTTTTACTATCTTCTTGAAACTTGAAATTTCATTCAAATCATTTGCACTAAAGTTTTCTGCTCTAAAGGCAAATGCTAAATTCACTGAGTTTTCGATAGAATTTTCTTGATAAAGGTCGAATCCATCAATTCCAAAAATATCAGCAGCTTTTGATATTACTGATATTGGGGCTTGTCGTTTTCCGCTCTCATAGTAGCTTAATTCCGCTCTATTTATTCCTAAAAACTCTGAGAACGATTCTTGGGTAAATCCTAACTTCTTTCTGTAAGTTTGAATATTGTTTCCAATAATCTTGTTGTCGCTCATTTTTTAATTTGTTAGTTATATGTTACAAAAGTATGTAAAATAAAATTAATACACAGATATGTAACACCACAAACTACACCAAACTCTATTTTATTTAATATTTTTCAATAATTGTAGAAGAAACATTTCGATAGTAAAATTAATTTAAGAATCTAAATAGTAATTATGTTCACTAATTTCATTCTTTAAATTCTGAATATTAGCAATACCAATTTTTTTCCCCTGTGCAATGATCAATCCTTCCTTTTTAAGTGTAGAAAAAATTCTGATTACTTGTTCTTCTGTAGTTCCTGCATAATCTGCATATTCTTTTCTACTTAAAGGCAGGTTTAAAAATCCTCTTAAATCGCCAAATTTTCTATGAATATATAGTAATGTATCAATAACACGTTCTCTAACTGTCATTTGAGAAATCGTTTTTACTTTAGACTCACTTCTATTTAATTCGTTGGCGTAAAACAACATCATATCATACCCAAACTTCGGGTTTTCTAACAACGCTTCTTGTAAATCATCTTTAGAGAAATAACACAAAATAGTATCTTGCAAAGCAATAGAACCAATAGAATAATATTCTTCTGTACCAAAACCTCTATGCCCTATAATTTCTCCTTCTTTAGCAAAACGCACAATTTGTTCACGTCCATTAATACCGGTTCTAAAAACTTTTACAGTTCCTTTTAAAATAAAAAACAAGCCATTTACAGGTGCGCCTTCCATAATAAATTGTTGTCCTTTTTTGCATTTCAGCGTTTTCTTATGCTCAACAAAAACTGAATTGGATAAATTGGATAGGTTTTTTTTTATCAAACAAGATGTATTTATACAAGAAGCACAAGAAAAATCAGTAATTACCTTTCTTGAGTTTTTTAATACTATGTTTGAATTTACAATCAAATTTTTTATGCTATAACTTACTTATTTTACTAATACTACTTTTTGAAAACTAGGTTTTGGAGCTTCACACAGCGAACATTCATAGCTTTCTGGAAGCGCATTAAATAAGGTTTCTGCAGGGATATTTTGAGTAATATCACCAAAGGCTTCATCGTAAATTGTTAAACAATCTTTACATTGATATACCTCTAATTCTGTGGTTTCTTTTTGTACCTCAACTTCTTTTTCTGCTTCGATTTCACTTCCTAATTGATCAAAATACAACTGACTTAATTCCATTAACAAACCGGGTAATTCTACTTTATCCACGTCTTGAACGTGCATAATATATTGCCTTGTATTTGGGTCGAAATTTTTAGCATACAAAAGATTATACGTATCTCTTGTTTGAAAGTTGCCAATCATTTCTGGTTGTTTATTTCTTTCCACTACAATTGATGTAAAATAATAAGCTGCTTTGCTGTAATCTGTAATTCCGAAGGTTAAACCATACGTACTAATATCATTTTGATCGAAATTAGAAACCAAGTATTTTTTTAAATTTAAAGCATCTTTATTAGCAACAGGAATATGCCAATTTAACTCTAACATAGAATGGCGCACATTGATTCCTCGCTTCCCTAAAAACTTCTCCCAAACCAGTTTAGATTCTTTCGGAATCCCTTTAACAACAAAAGATTTCCAAGGTGTAATAGAAATTTTACCAATCTTATTTTCAGAACACAATTCGCACATTTCTTTTAAGAAAGAAATATCATATTTATTGTTTCTCCAATACAAACCTAACCAGTATTTATCCATCCCAATTTTGTTCATTCCTTCAAAATAAGGAAAAGGGTAAAAAGGCACTTCTAAAGGTTTATCAACCGTTCTATTATTCGTGTCTACTGCATCACTAACCAAATCGAAAATCATTTCGATGGTTTCTGGCTCTTCTTGAAGAACGTTTTCAATAGCAGTTTCAATCTTATCTAAATCCCAACTATAAATTAAAGCAGGATACATTTGTGTTTTTTTCCAATCTGGAAGCCTCACATACAAATACCAATAATCTTCGTGTTCTGAAGCGATAAAGTTTATATTCCCTGTAAACAAAGGAACTAAACGTTGTTTTGGATCTGTTAAATTTATTTTTAATTTAGATTCTGTATTAAATTGTTCTAAAAGATATAAATATCGGTCTCCTGTTAACCAAGACGTACTCGGAAAAATATCTGCACAAACATAAGACGAAACAATGTTTTCTACGCCTGTTTCATTTGCTTCTACAATTTTTAATTTATCAAATTGAGCTAACTCTTCTTGATTTACATTTTTAGGTAATAAAATATCTTGTCTAGAGCCAAAAGAAATGGTTTTTAAGCCCAAACTTTCTACAGATTCACAAATGTATTTTAGTTCTCCAGGAGATAAAACTCCACCTCTTACAATGATTCTATTTAACTGCTCGCTCATACTGTTACTTTTGCATTGTTCAAAATTTCTCTTACTTCCGTTTTACAACTTCCACACCCTAAACCTGCGCCTGTTTTGTTACATAATTCCGTAAAATTAGAACATCCTTTAGCAATGGCTTCTTCAATATTTCCTTCTCCTACCTGGCTACAAGAACAAACTAATTTACCTAAAACAGGTGCGTCATTAGATGCACCTCTTAACAAGGTTTCTCGTTTGTCAGACATTTCAATCTTGCTTTCAATTAAGGTTTTAAACTCTGCAAATTCATTTTTATCACCTACTAAAACAGCACCAATTAGTAAATCATCTTTTACAATACACTTCTTATAATATCCTTTAGAAATATCTGTAAAAATAATTTCCTCGAAACTTGGATCGTTATCCGGAACAGAAATTTCTCCAATACTACACAAGTTTAAATCGCTAAATTTTAGAATATTCATTAATACAGAACCATTGTAAGCCTCACTAATATCGCCTGCAATAAAGTTGGCTAAAATACCTGCTTGTTCTTCTGCTGCAGAGGTAATACCAAATAACTTGTTTTTAAATTCTGCAATTTCTCCGATGGCAAAAATATCTGGATGAGAAGATTGTAAATGTTGATTCACTTTTACTCCTCTACCGCAAATAATACCATTATTTTTAGCAATTTCTATATTTGGTCTTGTACCAATTGCATAGACAATTGCATTGGCATTAATGTATTTTCCACTTTTTAGGTTGATGGTTAATTCACCAGTATCTTCATCATCAAAAACAGTACTTACTTCATTATCAAAATAAATTTGAATGCCTCTTTCTTGTACATTTAAGGATAATAATTTACTAGAAATTTTATCTAGTTGACGTTCCATTAATCGAGATGCACGCTGAATAATAGTGATTTTTACATTCTTATGCTTCATCGCTGCAGCCAACTCTAAACCTAACAAACCTCCACCAACAATTACAACATGTTGTTCTTCTGGCGGCAAACCTGTAGCATCTAAGTAATTCTTAAATCGATCTGCATCACTTTTATTACGCATAGTAAAACGACCTGGTAAATCTATTTGCACATCTTTAGGTATAAAAGGCCTACTTCCGGTTGCTAAAATCAACTTATCAAACGAATGCGTTTCTCCGTTAGAATCTGTAACAACTTTAGCATCTTTATCAATCTTTTCTATTATTGTTTCTGGGTGAATTTTAATATTCAATCCCTTTAATTCAGCATTTTTTATTTTCAATAATTGCTCCCAAGAAAGTTCTTCTGTAATATATTCTGGCAACAAAACACGGTTGTAAAACAAGTTTTTTTCCATAGAAAAAACATGAATCTCATCAACCTCATTATTATCTCTATAGTTTTGTAAAAAACGAAAAGCGGCAGCTCCTGCACCTGCAATGATAATTTTATCTTTCGGTTTTTTATATTTTGATACAGAAACCGATGTAAATTTAAAATCGGGTTCTTTAGAAACCGGATCTACATGTGTGTTGGTTAAATTATTAGCTCTATTTAAATTACTTTGCAACACTTTACCCCAATGCATTGGCAAGAAAACAACGCCTTCTTTAATTTCGTCGGTAATTTTTGCACGTACCCTTACAACTCCGTTAGTACTTTTTATCTCTGTAATATCTCCGTCTTTTATTTTGTTTAAATAAGCATCAACAGGGTTTATTTCTAAAACAGGTTTCGGATAATGTGTTTTTAATCTTGCTACTTTCCCCGTTTTGGTCATGGTATGCCACTGATCTCTAACACGACCCGTGGTTAAAATTAAAGGAAATTCATCATTTGTTTTTACCGATGTATTTTCTATGGTTGATGGAACATTAAAAATGGCTTTTTGAGAGGGTGTGTAAAATTTTTTATCTTCAAAAAGACGCGGTGTTCCTTTACTTCTATATTCATTTACTGGCCACTGAAAAGTACCTTCGTTTTTTAATCGATCATAATTTAAGAAAGAAACATCAATATTTGTTCCTTTGGTCATAGAAGCATATTCATCATAAATTTCTTCTGCACTGTTAAAATTAAAACCTCTAAAACCCATTCTTTGTGCAAAATCACAGAAAATTTCTACATCTGGTCTTGCTTCTCCTGGCGCTTCAATTTCTTTTGGTAAATAAGAAATTCTTCTTTCAGAATTCGTCATTGTACCTTCTTTTTCTAACCACGCTGCAGCTGGCAATACCAAATCTGCAAACTGTAAAGTATCTGATTTATGAGAAATTTCTTGTACTACCACAAACTTAGAATTTGCCATCGCCTTTTCTATTCTGTGCGAATTTGGCATACTTACTAACGGATTTGTACAAGCAATCCAAACTGCTTTTAACTTTCCGCTTTCTAAAGCATCAAACATTTCTGTTGCTGTTAATCCTGGTTTTGGCGATATTTTATCGACTCCCCAAAATTGAGCAACTTCTCTTCTATGTTCTTCGTTTCCTAAATCTTTATGAACCGCTAACAAGTTTGCCATTCCACCAACTTCTCGTCCGCCCATTGCATTTGGCTGACCCGTTAATGAAAAAGGACCTGCACCAGGTTTACCAACCTGACCAGTTATTAATGATAAGTTTAAAAGTGATGTGTTTTTGTCTGTACCAATTACACTTTGGTTTAAACCCATAGCCCACATACTGATAAAGCCTTTAGAAAGACCAATCATTTCCGCAGCTTTCTGAATTTCTTTTGCAGGAACTCCACAAATTTTAGACGCTTGTTTTAAAGTCGTTCCAAAAATAATTTCTTTATAACCATCAAAACCTTGTGTGTGGTTTTTAATAAAATCTTCATCAATTAAACCACTCTTGTACAAACACCTACCAATAGCATTGTATAAAACAACATCGGTTCCTGGTGTTAATTGCAAATGCAAATCTGCAAATTTTGCAGAATCTGTTTTACGTGGATCAATTACAATCACTTTTACCTTCGGATTTTCTTCTTTGCGTTTTTCAATTCGTCTAAACAAAATTGGATGACACCAAGCAGGATTTGCACCTGTTATTAAAAAAGTATCTGCTAATTCAATATCATCATACGAAATTGGCACACTATCTTCTCCGAATGTTTTTTTATAACCAACCACTGCAGAACTCATGCATAAACGCGAGTTGGTATCTATATTATTAGTTCCTAAAAAACCTTTTGTAAGTTTATTAGCAATGTAATATTCTTCTGTTAAACTTTGTCCGGAAACGTAAAATGCTACAGAATCTGGACCATGTTTTTTTATGATTGATTTAAAAACGTTGGCAGCTCTATCTAAAGCAGTATCCCAAGAAACACGCTCACGCGGATGCGAACGACTCCAACGCATTTCTGGATATAAAATTCTGTCTGAAGTATCATTAGCAACATAATGCAAATTCATCCCTTTAGAACATAACATTCCTTTATTAACAGGATGGTCTTTATCTCCTTCAACAAAAACCTTGTTGTTAATGTCTTTTTTTACGATAATTCCGCAACCTACTCCACAATAAGAACACGTTGTTTTAATTTCATTTTTAATCATTTAGACCAAGGTTTTATACAAAATACGACATTAAAATTTTACTAACCAAAATTCAATTTTTTTATTCTGAATACATTTTAAAAGAGAACTGAATTTTTAAATCTGTTTTTCGATTCTTTATGTATTAGATCATTGGGGGACAATTATCTGTTTTATCTTTTTACTTTAATTGGTATCAACTCTGGTGATAAACCATTTATTTTTTCTGTTTCATCTTCTTCTTCTGTAGAAAACTTAATTGCTAAGGCTGCAATACCTGTGGCAACAACCACAAAACCAATTAATAAATATCCGTTTGCAACGGCACTTGAAGAAGCTGCAGATTGTGCTGCCTTAATAACCTCATCTCCTAAACCTTCGCTAGATACAATTGCAGCTTTTTCTGCTAATGAAGATTTAGATTTTAATAACATTGCTGCTAAAAATGCACCAACGTTTCCTCCTGCTCCAACAATTCCTGAAACAGAACCGATGGCTTTTTTATTTATAAATGGCACTACAGAAAACGTTGCTCCTTCTGCCATCTGTACACTTAAACTAAATAATATTAATAAAACAACTCCTAAAACAAGACTTGTAGCTCCAGAGAAAAAGATCAACATAACTCCTTGTAAGGTTAAAATGAAAGACAAGAACAAAACACGACCTCTCAATCCTTTTAACTTACCAAATTTATCTCCAAAGAAACCACCTAAAGTTCTTGCAAAAATATTCATCAATGCAAAAGACAATACAATGTTACCAGCGGTTACTCTTTGTAATTGAAACGTATTCTGAAGATAATCATCCATAGTTCCGTACACCGTTAATTCAATTCCGAAACTTGCAGCATATACTATAAAAAGAATCCAAACTCTATAATCTTTTAATACTTCTAAAAATCCTATTTGATCCTTTTTAGTAACAATCATTTCTCCAGCGGCTTTTAATTCGCCAAAGTTTCCTTTTGGTGTATCTGTTGTAAATACGTAATATACAATACCCATTAAAAAACAAACAATACCAGCAATTACCATAGAATATCTCCAAGCTTCTCCGTCTGCAACTCCAAAAGCAACAACTGCTGCTGCAATTAAAGGCATACCTAATCTATTTGCGCCACCACCTAAGTTACCCCAACCTGCAGAAGTTGCATTTGCAGTACCTACAATATTTGGTGCAAACATTAAAGAAGTATGTACTTGTGTAATTACAAAGGAAGCTCCAATAAAACCAATAAACAATCTACAAACTAAAAATTGCGTTGGTGTTTGTACCAATCCACATAAAATAACAGGAATTGCGCCTAACATTAACAACCAAGTATAACATAATCTTGGTCCGTATTTATCACATAATTTCCCAATAAGTAAACGTGCAAAGACGGTTCCTGAAACGGCTAAAATAATTGAGTTCCATTTTTGATCTGGAGTTAAACCTAAATCTTTTACAACATCTGGCATAAAAGGTACAATACCAAACCATGCAAAAAAGCATAAAAAGAATGATATTGATGTAATCCAAAATGTACGAGTGGATACATTCTTAAAATCGAATAAACTTAATTTTGTAGATTTTTCTTGAGATAGATTTATCATAATACATATTTTTAGATACACAAAACTAAGTATAAATACTTAATTATTATACTAAAAAATACGTATTTTATAATTATTACTAGATTAATAATTACGTAGTATTGAATTTAAGAATATGATAAAATTGGAGTTGAAAAATAATTGTTATGAAAAAGGTGTATTCCAATAAATGAATATTTTACAGAGAAATACTTAGGTTTCCTGGTTGTTATGAGTTGTTACACAGAGGTTGACATAAAAACGAGCTATTCTTATTTGTGCCCTTGGCGATATAACTTTGTGAACTTTGCGGTTAGTTCTTACACAGAGACACCTACAGTCAAAAGACCTATATCAACTGATATTCTTTGGATTTATTTGTTAATTCTTGCAAGTTTTTAGCTTCTAACTTCTTCATTAAATTAAAACGATGCACCTCTGCAGTACGCTTACTAATAGACAATTCTTCTGCAATATCTTTATTATTCTTTAATTCTAAAACTAAAGTAAGTATTTGTCTTTCTCTTTTAGTCAGTTTAAAAGGCGCAACTTTAACTTCCTTTTGCTCTTCAATAACTTTACTGGTTTTTCCGTTTACAAAGTTGTTCATTATAATGGTAGAAACATCACCAGTAAAATACTTATCGCCAGCAGCTACATTATTCACCGCTTTTAAAAACTCTTCTTTACTAGCTCCTTTTAACAAATAACCATCTGCACCAGCTTGTATAGATTTTAAAACATACTCTTCAGAATCGTGCATAGAAAGCACTAAGGTTTTTACATCTATTTTCTGTTTGGTAATTTCTGCAACCACTTCAATTCCGTTCATTTCTGGCATTCTAATATCTACAATAAGCACGTGAGGTTTGTTTTTAGCAATTACCTCTAAAGCCTCTTTTCCGTTAGAAGCTTCATCAATAACCGTAATTCCTGTTTGATCTTCTAAAAGTGCTTTTATTCCATCTCTTACCAAAACGTGGTCGTCTGCTAAAACTACATTTATCATAATTGTAACTATTTTATACGTACAAAAATAAGGTTTTTAAGTAAAACTACGTAATTAAAATAATCTCTAACAGTTACTTAATTTTCTAAAAGAATCTATCTGCATTATAACTACACTGTCACATCGAGTGATTTTGCTTTTTTTTTGCAAAATTGTATCGAGATGTTTTTTTACAAGAAATAAAAGTTAACAACCCTAAAAAAGTTCTCGATACAATTTTTCTTCATTCTTCAGAAAAATCACTCGAACTGACATTATGTAAAGCATATCTATATTAAAAAGTTAAATAGGAATATTCAAAGTAACTCTTGTCCCTTTTCCTAATTCAGAATTTAAGAATAAACGACCTTCAATATATTTAATTCTTTCTTTCATAAAGGTCATTCCCATGCCTCCATCTCCGTTTTTTACTTTCTTTACTTTCGATGGCTCAAAACCTTGTCCATCATCATCAATAACAATACTTAAAATATTTTTACTGTGAGAAAGTGACACTAAAATATGTGAAGAATCTGCATATTTAATAGCATTATTAATTGCTTCTTGGGTAATTCTATAAATATTAATTTCTACCAAAGAATCTAAACGATCATTAAAACCTGTTTTATTATAAAACATAATTTCTTTACCTGTTAACCTTCCTAACTCTTGTGTTAATTTGGTTATGGCAGGCACAATTCCGTGATCTGATAATTCTGGTGGAGTTAAGTTAAAAGTAGCTGTTCTAACTCCTTTTATAATGTTGGTGGTTAATTCTTTTAGGTGTTCTATTTTAGACGTTGTTTTCTCAATATCATTCATATTGATGCTTTCTAGATTGTATTTTAATCCTGTAAGCATTTGTCCAATTCCGTCATGAACGTCTTTGGCAATTCTGTTTTGTTCTTTTTCTTGATTTTCAATAATCTTGCTTGAGATTATTTTTTGCTGACTCATTTTCTCTTCAAAATTGGCCTTTGTAAGTCTTTCAATTTCTGTTTGAGCCGCTTTTCTTTCGGTAATTTCTGAAGCAATAATTAACAACTCAGATCTATCTTCGGTTGGTCTGTAAGGAACCAAAGACATTTCTAACCAAATATCAATATCACCTTTAATAGTTGCTTTGACCTCTCCTTGCCAACCCGTTTTTTTATGTTTATTAATTAAGTCTTCTATTAATAATTGTTCGTTTTCATTGCTTGATAAAACATGCCAAAAGAAAACTTCTTTTTTAATTTTTGACAATCGAAACAATCGAGAAAACTTATTTCCTATATGAATTAAACTTCCGCTTGGAGAAACTCTTGCAAACAATAGCGTTTCATCCATTGCATGACTTAAAGCACGTAATTCTTTAATGGATTTTTCTTTAGAAAGACTCAGTTCATCTGCATCAAAAGCCATTTTTTTAGCTTTTTTTTCTGCAAATAATAAATCAGACAACGTAGCTTTTACAGATTTTGCCGCTGGCCAAAAAATGAATAGTAATTCTCCTAAAAGAATCAACAACGTTAACCCCATTAAAGTAACCTCTAACTTTCTTAACCAAACTACTTTTTCTTCTGCTTCTAAATCATACTGATTTACAATCTCATCCATTATCAACAAAAAAGCACCTTCATTATTGGTTACCTTTTTAATTTCTGATGTTAATTCATCATTAGAAACATTAGAATTTTCTAACTTATTTATAATTGATTTTGATGCTTTCTGAATGGTATCAAAAACAGGATTGATTGCTATAAACTTGTTTTTAATGTTATCGCTATTCTGTTTAGGAAGCCCTAAACTATCATTTCCTTTTTGAAGCGAATTATGAGACAACTCCCATAAATGAAGTGTTGCTGTAATTTTATTTTTAAGTAAAATTCTGTTTTTTTCATCCGAAGAAACCAAAAGAGAAACAATTTCTTTGGTTAATTTCTGACTCAACATTCGTTGTCTACCAGCAACATTAATTACAGTAGAATCACTTTTTTGAGTTTCTAAATGATTACGAACTAAAACCTGACTAATAATTACAGAAAATGCAATAGCACTTAACGCAATAATATACAAACGGCTTAATTTATTAAACGTTCTTTGGTCTAATGAATTGCCGTTTTTAGTCATTATTTAGATTACATTTATTATGAAATGGCTTTTTTAACCAAGGCTAAACTTTTATCCGAAAACGGTATTTTTAAAGCTGCTGCATGTCCTGTATCAGACATTTTTACCCACGTTTTCTTTAAAATATCAATGATTTTTTCATCGGTATGTTTTGCTGCAAATTCATCAAAGTAATAATCTAGAAAAACCAGGCAAATAACATCTTCTAAAGTTTGAGATTCTTCATTTTTCTTGATGAGTTTTTTTAAGATAATTTTCTGAACTCTATCTACAAATTGATCATCAAAACCAACTTGTTCTAAGATTTCTCCGGTCAATTCTGCGTGCATCTTTTTTAATTCTTCACGCCATTTTAAATACCCAACCCTATCCATTGGAAACTCTTTTCTACCAATTTTCCAACGACAAATATGTTGTGCTCTAGCCGAAATTTGAAGTGCTTTTGATGCATTTGGATCAAACTGAAGTAACTTTCTTGTCATCCTTTGAGAATATAATAATTCTTTAGGATACTCTAATCCAGAAACTTGGTAGCTGTTTGGGTCTTCTGCGTTTTTTTTATCAATAATAGCAATAGCAGTTTCAAATCTTGTTGGCTTCATTTTTTATATTTATTTAAAAACGTTCTACCAATTTTTAATTGGTAGTTTCTGTTAAAGTTGTCATTCCCGTAAAAAGGGGAATCTAAATAAATAATTTGAATAAAATTATTTATTCTGAGAAGCCAATATACACATTTTCTGCTTCAATCTTAATAGGATATACAGCAATAGGTGCTAAATCTGCATTTAAGTTTTCGCCAGTTTCTAATGAAAACGTTTTTTTATGCAAAGGACATGCAATTTTAGGAATCCCTTTATGATCGCCCAACATACCTCTAGACAACACCATTTCTTGTTTTTCCGGCGATAAATTCTGACACGCATACCATTTATCTAATCTAGAAAAATTGAAAACAGCAATTTGTAAATCTTTGTATTTTACACACGCACCACCATCTTTTGGAAACGCACTTACTGGAGCGGCTTTAAACCAAACCTTTACTTCTGCTTCTTTTACTGTTTTGTATTTTAAAAGTAATGTGTCCATAAATTTATTTTTTATTTCTGTTCAACTAAGTAGTCTTGTTAAAAATAATTGAGATTTAAAATGTTATTTTAAAACGTTCTGTCACTTCGATTTTAAGAGAAGTCACATTACAGTGAACACATAATGTTTAGTAACTTTATGTGATTTCTCCTTAAGCCTGTCTTGAGCGATAGTCGAAAAGATCAAAATGACAAAACTGTACGTTTTATTTGTACCTGAAAAAATTAATTTTTCCAGAGTTCTGGCATTTTTTGATCACGTAAAGGCACAAATACTAAATTATCATCTCTATCATCTGAATTTACAAAATGATTAAAACGTTTCTTTGTTTCTTCGTTTGCTATCGCTTGTTTCCACTCACACTCGTAAGCATCTACTAAGAATTGCATTTCTTTTTCTAAGTCATCAACAATATGTAAACTATCGTCAATAACCACTTTTTTCAATTGCTCTATTCCGCCTTCTAATTTATCTAACCAAGCAGCAGTTCTCATTAACGGAGCAGCAGTTTGTATGTAATAAATTAAGTAACGATCTAAATATTTTATAACCGTTTCATTGTCTATTTTTTCCGCTAATAACTGTGCGTGTCTTGGTGTTGCACCACCGTTTCCACCAACATAAAGATTCCAACCACCTTCTACAGCAATAATTCCAAAATCTTTACCTCTTGCTTCTGCACATTCACGAATACAACCAGAAACACCACCTTTAATTTTATGAGGAGAACGCAACCCTTTATACCTGTTTTCTAATTCTATGGCAAAAGAAATACTTTCTGCTAAACCATAACGACACCAGGTAGAACCTACACAACTTTTTACAGTTCTTAATGATTTTCCGTACGCATGACCACTTTCAAAACCTGCATCAATTAACTCTTTCCAAATTGCTGGTAAATCATTTAATTCTGCACCAAAGAAATCGATACGCGCTCCACCGGTAATTTTTGTATATAAATTATATTTCGATCCTATTTGCCCTAAAACAATTAAGTCTTGTGGCGTTACTTCTCCACCCGCAATTCTTGGCACTACAGAATACGTTCCGTTACGTTGTATGTTTGCTAAAAATTTATCGTTTGTATCTTGTGTAACGTCTTCTTTATTTGGAGTATCATTATATAAACTTGCAAAAATTGAAGAAACTAACGGTTTACAAGTTTCACAACCATGACCGGTTCCTGTAGCATCTAAAACCTCGTTAAAAGAAGTCAGTTTTTTAGCTTTTATAATTCCGTATAATTCTTGTCTGCTATATTCAAAGTGTTCGCAAATTACATTTTTAACCGTTTTACCTAACGATTTTAAAGTTTCATTTACCAAATCTGTAACCATTGGTTTACAACCACCACAACTTGTACTTGCTTTTGTTGATGCAATAACGCCTGCTAAATCCTCACAAGAACCATCTTTAATGGCTCCACAAATTTGACCTTTACTTACGTTTTCACAAGAACAAATTTGCGCTTCGTCTGGTAAATCTAATGCACTACCAAAAGCACCGCCTTCTGTTGCTGGCAAAATTAATTGCGCAGCATCTTCTGGAATTGCCATTCCGTTTAAAAATACTTGATGCAACATATTATAGTCTGATGCATCACCAACTAAGATTCCTCCTAATAAAGATTTACCATCTAAACTAACGTTAATTCTTTTATATAAATGTTGTGTTTTGTTTTCGAAAATAACAGAATGTCCTTTAGATGCAGGCATAAAAGGCTCTCCAAAACTTGCTACATCTACACCAATTAATTTTAATTTGGTAGACATGTCAATCTCAGCTGGCATTAACTCTTCTGTGTTTCCAATAATTTGGTTTACTGCAACACCAGCCATATCATAACCAGGAGCAACCAAACCATAAATCATTTGATTGTACAAAGCAACTTCTCCAATTGCGAAGATATTTTCGTCGGAAGTTTTCATTTTATTGTCAACTACAATTCCTCCACGAACGCCCATTTCTAAGCCACATGTTTTACCTAGCTCGTCTCTTGGACGAATTCCTGCAGAAACTACTAACATTTCTACGTCTAAAACATCGTCTTCGCCAAACTCCATTCCCGTAATAGCATCGTCTCCTAAAATCTGGTTGGTTGCTTTACTTAAATGTATATTTAATCCTATCGACTCTAATTTTAATTGCAATACTTTACTACTTCTTGCATCTAATTGTCTTGGCATTAATTTAGGCGCAAACTCTACAATATGAGGTTCTAAACCCATATCCATAACAGCCTTACCTGCTTCTAAACCTAATAAACCTCCACCTAAAACAGCAGCTCTTGCATTTGGGTTTTTCTCTTTAAGATTTGCAGCATACTCTAACATACCTTCTAAATCTTCTATAGTTCTGTACACAAAAACTCCTTCTTTTTCTACACCTTTAATTGGCGGAACAAAAGCAGAAGATCCTGTTGCTAAAACTAAGTAATCGTAATTAAAAACTCTGTTTTTGGCAGTAATTATAGTTTTTGTAGTTCTTTGAATGTCAGAAACTCTTTCATCAACAATTAAATCGATTTTATTTTCTTTATACCATTCTGCAGGTGCCATTTCTAAAGCTTTTGCATCTTGGTTCTCGAAAAACTCACTTAAATGGACTCTATCGTAAGCAGGTCTTGGCTCTTCACCAAAAACAATAACTTTAAATTCTTCATTTACAGATGCTGCTACAAATTTTTCACAAAATTTATAACCAACCATTCCATTACCTACAACTATAATTGTTTTCATAATTACGTATTTGAATTACAAAACTAAGTATTATTACTTATTTATACGTATTTAATTTTATAAAATTTACGTATTAATTAAATTATTATTGATTTAAAGAAATGAATACTTATAAATTTGATATTATTTAAAATTTAGCAATTAGAATTGTTAATAGTGTATTTACGCTTTATTTCGATTACAGTTTTTAATATCTTTGACAATCACACCTAATTATTTTTTTGAAATGGACGATTTTTTACTGTATTTTAAAATGGGTTTAAACCATGTATTAGATTTATCTGCTTATGACCACATCTTATTTTTAATTGTTTTGGCCGTTGTTTTTAGCTTTAAACAATGGAAAAAAGTTTTATGGTTGGTTACTTTATTTACAATCGGTCATTCTGTTACCTTGGCTTTATCTGCGTATGGTATTTTAAAAATTAAAATGGATATGATTGAGTTTGCGATTCCGGTAACCATCTTTATAACCGGACTTGTAAATGTGCTTACGGCTAAAAATGCGTCTTCGGGGAAACAAAATATCAACTTACTTTTTGCTGTATTATTTGGGTTAATTCACGGATTGGGTTTTTCTAACTATTTTAAAATGATGGTTGGTAAAGAAGAAAACAAATTGTTTCCGTTATTAGAATTTGCATTAGGTATAGAAGCTGCTCAGATTATTATTGTATTAGGAATCTTAATTATTGGTACACTTTTACAAAACTTTTTTAGAGTTAGCAGAAGAGATTGGATTTTAGTTTGCTCTTCTATTGTAATTGGTTTTGCGATACAAATGATGTTAGATAGAGTTTTTTGGTAAACAACAAAATTTTCGATTTTTTACTGTTGATAACAACTAAGCTGCGTTAGGGATTGCAGTGAAAATCCTTTTTATGAAGTATGAATAAAAAGATTGTAACGTAAAGCCCGACCTTTAGGGAACGCCCAAAAAATAGTATTTAAGCAGAATCAAAATAAATTTTGTCTAATTATTAACGTCTTATTTCTGTAAATATTTTTACTTTCGTTCTAGTATGACGGATAAGAAACAATTAAAGTACGATAGGGCTTATTTAAAAATGGCTTTTGAGTGGGGAAAACTCTCACATTGTAAACGTAAACAAGTAGGTGCACTCATTGTAAAAGGCAGAATGATTATTTCTGATGGTTTTAACGGAACACCCACTGGTTTTGATAATTGTTGTGAAGATGATGAAGGAATTACAAAATGGGAAGTTTTACACGCAGAGGCAAATGCCATTTTAAAAGTTGCTTCTTCTACACAATCGGCAAACGGTGCCACCTTATATATTACCTTATCTCCCTGTACTCAATGCAGTAAATTAATTCATCAAGCAGGAATAAAACGTGTGGTTTTTGCAAATTCTTACAGAGATACTTCTGGAATCGATTTTTTACAAAAAGCAGGCGTAGAAATTATGCATTTACCTTATGAAAAATAGTAACAACCTACCTATATATTTTGCTTTAGCAGTTATTTTTGGTTTACTAATTGGCGTTTCTTTAAATGGAAGTCCAATGGATATGATATCTCTTTCTAAAAATTCTTCGCAAGAGATGAAGATAAAAAAACTGATTAATTTTATTGAAAAAGATTACGTAGATACCGTAAATACTGAGAGTTTATTAGATGGTGCAATTACGCAAATGTTGGGTAAATTAGACCCTCATTCAGTTTATATACCTAAAGAAAACTTGCAAGCTGTTAAGGAAAACATGCAAGGTAATTTTGTAGGTATTGGTGTTCAATTTAGAGTTATAAACGATTCTATTACTGTTATACAACCCATTAAAGGTGGACCAAGTATAAAAGCAGGTATTAAAGCTGGCGATCGTATTTTAATGGCAGATAAAGATACTTTGTATGGTAAAGATATGTTTACAGATAAGGTTCCTGGTTATTTAAAAGGGAAACCAAATACTAAAGTTGCGCTTCAAATTTATAGAAAAAGTACAGACTCGCTTTTTACAATTAATGTTACTCGTGGTAAAGTAAATATTAAAAGTGTTGATTTGGCATATATGATTAACGATTCTGTTGGTTATATTAAACTAGATCGTTTTGCAAGAAACACGTATACAGAATTTGAATCTTCATTACATACTTTAATAGATGATGGAATGACCGATTTGGTCTTAGATTTAAGAGGCAATGGCGGTGGTTTTATAGACATTGCAAATAGTATTGTTGATGAATTTTTAGAGGATGATAAATTAATTGTTTTTACTAAAAACAATAAGAATAAAATAGAAGAGTCTTTTGCAACTTCTAAAGGGGATTTTGAAAAAGGTGGTTTGTATGTTTTAATTGATGAAAACTCTGCCTCTGCATCAGAAATAGTTGCAGGCGCTTTACAAGACAATGACAAAGGAACTATTATAGGCCGTAGGTCTTTTGGAAAAGGTTTGGTACAAATAGAAATGGATTTAGGTGATGGTTCTGCAGTGCGTTTAACAACGGCTCGTTACTACACACCAACAGGTCGTTCTATTCAGAAACCCTATAATCATAAAGGAAATAAAAATTATTATAACGATTTTCAGAACAGAATTACAAGTGGAGAATTACTAAGTAGAGACAGTATAAAAGTGGTAGATTCTTTAAAGTTTACAACACCAAAAGGAAAAATAGTTTATGGTGGTGGTGGTATTATTCCTGATGTTTTTGTACCCATAGACACCACATCTTACATGACTAATTTCTATTTTAATACCATAAATGATTTTGCTTTTGATTATGTAGATAACAATAGAAAGTCTTTAGAAAAATGGAATGTAAATAGCTTTGTTACTGATTTTGATACAGACGAGAAAGTATTAAATTCTTATTTATCTGAGGTTAAAGACAGGGTTAAACCCAATGTTAAAACCAAAGAGAGTTTAAAAAAATATTTAAAAGCCTCTATTGCAAATACCCTTTTTGGCGATGTTGGTTTTTATAGAATTATGCACAAAGATGATAACATGATTCAGAAAGTATTAGAGCTAGAAAGCATGGAGTAGTTATCTGTTTACAGTAACAGTATTCTGTTTTTTTTACACTGCTTTATCATTTCTACCTTTTTGGAGAAATCACATAAAGTAGCTCTATTTTGTGTGATCACTGTTATGAGATTTCTCCTTTCGTCGAAATGACAAATTTAGCCCTCTGTTATGTAACCTCTACCTACTTCGAAATGATAATTGTTATTATTTTTAGCGAGTTCCAAATCAGTATGACTTTTTAAGTGCACTCGTTATTACTATGTAATGTACAAATTTTATCAAAAAAAAACATTTTTTTATACTCTTTGTAAACAATACTAATGATCTGGTGTTAATAAAACTTCAAAAGCTATTTCTTATTATTATTTCAACAATAACAAGAGCCTTAAATCAACAATCAATAAAACCAATTGTAACATCTTCTTTCGTAATGAAAGTTCTGTGTTTTTCTTCGACTTATATTGTATATTTGCAGACAATTTAGATTTAATCTATTTAAAATTATGATAAAAGTTTCAGACACAGCAAAAAAGAAAGTCGTAGAACTAATGACTGACGATGGCTTTAATGCGGCAACCGACTATGTTCGTGTTGGCGTAAAAAGTGGTGGTTGTTCAGGTTTATCTTACGATTTAACTTTTGACAATAAAAAAGATGAAAACGATAAAGTCTTTGAAGAGAATGATGTAAAAATCATTGTTGATAAGAAGAGTTTTTTATATCTAGTAGGAACAACTTTAGAGTATTCTGGAGGTTTAAACGGAAAAGGATTTGTTTTTAACAATCCAAACGCAAACAGAACTTGCGGTTGTGGGGAAAGCTTTAGTTTATAAAGTTCACAGTAAAAAAGTTTTTAAAGTAGCGTAATGTTATGGCAAAATTTAGTTCTTTTGAAGAAATTATTTCTTGGCAAAAAGCAAGAGAACTAAATGTTGTCATATATAAAATTACAAATTCAAATGATTTATTTTCTAAAGATTTTGGATTAAGGGATCAAATAAGAAGGGCGTCAGTTTCAATTTCTTCTAACATTGCAGAAGGTTTTGAAAGACAAACAACTAAAGAATTTATAAGATTCTTATATATAGCTAAAGCATCTGCGGGCGAAGTTCGTTCTCAATTGTATTTAGCTTTTGACATAAAATATATTGATAAAAATGAGTTTGAAGAATTAAAGTTAAAAACAAATGAAGTTTCAAAATTGATAAGTGGACTATTAAAATATCTGCATTCAACTTTATAAACTTTTAACTTTTTAACATTATAAACTAATTTATGAGCAAGTACACAGAAGAAGATTTAGAAAAAGAATTAGAAACCCAGGAGTATAAGTACGGTTTTTATACAGATATAGAAAGTGATACATTTCCTGTAGGATTAAGTGAAGATGTTGTTCGCGCAATTTCTAAGAAGAAAAACGAGCCAGAATGGATGACTGAATGGCGTTTGGAAGCTTATAGAGTTTGGGAAAAAATGGAAGAACCAGAATGGGCAAATGTGCATTATGAGAAACCAAAGTTTCAAGACATTGCGTATTATTCTGCTCCAAAAAAGAAACCTAAATTAAATTCTTTAGACGAAGTTGATCCAGAATTATTAGACACTTTTAAGCGTTTAGGGATTTCTTTAGACGAACAAAAAAAATTAGCTAATGTTGCTGTAGATATTGTTATGGATTCTGTTTCTGTAGCTACTACTTTTAAAAAGACATTAGGTGAAAAAGGTATTATTTTTATGCCAATTTCAGAAGCAATTCAAGAACATCCAGAATTGGTTAGAAAATATTTAGGAACCGTTGTACCAACAACAGACAACTTTTATGCAGCATTAAATTCGGCAGTTTTTTCTGACGGGTCTTTCTGTTACATTCCTAAAGGTGTTAAATGCCCAATGGAATTATCTACCTATTTTAGAATTAATGAAGGTGGAACAGGACAATTTGAAAGAACCTTAGTTGTTGCAGATGCAGGAAGTTATGTTTCTTATTTAGAAGGTTGTACGGCACCAAGTAGAGATGAAAATCAATTACACGCAGCTGTTGTAGAATTAATTGCAATGGACGATTCTGAGATTAAATATTCTACCGTACAAAACTGGTATCCTGGTAATAAAGAAGGAAAAGGTGGCGTTTACAATTTTGTAACAAAAAGAGGCTTGTGTGAAACCAATGCTAAAATTTCTTGGACACAAGTAGAAACTGGTTCTGCGGTAACTTGGAAATATCCTTCTTGTATTTTAAAAGGAAACAATTCTGTTGGTGAATTTTACTCAATTGCAGTAACAAACAATCATCAGCAAGCAGATACTGGTACAAAAATGATTCACTTAGGTAAAAATACCAAGTCTACCATTATTTCTAAAGGTATTTCTGCAGGACACTCACAAAACTCATATAGAGGATTGGTACAGATAAATGCACGAGCAGAAAATGCACGTAATTTTTCTCAGTGTGATTCTTTATTAATGGGTAACGCTTGTGGTGCACACACTTTCCCTTATATAGAAGTAAAAAATAAATCGGCACAAATAGAACACGAAGCAACTACAAGTAAAATTGGTGAAGAACAATTATTTTACTGTAACCAACGTGGTATCGATACAGAAAAAGCAATTGCATTAATTGTAAACGGATTTAGTAAAGAGGTTTTAAACAAACTTCCAATGGAATTTGCTGTAGAAGCGCAGAAATTATTAGAAATTAGTTTAGAAGGAAGTGTTGGATAAAAAAATAGACTAAAGTACAATGTCTTAAAGTCTAAAGACTGGATATTGAACACAATAATTAAAAATATGAGTTTTAAATCTTTTGAAGAAATAGAAAGTTGGAAAAAAGCTAGAGTTTTTAATAAACTTATTTATAGCATTACTTCACAAGAAAATTTCTCTAAAGATTTTGATTTAATTAGACAAATAAGAAGAGCTTCTGTATCTATAACATCAAATATTGCAGAAGGTTTTGAAAGAAGTACAGACAAAGAGTTTGTTTATTTTTTATTTGTAGCTAAAGCTTCAGCAGGAGAAGTAAGGTCGCAATTATATTTAGCAAATGATTTACAATATATAAATAATGAAGATTTTCATCAACTTAAAAGTAAAGTTATTGAAATATCAAAGTTAATAGGAGGGTTAATAAAATATTTAAAGAAATAAATTCATAAAGCATCAGACTTTTGTCTTTTGACTTTAAGACTTTAAACTAAAATTACAATGTTAAAAATAGAAAATTTACAAGCAAGTATAGACGATAAATCAATTTTAAAAGGATTGAATTTAGAAGTAAAAGCAGGTGAAGTACATGCAATTATGGGGCCTAATGGTGCTGGAAAAAGTACCTTGGCAAATATTATTGCAGGGAAAGACGATTATGAAGTTACTGCTGGAACTATTGAATTAAATGGTGAAGATATTAGCGAATTAGCACCAGAAGAAAGAGCACATAATGGTGTGTTTTTATCTTTTCAATACCCTGTAGAAATTCCTGGAGTTTCTGTTACAAACTTTATCAAAACGGCTATTAACGAAACTCGTAAAGCAAAAGGTTTAGAAGACATGCCTGCAAAAGACATGTTAAAAATGATTCGTGAGAAATCTGAATTATTAGAAATAGACCGTAAATTCTTATCTCGTTCTTTAAACGAAGGTTTTTCTGGAGGAGAAAAGAAACGTAACGAAATCTTTCAAATGGCAATGCTAGAACCAAAATTAGCAATTCTTGATGAAACTGATTCTGGTTTAGATATTGATGCTTTGCGTATTGTTGCAAATGGTGTTAATAAATTAAAATCTAAAGACAATGCAGTAATTGTAATTACACACTACCAACGTTTATTAGATTATATCGTACCAGATTTTGTACACGTTTTACACGATGGAAAAATCGTAAAAAGTGGAGACGCTTCTTTAGCTTTAGAATTAGAAGCAAAGGGATACGATTGGATTAAACAAGAACTGGTATAGTTCACAGTAAATCAGTAGCAGTTTGCAGTCAAAAAACTGCATGCTAAAACAGAAATAAAATTAAAATAGTTAGTCATTAAAGCAATTTATACATGTAATTGGTAAACTGCCAACTGAAGACTGACAACTGAAGACTGAAACAATGGAATTAAAAAACAAACTATTATCATCATACGTTGCATTTGAAAATGATGTAGACACCAATTCTGATGTGCATGAAATCCGTTCAAAAGCGTTTCAAAATTTTGAAGAACTAGGCTTTCCTACTAAGAAATTAGAAGCTTGGAAATACACCTCTTTAAACTCAGTTTTAAAGCAAGACTACAGCTTGTTTCCAAACAAAGAAAACGCTATTGAATTAGCAGATGTAAGAAAGTATTTTATACATGATATAGATGCTTATAAACTTGTTTTTATAGACGGAAAATACAGTTCTTTCTTATCTGAAACTACACACGATACTTTTGATGTTTGTTTAATGTCTGCGGCATTAACAAAACCAAAATACAAAGCTGTAATTGAAAATTACTTTAATAAAATAGCTAAAGAAGACAATTTAACTTCTTTAAATACCGCTTTTGCAAACGAAGGTGCCTACATCTACATTCCTAAAAATGTTGAAGTAGAAAAACCAATTCAGATTATCAACTTTACAACAGGTAACGAAGCTGCAACAATGTTGCAACCAAGAAACTTAATTGTAGTTGAGCAAAATGCACATGTTCAAATTATAGAACGTCATCAAAGTTTAACTTCTAACCCAGTTTTAACAAATTCGGTAACAGAAGTTTATGCTGCAAAAGATGCTACTGTAGATATTTATAAGATTCAGAATGATGACAATAATGCTTCTTTAATAGATAACTCTTACGTAGAACAAAAATCGAATAGTGTAGTATCTGTACATACTTTTTCTTTTGGTGGAAATATTACCAGAAACAATTTAAACTTTTATCAAAGAGGAGAACACATCGATTCTATCTTAAAAGGAATTACTATTTTAGACGGAAAACAACATGTAGATCATAACACTTTGGTACATCATATAGAACCAAATTGTGAAAGTCATCAAGATTATAAAGGAATTTATGATGCACGTTCTACAGGTGTTTTTAACGGTAAAGTAGTTGTTAATAAAGAAGCGCAGAAAACAAATGCATATCAAAAAAACAACAATGTTTTATTAAGTGATAAAGCAACGGTTAACGCAAAACCTCAACTAGAAATTTTTGCTGATGATGTAAAATGTTCTCATGGTTGTACTATTGGTCAACTAGATGATGAAGCTTTATTTTACATGCAACAACGTGGTATTCCTAAAAAAGAGGGGAAAGCTTTATTAATGTTTGCTTTTGCAAATACTGTTTTAGAAAGCGTTAAAATACCAGAAGTAAAACAACGTATAACAAAATTAATAGCTAAAAAATTAGGTGTTAATATTGGTTTCGATCTTTAAGAAAAAAATCATTTTTACATAAAATATAACCACGCAAATTGCGTGGTTTTTTTTTGTAACTTTAAAAAAACAAAATTATGAACAAAACAATTAAAACAATATTATTATCTGCAGGAGTAGTACTACTTGTTTATGGAATTTACACAATGGTACAGCCAGAAACCGAAATTTCTATTGGCGATTTAGATTTAGTAAAAGCACAAGACAATACAAACTCTTATATTACAATAGCATTAGGAATTGTAGCTGTAGCACTTAGTTTAATAAAAGGAAAGGACTAAATAATTCAACATATTTTTTTACAAATGGTATTATTCTTCAATAGAAGAAATAATACCTTTTAAAAACTCATTTTCATCAAAGTTTTTCAACCCAAAACGGACAATAACCATTTCTTGATCTGGTAAAACATACACCCTTTGTCCTTGAAAACCATCTGCATAATACATATTACTAGGCACATCTTTAAAGTGGTTTTCTGCATTTAACCAAAACTGAGCACCATAAGTTCCATCAGAAGTTGGCGTTGGTGTGGTCATATAATCTACCCATTTTTTTGTAAACAATTGTTCTCCGTTCCAATTTCCATTTTTAAGATACAAAAGACCGAATTTACCCCAATCTCTTGTCGTTGCCCAAGAATAAGAAGAACCTACGTAATTTCCGCTTAAATCGGCTTCTAAGAGCATAGAATTCATTCCTATCTTATCAATAAAATTGGTGTACCAAAAATCTAAATATTCTTGATGTGTTTTAAAATAGCTTCTTAAAATTCCGGATAATAAATTAGTGGTTCCAGAAGAGTAATTCCAAGTTTCGTTTGGCTTGCCAACCAAAGGTTTGTTTTCTTGCATTTTGGTCATATCTCTTTCTAGAAACAACATTTTAGTGGCATCAGAAATTTCTTCATAATTTTCATCCCATTCCAAACCAGAATTCATTTGCAATAAATTACTGATGGTAATATTTTTACGCTTATCATTTTGCCAAGAAGCAATTGGAGCTTTGTTAAACACATTAATTCCACCTTGAGTTTGCATAATACCAAATACAGTACTTAACAAACTCTTAGTCATAGACCAACCTAATAATTTTGAGTCTTGATCAAATCCGTCTGCATATTTTTCTGAAACAATTTGATCTTTATAGATAACTAAAACTGCTCTTGTTTGGTTTATTGAATCAAACAAAAAATCTAAAGAGCTATCTATTTTAGCATAATCTAAATTTGCAAAAATAGTATCTTTTTGTGGTGCATTTCCGTAAGGATAAGGTGTATTATTATCTGCTTCCAATCTTCTAGGAACTAAATAATTTGCTGTTTCATCGCTTTTTTCTAAGGATAAAACAGCTCCTAACCCTTTTCTATAAACAGCTTTTCTAGTTAATAAGCCAAACGCAGAAGAAGTTGCTATTTTACTTTCTAAATCAATAGCATCAGAAGCTAAATTAACAGGCGCAAAATTATTATCTGTTTTGTCTGTAAAGGCTAAAGTTCTATTGGCAACAAAAACAGAAGAAGCAATATTTTTAGCAGAATAGCCAGATAACATATTCAATTTTGGATAATTATAAATTACTGTAACCAAAACAAAAATCAATACTAAAAGTAGAATACGTTTAAAAATTTTCATGAGAAAAGAGTTTAATTATGTAAAAATAAGAAAATCATATTGTCTTTATCACAAGTTTAAAAAATCAACCTTTATCTTTGTCTTTTAAATTGATTTTGTATGATAAATGTTGATAAAATTCGTGAAGATTTTCCAATTCTAAAAAGAACGGTTCACGGAAAACCTTTAGTCTATTTTGATAATGCTGCTACTTCTCAAACACCGCAAGTTGTTATTGATGCCATTGTAGATTATTATAGCAATTACAATGCTAATATTCACAGAGGTGTGCATACTTTAAGTCAGGAAGCGACAGATAAATATGAGCAAGCACGTATTAAAATTCAGAAACATTTTAATGCAAAAGAAGCTTATGAGATTATTTTAACTTCTGGTACTACGGATAGTATTAATAGAGTTGCCGCTGGTTTTGCATCCCTTTTAAATGCAGGTGATGAAATCATTGTTTCTGCATTAGAACACCATTCTAATATTGTGCCTTGGCAAATGTTATGTGAAAAAACAGGTGCTGTTTTAAAGGTCATTCCGATGTTAGAAGATGGTTCTTTAAATATGGAAGCTTATCATAATTTATTAAATGAGAAAACAAAATTGGTTTTTTGTAACCATGTTTCTAACGCATTAGGAACCATTAACCCAATTGAAGAAATTATTAATGCTGCACACAAAGTAAACGCAGCTATTTTAATTGATGGAGCTCAGGCTACACCTCATATAAAACCAGATGTACAAGCTTTAAACGTTGATTTTTATGTAGCTTCCGCTCATAAATTATGTGGCCCAACAGGTGTTGGAATGTTATACGGTAAACAAGAATGGTTAGAAAAACTACCTCCTTACCAAGGTGGTGGAGAAATGATAGCTAACGTAACTTTCGAAAAAACAACCTATGCTGGTTTGCCTCATAAATTTGAAGCCGGAACACCAAATATTTGTGGAGGGATTGCTTTTGGAGCTGCCATAGATTATCTAAATTCTATTGGTTTTAATGAAATCGCAGCGTATGAAAATGAACTTTTAGCTTACGGTACGCAAGAACTTTTAAAGATTGAAGGCTTAAAAATTTACGGAACCACTAAAGATAAAACAGCGGTGATTTCTTTTAATGTAAATGATATTCATCCGTATGATATTGGCTCAATATTAGATAAATTAGGAATTGCAGTTAGAACAGGCCATCATTGTGCACAACCAATTATGGATTTTTATAAAATACCCGGGACTGTAAGAGCTTCTTTCTCTTTCTACAACACAAAAGAAGAAATAGATATTTTAGTTACTGGACTAAAAAGAGCTGTAATGATGTTGTCTTAATTGTCATTGCCAGGAACGAAGCAATCTGCTTATTGTAAGCTACAAATTTTCATGTATTACGTTCTATAAAATAAAAAAGGTTGAGAATTAAAATTCTCAACCTTTTTTTGTACTTAATTCTATCTACCTCTTATTGTAAAAGCGGTGAATAATTTGTTGGAAAATCTACTGCTTTCGCTAAACCATTTGTAGCTGTTGTAAAGTTAGATCCAAATTTAGCATCCATAGCTACTAAAATTTTATTAGCCATTAAGGCATATCCTCTACCTGTTAAATGAACTCCATCTAAACTAATTAAACCACCAGTAACTAAACCTGTAGTCAAAATATAATTATCAAAAGTAATTCCTGTAGAAGCTTCTTGTAAAATACCTTTAAAATCTACCATTGCAATGTTATCATTAGAAGCAACAGCATCTTCAATTACTGTATTATAAGCATCTGTAGCGGTTTTTATTGCTAATTGTTCTTGTGGTGTAAGTACCCATTTATCTTCTAAAGGAAGCGTAATTCCTTCTGCAGAAAACTGCCCCGCTAAAGTTGCTGGTAAAAGTCCACCACTTTGAGCGATTAAAGTACCAGCTGCAGTCATATTTACCGTACCGATTACTCTACTACTTGGTAAAACAAATAAATCATTAGAAGTTGCAGATCTTGCTTTTCCATATTGTTGCCCTAACAAATTAGCCACCAAAGGTGCAGCTGCAGCAGGTAACCCTATCGATTCTACAAAAGGAACAAAAGTTGGACTCGCACCTAAACTATTAGTAATTGCAGCAGTTAAATCTGTTGCATCTTCATCATATATAACTAAAGAATTTGTTTCTGTAGCAGAAAAAACAATAGAACGCTCTGGTTCTCCAGCACCCACATATATTTGATTAACAGCGCCAAAAACTGAATTTAATAAAGGTATTTGAGCCTTTAAAGTTGGTCCAGTTTCTGCATCATTAGGGTCTAATGGATTATATGGTACGGTTGTAAAATGTGCTAATGTTGTAATATAAGGTAAATTAGCAACTACTCCTTTTGCTCCTCCAGAAGTTAATGTAGCAACCATACCGTTAAAAACATTTGCAAAAACTAAAGGGTTTGTAATATCATTAGATCCATACGTTGCCAGATTTAAATTTCCTGTAGGGTTTTCTTCAGATGGAGATTGATCTACTCCAGCACCTCCAGAAAGTGCATAGCCTAAAACATCATTACCACCAATTTCTGATAATGTAAAAAAAGTTGGTGACTGTGCCATTGCATCCCCTAAAACCGTAGCTGTAGGTGAAGATGCCATTCTTGCAAAATAAGGGTTTGCTAACCCTGGGATAACGCCCGCAGAGTTACCATAACCTGCCGCTAATAAATGAAAGCTTTTTGCACCCGGAATACCAAAGTTATTTAAGTTTCCACTTACAGAAGAAGTAACTTCTGTAGTTGGGGTTGCTGTTAAAGATTCTGGTCCAGATCCATTAAAAAATAATCTTGGTCCTTGTATTACATTCCCAGAATACAATAACCCTCCAATATTATCATTCATTAAAGGTTGGTTAAAATCTGTGCCAAACTTTTTAGCTAGAATATTAGGAAAAGAGTTTTCTTGAGCTGCTTTAAACAAAGCTCCATCTGTAAAACCTGCAGTAAAAGAGGCTCCAATAGAAACGTATTTAGAAAAATCTAAACCATTTACATTTAATTGAACATTTGCTGCTACTTCTTCTGGAATTGCATCTAAATCATTGTTTACATCACAAGATGTAAGACCAAGAGTTAAAAGAAACAATCCTATATATTTATAATTCTTCATTAAATTTTGTTTTTTTAGTTATTAATTGTCCAAGAAAGGTAGTACTGAGAACCTACAGCACCAACACCAGTAGCACCTAAATATTCTTGTCCTGTTAAATTTGCTCCTCCTAATTTAAATACAGATTTCATTGAAGGAACACTATAGTTAATTTGAGCATCTATAACTGTTCTAGCTTTCATTGTACCATCTAAGAAAGAAGCTTCCCATCTATATTCATCTTGCCATCTTGCATTCACATTAAACCCAAAGTTTTTAAATAAATCTGTTTTACCAAATTGTAATTTTACTTTGTGTTCTGGAGTATTAAAACCGGCCTCAAAATCTGGATCAGACGCTTGGTCAAAATCAAATTTAGCATAGGTATAATTTAAACCAAGATTAAACCCTTTTAAAACTTTAGTATTTAAACCAATAGTAGCTCCATAAGAATTAATGTCTGCAGCAGAATTAGTATACAATTGAAAAACTTTAAAACCTCCAACTGTATTATAAGGCACAATTACATTTTTATTAGCTATAAAATCTTCATATTGATTATAATATACACTTAAATCTATAGTAATGTTATTCAATGAAACAGGAATAAGTCCTCTATATCCAACTTCAAAAGCAGTTACTTTTTCTGGTTTCACAAAATCTACATTTGCTTTTACAGTTCCACCACTTGCAACCGTAAAAGAGTTTTCATAAGCATCTCTACCAGTTAAGGTATAAGTATCTCCATTACCATCTTGAAAAGTTGTAGTATATCTATCTATATTATCCTCTACTCCACCAACTAAAATAGCATTACCTACATCTAAACCAATGTATTGATCTTGAGTTGTTGGGTTTCTAAAACCTGTTTGAAAAGAAGCTCTAAAGTTTTGATTTTTATTTTCTCCACCCGCATAGGCAAATGAAACTCTTGGAGAAAAATTACCATCAAAGTTTTGTGCTTTGTCATATCTAAGAGAGGCTGTTACTTTTAAACGATCATCCTCTAAAAACTTCTTTTGAGCTTGGGTATACACTCCATATTCGTCATAATCAATAGGACCATCAGAATCTGTAAAAATATTTCCAAAAGAATTTAAAGAATATCTTCTGTAAGAACCACCAACTTGAATTTCTGCAAAATCTATAACATCTTGAAAATTGTAATTAGCATCTGCATGGTATAATTTTGTTTGATCTCTAAATTTTGCTCCAGTAATTAAATCTGGATCACTAGTAACCTTGTCTAACGCTGCCTTAAATTCTGAAGTACCAGGTATTAAACGGTTTCTATCTGCATAAGCTCTTGCGCCTGCATGTTTTTCTGCTTCTGTTGTTCCTGTAGAAGTTAAAAAAGCTCCTGCATATTCTGTAAACCAGTTTTGATCTGAACTCCAAGCTCTATTAACATTTAAAGCTGCAAATAAAGTATTATAAGAATCACCAGCATCTTCATTTGTCATATACCCTCTTACAAAAAAGTTTTTTCCTTTAAATTCTAGTTTATGTTGTTCTAGAAAAAAGTTTTTAATGCTATATTTTTGTCCTCCTAAATATTGAGTAGTACCTACTCCTATCTTAGAATTCCAAATAACTTCTAAACGATCATCACCAAAAGGACGATAGTTTAATGAACTTCCAAATTTTACACTTTTAACACCATAATCCATCAAGTCATTTTCATTATAACCTGTTCTACTTACTCTACCTATTGCTCCTCCTAAATTTGTGGATGCAACATCACCATAAACATTAACCCCATTATAATTAGGATCAGATCTATCTCCTGCAATATATTCATCTCCATCTGTATTTCTATAATCTGTTGCATGCCAATCTTCACCTTCTAAATAAGACAATGTAGCTTTTGCTGCAAATTTATCAGAAAATGCATACGCCATTCTAACATTAAAATCATAAAATTCATTATTTCCTGCAGCTTCTTGACTTGTAACTCCACCTTTCATAGAAACACTAATTCCTTGATCATCAAAAGGGCTTTTACTTGTCATAAACATAATACCATTAAAAGCATTTGCACCATATAATGCAGAAGATGCCCCTGGAAGTAATTCTACCGTTTTTACATCTAGCTCAGACATTCCTAATAAATTACCTAATGCAAAATTTAATGCTGGAGAAGAATTATCCATTCCGTCTACCAACTGCATAAAACGCGTGTTAGAAAACGTTGCAAAACCACGTGTATTAACAGATTTAAAAGTTAAACTGTTTGTGTTAATATCTACTCCTTTTAAATTTTCTAAGCCATCATAAAAACTAGGTGCAGAGGTATTTTTTATTGCTCTACTATCCATTCTTTCTACCGTAACAGGAGACTCCATAATACGTTCTGGAGTTCTAGAAGCAGAAACAACTATTTCATCTAAAGAGGTTTCATTTTCTGTTAAACTAACAGTTACTTTTTGTTTGTTTTTTGTAATTTCTATTTTTTCTGGATGAAAACCTAGTACAGAAATTTCTAAAGTAAAAGGTGGGTTATCTGTAACTTGTAGTACAAAATTACCATCAAAATCTGTAGTAGTACCTACCGCTTTTCTTGAAATTTTAATGTTGGCTCCAGGAATTAATTCTCCTGTTTTAGCGTCTTTAACAGTACCTGTAACAGTGGTTTGAGCAACCATTGCAACACTACTAAAAGCTATAAACGCTAGAAGTATAATTTTTTTTATCATAATTTGAATTATTTGTTAGATAAATGCAAAATACAATTTTTTTTGAATAATTTAATAAATAGTGCTGTTTTTTAAGATTATAACAATAAAACCACATATTTTTATCAAAAAAAAAGTTCTAAAAACTACTCTTTTACATATTAGAAGAAACCGTTAGTTATTGTACATTTGTAATATCTTTAATTATCTTTTTTTGGATACAATTCAGAATATTTCTAGTTTTTCTACTTCAGAAAAAACATACGTAACCATTGGTACTTTTGATGGGGTACATTTTGGGCATCAAAAAATTATTGACAAGCTTGTTTTAGAAGCTAAAAAAGCCAATAAAAAATCGGTGTTGCTTACTTTTTTTCCGCACCCAAGAATGGTGTTGCAAAAAGACAATTCTTTAGAGTTGATTAACACTATTGTAGAACGTGCAGAATTGCTTAAAAAAACAGGTTTAGATTACTTAATTATTCATCCTTTTAGTAGGGAATTCTCTAGAATGACGGCCTTAGAGTTTGTACGTGATGTTTTGGTAAATAAGCTAAATATTTCTAAATTAATTATTGGCTACGATCATCATTTTGGTAAAAATAGAGAAGGAAATATTGTTCAGCTTACTGAATACAGTCATTTATATGATTTTATTGTAGAAGAAATTCCGGCACAAGACATTGATGATGTTTCTGTAAGTTCTACCAAAATTAGACAAGCTTTAGCAGAAGGAAGTTTAAAAACCGCCAACAATTATTTAGGTTACAACTTTATGTTAAGTGGTACTGTTGTAAACGGAAAACATTTAGGCGGAACAATTGGCTTTCCAACAGCTAATATTGATGTAAAAGAAAACTATAAACTAATACCAAAAACAGGGGTTTATGTTGTAAAATCTACCCTTGATAATAAAATCGTTTTTGGAATGATGAATATTGGTAGTAGACCAACGGTTGATGGAAGTTACCAAACTATTGAAGTACATTTTTTTGATTTTAACCAAGATTTATACAACCAATACCTTACCATAGAATTACTTTATTTTTTACGTGATGAAGAAAAGTTTAGTTCTATAGATGCTTTAATTGTTCAGCTTAAAAAAGACGAACAAACTGCTAGAGATTATATTAAAAACAAGCTTTAAGTTTTTACCCGAGTTTTATTTCCATGCATTTTGTCTTTTCGACCTTTTGGGAGAAATCATATAAAATTGTTTAGGTTTATGGAATCACAGCTACGGGATTTCTCCTTACGTCGAAATGACAAGTTTGGGGTTTCGTTTTGCGTCTTCATTGTTATAGTGCTTTTTATTGCTTCGAAGTGACTAATTAAACTCATTTGGTATCATTATGCGTTAAGGATAGAGCAACTGTTTGAGCTCTTTTTTGTTTTTCTACAAAAAAAGCGAGTGCGAAAGCCTGACCCTTGTGGTAACGCCCAAAAAGCGACACTTATAATTCTTCTTTTTGTGCTATTTTTTGTACGTATTTATAAGGAAACTTTTTATTGATGATTTGGTGGTAAATCCATTGCACAAATTATATCTTTGCATTTACAAAATTCTACAAAAATGTTACAAGTACAATTTATTAGAGACAACAAAGAAACTGTTTTAGCAGGGTTAGCAAAACGTAATTTTGCCAATGCAGAAACAATTATTGAGCAAGTTTTAACTGCAGATGAAAATAGAAGAGCTACTCAGGTTGAGTTAGACAATACGTTGGCAGAATCTAATAAAATGTCCAAAGAGATTGGTGGTTTTTTTAAGTCGGGAGAAGTGCAAAAAGCAAATCTTTTAAAAGAAAAAACAGTTCAGTTAAAAGAAAAATCGAAAGAACTTGGTGAGAGTTTTAATACGTATGCAGAAGAATTACAAACACTTTTGTATCAAATACCTAACATACCGCATGCTTCTGTAAAAGCAGGAACTTCTGAAGAGGATAATGAGAAAATTTTTAGTGAAGGAACGATTCCGGATTTAGGAGAAAATGCATTACCTCACTGGGAATTAGCTAAAAAATACGATATTATAGATTTTGAATTAGGAAATAAAATTACTGGTGCTGGTTTTCCTGTTTATAAAGGAAAAGGTGCAAGATTACAACGTGCTTTAATTAATTATTTTTTAGATAAAAACACCAAAGCAGGTTATACAGAAGTGCAAGTACCACATTTGGTAAATACAGAATCTGCAACTGCAACTGGGCAATTGCCAGATAAAGACGGACAAATGTATCATGCTACAGTAGATGATTTATATTTAATTCCTACTGCAGAAATTCCTATTACCAATATGTTTCGTGGTAATTTAATGCAAGAATCAGAATTTCCGATAACAGTTACAGGTTACACGCCTTGTTTTAGACGTGAAGCAGGTAGTTATGGTGCACACGTACGTGGATTAAATAGATTGCACCAGTTTGATAAAGTAGAGATTGTAAGAATTGAGCATCCAGATAATTCTTATAATGCTTTAAATGATATGGTAGAGCATATTAAAGATATTTTAAGAGACTTAAAATTACCTTACAGAATTTTACGTTTGTGTGGTGGAGATACTGGTTTTACCTCTGCCTTAACGTTCGATTTTGAAGTGTTTTCTACAGCACAAGATAGATGGCTAGAAATTAGTTCTGCATCTAACTTTGAAACTTTTCAGGCAAATAGATTAAAACTTCGTTTTAAAAATAAAGAAGGAAAAAGCGAATTAGCGCATACCTTAAACGGAAGTTCTTTGGCTTTACCACGTGTTTTAGCCGGTATTTTAGAGAACTACCAAACAGCAGACGGAATTAAAATTCCAGATGCTTTGGTACCTTATTGTGGGTTCGATATTATAGATTAGTACTAAGTATACAGTTAGCAGTTAGCTTGTTTGTATACTATTTTTTTATACAATTGAGTACTGTTTACTGCAACTACTAATTGTAAACTAATTTTAGTTAGCAGTATTCTGTCAGTTTTTGACTGAGTACTGAAGACTGAAAAACTGTAGACTAGTTTGAAACGACAGCTACCATTAATCTTTTATATTTATTCATTTCTAATAAGGCATTAAAATACGCACTTATTTGTCCGTTTTTCATAAACTCAATTGAGTTATTTTTTGCAATTTCGTATTGTTTAGAAAAAGTATTCATCATCTTTAAATTTGATTGGTTATATACTCTATAGACAAGTTTTGTGCCAAAATGTTACAAAAGGACTTTAAGAATAGCTGCCTTTAATAAAAATTTAACATTTATGTTGATTATCTTTGATTTGATATGAAAAAACTCTTTTTACTTATTTTCCTTACTATTGCTAGTATTAGCTATGCTCAAAACGATTATTTGTTGGGAGAAAGTTATTACAGAGAAGGAGAATATGAAAAAGCAGCACAAGTATTTAAAAAACTATATGCTAGTAGTCCTTTTAATACATCGTACTTAAGTAGATTGATTTCTTGTTATCAAGAAACAGGGCAATTTTTAGAAGTAGAAACATTAATAAAAAAAAAGCTAGAAAAACATGCTGAACAAGGTTTTTTATATGTCTACTTAGGCTATAACTACGAAAAACAACAATTAAAAGAACAGGCGGAAACCAACTATAATTTGGCTTTAAAAGCTATTGATAAAAACCCTTCTTTTGCTGGAATTATAGGGCGTATTTTTAAAGACTACAACTTGTTAGATAACGCCATTTTAGCGTATGAAAAAGCAATGGCTAAGAATGAAAATGCTAATTATAGTTTTCAAATTGCACAGATTTATGGTGAAAAAGGCGATTACAAAAAAATGTTTGAAGCCTACATGAATTTGGTTGATAAAGATGATAAATACTTTAGTTTAGTACAAAGATATACTAGTAAATACATTACCGATGATTCTGAAAATGAAGCCAATATTGTTTTTAGAAAAACATTATTAAAAAAATCTGCAAGCAACCCTAAAAATGTGTGGAATGTGTTGTTAAGTTGGCTATTTACCCAACAAAAACAGTATAATAAAGCATTGATACAAGAAAAAGCATTGTACCAAAGAAATCCTGACGATTTAACTGCAATTTTTAGCTTAGGAAAAATAGCTTTTGAAAACACCAATTACGAAGAAGCTAAAGATTGTTTTGATTTTATTGCCGAAAAATCAACCTCTAATGAAGAGAAAATTAACGCTTCTTTATACCTCGCAAAAATTGCAGTGGTTACAAATAACCCCAACACAGAAAAATTATTTGAATCCCTTTTTAATGAATTTGGAAAAAATACGGCAACCATAAAACTACAAGTAGAATATGCAGATTTTTTAACCTTTCATCAAAATAAACCTAATGAAGCCAAAGAAGTTTTAGAAGCTGCTATCCATTTTTCTAGCTCTAAATTTGATAAGGCAAGAATAAAATTAAAATTAGGAGATATTTTGGTGTTTACAGGCAACTACAACAAAGCATTAATTTATTTTTCTCAAATTCAGACGCAACTTAAAAACCACGAATTAGCACAACAAGCACGTTTTAAAGTAGCCCAAACAAGTTATTTTAAAGGCGATTTTACTTGGGCTAAAGCTCAATTAAAAGTACTAAAGAGTTCTACAACCCAAATGATTGCTAATGACGCTTTAGAGCTGTTTTTAAAGATTACAGACAATGAACCTCTAGATTCTATTCCTTCCGGATTAAAACAGCTAGCAAAGGCAGAATTACTGTCTTATCAGAATAAAAATGAGGAAGCTTTGGCAGAGTTACAAAGCTTATTTACTCCTAAAAACGTTTTTGCAAACGGATTAACTCTAGGCGATGTTATTTACGATGATGTGTTATTTTTTAAAGCAAAACTACTCATCAAACAAAAAAAATATGAGGAAGCTATCATCAGTTTTACTAAAATTATTACTGCCGATAACCAAGGAATTTATGCCGATGATGTATATTATGAAATTGCCCAATTGTATAATAATCAATTAAACAATCCAGAAAAGGCGTCAGAATATTATCAAAAGATTATTTTTGATTATTCTTCTAGTATTTATCTAGTAGATGCCAGAAATAAATATCGAAAATTAAGAGGAGATAATTTATAGTTGTTGGTTTATGGTTATTAATTGTTGGTTCAATAAATTTTATACAACTTTTATCCAAAAACTAAAAACTAGGAACTAAAAACCAATAACACCATCAACCAAAAACCAATAACTAAAAACCAACTATGTACATATACAACGTAACAATAAATATAGATGAAACGGTTCATAAAGAATGGCTTACCTTTATGGAAACGCATGTTTTAAAAGTATTAAATACTGGTAGGTTTACCGCTGCAAAACTAACCGAAGTTTTGGTTGAAGAAGAAATGGGTGGTAGAACGTATTCCATACAATATACTGCCAATACAAGAGAAGATTTAGACGATTATTATAAACACGACGCAGAAAAATTACAACAGCAAAGTCTTAAAAAATTTGGTGATAAAATGTTAGCTTTTAGAACAGAGTTAAAGTTGATAAAAGAATTTTATCCTACCAATACCATTAATTAAAAACTAGCACCAACACCAATAGAAAAGGCATTTATTTTAGAAACGCCAATCTTAAAATGCTCATATCCAGAAGAAATTTGATAATTTTGAATGTGATACTTTAACAATAATTTTGTTTTATGAACTTCTTGGTTATTAATATTTGTCCATTTGTGAAAAAAATCTAAACTTATCGGTTTAGCGATGAATAGTTCTGCTCCAACCCCCAAACCAAAACCTGTTTTATTTACCTCATTTGCAACGTACATCATTCCTAGACCAAACCAAGCATCAAATCTTTGAGTTCTAATTCTGTGGTATTTTAACAAAGCAGAATATAAAGAAAAAGAATCTCTTTTTCCATTTACTTTTTCAGAGAGATACAAATAATCTAAATCTACTGCAAAACGTTTTAGAAAACGAAAATTTAGTCCAAAATTATTTCCATATAAATTCTTATTTTCAATTACAAAATTGTTGGTAATATCAAATCTTGTAATATTATAATTGGTAGAATCTGTATAAATAAAATTACCATACCTATTTTCTTTATATGCATAATTAGAAAATTCTGCATCATGCATTCTGCCATTCACTTCCCAAGGAGTTTCTACAAAAGCACCATAAACCGTGTAAGCAAAAAGCCCCCAAACAATTCCAACAAAAGGATTTATGGTATCATCGTTATTAGAAGTATTCCCACTAGAATTAGTGTTTTTTGTTGATTTTTTTCCTCCAGAATTTGAATAATTTGTTCTATTTAAGCTTTTTTTTCCTTTGTCTAATTTTCCTTCTTGAGAAAACAGCGTGGTATTTATACTGAAAATTAAAACAGCTATTAGTAGAAATTTTCTATGCATTTTGGTTGATTTTAAAACTGAAATGAACCAAAAATTATGCCAATTTTTAACAGTACATTTGTAATCGAAGTAAAAAAGAACAGTATGTCAGTTAAAGCAAAAAAACATTTAGGTCAGCATTTTTTAATGGATGAAACTATTGCAGAAGATATTGCCAATGCATTAACCGGTAATGGTTATGATGACGTTTTAGAAATTGGTCCTGGAATGGGCGTTTTAACCAAATACTTATTGCCTAAAAAAGCAAAAGTTACTGTTATGGAATTAGACAGGGAGTCGGTTGCATATTTACACGATACATTTCCACTAGAACATATTAAATTAGATACCTCTAAAGAACATTTTGAAATTATTGAAGGTGATTTTTTAAAGCACAACATTCAAGATATTTTTAATAAAAAACAAGTGGCAATTATAGGGAATTTTCCTTATAACATTTCTACTCAAATTGTTTTTAAAGCGATAGAAAATAGGGAGTTTGTACCAGAATTTGCAGGTATGTTCCAAAAAGAAGTAGCCAAAAGAATTGCAGAAAAAGAAGGCTCTAAGGTTTACGGAATTCTATCTGTTTTAACACAAGCTTTTTTTGATGTAGAATATCTTTTTACTGTACCACCAACAGTTTTTAATCCACCTCCAAAAGTAGATTCTGGTGTTATCAGATTTATCAGAAAAAAGGATTATTCACTTCCCGTTGATGAAAAATTATTTTTTAGAGTTGTAAAAACAGCGTTTAATCAACGAAGAAAAATGCTGAGATCTAGTTTAAAATCTTTCAATCTTTCGGATACCTTAAAAGAAGAGCCTATCTTTGCGAAAAGGCCAGAACAATTATCTGTTTCTGACTTTATTTCACTGACGCAAAAATTAGCAGAAAATGACATTTGAAATCACTGATGAATTTTTAGAAAACCTATCAGAGCTTATCATTTCTAATAATGATAAAGAAATAACATCTTTATTTTCTGAAGTCCATTTTGCAGATATTGCAGAAGTTTTAGACGAAGTAAATTTTGATGAAGCTATTTATATCATTAAACTTTTAGATAGCGAAAAAACATCAGAAATTCTTACAGAATTAGATGAAGATACTCGTGAAAAAATTTTAGAAAACTTATCTGCAAAAGAAATTGCTGATGAAGTTAGAGAAATGGACACGGATGATGCTGCTGATATTATTGGAGAACTATCCGAAGAGCGTCAACATCGTGTAATTTCTGCATTAGAAGATGATGATCATGCAGCAGATATTAAAGAATTATTATCTTATAATGATGATTCTGCTGGTGCATTAATGGCAAAAGAATTGGTAAAGGTTTATGAAACTTGGACCGTTGCTGGATGCATGCGAAGAATTAGAGGACAAGCCAAAGATGTAACCAGAGTGCATTCTATTTACGTAGTAGATAAAGAGGATAAATTAGTGGGTAGAATGTCTTTAAAAGACTTAATTATTGCCAAATCCGACCATAAAATTGCAGACATTTGTAAAGCAAAAGTAGACTCTGTAAACGTACATGAAGGTGAAGAGGCCGTTGCTAAAATAATGGCAAAATACGATTTAGAAGCCATACCCGTGGTAGATGATAATAATGTTTTGGTGGGTAGAATTACCATTGACGATATTTTAGACGTTATTAGAGAAGAAGCAGATAAAGATTACCAAATGGCTGCTGGTTTTTCTAAAGATGTAGAAGCAGATGATACTATTTGGGAACTTACAAAAGCACGTTTACCTTGGTTAATTTTAGCGCTATTTGGCGGCTTTGTTTCTGTTTCTGTTTTAGGTAGTTTTGATGGTGCAATGAAAAATTTTCCAGAACTTTTTTTCTTCACACCTTTAATTGCGGCCATGGCAGGTAATGTAGGTGTACAATCTTCTGCAATTATTGTACAAGGTTTGGCAAACGACAGCTTAAAAGGTTCTCTTTTTAAAAGATTATTAAAAGAAATTTTACAAGGTCTATTAAACGGTTTTGTCTTAGCAGCCTTATTAATGTCTGCAGGCATGTTGTTTTTAGGTTTTAATTTAAACTTAGGTATTACGGTAGCAGCATCTTTGGTTTCTGTTATTATTATTGCCTCAATTATTGGAACATTTATTCCTATTATTTTAGCAAGAAAAGGTATAGATCCTGCTTTAGCTACAGGGCCATTTATTACCACAAGTAATGATATTTTAGGTATTTTAATCTACTTTAGTATTGCTAAGTTGGTCTTAGGTTTTTAAGTCTTTCCTTTTTTGAAACAATTTATTTCTTCCAAAAAAATAGAGAATGCAAAACAAATTAATCAATAAAGATTATACTTTTTTAAAATCATAAAAAAACCTTTCAGATAAACTGAAAGGTTTTATTCTTTTTTCATGTTTCGATATCCATACAGGTATCTGCAATAATTCCCCAATTATATATATATAATTATACAACAAAAATACAACTTATTTAAAACTAGGGAATGTAAAAAACCGAAAGTAAAAATGTGGTTTACCGCAGAAAAGAATATTTTTTAGACTAAAACAATTAAAATAATACTTTTAAATTAATCTATAATACCTAATTCTTTTGCCTTAAGTACTAAATCTGTATTATTTTTTGCATTTAAATCTGCTCTTAAATTACATAATTTTGTTTCTATAGAACGTAGTTTTATAGGAGTATCATCTGCCTTTGTTATTACCCCTTCTAAATTGCTTATTTTAGGATAATTTGGGAGCGCTTTTAAAATTTGAACAGCTACATCATCCATTTGTATTTGAACAATGTTTCTACGCATTATTTTTTGATGAATTTCATGTGTGTAATAGTAATCGTTAGCTAACATTTTTTGAACCGCAAAACCAATTTCTGTCGCATCACATTTACTTTTTAATAAATAGGCATTGGGGTTTAAATTGCTAATTACATTATACACTCTATTGGTTTCTGTATGCCCAGTTATAACGGCTATTTTAATATCAAATTCATTATTTCTAATGGCTTTTATCAACTCTTCTCCTCCATCTAAATTTGTTTCCTCGGTAGTATTATCAAAACTTAAATCTGTAAATAACAAGTGAAAAGGGTTTGTATTTTGGTGCGTTTTTATCAACTGAAAAGCATCATCACAAGTATTCGTTGCAACCACATCAAAGTCTCCAACATCTTTTAAAGAACATAAAATTCCTTGTATTACTAATTGATGATCGTCTACAATTAATATTCGTAATTTATTAGCCATTTTTAGGGATTTCAATTGTTGTTTTTGTTCCTTTTTCTAGTTCACTTTCAATACTAAAAACACCACTAATTTCTTCTATTCTTTCTTTTAAATTTTTTAACCCAATTCCATTTTTCTTAGCATTAACATTAAAGCCTTTACCGTTGTCTAAAATTGTTAAGATAATTAGTTTTTTAGTTTCACTAAAGTTTAAAATAACCTCATTAGCTTCTGCGTGTTTTTTAGTATTTTGAATACTTTCTCTAATCGTTAAAAATAAAGTTCTTTTAATAGAATTATTTACGGATTTCCATAAAACGCTATCAATTTTTTTAACCTTTATTCTAAAGTCAATCTCAAAATAATCTGAAACTAAATTAATTATTTGATCTTTAAAGGACACCTTATCAAAACTCTCGCTACTTAACTGATGTGATAAATTACGAACATTTTCTTTTATAACATCTAAACTTTTGGCTTCTTCTAATTGGTTTGTTTTTGCTAGTTTTAAATGTAGTGTTCTAATATCTCCTGCAACCTCATCGTGCAAAGATTTTGCTATTTGTTGTCGCTCTTTTTCTCTTACTTCTACCTGCTGTAACTTTGCATCAAAAAGCATTTTCTTACGTCTACTAGAAACAATACTTGCCCCAAAACCAATAAATAAAAGACTTCCTGCTGCAAGCAACCAACCAATTATTTTTTGTTGTTTTTCTTTTTCTAACTCTAATTGTTTTCTAGTATTTTCTTCTTTTAAATGATTATTTTCTATGTCCTTCTTTTCAGTTTCATACCTTACTTTAGCAAACTGATTTTTTAAAGATCTTTCTCTTCTATACAAACTGTCATTTAATATAAAATGCTCTTCTAAAAGTAACCTTCCTTTTTCTCCTTTTATTAAGGTTGATAAACGAAAAAGGTTTTCTAAAATATATCGATTATAGCTTATTTCTTTGGCTTTTTCTAAGCCTTTTTTAGAATGATAAATGGCTTTTTTAATATTATTTTCATCTTTATAAAAATCGCCTAAAATAGAATGAGAAATAACCAAACCTCTTTTATAGTTTCTCTTTTCTCTCAATTTTAAGACTTCTAAATATCCTTTTAAAGCTATTTTTTTATTACCCAACATAAAGTTATTGTAAGAAAAACCCGCCAATGCAGATTCATATCTGTAATCACTTTTATATTTTAGGCTGTCTATAGATAAACTTTTATTAAAATATTCTATTGCTTTTTGGTTATTTCCTTCAGATTCGTAGGTATTTGCTAAATGGTTATATAACCTGGCTTTTTCATATTTTATTTTTAAATGCGGACTTTTCTTTTGAAGTTCAAAAAATTTTAAATAATTTTTTCTAGCTTCTTCTTGTCTTTCGGTCATAAACATTACGTTTCCTAAACGTTCATACAAAAGACCCGTAAAAAAAACTTCATAAGGCGATTTTTTAAAACCAAACTTTGCAATATGTGGCTCTACAAAACGCAACCCTTCTATAATAGAATTTTCGCTGCCTAAATAATCTTTTTCATCATACTGAATGGCAGCCATAGGAAGTAATCTTCTTGTTGCTTCGAGAGAATCTTTTAATAGAACAGAAATATTTTTAGACTTGTTATAATAATAAAAAGTACTGTCTGGTTTAAATTGAAGTTTAAAATACAGTGCTCTATAATAATACTCTTTGGCTAAAACCGTAGTGTCTTTAGTTCTAGTATAATATTGGTGCAGTTTTTTTGCAGACAGCTCTAAATTAACCAAATCTTCATTAAAAAAACTACGCTTACCAAAATTAACATACGTACACTTTAGTATAGAATCGGTTTTACTTTTTTCTGCTAATAAAAATGCTTTTTGGGGTAAATTAGTTTGTTTTGTCTTTTTATATTCTTTTAATAAAACAGTAATAGAATCACCATCTTTTTTTTGAGAAAACACGGTAAAACTGAGTAAAAAAAGTAAAAAAAGAGTCTTTTTTGGGGTAAAAGATAAACATCTTAATTTTTCAAGAAATTTATATTTAGTCATCTTTTACAATGGTTCAAATTTATTTCTAATTCTTTAAAATCTTTTTCTTTAAGCATCATAAAAATAGGGTATTTTTTTTGAAGCCTTAAAAATAGATTTTTAGAATTAAAGTCAACTACAATTCATTAATTTTTTGAAATAAATCCCACAAAACAACACCTGTAGTTACAGATATATTTAAAGAATGTTTGGTACCTAATTGCGGAATTTCTAAGCATAAATTAGCAGCACTTACCACTTCTTGTTGCACTCCTTTTACTTCATTACCCATTACAATGGCATATTTTTCTCCTTTCGTCGGATAAAAAGTATTCAATTTTGTACTATTTTCTGCTTGCTCAACAGCCAATACTTGTACACCGTCTGCTTTTAATTTTTCTACTAAAGTTAACGTGTCTTCTACATATTCCCAAGCAACAGATTCTGTTGCTCCTAAAGCCGTTTTATGAATATCTTTATTAGGCGGAGTTGCACAAATACCACACAAGTAGATCTTTTCAATCAAAAAAGCATCACTCGTTCTAAAAACAGAACCAATGTTATTTAAACTTCTAATATTGTCTAATACTACTATAATTGGAGTTTTCGCTACAGTTTTAAATTCATCAACTGTAATTCTACCTAATTCGTTATTCTTTAATTTTCTCATAATTTAGTTTGGCTAAAGCCAATATTTTGTTCATTATTTATAACAATTGGGTTAAAACCCATTGCAATTGATGTGCTGCATTTTATCAAATTAAATTCAGTTGTATTTAATCCAATTGAATTACATCCTGCTTTAGCTAGATAATTATAAACATCTAAAATGGCATTAGCCAAACCTAACTTTGTTTTGTGAATAAGTTCACTGCAAACTGCTACTGATTACTGCTTACTAATTTTTATCTTCGCAAAACTAACTGAAAATTTCCAAAAACTTGGCAAAATCAAAACCAAAAAAGGTAACTCCTTTAATGAAACAATACAATGCAATCAAGAATAAATATCCTGATGCGATGTTACTTTTTAGAGTAGGAGATTTTTACGAAACTTTTGGTGAAGACGCTAAAAAAGCTGCCGGAGTTTTAGGAATTACATTGACAAAACGTGGTGCTGGAAGTGAAACCGAAACTGCCTTGGCAGGTTTTCCGCATCATTCTTTAAATACCTATTTACCAAAGTTGGTAAAAGCAGGAATGCGTGTTGCTATTTGCGACCAGTTAGAAGACCCAAAAATGACCAAAACCATTGTAAAACGTGGTGTTACAGAATTGGTTACGCCTGGAGTTTCTTTAAACGATGAAGTTTTACAAACCAAAACAAACAACTTTTTAGCGGCTGTTCATTTTGATACTTCGACACGCTCAGCAACCAAACAACTCGGAATTTCATTTCTTGATGTTTCTACTGGTGAATATTTAGTAGCGCAAGGAAATGCAGAATACATAGATAAATTGTTGCAAAATTTTAGTCCGAGTGAAGTTTTGGTTCAGAAACAACATAAACAACAATTTTTAGAATTATTTGAAAACCGATATTATACATTTTATTTAGACGATTGGGTTTTTCAAAAGGAATATGCAAACGAAACATTGCACAATCATTTTGAAGTAAAAAGCTTAAAAGGTTTTGGAATTGAAGATGTTAAAAACGGAATTATTGCTGCCGGCGCCGTTATGTATTACTTGTCGGAAACGCAACACAATCAACTAAAACACATTCAGCATATTAGCAGAATTGCAGAAGACAATTATGTTTGGATGGATCGTTTTACAGTCAGAAATTTAGAATTGTATAACCCAAATTCTATAAACGCAGTCACACTTTTAAATGTTATTGATAAAACTATTTCGCCAATGGGCGGACGTTTATTAAAGCGTTGGTTGGCATTGCCATTAAAAAACATCGACGCCATTAAAAACCGTCATGAATTGGTAAAATTCTTTATAGATTCTGATAAATTTTCTCAAACAGTAACCTATCAACTAAAACAAATATCAGATCTAGAACGATTAATTTCTAAAGTTGCCACAGGTAAAGCTTCACCAAGAGAAATTGTATTGTTAAAAGATTCTTTAAAAGCGATTCTGCCGATAAAAACATCCGCAGAAGAAAGTAAAAATAACACGGTAAAAGCACTCGGAAATCAATTACATACTTGTGCCGATTTAATTGAAAAAATTAACCAAACTTTGTTTGATGACGCTCCTGTTAACATCAACAAAGGGAATGCCATTGCCACAGGCGTTCATCAAGAATTAGACGATTTACGAACCATTTCTAATTCTGGAAAAACGTATTTAGATAACATGCTAAAACGTGAAACAGAACGAACCGGAATTACGAGTTTAAAGATTTCGTTTAACAACGTTTTTGGGTATTATATAGAAGTTAGAAACTCGCATAAAGACAAAGTGCCAGAAGAATGGATTCGTAAACAAACTTTGGTAAATGCAGAGCGTTATATTACCGAAGAATTAAAAGAATACGAAACCAAAATTTTAGGTGCCGAAGAAAAAATAGCCAAATTAGAGCAAGAAATTTTTTCTAAATTATTACAATACATCATTCAGTATGTACAGCTTGTCCAAGAAAATGCACAGGTTATAGCAAAAATAGATTGTTTACTCTCTTTTTCTGTTTTAGCGATTGATAACAATTATGTGCGTCCGATTATGGATGAAAGCACCGATTTAGAAATTAAAAATGGTCGTCACCCAGTAATTGAAAAACAGTTGCCAATTGATCAAACATATATTGCAAACGATGTGGTGTTGAACAGAACTCAGCAACAAATAATTATGATTACTGGGCCAAATATGTCTGGTAAATCTGCTATTTTAAGACAAACCGCATTGATTGTTTTATTAGCACAAATGGGAAGTTATGTTCCGGCTCAGAATGCAAAAATTGGTATTGTAGATAAAATTTTTACCAGAGTTGGTGCCAGTGATAATATTTCTATGGGCGAATCTACTTTTATGGTAGAAATGAATGAAACGGCATCCATCTTAAATAACGTTTCTGAGCGCAGTTTAATTCTTTTAGATGAAATTGGTAGAGGAACCTCTACTTATGACGGAATATCGATTGCTTGGGCCATATCTGAGTTCTTACACGAGCATCCTACCAAAGCAAAAACATTGTTTGCCACGCATTATCATGAATTGAATGAAATGACTACCACTTTTGAGCGCATTAAAAACTTTAATGTGTCTGTAAAAGAATTAGAAAACACCATTATTTTCTTACGTAAACTGGTTTCTGGAGGTTCTGATCATAGTTTTGGTATTCATGTAGCTAAATTAGCTGGAATGCCAAATATGGTAATTCATAGAGCGAATAAAATATTAGCACAATTAGAAAAAAACAATAAAAATGCCGAAGTTAAAGATGTTTTAAAACAAACTCAAGAGGAAGAAATGCAACTAAGTTTCTTTCAGTTAGATGATCCTTTATTAGAAAATATTAAAGAAGAAATTCTTGCTACAAATATTGATACGTTAACCCCTATTGAAGCCTTAATGAAATTGAACGAGATTAAAAGAATGTTGATTAAAAAGTAATGGTTAACGTGAGTTCGAGCTAATCAATCGCAATATTCGGTAACATATTCGGGATTTTTATAGAAGGTTTTTTAGGTAAAAAAGAATATGCAATTAATCCAGAGATCATATTTGTTATGAAATTATCAAAAGATCTATGTCTAGAATGTTCAATTTGGCAAGTGTTTTTTAGTACATCATTTACTGTTTCGATGATTGCTCTTTTTCTTAGGATAACTTTATCCATATAGTCCATTGCTTTCTTTTTCATGTTTTTTCGAACTTTAGTTATTAAATGAATTCCGTCTACAAAAAGTCTTTCAAATAAATCTTTCCCAATATATCCTTTGTCTCCAAAAATTTTTCCAAATAATTTGTCGTGAAACTTCTTTTGTTTGAGAGGGAATCTGTCATCTACATTGGCTGGAGTGAACATAAAATCAATAATTTCTCCTTTGTCATTGCAGACAATATGTAGTTTAAATCCAAAATACCACCCCATAGTTCCATAGCTTTTTTTGGCAATATCTTTAAATACTTGATGTTGTTTTTCTCTTTTATAGTGACATACTTTTAAAGGAGTAGAATCAATAAAAGAGATACCTGTGCAATCGCCTAAACAATACATTTTCATAAAAACGGCTAAAGGTTGTGTAACCTTTTTTTGAAGTTCTACAAATCTATTATAAGAAACACAATCTGGAAACAGATCTTGTCTGTATTTACAAATATGGTTTAAGTAAAAGTGTTTAAGGTTTCGGTAAGACTTTAGGTGAAATATAACAAGTATGGTCATCACTTCACTATCAGACATTTTGAACTTTCTATTACGTTTTTTAGTTGTTGAACCATCAGAAATGCTGTTTTTATTAAGAATTAAGTTAAATTCTTTCATAAAATCATCTAAAGAACAGAAAATTTCTATAATTTTACTATCAGAAATCATAAGCAGGATATTTATTAATATATTAGAATTCAGTACTTTAATATACTAAATATTCTGCTTTTTTTATAGGTTTAATTAAAATTTCTTACATCGAACTCACGTTGGTTAATAATTTAGAACAAGGTTTTTTCGGCATTGGAATTCAGAATGGAAAAACGCCTGAAAATTTAGGGGTACTTTGGCGTTCTGCCCAAAACATGGGGGCTAGTTTTATTTTTACCATTGGCAATCGCTATGCAAAACAAGCTTGCGATACACACAAAGCTACAGGTGCAATGCCCTATTTTCATTACGAAACTTTCGAAGATTTCTTTAATAATTTACCAAAAGGTGCCATGTTAGTTGGTGTAGAATTAGACGAAAAAGCAGTACAATTAGAAACTTTTAAGCATCCTAGACGTTGTGTTTATTTATTAGGCGCAGAGGATCATGGGTTGTCTAACGCTGCTATTGAAAAATCGCATCATTTGGTAAAGTTTAAATCGGAATTGAGTTTAAACGTTTCTGTTGCGGGAAGCATTATTATGTACGATCGGCAAGCGAAGTTTAATTTTTAAGTGTAGGAGAATGAAGTTGACTTCTATTAAAAATAGAATTTTTGTATATAAAAAGTAGTAAAGTGAAAATGCTTTTACTTTCTTATTATTAATAAAAATAGTAGTTAAACACAAACAATTTAGTTTGCACTTAACTACTATTTTTTATATAAAATTGCGTTTTTATTCTTCTGGTTCTTCTCCGCCCCCTGCATTATATTCATCGCCTTCATCGTCTTCATTATAAGTTTTAGAATCATAAATTACAGACTTCTCCATTTCTTCTGCATAATACATGTCTCCTTTTTTATAAACTTTTAGAACAGTACCTTTATCTAATTGCTTTCTAACACATCTAGCAAAACTAATCCCTGATCCCTGACAAATTATATCACCAGGAGCACCAGAAGCAAATCCATCTTCAAAACCATCACGTTCTGCTACTATTAAACCATTTCCTTTTGTAGAGTTAAAAACCATAATGTTATCCTCTCTTAGCTTATTAATAGCTAAAGAGATACTGTCTACTTCTTCAGGAGTTACATCATCTTGTTGACAATTGTTTAATAAAATAATACAAAAGAATAATGTAGTAATAATTTTTAATTTTTTCATTTTCATTTTCATTTTAATGTTTTAGTGTTTTAGTGTTGAATATTACTATTCAAATTTAACTATAAAAAAAACACTTATCAATCCCTGAAAACAGTGAAATTTGTTCTCACTGAAAATGGTGAGACATCTAACTATTTTCAGTGAAGTTACTTTACATCTATTTATCACTTTTTAGTGATAAATAACTTAACCGTTATAGAACTAAAAACAACAAATAATATTTATTTAAAGTTATAAATAGGTGCTATTAAGCATCGTTAAAAGTGAAAGGAGAACTATGTTTTAAGGAACATATACACTTAAAAATGTTAATTAATATTAAGAGAATATTGATTAAAAAGTAATTATCTTTGTAATATGAATTCAACTCTTTTATTTATTAGCGGTCCAGAAATAATGGTTGTCATGTTAATCGTGGTAATGCTTTTTGGTGCAGATAAGATTCCTGAAATAGCCAGAGGATTAGGAAAAGGAATGCGTCAGGTTAAAGATGCAACCAATGACATTAAAAGGGAAATTAACGAAAGTTCAGAGAAAATAGGGATAGATACCGATATCACAAAAAACATCAACAAAGAAATTACAGATGTAAAAGATAGTATTGATGATATTACAGGACCTATAAAACGTAATATGTAAGCGTTTTACCTTTTTATGAACCTGTTTTTATTAACTAATTATTTTACCCTACTTATTGTTAATCCATCTCTTATAGGCAATAAAACAGTTTCTATTCTATTATCTGCATTAAGCAATCTATTGTATTCTAAAAGTACTTTGGTGTCTTTATCTTTAGGGTCTAATTCTTCTACTACCTTTCCACTCCAAAGTACATTATCAGACAAAATAACACCTCCAGAATTCATTTTATCAATTATTAAGTGAAAATAATTAATGTAGTTAGATTTATCTGCATCAATAAAAATCAAATCAAATTTTTCATCAATAGTGGGTATAATTTCTATGGCATTACCAACATATTGTATTATTTGATTTCTAAAACCAGATTTTTCGAAATATTTATTTTGTAACGTTTCTAATTCTTCGTTTTTATCTAAAGTAAAAATTTTTCCTTCAGATGCTAAACCTTCTGCTAAAGACAATGCAGAATACCCTGTATAAGTACCAATTTCTAAAATGTTTTTAGGTTGAATCAGTTTAGAAATCATAGACAGTACTCGCCCTTGAAAAGCACCACTTAACATTCTAGGGTTTAACACCTTTTGCCAAGTTTCTTTACTTAATTCTTTTAAAATTGTAGGTTCTTGTTGTGAGTGATCTACAACATAATTGTCTATATTTTCTGGTAAAAAATGCATGGTATTGTTTGGTTGAGCGCAGTCTAGACCTTATTAATTGATTAAAGAACAAAACTTTCTACTGCCGCTAGAAAGGACAAAATCAAAGGTACAAAAAAACGGAATCTATATTTCTATAAATCCCGTTTCTATCTAACAAAAAATCAAAAAATGTGATTTTCTAAAAATCACGAAAATATTATTATATCTTAATTTTTTCTAATTCTTTTTTTAAAGCATCCTTTTCTTCTTTGCTTAAACAACGCTTTGTTTCTTTACAACTTTTAGAATGACCTTTGTATATTTTTGTAAGCGCATTATTTTGCTTTGTGTATAATGAGCAAATTCTACACTGTAAAAAATGAATATTCAATTTCACTTTTTCTGCTAAAGTAGCAGCACCGTATTGGCTTTTGTCACAAATAGTTGTGGCTTCGTCGCAAGTAATTTTCAAACTTTTAAACATGTCTTAATTATTAAACCAATTATCTTCCATACATTTTCTGAGCTGTGTTCTTGCTCTATGAATGATAACCCATAGGTTAGACGCTGTAATATCTAATTCCTTACAAATTTCTTCGGTTTCAAACTCTTGTATGGTTTTCATTCTAAAAACCATTGCATACTTTTCTGGTAAAGCATCTATACAAGAATCTAACTGACTTTTTAATTCTTCATTTTCAATTGATTTTTCAGATTGATTATCCCAACTTTGTGGCACTCTTTCTTCTAACCAATTTCCTTCATTCTCACCATCGTCATAAAAATTCATTCGAACTTCAGCTTGTCCTTTTATAGAATTTATTTTTCTATAATGATCTATTATTTTTCTTTTTAAAATTGAAATTAACCAAGTTCTTTCCGTAGATTTTCCTTGAAAATTTTTAGCAGATTTTAAACCCGCAAAAAAGGTGTCTTGAACCAAATCTTTAGCCAAATCACCATTATTTACGCGCACAACAGCATAATTATACATATAATCTGCATAATTATCTATCCATTTGTCGGTATTTAATAAAACTTGCTCTTGTATCATTTTATAATAAAGCCCAAATATAGTGCAATTTTTTATTAAAAATCGCTTTACAATTTCCTCTTATTTTAGTATAAGTAAAACAACTATTTCTTTTAACGCTATTTTAACAAAAAAAAAAATTTGATAGTGAAAGAAAATGAAAGGAGAAACACAATATAAAAAACTTATTTACAGTTCATTAAAATTAAATTGATACTTAATTTAATTCTAGAAAAATAGTGATCTCTGCAAAATATAAACTTGTTACATATTTGTTGCTTTTTCATACATTTACATATACATAAAAAACAAAAAGTATGTCAACAGCAAAGAAAGAATATAAAAAAGTTACTGTAAAATCTCTAGTAGATATGAAGAAGAATGGAGAGAAAATTTCCATGTTAACTGCGTATGACTTTACAATGGCAAAAATTTTAGATGGGGCTGGTATTGATGTTCTTTTAGTAGGAGATTCTGCCTCTAACGTTATGGCGGGTCATGAAACTACATTACCTATTACTTTAGATCAAATGATTTATCATGCTAGTTCTGTAGTTAGAGCAATTAGTCGCTGTTTGGTGGTGGTAGATTTACCTTTTGGTAGTTATCAATCTGATCCAAAAGAAGCGCTACGTTCTGCTATTAGAATTATGAAAGAAAGTGGCGGGCATTCTATAAAATTAGAAGGTGGTAAAGAAATTAAAGAATCTATAAAACGTATTTTAAATGCAGGTATTCCAGTAATGGGGCATTTAGGTTTAACGCCACAATCTATCTATAAATTTGGTACATATACCGTTAGAGCTAAAGAAGAGGAAGAAGCAGATCAATTAATGGAAGATGCTTTAATGTTAGAAAAAATTGGTTGTTTTGCCGTTGTTTTAGAAAAAGTACCTGCAAAATTAGCTAAAAAAGTAGCCGACGCAATCTCTATTCCGGTAATTGGTATTGGAGCCGGAAATGGTGTAGATGGTCAAGTTTTAGTTACCCATGATATGCTTGGAATGACACATGAATTTCATCCTCGTTTTTTACGTAGGTATTTAGATTTATATAAAGACATGACAGGTGCTTTTGAAACTTATATTGATGATGTAAAAAGTGGAGATTTTCCTAATGATAAAGAACAGTATTAGGTAGCTGTTATTAGATAATTAGATTGTTAGATTTGAAGTAAACATTCTAAAATTGGATGAATGAAACTAGCAATTTATTAACAATCTAGTTATTTAAAAATTTATAAAATATGCACAGGTATAAAGATTTAAAATTCTGGCAATTAAGTAGAGCATTTTGCACTGATATCTACATTGTTACTAAGACTTTTCCTTCTGATGAAAAGTTTGGATTAATTTCTCAACTAAGAAGAGCAGTAGTCTCTATACCTTCTAATATCGCTGAAGGAACAGCTAAAAGTTCAAATAAAGATTTTAAACGCTTTCTAAGAATTTCTTTAGGATCTTGTTATGAAATAGAAACACAACTTTTAATTTCCTTTGATTTAGGTTTTATAGATAAAAAAGAACTTGAGAATCTTAATAACACTCTTCAACAAGTTATTAAAATGATGTCTAAGTTTAATTCTTCTCTAAAAATCTAAAATTCCAATAATCTAAAAATCTAAAATGAAAATATTACATCTAGACGCTAACCACGCGCTTTTAATAAATCAATTAAATGATTTAGGATATCAAAACGATGAAGATTACACGTCTTCTAAAGAAGAAATTGAAGCTAAAATTCATTTATACGATGGATTTATCATTAGAAGTCGTTTTTCTATTGATAAAGCTTTTTTAGACAAAGCCACAAACCTAAAATTTATTGGACGTGTTGGTGCAGGTTTAGAGAATATAGATTGTACGTATGCAGAAAGCAAAGACGTTACATTAATTGCTGCTCCAGAAGGAAATAGAAACGCCGTTGGAGAACATGCCTTAGGTATGTTATTATCATTATTTAACAAGCTTAATAAAGCTGATAAAGAAGTTAGAAACGGAAAATGGTTGCGCGAAGAAAACCGCGGAATTGAGCTAGACGGAAGAACGGTTGGGTTAATTGGCTATGGAAACATGGGGAAATCATTTGCTAAAAAACTACGTGGTTTTAATGTGGAAGTTTTGTGTTATGATATAAAACCAAATGTTGGTGATGCAAATTGCAAACAAGTTTCATTAAAAGAATTACAAGAAAAAGCAGCCATTTTAAGTTTACACACACCGCAAACTGAACTGACAAAAAACATGATAAACACTGATTTTATCAATGGGTTTAAAAAGAATTTTTGGTTGATAAATACGGCTCGTGGAAAATCTGTTGTAACAAAAGATTTAGTTTCTGCTTTAAAATCAGGTAAAATATTAGGCGCAGGTTTAGATGTTTTAGAGTATGAAAAAACTTCTTTCGAAAACCTTTTTTCTGATGATAAAATGCCGGAAGCTTTTCAATATTTAATAAATTCAGAACAAGTGCTTCTATCTCCACATGTGGCAGGTTGGACAATTGAAAGCAAAGAACGATTAGCACAAACAATTGTAGATAAAATTAAAGCAAAATTCTACTAGTTTCTAATCTTTATAAAAACTTAAAGAAATGAAAAATAGAGTAACAGGCATTGGTGGTGTATTTTTTAAAACTGAAGATGCTAAAACAACAAAAGAATGGTATAAAAATCATTTAGGTTTTAACACCGACGATTGGGGTTGTACTTTTTGGTGGAAAGACAAAGATGGTAATAAATGTTCTACACAATGGAGTCCGTTTCCTAAAGACACCAATCATTTTAAACCTTCTAAAAAAGACTTTATGTTTAATTACAGAGTTGAAAATTTAGCTGAATTATTGGTAGAATTAAAAAAAGAAGGCGTTACCATTTTAGGTGAAATAGAAGAATATGACTACGGTAAATTTGGTTGGATATTAGATAACGAAGGAAACAAAATTGAACTTTGGGAACCTATAGACAAAGCCTTTCTTTAATATTAAACTTAATCTAAAATTATGTCAGAAAAAAATAAAAATACCGAAGAAAAAATACAAGATACAGTAAACTCTATTGCCAAAGAAAGCATAGAAAATACCAACCAAAAAACTAGTGAACTTGCTGATGTAGCAAAAAATAAAACAGCTGAATTTGTTGAGGATGCTAAAGAAGTTCTAGAAAGTGCTAAGGAAAAAGTAAGTGATTTTTTATCTGATGAAAATATAGAAAAAGTAAAACATAACGCAGAAAAATATACAGAAGTTGCCAAAGAAAAAGCAGCTAAGTTTGCAGAAGATAATAAAGAAACCTTTGAAGAAATTAAAGAGAATGCATCTGAAATAGTAGGACAAGCTGCAGAACATTTAGCTGATTTTACAGAAGATGCAAAAGAAGAAATAAAGGAGATTAAAGAAAAGTCTAAAAGCTTTTTACAACGTCTGTTTAAAAAGTAAAAAAGAAAAATAATTATGCGTTTTTTATCTAACTACCCTACAGAAATTTTAATCTTACTCTTTTTAATTATTACTTATTTAATATCCGCCATCGAAAAAATAGTAGATTGGAAAGGAAGTGTACTGTATATAAAAGATCATTTTAAAAACTCTCCTTTAAAAAATGGGGTGCCATTTTTATTAGCCATTCTTTTAGTTGTAGAAATTATTGCTGTGGTATTAATGATTATTGGAGTGTATCAAATTTATACTTTAGAAATAAAAGAAATTGCTTTACTAGGAATAGAGCTTTCTGCGATTAGTATAATTTTTATGCTTATCGGACAGCGTTTGGCAAAAGATTATCCAGGAGCGATGTCTTTAGGTGTCTATTTTATCATCACACTTTGTGGTGCATATTTATTAAATAGTTAAAATTGATAGTTTTTTATTAATTCAATAAATAATACCTATAAAAAACCCTTTTAAAACAAGCCTTTTAAGAGGTTTTTAAATTTTACTAAAGGATAATACTATTCTATACGTAAAAACAAAATATAGATAGTTAAAAATCGTTTTTAGCTCTTTTTTAGTACATATATAAAAAAAGAATACTCAGAGGTAGCTCTACCCCTTAAGTTTGAAACAAATACTCTATGAAAAGCTTTAAAAAATTCATTTTACCTGTTTTGTGTTTTTCACTTAAAAGTGATACATAATAAGAAACAAACTTTATTGGTAAAATTTTTTATACAATCCTATTGTCTTCAAAAAATATTTTGCGAATAGAACTTTGAGAAAAAGACAAAAGATATCTTGGTACATCAAAATAAGCCTAGTACTCTTTATCATATTTTGCACCATCACTTTTGATATTCGACACCACAATGATTAATCTTCCATTATCAGAAAGTAATTCTTGTAGTTTTAAAATATAATCAGATAAATTTTCCAGATGCTCTAAAACGTGTCAAAGTATAATTACATTAAATTTTCTATTTTTAGTAACTCTTCTTTTAAAAGAACACCTGTCCTCTCCCCTATATCTAAAATACTTTTCTATTTAATTTTAAAATAATTAATTAAACTTAGCGTTCTATTTAGGTTTCTATTTTTTACAGATTGATATACTTTATCTATAAATGATTTTTTACGATTTGTAAACGAAATATAATTTTCACTTTTATAGTAGTTTTATAAATCTACAAGAACAAGTAAAGTTACCAACATATCATATTCTGCATTAAACATTACCTCGTACGTTTCATCGGATACAGTAAAATATTTGCAATTAAAAAAAGGTACTAATTTTTTGTGAAGTACTCTTTTTTTAGCCATATTTTTTACTTTTTTATAAAGTGTTCCACGAGGAACATCAACAACTTTTTCTTAATTATATCTTCCATGTACACTAACAGAACAGAAATATAGCTAGAGGAAACACCACTAATTCTACTTACTTGTGATATTGATAAAAATTAAATGTTACTTAACTTTTCTCTAACTTCAAAAGAAAGTGACTTTACTTTTTGATAATTAAACAATCAACTAAAACACCTATCTACATTTCATACTTTGTTAAAACAAAAAATTCTTTTCTTTGGGTTTATAAAGTAGCATTACCATCAACCATTAATCTTTTAAAAACTGTTTCTTCATAACCTAAAGTAAAAGTAATCTTACTGATTTTAATTATTACTTACTTAATATCCGCAGTAGAAAAAATAGTAAACAAGAAAGAAAATGTACTTTTAAAACTTAACTTAAAAAAAACCTTGTCCTGTTATATTAGCCATTATTTTAGTTGTAGAAATTATTGCAGTGGTATTAATGATCGTTGAAGTATATTAAATTTATACTTCAGAGACAAAAAAATGCTTTACTTAGAATAGAGCTTACTGAGATCTGTATAAATTTTTATGCTTATTGGCCAGCTTTTAGCAAAAGAGTATAAAAGAGCCATGTCTTTAGGTATGTAATTTGTAACTACACTTTTCGATATTTATTAACTAAATAGTTAGAATTTATAGTTTTTTATTAATTCGATAAACAATACTTATAAAAAAACCTCTTAAAACAAGCGTCTTAAGAGGTTTTTAATATTCTATAAACAACTAATACTCTTTAACTATTAAACGTTAAGTACAGTTAGTTAAAATCGTTTTTAATTCTTTTTAAGCACGTATATTAAAGAAGAATATTCAGAAGTAGTTCTAGCCCTTAAGTTTGAAACAAATCCTCTATGAAAAGCCTTAAGAATGTTCATTTTACCAGTTTTATATTTTTCACTTAAAAGCGATACATAATAAGAATCAAATTTCATTGGTAAAGTTTGCTCTACAATGATATTGTCTTCAGAAAATATTTTACGAATAGAATTTTGAGAGAAATGCCAAAGATGTCTTGGTACATCAAAAGCAGCCCAGTATTCCTTATAATATTTAGCATCATCACTTTTATGATTTGGTACCGCAATGATTAATCTTCCATTATCAGAAAGTAATTCTTTAAGTTTCAAAATATAATCAGATAAATGTTCTACATGTTCTAAAACGTGCCAAAGTGTAATTACATCAAACTTTTCATTTACAACTTTTAGTAACTCTTCTTTTAAAATCACCCCTTTTTCTTTTGCAATATTTCTTGCATCAGCACTTGGTTCTACACCAGAAACAGTCCAATTATTAGCAGCACATATTTTTAAAAAATCTCCTGTTCCTGCTCCTACATCTAAAATACTTTTTGATTCCGTTTTAAAAGAATTAATTAAATCTAATTTTCTTTTTAAGGTAATGTTTTTTACAGATTGATATACTTTATCCATAAACGATTTTTTACTATCTGTATGTGAAATATAATTTTCGCTTTTATAGTAATTTTCTAAATCTATAGGCACAGGTGATGTTACAAGCATATCATACTCTTTATTAAACATTACCTCGTACGTTTCGTCAGATACCGTAAAATCTTTACAATTTAAAAAAGGCACTAACCTTTTGTGAAGCCCTCTTTTTTCCCCCATAATTTTTCTTTTTTTATATAACATGTTCCACGAGGAACACTAGCAATTTTTTTTTAATTTATCTCCCCATATAAACTAAAAGAACAGAAATGTCGCTGGGTGAAACGCCACTAATTCTACTAGCTTGTGAGATTGAGGTAGGTTGAATTTTACTCAACTTTTCTCTCGCTTCAAACGAAAGAGATTTTACTTTTTGATAATTAAAAGTAGAAGGAATCATAACATTCTCTAACCTATTTAATTTATCGGCATTGTTCTTTTCTTTTTCTATATAACCCGAATATTTTAAATGAATAACGGCTTGCTCAATAGCTTCTTTATCTATTGCATTATCATCTAAAAAAATATTTAATTTCTTTACGTTTTTAAAATCAGAAAACTCTAATTGTGGTCTTGCAGCAATTTTATAAAGCTTCATAGATTGATTAATCAATGCTAAATTTTTTGCTTCTAAAATAGGGTTTATCTCCTCTTGCTTAACACTTGTTTCTTGTAAAAACTTAATTAATAGATCTGCTTTTTCTTGTTTCTCTACAACTCTATCTAACCTTTCTTGAGAAGCCAAACCTAATTTATACCCAATAGGTGTTAATCTTAAGTCTGCATTATCTTGTCTTAAAAGCGTTCTATATTCTGCTCTAGATGTAAACATTCTATAAGGCTCTTCTGTACCTTTTGTAATTAAATCATCAACTAAAACACCTATATAAGCTTCATTTCTTTTTAAAACAAAAGGTTCTTTTCCTTGCATTTTTAAAGCAGCATTTACACCTGCCATTAATCCTTGTGCAGCTGCTTCTTCATACCCTGTTGTACCGTTAATCTGACCTGCAAAAAACAAGTTCTCTATAATCTTAGTTTCTAAAGAATGTTTTAATTGTGTAGGCGGAAAATAATCATATTCTATCGCATAACCATATCTTAAAAATTTTACATTTTCGAAACCTGCAACAGAACGAATTGCTTTGTCTTGAATATCTTCAGGGAGTGATGTAGAAAATCCGTTTACATACATTTCACAAGTAGTCCATCCTTCCGGTTCGATAAACATTTGATGTCTATCTTTAGTTGCAAAACGATCTATCTTATCTTCTATCGAAGGACAATATCTTGGGCCAGTAGATTTAATTCTACCATTAAACATTGGAGATCTATCAAACCCAGTACGCAACAAATCATGCACATCTAAATTGGTATATGTTAACCAGCATGAACGTTGTTTTTGTAATGCTTTTGTAGTTGGTAAATAAGAAAACTTTTCTGTTACTTCATCTCCTGGTTGCTCTATCATTTTAGAATAATCTAAAGATCTGCCATCAACTCTTGGTGGCGTTCCTGTTTTCATTCTTCCAGATTCAAAACCTTTTGCAACTAAGTCTTCTGTAATTCCTGTAGAAGCTCCTTCTCCTGCTCTACCACCTCCAAAACTTTTATCACCAATATGGATTAACCCATTAAGAAAAGTACCCGCAGTAATAACCACAGTCTTTGCCTTAATTTCTAAACCTAATACTGTTTTAACTCCTATAATTTTATTGTCATCAAACAATAAACCGTTCACAGAATCTTGATAAAAATCTACATTTTCTGTTTGCTCTAACATCGTTCTCCAGCATTCTGAAAACTGCATTCTATCAGATTGTGCTCTCGGACTCCACATTGCAGGTCCTTTAGATTTGTTAAGCATTTTAAATTGAATTGCAGTCTTATCAGTAACAATTCCACTATAACCACCTAAGGCATCAATTTCTCTTATTATCTGACCTTTTGCAATTCCACCCATTGCAGGATTACAACTCATTTGCGCAATATTTTGCAAATTCATTGTAATTAACAAAGTGTGAGCACCCATGTTAGCAGCAGCTGCAGCAGCCTCACTTCCTGCGTGACCACCTCCTACTACAATAACGTCGTATGTTGTTGAAAATAAACTCATTATATTATAGTTCCACGTGAAACCTAGTATTTATATTATTGATTATCAATTATTTAAACAGAGAAAGTGCCTCATCTTCAGCATTTCTCATTACTTTTTTTTCTTCTTCTGTTTTATCTTTTAAACCCATGTAATGCAAAACTCCATGAATCATTACTCTATGTAATTCATTGATAAAAGAAACTTCAAAATCAGTAGCATTATCGGCAACTCTTTCTACAGAAATATAAATATCTCCACTAATCAATTTACCTAACGTATTATCAAAACTAATAACATCTGTTAAGGTATCATGTTGTAAAAATTCTACATTTAACTTATGAAGGTACTCATCATCACAGAAAATATAGTTTAATTCTCCAAGACTAAAGCCTTCTTTTGATACCACAGTATCGATCCAATATTCTAAAAGATTTTCATCTTTTAATTCAAATTCAGTTTCGTAATTAAAAGTAACCATCTCTACTCTTTCTTTGTGTCAGAAAAATATGTTCTAACTTTGTTTTTATAAGTTGGTTGCAAAGGTAATGATTGTCTGTTTAATATCTCTGTTTGATTATAAAACTGCTTCTTAAATTTAATAGCTTGGATATTTCTTTTTTCTAATCGTTTTAAACTAGCACTAGATTTCCTTTTTGTATCCTCTCCTTGCTCTAAAGCAGCCTTATCTAGCTTTAATAATTCGTAATTTAATTGTTGCATTTTTTGAAGCGTATTCTTATTAAAACCGTTCTCTAAAATTTCATTTTCTAAATCCTCCATCTTTTTTAAAGCTTTTCTTGCTTCTGGGTTAACAGTATTATTAGCTCCTTCAGATAATTGTATTTGGTTTTGAAGTTCATTTCTTAATAAACTTTGTTGTTTATAAATCTCATATATTTCACCATCTAAATCATCATTAGAACTTCCTTTACCACCTTTTCCATTCTTTCCGTTCTTTCCATTTTCACCAGATTCTCCTCCTTTACCTTGTTTACCACTTTTACCTTTTTCACCAGGTTTATCTCCTTTTTCTCCTTCTTTACCATCTCCTTTTTTATCACCAGGTTTACTTCCTTTCTTCATTCCGTTTTTCATCTTTTCAGATAAATCACCTTGTTTCTTTATTAAATCTGGTAAACTAAAACCTTTGCTTTTTCCTTTCTTTCCTTTCCCCATTTTCATGGACATAGAATTTTGCATACTACTTAAAATGTTACTTAAATAATCTGCTAAATTATTCACTGAAGTCATAACATAACGTTGATTAGATATTCCATTTGAGAACATATTTTCAGAAAAATGCTCTAAGGATTGTTCTAAATTATAATGTGCCGTTGATAAATCATCTTTAATTTTTGCTGAAATTTTAGGCAACCTCATAGACAACACATATAAACTATCATCTATGTGTTCAAAATACGTTTTAAGTTCATTTTGCTTTTTTAAGTCTTTACCAAAATCTGGATGTGATGTAGAAATGGCATCAAACTTCTCCATTAAAGATTCTTGTTTAAAAGAAAAAGTAATTAGGTTTTCTAAAATTTTTCGCAAATCATCCATATTTTCTTCCATAGATTCACCTTCCATTTCCATCATAGCTTTTTGCATTTTAGCACTCATCTCTTTCATTTTTTTAGATGACTTCTTCTGGCTTTGTTTTGCATCACTACTTTTATCTTTAGATAAATTCTCTTCAGATTTTTTTAATTCGGAATCAATATCTTCTTTTTCATCTTCCACATCCGGAAGTTCCATTGGCTCTTTTAATTTTTTATTATCCTTATTTAACTCTTCTAATTCTTTTTTAATTTCATCAAACTCATTTTTCACTTCCTTTTGATGTTCTATTGAATCTTCTTTTTTATTAGATAAATCCTCTTGTTTTTTTGACAACTTTTCTATTTTATTAGCAATTTGCATTGTCTTTTGCTCCACATAAAATCGTTTAGTTAATTCTAAAATTCGCTCTAAACTTCTTTCTTGTTGTTTATTTTGTTGAGATAATTCTTTAGCCTTTTTTAACAAATCATCTTTGTTAAGCTTCTCTGCCATTTTCTGAATTTCATCTAACAACTTTTGTTGTTTATCTAATTTTTTTAATTCCTCTATACGTTTAGTTAATTCCTCTTTTTTATTCTGAAGATTTTCATTCTCTTCCTTTTTATCTGATAAATTCTCTTGTAACTTTTCAGTTTGACGTTGCATCATTTTATTATAATTATTCTGACGTTCTACAAACTTTTCAATCTTCTTTTTATCATTCCAATTAATCTTCTTTTTACCTTGTAAATCTTCTTGTACTTTTTCTAAATCTTTCTGTTGCTTTTTTTGTTTCTGAATGGAATTCTCAAGATTGTTAATCGTATTTTTTTGATTTTCCAATATCTCCTCTCCTACTTCATCTTCTGTTTTTTGTCGATATTTAAAAACCGAACTTTTGGTTTTTTTACTACCATTTACAGCATCATTATCAAATACCTGAAAAAACAACTCATAATTGATTCCTTCATCAATATGTAAACCATCAGGAAAATTATAAAAAAAAGTTTGAATGTTTTGATTGGTAATCGGTAAATCAAAAGTTTTTAGATTGTCTGGTTGTTGATTATCATAATAAACAAGCTGCAATTTTTTTAACCCATAATCATCAGAAATTTTACCAGCAAATAAAGGTGTACTATTAACAATACTATCAATATTAGATTGAATGGAAATAATAGGAAACTCATCTTTTATTACATCCACAGAAAACTGTAAATTTTCAAAATCTTTTAAATTTTTGTTCGAGGATGCAATTTGATAATTAAGCGGGTTTTGAATATTTTTTGAATATTCAAAATGATTATCAGAAATCAAATCAAATAAAGTTCTTTTATCATTGTTAATAAAAGCTACAGAATCGGTTTTATTTGTACTAACCTTCCAAGTAATGGTAGTACCTTCGGGAACAATAATATTTCCAGAATTTTTTACGGTTTCATTTTTCTTTTTAAGATATCTAGGATAATTAATATCTAAAGAAATGGTGTTTATAGTTGGTGTTTGTATAACTTCTATTGTATATTCTTGAGATTGAACACCATTGCCTTCTATAAAAAAATCAATAGGTTTTTGAACATCAGAAAAAGTATAAGAAAAGGTTCCATTTTTATTATTTTCTAAAAAATATTGCTGATTTTCAAAATGGATTTGTACTTCACTTGGTACTACTTTTCCTTGGGTCTCAACCAAAATAGAAATAGATTTTCCTTGAATTACTTTTAAGTCTGAATTTTTTATTAAAAATAAAAAAGGTGCAGGCGGATTATAAACAGTATTATGATTTACAACTCGATTAAAACTTTGTGATATTTTATCATTACTACCTGTAAATAAAGTGATTAACCAAATTAAAATAGGAACTATAGCATATTTTAAATATTTTTTATTTTTTGTAAAATCAACTGCTTTTACAAACGGAATAGGTTGTAATTCTTCTGATTTTTGATTGATACTTGCCAATAATAAATCAGTTTGATTAGTATTTTTTTTTAACTGTAAAATATTTAATAATTTATCTTGAACTTCAGGAAAATGACTTCCTATAATTTTTGAAGATTCTTCATCAGAAATTCCTTTTCTTAAACCAATTAATTTAAAAATTGGCATCAAAATAAATCGAATTAACAAAAATAATTCAACTCCTAAAAAAAGCCAAAATAAAATGGTTCTTGCAGTGGGTTTTAACCACAGAAAATATTCTATAAATACCGTGAAAAAAAAATATAGAAATCCTAAAGAAATAAATAAAATACCTCCTTTAATCAATTCACTCGTGTAATATTTACGCGTAAATTGATGTAACTTTTCCTCAATGTATATAAGTAACGCCATAATTAACTATTAAAAATACTATTTTTACATTGATACACCATCAAATTACATCATAAAACCAAATACATCCTAAAATAATAAGAATTTTAACGCAACCTTAAAGGTACATTTACATCTAAAATTGGATACTTCTTAGAGTATTAAAGAGTTGTAAGTTTTAAAAAAAAAGACAACTAACAAAGAAATACATCTTAAACTATGAAAAAATTATCAAAACTACTATTTTTATTTATTAGTATTTCTGCATTTTCGCAAGGTCCTTGGACACAAGAAAAAGGAAAATTCTACACCCAATTGTCATTTACTACCATACCTAATTATAACGAATTATTTGGTGACCCGGATTATGCTATAGAAGGAAAAATAACAGATAATACCATACAACTTTATGGAGAATATGGTATTACTAACAACACTACTCTAATTGTAAATGTGCCTTATAAAATTATTAGACACAAAGAATTGGTAAATCCGTGTTTAGTTGGTCCTTGTCCGGAACATACCAATAAAGAAAACTCTTTAGGAAATATTGAAATTGGTTTAAAACATAATTTTTATAAAAAAGATTGGTTGCTTTCTGGTCAGTTTTCTGTAGAATCTAACACAGGTTCTTTTGATACAAATTCAGGAATAAGAACTGGTTATGATGCCTTTACTTTTACTCCGTTATTTTTAGCAGGTAAAAGTTTTAAAAAATCTTATTTGCAAACTTTTATAGGAACTAAAATTAGAACAAATAACTACTCTTCTAACTTTAAAATTGGTGGAGAATATGGTGGTAAAATTTCTAAGCATATTTGGTTAATTGGTTTTCTAGACATAGAAAAGTCCTTTAAAAATGGAGACATTGATTTACCAAATTCTAATTCAGCAACAGCTTTATATGTAAATGATCAAGAATATGGTGTTGTTGGTGTAAAAGCAATTGGAGAATTTTCTGATAATTTTGGAGTTACCGCAAGTTTGCCAGCTGCTTTTTATGGAAACAATGTTGCCAAACAAGTAGCATTAACTCTTGGTGTTTATAAAAAATTCTAAATAGTTTACAATATAAACAACAACTTAAAAGCCTTTTCTAAAGGCTTTTTTTTATGCCTTTAGAAAACTATCTTTGCAACCATAAAAAAACAGAAAAGATGGAATCTAATGTACGTGTTCGTTTTGCACCAAGTCCTACAGGACCTTTGCATATTGGTGGTGTAAGAACAGCTTTATATAATTATTTATTTGCAAAAAAATATAACGGAACTTTTGTACTTCGTATAGAAGACACAGACCAAACACGTTATGTTGCAAATGCAGAACAATATATTATAGACGCTTTAGAATGGTGTAATATTCCTTTTGATGAAGGCCCAGGAAAGAACGAAAAATTTGGTCCTTACAGACAATCAGAACGTAAAGAATTGTACAAAGAATATGCAGATAAACTAATTGAAACTAGTTGGGCATATTACTGTTTTGATTCTTCTGAAGCTTTAGATGCAGAAAGAAAAGCACATGAAGCAGAAGGTAAAACCTTTATCTATAACTGGCATAACAGAGCAGGCGGAACTTTAGTAAACTCTTTAGTTTTAACTGATGATGAAGTACAAAACAGAATAAATTCTGGCGAAAATTATGTAATCCGTTTTAAAACGCCTCAAGATGAGCTTTTAAGAATGGAAGATGAAATTCGTGGAAATATTAGAATTGATACCAATACTTTAGATGATAAAATTTTATTTAAAGGAGATGGAATGCCAACCTATCATTTAGCAAATATTGTAGATGATCATTTAATGGAAATTACGCACGTTATTCGTGGAGAAGAATGGTTACCTTCTATGCCATTACACGTTTTATTATACAAAGCTTTTGGTTGGGATGCTCCTAAATTTGCACATTTACCATTAATTTTAAAACCAGTTGGTAAAGGAAAATTAAGCAAACGAGATGGAGATAAATTAGGTTTCCCAGTATTTCCTTTAGAATATACAAATGATGTTACAGGTGATGTTTCACGTGGATATAAAGAAGATGGATACTTTTCTGATGCTTTTATAAACATGTTGGCTTTCTTAGGATGGAATCCTGGAACAGAACAAGAATTATTTAATTTAGAAGGTTTAATTGAAGCTTTTGAATTAAAACGCGTTAGTAAATCTGGTGCAAAATTTAACCCAGATAAAGCAAAGTGGTTCAATCAACAATATATGCAAACGAAGTCTGATGAATCGTTGACTGAGTTGTTCTTGCCTATTTTATCAGAAAAAGGGATTACTAAAGACAAAGAATTTGTTTTAAAAGTAGTTGCATCTATTAAAGAAAGAGCAATTTTTGTACATGATTTTTGGGATTTATCTAGTTTCTTTTTCGAAACTCCAACAGAATATGATGCAAAAGCATCGAAGAAAAACTGGAAAGAAGGAACTGCAGAACTAATGCAAGAATTAATTACTCAAATTTCATCAATCGAAGATTTTACATCAGAAAATACAGAGAAAGAAATTAAAGAATGGATTTCTGCTAAAGAAATTGGCTTTGGTAAAGTAATGCAACCTTTAAGATTGTCTTTAGTTGGTAAATTAGCAGGACCACATTTGTTTGATATTATTGCAATGATTGGTAAAGAAGAAACTATTAAAAGATTAGAAAACGCAATCGAAAAACTATAATTATGAAAAACTTAATCCTATTTATTTTGCTATTTTGTGCTTTTACAACTCAAGCACAATATGGTTATGGAAACAATAATGGTAGACAACGACAAAGTCAAATGCCACAAACAGAACAAAAGGCACCAGAACCAAATTTTAATGTAGAAAGATATATAGGAATTGTAGTTTATGAAATTGAAAAAGCAGCTAAAAAATCGAGCATTAAACTTTCTTCTAAAGAAGGACAAGAGTTTGAAAAAGTATTAACAAAATACAATAAAGATATTAAAGACATTACTAGAATTAATACTTTTGTACTAAGAAGTACTAAAGATTTAGTTGAAAATTATCAGAAAAAAGTAATATCAACTGGCGATAATTCTTCTCAGAAAAAGGTAATGACAACCATGAATGAGAACTTAAAACCTATTTCTATAATACTTAAAGAAGAAGATCTAAAATTAGATAAAACTATGAAAAATCTACTTTCTGAAAAGCAATATAAAAAGTGGATTAAGTATAATAGAAAAATATATAAAGTTTTTCCGAAAGACGAAGAATAATTTAAAATATAAATTATATAAAAAAACCCTGTAAAAATTAAATTTTACAGGGTTTTCTTATTATAAAAGTGTAACATTTATAAAAAATAACGTCCTATGAATAACTATTGAAAATCAGTATCTTTACGTAAAACAAATTATTAACTTAAAAAAAAAACTATGTTACCAACTTCTATTATTATCCCTATTGTTATAATTGCACTTATCTTGTTTTCATCATTTTTTATGGTGAAGCAACAAACTGCTGCTATTATTGAACGTTTTGGAAAATTTCATAGCATTAAACAATCTGGACTTAAATTAAAGATTCCTTTTGTTGATAAAATTGCTGGAAAATTGAGTTTAAAAATTCAACAGTTAGATGTAATTATAGAAACAAAAACTTTGGATGATGTTTTTGTAAAACTAAAAGTTTCTGTACAATATAAAGTAATCACAGAAAAAGTATATGATGCATTTTATAAATTAGATTATCCTCATGATCAAATAACAAGTTATGTATTTGATGTAGTAAGAGCAGAAGTACCTAAAATGAAATTAGATGATGTTTTTGTGAAAAAGAATGACATAGCAATTGCTGTAAAAACAGAATTAAATGATGCCATGTTAGATTATGGTTTTGATATTATTAGAACCTTAGTAACCGATATAGATCCAGATGCCCAGGTTAAAATAGCAATGAATAGAATTAATGCTGCAGATAGAGAAAAAACTGCCGCACAATATGAAGGAGATGCACAACGTATTTTAATTGTAGAAAAAGCGAAGGCAGAAGCAGAAAGCAAACGTTTACAAGGACAAGGTATTGCAGACCAAAGACGTGAAATTGCACGTGGTTTAGAAGAGTCTGTAGACGTTTTAAATAGAGTTGGTATAAACAGCCAAGAAGCATCTGCATTAATTGTTGTAACACAACATTATGATACTTTACAATCTATTGGTAGCGAAACTAATAGTAATTTAATACTATTACCAAATTCGCCACAAGCTGGTAGCCAAATGTTAAACGATATGGTTGCTAGTTTTACAGCAAGTAACCAAATTGGTGAAGCTATGAAAAATCAAAAACCTAAAAAATTAGATAAATAATAGAAATACAATTTAACTTCATCTTTTATTAAATTGTATTTAACAAAAGATGAAGTTTATAAAAAAAGATCTTTAATTAATTTTCTATGAAAAAAATTATTAAATGGCTTTCAATGCCTTATTATTTTAATCCTACAATAAAATTTAAAATTAAAATAAGTTTTTTTCATGGGTTATTTTTATTCCTTTTTTTATATTTATTTAAACCTTTTTATTTAAATCAATTTGAAGTAATTATTTTAGAATATACTCTAAGTATAGGTATAATTGCATGTTTAGCTACTTTTATTGTTCTATATATACCTGCACTTATTTTTAAAGAATATTTTAATGAAGATAATTGGACCATTGGTAGAAATCTACTTTTAATGGTTGTAGGGGTTACATCAGTTAGTATACTTTTATGGTATATTACTCTAATATACTCCGAAGCTCATCAACTAACAAAAATTAGTCTTTTAGAGTTTCTTTTTTATACACTTTTAGTAAGTTTAATTCCTTTAATCTATTTTATATTTTTAAATGAAAAAAAGATAAGAATTAGAAGAGAAAAGAAAGTTTTTGAAATTAAAGAAATTAAGAAAGAAAAAGAAATTAGTATTTTAAAAGAACTAGCTAAAGAAATTAGCATCTACTCTGATAATGGAAAAGAAAATATTACTTTCCTTATAGATAATTTAGTTTATGTAACTTCTCAAGGAAATTATGCAAGTTTCTTTTTAATAAATAAAAATAACGAGTTAAAAGAAAAAATATTAAGAGTTACTTTAACAAAAATAGCAACTGAGTTAAAAGAGTATTCTAATATTATTAGATGTCATAAAAGTTATATTGTAAATATTAATTTTATAACGGATATTTCTGGAAATGCTAGAGGTTATTTATTAGAATCAGATTTTACTTATACAAGTATTCCGGTATCAAGAAGTTTTTCTAGACAATCTTTACTAAAATTAATGCGTTAAAGCTTCCCATTTATCCCAAATAAACCAAAAAACGTCCTGTTTACAACAAATATTTAATAATATCAATTATGATATATATATTTGTCAAACGAAAAAGAATTAAGAATTTTGGGGGATTTTTTTAATTCAAAATATAAAAGCTCAACTTGTTTATACAAATTGAGCTTTTTTTATGATTAAAAAAAAAGAATTAAACAGTTACTTCTTCTCTTCTATTTTATCTTCTGATTCTTCTTTAGCAGCGTTTTTAAACTCTTTAATTCCACTTCCTAAACCTTTCATTAATTCTGGAATCTTTTTTCCACCAAATAAAAGTAAAACCACTACTACAATAATTATTAATTGAGGACCACCAATAAATACAAAATTTGTTGATAAACTATACATGTTTTATTTAATTTAAGAATACAAAGATACAAAAAAGCATATAACACTTGCTTAAGTTAATTCCTTTTTTGAATAATACCACCAATTACTTTTTTATCTTTAACTACTTCTGGATCTCCTTTGTAAAATATAGATCCTCCAAAACTTACCTTAGCACTTAAAGTTTGTCCTGCTAAAATTTCTGCCTTGGCTCCTGTACCTGCAAAAACATTAGAATTACCAGATGTTTTCATATTAAACCCATTATAAATACCATATAAATCTACATCTATTTCTTGGTTCTTTGCTGTACCAGAAAGTTTTACAATACCTCCAGAAGAGGTTTTAACTGTAAGATAATTAACTTTTGTTGTTAAATTAATTAAAGCTCTTTCTTGTGCATTTACTTCTAATTTATCTTGATTAAAATTTTTACCAGTTATCGTAGCACCTTCATTAGCATCTAAGATAGTAATATCTTTATTAGAATAAAGTTTAATTAGAATTTTACCATCTGCAGCGTTATTTTCTGGTTTTAAAGAAAAAGGTAATGATAATTTTAAAGTGTTATTTACATTCTTAATTTTTACCATTTCAGATTTTTCTCCAGTAATTTCTAATTTTTGATCAGAAGATTTTATCAACTCTAACTCTATACCATTATAAACTTTTAGTTCGGTATAGTCTCCTAAAGTTTTAGTAATAGTCGATTGTCCAACTAATATAAAACTGAACATTAACGTGAATATAAATACTATTTTTTTCATTTTATTAAAATTAAATTACAATACTTAAATCAATAAACGTACCACTTTATAAATATTATAACGTTTATAAAGTGGCAAAATTGTTAAAATTTATTTTTCTATTAAAGCAAAATCTAAATGTTTTCTTTCTAAATCGGTATGTTTTACTCTTACTTTAACATCATCTCCTAACTGGTACATTTTTTTGGTAGATTGACCTACAATGGCATATTGTTTTTCATCAAAAATATAATGATCACTTTTTATATCTTTAATTCTAACCATACCTTCGCATTTATTAGAAGTAATTTCTACATAAATTCCCCATTCTGTAACACCAGTTATTACACCATCAAACTCTTCATCTTTATGATCTTGCATGTATTTTACTTGCATATACTTAATAGATGATCTTTCTGCTTTAGAGGCTAATTCTTCTCTATTTGATGAATGTTTACACTTTTCTTCATACTTATCTGCTTTTGGCGTGTCTCCGCCATCTAAATAGTGTTGAAGCAATCTATGTGTCATTACATCTGGATAACGTCTAATTGGTGATGTAAAATGACTGTAATAATCAAAAGCCAATCCGTAATGACCAATATTTTTAGTGGTATACACCGCTTTAGACATTGTTCTAATGGTTAAAGTTTCTATCATATTAGATTCTGCCTTACCATGTACATCACTTAATAACTGATTTAAAGAGTCTGAAGTAGCTTTTTTGGTATCTGTATTAATTTTGTAACCAAATTTACGAACCATGTTTTCTAAAGAAGCTAACTTTTCTACATCTGGCTCATCATGCACTCTGTAAATAAAAGTTTTATTGGTTGCTTTTCCTTTAGAAAAACCAATAAATTCTGCTACTTTTCTGTTTGCTAATAACATAAATTCTTCAATTAATTTATTAGCATCTTTAGATTCTTTAAAGAAAACACCTACTGGGTTTGCTTCTTCATCTAAATTAAACTTTACTTCTACTCTATCAAAAGAAATTGCACCTTGTTTCATTCTTTTTTTACGAAGAATTTTAGCCAATTCATCTAATTTTAAAGTAGCTTCTACAATTTCTGGAGTTACTGTATATTCTTTATCTATAATAGAAATATCTACCGGCATAACGTATGGCTGTACATCGTCAGATAATTTTACATTTTCTATAATAGATTGTGCTTCTTCGTACGCAAAACGTTGGTCTGAATACGTTACGGTTCTACCAAACCACTCGCCTACTATTTGTGCTTTTTCATTCAATTCAAAAACAGCAGAAAACGTTAATTTTTCTTCATTTGGTCTTAAAGAACAAACTCCGTTAGATAACATTTCTGGTAACATTGGTACTACTCTATCTACTAAATAAACAGATGTTGCTCTTTTATAAGCTTCATCATCTAAAATAGTTTTAGGTTCTAAATAATGCGAAACATCTGCAATATGAATTCCTATTTCATAATTCCCGTTTTCTAATTTTGTAAATGATAATGCATCATCAAAATCTTTTGCATCTTTAGGATCTATGGTAAAAGTTAAATCTTTACGCATATCTCTACGCTTAGAAATTTCTTCTTTTGTAATTTCTATAGATAAACCTTCTGCTTCTTTTTCTACCTCTGGTTCAAACTCAAAAGGCAAACCATATTCTAATAAAATAGAATGCATTTCTGTATTATGATCTCCTGGTTTACCAAGAACTGTAGTGATTTTACCAAAAGGATTTTTAGAATTTTTAGGCCAATCTATCAACGTAGCTTGTACTTTATCTCCATCTACTGCCCCATTCATTTTACTTTCAGAAACAAATATATCTGCATACATTTTGTTACTATCTGGCACTACAAAACCAAAATTTTTGTTTTTGTTCTTTTGTAAAACTCCTACAAATTCTGTTTTTGCACGTTCTACAATTTCTACAACGTCTGCTTCATATTTCTTTCCGCTACGTCTTTTATAAACATATGCTTTTACAGTATCATTATGTAAACCTTTACCCAAATTTATATTCGGAATAAAAATATCATCTTCATAATCATCAGTAACAAAATATCCATTTCCAGTAGATGTTACATCTAACGTACCAATAGAATATTTTTTGTCAACATTAATTTGAAACTTGCCTCTTTCTACTTCTTTTATTTGTTTTGTTGCAGTTAATTCTGCTAATTTCTTTATTATTTGGGTTTTCCCATCTGTATCAGAAATTTTTAATTTTGCAGAGATTTGCTTATGGTTATAAGTTTTTTCGCTGTCTTCTTTTAATACTTTAAATATATTTCTGGTTAAGTCTTTTACAACATTACCTTTCTTTTTATATATTTTTTTCTTCTTTTTTGTCATTAATTCTTACTTCTTAGTATATAATACCAAATTACAATTTTTTACTGTGATTGTCATTAAAAAATAGTTATCAATCTATTATTGTATTTTGGACTTAATTTAATTATTATTTATGTCTAAATCTTGGTTTATAATTGCAAATCCTACTTCTGGAAATCGGAATTTTTCTAAACAATGGAAGGAAATTCAACAATTATTAAACAACAAGAATATAGACTATTCTTTTGCTTTTACACAATTTTCTAAACACGAAATTGAATTGGTACAAAACGCTATTCAAAAAGGATTTAGAAATATTATTTCGATTGGTGGAGATGGAACACTACACAATGTAGTTAACGGAATAATGCTGCAAAGGTATGCAAAAACTTCTGATATAACTATTGCAGTGATTCCTTTAGGTACCGGAAACGATTGGATTAAAACATATAACATACCAAATAACATAGAAAAAGCAGTAGAAATTATCTATAAAAAGAAAACAATACTGCAAGATATTGGTGTTTTAGAAACCGAAAATAAAACTACCTATTTTAATAATGTAGCTGGTTTAGGGTATGATGGTTATATTGTTAATAAACTAAAATCTTTAAAAAAATTTGGTTCAATTGCTTATTTATTAGCCGGTATTTATGGTTTGTTATTCTATAAAAAATCAATATTTAAAATTATTTTTGATGATAAAGTAATTAAAACCAACTGTTTAATGACAGTTTTTGGAATTTGTAAATTTTCTGGAGGCGGAATGCAGTTTACAAAAGATGTAAATTCTTCGGATGGTTTATTGGATATTACAGTCGCTAAAAACTTAACTTTTTTAGATTTAATTTTTAATATTAAAAAATTATATAACGGAAACATTGTTCATCATAAAAAAGTAGAAACGTATAAAACCAAAAAAATAAAGGTAATTCCACAATCTTCTAAACCGTTTATACAAGCTGATGGTGAGTTAATTGGAACTGGTACTATTTCTGTTGGTATTGTTAAAAAAGCGGTTAATTTTTGTGTTAATTAATAATAGATTTGTTATAAATAGATTATTAATCCCGTTAAAAACGGGATTAATAAAATAGTTTTTGAAATTATAGATTCCTTTTAAAATCGAGATTAATTCAACTTGCTAATTTTATGCATCACTTCGTTATTTTAAAATTAGAATTATATTAAGTTAAATAAATCTTAATTTTTTTGTAACTTTTTATAAATCAATACGTCTATATAAAAAGAGTATCAAACTATTAAGATGAAAAACCTACGTAAAATTATCGCTTTGTTCTTTTTTATATTTATTACAGGTATTGTTGTTACCGTAATGAGTGTAAATTCTTCTTTAAATAAAAACGATATTGAAAAAGAACTCGTAGAAATTCAAAAAGATACTTTATCTCTTTTAAATGCTGAGAAAAAAACAGTTTAGTACTTTCATCTTTTATTTCAATCTCTTCTCTACTTTATAAATTATTTTTTAAAGAAACTTTAAATGAAGTAATTTCATTAGAGCAATTTTAAAAATTTTACTTTACTAACAGTTATCAACATTCTATATTATAATTATATTTTCTTTTTAAATTTAAAAAAAACAATGGTTGTTATAATAGTGTGTGAATAGCTACTATAAAAAAATCTCTTTTTATTTTTTATTTTCAGTTATTAAAAACCATTGACAAGTTATGAGTTACTTAAAAGCTTAAAAATCAATTTAATTTTAGAGTTATTAACAATAGTTATAAACAGTAGTTAACCTAAAATTCTTAATAGTTAACATCAAAATCTATGTAAACAAATGGTTAATTTTATGTTGATAAACTTTTATCAAAAACTTATAAAAAAAGTTGTGTATGTGATAGTACTCGCTGTATTGAAATTATTTTTTAATATACCAAATTTACTTGTAAAACTTTACCGATACTTCTTAACAATTACCTAACATAGCTAAAGGGTTTAAAATTAATAAGTTATTAAAAAAGCTATTTTTTTGATTGTTTATAACTGTTGATAACCATAAAAAACTATATTTTTGTTGATGTAACTATGTCATTGCGAATGTAATGAAGCAATCTGTTAATTAATAAAAAGATTACTTCGTCATTCTTCCTCGTAATGACAATATATAAAAATTAAATTATGACAATTGCCATTGGTAACGATCACGCCGGTACAGAATACAAATTCGAAATTATAAAACATTTAGAAGAAAAAGGGTATAAAGTTCTAAATTTTGGAACCGATACAAATGCTTCTATGGATTACCCAGATGCAATTCATCCAACTGCAGATGCTGTAGAAAGTGGTAAAGCAGAAATGGGTATTATTCTTTGTGGTTCTGGTAATGGAGCACAAATGACTGCTAATAAACACCAAGGTATTAGAGCTGCTTTGTGTTGGAATAACGAATTGGTAGCTTTAACAAGACAACATAATAATGCAAACGTTTTAACCATACCTGCACGTTTTGTGTCTTTACAACAAGCATTAGGCTTTGTAGATATTTTTCTTTCTACAGAATTTGAAGGTGGAAGACATGGAGATAGAGTACAAAAAATTTCTTGTGCTGGATAAATAACTTTTTCCGATACAAAATTTAAAAAGAATCACTCGAAATGATAATCTGTTAATAACTGTTGTTTTTTGAGTGATTTTACTTTTTTAGCCAAAAATAAAGAGAATATTAAGACTTTAAATAATGAATTTTCAAATAAAAACCTTCTCAGAGTTAACAACTACAGAACTGTATCAAATACTTCAATTACGATCGGAAGTTTTTGTAGTAGAACAAGATTGTGTGTACCAAGATGTAGATTTTAAAGATCAAAAATCTTTGCATGTTTTTGGTACTAAAAATGATAAAATAATGGCCTACACGCGTATTTTTAAACCAGGAGATTATTTTACTAACAGCAGTATTGGTAGAGTTGTGGTAGCTGCACCAGAAAGAAAATATGGCTACGGACACGATTTAATGAAGGCATCTATAGAAGCGATAAAAACTCATTTTAAGGTTGATGAAATTACTATTTCTGCGCAAAAATATTTAAAGAAATTCTACGAATCTCATAACTTTATTCAAATTGGTGAAGAATATTTAGAAGACGGAATTCCGCATATTAGAATGAATAGAAATTAATTAGTTTTCATCCAACTTGTCATTCCGACGATAGGAGAAATCTCATAAACTTACTCAACTTTAAATTTTACTTTTAAGACTTTTCAATACTTATAAGTGATAAAATTTTAGATAAATTATTTTCTTTTAAAAACGGACTCTAAAACTTAAATTAGGTGTAAAAGGCAGTGAATAATTGTCTACTCTTCTTACATTATTTTGGCTATTATCATCTACAACATAATAAGAATCTATTGTATTTTGTTTGTCTGTAATATTGGTAAAACCAAGACGAATAGTTGCTTTTAGCGCATCAGAAAAATCAAATTTATAGCTTCCAGAAAGATCTAATCTAAAGAAATTAGCTAAATTTTCTTGGTTAGGATTGTTGTAATTTACAATGGTTCTATTTCCGTTTTGTATGGTTTCATTTCCTAGAACAGGTTTTGTATACGGTTTACCAGAACGTAAAACACCACCAAAAGACACTTTTAATTTTTTAGTAAAACTGTAATTAAATGCAGCACTTACAGAGTGAGAAATATCTAAACTATTAGCAAAGGTTTCTGGAGAAAAAATATCGAAAGAATACTCGTTTTTAGAGTAGGTGTAACTTAGCCAAGTACTAATTTTATCTGTTTGTTTATTCACTAAAAATTCAATCCCTTTTACCTCGTAATTACCAATAGAATTAAAGGTTTGTATGTTGTTGTAAAAACCTTGATTTGCTGCTGTAATTCCGTCTACTTTTTTATAAAAACTTGTAATATCTACGTATAATTTATCTTTAGCATACGCAGTACCAAAAGATACTTGTTTGCTTTTTACAATAGGGATATTTTTATCGTCAGAAAGAATCCATCTGCGTTTTTCTATGCCTAAAAAATTTTCTTCAAAATCTACTTTTTGTGCCGTTGTTTGGTTTTTTAATTCACCTTCTAATTTTAAAGAAAAGGCAGTATTTAACTGTTGTCTGATGTTAATTCTAGGTTCAATTACAAATTTATTAAACTTATCAAAATAGTTTGCACGTACTCCAAACCTAGCGTAAGTATTGTTTTTTTGATATTCAATTTCAGAATAAAAAGCACTTTTTAATAACACTTTTTTTTCTGTAGTAGAAAAAGTGGGTGCGTTTACAGTGGTGGTATTTCTAATACCTATTTCATTAAATACCAATCCGTTAGTAAAAAATAAAACATCAGAAAATTCGTATTTAGAATTTAGTTTTATTTCTGTTTCTAACACATTATTAAACTGCGTTTGAAACTGATCTGTATCATTATTAAAGTCTGAAGAATTTATTTTATAATCTGAATAAAAAGCAGATAATGTAGTAGAAAATTTGGCATTCCAATTTGCATCCCAACTAATTTTTGCACCTACATTTTCTTGTTTTAAAGCACTATTTTCTTCAATAAGTGTATTATTAGAAGTGTATTGTTCTTTATAATCTAAATTATTTTTAATGTGGATAAAATTAGTTTTTATGGCATGATTATAATTAACATCATATAAAACTTTAAAGGAATAATCGTAGAAATAAAAATCTGATTCTGTGTTATTTACAGTATTTGATGAAATAGAATTATCTTGAAAACTTCTAGAGAAATAATTGTTATACGTTGGTGTGTTAATAACATCTGTAAATGATCTTCTTGCAGAAATATGTACTTCTAAATTCTCTTTTAGAGGTACTTGTACAAAAGCATCTGCACTTAATAAATTAAAACCGGCGCCACCAGAAAATTTATTGGTAATTCTGTTAGAAGTTTCCATGTTTATGGTAGATGAAACTCCGTCTGAAAAAGTACTACTTGTACCATTTTTAGTAACAGAAACCTTCTTTGTTAAATACGGATTATAAGCAGAAATAAGCCCGAAAAAATGACCAGCGTGGTACATTTTTATTCCATCCCAAAGAATTAAATTTTGGTCGTTTGTACCACCTCTAACGTTAATATTAGAAATACTTTCGTTTACACTTTCTACACCAGGTAAAATTTTAATAGTTTGTAAAATATCAGGTTCTATTAAACCCGGTAAAATTCCGAATTTTTCGGTATTTAAAACCGTACTTCCATCAGCACTTTTTTGCAAACCAGCAGTTAAAAAACGCGGCATTATAATTTCTGATAATTGCTCTGATGCTTCTTCTAAAAACAATTGTTTACAACTAGGTAAAAACAATTCTTTAGCGGAAAATTTTTTTGTTTTAAAACCGATAAAAGAAATATTTAAAGTAGCATTTACAGGCACATTTTTTAAATGAAAAACACCGTTATTATTGGTTGTTGTTCCTAATTTATAGCCATTTACTTTTACAGAAGTTAGTAATAAAGGTTCTAGTGTTTTGGCATCTAAAACGGTACCGCAAATAGCAATGGTTTTGTTTAAAAATGAAACCGTTACGTATCTATTATCTAAAGTTTTAAACTGTAAAAATGTTTTTTTGTTTAAAAATAATAATAATTCATCAATCGTTATTCCTTGTTTTGGTTGTGGTATAAAAATGTCTTTTACATCAGCATCTGAATAAGAAAACTTAATATCGTAACTTTTTTCTAATGTTGATAACAAGGTAGAAAGTGCAATTTTATCAGAAGAATTCTGTGTAAAAACAACACTTGTTATTAATAAAAAACAACATAAAAGAAGACGTATTTTATTGATCATAAGTATAGATAGTAATTTTTTTACCATCAATTTTATAAGACAATTGCAGCGGAATTGTAATAGATTTTAAGGCTACATTTATATCTGAATGTGTAAAACCACCAGAGTATAAAATATCTAAATCGATGTTTTTAGTTTCAATCGTATAATCAAACTGATTTTCTATTTCTTGCAATACAAAACGCAAAGCAGTACTTTTAAAATTAGACTCTTTTTGCAACCAAGATTTCTCACTAATATCAAACGTATTATTAGTATCAATAACACCATTAATTACTTTAAAAATAGTACCTTTTGGTAGTTTTACAAGGGTATCTTTATAAGCAACACTTACCAAACCTTCGTAAGTTTTTACTTCAAAATAATTAGTTCTTTCTTTTACGTTAAACTGTGTTCCAAGTACGGTTACTGCTCCTATTTGGGTATTTACCGTAAACTTTTTTCCTTTCTGAACCTTAAAAAAAGCTTCTCCTTCTAGGGTTAAATTTCTACTATTTTTCCAGTCTTTTTTAGAATAGGTAATTTCTGAGTTTGCGTTTAAAATTACTTCAGAATTATCTGGTAAATTAAAACTTTTTGTTTGTGCAAATTGGGATTTAAAATTGGCATCATTATTAAAAAGTAGAAAATACGAAGTTGTTAACAATACAACAATTGAAGCAGCATATTTATAGAATTTCTTAAAATTTAAGGAAACAACTTTGCCTTTTTTAGTGGTGTTTTTTGTCTTTAATTTTAAGTCTGCAAGGGCTTTTTCTACATCTACTTTAGGTGTTTCTATTTGCGTGGAATAATGTGCAATTTTATCTAAAGTAGTAAAGTCTTTTGTTTCTTTTAAACGCGTCAATTCTTCATCAGAAGTATCTCTGTTTAGCCATTTTAAGATGTCGTTTTCGTTTTCCATTTTTTGTACTTCTATATATGTAACAACTAATACGTAGTTTACCCTACCTTAAATTGAAATTAAATTCCGTCTATGTTAGTTCTTAATTTTTTTAATGCTGATGACATTCTTTTTTCTACTGCTTTTTGAGAAATTTCTAACATTTCTGCAATTTCTCGGTATTTTTTGCCATCAATTCTATTCATCAGAAAAACTTCCCTCTCGCCTACTGTTAAACCTGAAATGGCATTTTTTAGCTTGTTTTTAAATTCTTCTTCTTCTAATAAATAATCTGGACTTTGGTTATCTACATCTAAATAAGGACTACTTTTTGCATATTCAAAAACTACCTTTTGATGCTTTACTTTATTAAGAAAAAGATTGTTAATAACTGTAAATAAGTAAGACTTTGCTTTCGTAAAATCGACTTTAGCGCAATGTTCCCATATTTTTATAAATGCTTCTTGTGCTAAATCTAAAGACGTATTTTTATCACCAGACTTATAGTATGCAAAATTACTTGCAGATTGTATATGAGAAGTGTAAAACTCATTAAAATAAATTTCGTCGCAAAGAGATTTATTAGTCATATAGGGGTTTTAAATAATAAAAATAAAAAAAAATTAAAACAAAGGTAGGGTAAATAAATGTTTAGTTGTTTTACTTACAGAATGACAAAAAAATAATCATTCTAAAAAAAAAGGTAGGGTAAAATAAAACAAAGTTGTTTTACTCATATAAACAAGAAACATTAATTATAAAATTTATTAAAATGAAAACATTAAAATTAATTACAGCAATTGCTTTTACAGTAATATTAGGATTTACTTCTTGCCAATCTGAAGAAAGTAAAGAAATAGGTACCAATCCAAATGCAAATTCATCTACATCGCCAACCGCTTCTAATTACGAAAGAGCAGCAATGAATGATGGTTCTGATGATGATTTTTTAGACGGAAATGCGTGTACCGAATTATTGTTTCCATTAACGGCAACTGTAAACGGACAACAAATTACTTTAATTAGTAAATTAGATTTCTCTTTAGTTTTAAATATTATGGGACAATTTAATAACGATACTGATAATGTATCTTTTAATTTTCCAATTAGTGTTAAAACAAGTAATTATACAGAAGTAAAAGTAAATAATCAAGCAGAATTTGATGCTTTACAGCAAGAGTGTGAAAATGCAGAAGCACAAGGAAAAGGTGCAATTTCTTGTATAGATATTAACTTTCCGGTTACCATGTTAACTTATGATATTAGTTTAGAACAAACCGGAAGTGTGGTTGTACAATCAGAAAAACAACTGTATACGTTTATGACAGATTTACAATCTGATGAGTTATTTGCCGTAAATTATCCAATAAATGCAACTTTAAGTAACGGAACTGCTGTAACAATTAAAAGTGATGCAGAATTTCAAAATGCTATTTCAGAATGTATTCAATTTGAAGAAGAAAAAGATGATGCAGCAACTACAGCAGCAGATGTTGAAGCTATTTTATCTGGTACAAAATTTAAAGTAGAAACTTTTATTACAGCGGGTGCAAATACTGCAAACGATTATGCAAATTGGTCTATAGAATTTGCAAACGATTTTAAAATTGTGGCTACAAATGTGGTAAACGCAGCATTAGGAGAAGTAGAAGGAACGTATACGGTAAGTTCGGAAACAGAAGCTTTTGTAAATATTAATTTTGCAAGTAATACAGCAGTTAGTGCTTTAGGTAATGATTGGGTTATTAGCTCTTTTAGTAACACCTTAATTACATTACAAAGCAAAACAGATGCTTCTGTAACCTTAGCATTTAAGAAAATTTAAAAAGGAGAAGTAGTAGTAGATTGTAGTTAGTTGATGATAACTTTACAACTATTATTCCCCCAATTTTAGTTGTAAAGTTTTTAATAAAAGTAAAATGAAAAATATTTTTTTAAGAGTAATTTTAGTGTGTAGTATCCTTATTTCTTGTTCGTCAGAAAATGAAGGTATAATAGATGGAGAAACAGGTAATACCATTAATGTAGCCACTAATAGACAAGCTACAGGTTCTTCTGCTAACGATTTACTTTCTGCAAATACCTTTAAAAAAATGATTGTAGAACTTGCATATATAGAAGGTTTTAAACCTTCTGATGCAGCTATAAACAATTTTAAAAACTTTATTACCAATAGAACTAACAAACCAGAAGGAGTAATATTTAGTATTAAAGAAATAGCCGCTACAAACAAAGAAGTATATACTTTAGATGAAGTAGTAGCTTTAGAAACAACAAACAGAACTACTTATAATTCTAATACAACAATTGCTGTTTGGGTATTATTTATCAATGGTAAATCTTCTAGTGATACTAATTCTAGCGCAATTTTAGGTTCTGCATATTGGAACACTTCTTTTGTTATTTACGAAGAAACAATTCACGGTTTAAGTAACAGTGCTTTTGAACCAGAAAGAAGCTTATTAGAATCATCTGTAATTCATCACGAATTTGGCCATATTTTAGGGTTAACAAATTTAGGAACCGAGTTACAAAGTGATCATGAAGATACAGAACACCCAAAACATTGCGATGAAGAAGATTGTTTAATGTATTGGGCAGCAGAAACTAGCCAAGGAATTGGTAGAATGATTTCTGGCGGACAAATACCAACTTTAGACGCACAATGTTTGGCAGATTTAAAAGCCAATGGCGGAAAGTAAAAATAAAGGTAGGGTAAAATAAAGTTGAGTTGTCTTATATACGAGAACAATAAATATAAACTTTAAAACTATTTAAAATGAAAACATTATATATAACAATAGCATTATTAATTACAGGTCTTTTATCTGTAAATGCACAAGATAAAAATAGGGCTACAGCAGGTATTAAAGGAGGATATAATATCTCTTCAGTTAGTTTCGATGGAAGCTCAGAAACAGGTAAGTTACATGGTTATCACATAGGTATTTATGGCGAATCTTACATTGGTAAATTCCTTTCTATTCAGCCAGAAATATTGTATTCTAAACAAGGTTATAAAATTATAGATGATAACGGAACGTACACACAGAAGTTAGATTATATAAATGTACCATTGATGTTAAAATTATATCCTGTAAAAAGTTTTTTTATTGAAGCAGGACCACAAATAGGATTTTCAATTTCGCATAAAGAAACCTTTGATGCAGGTTTTATTCTATATGATACATCAGAAGAATTTGAACCTAGTAATTTAGATTGGGGTGTAAATGTAGGAACCGGTTTTAAGAGCGATGGAGGCGTAAGTTTAGGTGTAAGATACCATTTAGGTCAAAGTGATGTTTATGACCAAGACAAGCCAAAAAATAGAGTATGGCAGCTCTATTTAGGATTCGAATTTTAATCGCAGGGCGATAGCCAAGGATTTAATTACCAGATTATTGTATCGAAATTAAAAAACATGTTTCGGAAGCATACGTCGTACCCTTGGGTCTAGGTTGTTGATTCAAAAAAAAGGGAGATAATTATTTATCTCCCTTTTTTGTCATCTTATAAATTAAATAACCAAAACCCACTAAAAAGTGTAAAATGATTACTGCCGCAACTATATATAAAGTGGTGTTAGAATTATTCATTTTGCAAAAATATAAAGATAAATACTTTTTTTTTGTGATGAATGTTACATTAGGGTATCAACTTCTTTTACACCACAAATTTCTAGATTACCCAAAGTAATTTCTCCTATTCTAACACGAATTAAACGTAAAGTTGGTAAACCTACAGCAGCAGTCATTTTTCTAACTTGTCTAAATTTACCTTCTGTAATAATAATAGAAACCCAGCTTGTTGGTCCGTGTCTTTCATCCCTAATTTTCATACTTCTAAGTGGAAATTTAGGATCGTCTATTATAAAAGCTTTACCAGGTTTTGTGGTGTATTTTTTGCCATTAAAACCAATTTCTACTCCGGTTTGTAATTGCTCAATTTCTTTTTGGGTAATAACTCCATCAACTTGTACGTAATATTCTTTTTCGTATTTATGAGATCTAATTTCTGCGGATACTTTACCATCAGTTGTTAATAATAGTAACCCTTCCGATGGAACATCTAAACGACCAATAGCCATGGTTCCTTCTGGAAAATCGTGTAATTCTCCTAATAATTTTTTCTTCCGCTTTGCGGGATTAACAAACTGAGAAATCATTCCCCAAGGTTTGTTTATTATAAAATGACGATGATTTTCTATCAATTTATTGAGCTTTTAAAGAAGATAAAAAATCATTAAAAGCGGCCCAATAAGTTTCATTACCTTCCGTAGTTTTCCACAATGCTTTAGAACCGTGAATACCTTTTACTTCTGGTATAAAATGAGTTACATAAATAGGTTTTATTTTATTAACCAAAGTAGTTACACCGGCACTTTCACTTTTAGAAGAAGTTACAAAAACAGGTTTAGTATACGTACTTATTGCTTTATTGATATCGATACCTTTAAAATATTCACCAGGACTAAAAGCTGCTACTGCTTTAATTTTAGAATTATTTTCTCCCATTAAAAGCGCTAAAGAAGAAGAATAAGAACTACCAACTAACAAAATTTGTTGGCCTCCGTTTTGTTGATATATGTAATCTATTGCAGCTTCAATATCTTGCTTTGCATCTAAATAAGTAAGCCCTAAACCTTTTGTTTTGGCAGCAATTGCTGTTTGGTTATCTATAGTATTTACAGTGTTGCCAGAACGTTGATCTATTGCCATTACAGAATATCCTAATTTATTTAATTTTATAGCAGTGTCTTTATATTCTCCTCTACTATAACCCGCCTGATGGCATAATAAAACAGTAATAGGTGTTTCTTTAATTTTATAAACATCTGCAGTAATTGGCAAACTATCTTTAGACGGAAATGTAATGGTTTCTTTTTCTAAAATGGGTTTTGTTTTTTCTTGTATCGTTTTATTTTCTGACACTACATTGGTTGGAGTTGTCGGTTTATTTTTGCAAGAAAAAAGTAAGAGTACGCTAAGAATTAAAGAATATTTTATCATTTTGTTTAGGATGAAATTTTAGTATTTATAAATTTTATAACTAAGATATTGTAATGAAACTACAATACTTTAATTGTTACAGAAAAAGTATTTTTTCCTTCGGATAAACGCATGTTTTCTTCAGAGAATTTTTGGTCTGTGTAAGAAGTATATTGTGTAATTGGTTCAATACAAAGCATATTATCAACTTCTGTCCACAACATAAAATTATCAAAGTTTTTTGTAGTAATTTCTAAGTCGTTTTTGTTAATATTTTTTAAAGTGATTTTATCAGCATTTAAAACAGGACAAGCATTTGAACCCGCTTTATAAACATCTGCCAAAGTAATTTCTGTATCGTTAGAAATTAAGGTTTCATTACCTGTATTAGATAATAAAAATGCAGGATGATAGCCTAACATAAAAGGCATTCCTTTTTCTGACTCGATGATAAATTGGATATGTAAAACATCGTTTTTTAAGGTAAAATTCTTTTCGAATGTAAAATCGAAAGGCCAAAAAAGTTTTTCTTCGGTAGACTTTACAGGAAATTTACTGTTGATGATTGCTGTATTATTTTTATATTTTTTGATGAATTTAGCACTGCTTTCATCCGAAGAAATTAAAGAATAATCCATTTCTCTTAACAAACCATGTTGATCTAAAATAGCATCACCATTTTTGGTATGCACTCTAAAATTATTTTTAGCAGTTGGACCAATTACCGGAAACATTTCATCGTCAGCATTACGCCAACCTTTATTTCCTTTTTGATGAATATATTCTTGATTGTCTTTTTGATAACTGATTAATTCTCCTTTTTCGATTTTAATAAGAGAGTTTACGTTTTTTAGTATAATAATACTCATTTAAATTATTTTAATTTATCAGGGTTTTTACCTAGTTTTTTAGATTCAGAAATAACTCTTCTTTCTAATTTCTTTATATCTTCTTCTGCAGGTAAGTTTTCTGGTTTAATACCTCTTTCTAATAATATTTTTCTAACAGATCTATTGTTAGTTATATGTTCTGCAGAAATATTTCTTTCGTTTCTTAAATCTTTTTCTTTAGTATTAAAGACCGTTATTTCTGTTGCAAAATCTTTTGCTTTTATAGTGATAGTTGGTAAATAATCTGCCAATGCTTTACTATTAGGAATTCTTAATTTAGCTTTCATATCTTTTGTTGATCTTCCAAATAAAGCTTGGTCTCCTTTACTTCTTATTAATCCAAAATTTTTATCGTTTCCTGTTTTTTCGTAAATTAATTCTGATAAATCCTTTTCTGAAATTGTTAGTTTTTGTCTTGCCTGTAATCGTTCCCAATCTTTAATTCTTTGTTCAATTAGCTCAAACTTTCTTGTTTGCATTGCAAAGTAATTTTGTGCAAAAGCAATACTTTCTTTTCTTGGGTCTCCATTTTGTGCAATTAAATAACAAGCATATCTTGTAAGCATTAAATCTTCTATTTCTCTTTTGGTATTAGAACCAATTTCAACCATTTTCCTGACGTCAGGAAAATGGTCAAGAATATCATTTCCAGTTATATCACAAGAAACCTTTGCCTTATTAATAACTTTTATAAAATTTTCCCATTTTGAATAACCTAATAGAATTTGCAAATCCCTTGCAAACCAAAACTCTATACCACTTTCAGTAGTTTGAGAATAGTCTTCAAAATTTTTAGTTAGACTTTGTACAATTTCTTTTTTCATCTTTTTCAATTTTTTATAAAAATACAAAAAAAGATGTGTACAAAAACAAACTCTTTTTGTAACTTGTGGCACTTATTTAAAAATAAAACAAGCAAGATTAATGGCGGCAGATAAAGAAAAAACAGCAAAGCTAAAAGCACTTCAACTTACTCTAGATAAGCTAGATAAGACGTATGGTAAAGGAGCCGTAATGAAATTAGGAGATGTAGTTACCGAAGACATAGATGCAATTTCATCTGGTTCTTTAGGGTTAGATTTAGCCTTAGGCGTAGGTGGTTATCCAAGAGGAAGAGTTATTGAAATTTACGGACCAGAATCTTCTGGTAAAACTACTTTAACGTTGCATGCAATTGCAGAAGCTCAAAAAGCTGGAGGAATTGCAGCATTTATTGATGCAGAACATGCATTTGATAAATTTTACGCAGAAAATTTAGGAGTAGATATAGATAACTTAATTATTTCTCAACCAGATCATGGTGAGCAAGCATTAGAAATTGCAGAAAACTTAATTCGTTCTGGAGCAATAGATATTGTTGTTATTGATTCTGTGGCAGCATTAACGCCAAAAGCAGAAATTGAGGGAGAAATGGGAGATTCTAAAATGGGTTTACATGCTCGTTTAATGTCTCAAGCATTACGTAAATTAACGGGTACAATTTCTAAAACAAAATGTACTGTTATATTTATTAACCAATTACGTGAAAAAATTGGTGTAATGTTTGGTAACCCAGAAACTACAACGGGTGGTAACGCATTAAAATTCTATGCTTCTGTACGTTTAGATATTAGAAGAAGAACACAAATTAAAGACGGAGACAGAGTTATTGGTAACAGTACTAAAGTTAAAGTTGTTAAAAATAAAGTAGCACCGCCGTTTCAAATTGCAGAATTTGATATTATGTACGGACAAGGAATTTCTAAAGTTGGTGAAATTTTAGATATTGGTGTAGAGTTAGGTATTGTTAAGAAAAGTGGTTCTTGGTTTAGTTACGGAGAAACAAAATTAGGTCAGGGTAGAGATGCTGTTAAAGGTTTAATTAAAGACAATCCAGAATTAGCTGAAGAACTTGAAGGTAAAATTAAGATTGCTATTGAAAATCAAGAATAAATATTAAAAGTTCTAACTATTATTATTAAACTGCTATAGAAGTAATCAATCTATAGCAGTTTTTTTTATGCGTTTTCTAAAAGTATAATACAACAAACTATTTTTTATTGTGCAATATATACGCGCTTTTGCAAGTCAGTAATTACTTTTATAGGTTTGTAGCATGATTTACCTAACAGAACAACTATCCTTAAAAAGTATAAAAACGGATGATTATACGCTATTGTATAATGTAATGTGTGAGGTTTATCCTTTAGCTTACAGCCATTTTTGGACAGATAAAGGAGATTGGTATGTAAATTCTCAATACGCTAAAGCGCATATCTTAAAAGAATTATCTGAAGAAAATGCGGAGTATTATTTTGTGTTATTTAACGATGAAATTGTGGGTAATTTTAGAATTATTTGGAATGAAAAACTAGAAGGTTTATCCGAAGAAAAACAAGTAAAATTACACCGAATTTATCTTCATAAAAAAACACAAGGAAACGGAATTGGAAAAAAACTAGTTGCTTGGTTATCAAAAAAGGCAATTAAAAAAGGCTATAATACAATCTGGTTAGATGCCATGGATGAACAAGCCCAAGCTTTTCAGTTTTATAAAAAGTTAGGGTTTGTGTATCATTCTCATACTTTTTTAGCGTATGATTTATTATATAAAGAGGTTAGAAAAATGAGTCAGGTTTATAAAGTTTTAAAGTTTTAATATTTTATTTTTTTAATATTAAATTTGATTAAAAAGCTATTTATTTGTTTTAAATTTTATTGAGTTATAATTTATTTATCCTTTAAAAATATTTGTTTGTCCCAAATGTTTATTGATTCATACTTTTTATTCATAAATTTGTAAAAGGTTTATTTTTTAGAAAGTATCCCTATAAAAGCATTATATGAAATACACATACATCATAATACAAGACAAAAAAGAAGCTTTAGATGATTTAAGATCAGCTTTAGATGAACATTCAGATTATAAATTTGTAGATACTGCAACAAATTTAGAAGATGGATTTTCTTTAATTCTTAAAACAAAACCGAATCTTATTTTTTTAGATGTAGAAATTAACGATAGAAATACCTTTACACTTATTCCTAAACTAAAAGAATTTTTTACTGATTTGCCAATCATAATTATGACAACAACGCATAATTATTATGCAAAAGAAGCTGTTAATAATCAGGTATCTTATTTTTTAAGTAAACCAATACAACCTGTAGAATTAGAAAATTCATTACTGTTTTTTGAAAAAACATTTACAGAAAGACAAACACACCTTGTGGTAAAAACAGGGGCAGATATCTATCTTTTAAATTATAATAAAATTTCTTTTTTACAAGCGGAAAGAAATTATACAAGTATTTTTAATGCAAACGGAAAAAGTTTTTCAACATCAAAATCTTTAAAACATTTTGAAGAAACGTTACCTAAAAAATTTATTCGTGTTCATAGAAGTTTTATTGTAAATAAAAACTGTATTGAAAGATTAAATACTAGAAAAGGACAACTCTTTTTACAACCAACGGATACACTTCAGGATTTAGAAGAAAATTTTATTCCTATTGGAAAAGAATACTTACAGAAACTTAAAAACTCTTTTTCTTTTTAAAAATTATAACTCTTTTTTATTAATTATTTGGTTATAAAAAATGTTGTTAATCCTTAAAAAAATATTGTTGGTAGGTGTTAAATGTATTTTTATCCTAATTTATAGAAATTTTAAAATAAAAGGTAATAATTTTAAATTACTACCTTTTTAAGTATTTTAAATATTATTCTTTAGATAGAATTTTTACCAACCATAAAATTAAATAGGCTCCAAGACCTAAACCTCCAAATAAAACTAATAAGACAAATAATATTCTAATATTTTTTGCTGAAAACTGTGTTTTTGTACTCAACCATTCACATACTCCTAAAATCATAATTTTATTTTTTAATTTTTGTTAAACTCCTGTACTTCCAAATCCACCAGCTCCACGTGCTGTTTCACTTAAAACAGTTACTTCTTGCCAGTTTACACGTTCGTGCTTTGCAATAATTAATTGTGCTATTCTTTCGCCATCATTTACAATAAATTCTTCATTAGATAGGTTTACTAAAATAACACCAATTTCTCCTCTGTAATCTGCATCTACTGTTCCTGGAGCGTTTAAAACAGTAATTCCTTTTTTAGCAGCCAAACCACTTCTTGGTCTAACTTGAGCTTCAAAACCAACTGGTAATGCTATAAATAAGCCCGTTTTTACAATGGCTCTTTCTAAAGGTTTTAATGTTATAGATGCCTCAATATTTGCTCTTAAATCCATTCCTGCAGCACCTTCTGTTTCGTAATTAGGGGTTGCGTGTTTCGATTTATTAATTATTTGTACGTTCATTGTTGTTATAAATTATATAAAAATGTAATTACTTCTAAAAATTCTGCTTTCCAAAAAGACTCTGTATGTCTTCCTTTTGTTGCAATTTTGGTTTTCATGTTTTCTGATGGAAAACCAAGATCTAATAAGCGTTCTGCCATATTTTCTGTATCGGTAACCATAATAGCTTCTTCTTTATCACCAGCTAATAAATAAAGTTTTGTATTTTTCTGATTCCCATTTTCTTCAGCAAATTTAACTACTTTATTAGAAAACCAAAAAGAGGGAGAAAGTGCACCAATTTTACCAAAAACCTCAGGATGTTTCAATCCGCCGTAAAATGAGATTAACCCACCTAAAGAACTACCAATAATTGCGGTGTTTTCTGGAGCAGGTTTGGTTCTGTAATTTTTATCAATAAAAGGTTTTAGTTCGTTGACTAAAAAATCGACATAAATAGCTCCTTTTCCTCCACCATATTTTAGGTTTTTCCAAGGTGTATATTCTTCAATTCTTTTCTCTCCACCATTTTCAACCCCTACAACAATAAAGCTTTTACCCTTTTTTTTATAAAGTTCATTTAGCGTTTCATCTACAGACCATTCGCCAACAAAAGAAGTTTTGTTATCAAACAAATTCTGAGCATCGTGCATATAAATTACATCGTATTTTTCTGTTGATGTATTATAATTTGGTGGTAAATACAACCAAATTTTATGAGGAATAGTGTTTAAACCATCAATAACAAATGTTTTTTGTAAAATGGAAACATTGACTGCTTTTGTAGAAATTTTTTCTGTGCTTTTTGTTACTGTAATCTCTTTTTTTACTTCGGATTTTTTGACCTTACAAGCGTTAAAAACCAGTATGAAAATTAGAAAATATATTGATTTTATATTCATTTCTATCGTTTTAATATTTGTTTAATTTCCTCTTTTTCATTGTAATAAATCAATCCGAAGAAAAGTAAAATAGTTATTATAGAAAACCAATACTGCCCTCTAAATACTATAAAAGAAACCCACTCAAAGAAAATTGAAAATACTAAATAATACCCTATTTTTTTTAATTTATAATTTACTGGATAATGCTTTTTACCAACAAAATAAGACAACACCATCATGGTGCCAAATGCTATTAACGTTGCCCAAGCAGAAGCCATAAAGCCTATTTTAGGAATCATTATTAGGTTAAAAATAATGGTTATTAAGGCTCCCACAATAGAGAAATACATTCCGTATTTTGTTTTGTCGGTTAGTTTATACCAAATAGATAAATTATTATAAATGCCTAAAAATAAGTTTGCTAAAAGTATGATTGGCACAATAGAAAGTGCTTCAAAATATTCTGGTTTTCCTAATAAAATTTGTGCAAATAAATCTATAAAAACAACTACAATAAGCATAAAAAAAGACCCAAAAATGGTAAACCAAGTTAAAACTTTAGCATAGGTTTCTTTGGCATTTTTTTTATCAGCATTATTAAAGAAAAATGGTTCTGCACCCAATCGGAATGCCATAATATACAAGGTCATAAAAACACCTAATTTGTAACAAGCTGCGTAAACTCCCATTTGTTTTTCACCCAAGATATCACTTAACAAAAGTTTGTCTATATTTTCATTGGTTACAAAAGCTAAGCTTCCAACCATGATTGGAAAACTATATTTTAGCATTTTTTTTAAAAGTGTAATATCAAACTCGAATTTAAATTTAAAAACAGATGGAAAAAGCAATCCAAAAGTAGATAAACTGGCTATAGTTCCTGCAACAAAAATGTGAATTACTTTTGGGTAGTTACCATAGTAATTTACAATGGTTTCTGGTAATGAAATTCCGTTTTTAATAGCATAAGGAACAAACCACAAAAAGAAAACATTTAAAATAGTAAAAACACCAATGTTTATCATTTTTATTGCTGTAAATTTTAATGGTTTGTTTGTAACGCGTAAATATGCAAAAGGTACAACTACTAGGGTATCTAGCGTAATTGTATAAACTAATAATTTAAAAAATAAAGGGTTTTTAAATCCGAAGAAAGTAGCAATTTCATTATTAAAAAATAACGCTAAAAAAAAGAAAATTAGCGTTGAAATTAACAAACTAATAAAGGATGTAGAAACTACTTTTCCTTTCTCTTTTTCCTTAGAAAAAAAACGAAAAAAAGCAGTTTCCATTCCAAAAGTTAGTAGTGCATTTAAATAGGCAGCATAAACATAATAATCTGTATTAACTGCATATTTTTCTGCATCTAATGTAGAGGTATGTAATTTAACCAAAAAGATATTAATTGCACGTGGTAAAACAGCGGCAATTCCGTAAATTATGGTGTCTTTAAAAAATCGTTTTAAGGAACTCAAAAAATTAGTATTAGCATACACAAATATAATAATTCACAAATGCATTCATCATTAGATACTAATTTTCTTACTTTTGATATATAAAATGATCAATAGATGAATGAGGACAAAAAAATAGCGGTTTTTGGTGGAGGTAGTTGGGCTACGGCCATTGTAAAAATGTTGAGTGAAAACCTTGATACCATTGGTTGGTATATGAGGAGTGAGCAAGCAATTGAGCATATTAAAGAAAACGATCATAACCCAAATTATTTGCAATCTGCAGATGTGTATGCACGTCAGTTAGATTTGTCTAGTGATATTAATTACACCGTTAATAATTACGATGTTCTTATTTTTGCAATTCCATCTGCTTTTTTAATGAGCGAATTAAAAAAATTAGATACTTCTTTAGAGGGTAAAATTATTTTTTCGGCAATTAAAGGGATTGTGCCAGAAACAGGTTTAATTATAGGAGAACATTTTAATAGAGAATTTAACATACCTATAGAAAATATTGGTGTTATCACCGGACCTTGTCATGCAGAAGAAGTTGCTATGGAGCGATTATCGTATCTAACAATTGCTTGTAAAGATGAAAATAAGGCAAAGTTTATAGAAAAATCTATTCAAAGCTGGTACATTAAAACTAAGATTTCCGATGATATTATTGGTACAGAATATGCAGCCATGTTAAAAAATATTTATGCTGTGGCTGCAGGTATTGCACACGGTTTAGGTTATGGAGACAATTTTCAGGCAGTTTTAATGAGCAACGCAATTAGAGAAATGAAACGCTTTATTAAAAAGGTTCATAAAATGAAACGTAACATTAATAACTCTGCTTATTTGGGCGATTTATTAGTTACTGGATATTCTCTTTTTAGCAGAAATAGACAATTTGGAAACATGGTTGGTAAAGGATATACCGTTAAATCTGCACAAATGGAGATGAGTATGATTGCTGAGGGATATTATGCTACCAAAAGTGCCTTTAAGATGAAGGAAGAAAACGGCGCAAATACACCTATTATAGATACTGTTTACAATGTTTTATACGCGAATAAAAATCCTAAAAAAGAATTTCAAAATTTGACAGATAAATTAGATTAAATGTTTAATTTTGAACATTGATATAAAATATTAAACAATTGTAATGAAAACAATACAAGAAGTTGTTGAAAGCACCATTAGAAAAACACCTTTTATAGAAGAGGCTTTAAATGAAAAATTGATAAACGTTTCTTCTTTAGCAAGAATTATTTTACCAGATGTTTCTGCTGCATTAAAAAAAGAAGTGAAAGTGGGAGCTGTAATGATGGCAATTAATAGACTTTCTCCTGCAAGTGAATTGCGTATTAGAAAAAACATTAAAAAGTTAGCTTTAGATTTAGGTGATGTAATTGTACGATCAGATTTATGTGATTTTACTTTTAAAAATACGCCTTCTTTATTGCGAGAAATCGCAAAAATTCTAACAAAATCATCAGAAAATTCTGACTATTTTTTAACCGTTTCTCAAGGTATTTTTGAAACAAATATTGTGACTAGTAAAAATTTAGAACCTTTTGTTAAAGAAATTTTTGAACAAGAAATTTTAACAAATAGTATGTTAGATTTGGCTTCTATTACTATAAAACTACCAAAAGAAAATATAGAGCAGTCTGGTATTTATTACTTTATTTTAAAACAATTAGCCTGGGCAGATATCTCTTTACAAGAAATTATTTCTACTACAAACGAAATGACAATTGTTGTAAACGAAGAAGATATTAACCAAACATTTGCCATTTTAATGGATATGAAATTACGCTAATAAAATGGCTAAACAAGATCCTTATGCAGCTTTAAAAATAAAGGAATTTAATATCTTTTTATTTGTTCGGTTTTTACTTGTTTTTGGTTGGTCTATGCAGTTTATTGTAATTGAGTGGGAGGTATACTCCATAACAAAAGATCCTTTAAGTTTAGGTATTATTGGGTTAATGGAAATTATTCCGGCATTTACAATGGCTTTATTTGCAGGTCATATTGTAGATCAAAATGAAAAAAGAAATTTACTAGCTATTTGTACAGCAGCTTTTTCATTAATTAGTTTAGGTTTATTTTTATTAACATCAGAAAGTGTAGTAGGGCATTGGTCTACAAACGCTGTTTTATATTCTATATACGGATTGGTTTTCTTTGGTGGCTTTTTACGTTCGTTTTTTGGACCTACCATTTTCTCTTTAGTAGCGTTGTTAGTGCCTAAAAAAATATATCATAATGCGGCAACCTGGAGCACAAGTACCTGGAAAACAGCGTCTGTTTCTGGTGCTTTATTTGGTGGTTTTTTTATAAGTTGGATTGGTGTTGACAAGACACTTTGTTTAGTTTTTATCTTGGTAATTTTATCTTTAGCATTTACTTTTTTAATTAAAAAGAAACCAATTTTAAATAAAAAGATTGGTGAGCCAATAAAAGAAAGTTTAAAAGCAGGAGTTACGTTTGTATTTCAAAATAAAGCCATTTTAGGAGTTTTAACCTTAGATATGATTGCGGTTTTATTTGGTGGTACTGTAGCTATTTTATCTGTTTTTGCACAAGATGTACTTAAGGTGGGGCCAGAAGGTTTTGGTGTTTTAAATGCCTCTATTTCTATGGGAAGTATTGTTACTATGTTTTTAACAACCTACATTCCTATCAACCGAAAAACAGGTAAAAAAATGTTGATATCTGTCTTTGTCTTCGGATTAAGTATTATTGCCTTTGGGTTGTCTTCTATTTTTTTGGTAAGTATTTTAGCTTTATTTGTAAGTGGTGCTGCAGACGGAATATCGATGGTAATTCGTCAAACTATTTTACAATTAAAAACTCCGGATGATATGAGAGGTAGAGTATCTTCTGTAAATTCTATGTTTGTGGGTTCTTCTAATGAATTAGGGGCTTTTGAAAGCGGTTTAGCAGCCAAAATATTAGGTCCTGTTGTTGCAGTTGTTTTTGGCGGAACAATGACCTTAATTACAGTTGTAGCTATTGGAGGGTTAAACCCAACTTTAAGAGAGTTAGATTTAACAGCAGAAATTGAAGCAAACAGAAAAGAAGATTAATTTTTGTTCTGTTTTTAAGGCATAAAAAAACCGTTTATCGGTTGTATGGATAAACGGTTGTAGAAGTATTATTTCTTTTCTGCTATTGCTGTAATCGTTTTAACAGTCTGTTTTTCTTCGGTAGGATTGCCATCTTCATCTACAATATCAATTTCTTTATTTACCCAAGTAATGCTAAATTTCTTACCAATCAATTCTTCTTCGTACAAAGAAAGCTCTATGTTTTCATCTAAGTCATAGAATAAAAAGGAAACATTTTTATCATCTACAAATTTAAAATATTCGGTTTCTGTAAGTCCTTTAAAAGTAGCGATAAGTTTGTTTGATGTGTCTTGAGCAGAAATTGTATTTACAGCAAAAGAAAGAGAAATAAACAGCACGAATGCTGATGCATATAATTTTTTCATGATTTTTAATTTTAAGGTTATTTTTTAATAAATATAGTAGCTGCTCTTTTTCTTAAAAGAACCTGCTTTTGTTTTGAAGTACTCGAAACTATATTTTCATAAGCCTTAAAATTACTGATAAGTGTATATCAAATATACATTTTTTTTCAATTGAAAATTAAATTTGGTATTTATTTTTCAATAAATTAATAATTATTTTTAAATGTTCTTGTTTTTTTAGTTTTTAACCTGATTATCAGTATGTTGAAATTTATATAAAATTTAAACTAAAGTTGTTACATCGTCTATTTTAACTTGATAAATTGGGGTAAAATGCAGTAAATATTACTTTTTAAAATTAAATTTAAAGTAATTTTATAATAAGGAAAGACAATCTATATTTTAGTTAAAAAAGGGCTACTAAAAAGATGATAAAAAAACGTTTGTAAAATGTTACAAACGGCTTTAACTATTATTTTGATTCCTTAATAGATAATATGGTTTTTACAGTAATTTGCGTGCCTGTTTTTTGCCCCTGCAAATCATATTCATCTACAAGTTTATTTTTCCAGGTAAGTATAAATCTTTTATCTATTTTACTATCATCTTCTTTTTCAAAATTTATATTTTTTGATAAATCATAAAATAAATATTCTACATTATTATCATCAACAAATTTATAGTCTTGACTTTTTGTTGGCCCCACATAAGTTGCAACTAAGGTATGCACTGTTTCTTGCAACGTAATTTTTTTTGCAGAAAAAGAGAAAGCAATAAACAAGATAACAGCCGTGGTATAAAACGTTTTCATAATTTTTAAATTTAAGGTTATTGTAAATTATAAATAATTTAAATATTCTTTTTTTGGAGAAAGAAGTTATTTAAATAGAAAAGCATAAAAAGTGTAAATTCATAAGCATGATAATTAGCATTATACACTCAAATATAAGCTATTTTTTTATTGAAAATAAGTATTAAGTTTTATATATTTAAAATAATTACATTTTAAGTAAGTTGATATTCAGTGTTTTGAAGGTTAAAGAAAGTGCTTAAAAAGATCGTTTTAAAACAGAAACCTCACAGATTTTTACAATCTATGAGGTTTTTATATTGTGTTTATGAAATTACACTTTACTTAAAAGTAGTAGCCAATTGTATTTTTTCTTCCAATTCTTTTAGATGTTTTTCTGTTGTTTTTTCATCCCAAGAAAAAATGTTTTTAAATTCATAAAGAACATATTTTTTGTATAAAAGTACACTGCGTGCATCAAAAAATAAACGACCCGTTCTACGCATAAAAAAATCTGTTGGCGTGCAGGTCATTTCATAATTTATGGTAAACCAAACTTCTGCTTTCATCATTTTTTCTTGCATGTTATCATGCATTAAATCATCAAACTTTTGTAAAATAATATCTGTTTGTTTTCCATAATTATGCACTAAATATTCTGCATCCTTTCTATCGAAATCTACTTCTGCAATTCTATTCTGAATAGCATCCGTATAACTTTGTACTTCTTGGTAATTATTAAAAGTACCACCAGAGAGTGCTATTTCCTTGGTTTTTATTTCTTCAAATTTTGTATCGAACCTGCGTTCGTATTTTTTGGCAACCAAATCTACAATGCGTTCTGCCATTTTTCTGTAACCTGTTAATTTTCCACCGGCAATAGAAATCAATTCTGTATCAGAAACAAAAATTTCATCTTTTCTAGATAATTCAGAAGAAGACTTTCCTTCTTCGTGTATTAAAGGCCTTAATCCTGCCCAAGAAGACTCAATATCATTTAATGATAAATTAATGTCTGGAAACATATTGTTTACTGCAGAAATTAAATAAGTAGCATCTACCAAATTAGTTTCTACATTGTTTTTATCTAATTGATAATTGGTATCAGTTGTACCAAAATAAGTGACTCTTCCACGGGGAATCGCAAACATCATACGGCCATCTGGTACATCAAAATAAACAGATTGTTTTAGGGGTAACTTTTCATGAGCTACTACTAAGTGTACGCCTTTTGTTAAATGCAAACGTTTCCCTGTTTTAGAATGGTTGGTTTGTCTTAAATCATCTACCCAAGGGCCTGTTGCATTTACTACATACTTTGCTTTTATATCAAAAATAGTATTAGAAAGTGTGTCTTTTACAGTAGCACCAACAACCCTATTTTCTTCGTAAATAAATTCGGTTGCTTCTGTATAATTTATAATCTTAGCCTCGTATTCTAACGCTGTTTTTAGTACTTCTATGGTTAAACGAGCATCATCGGTTCTGTATTCTGCATAATAACCAGCACCATTTAAAATACCTTCTGGTAATAAAGGTTCTTTCTCTAAAGACTCCTCTTTGTCTAACATTTTACGTTTGTCTTCTCCTTCTACAGAAGCTAAAATATCATAGACTTTCAGTCCGATAGACGTTAACCAAGAACCATAGGTTCCTCCTTCAATTAAAGGTAAGATCATTTTTTCTGGTACCACTAAATGAGGTGCTAAATCGTGCACAATGGCACGTTCTGTACCTACTTCTTTAACCAACCAAAAATCAAATTGTTTTAAGTAGCGCAAACCACCGTGAATTAGTTTTGTAGATTTACTAGAAGTACCAGAAGCAAAATCGTTTTTTTCTATTAAAGCTACTTTCATTCCTCTAGAAGCAGCGTCTAAAGCGATTCCTGCGCCCGTAATTCCACCACCAATAATTAGTACATCAAATTCGGTAGTTTGTAAATCTTTGGTAATATTTTTTCTATTGAAGTAAGAAAAGTTGCTCATATTTTAAGTTAAATTAATAAAAGAATAGTTATGTAACTATTAATCTTTAGCAAAGTACAAAAAATGCAATCTATTCGATTTGTCTTTTTACAAATATTTTAGGAAACGTATTTTTAACTTTTTTTTTAGACCATTTTCACTATTTTTATAAAAAATAAATAAAATGGCAATATTAGATTTATATCCTAAAGGAAAACACAAACAAGAAATCGGGCATTTTGCAAATATTGTAAAAATTGCAAAAATAGACGGAGAAATTACAGATGATGAAAAAGAATTATTAATACGAATGGGTAAGAACTTAAACTTAACGTTAGATGAGTTTGCTGTTATTCTTAGTAATCCAGAAAAATTTCCAACAAATGCACCTGCAAATTATGAAGATAGAATAGAACGTTTGTATCGTTTGGCTAAAATGATTTTAGTAGATGGAGAAGCAAAGTTAATAGAAGTTCAATTGATGAGAAAAATTGCTGTTCGCTTACATTTTTCTCATGAAAATGCAGAAAAAGTTTGTGATGAAGCCATTCATTTAGTTTTAAATGATAACAGTTTAGAAGATTTTACAGAGGCTATTAAAAAAGTACATAACTCTTAATTGCAAACAATTCACAATCTAGAGTTGTGGTTGTCCTGGATGGACGATCTCGCAGACCAAGATTATGTAGTTATTGATGATTTTATAGACACTAACCTTTATAAAGAAATTAAAAACTTCCTTTTTAAAAAAATAGATGTTTTTGATAAAGCAGGTATTGGTTCTCTTAACCAACACACAATAAAAAAAACCATTCGTGGTGATAAAACCTATTGGTTAAATAAAGATAGAGATACGGTTCTTAGTGGTTTTTGGAATTTATTAGAAGAAACTAAAAGCACCTTAAATAGGTATTGTTATCTAAGTTTATCTGGCCAAGAATTTCATTTAGCTCATTATCCTTCTGGAGGTTATTATAAAAGACATTTAGATCAATTTGAAGGTAGAAATAATAGAATGATTTCTATGATTATTTACCTAAATGATAATTGGCAAGCAGAAAATGGTGGACAATTAGAAATTTTAGATAAAAATAAAAAATTACAATTAGTAGAACCTATTGCAAAAAGATGTGTTTTATTTAAAAGTGATAAAGTACCACATGCTGTTTTAAAATCTTTTAAAGACAGGTATAGTTTAACAGGTTGGTTGCTTTACCAACCAACAAGTTTAGGTCCATTGTTAGGTTAATTATAGTTTTCTTTTTTACAAGTTACAGAAACGCTATAGTTATTAGTCTAAAATTTTAGTTGGTAAACCATCAATACTGGTTTGGTTTTTATCTTGCCAGTATTGTGCTATACCTTCTTTACCTTGCGCTGTAGCCCAATCATTTAATTGGTTTCTTTCTCCTTTATATTCCATAAACGGAATAGACATTCCGCAAGAAGTTTGTGCAGATGCTATAGTAATATCAAAAATCTGACGTGTTCCTGGAGTTTCTGGAAACAGCGTAATTAACTCATTCCAAGTAGTATCACCTTCTTTAATTTCTTTCCCTTTTCCGTACAAACGCAAAATATTTGGTGCACCTTCAAAAGCACAAAACATAATGGTAATTCTGTCGTTTTCTAATAAATGAGCAGCAGTTTCGTTTCCACTTCCAGTAACATTTAACCATAAAACCCGGTTTTCACTTACAACTCTAAAAGAATCCATTCCTTTTGGTGATAGATTAATTCTACCAGAAATAGGAGCAGTAGCAACAAAGAATATTTTTTGTGCTTCAATAAATTTTTGAAGTCTAGTTGTTAGTTTTGTGTAGAATTTAGACATAAAAGCTTCTTTTTGGGTTCACAATTTACAAAATATCGATTGATAAAATGTTTTATAAATTACTACCTTGTAACCAAATTAAAATTTCTCTTTATGGAATATGGATTTCTATCAGTAATACCACCAATTGTGGCCATCATTTTAGCCTTAAAAACCAAACAAGTTTATATTGCGCTATTATTTGGTATTTGGTTTTCTTGGTTAATCATAGAAGGATGGAATCCGTTAGCGGGAACGTTAGCAATGATTGAAGGAATGGTAAACGTTTTTCAGTCTAAAGGAAATACAAGAACCATAATGTTTAGTGCTTTAGTTGGCGCTTTGTTAATCTTTATTCAGTTTTCTAGAGGAGTAGAAGGTTTTATCAATATTATAAATAGAAGATTAGTAAAACTAGAAAATAAAAAAACAGGTTATAGTAGAATAATGGTTCAAGTTTTAGCAACAGTAACAGGTTTATTACTGTTTGTAGAAACAAGTATTAGCTCTTTAACAGTAGGTACTTTGTACCGACCAATTTTCGATAAATTAGGCATTCCAAGAGAAAAATTAGCATACATAGCAGATTCTAGTTCTGCACCATCATCCATATTAATACCTTTTAATGCTTGGGGAGCTTTCATAATGGGCCTTTTATTAACACAAGGTATAGACAAACCTTTTGCAATGATGATGAGTTCTATTAAATATAACTTTTACCCATTAATTGCAATTGCAACTGTTTTCATTATCATTTTTACCAAAAAAGATTTTGGACCGATGAAACAGGCTGAAAAAAGAACCAAAGAAACGGGCCAGTTAATGAACGAAGGTTCTACACCAATGGTTTCAGATGAAATTACATCATTTCCGCCAAAAGAAGGCATTCCTGCAAGAGCATATAATATGATTGTGCCGCTTTTAACCATGGTTTTAATGATGCCAATTAACTTAGTTTACACAGGTTGGAATGAAGTTAAAGAATCCACATCAACCTTAGATCATATACAACAAGCAATTGGTGCAGGTTCTGGTTCTTCATCCGTTTTATATGCTGTAATTACCGCACTTTTAGTGGCAATTGTAATGTATATGATTCAAGGATTTTTAAAACCAAAAGAAGCTATTAATTTAACCTTAAAAGGAATTAGCGAGTTAATGCCATTAGCGTTATTAATGCTGTTAGCATTTGCTATTGGAGACGCTTGTAAAGTATTAGATACAGGAAACTATGTTGCAAATGTTACAGAAAGTTGGTTGTCGCCAGAACTGTTACCAGCGGTTGTTTTTATAGTAAGTTCTTTCATTGCATTTTCTACAGGAACATCTTGGGGAACCTTTGCCATAATGTTGGCAATATCAGTACCTATGGCAAATATTCATGGTTCAGATATTACAATTATTGTTGCAGCAACCTTAGGAGGAGGAATTTTTGGAGACCATTGTTCGCCAATTTCAGACACTTCTATTATCTCTTCCATGGCATCAGCAAGTGACCATATAGACCATGTAAAAACACAATTACCTTATGCTTTGGTTGGCGGTGTATTTACTGTAATTATGTATTTAGTTATTGGTTTTTTTGGGTAGTTATTAAACATTTGTAAGTAAATATTAAAACAAGAAACATGCATTTAGAAAAGTTAACTTTAAGTCATTTCATTTTAACTTTAATAATTATTTTATCTTTTAGTAGTTGTACAAAAGAAGACATTTGTACAAAAGAAATTAATGTACCTATTTGGAATGAAGAAGCTCAAATATTTGAGGATAATTTTCAAGATTTTCCTTGTGATTTTAATGGAATAACTAAAAGTGTATCAGAGTTTACTCTAAATGAAAAAAAAATACTTTTACTAAATTTAAAAAATAAAAAGACTACAGAAATTTCAGTACAATCTTTTGCTTATTAAACAATAAAGTTATGTCATTGCGAGGAAGAATGACGAAGCAATCTGTTTAATCAAATAAAGATTTTTTTTTAACCCTCAGTTTATAATAATTTGGGCGTTACCACAAGGGTCGCGCTTTCCACTATATCTTTTTATGAAAAATAAAAAGGATGCCGTTTCAATCGCTAACGCGAGCGTATTTGTATACAGTTTGTCTTTACGAGGACGTTAGGACGAAGTAATCTGTTTGTTTAATGAAGAGATTGCCACAGCTTACAAAAAAGTAAACTTCGCAATAACTACTCCGCCAAAATACCACGCTTTTTAATTTCATCAATCATACGTAAAGCGCCTTCTTTAACAGTATTTTCTTTAAAGAAAAATGTTTTTTCGTGTAAAGTGTTTCCTTCAAAAAAAGAAACCTGAAAACGGTTATTTAACTTGAATAATTCTGGTTGAATAAATTCAATCTTAGCAAAAGAATTTGCGGGTAGTTTGTCTAATTTTTTACGTAACAAAGAAGTTGTTTTTGTATCAGAAAAACCCTGAGAAACAATCACCATCATTTCTAAATCTACTTTCTTATTATTGATAATATACACATTCCAATCATCTGTTTTGTACAAATCATTGTATTCATAAACAACAGCCATTTCTAAGTCTGTAACTTGGGGTATGTGAATGTCTTTTTTCATAAAAAATAATTAAGTAAATAATTTTTTTGTGTCTTTGTAATTTGCTGTAATATACCCTCGTAAATTATTTAGAATAAGATGTTCAAAAACCACCTCGATACCATAAATTTCAAAAAGATTTTTAGGATCAAAAACAAAGTTTTTAATTCTAGTAAAATACAAATAGCAAAACAAATCTATGTTTAAACTTTTGCGAAGATACTCTTTTTCTATAGCCTCTTCAAGCAAAGGTTTTAAAGTGTTTTTTATAAAATCGACTTTAAAATCCTCGAAAAGAACATCTGCATTGTGGTAATATTTCTTAATTCCGTATAAGAAAGCAGGTTGAAAATAGTTTAGATATTGAAAACTATTTTTCTGAATTAAGAGAATTCTTTCTATAGGATCTTCTGTTTTTTTTAGAATTTTACCTACTTCGTGTAAATATTTATCTACAATAAAACGAACCCCTTTAGAAATGAGTTCGTCTTTATTTTTAAAGTGTTTGTAGATGGTTTTTTTAGAAATACCAAGTTCAGAAGCAAGCTGATTCATAGAAAAACGCTTGCTTCCAAACTTGATAAAGTTTGTAATAGAACATTCTAAAAGCTCTTGTTTACTAACCATTTTAATTTTACTTTAAACCACCACCAAGTGCTTCATATAAGTTAACTACAGATTGTAGTTGCTGTAATTTGCTACCAATCACTTTAATTTCTGAACTTAATGCACTTTGTCTAGCCGTTAGTAAGTCTAGGTAAGTAGCATATCCGTTTTTTAATAATTCTTCAGAATTTTTTTCTGCCTTACGTAAAGCTTCCACTTCGTTTTGTAAGAATTCGTACTTTTTGTTTTCAGAATTGTAAGAATAGAGTGCATTAGAAACTTCGTTACCGGCAACTAATAAGGTTTTTTTAAACTTTAATAAAGCTTGCTCTTGTTGTGCAATGGCAACTTCTTTTTGTGTTTTTAATTTTCGTTTATTAAAAATAGGTTGTGTTAAACCCCCAACAATATTAGCAAATAAAGAGTTTGCGTTAAATAATTTATCAAAATCTAAACTTTGCAATCCGCCAGAGGCAGTTAAGGTTAAAGAAGGATATAAACTACTTCTAGCAACATTTGTTAACTCGAAAGCACTAATTAATCCATATTCTGCAGCCATCACATCTGGACGATTACTTAATAATTGAGAAGCAACTCCTAATTTCATTTCAGAATTTATGGTTTGTTGGTCTAAACTACTTCTCTGAATTTGTTGAGGTGCTTTACCTAATAAAATGCTCAACGTATTTTCTGCTTTAAAAAGAGCCACTTCTAAATCTACTTCTAATGCTTTTGCATTATTGTATTGTGCAATATTTTGATCTACTGCTACCTGGTTTGTTAAACCTGCGTCTTTTAAAGCTTTAATAGTTTCTACTCCTTTTTTTCTTGTGTTAATAGATGTTTTGGTAATTTCTAACTGAGCATCTAAAGCCAAAATACTGTAGTATGTACTTGCAATGCTAGAAATCAATTGCGTTTTTACAGCCTGATGACCAGCTACACTTTGTAAAAAAGTAGCTTGTGTTGCACGTTTATTACTACGTATTTTTCCCCAAATATCAGCTTCCCAAGAAAGTGAAGCAGTAACATCCCATTGGTCTGTAGATGTATTTGTTAAAAATGAACCAAACTGACTGTTTTTAGATAATTCTTGATGTGTAAGGTTAGGACCAACACTTAAAGTTGGTAAATAACCTGCTTTACCTTGTTTTGCATAGGCTTCGGCTGCAACTATTTGTTGTATTGCAATTCTAATATCCATATTGTTTTGCAATCCTTCTTCTATGTATTGCTGCAAATAGGTATCGGTAAACAAGGTTTTCCAAGATACATCTGCCATAGATATACTATCTGATGGCAAATTATCTGTTCTGTACAAGTTTTCTGTTTCTGTAACTTCTGGTCTTGTATACTCTTTTGCAACAAAACAACTTTGTAACGTAAAAGCCATTACAGCTAAAACGACTCCTTTTTGAAGGTTTTTGTTTTTTATAATTGATATCATCTTATTCTTCTTCTTTTTGTTGAGAAATAACGGCTGGTTTACTAGAAACTTTTTCTTGTAACCATTGAAATAATATAAATAGTATCGGAATTACAAAGACTCCTAAGATAGTACCTATTAACATTCCTCCAACGGCACCTGTACCTATAGAGTTGTTTCCTTCAGACCCTACACCTTTTGCTAATACTAATGGCATTAAACCAAGAATAAAGGCAAATGAAGTCATTAAAATAGGACGTAAACGAGATTTTGCTCCATGAATAGCAGCATCTACAATACTTTCTCCATTTTTACGTCGCTGCAAAGCAAACTCTACAATTAATATGGCGTTCTTGGCGAGTAGACCAATCAACATAATTAAAGCAATTTGAAAATAAATGTTGTTTTCGAGTCCAAAGAAGTAGGTACTTATATATGCTCCAAATACACCAAATGGTAATGATAATACAACAGCAAAAGGTAATAAGTAACTTTCGTATTGTGCACTTAATAAGAAATATACAAATAGAATACTTAAAGCAAAAATAAATGCAGTTTGGTTACCAGCGTTAACCTCTTCTCTTGTTAAACCAGAATATGCAACGGTATAGTTACTTGGTAATTTTGCAACTTCTTCTTCAATAACTCTAATAGCATCTCCTGTACTAAAACCTTCGTTTGTAGCACCTATTATGGTTGTAGAATTAAATAGATTGAAACGTGTTACTGATTGTGGTCCATATACACGTTCTAATTTTACAAACTGTGTAATAGGTGTCATTTCTCCAGAATTTGTTCTAACATACATGCTATTTAAATCATCTACCGTTGCTCTGTCATCTGGTAGTGCTTGAATATACACTCTAAATTGTTTTCCGAATTTAGAAAAATCAGAAGCATACACTCCACCAATATAACCTTGTAAAGTAGAGAAGATACTATTAATTGGTACTCCTTTTTCTTTGGCTAAAGGCACATTAATATCCATTTCATATTGTGGATAATTTGTGTTGAAAGATGATTGTGCGTATTGTACTTCTGGATGCTTCATTAAAGCCATGGCAAATTCTTTATTTGCTTTATCTAAGTCTTTAAATTCTCCACCAAATTTATCTAGTAAATTTATTTCAAAACCTGCAGAGTTACCAAATCCACGTATACTTGGTGGCGAGAAGAAAATTATTTTTGCTTCTGGCATTGTAGATACAATTCCAAATAATTTACCTGTAATGGCTTGTACAGAGGTTGATGGATCTGTACGTTCTCCCCAATCTGCTAGTTTTATAATTCCAAAACCATAATTACTACCCGCTCCACTAATTAAACTTCTACCTTTAATAAAGTTTACGGCTACAACACCTTCTATACCATTTATTTTTCCATATAAATCTTTAGCAACCGCATTGGTTCTATCTAAAGAAGCACCTGCAGGTAACTCTATATTTGCAAAAATAATTCCTCTATCTTCATTAGGTACAAATCCTGTTGGTGTATTTTCAGTTGCCCAAAAGATTCCAACAACGGCTAAAACTAATAATAAAACAGGTATCCATTTTCTTTTGTATAAGAAATGTAGCGATTTACCATATCTTTCTACTGTAGCGTTAAAACCACGATTAAATAAGGTGTAAAAACGTTTTAAAGGACTTTTTCTTTGTAGTTCTTCATCTTCTTTATGTGTTTTTAATAATAAAGCACACAAGGCCGGACTTAAAGTTAATGCGTTAACTGCAGAAATAAGAATGGCAATAATTAACGTAACTCCAAATTGCTCATAAAATACACCCGTTGGTCCTGTAATAAAAGTTACTGGAATAAATACAGCTGCCATTACCAAAGTAATAGATATAATTGCACCAGAAATTTCGTTCATGGCTACCAATGTTGCTTTCTTCGGATTTTTCTCTCCTTCATCCATCTTTGCATGCACTGCTTCTACAACCACAATAGCATCATCTACCACAATACCAATGGCGAGGACTAATGCAAATAGTGTTAATAGGTTAATAGAGTATCCAAAAATATTTAAGAAAAAGAAGGTACCAATAATAGAAACGGGTACTGCAATTGCAGGAATTAACGTAGATCTAAAATCTTGTAAGAATAGAAATACTACTAAGAATACCAATAAAAAAGCTTCCATTAAAGTACTAATTACTTTTTCTATAGAGGCATTTAAAAATAAACTGGTATCATAAGGTACAAATACATCTAATCCTTCCGGAAGGTCTTTTTTAACGCTTTCTAAAGTTGTTTTAATGTTTTCAATAATTTCTCGTGCGTTAGAACCTTTTGTTTGAAAAATCCCCATAAACACAGCAGGATTTCCTTTACTCATTGCGTTAGACGCATAAGATTGTGCATCTAATTCAATTTTAGCAACATCATTTAAACGAAGAAATTGTCCGTTACCTAATGCTTTTATAACAATATCTCCGTATTGTTTTTCTTCTTTAAAACGACCACTATAGGTTAATGTATAAGAAAATGCTTCTCCATTATTTTGACCTAAAGAACCAGCAGCTGCTTCTAAATTTTGTTCTTTTAGAGCGGCTGTAATATCCGAAGGAATTAAACCATAAGCGGCTAATTTTTCTGGTTTTAACCAAATACGCATTGCATAATCTTGTTGAGAAAATACACTGACATCTCCAACACCACTAATACGTTGCATTGCTGGAATAACGTTTATTTTTAAGTAATTCTGAATAAACGTAGCATCGTAATCTGTATTCTCTGAATACATAGAGATAAACATTAAAGCACTTGTTTCTTGCTTTTGAGTTGTTACACCAGTTTGTATTACCTCTTGAGGCAGTAATGGCGTTGCTCTAGCTACACGATTTTGTACGTTTACAGCCGCAATATCTGCATCTATTTTTTGATTAAAATAAACGGTAATTTCTGCGGTACCTGTATTAGATGCCGTAGAAGTAATGTATGTCATTCCTTCTACACCATTTATTTGCTCTTCTATAGGAATAATTACACTTTCTAAAACGGTTTCTGCATTGGCACCAGGATAAGAAGCAATCACTTTAATTGTTGGTGGTGCTATATCTGGATATTCTTCTATTGGTAAGCTTGTAATACTGATAATCCCTAGTACAACTATGATAATAGAGATTACTGTTGAAAGCACGGGTCTTTCAATAAATGTTTTTAACATGTCTAATATTTTTGTTAGTTACTAGTTTTTAAATAAGATTGCTACTGGTTTAAGAGCTTCATCAAAAGAAGTTTCTTTAGGGGAAATAGCCATACCATTTCTTAATTTACCAACTCCAGATGCTATAATTTTATCGTTTAAATCTACACCAGATGTTACCACATATAAATTATCTATAGTTGCTTTTACCTTAATAATAGAGCTTGTAACTTTATTTTCTTTATCTAACTTAAATAACATAATGTTTCCTTGTTGCTCATAAGTTGCTGCTTGCGGAACCACAATGGCATTTTCGTAAACTGTTGGAATTTGAATTTTACCACTATTACCATTTGTTAATAGTTGGTTAGGATTGTTAAAAACAGCTCTTAAACTAATAGTACCTGTGTTTTTATTTACTTGCCCTGTACTGGTTTCTATTTTCCCTTTTTCGGCATACGTACTTCCGTTAGCTAAAACTAAATTAATAGCAGAATAATTAGCTAGTTTTTCTGCTAAGTTTTTACCTTTTGCATTTTGTAAAAAGTCTAAATACTGACTTTCGTTTAAACTAAAAAAAGCATATACCTTACTAATATTACTAACCGTTGTTAATGGAGTAGGATCTGCAGGACTAACCAATGCACCCTCTCTAAAGTTAATAGCACCCACAAAACCATCTACTTGGCTTCTTATGGTACCATAACCTATACTTGCAGAAACACTACTATAATTTGCTTTTGCTTGTGCTAAATTTGCTTTAGCAGTTTCTAATTGTACTGCACTTATTATGTTTTTTTCTACTAGAGGTATTAATTTGTTAACCTCTACCTGTGCTACATTAATACGAGCTTTTGCTGCTCCTGCATCTTGACTTAAAGATTGTGTTTCTAGTTGAAAAAGTACTTGTCCTTTGCGTACTTTCTGCCCTTCGTCTACCATTACTTTTTTAACGTATCCAGAAACTTTTGCTCTTACAGCACTATTTACAATACCTTCTATACTTGTTGGGTATTCTTTATAACCTGTTACTGTTTTAGTTTGCATTGCAATTACAGGAAATGAAGGCGCAGGTTGGTTTGCTGCAGCTGTTGACTGTTTTGCATCTTTAGCACAACTTGCAAGAACTAAAAATACGCTTAGTGATAGTAGTGTTAATAATTTATGATGTTTCATTTTTTACTTCGTTTAAATATGGAATTGGTTGTTTATTAATTTTTCTCTTAATGTTTTTACTGAAAATGATGCTTCATCTATAAACTTAACATAATCGTTGTGAAAACTTAAATCGAATTTATCTTCTTCATTTTCAATTTTTAGACTGTTCTGTTTTTCTTTATAGTCTTTAATTTCTAAATGTATTGAGCGTTCTTCTTGCCAATGGCTTATCATTCTATCTACATGTTGAATAATAGTATCTTTATTAATGATAAAATATTTTTTACGATCTCCTGTTTTGGTGAAATACTCTATTTTATTTAAGTCTTGTAAATGATTTAAATGGGTAGATATGGTACTTTTACTTGCGCATAAAATACTTACCATGTCTTCAAAAGTGGCTCCTTTTTTACCTGTTAAAATTATATATGCTAAAATACGAGCAGCAACAGGAGCTAACTGTTCCCTGTTTTCTAAATGAACACCTAGTCTTTCTACTAAATCCATTTTTTTCTTGCAGATTTCTTCTTTCATTTTAATTCGTTTTATACTGTTTTTGAATATCAATATTTTATTCACAGTGAAATTCTCTGCAAAGATATATTATTAGTTCGGAACAAACCGAACTATACGAAGTTAATTTATTGTTAAAGAAAAAAGCCGATATTTCTATCGGCTTTAAATTGTGTAAGTAAAAATGTATTTTAATACTGTATTATAGCTTTTCTATTTAGATTTGCTAAGTATAATGCTATTTTAGTTTGTTTTGGTATTTAAATAATTACCAAGCTTTATAGAAATCTTCTTTAGAGATTACATCTCCATCACATTCATCAATAGTTAATGTATCTTCACACAAACCACCAAATTGATCTTCAAGATTTTCATCACTATATTTTGTAACTTTTCCGTTTGCATAAACGGTAATTTGTTTTAAAACTTCATCTGCATCATTGGTTTCAAAATACCAAGTAGAGGTTCCCCAATCTGCATATTCATCATCTCTTTCTTCATCCCAAAATTGTGTAAAATAGTTCATTATATAACTTATTTTCTTAAAAATGATGTATCATTTTTCATTAGACTTATTGTTTTTTTGTTAAAATACATCAAATAAATTAACAAGGATGATTTTATAAATGCATATTTTTCTCTTCGCAAAACTTTTGTTGTGCTATTTATAAAACAGATTTAAATTGCTCTAAGAAACGTTTGTCGTTTTCATAAAACATTCTAATATCTGGTATTTGATATAATAACATAGCAATACGTTCTATTCCCATACCAAAAGCGTAACCAGAATATTTAGTTGGGTCTATGTTTGCATTTTTTAATACATTAGGATCTACCATACCACAACCCATAATTTCTAACCAACCTGTACCTTTTGTAATTCTATAATCAGTTTCGGTTTCTAAGCCCCAATAAATATCTACTTCTGCACTTGGCTCTGTAAACGGAAAATAAGAAGGACGTAAACGAATCTTAGATTTACCAAACATCTCTTTGGTAAAGTATAAAAGTGTTTGTTTTAAATCGGCAAAAGAAACATCAGTATCTATATATAAACCTTCTACCTGATGAAAAATACAATGTGCTCTTGCAGAAATATCTTCATTTCTAAAAACTCTTCCTGGAGAAATAGTTCTTATAGGTGGTTTATTTTCTTCCATATAACGTACTTGTACAGAAGAAGTGTGTGTTCTTAATAAAATATCTGGATCTTGTTCTATAAAGAACGTGTCTTGCATATCTCTTGCAGGATGATATTCTGGTAAATTTAAAGCGGTAAAGTTATGCCAATCATCTTCTATCTCTGGCCCTTCAGAAACGGTAAAACCAATTCTGTTAAAAACATCAATAATTTGATTTTTTACCAATGAAATTGGATGACGAGAACCTAAATTAATTGGTTCTGACGGACGTGTTAAATCTCCATAAAAAGATTTCTGACTTGCAGATCCTTCTAAAGATTCACTTAATTCAGCAACTTTTCCTTCTGCAGACTTTTTTAAATTATTTAATGCCTGACCAAAATCTTTACGTAACTCTGCATCTACATTTTTAAATTCTGCAAATAAGTCTTTCAATAAGCCTTTGCTTCCTAGGTATTTAATTCTAAAAGTTTCTACTTCTTCTTTTGTAGTTGCATTAAATGCTTTTACATCACCAATCAGTTCTTTTACTTTATCTAACATTTTAAAGGATAATTAAGAGGCAAATTTAATCTTTTTTAAAGAGTTTTAGATTGAATTTTTTAAGAAAACCACAACTCTAACTGAAATCGATTGAAATAAGGGTTTTTAACATAAGTTTTTTAATCAATTTAATTTTGTGATATTTAAAATTACTTATATTTGTGTCTTTAGATTTTTATAAAATTCGTAAAAAAGCACATCAAAAATTATGGAGTTAAAAATTAAAGAGTTTTTGGAGCTGGTTAAAACAAGAAATAGCCATGAGCCAGAATTTTTACAAGCGGTTCAAGAAGTTGCAGAAATTGTTATTCCGTTTATAGAAAAAAATCCTAAGTATCAAGATAAGAAATTATTAGAAAGAATGGTAGAACCGGAAAGAACGTTAATGTTCCGTGTACCATGGGTTGATGATAATGGAGAAACACAAATAAATAGAGGTTATAGAGTAGAATTTAATTCTGCAATAGGTCCATATAAAGGTGGGTTGCGTTTTCACCCTTCAGTAAACTTATCAATTTTAAAATTTTTAGGTTTTGAGCAAGTTTTTAAAAACTCTTTAACAACTTTACCTATGGGTGGAGGAAAAGGAGGATCTGATTTTGATCCGAAAGGAAAATCAGACAGAGAAGTAATGGCATTTTGTCAAGCTTTTATGTCAGAATTATTCCGTCATATTGGTGCAAATACAGATATACCTGCAGGAGATATTGGTGTTGGAGGAAGAGAAATTGGCTTTATGTTTGGTCAATATAAAAAATTACGCAACGAATTTGTTGGTGTTTTAACTGGTAAAGGTTCTAGTTGGGGTGGTTCTTTAATTAGACCAGAAGCAACAGGTTACGGAAACGTATACTTTGCACAAAACATGTTAAAAAGAAAAGGAGATTCTTTAAGTGGAAAAAAAATAGTTATTTCTGGTTCTGGTAATGTTGCACAATATGCAGCTGAAAAAGCATTAGAATTAGGTGCAACTGTTTTAACATTATCTGATTCTTCTGGATATATTTTAGATGACGAGGGATTAAATTCAGAAAAATTAAAACACGTTATGTTTATTAAAAACGAAAAACGTGGAAGAATTAGTGAGTATGTAGAGAAATATCCGAAGGCAAAATTTATTGCAGGAGCAAGACCTTGGGGCATAAAATGTGATATTGCTTTGCCTTGTGCAACACAAAACGAGTTAAATGAAGACGAAGCTAAACAACTAATTAAAAATGGTTGTATGTGTGTTTCTGAAGGAGCAAATATGCCTTCTACACCAAAAGCAATAGAAGCATTTCAAAAATCAAAAATTTTATTTGCTCCAGGAAAAGCATCTAATGCTGGTGGTGTTGCAACTTCTGGTTTAGAAATGAGTCAGAATTCTTTGCGTTATAACTGGACCAGAGAAGAAGTTGATGTTAAATTACATCAAATTATGAATGATATTCATAGTTCTTGCGTACAATACGGAGAAAATAAAGACGGAACTATAGACTATGTAAAAGGAGCAAATATTGCAGGTTTTGTAAAAGTAGCAAACGCTATGTTAGATCAAGGTGTTGTTTAAATTACAACCTTAATAATATGTAAAAGCGCATCATTTTTTGATGCGCTTTTTTTATTTTATACAATAGTTAAAAACTAAAATTTATATCTTGTGTGTTTAATAAGAAAGCAACTAATATGAAAGAAAATATAATAGACAACTTAAAATCTTACGCATTTAAAGAAGTTACTTTCGATAAGTTAATGAAAAAAAGAATTAACCAAGTGTTAATAGTTTGCTCTAACTACGATTTTTACATGCTAGAAGAAGATGGTAGAATTGAAGAGCGAATTTTTAATGAATATACTTCGTTAAACTTAAGATATCCACCAAATTTTGTACACGCAAATTCTGCAAAAAGAGCCATTAAAATGATGGATTCTCATAAAATAGACATCGTTATTACTTGGTTAGATATTGGTCATTATAAAGCATTTGAAACATCAAAAATAATTAAAGAGACGTTTCCTAATGTGCCAATTGCGGCATTAAGTCATCATTCATCAGAATTAAGAAGCAAGTTAAAAAAAGGGAACACAGGTATTATAGATTTTGTTTTTCATTGGAATGGTAATGCAGATATATTTTTGGCCATTATAAAGTTAACGGAAGATAGAATGAATGCCGAAGTTGATATTAATGGTGTTGGTGTAAAAGCCATTTTATTAGTAGAAGATTCACTTAAATTTTATTCACGATATATTCCACTTATTTATAAAGTTATTCTTAAACAAACCCAACAAATAATGTCTGAAGGGTTAAATGAACAACGAAAAATGTTGTTAATGAGAGGAAGACCAAAAATTTTATTGGCAACGACTTATGAAGAAGGAATGCTTTTATTTGATACCTACAAAGAAAACTTACTAGGTGTAATATCTGATGTTAATTATTTTAAAGATGGTGTACGAAATGAAGAAGCAGGATTTTTATTTTTAGATTATGTAAGAAATTACAAGCGTTATTTTCCTTTTTTAATTCAATCTTCGGATGCCAATAATAAAAAACGAGCTTTAGAACTAAAAGGAAAATTTTTATACAAGCATTCAGAAACATTAGGGGTAGATATTAAAAATTATATTGTAAAATATTTTGCATTTGGCGACTTTGAGTTTTGGGATCCTTTACAAATGAAAGTCTTAGCTAAAGCCAAAGATTTAAATGAATTTCAAAAAGCTATCAAAATTGTTACGGAAGATTGTTTAATGTATCATGCCACAAGAAGCGAGTTTTCTAAATGGTTAAAATCTAGAGCGCTGTTTCCTTTGGCAGATTTATTAAGTACTATAGAATATGATGATTTTGAAAACAGCAATCAAATAAGAGCGTTTTTAAATAACGCAATTAAATTATATAGAATTTATAGATCTAGAGGAGTAATTGTAAAATTTAACAAACTTAAATATGATGAATTTGTTGGGTTTGCAAGAATAGGAGAAGGAGCTTTAGGAGGAAAAGGAAGAGGTTTGGCGTTTATAGACTCTTTTTTAAAGCGAAATAATTTATATAATAAATACGAAAACGTAAGCATATCAATACCAAGAACCGTTGTAATAAGTACCGAAGTTTTTGATCAATTTATTGATACACACAAACTAATTGAATTTGTTGCCGAATGTTCGGATGATAATAAAATACTAAATAAATTTATTTCAAAAGATTTACCAGAATGGGCTTTAGAAGATATTAAAGCATTTTTAAAAACAACCAAATGCCCAATTGCCATAAGATCTTCTAGTATTTTAGAAGATTCTAATTTTCAGCCTTTTGCAGGTGTTTTTTCAACATATATGATTCCGGATGCTGACATTGATAAAAAAGTTGAAATGGTTTCTAATGCCATAAAATCGGTTATGGCCTCTTCTTTTTTCGAAAACAGTAAAACATATTTAAAAGCATTAGCACACACTATAGAGGAAGATAAAATGGCGGTAATTTTACAAGAGGTTGCCGGTAAACAATACCAAGACGTGTATTACCCAAATATATCTGGAGTAGCACGTTCTATTAATTTTTATCCGATTGGAGAAGAAAAGCCAAACGAAGGAATTGCTAATATTGCTTTAGGTTTAGGCGAGTTGATTGTAGGTGGAGGTAAATCTTTACGTTTTTCGCCCTATCATCCCAAAAAAGTATTACAATTATCTTCTCCGGGCTCTACCCAAAGAGAAACACAGCAATATTTTTATGGTTTAGATTTAGACCCAGAAAGTTATCAAACATCTACCTGTGAGGCAATTAATAAAAAGAAAGTAACGATTAGAAAAGCAGAAAACCATGGCTCTTTAAAATTTGTTGCATCTACCTACGATATACAAAACAATAGGATTAGACCAGGCGTAATGCACGATGGAATTCGTGTAATTACGTTTGATAATATTTTAAAGTACAACACCTTCCCTTTGCCAGAAATTTTACAAGAATTATTAAGAATTGGGCAACGAGAAATGAGAAACCCTATAGAAATAGAGTTTGCTGTAAAGCTAGATGTTCCGTTAGGAAAACCCAAAGAATTTAGTTTTTTACAAATTAGACCTATTGTAGAAAGTGTAGAAACAGTGAGTAAATTACCCGAAAATCTAAATATTTTAGACACTATAATTTATTCTGAATCTGCTTTAGGAAATGGAAAATATGAAAACATTTGTGATGTTGTTTATGTAAAACCTCAAACCTTTAATTCTGCCAATACAAGAGATATTGCAAAAGCAGTAGAAGCTATTAATAAAAAATTTGTAGCTTCAAATAAACCTTATATTTTGGTGGGTCCTGGTCGTTGGGGATCTAGTGATTCTTGGTTAGGAATTCCGGTTCTTTGGTCTCAAATTTCTGCAGCAAAAATAATTGTAGAATCTGGTTTAAATGATTTTAGAATAGACCCTAGCCAAGGAACTCATTTTTTTCAAAATTTAACCTCCTTTAAAGTGGGATATTTAACCATAAACCCATTTATAAAAGATGGTTTTTTTGATGTAGACTATTTAAATGAACAAGAAGCAGTCTTTGAAGATTCTTATTTAAGGCATATTTCTTTTAAAAAACCGCTTACCGTTATTGTTGATGGAACTAATAATAAAGCAGCAATTTTTAAATCTGGTATTTCATTAAAAGACATTTACCCAAATGAAGAAAAAACAGATGAAGAATTACCTCCTGAAGGATTTATGTAAAATATGTATTTAATAAAAAATATCTAGTATGGATTTAAATATATCTCATATTCTTAAAAAAGCGTTATATTTTTGTTAATACTTAAAAATCTAACAAAATATGTTGTTTAAATATCAATTTTAAAAATGTATTTTTGTTATTAAAATTATTCTATAAATAGTTGTTAATTATATAAATATGAATGTTACAGAAATTTTAACAAATCTAGAAACCAAACATCCTAATGAAAAAGAATATTTACAGGCTGTTAAAGAGGTTTTAGAGTCTATTGAAACAATTTATAATGAAAACCCACAATACGAATCGGCAAAAATTATTGAACGTTTAGTAGAACCAGATCGCATTTTTACTTTTAGAATTTCTTGGATGGATGATTCAGGAAATGTTCATGTTAATTTAGGTCATAGAATACAATTTAATAATGCCATTGGTCCATATAAAGGAGGTATTCGATTACACCCAAGTGTAAATTTAAGCATCTTAAAGTTTTTAGGGTTTGAGCAAATATTTAAAAATGCCTTAACTACTTTACCTATGGGAGGTGGAAAAGGAGGCTCTGATTTTAATCCTAAAGGAAAATCGGATACAGAAATTATGCGTTTTTGTCAGGCTTTTATGCTAGAATTATGGCGCTTTATTGGCCCAAGTACAGATGTACCTGCAGGAGATATAGGAACCGGGGCTAGAGAAATTGGGTTTATGTACGGTATGTATAAAAAACTACAACAAGAAAACTCGGGCGTTTTTACAGGTAAAGGTTTAAATTGGGGAGGAAGTTTAATTAGACCAGAAGCAACAGGGTTTGGAGGCGTTTATTTTGCAAAAGAAATGCTAGAAACCAAAAATGATGATTTTAAAGGGAAAACAATTGCACTTTCTGGTTTTGGAAACGTTACTTGGGGTGTAGCTTTAAAAATTACAGAATTAGGCGGAAAAGTAATTACAATTTCTGGTCCTGATGGATATATTTATGATGAAAAAGGTTTGGATGAGGATAAAATAAGTTACTTGTTACAATTAAGAGCAAGTAATAATGATATTGTTTCTCCGTATGCAGATGAGTTTCCGGAAGCTATCTTTTATCCAAATGAAAGCCCTTGGGGTGTAAAATGCGATATTGCAATGCCTTGTGCTACTCAAAATGAGTTAAACGGAGATGATGCTGTTAAATTAATAGCAAATGGCGTACAATATGTTGCAGAGGTTTCTAATATGGGTTGTACCCCAGAAGCTATTCACGAGTTTCATAAAGTTAAAATTTTATACGCACCAGGTAAAGCGGTTAATGCAGGTGGAGTTGGAGTTTCTGGCTTAGAAATGTCTCAGAATGCAATGAAAATGAACTGGACAAAAGAAGAGGTAGATGCTAAATTACACCAAATAATGCACTCTATACATACTGCTTGTTTAAAATTTGGAACAGAAGAAGATGGGTATATCAACTATGTAAAAGGAGCAAATATTGCTGGTTTTATTAAAGTAGCCGATTCCATGTTAGACCAAGGAGTTATTTAATAAAACTCATTTAAGTTATTACAAATATGAAACGCGTCAATTTTTTGACGCTTTTTTTTGTTTATTTGCCTATGTAAAAAACAATTTATGCACATTCTAATTTTTATTTTCTTAGGTTTTTGTATTGCTGCTGCAGGTAGTATTACACCTAGTTTTTTAAACTTAACGGTTGTTAAATTCAGTTTAAGAAATGGTAAAAAAGCAGCATTTTATCTTATTGGTGGTTATGCAACCATCTTATTTTTTCAAGCAAATATAGGAGCCTATTTGTCTAGTGTTTTAATGGAGAATTCAGAATATATAACCTTAATTCAAAAAATGGGAACAGGAATACTTTTTCTATTATCTATCAATTTTTTTAGATTATATTTTACATCAATAGAAAAGAAAGAGAAAAAAGAAATTCCGAAGTCTAAGGCTTATTTGCACGGTATTATCATGTCTTCTTTAAACACCATTGCTGTTCCTTTTTACTTTACTTCAATTTCTGTTTTAATAGGATTAGAATATTTTGAATACTCATATTTAAATGGTTTTTACTTTTCAATTGGTTCTACTTTGGGTTCTTTTACTTTATACTCTTTGTATGCTATTGTTGCTGAAAAAATTCAAGATAAACTGACATATGTTGCCACAAAAATGGATTTTATTTTAGGTTGTTTAACAGGAGTTGTTGCAATAGGAAATGCTGTATATTTGTATACAAATAATTAATTTTGAACATACTTTTACTTTTTTTCTTCGGATTTTTCTTCTCTTTCGTGGGTTCTATAACACCTAGCATGTTAAACATGACTGCGTTAAAAATTAGTTTAGAAAAAGGAAGAACCGCTGTAAATAAATATGCACTAGGTGTTTCTATAATTGTAATTCCGCAAGTAATAATTGCCGTAATTTTAACCAAGTACATTGCAGAAAACCCAACAATTTTAGAAACTTTAGAAAAATTTGGTATTGTTATTTTTATCCTTTTGTCTTATTATTTTTATAGAGAATCTAAGAAAGACAAAATTAAAGTTAATGGAATAAAAGCGAAAGAAACAAAACCGCTTTTAACGGGTATTACTTTGGCTATTTTAAACATGTTTTCAATTCCTTTTTTTAGTGGAACCACTATAACTTTAGATGCTTTTAATCTATTTAGTTTTAAATTTATACCTGTTTTATTTTTTACTTTAGGCGCAGTACTTGGTACGTATTACATCCTCTTCTTATACGGAAAATTTGCAAAAACAATTCAGCAAAAGACAGGAAAACTAACAAAAGATATTAATATCATTTTAGCTATTTTAACTGGTTTAGTAGCTGTTTTTTCTCTTGTAAAACTCTTATTTTAATATTATAAAGTAATTTTTGTAAATAAATTCCGACAGAATTGTTACTAAATAAAGTAACATGATTTCGCTGTTTTTCTTTGGGTTTGTTTTTTCCTTTTTAGGATACACGCTACCAAGTGTGTTAAATATGACTGCCTTAAAAATTAGTTTAGATGCAAATAAAAGAGAATTTACTAAGTTTACGTTAGGTGTTTCTTTGGTTGTTTTTATTCAAGTTTATATATCTATTTATACTATAGAGTACATTTCTAAGAACCCAACATTTCTAGAAATACTAGAAAAAACAGGTATTGTTGTTTTAATTTTCTTGTCTATTTATTTTTACAAACAGAATAAGAAAGAAAAAAAACAACTAAAAATTAAACGAAAAAACTCTTTTTTTACGGGTGTTATTCTGTCTTTATTAAACATGTTTGCAATTCCTTTTTTTTGTGGTACTGCGGCACTTCTTATTACTTTTAATAGTTTTAGTTTCGATATTGCTTCAACATTATTTTTTGTCTTTGGTTCTGTAGTTGGTACGTATTTTATTCTATATTTATACGGAAGATTTGCAAAATGTATTCAGCAAAAAACAGGCAATTTAACCAATAACATAAATTTAGTACTAAGTTTTATTACTGGAGGCTTTGCTTTGGTTACATTTCTTAGATTTGTAGTATAATTTACAGAAGATGAAAATAATTAAAAATTTAGTTGTTAAAGGAAAACACAATAAACCAATTGTAACAGATGTTTTTTACAAAGAAGAACATCAACCAAAAAAAGTTGTAATTTTTTGTCATGGTTACAAAGGTTTTAAAGATTGGGGAGCTTGGAATTTAATGGCAGAAGCATTTGCAAATGCAGGATTCTTCTTTATCAAATTTAATTTTTCTTATAACGGAGGTACTTTAGAACAACCCATAGATTTCCCCGATTTAGAAGCTTTTGGTAATAATAATTACTCTAAAGAATTAGATGATTTAGGGAGTATTTTCGATTGGATTTCATCCGAAGAAAAATTTAAAAATGACGTTGATGCTAATGATATTTCTATAATAGGGCACAGTAGAGGTGGCGGTATTGTATTATTAAAAACCAATGAAGACCCAAGAGTTAAAAAAGTAATTACGTTAGCTGGAGTTTGTGATTTTGAAAAAAGAACTGCAACTGTTGGTGATTTAAAAGAATGGAAACAAAAAGGTGTAAAATATGTTTTAAACGGAAGAACAAAACAAAATATGCCTCATTTTTATCAGTTTTATGAAGATTTTCTTCAGAATAAAAAACGTTTGGATGTTAAAAGTGCAACGGAAAATTTAAAGATTCCACATTTAATAATCCACGGAGATAAGGATACTTCTGTTTTAATTAATGAAGCAGAGAACCTGAAAAAATGGCATCCAAAAAGTAAATTTGAAATTATAGAAAACGCAAATCACGTTTTTAACGTTTCTCATCCTTGGCAAGAAAAAACAGTTTCTAAAGAGTTAGCGAAAGTAACACAACTTTGTGTTGATTTTTTAAAATAGATTTGTTTTTACGAATTAGCAACGAACTAAGTAATCTATCTATTTAAAATGAGATTGCTTTGTAAACTCGCAATGACAAATAACATCTTTTTAGTATTTTAGAAACATGGAATTGCAACCACCTTTTAGAAAAATAATTCATGTAGATATGGATGCTTTTTATGCATCTGTAGCAGAATTAGACAACCCTGAATTAAGAGGAAAAGCAATAGCAGTTGGTGGAGAAGGTAGAAGAGGTGTTATTTCTGCAGCAAGTTACGAGGCGCGTAAATTTGGAGTAAAGTCTGCAATGAGTGGCACTTTAGCCAAACAAAAATGCCCGCATTTAATTTTTGTAAACTCAGATTTTAAGCGTTATAAAGAGATTTCATTACAGGTTAGAGAAATATTTTATGAATACACAGATTTGGTAGAGCCACTTTCTTTAGATGAGGCTTATTTAGATGTTACCGTAAACAAAAAAGGAAACCCGTCTGCAAATACTATTGCTAGAGAAATTAGAGATCGTATTTTCGAAGAAACAGGTTTAAGGGCTTCAGCAGGAATTTCTATAAATAAGTTTATTGCAAAAGTAGCGTCTGATATTAACAAACCAAACGGACAAAAAACGGTGCATCCCGATGAGGTCATTCAGTTTTTAGAAGAATTACCCGTTAATAAATTTTACGGAGTAGGAAAAGTGACTGCTTCAAAAATGTATAATTTAGGCATTTTTGTGGGGAATGATTTAAAGAAAAAATCACTTGAAGAGTTGGTGAAGTCTTTTGGTAAATCTGGTGCTCATTACTATAATATTGTTCGTGGTATTCATAATAGTGCGGTAAAGCCTAATAGAATTCGAAAATCTGTGGCAGCAGAAAGAACCTTTAGCGAAAACATTTCTTCAGAAATTTTTATGATTCAAAAATTAGAAAAAATTGCTGATGAGTTAGAAAAACGCATGAAAACAACAGATACAAAAGGAAAAACCATAACTTTAAAAATTAAATATTCTGATTTTACACAGCAAACAAGAAGTAAAACCAAAGACTATTTTATGCAAACCAAAAAAGAATTTTTTCCTGTGGTAAAAGAGTTGTTGTTTCAAGATAAAATTACAAATTCTGTACGTTTATTAGGTTTATCTTTTGGTAATTTAAATACCGAAAATAAAGAACCTGTTTGGGTGCAATTAAAGTTCGAGTTCTGACGCTAAGCTTCTTTTTGTATGCTACAAAATTATGGTAAGCATTACTTAGTAATCTGTTAATTTAAATTATGAAGAGTTCAATTTCCGTAGACCTGCCTAAAAATAGAAAGGATTAATAATACCTCCAATTGTCATTTCGACGATAGGAGAAATCTCATAACCGTAAAAGCACAAAACTGAGTAACTTTATGTGATTTCTCTCAAAAAGTCGAAATGACAAAACTGAAAGAAATACTACGAGGCTTATCAGAGAAAGGACTAAATTGTACGTTATTATTTCTGGTCAATTTTTTTATCGGGTCTTAGAATGACATAAATAACATTAAAAATGAAAATAGAAATTATTAGAACAAATTCAGAAGACAGAGATTTTATCAATTTGGTAAAAGAATTAGACGCATATCTAAAAATTACGGATGGAGAGGAACATGCTTTTTACCATCAGTTTAATAATATAGATGTTTTAAAGAATTTGGTGGTTGTTTATGTTGATAAAAAAGCAGTTGGCTGCGGAGCAATTAAAAAGTTTGATAATACTTCTGTAGAGGTAAAAAGAATGTTTGTTTCTAAGGATGATAGAGGAAAAGGAGTAGCACAAAAAGTATTACAAGAATTAGAAACTTGGGCAAAAGAATTAGGGTATAAAAAATGTGTATTAGAAACTGGAAAAAGACAAGTAGAAGCTGTTAAATTCTATCAGAAATGCAATTACAAAGTGATTGAAAATTATGGACAGTATAAAGAAATGGAAAATAGTGTTTGTTTTGAAAAAGCATTGTAAAAGTCAATAGATTAGAATGAAAAAACCGATGAACATAGATAGTTATAATAAAAGCAATTTAGATTTAGATGTAATTATTATCGGTGGCGGTTTAGCAGGTTTATGCAATGCAATTCATTTATCAAAATTTAATAAAAAGGTTTTGTTGATTGAGAAAAATGAATATCCTAAACACAAAGTTTGTGGAGAATATATTTCGAATGAAGTGTTGCCTTATTTAGATTTTTTAGAGATTAATCCGTTTGATTTTGGCGCTGTTAAAATCTCTGAATTTCAATTATCAACTACCAAAAATAAACTTATTTCGGCAAAATTACCTTTGGGTGGATTCGGAATTTCACGATATCAATTAGATTTTATTTTATCAGAAAAAGCGATAAAAAACGGAGTTACAATTTTAAAAGATTCTGTAATAAATGTTGATTTTAAAAATGATGTTTTTTCGGTTGAAACCAAAGAAAATAATACCTTCACTTCAAAAATTACTATTGGAGCTTTTGGAAAACGTTCTTTATTAGACGTAAAATTAGAAAGAGATTTCATCAAAAAAAAATCGCCTTATTTAGGCGTGAAAATTCATGTAAAAGGAAATTTTAAAGAAGATTTAGTAGCACTCCATAATTTTAAAGGTGGTTATTGTGGCGTTTCTAAGGTGGAAAATAAAGCTATTAATTTGTGTTATATCACCAATTTTTCGTCTTTCAAAAAGTATAAAAATATCGAAGATTTTCAAGAACAAGTTGTTTTTAAAAATCAATTTTTAAAAGAAATATTCAATAATTCTAAAGCTATTTTTGAGAAACCTTTAACGATTAGTCAGGTTTCTTTTGAAACCAAAAAACCAGTAGAAAACCATATTTTAATGTGTGGCGATTCTGCAGGAATGATTCATCCACTTTGTGGAAACGGAATGAGTATGGCAATTCAGTCTGCACAAATTGCGTCTAAACTCATTCTAAACTATTACGAAGGTGCTATTTCGTCAAGAAGTGACCTTGAAAAGCTGTACATTAGACAGTGGAACAAACAATTTAAATGGAGATTAAAATCGGGTCATTTTATAGCAATGTTATTTCGAAAAGATAGAATTGCATCCATTTTATTACAAATTTTAAAGAAACTACCTTTTTTATTACCAATTATAATTAAGCAAACACATGGTAAACCAATGAAAATTTAATGGATTTTTTTATCAGCACAAAAAATAGAACAGAGAAAGAAGAACTGATGGATGATTTTTCTATTGGCGGCGATTTACTGCGAGATACTTTAGATAAGTTAGAAAATATTAATCGGTATTTAGGCGGAAATTTAGTTACTTTAAATTCCTTGAAAAAAGTATTAAAAAATCACCCAAAAGAACAAGAGTTAACCATTGTAGATATTGGTTGTGGTCATGGAGATATTTTACGAGATGTGGCAAAATTTGGAAGGAAGAAAGGCTATAAAATGAGCTTGTTAGGTGTTGATGCAAACCCAACAGCAATAGCATACGCAAATGAATTATCTACAAAGTTTCCAGAACTGAGTTTTAAAACAGAAGATATTTTTTCTGATACATTTAAAAATAGAAAATTCGATGTGGTATTGGCAACCTTATTTTTGCATCATTTTAAAGAAGAACAATTGGTTTCTTTTTTAGGAGATACTTTAAAACAAACAAAAATAGCAATTTTAGTAAACGATTTGCATCGACATAAATTGGCGTATTATCTGTTTATGTTGTTGTCTCTTTTTATTAAAAATAAAATGATTATTGAAGACGGATTAACATCCGTTTTAAGAGGATTTAAAAGAAAAGATTTAGAAAGAATCTCTCAAAAATTAAAAGTAGAACCACAAATTTCATGGAAATGGGCATTCCGTTTTCGATGGATGCTATCAAGTTCAAAATTTTAGTTTTTTAATTTTAATTACAAGCATAGGTAAAATTCTTGTCGAAATAAATTAGTACGAATTCGTGAAATTAGTATCTAAAAATATGAAAGTAAAAATAACATCGGTTGCAAAACAACTTCCAAAATATTATAGAGAAACAAAAGATATTATTCCGTTTGTAAAATTATGGATGCAAGATCAAGACGAACGATTTCAACGGAAAGTTGTTAAGTTATTTGAAGGAGCTGGCGTAGATAAAAGGTATTCAATTATGGATCCAGAAGAAGTTTTTATAGCAACTTCTTTCGAAGAAAAAAATAATATTTATACAAGAGAAGTTGTAAAACTAGCAGAACAATCTTTAACAAAATCATTAGAGAAAGCAAATTTAGAACCTACGGATATCGATTATATAATTACGGTAAGTTGTACCGGAATTATGATTCCGTCTATGGATGCTTATTTGATTAATTCTCTGCAAATGAAACAAGATATTGTACGTTTGCCAGTAACAGAAATGGGTTGTGCAGCCGGAGTTTCTGGTATTATTTATGCGAAGAATTTTTTAAAAGCAAACCCCAATAAAAGAGCTGCTGTAATAGCTGTTGAAGCACCAACAGCAACTTTTCAGTTAGATGATTATTCGATGACAAACATTGTAAGTGCTGCTATTTTTGGTGATGGAGCTTCTGCTGTTATTTTGTCTTCTTATGAAGAAGATAAAGGTCCAGAAATTATTGATGAAGCCATGTATCATTTTTACGATGCTACTTCTATGATGGGTTTTAAATTGGTAAATACAGGTTTACAAATGATATTGGATAAGGAGGTTCCACAGAAAATATCAGATCATTTTCCGGCAATTGTACATCCGTTTTTAGAACGAAATAATTTAACAATTGATGATGTAGACCACTTAATTTTTCATCCTGGAGGAAAAAAAATTGTACAAACGGTAGAAGATTTATTTGGTGTTTTAGGAAAAAATATAGACGATACAAAAGAAGTTTTACGATTATACGGTAATATGTCTAGTGCAACCGTTTTGTATGTTTTAGAACGATTTATGGATCGAAATCCTGCAAAAAGAGAACGTGGTTTAATGTTGAGTTTTGGTCCTGGTTTTTCTGCACAAAGAATTTTATTGGAGTGGTAATTAAATGATGATAAAAAATTACAAGACCTCACAAGTTTTTAAAATCTGCGAGGTCTGTTAAATCGAGCAAATGAACCAAATAGAAATTATAAAAAATCTTCCTTATACAAACCCATTTTTGTTTGTTGATGAACTCACAGAAATTTCAGAAAACGGAGTTACAGGAAATTATACATTTAAAGAAAATGAATTTTTTTATGAAGGTCATTTTAAGGGAAATCCGATTACGCCAGGAGTAATTTTAACGGAAACCATGGCGCAAATTGGTGTTGTTTGTTTGGGAATTTATTTATTAAAAGACGAAATCTTATCAACAGAAAAAAAACCACAAATTGCTTTAACCTCTAATAATATTGATTTCTATTTACCCGTTTTACCAAATGAAAAAGTAACCGTAACTTCAGAAAAAGAATATTTTAGATTCAATAAATTAAAGTGCAAAGTAAAAATGATGAATGCCAAAAATGAATTGGTTTGCAGAGGAACTATTTCTGGAATGATAATAGCTAAATAAATTAATGTCAGTTCGAGTGATTTCGATTATTCGCGAAATTGTATCGAGAACAAATTAATAAAAAATTAAAATTGAAAAACAGAGTTGTAATTACTGGTTTAGGAGTGGTGTCGCCAAATGGCGTTGGTATACCTGCGTTTACAAATGCTATAAAAGCTGGAACTTCTGGCATTACCTTTCATCAAAATTTAAAAGACAAGGGGTTTTCTTGTTGTATTGGTGGAATTCCGGATATTTCTGAAGAAAAAAAAGCAACATATTTAACACCTTTACAACTACGTGGGTTTAATAGTACTTCTATTTTATACGGATGTATAGCAGGAATTGATGCGTGGAAAGATGCAGGTTTTTCTGTAGATGAAAACTCTAAATTAGATTATGATTCTGGTTTAATTTTTGGAACAGGAACATCTGGAATTGAGAAATTTAGAGAGGCAATTTATAAAATTGATGAGCAACAAGTAAGACGTTTAGGAAGTACTTCTGTGGTGCAAACCATGGCAAGCGGAATTTCGGCTTATTTAGGTGGAATTTTAGGTTTAGGAAACCAAGTAACAACAAATTCATCTGCTTGTACAACGGGTACAGAAGCCTTGTTATTAGGTTTTGAACGTATTAAAAACGGAAAAGTAAAACGAATGTTGGTTGGCAGTTCTAGCGACAGTAGTTTGCATACTTGGGGCGGATTTGATGCCATGCGCGTAATGTCTTATAAACACAATGAAACTCCAGAAAAAGGATCGAGACCTATGAGTGAAACTGCATCTGGTTTTGTTCCTGGAAGTGGCGCAGGAGCCTTGGTTTTAGAATCGTTAGAGAGCGCTTTAGAAAGAAAAGCAACTATTTATGCGGAGGTTTTAGGTGGGAATATCAATTCTGGCGGACAAAGAAATGGCGGAACGTTAACGGCGCCGAATGCAGAAGCTGTTCAGAAATGTATTACTGATGCAATTTTAGATGCCAATATTTCTGCGGATGAAATTGATGTCATAAACGGACATTTAACAGCAACATCTAAAGACAGTTTAGAAATAGAAAATTGGACCAAAGCATTGCAAAGAAAAGGAACTGATTTTCCATACATTAATTCTTTAAAATCGATGATTGGTCATTGTTTGGCTGCTTCTGGCGCTATTGAGTCTGTTGCTGCTGTTTTACAAATTAAAGAACAATTTGTGTTTCCAAATATCAATTGTGAAGATGTACATCCAGAAATTACTGCATTAGTTTCTTCGGATAAAATTCCGACAAAAATGATGGAGAAAAACTTTACTATTTTAGCAAAAGCAAGTTTTGGTTTTGGTGATGTAAATGCTTGTGTTATCTTTAAAAAGTATAAATTGTAACTAATTTAAGATAAAGAAAAACCTCACAGCTTTTAAAAAACTGTGAGGTCTAAAACAATAAATAAAAAATGACAAAAGAAGAAATTATAAGTAAACTAACAACCATTGTAAAGCCTTATATTCAAAATGAAGATGGGTTTAAAAACATCTCTGAAGACACAGATTTTATAAATGATTTAGAAATAAACTCTGCAAATTTGGTAGATATTATTTTAGATGTAGAAGATGAATTTAAGATAGAAATAGACAATGCTTCTATGGAGAAAATGCTCTCTGTAAAAGCTACTGTAGCAATTATTCAAACAAAAATGAATGCATAGAATTGGCAATGATATTGTAGATTTAAATCTTGCAGAAACCGAAAGTAATTGGCAACGAAAAGGTTTTTTAGAGAAACAATTCACCCAAAAAGAGCAAACTGAAATTTTAAAAGCTAAAAATCCGTTTTTAAAAGTTTGGTTGTTTTGGAGCATGAAAGAAGCGGCTTACAAATGCTACACCCAAAAGGTAGAAAGGCGATTTTTTGCTCCTTTAAAATTTGAATGTAGTTTAGTTTCTAATAACGAAGGAATTGTTTCTTTCGAAGGAGATAAATACCATACTACTACGGTTATTAATTCATTTTATATTCATACAGTTGCTAAAGAAACCGATGGGGAGGTTAATTTTTTCTCGAATATTGGTTCTTTAGAAACAATAAATAGCATTTTAAAAATACAATTGGCAGCCAAAAAAGAAATTGTATCAGAAGAAATAGATAAAATAAAAACGCCTATTGGAGCGCCACTTTTTTATCATCAAAAACAATTATTAACAAAATCTTGTTCAATTTCTCACCATGGAAATTATGGAGCATTTGCATTTATTTTAAATAATGAAGCTTAAAGAAGAACTCTATTATAAGTGCGAAGCATTTGTAAATAATCGGTTACAAACGGTAGATGACATAATTTCATCGAACCAAAAAGCATTGCAATCAGAAACTAAAAGTTCTGCAGGTGATAAGCATGAAACTGGGCGTGCAATGTTACAATTAGAAATGGAAAAAGCGGGTCAGCAATTAGCAGGAATCAACCAAATGAAAGAAGTTTTGGCTAAAATAGATATATCAAAAAAGAGCACTATTGCTCATTTGGGTAGTGTAATTGAAACAAGTTCTGCAAATTATTTTTTATCCATTTCTGCAGGACAATTAATTGTTTCTGGTAAAGTATATTTTGCTATTTCAGTATCATCACCCATAGGGAAACTTTTGTTAGGTAAGAGTATTAATGATGAATTGGTTTTTAACAATAATAGAAGTATAATTAAAGGTATTAGTTAATATTTTGTATTTTAGGTGTTTAAATAGTTAATTATCAATGATAAAAACTCCAATTATAACGCATAATTATCAAAAACTTGAAAAATTTAATTTTGATATTGTAAAACTTGAAAAATTAGTAGAACTTGAAAGTACGGAGGTTCTTGCAAAAAATCATAAAGTAAATTTTTACGCGTTAATTTTTATTACAGATAATAGTGGTAAACATTCAATAGATTTTACAGATTACGATTATAGTAAAGGAACCATACTTTCTATAAGAAAAGATCAAATGCATAAGTTTTATTTAAGTAAAGACACAAAAGGTTTTTTGTTATGTTTTAAAGAAGAGTTTTTAAATAGTTATTTAAATGAGCTAGAAATAGCTAGTGCATTACAGATGTTTAATGAGTTGTTAGTGTCTCCAAAAACACAATTAATAAATAGCGATTTCGGAGGTATTTTTCAATTGATAAAAGTTATAGAAAAAGAAGCTTTAGTGGTTAATGATATGTATTCTTATAAGCTTATTAGAAGTCTTTTACATATTTTAATTACCTTAATTTATAGGTTAAAATCTAAAGAATATAATAATGTACAACAAAGTAAATATTTAAAAGAGTTTATTAAATTTCAAAATGCTTTAGAAGAGGATTATTTTAAAACTAAAAAAGTGTATGATTATGCAAATAAATTAGGTTTTTCAACAAAAAAGTTAAATACGGTAGTAAAGTTTATTGCAAATAAAGCTGCAAAAGAGTTTATTGATGACACGGTTATTATAAAAATAAAAAGATTGCTTTTGCAAAATAACCTTTCTATAAAAGAGATTGCATTTAAAGTAGGTTTTAAAGACCCCGCCAATTTATATAAGTACTTTAAAAAGCATACTACATTTACGCCAGAAGAGTTTAGAAAACAATTTATACGTTAATTTATCCCATTTTTACAGTTTAAAGGCACTTTATTACCTTTCCTGCGTAATACATTACACTTAGTTTTGTCGAACAACATTTAATGTTTAAAATAAGAAGTTATATTCCCCAATTTTTCATAAAATTTACTTTTTGAAAAGTATATAATTAAATCACCTTAATTCTTTTTTAGAATCAAGGTGATTCTTTTTTAGAGTTACTTTAATCTAAAAAAAATATTTTTCACCATTTTTAGAGGAATCCTTATAAGAGTTTTGAAATTGATGAGAAGGGAATCATGGTTAAAAAAAAGCCTTATTTTTACCATATTAAGTTTATTAACAATCTTATTTTTTTAAATGAAAAAACAACTCTTTTTTTTAGCACTATTATTTTCTGTTCAAATGTTTTCTCAATCTAATTTTAAAAGCTTTTTTAAACTTTCTGCCCCCATTAAAAAATGGGTATTATTTCATCCGTTTAAAGCAAAAAGATCTTTAACAGTTTCTAACGAAGCCAACAGAGTTTCTGATTCTATTGCAAAAACAAACTTATTAGATGGAGATGGTGCAGGTGGTCAAGTAGATGCATTTAGACATGGATATTGGATGGCACGTATGCGTCAAGAAATAGGAGAAGGTGCCGCACGTTCTTTAGGAAAAGCACATGAAAAAGAGAATTATATTAGCTATAAAAAACGAAAGCTAGAAGAGGGTATTGTGCCAGATGAGATATCATCAAAAATGGATTTATACAATAATGAAGAAGGGTTAAAATTAATTACTAAAGGAAGTAAAGTTTCTAGAAAAGTATTAATTTATAAAATTGTAAACGCCATTAATAAAGGTTCTTTCAAAATTATAAAAAAAGATATAAAGGGTAATTTTTTAACTTGTAAAGGAGAAGTTATTGCCAAAGAAGTACTTAGGGGAACTTGGGAAAATAGTAAATGCTTAATTTCATCTAAAAAAGGTAAAAACATCAGTTTTAATTAAGAAAAAATTTACTACAACGTATTCGTTCAATAAGCATGGTTGTTAGCGTACTTTAAACTAAAAAAAAACCAATAAAAGCAAGGCTTCAGCTGATAAATATCATATAAGCTTATTGTGGTAAAGACCTACTTTTGTCTACTCAAATGAAATTTAGTTTTTTATAAAATTACATTTAAATAAATATTAAAATTTATGGAATTTTTTTCAGAATTACTCACCAAAGATTACTTTGTGTTATTTCTAGTTATTGGCTTAGGAATTACCCTTGGAAATATTCGAGTAAAAGGGATTAATTTTGATACTTCGGCAGTTATTTTTGTAGCCATTTTTTTCGGGTACTTATATAACTTATATGGTATTACTTTTAATATTCCTTCTATCATACAAAGTGTGGGGTTGGTTTTATTTATTTACACCATAGGTATGCAAGCAGGCCCTTCTTTTTTCAGTTCTTTTAAAGAACAAGGAACAAAATTGATTACACTGGCAGGAATTACAGTATTAACAGGTGGAATTACAGCTGTCTCTATTTCTTATATTTATGATGTAGATATGAATATGATGAGTGGTTTGTTAACAGGTGCATTAACCTCTACACCTGGTTTGGCTGCTTCTATAGAGGCTTCTCAATCTCCTTTAGCATCAATTGGTTATGGTATTGCGTATCCTTTTGGGGTTTTAGGCGTTATTTTATTTGTAAAACTAGGCCCCTCTTTATTTAGAGTTAACATTAAAAAAGAAGAAAAAGATTTTGAAGAAAAATCAAACTCTAATACTCCAATGGTAATTAATAAAAACTTAATTATCTCTAATGAAAACGTTAACGGAAAAACTATTAAAGAGTTAAGAATACGTTTTATGACCAAAGCGAATATTTCTCGTATCATGAAACCGAATCAACTACCTATTTGCCCTACAAAAGACACAATCTTAGAAACTGGAGATATTATTAAAGCGGTAGGTACAGTAAATGCATTAGAAAGAATAGAAGTTTTATTAGGTAAAGTTACCGATATAGAAATTCCACGTAGTGGAACTTACGAGGTAAAATGGTATGTTGTAAGTAATGATGCTGTGGTAAATAAAAGCATTAGAGAACTCAATTTGTTAGAAAACTATTCTGCAACAATTACACGTATTAGAAGAGCAAGTATCGATTTAGCACCGCACCCAACAACTAAAATAAAATTTGGAGATAAAATTTTAGTTTCTTGCTCTATAGGAAACGTTTCTGCTGTTACACAACTCTTTGGAAATAGTTTAAAAAGAATTGGGCAAACGAGTTTTTTACCAGTTGCACTTGGTATTGTTATTGGTATTCTTGTTGGTGCAATCGCAATTCCTTTGGGAGGGATCAGTTTAAAACTAGGTCTTACAGGAGGTGTGCTTTTAGCTTCTATTTTTTTAAGTTGGAAAGGAAAAGTTGGGCCTGTAATTTGGAATTTATCTGGGCCTGCAAATCAAATACTACGTCAGTTTGGGTTATTATTATTCTTAACACCTGTTGGTCTTAATGCAGGACAGAGTTTAATTTCTGCCATTGAAAAACATGGTTTTATTTTATTTTTGTATGGAGCGCTTATTACTTTAGTTCCAATGATTACAACGGTTCTTGTTGGACGCTTCTTACTAAAAATTAATTTTTTATCTATTTTAGGAGCATTAACCGGAGGGATGACTTCAACTCCAGGTTTAAGTGCAACAGATTCTATGACAGAATCAGAAGCACCACAAGTTGCTTATGCAGCAGTTTATCCTTTTTCTTTAGTACTTATTATTATAGTAGCAGAAGTGATGGCGATGTTATAATATATTTTTTATTCAATTTACACTAGAAGTTATAAATACTCAAACTATGACAACTACATTTATTATTTTAGCAATAACAATTGTTCTTTTTGTATCAGGAAAAATTAGACCAGATATTGTAGCAATCACTAGTATGATGGCGCTAAGTATGACAGGGATCTTAACTGTTAACGAAACTTTTTCTGGATTTAGTAATTCGAGTATTATTTTAATTGCAGGTCTTTTTATTGTTGGAGAAGCAATGAGTAGAACCGGATTAACTTCTTGGTTGGGTAATAAAATTATTGTGCTATCAAAAAATAATTCAAATAAACTATTAGTCTTAATTATTATTGGTTCGGCTATTCTGTCTGCCTTTATGAGTAACACGGGTACAGTTGCATCTTTAATGCCTGTTATAATTGCTGCTTCTTGGAGATTAAAAACTCCTGCTTCAAAAATGTTAATTCCTTTATCGTTTGCAGCTGCTACCGGAGGTTTGTTAACGTTAACAGGTACGCCAACAAATATTGTTACAAACCAAGCAATGATAGATGCTGGAATTCCTGAATTTGGTTTTTTCGAATTTGCATACATAGGGGTTCCTTTGTTACTGTTAACGGTAATTTATATGCGTTATTTGGGAACAAAATTACTACCAAGTAATAAGTCTAGAAGAGTAGAAGATATTGATGAATCAATACAAAGTATAGAAGATTCCTATCAATTATTTCAAGGGTTTTGGAGGGTAAGGATTAGACCTAATTCTTCAGCTGTTGGTAAAACGATGAAAGAATTAAAGTTAGGATCCTTAATGGGAGTAACTATTATAAAAATGATTTCTAAAGAAGATATTACAACTTCTTTTCTTAAAAAGGTAGGTTTCAAAAAAAGTGATTTGGATGAATTTCCAGATTTAAATAGACAAATGAATGTTGGAGATGAGCTCATTGTTAATTGTAGTGAAAATCGTATTCATAGATTTATTGATAAGTATAATGTAGCTGCAACTAAATTGGCAGATGTTGATGGTGAATTTATCAAACAGAATGTACTTTCGGATGAGATTGGGATGTGTGAGTTGATTATTGCTCCAAAATCTAGCTATAAAGGGAGGCATATTAATACCGGTAGATTCGGAAAAAAATACAATTTGCAAGTTATTGCAGTAAGTAGATATAATAAAAGAATTAGAGGTAGAGAATTTGATTTGAGAGAAGGCGATGTTATTTTGGTTCGTGCTAAATGGGAAGACATTAAAGCGATTCAAGAAGAAAGTAGAGATTTCTTAATTATTGGTTCTCCAGAAGAGTTGTCTAAAGAAGTTGGTACCATAACAAGAAAAGGTATTATCTCCATTTTGGCAATGGTATTTATGGTGTGCATGTTTATTTGGGGGCCTTATTCGTCATCAATTACAGTAATGTTAACCGCATTTATTATGATTGCTGCAGGTTGTATTAATATGAATCAATCTTATAGATCTATCAATTGGAATGTGATTATTATAATGGCAGGTATGATACCGATGGGGGTTGCACTTCAAAAAACAGGAGGCGCAAAATTTATTGCAGATTCTATGATTTTATTAGTAGGAGAAAAACATCCCACTTATTTCTTAGCAGGTATCTTCTTAATTACTTCTTTTTTAAGTCAGGTAATGAGTAATACTGCAACGGCAATTTTAATGGCACCAATTGTTTTGGTAGCGTCTTTAGAGTTGGGGTATTCTCCGCATCCATTTATGATGGCATTAGCAGTAAGTGCATCTACGGCTTTTTTAACGCCTTTTGGTACACCTACAAATACAATGGTAATGAATGCAGGTAATTATAAGTTTACAGATTATTTAAAAAGTGGTGCTATTTTACTTCTAATGTTTTTTATAGTAAGCATTGTATTGATCCCTATAATTTGGCCATATAGTTAAAGTGGGTTAAAATAGATTCTTTTTTTGGTTAACCAGTTTTGTGAAAGATGAAATTTTTTATATTTTTTAAATAAATTTAGACACATAAATAACTGATTTTAAGTTGTTTAAAATATGTTTATTTTCTTTATTAAAACGATTCTAAATAATTAAAAAACCCCTGTTTTATTTCAATAAAGAATATGTAAATAGTACATTTGTAAAACAACAATTATAACTTAATTATACATTTATACAATGAGCGGATTTTTCAAATCTTCAGTTGGAAGAAAGATAGCCATGGCGCTTTCTGCATTCTTCCTCATGTTTTTTCTAATAATGCATATATCAGTAAATTTACTTTCACTTTTTAGTGAAGATGCATTTAATACAGCTTCTCACTTTATGGGGACAAACCCTATAGTACAGTTTGCTTTGCAGCCGGTATTAATTATTGGTGTTGTTTTTCATTTTGTAATGGGTTTTATTTTAGAGTTAAAAAACAAAAAAGCAAACGGAGTTGCTTATGCTAAAAATAATGGAGCTGCTAATTCATCTTGGATGAGTAGAAACATGATTTACAGTGGAATTGCAATTTTAGCTTTTATTGTTTTACACTTTATCGATTTCTGGTTTCCAGAAATTAACCATAAATATATTGCTGCTTTACCAGAAGATCCAACAAGATATTTTCATGAATTACAAGAGAAGTTTGTAAACCCTATTAGAGTTATTGCTTATGTAGTTGCATTTGTTTTCTTAGGATTGCATTTAGCACATGGTTTTGCATCTGCTTTTCAATCGATGGGAGTTACCGCAGGAAGAAAAAAAGCATTACAAAATTTTGGTAAAATATATTCAATAGTTATTCCTTTAGGATTTATAATTATTGCATTATTTCATCATTTATTTAATAACCATTAATTTTAAATAACAATGGCTTTAGATTCAAAAGTACCAAAAGGTCCAATTAAAGATAAATGGACAGATTATAAAAATAAAATAGACTTGGTAAACCCTGCAAACAAACGTAATATAGACGTTATTGTTGTAGGTACAGGATTAGCAGGTGGTTCTGCCGCAGCAACATTAGCAGAGTTAGGCTATAATGTTAAAGCATTTGCTTACCAAGATTCTCCAAGAAGAGCGCATTCTATTGCTGCACAAGGAGGAATTAACGCTGCAAAAAATTACCAAGGAGATGGAGATTCTACTTACAGATTATTTTACGATACTGTAAAAGGTGGAGATTACCGTTCTCGTGAAGCAAACGTATATCGTTTAGCTGAAGTTTCTGCAAATATTATTGATCAATGTGTAGCACAAGGAGTTCCTTTTGCACGTGATTATGGTGGTTTGTTAGACAATCGTTCTTTTGGTGGAGTTTTAGTTTCTAGAACTTTTTATGCAAAAGGACAAACGGGGCAACAATTATTATTGGGAGCGTATTCTGCAATGAATAGACAAATTGCTCGTGGTAAAATAGAGATGTTTAACAGACATGAAATGTTAGACGTTGTTATTGTTGATGGAAAAGCAAGAGGAATTATTGCAAGAAATTTAATTACAGGAGAAATTGAGCGTCATTCTGCACATGCTGTTGTAATTGGTTCTGGAGGTTACGGAAATGTATATTTCTTATCTACAAACGCAATGGGTTCTAATGCAACTGCAGCTTGGAAAATACACAAGAAAGGAGCTTATTTTGCAAATCCTTGTTATACGCAAATTCACCCAACATGTATTCCTCGTTCTGGAGATTATCAGTCTAAATTAACATTGATGTCTGAGTCTTTACGTAATGATGGACGTATTTGGGTTCCTAAAAACATGGAAGATGTTTTAGCAATTAGAGAAGGAAAGAAATCACCTAATGATTTAACAGAAGATCAAAGAGATTACTATTTAGAAAGACGTTACCCTGCATTTGGTAACTTAGTACCGCGTGATGTTGCATCTAGAGCAGCAAAAGAACGTTGTGATGCTGGTTACGGAGTAAATGCAACAGGAGAAGCTGTGTATTTAGATTTTGCATCTGCTTTTACACGTTACGGAAAAGAGCAAGCAAAAATTCATAATATAGAAAATGCATCACCTGCAAAAATAAAAGAATTAGGACAAGAGATTGTTAGAGCAAAATATGGAAACTTATTTCAGATGTATGAGAAAATCATAGATCAAAACCCGTATGAAACTCCAATGATGATTTATCCAGCGGTACACTATACAATGGGTGGTGTTTGGGTAGATTATAACTTAATGACAACTATTCCTGGATGTTACTGTATTGGAGAAGCAAATTTCTCTGACCACGGAGCAAACAGATTAGGAGCTTCTGCATTAATGCAAGGTTTGGCAGATGGTTATTTTGTACTACCTTATACTATTGGAGATTATTTATCTGCTGATATTAGAACAGGAAAAATATCTACTGAAACTGCAGAATTTGACGCAGCAGAAAAAGAAGTTACAGAAAGAATCAATCATTTTATTGAAAATAAAGGAACAAAATCTGTAGACTATTTCCATAAGAAATTAGGAAAAGTAATGTGGGACAAGGCAGGTATGTCTAGAAACGCAAAAGGATTACAAGAAGCAATGGTAGAAATTAAAGCCATTCGTGAAGAATTCTGGAAAGAAGTTTCTGTACCAGGATCTGCAAGTGAAATGAACCCAGAATTAGAAAAAGCAGGTAGAGTTGCAGATTTCTTAGAGTTAGGTGAGTTATTTGCTAAAGATGCCTTAATGAGAGCAGAATCTTGTGGAGGTCACTTTAGAGAAGAATCTGCAGAATTAGATGGCCCTCAAAAAGGAGAAGCAAAACGTAACGATGTAGATTTCGCTTTTGCAGCTGCTTGGGAATATAAAGGAGAACCTGCAGATGCAGTTTTACACAAAGAAGAATTAGAGTTTAACGATATTGAATTGAAACAACGTTCATACAAATAAGAAAGACAAGATGAATTTAACACTTAAAATTTGGAGACAAAAAGACGCTGGTTCAAAGGGTCAAATGGTAGACTATAAAGTGAATGATATTTCAGAGCACATGTCTTTTTTAGAAATGATGGATGTTTTGAATGAACAATTAGTAAACACAGGTGAAGAGCCAGTTGCTTTTGATCATGATTGTAGAGAAGGTATCTGTGGTGCTTGTTCTTTATATATTAATGGAGAAGCTCACGGACCAGATAGAGGTGTTACTACATGTCAGTTGCACATGCGTATGTTTAAAGATGGCGATACTATTACCATAGAGCCATTTAGAGCATCAGCATTTCCTGTAATAAAAGATTTAGTAGTAGACAGAATGGCTTTTGAGCGTATACAACAATCGGGTGGTTACATTTCTGTAAACACATCTGGTAATACGCAAGATGCAAACTCATTGCCAATTTCTAAACACGCAGCAGATGACGCTATGGATGCAGCAACTTGTATTGGTTGTGGTGCTTGTGTGGCTACTTGTAAAAACTCTTCTGCAATGTTATTTGTTGGTGCAAAAGTATCTCAGTATGCTTTATTACCACAAGGACAGGTAGAGGCTGCAGATCGTGTAAAAAACATGGTTGCACAAATGGATTTAGAAGGTTTTGGTAACTGTACAAATACAGGTGCTTGTGAGGTAGAATGTCCTAAAGGAATCTCTTTAGACAACATTGCAAGAATGAATAGAGAATTGATGAAGGCTAATTTATAATTTGTCATTGCGAACGATAGTGAAGCAATCTGTTTAATAATAAGAATGAATTGTCATTGCGAGTTTTTACGAAGCAATCTTAAAGTAAATTAATAAATATAAAAACCCAAAACTAAACATAGTTTTGGGTTTTTACTTTTAGTTTGTAATCTACAATTAGTCTTTATAATCTTTAAAAAACTCCTTTGGCGAAATAGCTAGTTTATTTAAAATAAGTAATAAGCGTTCTGTATCTAGCTTTGTGTGTCCTTTAATAACTTTAAAATAACCATTTTCTGTTATCCCTAAATGAAGTGCCATATCATAACGGCTTATACCAACTTGTTTTCTTTTTTCTTCTAAATTGTTTAATATACTTTTACAAGTATCTTTTATTTTTTCTCTTTCTCTTTCTCTTTCTCTTTCTCTCATTAATTTTTTCTTTTTCGATGTAAAAATAAGTAAAATTAGTATTTAAAATATTTCCATTTTGGCATACCTGAAAACAGTGAGGTTCTTATACCCTATAATTGGGTATGCTATAATGGAAAGTGATTTTTTAGGTTTTTAAAAATTTCTTTTCCATCTTTGACAAGAGAAAAATGCTGTGAAAAAGAAAAATTTCTCCACTATAAAATCATTCAAAATAAGAATGATAAAATCATCTATATCTAAATACCATTTTAAAATTAGTCTTTTTTGTTGATCCAGAAAGTTTATAATTTTTAAAAAAAAACCTCCGCTTGCGGAATTAAGAAGTATAAAATGAAACGATTGTCATTTCGACGCTAGGAGAAATCACATAATGTTTGATAGGTTTTGCGTTACGACTGTTATGCGACTTTTCAATACTTCGAAGTGACAATTTTGTGGTTTATTTTCATACAGTTTTGTCATTCCGACGATAGGAGAAATCACATAATGCATTTTAAGTTTTGCGTTATCACTGTTATGCGACTTCTCAATACTTCGAAGTGACAATTTTTGTGGTTTATTTTCATGCAGTTTGTTATTTCTACGATAGGAGAAATCGCATACTATTTTTAAGTATTGTTGCGTTATCACTACTGTTCTGTAACTTCCCAATACTTCGAAGTAACAATTTTTGGAGATTCTTTTTATAATACATACCTTTTAAGAAAAAAGGATGCTAAACCCACAAAAAGGATTTCATAGTTATTATGTTTATATAATTACAAATAGTTACCGTTCCACATTTTATATTGGAGTAACAAATAACTTAAAAGAACGTTTGCAACAACATAAAACAAACATACTTGAAAAGAAGAAAACATTTGCAGCAAAATATAATATTGAGTTCTTAGTGTATTACGAAAAACATTCTTGGATTCAATTGGCTATTGCGAGGGAAAAAGAATTGAAAAAATGGAGACGTGAGAAGAAACTAACACTTATAAAAGAAGTGAACCCTTCTTTTATTTTTTTGAATAATGAATTTGATTAATAATGTTTGGTTTTCATACAGTTTTGTCATTCCGACGATAGGAGAAATCGCATAGTGATATTCAGTTTTGTGTTATCACTGTTATGAGACTTCTCAATACTTTGAAGTGACAAGTAGTATGTATTAATAAGAATTGTTATGTTTTCTATTGGATAGAAGTCATAGAATTTATAAATTCGACACTATCCTAAAAACTGTGTAAGTTCAAAAAATCAGGGTTAACTTATTTATAGTTTAATCCTGTTTTCAAATATAGCTAAAAATTGGTTTAGAATAATTCCCCAATTTCTAATTGGCATTTTCCATTTTTTAGTGCTTTCTCTTACTGCTAAATATACAGATTTCATCACTGCATCATCAGTTGGAAAAGAGAGTTTATTTTTGGTGTATTTTCTAATTTTTCCGTTTAGATTTTCTATTAAATTTGTGGTATAAATAATAGTTCTAATTTCCACTGGAAAATCAAAGAATATGGTAAGTTCATCCCAGTTATTCTCCCAACTTCTAATGGCGTAAGAATATTTAGATTCCCATTTGGTTTTAAAGTCTTTTAAGGCAGCTCTTGCAGCTTCTTTTGTTGGAGCTGTATAGATTTGTTTCATATCTTTTGTAAAGGCTTTTTTATCTTTCCAAACAACATAGCGACAAGAGTTTCTAATTTGATGAACTACACAAATTTGAGTAGTTGAATTCGGGAAAATGGTTTTTATAGTGTCTGTAAAACCGTTTAAATTATCGGTTGCAGTAATCAGTATATCTTGAGTTCCTCTGGCTTTTATATCAGTTAAAACACTCATCCAGAAAGCAGAAGATTCATTTTTACCCAACCACAAACCTAAAACTTCTTTTTTGCCATCTGTTCTAAGCCCAACAGCAATGTAAATGGTTTTGTTAATTGCTTTAGAGTTTTCTCGTACTTTAAAAACAATTCCATCCATCCAAACAATTAAATAAGTAGTCTCTAATGGTCTATTTTTCCAAGCGATAACATCAGTGGTGATAGCGTCAGTTATTCTTGAAATTGTGGAAGTAGATACATTAAAATTATAGAGTTCTCGGATTTGTTCTTCGATATCAATATTGCTCATCCCTTTGGCATACAATGAGATAATAACATTTTCGACACCATCCGCAGTACTTTGTCTTTTCTTTATAATCATTGGATTAAAAGAACTATTACGATCTCTTGGCACTTGTATTTCTGTCTCCCCTAAAGTAGTTTTTAGCTTCTTTTTAGTGTAGCCATTTCGTAAGTTATTTGCTTTACTTTTTTGATGTTTATCATAATCTAAATAAGCATCGAGTTCGCCTTCTAAAATCTTTTCAACTCCTCGTTTGTGAAGTTGTTCGATGAAGCTGGTTAGCTCTGATCCGTTGTTAAATTGTTTTAAAAAATCATCGTTTAATAAATCTTCTGGTCTCATAAGTATATAAAATTTAAAGTTAATAAAAATAAAAAACTCAGGATTTGAACAATCCTGAGTTTTTAAAACTTACACACTTTATGAGACAGTGCCATAAATTCTGATAACTGATTTTACTTTCTCCCAAAATCTGCAGGAATTTCTCCCCAAGCTTTGGTTTCCCATTTCAAAATAGGATTTTTATATGTGTTTTCTTTCAGCCATTTTTCGGCTCTTTTTATCAAGTCTAATAAATCTTTATTAGAAGCATCAAAATGCATGTTGGTTTTACATCTTTTCTGCTTTACCCAACTCATGGCAATCTTAGAATCAGAATAAATAGGAATATGCTCTTTGTTCTTACTCTTTAAAAGCGCAATTCCGTGCACTAGAGCTAGAAATTCGCCAATATTATTGGTTCCCTTAGCAAATGGGCCTTTTAAAAAAAGTTGTTGCTTATTATGTGTTAAAACACCTCTGTATTCCATTTTCCCAGGATTTCCAGAGCAAGCAGCGTCTACAGAAATACTTTCTAAAATAGGTCTTCCTAATTTTTCTTTTTCTGCGGATGATAAAGTGGGTTTTTTAGTGTCTTTACCAACGTAATCTGCATAGATTTTGGTAGCTGCAATTTCGGCTTCGTTTAAATCTGCAAAAGATTTGTATTGTGCGCCTTCAAAACCTTCAATTTGCTTTTTACAGACTTTCCAAGAAGTAAAAACTCCTTTTCTTCGTCCGTTCCAAACAACATAAAACTTTTTTTTACTCATTTATAGTTAAAATTACATCTTCAATAACTCTTGGAAAGTAACGTTGTTCTAAAATATGAATCTTTTCTGCGATTTTTTCTGGTGTATCTTCATTTAAAAGAGCTGTTTTTTCTTGAAAAATGATAGCTCCTTCATCATAATTGGCATTTACGTAGTGAATAGTGATGCCAGTTTCTGTTTCTTTATTTTCTTTTACAGCTTTATGAACGTTCATTCCATACATCCCTTTTCCACCATATTTTGGCAACAATGCAGGGTGAATATTGATGATTTTATTTGGAAAAGCGTCAATAATTTTTGTTGGAATTTTCCATAAAAAACCTGCTAAAACAATATAATCTGCTTGTTCTTTTAGAAGATTTAGAACTTCATTCGAAGTAAAAAACGCCTCTTTTTTAAAATGTAAACATTTGATGTCTAAATTTTTACATCGATCAAAAACTTTGGCATGTTCATTGTTACATAACACATAAGTAACCTTAGCGGTTTTAGTATGATTAAAAAATTTAATAATGTTTTCTGCGTTCGTTCCAGAACCAGATGCAAAAATAACAATACGCTTCATAACTTCATTTCTAAGCTACAAAAAAAAGAATAATTATTAACAAATAGATTGTTTTAAGTAAAGATTAAATATTTTTCTTTACTTTTAAGAATCATTTTTGCGGCAAAAATTAGTTTTAATTGTTAAGATTCGTATTTTTGCCACGATTAAAATTTTAAAAAACACAAAATTATGTCAGACATTGCATCAAGAGTAAAAGCTATTATCGTAGACAAATTAGGAGTAGACGATAACGAAGTAACAACAGAAGCTAGCTTCACAAACGATTTAGGAGCAGATTCTTTGGATACTGTTGAGTTAATTATGGAATTCGAAAAAGAATTCGATATTCAAATTCCAGACGATCAAGCTGAAAACATCGGAACAGTAGGTCAAGCAGTTAGCTATATTGAAGAAGCAAAAAAGTAAATTTATATGCAATTAAAACGAGTTGTAATCACTGGACTTGGCGCATTAACGCCAATTGGTAATAATATTGAAGAGTATTGGAATGCCTTAGTTAACGGAGTTAGCGGAGCAGCGCCTATTAAAAGTTTTGATGCTGCCAAGTTCAAAACTCGTTTTGCATGTGAATTAAAAAACTTTGAAGTAACGGACTTTATTAATAGAAAGGACGCCCGTAAAATGGATAGGTTTACACAGTATGCAATGGTAGCTTCTGATGAAGCAATTGCAGATGCAAACCTAGACTTAGACAAAATTAACAAATTACGCGTTGGTGTAATTTGGGGAGCAGGAATTGGAGGTTTAGAAACTTTTCAAAACGAAGCTATAAACTTTGGTGTTGGAGACGGTACACCAAGATTTAATCCTTTCTTTATCCCAAAAATGATTGCAGATATTGCGCCAGGAAACATTTCTATTAAGAATGGATTTATGGGGCCTAATTATACTACAGTTTCTGCATGTGCATCATCTGCTAACGCAATGATAGATGCTTTAAACTATATTCGTTTAGGAACTTGTGATGTTATTGTAACTGGTGGCTCTGAAGCTGCAGTTGTAATTTCTGGTGTTGGTGGTTTTAACGCTATGCACGCCTTATCTACAAGAAACGAAAGTCCAGAAACAGCTTCTAGACCTTTTGATGCAGAACGAGATGGTTTTGTATTAGGAGAAGGAGCAGGTGCTTTGGTTTTAGAAAGCTACGAACATGCAAAAGCAAGGGGAGCAAAAATTTATGCAGAGGTTATTGGAGGCGGTATGTCTTCTGATGCTTATCATATGACTGCACCTCACCCAGAAGGAATTGGGGTAATTGCTGTAATGAAAAATTGTTTAGAAAATTCAGGAATTAATCCAGAAGATGTAGACCATATTAACACACATGGTACTTCTACACCTTTAGGAGATGTTGCAGAATTAAAAGCAATTTCTGAGGTTTTTGGTGAACATGCCAAAAACATTAATATTAACTCTACAAAATCGATGACAGGTCATTTGTTGGGAGCTGCAGGAGCTATAGAATCTATAGCGGCAGTTTTAGCCATGAAACATGGTATTGTACCACCAACAATTAATCATGTTAATGTAGATGAAAATATCAATCCAGATTTAAACTTAACTTTAAATAAAGCTCAAAAGCGCGATATTAAAGTAGCTATGAGTAATACGTTTGGTTTTGGAGGACATAATGCATGTGTTGCATTTAGAAAATTAGAAGATTAATTCTCTATGAATTTTATTCGTAAAATAGTAAAGCCTCACAATGAAGAGGATGCGCAATTATATAACGAATTAAAAAAATTACTAAACTTTTCACCAAGGAGTATCAATAAATACAAAAAAGCATTTACACATAGATCTGTGCAAATGTTAGACAACAAAGGAATTCCTATTAATTACGAACGCTTAGAGTTTTTAGGTGATTCTATTTTAGGGTCTGTTATTGCTGCTTATTTGTATAAAAAAGTTCCTACTGGTAGTGAAGGTTACCTTACGCAAATGCGCTCTAAAATAGTAAGTAGAGAGCATTTAAATGAATTGGGTAAAGATCTAGATTTAATACGATTTGTAAAAAGTAATATAGATCAGGCTAACGTTGGTGATAATATTCATGGTAATATTTTTGAGGCATTAGTAGGTGCTATTTATTTAGATAAAAACTACAATACTTGTCAGAAATTTATTTATGAAAATGTAATTGTTCCTTATGTTGATATTCAAAAACTAGAAGGAAAAATAACGAGTTACAAAGGTCTTATTATAGAGTGGTGTCAGAAACAAAAGAAAAAATACACTTTTGATACTTACGAAGATTCGGGTAACGAAGCGATTAAGCATTTTAGTGTTAAAATTAGTATCGATGGCGAGCAAATAGCCAAAGGTAGAGCCACTTCTAAGAAAAAAGCAGAAGAACAAGCCGCTAAAAGAGTCTATTTTGCTTTTCAGGAAGAGATTTCTTTAGGATAATATAACTTATTATTTTTGTTTACCAATCTTCTTTAAACTCAAATTTATAGTGTTTAATGGAATGTAAATCAACATCTATTTTTAAAAGAAATTAATTTAACAGCACCTAAGCTAGATTGAAAGGTATTTAATATAACTTTTTAACTAGTTCTTAGAGGATTTTCTTTTAATAAAAGAACAAAAATCTAAGGTAGTTTAGAAGTGTTTATAATTATTAAAAAAAGTTTAGAAAGAGAATACTTTGTGCACTAAGGTCACTTTAATTTAAGATATCAGCGATAACGTTTTCGTTAAATTAACACTAAAATTCGTAAACAATTAGTAATTTAGCTAACTCATAAAAACGAGTATTAGTTATAATTTATGCAGGTACACGCTTTAGAAATGGACGATTTTTTTGAAGAAGAATATTCTTTAATAGGCATCCATTCTACCTTGGAAGATTATAAACTTGCCTACTTATTAAATAAAAACCTAAACGCAAGGTTTTATAAAGCAAAAGAAGATTTAGAGTTTGTTAGAGAAAAAAAGAAATCCTCTTTTTCTATTTATAAATATAAAAATATAGAATTCGATTTCGATTGTTTTTTAATAGCAAATAGTTATAAAGGAGAAAATCAAACAACGTCTAATCAATTATTACTAACATTAGAAACAAAGACATATTTAATTCCAGAAAAGAAAAAAGTAGATTTTTTCTTGAAAATTTGTGGAGTATCAGAAGATGAATTTGTTTCGAAAACAATAAATAGAATTAAAAGTATTGACAATGTAATTACTGCATATTCAATAGATAAGAACACCTTAAAGTCGAAAGACTTTTTAATATTTTAAACAATGAAAGACTACAAAAAAACAAAAATAGTTGCAACCTTAGGGCCAGCAATTGATACTAAAGAAAAAATGAAAAACTTGGCCATAGCTGGTGTCAATGTTTTTAGAATTAATTTTTCTCATGCAGATTATGATGTTGTAAAACAAAATGTGCAAAGAATTAGAGAAATTAATGAAGAAGAAGGTTTCAATGTAGCAATTTTAGCAGACTTACAAGGTCCAAAACTTCGTGTAGGAGTTATGGAAGAAGGTGTCGTTTTAAAAGATGGTGACTTATTTACCTTTACTACAGAAAAATGTATTGGTAACAAGGAGAAAGCATTTATGACATACCAACGTTTTCCTAAAGACGTAAAAGTAGGAGAACAAATTATGGTAGATGATGGTAAATTATTATTTGAAGTAGTTTCTACAGATAAAGATAAAGCCGTTGTTGTAAAAGTAATTGTAGGTGGACCTTTAAATTCTAAAAAAGGAGTAAACTTACCAAACACCGCTATTTCTTTACCAGCCTTAACAGAAAAAGATAAAGAAGATGCAGTTTTTGCATTAGGTTTAAATGTAGATTGGATGGCACTTTCTTTTGTTAGAACGCCAGAAGATTTAAGAATGTTACGTGATTTAATTGACCAACATTCAGATTATAGAGTACCCGTAATTGCTAAAATAGAAAAGCCAGAAGCAGTTGCAAATATAGATGCATTAATTCCTTATTGTGATGGATTAATGGTTGCCCGTGGAGATTTAGGTGTAGAAATTCCTATGCAAGATGTACCATTAATTCAGAAAAAATTAGTGAGACGTGCAAAGAGAGCAAGAATTCCTGTAATTATTGCAACTCAAATGATGGAAACAATGATTGACAACCCTGTACCAACTAGGGCAGAAGTAAATGATGTTGCAAATTCTATTATGGACGGAGCAGATGCAGTAATGTTATCTGGAGAAACTTCTGTAGGGAAACACCCATTAAGAGTAATTCAAAAAATGGCAGAAATTATTAAAGCTGTTGAGAACTCTAGAATGATTAAAGTACCACATGAAGCACCACATATTAGAACAAACAGATTTATAACAAAATCGGTTTGTCATCACGCAGCTTTAATGGCAAATGATATTGATGCTACAGCAATTTCTACATTAACAAATAGTGGGTATACTGCATTTCAAATTTCTGCTTGGAGACCACAAGCTAAAATATTAGCATTTTCATCAGAAAGAAGAATTTTAGGAAAACTAAACTTACTTTGGGGTGTAAAAGCTTTTTATTACGATAAAAACTTAAGTACAGATGATACTGTAGTAGATATTAATAAAATATCTAAAGAAAAAGGCTTTGTTAAAGAAGGAGATTTAATGATTAACCTTACTTCTATGCCAGTAGAAGCTAAAGGTATGGTAAATACCTTAAGAGTATCTGAAATAGACTAAATACCAGTTTTTAATAATATTCTAAAAAGCATTTTGATTTTTCAAGATGCTTTTTTTGTTTTCTGATGTTAATTTTTTTGTCATCTAATTATTTATACACCTGTTTAATTAGAAGTATAGAAACAAAACTAAAAAAGCTTTTTAATTAATTTTTCAGAGGTCAGTATTTAAATTCATATCTTTAAAGTCAATAAATAGAGTATTATTATGAATATATTTAAAGGACAAAATCTTCTAGAGTTTGCTGATCGGTTTAAAACGGATGAAGATTGCAAGAAATACTTGGCAGATATTAAATGGAAAGATGGATTTCAATGTGTTAAATGTGGTCATAACAAGGCTCAAATAAGAAAAGATTTTTCACGTACATGTAATATTTGTTCTCATCAAGAATCATCTACCTCAAACACACTTTTTCACAAGGTAAAGTTTGGTGTTAGAAAAGCTTTTTTTATTGTTTTTGAAATGAGTACAAGTACTAAAAGCCTTTCTGCTAGTTATGTTGCAGTTCGTTTTAGCGTAACAGAAAAGACAGCCCGTTTATTTATGCTCAAAATTAGAGAAGCAATGGAAAGTAGTGGAAATAGTCCTATGACTGGTATTGTTCATGTAGATGAATTTGTTTTGGGTGGACGAGAAAAAGACAAAGTAGGAAGAAGTTATAATGCTAAGAAAAAGAAAGCTATAACTGCTGTTGAACTAACTCAAGATGGAAAAGTTAAAAGAATGTATGCCATGAGAATCGAAGATTTTTCAGCTAGTTCTTTGCAATATATTTTTGTGAATCATATCAGTCGAAAAGCTAAAGTGATAACCGACAAATGGAGAGGTTACAGGCCTATTGCTAAAGTTTATAATATTACTCAAATAGAAAGTAATGGTGGTATGAATTTTAAAGCACTTCATACAATGATTCATCAAGTGAAATCTTGGATAAGAACAACGTATTCTTGGGTTAGTGACTTTAATCTAAATAGATATTTTAATGAATTTTGTTTTAGAATTAATCGATCACAAAGTAAAGCAACAATATTCAATAACTTAATAACTAAAATGGTTGAAAAGGAGAAAGTAGAACATCACAAAATTATATGTAACTAACTACTGACCTCTATAATTTTTTAATAAAAAAGTCTCTTAAATTATAAGAAATAGATTTTTTTTTGATGTAAAGGTTGTATAAAACAGAAAAAACAGTACATTTAAAAGAACTAAAAACTACATCATTATGGCAATTAAAAGCTTTCAAGGCAAAAGAGATACAAATCAAGGAAAAGAAGAGACTCAAATTTTAGTATCAGATTACATGACTACAAAATTAATAACCTTTAAAGCTGAAGATACTTTAGATCATGTAATTAACCAATTAATTACCTATAAAATTTCTGGTGGGCCTGTAGTAAATGAGAAAAATGAACTAATTGGTATTATTTCTGAGACAGATTGTATTAAACATATTTCTGAAAGTAAGTACTATAATATGCCTTCGGATACAAATAATACTGTAGGTAAATATATGGTTACAGATGTTGATACAATTGATAAAAACATGAATATTTTTGATGCTGCTTTTAAATTTATTAGCTCACATAGAAGAAGATTTCCTGTTGTAGATAACGGAAAATTAATAGGACAATTAAGTCAGAAAGATGTTTTAAAAGCTGCAATTAGCGTAAAAGGAAATACTTGGAATAGTTAAAATGTATTTTATTCTTTAATATATGAGGATAGTGGGTACTATCCTTTTTTATTACTCTTTTCTAATCAGTAAAAAAGTTTCATTCTCTAATGGTAAATAACCTTCATCATAAATATAAAAATAAGTATTACCTGTTTTTGTTTTATAGATAGAGGTAAAAAACTGAAAGTCGAAACCTTTATCATATAATTTGGTTCTAGTTACTTTAGTTTTTCCTGATGTATTTAATTCTGATAAAATTTTATAGTTTTTTCTAAGACGATTATTAATATTTCTGATTAGGTTTTTACTGTCTTTATTTACACGATTGTTATAGGCATTTCTACAATAATCAGAACAGAATTTCTTATCAATTCTACCCTTTACAATTTCATCACATTCTAAACATGTTCTATTTTCCATAATTTATTTTTTTTAGTTCATACCAATTTACTTGCTCATTACCTTCTTTAAACTCATTAACAAATTGCAAACCAATTTTTTGTAAAATTTTGTTAGAACCAACATTTCTTATTTCTGCTGCTCCATAAATAATGTTATAATTCATGGTTTTAAAACCGTAGTCTAAACATGCAATTGCAGCTTCTAATCCATACCCTTTTTTCCAATATTTAGGAATCAATCGATAGCCAATATCTATAAAATCTTGGTAACCATTTAAGCTTTCTTTTTTACCTTTATTTAGTTTTAATCCAGACCAACCTATAAAATCACCAGAAGATTTTTCTATTACAGCAAACCTACCAATACCATGTTCTTGATATTGCTTAATAACAAAAGCAATATTTTTTTCAGCTGCTGCTTTAGTTGTAATACTATTATTTCCTAAATATTTATGTACTTCTGGGTTAGAATCTAATTTAAACATAGCTTCTAAATCACTTTGTCTAAGCTCTCTAAGAAGTAATCTTTCTGTTTCTAATTGAAATTTCATATCGTAAATATAGTTAAAAAATATCCGTTTACAAACGACTACAAATAATTACAACCGAAAGTAATTGTTTTGTAACCGAATAAAATTGCAATGGTGTCGCAACTTTGCAGTGTCAAAACGAATTGACATCAACAAATAATAATTTAAAAACTTATCTTATGAATACGTTAAGAAACAAAGTACAGTTAATTGGTAGATTAGGTCAAGAACCAGAAATAGTATCTTTTAAAGATGGAAATAAAATGGCTAAATTTTCTATGGCAACAGACGATAGCTATAAAGACAAAGCAGGTAACAAAGTAGAGCGTGCTTATTGGCATAATATTGTTATTACAGGTGGTTTGGTTAATGTGGTAGAAAACTATGTAAAAAAAGGGCAGGAAATAGCTGTTGAGGGAAAATTAACAAACAGGTCTTACAACACCAAAGAAGGTGAAAAAAGATATATAACTGAAATTTTAGTACATGATTTATTGCTTTTAGGAAGTAAATAGATTTTATAATTTATAGAACTAGAAAGCCTCTAGAATTATGTTATGATTTCTTAGAAAGAAGTAGAATGATATTCATCAGACCTAAAACCAACTGATGAATATCATTTTAATTTGATGGGTTTTTAAAGAGTTGATAAAACAGGAAGTTATATTTTATAAAACCCAATTAGGTTTTTAACTTTATTTTTCAAAAAAAAAGATTAAGAATTATCACTTGTAATTTTTTTACCAGTAATCTCATCAATTATAATTTTAAACACAATTGGTGTGTTTTTTGTATTTATTTTATGTGAAAAATCGCTAATGCAGTGTAAATTTTTGTGTTCTTTTTTGGAAATAAGTTCTTTAATTCCTGCAGAAAATTCATGTAAATGTTTTTTTGCACCAGAACCAGATAATTCTTCATAAATTCCATGTACCAAAATAGAATTACAAATATGATCATTCTTTTTTTCTGAAACTTGCAACGATACTTTTCTATAATTTCTCATTGCCATTGTTTTATGTCCATCTTCAGAATAACCAACAATACTATTATTTTCCTTGTCAAAAAAATAAGTCATAGGTATTACAAAAGGTCTGTCTATATAAATATAACCTAGTTGACCTATATAGTTATTTGATAAAACTTGTACGCATTCATTATCGTTTAAATTGGTTACCATGATGCTAGTTTTTAAATAAGAGTAGCGTCTAAGGTATTTAAAATCAGTTAAATAAAAACTGATATATATCAGTTTTTATAAATTTTATTTGTAGTGTAATTTAAATGAGTAATCATTTTATTTGTAAACCCTAAAATTATGAAGGACTAATAATAAAAAATTAATTTAGTATTTTAATGCTTTTTATAAAACGAAAGCTTGTTTTGTAAATCTGTAATTTCTTTTTTTAAAGTACTTACTTGGTTTAATAAGTTGTAAATTACATCAACACCTTCTAAATTTATGTTTAAATCATAGTGTAAACGAATCATTTTTTCTACTTCTGTAATTTGAGTAATTTTTATATAATGATCATCGTTTTCTACAATAACTTCTATTAATTCATACTCTTTTAATTCATTTATAAAAGTTTTAGGAATGCTGTAGTGCTTACAAAATTGCTGTATAGATATTAAATTTTGAGTTTCCATATTTAGCGTTGTTTTTGTAATTCTTTAATTAACTCTATTTCTTTTTTGTTTAACTTAGTAGGTATTTTAAGTTGATAGGTGATAAACAAATCTCCAAATTGATCTTCTTTTTTATATGCAGGAAATCCTTTTCCTTTTAGTTTTACTTTGCTACCGTTTTCTGTTTCTGGTTTAATGGTTAGTTTTACTTTTCCATCAAAAGTATCTACCAATATTTGTCCGCCCAATAAAGCAGTGTACACATCTAAATCAACATCAATATAAAGGTTGTCTTTGTCTCGTTTAAATTTTGTGTTGTTTGCAATAGAAAACTGAATATATAAATCGCCATTAGGACCATTATTTACACCTTTGCCACCATGCCCTTTTATTTTTATAACTTGTCCGTTTTCTACACCAGCAGGAATGGTAATTCTAATGTTTTTTCCATTAACAGTAATCACCTGTTTTTGGGTTTTATAAACATCTTTTAAATCTAGTTGAATTTCAGAATTGTAATCTTGCCCTCTATATTTAGCGCTTGTTCTTCTTCCAGAAGATGCACCACCTCCAAAGATGTCTCCAAAAATATCAGAAAAATCTTCTTGTGAATAGCCACCTTTTTGACTATTTTGAGACCTTTTGTGCTGCTCTTGCTGTCTTTGTTTTTCTTGCTCGTAGGCTTCACTATTTTGCCAATGCTCTCCATATACATCGTATTTTTTACGATTTTCTGAATTGCTTAAAACTTCATTGGCTTCATTAATTTCTTTAAATTTTTTTTCGGCAGTTTTATCATTCGGATTTAAATCTGGATGGTATTTTCGTGCTAATTTTCTGTAGGCTTTTTTAATATCAGCTTCAGAAGCACTTTTAGTAATTCCTAATATTTTGTAATAATCTACAAATGCCATTTATATGTTTTTTTGTGCTTAGAGCGTAATATTAAAAGTAGTACAACTAAATTGTAGATAAAATGAGAATTATCAGTTTTCTAAACATTCATCATTTTAACTGTTTTTTCTGTAGAGATTAGAGGTTATGTTGTTTTTTCTAATGCTAAATTCAGTTTTTTAACCAAGTTAAATTCAGATTGATCTATGTCATCTACAGAAGCCGCTATTTTGCTCGCAGTCTTACTTATTAGACTTTTAATACCTTCTGTAAATAGAGAAGGGTGTTCTTTTTTAAAATCAATAAACTCATTATAACAAGTTTTAGAGTTAGAAAAACCTTCGTTATTTAACCAATCAAAAACAGTTTCAATTTGATAAGCAGCATCAGATTGAAATTCATCATCAACAGGATCAACTTTAGTCCATTTATTTTTTACGATTTCTTTTAAAACATGAAACTCAATTTCTTCTACAACATTATCTGCAGCAGCTATTGCGTAAAATAATTTACCGAGGTTTTCATAAAAAGAAATAATGGTGTTTTGTGAAGGTTTCATAATTAAATTAATTATGAATGTTAGTAAAATTAAAATAATATGAGGAGCTATTCTATGATATTCATCATTATTAACCATATTTTTACATAAAATAGCGAACTTTAGATTTTCTTTAACTTAAAATCCATCATAAAAAATGCTGAATAAAGAACAAGATATTTTTAATGTACTTTTTGAAGCAGTCTCTGAGGGCGTTGTAGTTGTTAACGACCAACAAAAAATAGTTTCTGTAAACACTTCTGTAGAAAAAATGTTTGGTTACAACCACGGAGAGCTTGTAAATCAATCACTTAATGTCTTAATTCCTAAAAACTATCATGCTGGTCATGGAGCCCATTTTAAAGGCTTTATGAAACAAAAAGAAAAAAGGCAGATGGGCAATGGAAGAGATTTGCATGGGGCTAGAAAAAATGGAGATATTTTTCCGTTAGAAGCAGGTTTAAATCCGTTTAAAATTTATGGAGAAACTTTTGTAATGGCTTTGGTTATTGATATTTCTGCTAGAAAAGAACAAGAACAAGAAATTATTAAATTAAATGAAGAGCTAGAGAAAAAGGTTAATGAAAGAACAAAAGAGTTAAGTAAAACGGTTAATGAATTAAAGGTTGTTAATATTGAGTTAGATGCAGAAAACCATAAAAGGATAGAAGCAGAAAATAAAATTAAAGATGCTTTAAAAAAAGAAAAAGAACTAAATGAATTAAAGACAAAATTCTTGTCGTTAGTGTCTCATGAGTTTAAAACCCCTTTAAGTGGTATTTTAACATCTACCATGTTATTAGGCAAATATAAATTGGCAGAACAACAAGAAAAAAGAGACAAGCATTTAGAAACAATTACAAATAAAGTTCATTATTTAAATAATATTTTAAATGATTTTTTATCCGTAGAAAAATTAGAGACAGGTAAAATAAATTACAAATTTCATACCTTTAAACTAAGTAAGGTTGTAGATGAGGTAATTTACAATGCCAACATGCTTTTAAAGGAAGGGCAAAGAATTAATTACCCAGAAGATATTGATGAAATTTCTTTAACTCAAGATGAAAAAACTGTAGAACTTGCATTATCTAATTTAGTAAACAATGCTATTAAATATTCGCCAGAAAAGACAGAAATAAGCATTAATATAACGCAAGATAAAAAAGAGACTACTATTAAAATTAAAGATAACGGAATTGGGATTCCGAAGGCAGATCAGAAAAATATTTTTAACCGTTATTTTAGAGCAGAAAATGCGTTATTAACACAAGGAACAGGAATTGGTTTAAATATTATTAAAAGCCATTTAGAAAATTTAGGAGGAACGATTACTTTTGAAAGTAAAGAAAATGTCGGTTCTACTTTTACAATGAAGATTATTAACAAAGCAATATGAAAAAAATACTATTAATTGAAGACGATGTAGTTTTAAGAGAAAACACGTCAGAACTTTTAGAACTATCTAACTACGAGGTTGTAAATGCTGCAAATGGAAAAATAGGAGTACAAGTAGCAAAAGAAACTTTACCAGATATTATTGTTTGTGATATTATGATGCCAGAACTAGATGGTTATGGCGTGTTAGAAGCTTTAACTAAAAACGAAAGCACACAACACATCCCTTTTATATTTTTATCTGCAAAAACAGAAAGAAAAGATGTTAGAAAAGGAATGGATTTAGGTGCAGATGATTATATAACAAAACCTTTTAGTGAAGATGAGTTGATTAGTGCTATAGAAAGTAGACTAGCAAAAGCTTCTATATTAAAAGATATTAGAGAAAACAAAGTAGTAAAAACAGAAAGCACAGAAGAAACGGAAGAAATTAGAAGTCTTAATGATTTAAAAAATTATTTTGAAGACAATGGAGAGTCTTTTCTTTTTGCTAAAGAAGCAACCGTCTATAAAGAAGGTAATAACTCTAATTTTATTTATTTAATAAATAAAGGGTTAGTAAAGTGCCATAAATTAGATGAACAAGGAAAACAACTTACCACTGCTTTGTATAAAGAAGATGATTTGTTTGGCTATACTTCTTTTTCTCAAAATTTAGCGTATCAAGAATCTGCAACAGCAATTAAAAAAACAGAATTGGTAGGTCTTTCTAAAAAAGCATTAACCAATGTTTTAAACAAAAACCATAAAGTAACTTTAGAGTTAATAGAATTACTAACAGAAGATTTAGCTGTAGTAAAGGACCAACTTTTACAAATGGCCTATAGTTCTGTAAGTAAAAAAACGGCAAAGACTATTTTAATGTTTGCAGAAAAATTAAATAGAAAGCCAGAAGATCAAATAAAAATTTCTAGAAACGATTTAGCAAGTGTTGCTGGTATTGCAACAGAAACGTTAATTAGAACAATGTCTAGTTTTAAAAAACAAGGACTTATAGAAATAGAGGGTAGAACTATTAGAATTCTAGACTTAGAAAGGTTAAAAGAAATCTGTTAATTACCTACTAAGTAAAGGTAGATATGACCAATATCATTTTTTAAAAAGCATTGTAGCAATAAATTTGTCTAATATTAAAGACGAATTACAATGAAAAATATTTTACTACCCACAGATTTTTCTGATAATTCTTGGAACGCTATAGAGTACGCTTTAAATTTTTATAAAGACTCCAAGTGTAATTTTTATTTATTGCATATTAATAGATTAAGCAACGTTGCAACAGAAGGCTATTGTTACGGTCAAACACAAGAACTTCTTGTGGATATTAACGTAGAAAATGCAAAGAAAAAGCTAAAAATAGTACAACAAAAAATAGCACAAAATTTTAATAATAGCAAACATAAATTTTACACTTTAACAGATACTAACTTTTTTATTGAATCGATAAGACAACACATCGAAGAAAAAAAAGTAGATGTAATTGTTATGGGTACAAAAGGAGCTAGTGGTTTTGCTGGTTTTATTACAGGTAGCAATACCGGAGATGTTATTACAAAAGTAAAGTGTACAACTCTGGTGGTGCCAGAGAATGCTAAATTTGGCAAAATCGAAGAGATTGCATTTCCTACTGATTTTTCATTATCTACCGATTTGCAATTATTACAACCGATCATAGATATTTTAGAAGAAAAAAAAGCATCTTTAAGAGTTTTAAATATCAGTAAAAAAGTAACAGTATTAAATACAGACCAACAAAAAAGTAAAGAATTAGTAGAAGATTATTTTTATAATTATAGCCATAGTTTTCATTTTTTAACCAATAAAAAAGTAGAAGATGCAGTGCAGTGTTTTGTAAATAGTAGAAATATAGACATGATTGTTATGGTTGCAAAAAACCTTAATTATTTTCAACAAATACTATTTCATACCAAGGTGGCAGAAATAAGTTATCATACAGACGTTCCTTTTTTAGTGCTTCATGAATAAGAATAATATTATAGATTAAGTATTTAAGTTCAATTATCTACATAACTAAAAATAGTAGTAACAAAGCAATTTCTAAACTTATTTTAAGATACTGATATATATCAGTATCTATTTTTTTCTTTAAATGTAATTTAGTACAACAACTTTTTTTAACCTGAATTTAATAATATTACTATTATGAAAATTACACCAGTAAATACACGTTTTATAAAATGGTTAAGTGCAGAAGAAATGCATAATGATTCTAAAGAATGGCTTATAGATTTAGAATTTTTAAATGATGAGTATCTTTTTTTTGAAGATTTAATAAAGTGGAATACACTTCAGTTAATAGATTTTCAGTCTTATTCTAAAAGTAAAGAATTTATCGAAATTTTAAGTAACTCTAAAAAAACCAATGACAAGTTAATTGAGTTGGTTAAAAAGCATAAAAAAGGTCTTGAAGTTTTAGTAGACGTAAAAGATGAACCTAAAAAAGAGGAAGCTTATAAAACAGAACACAAAACAGTTCTTGTTCTGTTTAAAAATCATTTAAAAGAGCACAGAGCTCTAAAATTAAATTTATTTGAGATTTTAAAAAAAATTAAAAAAACAGAAAAAGGAAAACGAATAATAGATGTAGAATAAAATTACCGTAAAATATTAAGATAAAGCTGCAGAAAATTGCAATGAAAATTAAGAACTCGTTCATTATTGAACGGGTTCTTTTTTGTTAAAAAAATCACAAATACTCTTGGTTTTACACCTGGTTAAAATAGCAAAGGCAATTTTTTGTAACTTTCAAGTTAAATCATAAACCTCTTTCTATGCCAAATTATAAGCTTCATATTAACGGAAAAGTACGTGCAGTTTCTGCAGATGCAGATACACCCTTGTTATGGGTTTTAAGGGATGAACTAAATTTAGTAGGTACAAAATTTGGTTGTGGTATTGCACAATGTGGTGCTTGTACAGTACATATAGACGGTGTTGCTACAAGAAGTTGCCAAATGCAAGTTTCTATTTTAGATGATGTAAAAATTACAACGATAGAAGGGTTGTCTGATGATGGAAAACACCCAGTACAAGAGGCTTGGAAAGAAATTGATGTGCCACAATGTGGATATTGTCAGGCAGGACAAATTATGACTGCTTCTGCGTTTTTATCAGAAAATAAAAATCCTTCAGAAGAAGAAATTAGAGAAGCTATGCATGGTAATATTTGTAGATGTGCTTCTTATAATAGAATAGAAAAAGCGGTAAAAGTTGCTGCAGAAAAAATGTCTTAATATAAAAAAGTAGTTCCTCAAATTTTTTTCGAAGAGGAAAACCTAAAAATTACTTCACAAAATGGAATCTAAATCAAAGAATAATTTTAGCAGAAGAAACTTTTTAAAGGCATCTGTTTTAGCAAGTGGTGGCCTTTTAGTTGGTTTTAATTTATTAACGGCTTGCAAACCAGAAGCCGTAATGCCAGTAGATCTTGATAGTTTAAACTTTAATGATTTTAATGCATTTATTAAAATCTCTGATGATGGTTACGTTACTATTTTTTCTCCAAATCCAGAAATTGGACAAGGTGTAAAAACAGCAATGCCAATGATTATTGCAGAAGAATTAGATGTAGAATGGAGCAAAGTACGTGTTGTACAAGCCAATTTAGATACTAAAAACTTTAAAAGACAAGTTGCTGGTGGAAGTCAATCGATACGTTTTGGTTGGGATGCTTTAAGACAAACGGGGGCAACTACAAAACAATTATTAGTAAATGCGGCTGCAGTAAAATGGAATGTAGATGCTAGTACTTGTAAAGCATCAAAAGGAATTATTACAAATGCAAACGGAGATAAATTAGGCTATGGAGATGTTGTAAAAGAAGCAGCTTTGTTATCAATTCCGGAAGATGTAAAGTTGAAAGAAATTAAAGATTTTACAATTATTGGTCAAGAAATAGTAAATGTAGATATTGATAAAATTATTACAGGAAAACCTCTTTTTGGATTGGATTATAAAGCAGAAGGTATGTTATATGCATCTGTTTTAAGACCGCCTGCTTTTGGGCAAATATTAGAAAGTTTTGATGCTTCTGAAGCAAAAAAAATAAATGGTGTTATTGATGTAATTATCATTGGTGATAAAGCTAGAAAGTACGTGCAGTCTGGTAAAATAAACTGAACTTTTAAAATGTCAGAAACCGATAAAGTAGTGGTAATTGCAACAAATACTTGGGCTGCAATTAAAGGAAAAAAAGCACTTACTGCAATTTGGAAAGAAGACTCTAAATTAGAATCTACAGAAAATCAAAATAAAGCATTAACGAAGATATTAGAAGGTAAAGGGTTAACTACAAGGAGAGAAGATGGTAATTTAAAAAAGGCTTTTGCAACGGCAGATAAAGTAATTGAAAAAACATATCACTCGCCATTTTTACCACATAACTGTATGGAACCTATGAATTTTTATGCAAATGTAACTGCAGAAAATATTCAATTAGTAGGCCCTGTACAAACACCAGAATTTGCAGCACAAGTGGTTGCAGAAATGTTAGATTTTGATGTAAATAAGGTGTCTGTAGAAATGACAAGAATGGGTGGTGGTTTTGGTAGAAGACTCTATGGAGATTTTGTATACGAAGCCGCAGAAATATCTAGTGTTATAAAAAAACCTGTTAAATTAGTTTCTACAAGAGAAGATGATATGACTACAGGAGTATACAAACCTTCTGTAAAATATAGAATAAAAGCCGCTTTAAAAGACGGAAAAGTAACCGGATATCATTTAATTGAAGCTGCTGTAGGTGGCAATATGTATGGATTAATTCCTAATTTTTTTCCTGCAGGGTGCATTCCTAATTATAAAGTAGAAACAGGTAATTATAAAAGTAACGTTACAACAGGTGCGTGGAGAGCTCCTTATACCAATTTTTTAGCATTTGCAGAACAAAGTTTCTTTGATGAATTGGCATCAGCATTAAATATAGATCCTATTCAATTACGTTTAGATTTATTGCAAAATGTAAAAGGGACTACTGATAATAAAATTGAATATTCCGGACAAAGAATGCAAGACACTATTAAATTAGTGAGAGAAAAAGGAAATTGGGGAAAAACAAAAGAAGGTGTTTACCAAGGTTTTTCTGCATATTATAGCCATAATACACATGTTGCAGAAATTGCAGATATTGTTTTAAAAGATGGTTTTCCTATAGTTAAAAAAGTAACTGTTGCGGTAGATTGTGGTGTTGTAGTAAACCCAACAGGAGCAAGAAACCAAGTAGAAGGTGGTGTTTTAGATGGAATAGGGCACGCTATGTATGCTGATTTTTCTTTAAAGGATGGAAAACCAACACACAAAAATTTTGATACATATAGATTAATCAGAATGCAAGAAACGCCAAAAGTCGCCGTCCATTTTGTAGAAAATGATTTATCTCCTACAGGTTTGGGAGAACCAGGTTTACCTCCAGCAGGTGGAGCAGTTGCCAACGCAATTAATGCGGCTTTAGGTAAGAGAATTTACAAGCAGCCGTTTATAAATGAATTAAAACAAGATTCAATTTTAAGCTAATTTTAAATGAGTTTAAAACAAAAAAATTGCCAAAACCAAATACATGGTTTTGACAATTGGATGTGAGTAATTTTTTTTTGTTAAAATTCTTAGGGAACCTTTTAACTTGTTACTCAATATTTAGCACATTTATGGGGGCATTGCTAATATGATACAAATATAAAGCGTTTCTAAAAGTAATTTTTTAAATGCTTACAAAGTGTAAGTGTCTTTTGATTATTGACAATAATCTTTCGATTAAAAGAGTATCTTTAGTCGTGTAAAATTACTATAAACAACTAGATTTAACTTACTTGTTGCCCGTTTTTAACTGCTTTTGTAGGTTCTACAAAGGCTAATTTACCATCAGGAGTATCCGTCATTAAAATCATTCCTTGGCTTTCTACGCCTCTAATTTTCCTAGGTGCTAAGTTTACCAAAACAGAAACTTGCTGACCAATAATATCTTCTGGTGAAAAGCTTTCTGCAATACCAGAAACAATAGTTCTTGTATCAATACCTACATCAACCTTTAATTTTAAAAGCTTTTTAGTTTTAGCCACTTTTTCTGCTTCTAAAATAGTACCAATTCTAATATCTAGTTTGGTAAAATCTTCAAATTCAATAGTTTCTTTTTGAGGTTCTAGCACTTTATTTTCTTGCTCGTTGGCAATTTTAGTTGCTTCTAATTTTTCTATCTGAGCATCAATTGTTTTATCTTCAATTTTAGAAAACAACAATTCTGCTTTGTTTATTTGATGCGCTGCAGGTAATAAAACATCTTTTTCGGTAACATCTGTCCAAGAAAGCGTATCATCAATATTTAAAATTCCTTTTAATTTATCCGAAGTAAACGGTAAAAATGGTTTAGAAGCCACTGCCAATGCTGTAGAAATTTGCAAAGCAACATACATAATTGTTTGTACACGTGCTGCATCTACTTTTATCACTTTCCAAGGCTCTTCATCCGCTAAATACTTGTTACCAAGTCTTGCTAAATTCATTAATTCTTGGCTAGCTTCTCTAAATCTATATCTTTCTATAGATTTACCAATAATATTAGGAAACTCTTTTATAGCTGCTAAAACATCTTCATCTACTTCTGTAAAATCATTTGGCGCAGGTACAATTCCCTCGTAATATTTGTTGGTTAAAACGACAACTCTGTTAATAAAGTTGCCAAAAATAGCAACCAATTCGTTGTTGTTTTTAGCTTGAAAATCTTTCCAAGTAAAATCGTTGTCTTTACTTTCTGGTGCGTTTGCAGTTAATGTATAACGTAAAACATCTTGCTGATCTGGAAATTCTTCTAAATACTCGTGTAACCAAACTGCCCAGTTTTTAGAAGTAGATAATTTATTTCCTTCTAAATTTAAAAACTCGTTTGCAGGTACATTATCTGGTAAAATATAATCTCCATGTGCTTTTAACATCGATGGAAAAATAATACAGTGAAAAACAATATTGTCTTTCCCTATAAAATGAACCAATTTGGTATCATCCTTTTTCCAATAATCTTCCCAGTTTTTTCCTTCTCTAGCAGCCCATTCTTTGGTAGATGAAATGTAGCCAATTGGTGCATCAAACCAAACATATAAAACTTTTCCTTCGGCATCTTTTAAAGGAACCGGAATTCCCCAATCTAAATCTCTTGTTACTGCTCTTGGTCTTAAACCATCTTCTACCCAACTTTTTACTTGTCCGTAAACATTAGGTTTCCAATCTTTTTTATGACCTTCTAAAATCCACTCACGTAAAAAATCTTCGTGCTTATCTAGAGGTAAAAACCAGTGTTTTGTTTCTTTTACGGTTGGTACATTTCCTGTAATTGCAGATTTAGGATTAATTAAATCTGTAGCGTTATGAGAAGTACCGCAGTTTTCACATTGATCTCCATAACTTTCTTCGAAACCACATTTTGGGCAAGTTCCTACCACAAATCGGTCTGCTAAAAACTGATTTGCTTCCTCATCATACAATTGTGCCGAAACTTCTTCTATAAACTCACCATCATTATACATTTTTGTAAAAAACTCTGAGGCAGTTTCATGATGAATTTTAGCTGAAGTTCTTGAATAATTATCAAAAGAAATTCCGAAATCTTCAAAAGATTTTTTGATGATTCCATGGTATTTATCAATAATTACTTGCGGAGAAACGCCTTCTTTTTTAGCTCTCATTGGTATGGCAGCACCATGCTCATCCGAACCAGAAATGTAGGCAACATCATTACCTGTTAAACGTAAATAACGCGCATAAATATCTGCAGGAACGTAAACACCTGCTAAATGACCAATATGTATTGGACCATTTGTATATGGTAAAGCGGCAGTAATTGTATATCTTTTAGGAGCACTCATGTGTTCTATGTATTAATTGTGTACTGATTTTTGAAGTGCAAAAGTACGAAAAAGGGAGTTTTAAAAACCATTGAAAATTGATACATTTACCAGAATAAGATTTTTACACAATTTTAACCTAGAAACAAGACCTATTTTGAAGAAAAATATGCTATTTATTACATTTTTATTGATGATTTTTTCATCGATAAAAGCACAAGACAAATTAAGTACGCCAGCCTATTTAGAAAAAGGAGATACAATTGCTATTGTTGCACCTGCAGGTATTTTAAGAGGCAGACAAGCAACCATTGATAATGCTAAGAAATTAGCCGAAAGTTGGGGTTTAAAAGTGGTTATAGGTAAAAATGTATTTAAACAAAACAATCATTTTGCAGGAACGGATGTAGAACGTTGTCAAGATTTTCAAGATGCGTTAGACAACCCAAATATTAAAGCAATTTGGGCTGCAAGAGGCGGTTATGGTTCTGTAAGAATTTTAGATCTATTAGATTTTACAAAATTTAAAGAGCAACCAAAATGGATTATTGGGTATTCTGATATTACTGCGTTTCACAACCACATTCATAATTTAGGTGTAGAAACGATTCACGGAATGATGGCAAGTAGTTTAGAGGAGAAGCCAGAGGAAATTATTAAAACAATTTCGAGTTTTAAAAATGCGTTGTTTGGTAAAGACATTTCTTATAAAATTACTTCATCTAAATACAATAGAACTACTTCATCAAAAATTATAGAAGGACAAATTATAGGAGGAAACTTAGCTATTTTAACATCTATGTTAGGTTCTAAAAGTCAGTTAAATACGGATGGTAAAGTGTTGTTTATCGAAGAGATTGGCGAGTATAAATATTCTATTGATAGAATGTTGCAAAGTTTAAAACGTGCCGGATATTTTACAAATGTAAATGCTGTAATTATAGGTAATATGTCTTCTATCAGAAAGAATTCTACCAAATGGGGAAGTACTATTGAGCAATTAATTTTAGATGTTGTTCCAGAAGATACTCCTGTTTTCTTTGATTTTCCTGCAGGACATGAAGCAGATAATAGAGCAATGATTTTTGGACGAAACGTAAAGTTATCTGTTGGTAACGGACAGTATTCTGTTGATTTTATAAAATAGATTTTACTTTAAATAAAGTAGCGTCTAGCTCGTTGTAAAGTTTTAAAAACCGTTGTTTACGATTTTCTTGTTGCTTAAATTCATTAGCCTGAAAACCACCAAGAAAATTGAGCCATTTGTATTTTGGATTATTGTGATTTTCTTCATCTAGGTTAAAGTCTATTTGTGATATTATGAATTTTATTTCTTTAGAAAATAAGCTTTCTTTAACTTTCTGTATAAATCTGTTTATTTCAATTTCTAATTGATTTAATTCATCATCAGTAATAATTTTATCGTTTTGATGCCTTTTGGATGCTGTTTTTAAGAACTCTAAATATTTAATAAGCGTTTCTTTTTCCATTATTATAAAAGTAAGTAATAATTTGTAAATTAACACGTTGCAATTTTCAATTAAGAATCTTTTTAAAATTTAACAATCGACTGAAAACTGCCACTGAATACTGAAAACTCAAAAAAATGGCAGAACACAATGAACTTGGAAAAGAAGGAGAAAAATTAGCGATTAAATTTTTATTAAAAAATGGTTATAAAATTCTAGAAACAAACTACCGTTATTTAAAGGCAGAAGTAGATATTATTGCTCTAAAAGGAGAAATATTAGCTGCTGTTGAGGTAAAAACAAGAAGTTCAGATTATTTTGAAGAACCACAAGATGCCGTAAAAGCTAAAAAAATTAAATTATTGGTTTCTGCAATTGATTATTATGTGGTGCAAAGAGATTTAGATGTGGAAGTAAGATTTGATATTATTGCAATTTTAATCAATAAAAAAGGAACAAAATTGGAGCATTTAGAAGATGCTTTTCTTTATTTTTAATGTTCTCTTTTCATACTGAACATCGTAATCAATACCTAATAAAAGAACTTTTTAAAACGGTAAGTTTTAGTTTCGTTCTATGGTTACAAAAAAGTTTTGGTTTGGTGTTCTCTTAGGGGTTTTAGGTATTGTACTTTTCTCTTCTAAAGCTGTAATGGTAAAGCTAGCGTACAATTATAATGTAGATGCTATTACCATGTTGTTGCTAAGAATGTTATTTTCTTTTCCTTTTTATGTGGTGATTGTATATCTATATCGAAATAAAAATCAGGAAATAAAAATAACCAAAAAAGATTATTATTGGGTAGTATTTTTTGGTTTGGTTGGTTATTATTTGGCTAGCTATTTCGATTTTGTAGGTTTAAGCTATATAAAGGCAAGTTTAGAACGTATTATTTTGTTTGTATATCCTACCATTGTAATTTTATTAAATAGATTATTCTTTAAACAACCTATTACTAAATTTCAGGCGCTTGCCATCTTTTTATCATACGTAGGTATTGTAATTGCTTTTTCTGATGAGGTTGATATTTCTGGTAATAATGTGTATTTAGGAGGCTTTTTTGTGCTTTTAAGTGCAATAACGTATGCTTCTTATTTGGTAGGAAGTGGATGGTTAATTCCTAAATTTGGGGTAGTAAAGTTTACAGCTTATGCCATGTTAGTTTCTTGTTTTTGTGTGTTTGTTCACTTTAGCATTATTGGTGAAACAGATTTGTTTAATTTGCCTTGGCAAGTATATGGTTTTGGGCTTCTAATAGCAATATTTGCTACTGTAATTCCGTCTTTTTTAGTAAGTACTTCTATTAAAATGATTAGCTCATCTAACTTTGCAATTGTTGCAGGTGTTGGGCCAATATCTACCATAATACTAGCCTCTTTTTTCTTAGGAGAAAGGTTGACTTTAGTTCAGTTTTTTGGTGCTTTTTTAGTAATAATAGGTATTGTTATTACCTCCTTAAAACAAGCAAAGAAAAAGTAAGACTACTTTAAAGCTTTTAAAATAGCTTTTCTTAAATCACTAATATCAGATTTTTTATTGCCACTATCTATGTAGGCAATTTTTCCTTTTTTATTGATAATAAAATAAGAGGGATACACTTGTTGTTTGTTAAATTTCTGACTAACATCCATCGCAGAATAAGCAATTTTAAAATGAAAAGGATGTACTTTTAATAGCTTTTCTATTGTGGGTTTTCTATCTAATGCCGGTGCAATAAATAAAATATCATCTCTATTTTTAAACTCTTTTACAAGACTATTTAATTTAGGAATGTCTGTTAAACAAGGCATGCAAGAGGTAAACCAAAATTTAAAAACAACTACTTTTTTATTAATTTCTTTATTGGTTAATTTTGTGCCATCTGTAATCCATAATTTAAAGCTAGGCGCGTCATCATTAATTTTAAAATATTGTTGACTAATAACATTATAATTAATAAATAACGCAAAAATAACTACCCATTTTTTTACCATTACTTTTCGGTAAAAAAATCTTTTACATCTTTTAAATGTTCTGGTTTTGCAATAATTTTTTTGTTAGCATCTAAAATAAAATAACTTGGTGTAGAAACAATATTATAGGTTCTTGCAATTTTGTTTTCCCATTTGTTTAATCCTAAAACATGGTGCCAATTTGGTAATGTATTCTTAAAGCTGTTCCAACCAAAAGCCTCTTTTTCTAAAGAAAAAGCAATCACTTTTACCTTTTTATTTTCTTTTAAAAATTTATGTACTTGTGGTACTTCGTTTAAACAATGTGAGCAAGTAGTACTCCAAAAAATCAATAAATAATTTTCTGCATCGCCTAACTTAGAAAGTTTTAATTCTTTTCCGTTTTCTTTCCAAGAAAAGTCTGGTGCAATTCTACCTATTTCGGCAGCAAATAAGGCTTGTTTTGATTCTTTAAAACTTTTATTTTGAATGTTAGTAGGTAATTTGTTATAATAAGTTTCAAATAAATAATCTATTAAATCTAAATTCATAGAAGATTCAAACTGAGTTATTAAAAACTCAATTACATCTTTTTTATAAGTGATACTTTCAATTTTAGAAAGTACGGTATCTACCGATTTTTTATATAATTTTTGTTGTGTTTCTTGATCTTCAGAAAAGTTAATATAAAAAACATAATCTGTAATTCTACTGATTAAAAAAGAAGAGTTTAAAAGCGTTTTATTATCAAAATCTATGTTGTTAAAAAAGGTATTATTCATGCTAGACATATATTCTTCTGGAGTTTTTAAAATATCCGAAGAATTATTTTTTAAGGAAGCTTTAATAAAAGGATAAACATACATGCCGTTTGACGTTTCTAAATATTCTTTTTGAATATCATTTACCTGCTTTAAAGCTTTTTTATATTCTTTATTTAAATTTAAACTTTTATTTTGTAACCCTACAACTTGTATAGAATCTAATGTTTGTTGCGCTGCAGCACTTTTGTCTAAATAACTTTTATATAAAATATTTTCTTTTGAAGCTGTAAAAAAAACGGTTTGGTTTCCGTAATTAGGATTAAAACTAAAACTTACATCTTCTTTATTAAAAATAAAATCTACAAAACCAGCTTCCTCTAATTTATAAGTTAATCTATAAGAACCCGGTTTTGTGTTTGTTGGTAGTGTAAAACTAAACTTACCTATTGCTTGTTTTTTTCCTTGAATTGTAACAGTATCTATTGCTATTTTAGAATTTTGTACAAACTTTTGTGTAGCTCCTTCTATTTTGTATAAAATAACCCAATCACTTTTTAAAGTAGGATACATTGTACCGTTTACAGTATATTGTGCTTGTGCAAATGAAGAGATTAAGAATATAAAAGCGAGTATTTTTTTCATTTTTTAAGGTTGATTTGTTCTTATTAAACTAATTTCAAGAAACGTACCAAAAGTACTATTTCTCTATTAAATTAGGAATTTATTTAATAAATTCTCCCCAAAAAAAGGTTTTTAAAAAGATATGAAGATTACGGGTTATTTAGAGTATTACTAATAATTTAAAGTCTCAAAATAGTTAACAACCGCTTCTTTCATTAACACAGTTTGTTCTCCTGGTTTTAAGTTTGGTAATTCTGTAAGTGTTTTATAATGTGGCCAAGCATCATCATCAAAAAAATCGAATTCGTAATAACCATACGGTTCTAAAAGCTTACAAATGGCAATATGCATTAGGTTTACTTTTTCGTCTTTTTTAAATTCTCTATGACCTTGCCCTAATTCTTGTACGCCAATTAAATAGATAATTCCATCCATATTTAATTCGTCTCCATCTGCAAATTGATCTGTTAATTTACCAACTAACAAATCCCATTTTTCTTTTAAGGTGAGTGTTTTAGACATCTAATTTTTTTATAAGTTGTAAAGATACAACTGGCATTTTTAAATTGACTAAAAATTATGTAGGTTTGAGGAAATTAATTTCATGAATATTTTTGATATTATTATAGCTTCTTTATTACTTTTTGGTTTTGTTAGAGGTATTTTAAAAGGTTTATTTGTAGAAGTTGCATCTTTGGTTGCTTTAATAGGTGGTGTATATGGTGCAATTCATTTTTCTCACTTTGCTTCTAATTTCTTAACAGCATATGTTTCTTGGAAACCAGAATATATTTCTTTAGCTTCTTTTGCAATTACTTTTGTTATTATTATTTTGGTAATAGCACTTCTAGGAAAAGCATTAACTAAAATTGCAGATTTTGCTTCTTTAGGTATTTTAAATAAAATATTAGGCGGTGTATTTGGCGCTTTAAAAATAGGATTGATATTAAGTGTCGTTTTCATTTTTTTTGGTAAAATGAATGATACAATTCCTTTTATAGAAAAAGAAACATTAGAAGAATCTATTTTATATGCTCCAGTAAAAAAAGTAGCTCCGAGTATTTTTCCATCAATAATTAAAGAAGAGGTAGAGGAGAAGCCTTTATAAAAATAGTATACTTAAAATTAAAAACCCAAGGAATTTTCCTTGGGTTTTTAGTTTTAATCTAAATGATAAATTTGCATAATATCTTCTAGATATTTTTCAAAATCGATTTTAAGATCTATTAGTTTTCCTGAGTGAATATCAAAAACCCAACCATGTACTTTTAAGCCACGATCTCTGTATGCTTTTTGTACTGTTGCTGTTTTAATTAAGTTTACGCATTGTTCTTTAACGTTTAATTCTACCAAGCGTTCATATTTTTTTTCTTCATTAGAAATTGCATTTAACTCATCTGCATGAATTCTATACACATCTCTAATATTACGCAACCAAGGGTTTAAAATACCTAGATCTGCAGATTGCATAGCGGCTTTTACGCCACCACATCCATAATGACCACAAACAATAACGTGTTTTACTTTTAATTGGTCTACGGCATAATTTACAACAGACATTGCATTTAAATCGATACTAATAACCATATTGGCTATATTTCTATGCACAAAAACTTCTCCGGGTTTTGCGCCCATCAATTCTTCTGCGGTTGCTCTACTGTCTGAACAACCAATGTATAATAACTCTGGGCTTTGACCTTTGGCTAATTCTTCGAAATAATTTTTATCAATAGATAATTTATCTTTTATCCAATTTTCATTATTTATAAAAACGTTATCTAAATCCATTTTTTAATATTTTTCTTTTACATTTTTTTTTGCCCATTTTATACACTCATCAAAAGAGTTAAAAATATGTTCTGTTGGTATAAAATCTGGTATAATATCAATTCTCTCCATCATGTATTTAGGTTGCTTCAATAAATTTACAAATAAAACCTCTATGTTTTTTGTTTTTAAATCTTGCAGCATATCTTCCATTGCATATAAACCTGATTGGTCCATATATTGCATTCTACCCAAACGCATAATTACCATAGATGCAGAGTCTGGTATTTGTTGAGAAAGTGCTTGAAAATCGCTAGTAGAGCCAAAGAACAAAGGTCCTTTTATATGTTTGATAAAAATTTCTCCTTTTAAGGCTTTAGGGAAACCAGTTTCATCTTCCCAAGACTCTTCTTTAAGCGTTTTAACATCAGATCTTTCTGCAGTTAAATCTCCAATTTTTTTCATAAACATTAATGATGCTATTATTAGTCCAATACCTACAGCGTATACTAAATTCCAAAAGGTAGATAGTAGTAAAACAACAATCATAATTAATACTTCAGAACTTAGTTTTAAAGGGCCTATTTTAATGTCTTTAGGTAAACTTGGTATTGCTTTTAATCCTTTATAATCCATTACACCAATACCCACAGTAATTAAAATACCTGCCAATACTGCTGCGGGTATTTTAGAAGCAATAGGTCCTAAGCCTAACATTACAATTAGTAACATAATACCAGCAATCATTCCAGAAAGCTTGGTTTTTCCACCAGCATTAATATTTACAACAGTTCTAATTGTGGCTCCAGCACCTGGTATTCCACCAAACAAAGCAGCAATACTATTTCCTATTCCTTGCCCTACTAATTCATTATTTGGTTTGTGTTTTGTTTTGGTCATGTTATCTGCAACAACACTTGTTAAAAGGGAATCTATAGCACCTAAGAGTGCTAATGTTAAGGCTGTAAAAATATAGGGAGTGATGCTGTTTAAAGAAAATCCTGTAAATATTTCCCATTTAATAGAGGGGATTCCACTTGGAATTTCTTGAATCGTTTTATAATCTAGATTAAAGGCAACTGCAATACCAGACATTATAATTAATGCAACCAACGTACTCGGAATTTTAGTGGTAATCCGCTTAAAGCCATAAATTATAAAGATGGTTCCTAAGGCAAGTATAAATTCTAACCAATTAATGTTTTGTACTGCTCTAGGAAAAGATTTAATTGCTCCTAAGGCTCCAGAAGTTTCTTTTGCAGCTAATGTTTGAGATTCTTTTAAAATGTCTGCAGCAGTAATTAATTGACCTCTTCTATTGGTTTCTTTAAAGTTTTCTAAAACTAAAATTCCTTCACCTGCTTCTTCTTTTAATATATTCTGTAAAATTACCTCTTGTGCTTCTGCTTTAAATTGCGAAACAAACTCTACATCTTCTTTTGGGTAATAACCAACAGAAGGTAGTACTTGTGTTAGCAAAATAATTAAACCAATTGCTGTCATAAAACCAGAAACTACCGGATAAGGAATATATCTAATGTATTTTCCTAAGCCAATTAGTCCTAATCCAATTTGAAACAAACCAGCTAATAAAAAAACAGTTAAAATTGCTGGTAAGGCTTTAGATAGATCTCCATCATTTGCAGCAATAAGACCTGCAATAACCACCATACTAACAGCCGTCATTGGAGCTGTTGGTCCAGAAATTTGTGTGTTGGTTCCTCCAAAAAGTGCAGCAAAAAAACTAATAAAAATAGCGCCATATAAACCTGCACTTGGCCCTAAACCAGAAGAAACTCCAAAAGCTAGTGCTAATGGTAGTGCAACAATACCTGCCGTTATTCCACCAAAAACATCACCTTTAATATTTGAGAATAAATTTTTCATAGCTTAATTGTAATTATTAAGCTGTAATATAATTATTATAACTTAATAAAAGAACCCTTTTAATAGCTCATTTATTAAATTATTTAGTTTTTTTAGCCAAAAAAAAATCCCCGAGGTGTTGCCTCGAGGATCTCTAATAAAAAAATAAATATTTATTTTAAAAAGGTAACAGCGCCATCATTAATATTATACATAGCACCTATAATCATAATTTCTCCGTTTTGTTCCATTTCTGATAAAACATCACTTTCGTTTCTTATTCTTGCAATAGTCAAAGCTACGTTTTGTGCAGAAACATTATCTACAAAATCTAAATTTGCAGAGGTTCTTAAACTAGCGTCTTTTGGTTCTAAAACAGAATTTACTGCTGGCTTAATTTTGTTAAGCATTGCTGTTAGGTTTCCTAATTTAGCATTGTCGCAAGCACCTTTTATGGCTCCACAACTTGTGTGGCCTAAAACAACAACTAATTTTGTTCCTGCTAGTTTGCAACCAAACTCCATAGAACCTAAAATATCTTGGTTTACAAAGTTACCGGCAATTCTTATGCTAAAAACATCACCTAATCCTTGATCGAATACTAATTCTGCAGAAACTCTAGAATCGATACAACTTAAAATTGTTGCAAAAGGAAATTGACCTGTACTAGTATCGTTAACCTGTTCTAATAAGTTTCTATGTGCTTTTAAATTGTCTTGAAATCTTTGGTTTCCTTCTGTTAAATATTGTAATGACTTTTCTGGAGTCATTGTTGCTTGCGTTTCTCTTGTATGTGCTTTCATAATGAGTTTTTTTATGTTGTTAAAAGTAATGATACCTCAGTATCTTTAATTATATTTTTTAAAAAGGCAGTGTTGTTATCTGCTTTTTTGGTGAAACAAAGTAAATTTACATTGTTTTTAGTTAAATAATTAGAAATGTTTTTAGAGCTAGTGCTGTTTTCTTCAAAAACATACTCATTTTTTTCTTCTTCTAAATTTTCAGATGTTTTGTTATAAAGTTCAGCATCTTTTACAACTCTAAAGTACTTTATTGGTTCTTTAGATTTCTCTTTTAACTCTAAAGCCAAACTTATACTAGTATTGTCTTTTGTATTATTTAAAAAACCTAAATTTAATTTTTTATGTGGTTCTAAAGTACTTTTTTCTGATGCAATAATTACAGACCCAATGTGTTTTTGTAAAACAAAATCGGTAATATTATCTCCTAAAAAATTTAAAGACTTTGATTTTCTTTTTCCTAAAACAACAACATCTGGTTTATTTTTACTTAAAAAATCACCAATTTCACTTTTCACATTTCCAAATGAAAAAGAATGTTTAATGTTAATATTACTGTCTTCGGAAAACGAACTTATTAGGCTTTTTATTTTTTTATCAATAATAAAATATTCTTCATTTATTGCTCTCTTAGCAGATAATTGATTGTCGTTCTTTACAATCTCTGCTGGCTTTTTAGTGTAAAAAAAGTGTATGTCTGCATCTATTATCTTTGCAAAACTTACGGTACTTTTTAAAACACTCTGCGTGTTCTCTTTAAGGTCTGATAGGACTAAAATTTTATATTTCTTTTCCTTTTTCATACCCTTAACTTAAACTTAAATCAGATTTAGGTTTCTCTTTAAAAAAGTGAATAAAACTTGCTGGGTTTTCTGCTGTACCACGTTTAGATATTAATTTTATATCAATGTTTCGTTCTTTTGCTTTATGTAAGAAGTCTTCTAAAATTTCTATAATATCATTATCTAAATATCTAGTTTTAATAAGATTAATTTCTAATTGAGTATCTCTTGGTAAACTGTCTAATTCTTTTAAGATAGCACCTTTATTAAAGAAAGTTACCTCTTCTGCTAAAGTCATTTTTATTTTGTGTTTACCATTGCTATTATCTTCAATATGAAGAAAATGAGAGTTTTGGTAACTCTTTAATAAAATAACTACAATACCTACAGCAAGACCTAAACCAATACCTACTAATAAATCTGTAAAAACAATACCAACAACAGTTACAATAAATGGTACAAATTGTTTCCATCCTAATTTATACATTTGTTTAAATAATGCTGGTTTTGCCAATTTGTAACCTACAACTAATAGAATAGCAGCAAGAACAGATAATGGAATTTTATTTAATAAAGTTGGAATTAAAATTACAGAAATTAATAAAAAGAAACCGTGTATAATTGTTGATAATTTTGTTTTTCCACCAGATTGTACATTTGCAGAACTTCTTACAATTACTTGTGTAATTGGTAAACCTCCTACTAAACCAGAAATAATGTTTCCTGCTCCTTGTGCCAATAATTCTCTATTGGTTGGGGTTACGTTTTTGTCTGGATCTAATTTATCACAAGCCTCTACACTTAATAAAGTTTCTAAACTTGCTACCAATGCAATTGTAAATGCTACAATCCATACTTCAGCATTTGTAATTGCTCCAAAATTAGGAAAACTAAATTGACCTATAAAAGAGTCAATATCATCTGGAATTGGCACACTTACTAAATGCGATGCCGAAATAGCCAACGTTTCATTAGTACTTGTAAGCAAATGGTAAATAATACCTAAAACCACCGCAATTAATGGTCCTTGAATTACTGTAAAAAATTTAGCTTTTTTTGCTAAAACAGTATCCCAGAATAAGATAACAGCCAATCCTAAAAGACCAATAATAACAGATCCTAAAATAAGATTATCGAATATATTAAAAATAGAAGAAAACGTATTTTCTCCTGAAGTTTCTAAGAAAGCATCAGCTCCTTCTGGTTCTGCATCATACCCAAAAAAGTGAGGAATTTGCTTTAATATAATGATGATACCAATACCGGTTAACATCCCTTTAATTACAGAAGATGGAAAATAATAACCAATAACTCCGGCTTTTAATACTCCAAAAATTAATTGAATAATACCTGCTAATACTACAGCAACTAAAAAGTTTTCATAACTACCTAAAGTTCCAATTGCAGTTAATACAATAGCAGCTAATCCTGCTGCAGGACCACTAACCCCTAATTTAGACCCACTAAGGCTCCCTACTATAACACCACCAATAATACCGGCAATAACTCCAGAAAATAATGGTGCTCCACTTGCTAAAGCAATACCTAAACATAAAGGTAATGCTACGAAAAATACTACAATACTTGCAGGTAAGTCGTTTTTAATGTTTTTAAACATATGTAATATATTTTTACTCCGTTCTTATAAGAATAGAGTTTTTTGTTAAGTTTTATAAATTGTTGTTTTTTTTGTACGGTGGTTAAAGTACAAACTTAGGTGGTGGGGTAGTTATTTTAGGAAACAAAGAGATGTAGTCTTTAGATGTAAAACGTACAATCTCTCTTCTTTCAATTTTTCTAAAAAACACGGTTAAAGAAGAGTGAGGATATACTTTTAGTTCTTTAAAAGTTTCTGACTCGTAATTGTCTTCTTCCTCTTCATTTAAACTTAAGAAAATTGAAATATCTTGATTTTCATCAACAAAACTTATAATTGTTGGTGCTGTAATAACACTAACAAAAAGTATAGAAAGTAAGATTGCAATTTTAATTTTCAAATATTTTTTATTTTACGAATTGCAAAAATAACAAAGCAAACCTTAAAAACTTGTTAATTAAACATTAAAAATCGCTTATTATTTTAATTTCGTCAGCAATTATCCAACCTAGTTTACCATCAGCCAGTTTAATCTTTTTCCAGTTATCTACTTCGTCTAAGACAAACACTTTAGTGCCTTCGTGCAGCGTAAAAACTTCTTCAGAATTTAATGTTGGTGCATTTCTTACTTCTGTTTTCCCTGCAAAAACAATGGCTTCTTTGGTTTTAATAGTAAAATTATATTGATTGTAGGTAATAAATAAAGAAGCAATTAAGAGTATAAAACTTATACTACTTATTGTAAAATAGAATCTTTTTTTAGAAGGTCCTTCTGCAAAATAAAATAATAAAAACAACAGGCTTCCTAAAATAGAGCATACAATAACTACTATTGCCCACTGGTTATAAGAAAGTTTTTGTAAATAATTTACAGCAAACTTTTGTAAAACTGTTTTTGGTAATACTTCAATATTATCGAGTGCTAAACGTTTTGCAAAAACCAAATTGTTTTTTACATCTTCGTTTAAAGGATTTAATTTTAAAGCTTTTTCGTAATAATAGATTGATGGACCTACTTTGTTAAGCTTATAGTAAGAATTACCCAAATTATAATACAATTCTGAGGATACTAATTTTTGTGATTCTACTTTCTTATATAACTCAATAGCTTCGTTAAATTTACCGTTTTTATATAAATTATTTGCAGATTCAAATAAGCTATCTACATTTTGTGCAGTAACCGAATTGGCAATTATCAACAATAAAAAAAATAGTTTCTTCATCTTATAATTGTTTATCTAATTCAACAATAACTTGTTTTGCTCTTTCAAATTCAGCTTCCATTTCCGTATTTGTTATTTGAGAATAACGCGCCATATCAGAATGTTTTAGTACTTCTATAAATTGATGAATTGTGGTTGTTTCAATCTTTTTGCTTTCTAAAATTTCAGTAATTTTTTCTTTACTGATATCTGCTGTTTCAATACCTAGTTTTGCTTTTAAATAATTGTGTAATGCACGCTCTAAAGCTTCATAAAAAGCTTCTTTTTTACCTAATTGTTTCTGTGCTTCAGATAAATATTTCTTAGCCAGTCTTTCTGCTTTTCTAAGTTTGTTTCCAATAAGATCATTACTTCTTTCTTCATTCTTTTTAGCAATAAAAATACCAATCGGAATTGTAATTAGAGGTAATAATAATAAAATATAAAACAAGTTAGATTTAAAGAAATCATCTGTATCTACAAGTTCTAAATTACTCTTTGTTTGTATATATCTAAAGTTTTTACCTGTAGAAGTTACCGTCTTTTTTTGAATAGCATTAGTGTCTGCCACTGGTTTTAATTCTTTTCCTTCTAGTACATTTACATAGAAATCGTCGGTAGTAATAGTGTGATATTTTTCTTCCTGTGGATTAAAATAAGAGAAAGAAACATTCGGAATTTTATATTTTCCTTTATACTGTGGCACAATGGTGTATAAATCGGAAACTGAACCCGATATTCCGCCAGCATTTACGCTAACTTTTTCTTTTCTTTCTGGTTGATATTTTTCTAACTCAACCGGAGTTGTAACTTCTGGTAATTCAAATAATTTTAAATTCCCTTCCCCAGAAACTGCTACTTTAATTTGAGAGCTTTCATTCGCTTTTAAAACATCTTTGTTTAAAGAAACATCAAAGTTAAAATTACCAACAGCACCGTTAAAGTTTGTAGGTTTTCCATTTAAAGGTAGACTTCTAGGAGTAATTGTTTTTTTTATGGATGCAAATTCTTTTCTAACATTTCTTGTAATTACGTTTCCAAAAAAATCTGCTCTCCCTGTAGGAACTCCAATTACAATATCCATTTTCATTGGATCTATAGTTAATCTTCCTGTTTTTGTAGGTACCAATAAAGCTTTTTGAAGTACAATATATCTATAATCTTCACCATTATACTTACCTATTTTTACAGGGTAAGCATTTATTTTAATTGCTTGATTCCAAAAACCGTTATATTGTGGTGCTTCTGTAACATTGGTATCGTAAACACTAACATTTTCGCTTACATAAAGTCTATATTCTACATAAATTCCTTCGCCTACATAAGGGCTAGATTTAGAAATTTCTGCAACTAAATGTATATTTTGTTGAGCAATATAATTTGGGTCATTTGGGTTTTTAGGAACCGCGACTGCATCTGAAACAATAATTTTTATAGGTTCAGATTTTATTGTTTTTCCACCAATTTTAATACTTGCCGTTCCAATAGTTAATTCACCCTTTGTTTTTGGTTGAATAATGTACGAGTAAGACTGTGTAAAACTAGCTTTTCCGTTTATCCAAGATTGACTTACCGATTGGCTTGGTCCGCCAACAACTTTGAAATTAGAAAATTTTGGAGGAGAAAAATCATCTCCACCTTGTTTGTTTATTGAAAACTCTATTCGTAATCGTTGGTTTACGCCCAACTTGTTTTTACTCACTTTAGCCAATAAGGTTGCGTCTTGTGCAACTACTGCAAGCGAAAGCAAACTTATAAATAATGTTATGTAAAATTTCAACTTCATATTCGTTTCTCTATATCTCCCAAAAGGGGAGAAACACGCTTATTTTAATTTTTAATCTATATTTCTCTCAACCGTAAGTGATCTTTTAAGGTTGAATTTCTTCTCTTTTAAAGAAGTAAAGATGGGTTTTTTTTACCAATCTTTTTCTTGTTTTACTTTTTTACCTTTTGCTTTTTTAGCATTCATTTTCTTCTGAGTTTTCTTTTCCTCATTATTTAGGCTTTCTAGCAATTGTTTAACCTGTTGCGGAGACATTTTTCCTTGTTGTGGTTTGGGTTTTTGCTGCTCTTTTTTCTCATCTTTTTTAGGGTCTTGATTTTTCTTTTGATCCTCGTCTCCCTTACCATCTTTATCTTTGTTGTCTTTTTTGTCCTTGTCGTCTCCGTCTTTTTTATCTTTATCCTTGTCTTTATTTTTGTCGTCTTTGTCTTTCTTGTCCTTATCTTTATTATCCTTATTGTCTTTGTTATCTTTGTTTTTGTCGTCTTTATTATCCTGATTTTCCTTCTCTAATAATTTCTGAGCAACCGCTAAATTATAGCGAGTTTCATCATCATTAGGGTTGTTTCTTAAAGAATTTTTATAGGCATCAACCGCTGGTTGATATTGTTTTTGCTCCATCATGGCGTTACCAATATTATGAAACGCTTCTGCCTTTGTAAATTTATCTTCCGCAGTTTTTGCAGTTAATTCGTATTGCGGAACAGCCTCTTTAAAATTTTTATTTTCATAAAAAGCATTTCCTAAATTATAAGATGCTTTATCATAATTTGCGTTATTACCTAAAGATTTTTGATAGGCTACAGAGGCATCGGTAAATTGTTTTTTATTGTACAATTCATTTCCTTGTCTTAACAACTTTCTTGCTTTTCGTTGTAAGAGAATAGAATCTTTTTGTGCTAAAATTTCTTTAGAGGAAAATAGCATTAAGAAAACGATAAGGATGTAATGTAAATTCTTCATGTTATTTTGAATTTCTGTCATAATTCTGTATCATTATTCATAAAAGTTAATGATTACAAAAGTACGGCATTCAAAAAAAGAATTTTGTTAATAAGTTGTTATTTTTAATAATTTATACAGTGTAAAAATTACATTTTTTTTAGTTAAAAAGCCCCTTGCAATCTATAAAACTAAGGTTTTTTTAGGGTTGTTTTTGGGTATCTTGTTCGTTATCAGTTATCTGAGAGGTTAGGTGTTTTGTGTAGCTTTATATAAAACACCTATAAACAAAAAATTGATGAACAATAAATAGTATTTATCGTTCATCAATAGAATTAGGGGTTACTTCTTTAACCGATATTTACAAAGGTTGTTTTTGTCTTCAATCATTTATCTATTTATGCAGCTAGTTCACGAGTTAACCATCCACTTTTACCAGCTGTTGCAATAGCGTATGGAGTAATCCAGAATAAGCCAAAAGTATATAAGATACTGTAAGAGTATGCCCAAAGTGCTTCTTTTAAATCATATCTTTTTGAGTAAAATAATACAGGGAATGTTGAAAATATTAGAATACTTAATAGTGTAGAGCTTAAAAATAAAACGGGATGGGTTACAATGAAATAGCACATGAATAATAAAAATGGGTAAGACATAATCATTTTTATTGATTGCGTAACAAATAACAATCTCGATCCAAATTTACTACCTTCTCTAAAATTGGTAAACACATATTTATACATGGCAATGTTTTCACGAACATTACTTCTTCCCCATCTAATAAACATTTTATACAAGCCTGTATAATCTTCTGGTACATTTGTATATGCATAGGCGTTTTTCTGAAATAAAACACTGTAACCTTGTTTTAAAATCATATTTGTTAAGGCTCTATCTTCACCAATATCCGATGCTTTCCCCATAAATTTTTGATCGATCCATTCTGGTAAACATGCAAATACAGCACTTGCTTTATATGCCGCTAATGCTCCAGGAGTACATAAAACAGAATTTAAACTACTTTCTGCAGAACGCTTAAACTCAAAACTCATTACAAAACTTACGTTTAGCATTTTTGGCAATAAGGCTTTTTTATTATTCAATACTTGAATGTTACCAGCCACAGCACCGCATTTTTTATCTGTAACTAACGGACTTACTAAATTACGAAGTGTATCTTCTTTAACTATCGAATCACTATCTACAGTTACAAAAACGTCTCCTGTACCAATGTTAAAACCACGGTATAATGCATGTCTTTTCCCCATATTTTTAGGTTGTTGCATTATAGTTACTTGGTCTCCTAAAATTCTTTTAGCTTCTTTCATCCAATACCAAGTATCATCTTTACTACCATCATCAATAGATAATAATTGTAATTTTTCTTTCGGATAATCGCTTTTAGCTAAACTTTCTAAAGTTGCCCAAACTTGTTTTCCTTCGTTATATGCTGGTACTATCACGGTAACTGTTGGTAGTTCGTTATCACTTACAGATGCTATAGGTTTGTATTTAAAGTATAAATATACATCGTAAATAAAAGTCATGGCTCCAAAGACAAACAATACGGCTGCAACTGTAAAAAAGATAAACCCGAAATTGTTATTTAATCTATTAAAATTAAATTTTGAAAAATCATCTTGTAATAAATAAACGGAATAAGCAGCACCAATCATTACAACAAATGAACTTATGAGAATAATAAGAGCTCTAAAATTAATTGGAGTGGTTTTCTTATCTTCTATAGAAAATTTATTATTATGTAACTTTAAATTATAGGTTGCTGATTTCATTTTGAAAATTGTTTAGTTCTTGTGTATACATCTAAACCAATTTGCGTGCCGTTAGAAATAAAGACCATTTTACTAGTGTTTATACCTTTTTAGAGTGTTTTTGTGTGTAAAATTTACTCACTTAGTGTGTAAAAAGTATACTTTATTATTGTTCAGATTTCTTGTTATTGCTGAGGTTTTGGATGTTTGTATCGTTGTAAAAAGTTATGCGTAACATCTAAGAACTGATAATTAGATCTAGATCTTAAAAAATAGAAAGTTGTCTTTTAAGTTTTGGGAGGTTTATTTTGGATGAAAATATAAACTTAGAGACAACTATGATAAATAAATTTGGATTGATATTTAGAAGGTATATCTACTTTATCTGTAAAAGAATACTTGTTTGTTCAATCTATTTTGTAAGCTTTTTTTTCTGTTGATGAAAAAATATGTAGAAGTAGAATTTTAGAAAAAAAAACTATTTTTCACAACAAAAGAGCCGATTAAAATATTTAATCGGCTCTTTTGGTATTCTGTAATTTCAGTTGATGAAATTGTGTCTTTTTTAGAAATAACTTAGGTTATTTATTTGTTTTTTCTTCATTAAATAAATCTACTTTTCGTAACCATTTTGTTTTCTTATCAAACAAGAAAATATCAATAAGTAAGAACAATAATCCGATGGCTAAAAACCACTGAAATTGGTCTTTATAATCAGAGAATTGTTTGGTTTCAAATTCGCTTTTTTCTGCATTTGCAATCACATCAGCAATAATTTCTACCGGTCTTTCTGTAATATTACCATCAATATATTTTCCATCCGCAGCATCTGCAATACCTTGTAAAACTTCTGGCATACGTTTGGTAATGACAGTTTCTCCTTTATTGTCTTTTTTATAGCCAATCATAGAACCGTTTAAGCGCATTGGTATTGGTCCACCTTTTTCTAAACCTACACCAATGGTATAAATCTTTACACCTTCGTTTGCTAAGTTCTGAGCAACTTGTTTTGTTTCTTCTTGATGATCTTCTCCATCAGAAATAATGATTAAAAAACGATTTGTTTGTTCGTCATTATTATAATATGTTTTGGCTAATTCTAACGCTCCATTGATATCTGTTCCTTGGCTAGAAACCATATCTGGATTGGCGTTTTGCAAAAACATATTTGCAGCTGCATGATCTGTTGTTATTGGTAAAAGTGGATATGCATTTCCGGCATAAATAATAATTCCCACTCTATCTGATCCTAATTTATCAATTGTTTTAGAGATGATCTGTTTTGCTTTTTCTAAACGGTTAGGCGCAATGTCTTCTGCCAACATACTTTTAGAAACATCTAAGGCAAAAACAATATCTACACCTTCTCTTTTTACCGTTTTTAGTTTGGTTCCCATTTTTGGGTTTACTAAAGAAATTACTAAAAATGTAATTCCTAAAAGTAAAAATACCAGTTTTAAAACCGATTTAAATGTTGATGAATTTGGTGCTAATTTTTGCAGTAAATTTAAATCAGAAAATTTACGTTGTGTTCTTTTTTTCCACCATAAAACCAACAAGAAAACAACAATCATTGCTGGAATGATTAGCAGTAGGGAAAAATAAATTGGTTCTTCAATTTTATACATTGTTTGGTCTTGTAATTTTTATTCACTCTGTCACATCGAGTGAATTTGATTTTTTATCAAATTTGTATCGAGATGTTATTCTATTCTTGATACAACTATTTAATACTGTTTTTTCTAACCTTATTTTGTAAATACGTACAAGTTTTAAAAAAAATAGAGCACTTTAAATAAACGATTTAAAGATGGTATTTCTTAACAAGAATTCTAACAATAAGAATCCTAGTCCTAAAAAGACAAAAATTCTATATTTTTCTTGATAATTGTAATACTTAAATTCTTCTATTTTCGTTTTTTCAAGCTTGTCAATTTCATCATAAATTTCTTTTAAAGACTCGTTGTCTGTTGCTCTAAAGTATTTTCCTTGTGTTTCTGCTGCTATTTCTTTTAACAAAGCTTCGTCAATTTCTACAGGTAGCTTTCTAAATTGTAATTGCCCTGTTCTAGGATCTTTACTATAAGGAAAATCTGCCATTCCGTTTGTTCCAATTCCTATGGTGTAGGTTTTAATTTCTAACTCCTTTGCGAGTTCTGTAGCAGTTCTAGGATCTATGTTTCCAGAATTATTTACACCATCGGTTAATAAAATGATAACCTTACTTTTTGCAGTACTTTCTTTTAACCTGTTTACAGCAGAACCTAAGCCCATTCCTATGGCAGTTCCGCCTTCTAATTGTCCCCATTTTAATTCAGAAATAGTACGTTTTACAATCCCTTTATCGCTTGTAATTGGTGTTTGTGTAAAACTTTCTCCGGCATAAACTACAATTCCTATTCTGTCATTTGGTCTTCTATCAACAAAATCTACAGCTACTTTTTTAAGTGCTTCTAGTCTGTTAGGTTTTAAATCTCTAGCCAACATACTTGCAGAAACATCAATAGCCATTACAATATCTATCCCTTTATTCGTTTTTGTTTTTTTACTTACAGCAACGTTTCTTGGTCTTGCTAATGCAATAATAATTGCTGCTAAAGCGAATAGCCTTAAAAGATATAAAGCGGGTTTTAATTTAGATAAAAGCGAATCTGTATTAAAACCTTTTATACTAGGCATTGTTAAAACTGCAGCATCTTTTTTACGCATAAAAAAGTGCCAAATTGCTAATAATGGTATGATCGCTAAAAGCCACAAGAACCCGGGACTATGAAATTCAAAATTACTCCAATTCATCATTTTCTTCAATAATTGGTTTAGGTTTTAAATTACTCACAATGTCTTGTGCGTCTTTTCTGTCTTCTTCAATTTCTAAAGCTAAAGGTTTCGATTTTGCAAATTTCACCAAATCTGCTTCTTGTAATAACGCTTTTAACTTTTTAATGGTTTCTTCTGATGTCTGAATCGTTTCTGCATCTTTAAAGTCTTTTAACATATCTAAAACTTCGTCAGTTGTTTTTTCTAATGCAGGTACTTTTAATTCTCGCTCTATATAGCCACGAACAATTTCTGTTAATTCAGAATAATATTCTTTTACTTTATTGTTTTGCCACAATAATTTTTCGTCTAATTCATTTAGCCTATAAATAGCTTCTTCGTAAGGCGGTAATGCTCTGTAAGTTGGTTCTTCTTCCTCTTCTTTTCGTTTTCTAATAACAAACCAATAAATCCAGAAACCTATAATTGCCAAAGCAGCTAATAGGATGTAAACGTATATTTTAAAATCATCAAAAGTATAGGGTTCGCTTTTAATAGATTTAATAGGGAATTTCTTCACCTTAGTAGTATCAATAGCAATTGTAGCTACATTTACTAACAATGAGTCTGTTAAAAAAGCTTGGTTTTTTACAAATATCTGTTGCTGCGGAATGTAAAATGCACCACTATCAAAACCTGTTAAAATATACTTTCTGATTAAAGAGTTTTTAATAGTATCTACTTTTGTAGAATCTATTACCTCTAAACCTTTTAGTTGTAATTTAGGAATGATGACATTCTGAGTTTCATCTACAGTAATTTTTAACTTGAACTGTTCACCAATTCTAATATTAGTGGTGTCAATTTCTGCTCTTACCATTGGGTTTTGTGCAAAACCAACAGTAGAAATAAAAAGTAGTATGTAAAGTATTTGTTTTTTCATTTTTAGGGTAACTGCGTTACTATCTTCCTTTATGTTTAAAATAACCTAGTAATTTTTTCACGTAGTTTTCATCAACTCTTGTGTTAACTGTACCTGCGCCACTTCTTTTAAACATGTTTATGTAATAATCAGTTAAACGTAAAGCGTTTGCTTTGTAACTTGTTCTTACAGATTTCGATCCTGTGTTTATCAGCTTAACTTCTCTAGTTTCTGAATCTAACATGGGGACCATTCCTAAATTAGGAATTTCTTCATCATGTTTATCAAAAATTCTGATTCCTGTTAAATCGTGTTTTTTTGCAGCAATTTTTAATGTTTTTTCGTAATCATCATCCATAAAATCTGATAACATAAAAACAATTGCTCTTTTTTTCATCACACTAGATAAAAACTTTAAAGCTGCAGCAATATTGGTTTTTTTACTTTTTGGTTTAAATTCTATTAACTCTCTAATAATTCTTAAAACGTGACTTTTTCCTTTTTTAGGAGGAATAAAAAGTTCTACATCATCAGAAAATAAAATTAAACCTACTTTATCATTATTTTGAGTAGCTGAAAAAGCCAATGTAGCGGCAATTTCTGTAACCGTATCTTTTTTAAATTGTGTAGATGTACCAAATAATTCAGAACCAGAAACATCTACCAAAAGCATCATGGTTAACTCTCGTTCTTCTTCAAAAACCTTAATATAAGGTTCATTGTAACGCGCAGTAACATTCCAATCAATCGCTCTTACATCATCGCCAAATTGGTATTGTCTTACTTCAGAAAAAGTCATACCACGTCCTTTAAATGATGAATGGTATTCACCACCAAAAATATCATTAGACAAACGTTTTGTCTTAATTTCTATTTTACGAACCTTTTTAAGTATTTCTTTTGTTTCCATCTTTTCAATTGTCAGTTAACATTTATCATTTATCAGTTTTAAAACCGATAATTGTTCATTGATAATTGATTATGGTACTTCAATCTCATTAATGATTGAATTGATAATGTCTACAGAGGTTACATTTTCTGCTTCTGCTTCATAGGTAATTCCTATTCTGTGACGTAAAATATCAAAAACAACTGCTCTAACATCTTCTGGTATTACATACCCTCTTCTTTTGATAAAAGCATAACATTTTGCTGCTTTAGCAAGGTTGATACTTCCCCTTGGTGATGCTCCGAAACTAATTAAATCTTTTAATTGTGGTAAATTATATTTTTCTGGGTAACGCGTTGCAAAGATGATATCAAGAATGTATTTCTCAATTTTTTCATCCATATACACTTCGTTAGCCACTTCTCTTGCTCTTATAATTTGATCTACAGAAACTACAGGATTTACTTTTGAAAATCCGCCAGATAAATTCTGACGCATAATAATTTGCTCATCTTGTAATTTAGGGTAATCAATAACCACTTTTAGCATAAAACGATCTACTTGTGCTTCTGGTAAAGGATAGGTTCCTTCTTGTTCTACTGGGTTTTGAGTTGCCATTACTAAGAAAGGCTCATCTAACTTAAAAGTAGTATCACCAATAGTAATTTGACGCTCTTGCATTGCTTCTAGTAAAGCAGATTGTACTTTTGCAGGTGCTCTGTTAATCTCATCTGCTAACACAAAGTTTGCGAAAATAGGTCCTTTTTTAATTTCGAAATTATTTTCCTTCATGTTGTAAATCATCGTTCCAACAACATCTGCAGGTAATAAATCTGGTGTAAACTGTACTCTACTAAAACTAGCTTGTACCGCTTTAGATAAAGTATTAATTGCTAGTGTTTTTGCTAATCCAGGAACCCCTTCTAACAAAATATGTCCATTACCAATTAAGCCAATTAACAAACTTTCTATCATTTGTTTTTGCCCAACAATTACTTTATTCATTTCTAAAGTAAGAATGTCTATAAAGGCACTTTCTCTTTCTATTTTTTCATTAATAGCTCTTACATCTACATCCATTGTAATATTGTATTAGGTGTTATTTTTTACAGGAAACAAAGCTACAATTTTAACATATTGCTATTTGTTAAAAGTAGGTTAAAGATTTCGTAAGTTTCTGTTTAATTTAAAGGGAATTATTATTGAATTTTAACAGTTTAAATTCGGAATCTTTATATTCTCCATAGGTAAAATATTGAATCCAATCTCCTAGATTTATGTACATACTATTTTCTTGAAGTTCTATTTCTAAAGGAAGGTGTCTGTGCCCAAATACAAAATAATCGTACTGTTTTTCTGTTAGTTTTTCTTTACAATACTGTACCAACCACTCGTTATCATCACCTAAATATTTGGCATCATCATCACCCGAAATTAGTTTGTTTTTTACAGACATATAATGCCCTAAACGGACACCAATATCTGGATGCAACCATCTAAACATCCAATTAAATAAAGGGAAAGTGAATACTTTTTTCATACGTTTGTAGCCATGATCTCCAGGACCTAAACCATCTCCATGCCCAATTAAAAACTTTTTATTGTTGATTAAAAATTCTTGTGGTTCATGATATACTGGTATGTTTAATTCTTTTTCGAAATAATCATTCATCCATAAATCATGATTACCAATAAAAAAGTAAATAGGTATTCCGCTATCTCTTATTTCAGCTAATTTACCTAAAACCCTAACAAATCCTTTTGGTACAACTGTTTTATACTCGAACCAAAAATCGAATAGATCACCTAGTAAAAAAATAGTTTCTGCATCTTTTTTCACTTCATCTAACCAAGCAACAAACTTTTTTTCGCGAGGAAAACTAGCTTCTGGCGTTGGTGCCCCAAAATGTTGATCGGAAGCAAAATAGACTTTTTTATTTTCTGAAGTTGTTATAGAAATCAAGGAGTTGTTTATTTTATCGGTAAAAATAGAAAAACTAATTTATAAACTGGTGAAAGCACTTAAAAAGGTTAGACACTAATTTCACTAAAAAAGCACTAATTTTAAAAAATTACTCTTTAATAATCTTTCTATATAAGTTTCCTGAATCTGTAAAAACTTTAATAAAATAAATACCAGCATTTAATTTTTTTAGATTAACCTTTTTACTGCTAGATGTAAGAACTTCTTTACCAAGAGTATTGTAGAGAATTGCATTTTTTAAAATGATGTTTTCTGATGTTTCAATCGTTAAAAAATCACTTATCGGGTTTGGATACAAAGTAATGTTTTCTGATATAAAATTATTGTTTTCTAAACCTAAGGTTGTAGTACTATTTCTAGAAATTAAGTGATAATCTGGGTCAAAATCAATAGAACTTACAGAGAAATTTACATGTTCTATAAATATTTCTCCATTCGTTAAGTTGTTTAGAACCAAATCTAAGACTTCTCCGTTCGTTCCGTTTAAACGTATTGGAACATTGGCTTCAAAGAAAGAAACAGAAGTGTGACTCTGCGTTTGGTTTAACTGAATACTTATGGTGTTTGTTGTTGGTTGATGCCAATTTACGTTGTAAGTTGGGTATCCTTGATTGTATACCCAATCATTAAAAAACTCATTTAAATCTAAACTACTCGCAGTTTCTAGATGTGTTATTAAATCGGGCGTTTTAGCGTAACCGTATGCCAAATTAGGATCGGTTATGTAGTTTTTTACACCCTTAAAAAAGTTAGTATCTCCTAGTTTTTTACGGAGCATATGTAAAACCATTGCGCTTTTATTATACGTTAATCTACTATCAAAAATTCTGCTAACGTTTGTGGTGTCTATATCAGAAAGGTAAACGGCTCCAGTTGTAGATGTGGTTACCGTATTTATAGTAGCATTTCTCCAGTTTTTAAAAGAAGCATCACCATCTAAATGTTCTATTGTTAAACCAGATAAGTAGGTTGCAAAACCTTCATTTAACCAAATATCTTTCCAACTACCGCAAGTAACTTTATTACCAAACCATTGGTGCGCTAGTTCGTGGGCAATTAAACCTCTATCAAAATTTCCCATAAAAGAAATGGTTGTGTGTTCCATTCCTCCTCCCCAAGCAAACTGAGCATGTCCGTATTTTTCATCCTTATAAGGATAATCGCCAAACAAATCGATAAAATTATTCATAATATCAACTGTAACTCCTGTATTACTCTGTGCATACGCTATGTTTTCTGGGTACACATAATTCACAATCGGAAAGTTGTTGTCTTTATGAGAAACTTGATGCGAATACGTAGTATAATTAGTAACTGCAATGGCAATTAAATAAGCAGGAATTGGGTATTGATGTTTAAAGTGTGTTGTTTTAAGTCCTAAACTAGTGGTTGTGCCTTGCTCTAATCCGTTGGAAACGGAAACATATTGTTCTGGGGCTGTAATGTACACGTCAATAGTGTCTATTTTATCATTTAAATCTTGTTTACAAGGCCACCAATCTAAAGCGCCATAAGGCTCAGAGAGTGTCCAAAGAATTGGTGTAGCGTTTTCTCCATGGGTTGAGGCTTCAAAAGAATCAAAACCTTTACTTATTGGGGTTCCATGATACGCTATTAAAACAGACGCAGAGTCTCCTTTACTTATAGTGTTTAGAAGTGTAATTACTAATTCGTCATTTGAATTTTGTGAAAAGGAAACTGAATTGTTGTTTTGAGTAACCGAAGTTACCGTCATGTTATCATCTAAATCAAAAGTAACTGTAGTTAGGTTTTCTAAAGCAGTAAAAGTTGTGGTTACTTTACCTGCAATATCTGCTATTGCAGGATCTACAGTAAACTCTAATTTATGATAAGTAATATTATAATTTGAGGTGTTTGGGTTTGCTTTAAACTGAATTTTTGTTGCCGCAGATTTAGCTTCTATCTCTGCAATTTTTAGTAATTCTTGCGCAGTTGAGGTTAAGGTACTGGTAAAAATAAATAAGCAGATTATAATAAAGCGAATCATATCTAAAAAGTATTTGAATACTAAAAGTACTTCTTTTTTTTTAGAAAAATAATAAGCTTATGGTTACGATTTACTTTTTCTAACTACAAAAAAACCACTTTCTGTATCTGTAATTAAGATATTTCCACTTGATAAATTAGGAAAAACACTCAAAGCTCCTTTGGTTTCTGGAGTATCATTTTCTGGATAGGTATCAAAAAAACCACTTTCTGTAATTGTTTTACTATCAATGTCAGAAAGATCTAAAACTCGTAAGCCAGCAGTTGTATTTGCTTGGTAATATTTGTCGTTTTTTACAAAACCTGCGTGGTCAATTGCAGTTGTAGTTCCTTCAAAATCTAAATGATGCACAGGATTATCTAGATCAGATACATCTAAAATTACAGTTTTGTTTTGTGCATCACCTTCATCACCCACAATAATATATTTAAAATCTTCGGTAAAAGCTGCTTTGGTTGTTTTGCTACTATTTACGTAACTGATAGTCGCTATTTTAACAGGGTTTTCTTTATCAGTTACATTTAAAATAACAAGTTCATCTTCATTACTTCCTATTAAAATTTCTTGACCAATATAAGCAGCATCAGGTCCGTTATAGGTTACTACTTTTGCAGGATTATTGTAAGAGTTTTCTTGGTAACTTCCTTTAAATTTAGGCTCAGGTACTACAGATATGTTGTAGAATATTGGTCCTCCTTTGTTATTCTTAGAGCCTAAAAAATAAATAAAGTCGCTTTCTTCATTAATAGCAATACTTTGCGGGTTATCATTATAAACACCTTCTTTATGGCTTATAAAATCTGTTGGCGTAGTACCAACATTTCTTAGTTGTTCTAGGTTAAAAATCTGTAAATTATTAGTGGCATCATTATTAACAATAAATGCAAAAAATTGATATCTTTTTATATCTAAAATACGAGTACCTGTTGTTTTAAGTGTGCCCAAAATTTTAGCATCTGCAGGGTTTGTTATCTCTATAAATGTAACTCCTTTATTGGTGCCAACTAAAGCAAATTCTTTTTGTGTTTCTGTATCAGACCAACCCCAGCAAGTAGAAATAGTAGTAGCTGTTCCGCCAATTTCTTCTAAAGAAAAATGAGTTAACAAATCGTAGTCATTACAAGGGTATTCTCCGGCTAAACCATTCTCGCATTTGGCAATTGGGTTGATAAAAAATTGGTTTTCTCTATCAAAAACATCCTTTTTTGTACAACTATAAATAAGTGTTATTAGCACTAAGAAAAATATATTTTTAATCATTTAATTACTTTTAGAATCTATAAAACGTTTCTTGTGATTTTATTATTGTTGTAGACTGTAAATCAAAAATACTATTTAATATATAAAAAAGATTCATATTAGGTATTAAAGTAGTTCTGTCCTTTTTTAGAATGTACCTATCTTTGCAAAATGTTAGAAGACAAAAATACACAAAATACATCATTAGCCGAACTAGGTGAGTTTGGTTTAATCAATCATATTACAAAATATTTTAAAGTAGAAAATTCATCAACAGTTAAAGCTATTGGAGATGATGCTGCTGTTTTAGATGCTTCGGATAAACAAACATTGGTTACCACAGATTTGTTGATAGAAGGTGTACATTTCGATTTAAGTTATATGCCGCTAAAACATTTAGGTTACAAGGCGGTTATGGTAAACTTATCTGATGTGTATGCAATGAATGGCGTTGCAGAACAAATTACAGTTTCTATTGCGGTTTCTAATAGGTTTCCGTTAGAAGCAATAGAAGAATTGTATGCAGGTATTCAGTTGGCTTGTGAAACCTATAAAGTAGATTTAATTGGAGGAGACACTACATCATCTACCAAAGGAATCTTAATTTCTGTTACCGCAATTGGTAAGGCAGAAAAAGATGCTATTGTGTATAGAGATGGCGCAAAAGAAACCGATTTAATTGTGGTTTCTGGAGATTTAGGTGCGGCTTATTTAGGTTTGCAAGTTTTAGAAAGAGAGAAACAAGTTTTTAAAGTAGACCCTAATAATCAGCCAGATTTAGATAGCTATACTTATTTAATTGAACGTCAATTAAAGCCAGAAGCACGTAGAGATATTGCTGGCTTATTAAAAGAATTGGAAGTAAAACCAACTTCTATGATTGATATTTCTGATGGACTTTCATCAGAACTTTTTCATATTTGTACGCAAAGTAAAGTTGGTTGTAAGGTGTATGAAGATAAATTGCCTTTAGATCCGCAAGTAATTTCTGCTTGTGAAGAATTTGAATTAGATTCTACCATGGTTGCTTTAAGTGGAGGTGAAGATTACGAACTGTTATTTACAGTGCCTATTGCAGATTTTGATAAAATAAAAGGAAATCCTAATTTTTCTATTATTGGTCATATTACTGCAGAAAACCAAGGATTAAATTTGGTAACAAGAGCAGCACAAGAAATAGAATTGAAAGCACAAGGTTGGAATGCTTTAAAAAATGAGTAGTTTCAGTGAAAATAATGTATTAAAAAAGGCGAAAATTTAAAATTTTCGCCTTTTTTATGAGGTTCGTTTAACTAAAATAATAAGGTGAGTTTTAATTCATTTTATCAGAAGTTAAACGAAGTTAGTTGTTTTTTTGATAAAATAAAGTATGTACTCTTACAAATAGATAATAGTCGCCACTCTATAAACGTCTTTTTTTAATGGTAGTGTAGGTAGTAATTATGTATATGTTTAATAAATAAAAGAATTTTTTTAACTGAGTTTTTTACCCTGAAATATAATTTCCATACTTTATTTTTCGGAGCAAATAAATGGTTAGACTTGATATAAAGAAGCAAATTATTGACGTTACAGGGATACTAATGAGTGGGTTTGAAAACTTCCAATTTATTCCAATTTTATTTAAAAGAATTAGTATAAGAATGTGAACTAAATAAATTCCAAAACTCTGATTACTCAAAAATAAAATTAAGTTTTTAATTATTTTGTTTTTAATTATTAAATTCTTAAAAAACAGAAAAACACCTATAGAACTAATTAGTACATTAGGTGTTAGGTACTCATATAAGTATTCTGAGAATTTATTGTTTTTATGAGTTAAATAGTGTGTGCCCCAGATAGTGATTGTTGTTCCTATTATTATGAATAGGACTGGTATATATTTATTTTTTATTGTTAAATTAGATAAGAAATAACCTAATACTAAATATCCAATATATCCAGAAAAATTAGTCAAAGGAATATTGGGAAGATAAGTCTTCAAATAAGGAATACTGTAAATTATTGTGGCAAACCAAATTATTAAAAAGTAAAGTATTTCATTTTTACTCGAGTTTTTAATCCATTTTCTTAGAATTGGGATGAATAGGTAAAGACCAAGCAGTGTATAAACAAACCATAGATGACCTTGACTCCCATAAAATATGTTTCTTATAACCATTTTAATGAAACTGATAGGTGAAAAAGATTTTTCTCCAACCAATACATAATCATAAAATATATAAATTAGACTCCAAAAAATTAAAGGAGGTATTATTCTCCAAAAACGTTTTTTAAAAAAATAACTTAATTCGTAATCCTTACTTAGTAAAAGAGCTCCACTAAGCATAAAAAAAACAGGAACGCAAAATCGAACCATCCCATCATAGAAATTTCCAATGTTCCAAATTTCTTCTGTGACTCTCCCGTATTCATATAGAATTAAACCTGACACGTGTAGTAAAATGACCGCAAACGTAGAAATAACTCTAAGACTATCTAACCAAATTATTTTTTCTTTCAATATTTTTTTATTTTAAATTAAGACTAATGGTTAGTGCTGAAGATTTTTTATGTAAATTTAACTAAAAATAACTTAAAATCTAAAGGTTTTTATCTGCGTTAGGTTTTTCTGTAAGACAAAATATTTAAGCTATTAATTATGCATGTCTTAAGTTTTTTTAATAAATTATAGATATAATTAGAAAGAATTAAGGCTCATATATACGGCTTAATGTGGTTAAGAAAGAATTTGTTATATCGATAATCCAAGGAAATTTTTAAAAATCCAAAATTCAATTGATTCTATAACTTCTTGAAGGTTTTAGTTTTTGCAACTGAACCCTACTAACTTACCTTATATTTATCTTCAATTATAGCTTGTACGTTGTGTAGATTTTACATTTTTAACGCCAATATTTGCGTCAACAAAATGAGAATTACCAACGATTTGTAATAAGAATAGTCCGAGGAATAATGCGTATTTAATACTTTATAATTTAGGTTCAGTGTTTTTTTATCAAGCGAATGCTTCTTATTATTCTGTGTAGAAAAGTAATAGATGCTTTAAATTTTAGTTTTCTTTTGGTTTGTAAATAACAATTACTTGAATTAGAATTGCAAGAAAAATCAATATATAAATTTCTATTTTTGTAAAAAGCTCTACCGAATCAATGGCTTTTTCACTTAAAAACATTTGTCTTTTACCTTCATCTAACTGAATTTTTGACAAATCATTAAGATTTAGTTTTACTGATGAAATATGATTGATTAAAGGTGTTTTATCAGTAAATTTAGACTGGATGAAATTGGTTTCTGAGCTTTTTAATATTTCTAAATTATTTTTATAATCACTAAATATTTTTTTCTCTTGTAGTGTTAGATTTGTTTGTTCAAACAGCTTAACAAAATCTTGAATATCTTGGCTAACTTTTTTATTTCTGTTTGAAAAAAATACGGAATCTGAAGCAACAACAGCCAACTCTTTTTCTTGTACAGAGTTAGACATTTTAAAGATTAAATCTTTTGCAATAAGTCTATCTTTATAAATTGCAACAACAGAATCTTTAACTCTAGAAAAATTGTTTCTATCAATAAGATTTGTTGCAATAATTAATATAAAAACCATTAAAATACCAAGAACCCATTTTACTTTGTTGTAGAATACCATAGTTTATTGTAAAAATTAATACCTATCAAATTTAAATAAAATGTAAACTATTAACAAAAAAAAGTCATAACTGCTTATAATTCTACAATAGAAGAAACTAATTTACTGAATAGAAAACCAAAGAGTTTGTTAATAATTTAACTTTAAATATTCTCTTTTTAACTACACCTGTTAATTTATGTTTTTAAGAGAAGAGTGCTTTTAAAATTGATTTTTTTTTATTAAACAGCCAAATCGCTTTCATCTTCAATGGTTTTAAGTTTGTTTTTTCTAGCTAAAATAGCTAAACCAAAAGTTAGCAAGCCTAACCTACCTATAAACATCACAAAGATTATTACCAATTTTCCCCAGGTACTTAGATTACCAGTTATGCCTGTACTTAAACCAACGGTACTAATAGCAGATGTAGTTTCAAATAAAATTTGATGAAGAGGTAAATTTTCTGTGATAGCTAATAAAAAGGTAGAAATAAAAATAACAGATGCATACAACATAAAAATGGAAGTTGCTACATATAAACGTTCTAACGGAATTACTTTTCCTAAAAAAGTAACTTGTTTATTATTTCTAATTCTGTTCCACATTATAGCAATTAGTGCTGTTAAAGTGGTTGTTTTTAAACCACCGCCTGTACCAGACGGAGAAGCGCCCACATACATTAAAAAGATAATTATTAGCATAATACCTAAAGAAAACGAACCTATTGGTACAGTGTTAAAACCTACTGTAGTTAAGGCTGTCATAGATTGAAAAAAGGAAATCATAAGTTTGTTTTCGCTTAAATGATTTACAGAAGGTTCAAAAAAGTAAATCATTGCAGTACCAATGGATAGTAGTGTAATAATTGCCCCGAAAATAATTTTGGTTGTAAAGGTGATATTTTTTGTTTTACCAACAATTCTATTCCAAATATCGGTAACTACAATAAAACCTAATGATCCACTTATGGCTAGTACAGAAATAATAGTGTTTATAGAAGTGTTACCAGAAAATTGCTCAAAGCTATTGTTATAGAGTCCAAAACCAGCAGTACAAAAAGCAGAAACACTATGAAAAATACTGCTCCAAATGGCAAAATTATGTTCAACTCCTTCTTGTCTAAAGGCAATGTAAAAACACAATGCACCAATGGTTTCTACTGTAAATGTAAAAATGATGACCGATTTTAAAAAATCTTTCAATTCAAAACCTTTAGGCATGGTAAATTCTGCATTTAATACACGGTGATGCCAATGTGTTAACGGACTCTTTTTTGATAATAATATAAAGGAAGTAAAAGTCATATACCCAATACCACCAATTTGAAAAAGCAACATGATAATAAATTGACCAAAGCCATTATAAGTGTCAAAAATACTAGCAGTTACTAATCCGGTGGTTGAAATAGCCGATGTGGCAATAAATAAATTGTCTACTATTAAAATGGTTTGCTTGTGAAAAAACGGGACGCACAGCAATGCCCAACCTATTATAGTATAAGTTAAAAAACCATAAAGTAGATTTTGTTGGGGAGTTAGTGATAATTGAAATTTTCGATATGTTTTTGTAATCTTTTTCATGTTATTTAATTTTATTATTTAACAAGGTTTATAGTATAAAATTAGAAAGAGAAATAGAGATAAATGGCAATTACAAAAGCCACCATTATAATTGTAGGAATAATTAAATGCGCTATATCTTTATGCCAATTTTTAATAGATTGGTATGGTTTTGCATTATCCTCATTATAAAAAATATCTCATTTCATTTCTTTGTTTTTTTTGATACTACAAAGGTGGGCTGAAAGGGATAAGTAAAAAATTAATAATTAGACAGTATCTATAAAGATTTTATAAAGACTATTGAAAACGATAACCAACACCGCTTTCTGTAATAATATGTTGTGGGTTATTTGGGTTTTTTTCAATTTTTTTACGAAGTGTACCAACAAAAACACGCAGGTATTGCGTTTCGGTTTGATAGCTGTACCCCCAAATTTCTTTTAGAAGATATTGATGTGTTAAAACTTTGCCTTCGTTTTTAGCAAATAAGGCCAATAAATTATATTCTGTAGATGTAAGTTTTATAATTTCATCATTTCGTTTTACAATGCGGGCTACTAAATCAATGATAATAGATCCACAAATAATAACAGAATTATTTTCGGTATTTTGACTTCGTTTTATTGCAGAACGTATTCTAGCCAAAAGTTCGCCTGTGCGGAAAGGTTTGGTTAAATAGTCGGTTGCACCATTATCTAGCGCAGAAACAATATCGGTTTCATTGTCTAGTACAGATAGAATAATGATAGGTCTATTATACCATTCTCTTAGTTCTTTTAAAATGTCGTGGCCGCTTTTATCGGGTAACCCAATATCTAGTAAAATTAACTCTGGTGGATGGTTGGCAGATAAAATTAAGCCTTCATTTCCGGTACTTGCTTGGGTTACTTTATAATTGTTACTTTCTAAATTTATTTGAAGTAATTTTCTTATTTGTGGTTCATCATCAATAATGAGTATTTCTGCCTTATTCATTTTCTATATGTATGTTTAGTGAAAATTCACAAGGAATTTCAATTCTAAATTTAGCGCCACCTTGCAATAAATTTTCTAAATAAACTTTTCCGTTCATTGCTTCTGTAAAGCCTTTCACAATAGAAAGACCTAAACCAGTTCCGCCAGTAGAGGTTCTTGTTAAACGGTAAAATTTATTAAAAACATTATCAATTTCATTGTCAGGGAATCCTTTTCCATTATCAAAAATAGAGATAATACAATGTGTTTCATTATAGTCTAATTCAATTGATATAGTAGTGTTTTTTGGTGTATGCTGAATAGCATTATGAATTAAGTTGTAAAGAATTTGTTGTATTAAACCGTTGTCTATTCTAAAAAGTGGTAGCTGCTCATTTGCTAAAAACTTAATGTTATGCTGGCTAGCGTCATCTGCATTGTCTTTAATTGCTGCGAAAACAAGTTCGTTTAAATCGCACCAGTCTATTTTGGGTTTAATAAAACCAGCCTCAAGCCTGCTCATACTTAAAATATTTTCTACTTGTTGGTTTAACCGAAAGCTTGCAATTTCAATCTCTGTATAAAGTTCATTTTTGTTGTTTTCAGAAATGTTAGTTTGGGGGTCTTTAATGGTGTCTATTGCACCAATTATCGTTGCAATGGGGGTTCTTAGTTCATGAGAAAGTGAATTAAGTAAAGTATTGTATAGTTTAATAGATTTTTCTTTTTCAGCCTCATCTCTTTCCTTTCGTTCTACTTCTCTAATTTTGTAAGTTAAAACGGCATTTATAGAGGCAATAACAAAATACATTAAAAACATTAATGCATCTTCTGCTGTGCCAATGTGTAAATTAAATGTTGGCGGAATAAAAAAGAAATTCCAAATTAAGGCACTTAATATTGAAGAAAGTAATACAGGGTAAATGTCAAAAAGAATGGCATTAACAGAAACTACTAAAAGCAAAATAAGGGCAACAGCTCTGTAACCAATAATATTAATAGATATAAAACATAATACAGCCGTTATTGTAATAAGTAAAACACTTATTAGGTATTGTTTTTTTCTGCTGTATTTTCTTGTTTTAAATAAGTCCAATCTTTTTATTCAAAGTTAATGATTGAGTTGTAAATATTTTATAAAAACTTTAAGCTTCGGTAAGGTTGAGTATTTTAATTTATTTTATCAAAATTTAACGCTTAGAATCGTTTTGTAAGGAAATTAAAATTTATCAGTAAAATAATAAAACATATATCGATTTTAAGAGAAAAAAGACGCTATTAGTAATTTAACTTTAGCTCTTTTCTTTTGGGCTTGTCTGCTAATTTATGTTGTTCCCAATAAGGTTCATTTCTACTTGCTTTTAGTGTAGCTGTTGTTATTAAATTAGTTTCATCACTTTCTGACCAACCTAAGATTTTGTAGGGAAACTCTTTTTCTACATCAATAGAAATTGTTCTATCAATATTTAAGTATTTTATTTGATAACTTAAAGTTTTGTCTGTTGTTGTTTTGCTGATGATTGCTTTTTCTACGTCCATCTTTTTATGCTTAAAACGACTGTAAATAGTAGATGGAATTAAATCTATTTTTCCTTCAGGTAATTGCCCTTTGTTAATACGAATTCGGGTCATTAAACCTTCTTCTAAAAAGGCTTTTTTTATTGTTTTTTCTTCGTCGCCTTCAGGTTCAAAGTAAGAGAATTGTTTAAAATTATATGCGGTATCAGTAAGATTTAATTGCGTAAAAGTATGTCCGCACCATTCTTGTATACTTGTAGATGCTTTTAGCGTAAACGGATACTTTGTAGTGTTGACAGGTGTAAAAGTAGAGGTAATGATAGAATAATCATAAATACCAGTATAAAACTTACGTACATGGTTTAATTTCATTACAGAAACGTTGTCGTTACCTGCCTTTTTGGGGTAGTCTAATTTAACTTGTTTGCTTATAGAAAAAGGTTCTGTAACAAAAACTAAAACAACTTCACCATCGCGTATTTCACCGTATCTAGCTTGTTTTAAAGTATAACTACTTAATTCTGCTTTACCAGAATACCAGTATTTATTAAATGCATCGTTTATAGAAAGTGCGTTGTTTCCTTTATTTGCAGTTACTTGGGGAGCTGTATTGGTTTGTCCGGATTGGCAACCGATAAAAGAAAAAAGAAATAGGTGAAAAAGTGTTGTTTTAATATTCATAATTTTCGATTTACTAATTATCTGATAAAACTATTAAGCGGTTTTAATGCAGAGGTTAAAAATAAGTAAGTCGTTTTTTATAAATAAGTTTACAAAACGAGTTTATAATTATTTTTTATCACTTAAAACCTTTAATAGATATTCATTTTGTTTTTCTAAAAGTTCATTGGTTTTGTTCATCAACTCAATGTTTTTAGGAGTAACAATAGCTTTGTTTTTTGGGTCGTCTGCTTTCTTTTTCATGGCATTCATTGCTTTTACAACAATAAAAACGGTAAAAGCAATAATTAAAAAATCGATGCCTGCTTCAAATAGTTTACCATAACCAATGGCAATTTCTTCAACAGTAATCTTCTCTTTAACAAGAACAGCTTCTCTTAATATAATTTTTTTGTTTTCCCACTTTGTACCATCTGTTATAAACGCTAATGGAGGCATTAAAACTTCTTTTACTAAGGTACTAACTACTTTATTAAAAGCGGCACCAATAATAACCCCAATAGCAATATCTATCATGTTTCCTTTTACGGCAAACTCTTTAAATTCTTCTAATAATTTAAATTTCATCACTTATTTTTTTACAATACCATTAAATTACAACCTCTAATATCAGAGTTGTCAAAACGACCAATAATCTCAAAAGTTCCGTTTTGGTGTACCTTGCCTAAATCTTGCGTAGCAATAAAAGAGCAAGAATTATAATTGGCCAAATCTATTACATTAATTCCGCCTGTTTTTCCGGTTTGTTGGATCGTTAAGGCATCTTCTGTATCTCTGGTAAGAATTTGCATCCAAGGAGGCGTGTCAAAAATACCATTTCCGTTAGAATATCCTTGACTCAGTAATTCTGTCATTCCGTATTCTGAGTGAATTTTAGAAACTCCAAATCCGTTTTGTAAAACCTCATGTAATTCTTCTCTAACCAATTCTTTTCTTCTGCCTTTCATCCCACCGGTTTCCATAATAATGGTATTTTTTAGGTAGAATTGTTGCATTTCTACCAAATCTAACAAAGCAAAAGAAACACCTATTAAAAGTACTTTTTGTCCTTTTTGATCTAATTCCGTTAGCTTTTTAGCTAATTCTTCTATATTATTGAGGTAAAATCCGCTTTCTACGTTTTTAGATTTCTTAATTAAATCATTTACCATGTAGACTAAAGAAGAACCTTTTCTTTCTAAATAATTTGGTAATAACGCCAAAACTACATAGTTTTCTATATTGCCATAAAAATGAGCAAATCCTTTTAAATAACTTGCTTCGTAAAGCTTAATGTCTGTTACATAATGGTTGCTTGTTAGGCTACCTGTGGTGCCAGAACTTGTAAAAGTTTCTTGAATCTCTTTTGTAGAAGAAAGTACTTCTCTACTCTTAAAAAACTGAATCGGTAAAAACGGAATTTCATCAACCTTTGTAACGTCTGAAGGATGAATATATAATAAATCGCAAAAAGATCGGTACACTCTATTATTTTTAAATTGATGTTTAAAAACGGATAGCGCAACTTGCTTAAAATCTTCTTGATTTTGGATGTTAAAAATATTGTTTTCCATATACTTTGCAAAAATAACATTATTAGACGCAACCTTTTTAAAATTTCTGCATCTTATAAGAAATAACCCAATAATGAAATTAAAAACTATAATGCTAGCAATTTTTATTTTGATGGTTTCATGTGAAAAAAAAGATTTAAGCTTAAATAAAAAAATACTTGTAATTGCATCAGAAAAAGTAGATTGTGTGGGTGTTTCTCCTCAAAAATGTTTTTTAGTAAGAGAAGTAGATAAACAAGATTGGAGCTTTTTTTATGATTCAATAATCGGTTTTACGTATGAAGCAGGTTTTGAATACGAAATTTTAATTTCAGAAAAACAACTAGAAAACCCGCCACAAGACGCCTCATCAATAGAATATAAATTGATACGTATTATTTCTAAGATAGAAAAAACATCAGAAAACTTAACAAATTAAAAAGAACTAATAATGAATTTAAAAAACCTTTTCCTTTTATTCGTTGTAACTGTACTTTTTTCTTGCGAAAAGAATGATGTTGCTATAGATACAGATAATTTATTGTTAGGAACCTGGGTAACTCCTGTTTATAATGATGAAACTACCACTTTTAAAAGAGCCAACACTTTACCGAGTGATGCGTATGGAATTTCGTTTAGCGAAAACGGTAATCTAGTAGAACGAACTTCTGGTTGGTGTGGCACACCGCCTTTATCTTATTTTAATATTGAAGGAAGTTTTGAGTTAGAAAATACACTTATAAATATTTCTACACAAAGCTATCCTACAGATTATGCATGGAGAATAATATCGCTTACAGAAAATGAATTGGTGGTAAAAAGAGAGCTTACAGCACAAGAAATTGAGCATAGATATCTAATGGATTTATTTAATGAAATTCAAGATTTGGCTTACAGCGTTTCTTGTTTAGATGCTAACAATTGGTTGTTTACGGCCTACGGAAAAAAGGCTTGTGGAGGTGCACAAGGTTATATGGCGTATTCCTCTAGCATAGACACTAGTTCTTTTTTAAATAAAATAGCAACTTATACACAAGCAGAAAAAGATTTTAACGTTAAATGGGGCATAATTTCAAACTGTTCTATAACTAAACCACCAATTTCTGTAGTATGCCAAAACGGATATCCAACACTTAAATATTAACTTAATTACACAAAAAAAATGAAAAAAACTGCCTTACTTTTATTTGGATTACTTGTATTTTATTCTTGTTTAAATAGCGACAATGATGCGCCAAATTACACCCTTGAGTATGTGCCAATAGATGCTGCCATAACGCCTGCAAGTTTTACTCTCGGTCAAATAGATACAATTACAGTAAAGTATTCTTTACCAAATAGCTGTTTTACTTTTGATCAAATTTATTACCAACCAAAAGATTCTACAAGAACCATTGCAATTATTGCAGTTGTAAAATTAGATGATAATTGTACAGAAGCTATTGTACAAGAAGAAAAAAAGATTGCCGTAAAAGCAACACAAGAAGAAGACTATGTATTTAAATTTTTTAAAGGAAAAGATAGTGATGGTGAAAATATTTTTGAGGAAGTAATAGTTCCTGTAAATTAGACCCATCAAACTAGAAGAACTCATAAAGGAATGCTGCAAGCAAAATATAGCAGCGCAAGCAGAGGTTTATCAGATTTTTTCTGATAAACTCTTTGCTGTTTGTTTAAAATATTCAAGAAATTATCAAGACGCAGAAGATAATTTACAAGATAGTTTTATGACTATTTTTAGCAAAATAGAACAATATAAAAATAAAGGTTCTTTTGAGGGGTGGTTAAAACGGATTACCATACATACTGTTTTACAAAAGTACCGAAAGAAATCTCCCTTACAATTTGTAAAAGAAGTTTCTGAAGAAGTAGAAGAAGAGGAACTTAGTATAGAAACAAATAATTTTAGTATTGATGTTTTGTTAAGCAGTATTCAGCAACTGCCAGATAAGTATCGATTAATATTTAACTTATATGTTTTAGATAATTATTCTCATAAAGAGATTGCAGAAATGTTGCAAATTTCTGTTGGAACCTCAAAATCTAACTTGTCTAGAGCAAGAAAAATTTTGAGAGATCAGTTAGAAATTTATCAAAATAAACAACAGAAAATACTCATAAATGAATCAGAATAATTTAGATAAATTGTTTCAAGAACAACTTAATAATTTGGAGGCAACTCCAAATAAAAGAGTATGGAACAATATTGAGTCTAAACTTAAAAAGAAGAAAAGGCGTGTAGTACCTTTTTGGTGGTTTGGAAGTGGCGTTGCTGCAATGTTACTTTTAGGATTGTTTTTATTTCCTTTTTCTGATGATAAAACAGATGCTATTAAAACGGATTCTAAAATTATAATTACAGAAAGTTCAAAAAAGGAATTAGAGATAATAGATAACGCTAAAGTAGATGCTGTAATTAAAAACGAAATAAAGGAAGAGATGCTTTTTGTTGATAAAAAATTAAATGCTAACTCAATTAAATCTAAAAGAAATACGATTAAAAATACCGAGAATAAAAACAAATTAGTTAGCACAAAAAACGCTATGAAAAAGATTTTTTTAGCTGATAAATTTACAAAGCCAACAGAAGATTCTGTAAATAATAATCACATTTCTATTGATGAAAAGGAAATAGTTGTTGCAGAAAATAAGAATATAAGTATTCAGAAACAAATTACAAAAACAGATAAAGAGTCGCCTAAAAATAAAGTAGATTTAAATAAATTTATAGAAAAAAAGGACAGTGTTTTTTATACAAAATCGTTAAAAAAGAAATGGTCTATTGCTCCTGTTTTTGCAGTATTAAAGTCTAATTCTTTTTCAAACGGATCTCCTATAAACGAGCACTTATCTAACTCTACAAAGGGTAAGAATTCTTTTTCTTATGGCTTTAATATAGGGTATCAAATTAATGAAAAATGGAGCATTCAATCTGGTGTTCATTTACAAGAAATGGGGTTTAAAAATAATCAAGTAACTGCCGTTCCTTCAATTTCAAAAAGTTCGTTACCCGTTGTATTTAATAATGGCGATTCTTTTTCTTTTAACGAGGAAGAGGTTGCCCAAAGCTCAGATTTTATAAGTAACTCTGCATTAAATAAAACCAGTTTAAATGGAGATTTAAGTCAAAATTATGGCTACATAGAAATTCCTTTAGAGGTAAAATATAATTTTTTAAACACTAAAAAGTTTAATACACAGGTTGTTGTGGGGTTTAGTTCTTTGTTTTTAAATAAAAATGCTGTAAACTTTAGCACTTCCATTATCTCTACATCAGGTAAATCTAAAAATTTAAACAACATTAATTTTAGTGGAAACTTAGGTTTTGATTTTAATTATTCTTTAAATAAAAAGTGGTCCTTAAACTTAAATCCAATGTTTAAAGCGCAGGTGCATACTTTTAGCGAAGATGCTAATGGTTTTTCCCCTTTCAATTTAGGGGTATATTCTGGTATTAAATATAAATTCTAAATAATACCTTTAATTATTTGCGTTTAACGAGTTTTATTGTTCGTTAATCGAAAAAAAATAATATTTTTTTTTTAATTAATTAATTTTGCAGAATGAGTTTTTTGATATATTTATCAAGGTTAACGTGTTTGTTTTATAAATTAATTTTGAGGCTCTTAAATTAACAATACGATAGGATATGACATTTTTAGCAATTACATATAGAACTTTTAGCGGAACAAAGGAAGTTATAGAAACATTAGAAAAAAAAGCAACACAATGGGTTGTATATAAAGATAATAAACCCGCTTATTTTGTAGATTTTTATGATTTAGAAAAAGAATCTAATGCTATGATGAATAGTTTAGTTTTATGTACTAAAAGATCTATGAAAGAGGTTTTAGATGTTATTAATAAGAAGAACGGTATTAATTTATCTGTACCTATTATATCCCGATTAGGTTATAAAAAAATTGTAAAATCTAAAAAGATTGAATTAGAATTAGAGCCAATTCCAGAAAAATGGTTGGCTTATTCTTTGTAAATTTTAACAACCAATTCATCCTTATCATTCATAGAAGCTCTATACATTCCTGCTGTATTAAATTCAAAAGACATATTTCCATTCTTATCTAAAGCAATAACACCACCCGTTCCTCCAAGTTTTGTTAGTTTGTTTTTAATAACATCTGTAGTAGCTTCTTTTAAAGATTTATTTTGATATTCCATTTGAGCAGAAATATCATACGCAACCATACCTCTTATAAAATATTCTCCCCAACCGGTAGATGATACTCCGCAGGTTTTATTATTTGCATAAGTTCCTGCACCAATAATTGGCGCGTCTCCAATTCTTCCCCAACGTTTATTTGTCATGCCTCCTGTAGAAGTACCTGCAGCAATATTTCCATTTTTATCTAATGCAACACAACCTACTGTTCCAAATTTTGCATTTTTAATATCAGCATCATAAAAAGCGGCTTTTTTATCGTTATGATCTAATTCGGTTTTTGTTTTATTTTTTATTCTTTGCAGCGATTGAAAACGTTTTTCTGTGTAAAAATAACTTGGGTCTACAATTTCTAAGCCTTTTTCTTTTGCAAAAATAGAAGCTCCTTTGCCAGAAAGCATCACATGGTCAGAATCGGTCATTACTTTTATAGCCAATTCAATAGGGCTTTTTACATTGGTTACACCAGCAACAGCACCCGCATTTAATGTTTTTCCATCCATAAAAGAGGCATCCAATTCGTTGGTTTCTTCATGTGTAAAAACAGCTCCTTTACCAGCATTAAATAAAGGAGATTCTTCCATTACTTGTATGGTTTTCATTACTGCTTCTTGGCTTGTTCCTCCGTTTTTTAAAATAGTATGACCTATTTTTACGGCTTCTTCTAGTTTTGCTTTGTAGGCTTCTTCTTTTTCATCAGATAAATTCTTTTTTAAAATTGTTCCTGCACCACCATGAATTATAATTGCAAATTTATGTTGTTGTTTCGTTGTATTTTTTTCTTCGGATGATGTTACTGTTTCTTGCTTGCATCCTACAGAAATTAATACTAACAAGATGATAAAAAAGGCATTTTTCATGGCTAAGTGTTTAGAATTAAACAAAATTTATTATTTTTGTTTAATTTACAATTAATTAAAATTATTCGTAAATTGGTCATTCGAATGTAAACAACAAAAACGGAATAGCAAAATGACAGACTTTGGAATACAAGAAGCTTTACAAGAATTAGGTTTAAAAAACATAAATAACGGAACTTCTACCGGTTCTAACAATTTTTCTAACGGAGAAATTATAGAAAGTTATTCTCCTGTTGATGGAAAGTTAATTGGAAAAGTAAAAACAACCACAAAAGAAGACTACCAAAAAGTGATGGAAGCTGCTACAAAAGCATTTTTATCATTTAGAAATATGCCTGCTCCACAAAGAGGAGAAATTGTGCGTCAGTTTGGTAATAAATTAAGAGAAAAGAAGGCAGCACTTGGTAAATTGGTTTCTTACGAAATGGGAAAATCTTACCAAGAAGGTTTAGGTGAGGTGCAAGAAATGATAGATATCTGCGATTTTGCTGTAGGTTTATCTCGTCAATTAAACGGACAAACAATTCCGTCTGAAAGACCAGGACATGTAATGAGAGAACAATGGCATCCAATAGGTGTTGTTGGTATAATATCTGCCTTTAATTTTCCTGTGGCTGTTTGGGCTTGGAACACCGCTTTAGCGTGGATTTGCGGTGATGTTTGCGTTTGGAAAGGTTCTGAAAAAGCACCTTTATGTACCGTTGCTTGCCAAAATATAATTACTGAAATTTTAAAAGAAAATAATTTACCAGAAGGAATTTCTTGCATTATCAATGGAGATTACAAAGTAGGAGAGATGATGACTACAGACACAAGAATTCCATTAATTTCTGCTACAGGTTCTACCAAAATGGGACGAATTGTTGGCGCAACCGTTGCACAACGTTTTGGAAAATCCTTATTAGAATTAGGCGGAAATAATGCCATTATTATTACGCCTACGGCGGATTTAAAAGTGGTGGTTCCTGGTGCTGTTTTTGGCGCTGTTGGTACTTGCGGACAACGTTGCACATCAACCAGAAGATTAATTATTCACGAATCTGTGTACGATAAAGTAAGAGATGCAATTGTTGGCGCTTACAAACAAATTAAAATAGGAAATCCTTTAGATGAAAATAATCATGTGGGGCCGTTAATAGACAAAGATGCTGTAAATACGTATTTAGCTGCTATAGAAAAAGCAAAAGCAGAAGGTGGAACTATTTTAGTTGAAGGTGGTGTTTTAGAAGGTAAAGGTTATGAAAGCGGTTGTTACGTAAAACCAGCAATTATAGAAGCCGAAAATCATTTTGAAATTGTACAACATGAAACTTTTGCGCCTATCTTATATCTAATGAAATATAGCGGAGAAGTAGAAAATGCTATTGAAAAACAAAACGGAGTTGCACAGGGATTGTCATCTGCAATTATGACCAATGAACTAAAAGAAGCAGAGAAGTTTTTATCTTATGCAGGTTCAGATTGTGGAATTGCAAACGTAAATATTGGTACTTCTGGTGCAGAAATTGGTGGTGCTTTTGGAGGTGAAAAAGAAACAGGTGGAGGTAGAGAATCTGGTTCTGATGCATGGAAAGTATATATGCGTAGACAAACAAATACCATAAATTACTCTGATGAGTTACCTCTGGCTCAAGGCATAAAATTCGATTTATAAGAGATCTTTTTTAATCATTCTATATAAAAACCCAACTTGTAAGAGTTGGGTTTTTTATTGATAAATTAAACTATCTTTAAGTTATTAAGTCTAAAGGTCATGAAATCAGTACATATACAACACTTATATAATAGAGTTGGTTTTGGGATAACACCAAAAGAACTTGTTCGTTTATCAAAAAAAAGTAAGAAAAACGTGGTAAATGAGTTATTTACTGCTTCTAAGAATGTAACCGATTTAAGAGGAGATATTTCTTTCTTGAAAGGCAAAACGTATAAAGATTTTAAAGATAAAGAGCAGAAGAAAGAGCTTCAAAAAATTAGTAGAAAAAAAGTACAAGAATTTTCTATTGCCTGGTTTCAAAGATTAAATAACCCTTCTGAAGTTTTACGTGAAAAAATGACCTTATTTTGGGCAAATCATTTTGTTTGTGAGAGTAAAAACATCTTATTTGTAGAGAGTTACAATAATGCTTTGCGTAAAAATGCTTTGGGTAATTTTAGAGATTTCACAAAAATTGTTTCTAAAGAACCAGCAATGTTGGCATATTTAAACAACAAACAAAATAAAAAAAAGAGTCCGAATGAGAATTTTGCTCGCGAATTAATGGAGCTATTTACTTTGGGGCAAGATCAATATACAGAGCAAGATATAAAAGAGTCTGCAAGGTCTTTTACAGGTTATAATTATAATTTTAGGGGGCAATTTACTTTTAAAGAAAAACAGCACGACAATAAAGAAAAAACTTTTTTTGGTAAATTGGGTAATTTTAATGGTGATGATATTATAGACATTATTCTACAAAAGGAACAATGTGCAAGGTTTATTTCAGAAAAAATTTACACTTATTTTGTAAATGAAAACATCAATAAAAAACATATTGATGAAATGGTTGCTGTGTTTTATAAAGATTACAATATCAAAAAATTAATGAGTTTTGTCTTACTTTCTAAATGGTTTTATGAGGATGAAAATATTGGAACAAAAATAAAATCGCCCATTGAATTTTTAGTTGGCATTAATACAATTGTACCTTATAAAATAGAGAAAGAGAGACAAATTATTTTGGTTCAAAGATTATTAGGTCAAGTATTAATGAGTCCGCCAAATGTTGCCGGATGGAAAACAGGCAGAAATTGGATTGATAGTAATACCATTGTTACACGCTTACGTTTGCCTTCTGTACTGCTAAATAATGCTGAAATTGCGTATTCAGAGATTGGAGATGAGGAAACCATGATTACCAATTTTAAGAAAAGAAAACTTCGTAGAAAGGCTTTTATAAAAGTAAGTGCAGATTGGAATTCTTTTGAAGAAAATTATAAAAACAATACTAACAAAGAGTTGGTGCATCAAATAATTACTTCAAAGATTAATGCGGGTACCGAAGAAATGTTAGAAAGAAATCAGCAACTTTCTAAACACGATTTTGTTGTACAATTAATGAGTTTACCAGAATATCAACTTTGCTAAATCAAAACATATGAACCTTTCTACTAACAAATACATGATAATTTTTCTATTTAATTTTGGAAAGCAATATGTAACCATCAAAAAAAAATAAAAACGACCACATGAAACGTAGAGATTTTTTAAAACAGACAACTTTTGCTTCGGGGATGTTTTTTGTGCCTCAGTTTTTAAAGGCTTTCGAGAACAATTCAATGAAATCTTTTAGCAATAAAAAAGTAGTCATTATTCAGTTAAAAGGAGGTAATGATGGTTTAAATACGGTTGTGCCTTTTAACAACGATATTTATTATCAACAAAGAAGTAACATCGCCATAAAACAAAACGATTTATTTAAAATTTCTGATGAAGTTGGCTTGCATAAAAGTCTACAACCTTTGCAAGATTTGTACAATAAAGGCTTTGTAAGTATTATTAATAATGTTGGGTATCCAAACCCTAATTTATCACATTTTAGAGCTACAGATATTTGGCAAACCGCTAGTGATAGTAATGAGTATTTGCAAAACGGTTGGGTAGGTCGTTATTTAGATTACACCAAAGGAAATCCTTATAGTGCAATTGAAGTTGATGAAAGTTTGTCTTTAATGTTAAAAGGAAAAACCCAAAATGGATTGGCAATTACAGATCCAAAAATGTTTTATAATTCTATGCGTGCGCCATTTTTTAACAATGTGGTTGCTAATTATAAAGAGACGCATTTAAGTGAACATAACTTAGGATATTTGTACAATACCATGATTGATGCAAAATCATCTGCAAAACATATTTACGAGCAAAGTAATACCAAAAACACATCTGCAGAATACCCAAAAAATATTTTTGGCAAACAACTAAAAACCATTTCTCAATTTATAAATTCTGGTTTAGAAACACAGGTTTATTATGCAGGTTTAAGTGGGTTTGATACACATGCAAACCAAGCAGGTACACAAGAAAGGTTGCTAAAAATATATGCAGAAAGTATGGAGGTGTTTATTAATGATTTGCAAAAAAATAATGCTTTTGATGATGTTTTAATTCTTACCTTTTCTGAATTTGGTAGACGCGTAAAACAAAACGAATCTAAAGGGACAGATCATGGTACTGCAAACAATGTTTTTGTGATGGGGAAAAACTTAAAAAAGCAAGGTTTGTATAATGATTTGCCAGATTTAGGAAACTTAGATAAAAATGGAAACCTTACATATGAGATAGATTTTAGAGAAATTTATGCAACTATTTTAGACAAGTGGCTACAAGTAGATGATGTGGCTATTTTAAATAAATCATTTTCTAAATTGGGGTTTGTTTAATGTTTGTTGTTGTTAAAAAAACCATTAATTTCGTTTAAGTCCAGATAAATTTACTTTATCATCATTTCCCCATAACCGGAAAAAAACTTAGAAATAAATGAAAGCATTTTTAGCAAACATTATCATTAAAACGACGCTAAAGTTTAAAGACAAAAAAAAATACCCAAAAGGAAGTCCTTCAGAATATAAATTAGCCAAAAGATATAGAGAACTTTTAGTAACCTTTAAACGTAATTTAAAAAACGTAATACTAATAGTAATTGGTATTTTTTCTGCCTCTTTTGGTTTTAAAGGCTTTTTGCTAACCAACGATTTTATAGATGGTGGTGCTACGGGTATTTCTTTATTAATAGCTGCAGTTACAGGTGTTCCGCTTTATATTCTTATTATTTGTATCAACATTCCATTTGTGTTTTTGGGGTATAAAATTATGGGGAAACAGTTTGCTATAAAAACGGCTTTGGCAATTACCGGGCTTGCGCTTTGTGTGGCAATTGTTCCTTTTCCTAATGTTACCGATGATGATTTATTAGTAGCCATTTTTGGTGGATTTTTTCTTGGGGCAGGTATAGGACTTGCTATTAGAGGTGGTGCAGTAATAGATGGTACCGAGGTTTTAGCAATTTACTTAAGTAGAAAATTTGGTGCAACTATTGGTGATATTATCATATTAATTAATGTCTTTATTTTCTCTTTTGCAGCCTATTTACTTTCTATAGAAGTCGCGCTTTATTCTATGATAACGTATATGGCAGCCTCAAAAACCTTAGATTTTATTATTGAAGGAATTGAAGAATATATTGGTGTTACCATTATTTCTTCTCAAAGTAATAGAATAAGAGAAATGATTGTAGAAAAACTAGGTAGAGCTGTTACTATTTATAAAGGAGAAGGTGGTTACGCTAAACATGGTGTTAGTAAAGAGATGGACATTATTTATACCGTAATTACACGTTTAGAGGTAAACAAACTAAATACAGAAATAGAAAAAATAGAATCGAATGCTTTTATCATCATGAATAGTATTAAGGATATAAAAGGAGGGATGATTAAAAAAAGACCTCTGCATTAACCGAAGTTATTTTGGTAAAACTGTAAGCAGTATTCTAATTATACTGTACTTTTCTAATAACACGCATGGCCTCTTTGTATTTTATATAGGTAGTTTTATCTTCTAAGTTTCTGATATAAGTTTTTGCTTTTTTTAGTTGATCTGCAGCATCTATAAAACCATGAAGAAAGCAAATAAGGTAGTTTGTAGGTAAGCGTAAAACAGCTTCGTTTTCTATATCAGAAAGCGGAATTTCTTTCTCAATTTTTTGTATAATAGCTTTGTTGTTTTTATAAATGTGTAGCATAATACCAATATCTAATTTAGGAGGAACAAACAAAAATTCCTTTACAATATCATGTTTTCCGTTGTCTTTAAAGTTGATAATTGTTTTTTCTAGTGGATACAATTCTTCTTGCTTTTCTAAACCTAAATAAATGTATTCGGTAATAATAAAAGATTGATTATTGTAACTAATTTGTACATCATCTAAAGCAGAAAAAAATAGTTTTACTTGCTCGTTAATCAACTCAATATCTACTCTAGAAAAATATTCTTCTCCATTTATAATTTTCTTTTCTCCTGCCCAACACAACACAAATTGTTCTTTAAAAACCTTGTATTGTGGGTTGTATGCTGGTTTGTGGTTGTTGATAAAATCGAAAACACCATCTAAGGTTAATTTTATATTATTACTGGCGTTTTTTTCGATAGCTTCAACAATACCTTTATTGGTGTTTCGTAATTCAAAATTGCCAGATGATGGTATAGAATTGCTTCCTCGTCTGTAAAAAGTAGTGCCTTTTTTATATTTCCAAGTGTTTTTTAAAAGTGATGTAATTTTATTATTCGGATAAATAGTAACCAAACCAATTACTTTATGACGCGGTAGCCTCGGAAAAGGAACATTTTCATATTCTATTTTTGGTGGGTTTTTTAAATACGCATTCACTAAATTCTGAATTTTGCTGTCATCAAAAAAATCGACACCAACAATCTTGTTTTCTTCGTCCTCGATACCAATTACGAGGTAAGAGTTGTTTTCTGGATTGGAGTTGGATAAGGCACAAATATGTTTTAAAAACTTTGCTTTACCCTCTTTAGAATTTAAAGATAACTTTTGCTTTTTATCATAAAAACTATTCTCATCATTATGAGAAAGTAAGTTTTTAATAAGTAAGCGTTTGTTTATCATTCTTAATCTCTATTCAAAATTGTAGGTGTTGCCTGTGCTGTTGGGTATACCACTAAATCTTCAATATTTACGTGGTAAGGTCTAGATATAACAAAGTAAATAATATCGGCAATATCATCAGCTTGCAAAGCTTTATAACCTGCATACACAGATTTTGCTTTTTCGGAGTCTCCTTTAAAACGAACTTCAGAAAATTCTGTTTCTACTGCCCCAGGATGAATTGCAGACACACGAATGTTGTGTTTGTTTAAATCTATTCTCATCGCCTTATTTAAGGCGTTTACGGCATGTTTAGAAGCACAATATACATTTCCGTTAGGATAGACGTCTTTTCCTGCAATAGAACCTATATTAACAATAAAACCGTTGTTTCTATCCGTCATTTGCGGAATAATAGCTTTAGAAACGTATAACAGACCTTTTACGTTAATATCTATCATTGCATCCCAATCATCAATAGATCCATCTTGTATGCTAGATAAACCATGTGCATTTCCTGCATTGTTTATTAAAATATCAATTTTCTTAAAATTTTCGGGTAATGAATTTATGGCAGTCTCTACAGATGTTCTATCGGAAACATCAAACGGTAAAGTGGTTACCTCGGTAAGTTTGCTTAATTCTTCCTTTAATTTTGTTAATCTGTCAGTTCTTCTTCCGCAAAGAATTAAACGAATATTATTTTTTGCAAAAATTTCTGCTGTTGCTTTTCCTATTCCAGAAGTTGCTCCGGTTATAAATGCTGTTTGTTTCATTATTTTTTATGACGATTGTTTAAACGCTGTAAGAACGTTAAATATGGTTATAAAATTATGAAAACATCTGTTGGTTGTCAGTGTTTTAAGTATTATTTTTTTATCAAATTATTAACAAAGAAAAAACCGTCCTCCTCAGGACGGTTTATCTTTCAATTGGTAACTAACCAATCAAAAATCAACTAACCAAACTTTATTTTAAATTTCTTCTATTCTTTTGTTTTCTTATTACCTTAGTACGTTTTCTATTTTCATTCCTTACAACTTCTTTTAAATCTTTTTTAGAATTTTCACCTTTTAGGTATTGTACAAATCCCCTTCCTAAAAAATTATATGTGGTTTCAGAATTTACGTTATATAACTCTATTCTTACATCATTAATAACGGTCAACTCAAATTCTTCAATATCTCCTCCATCATAATTTAATGTTAAAATCTTTAAATCGTCATAACCTGTCACATCAAATATTTCATACCCACCTACATAATCCCAATTGATATTATCAATTTGTGTGCCAAAAGAATCTTGAGAACTATAAAAAGTTGTTATATTTTCTGGTGTAAAAGCTAAATAATTTTCATCATCAAAAGCATTTGGTACACCACCTTTAGTTGATACTTTTTCCCAACCAATATATTCTTGTAAAAAGTATTCTATGTTTTCATAAAACAATTTATCGTAATCAAATTCATTTACCTGATATCCAATTAAATAGTAATTAACGTTTTGTCTGTAATTGTATAATTTAATTTCATTATTAGAAAGCACTGTAACTTCAAAATCATTAATACCATCTAAATCATGGTTGGTTTCTAATATTCCATTGAAAGTATTGTATGTCCCAACATCAATACCAAAACCATCTCCTGTTCTGCCAATATCGGTAATATTGTTATTTGCATATAAAACACCATTTATAAAAGACAGTGTAAATGCTTTTGATACATAAGGTATATTACCGTTTCCTATCGTTTTATTATAATCTACATACCATAAATCATAATTAGAAACTACTTTTTCTAATGAAACTTGATTTTGATAACCATCGTCATATGAATCTTGATAAACTGTAGAACAAGAAGACAAAATTACTCCTGTAATGATAATTGTTAAAAGTATTTTTATTGATTTCATAAGCATGTTTTTAATGGTTATGTTTATGTAAATTCAAAATACGTGCCAAAAAAATCAGAGCATGTCTTAAAAAGTAATTATTTTGTCAATCTAAATTCATTTTAGATTATTATGAGACTAGATTATCAATCCTTCAATATAGTTAAATAAATTGAGTATGACAAGTTTTTATAAAACTTTTTATTTAGCTAATTGTTTTTTATCAAAAGAGAGTCAGATTCTTGTTTTTGGATATCTTTAATTTTAAAAAATTTTGTTTTTCCTTTTTGTTGATACTTGATCACTGCTTCGTTATCCTTTAAATTAAAAGGAAATTTTTGAATATTAGGAATTGGGTTCTTTAATTCTTTTATTGGATTTGCATCTAACGTAAAATCTTTTGATATGCTATTTTTCTTAAATTCTCCAAATGCGTATTTAAGTCCTTCGATGGTTTTAATTTGAATCTTTATTTTATTTTTTCTAAAATACAAACTATCAAACTGAATGTTATCTTTTGATGTATATCTTATGTAGATATAAGAAAGAGTATTTTTATGTATACCATTTATATTTTTGTAATAGGTACTAGATTGAATATTAAATGGTGGTTTTTTATCAAATTTAGAACCAGCACATTGTAAAAAAAGAAGTGTAATACTAATTATTGTTATTATTTTGATTGCTTTCATACGAATGTAATTTTAAACTAAATTTTCAAATTTTATGCCAAGAAACAAAAAAAGCGAACCAAATTGGTTCGCTTTGTATTTTATAAAAAATTATTCTTAGTTTTTTAAAGCTTCCGCTCCACCAACAATTTCTAAAATTTCATTAGTAATTGCCGCCTGACGTGCTTTATTATAAGTTAATAATAAATCGTCTCTTAATTCTGTTGCGTTGTCTGTTGCTTTGTGCATTGCAGTCATACGTGCACCATGTTCAGAAGCAAAACTATCTCTAAGTGCTTTATATAACTGTGTTTTTAAAGACTTAGGTATTAAAGCTTCTACAATTTCTTCTTTAGAAGGTTCAAATATATAGTCAGAATTTACAGCTTCTGCAATACCACCTTCAATAGGTTTAATTGGCAAAAATTGCTCTACTTGAGGTATTTGAGTTGCTGCATTTTTAAATTGGTTGTAAAAAACTTCAATTTTATCATAGGTTCCATTGGTAAATAGCAGCATTAACTCTTCTGCTATAGTTGCAACGTTATCATAATTTAAATCATCAAAAATTTGATTTCTAGTTTCTAGAATATTAAATTGTTTCGCTAATACATCACTACCTTTTTTACCAATAGCAAATAAATCTACTTCAACATTACTATATTTTTCTTTTACTGTTTTAATTACTTCTTTGGTTATTGATGAGTTAAAACCACCACATAAACCTCTGTTAGAAGTTACTACAACTAATAAAACTTTAGAAACTTCTCTTTGATTTGAATACACACCACCAGCATCACTATCTAAAGTTGCACTTAAGTTTTGCAACAATTCAGTTAGTTTAGATGAATAAGGACGCATTGCCGTAATTGCATCTTGTGCTTTTTTTAACTTTGCAGCAGATACCATTTTCATGGCAGATGTAATCTGCATTGTAGATTTAATAGAGGTAATTCTATTACGTATTTCTTTTAAGTTTGCCATTCTATTGGAATTTTGAAATTCCCGCTTTAGCGGGAATGACAACTATGTTTTATGCGAAATGAGTAGAAATTTCTTTAGCTGCTGCTTCTAATACTGAAATTGTTTCTGGTGTTAATTTACCAGATTTCAATACATCTAAAGTATCTCTATGTTTAGAGTTTAAATAATCTATATAATCTCTTTCGAATTTTTTAACTTGGTTTACCGGTACATCTTTTAATAAGTTCTTAGAACCTGCATAGATTATTGCAACCTGATCTTCTACTGAGTAAGGATCATTTTGAGCTTGTTTTAAAATTTCAACGTTACGTTGTCCTTTAGAAATTACACTCATTGTAGCAGCATCTAAATCAGAACCAAACTTTGCAAATGCTTCTAATTCACGATATTGAGCTTGATCTAATTTTAAAGTACCAGATACTTTTTTCATAGATTTAATTTGTGCGTTACCACCAACACGAGATACAGAAATACCTACGTTAATTGCCGGACGAACACCAGAGTTAAATAAATCTCCATCTAAGAAAATTTGTCCATCTGTAATCGAAATTACGTTTGTTGGAATATATGCAGAAACGTCACCTGCTTGTGTTTCAATAATTGGCAATGCAGTTAAAGAACCTCCACCTTTTACAATTCCTTTTAAAGAATCTGGTAAATCGTTCATTTCACTTGCAATTTTGTCATCATTAATAACTTTTGCAGCACGTTCTAATAATCTAGAGTGTAAGTAAAATACATCACCAGGATATGCCTCACGTCCTGGAGGTCTTCTTAATAATAAAGAAATCTCACGGTATGCTACGGCTTGTTTAGATAAATCATCATAAATAATTAAAGCTGGTCTTCCAGAATCTCTAAAAAATTCTCCAATTGCAGCTCCAGCAAATGGTGCATATACTTGCATTGCTGCAGGATCAGATGCATTTGCAGCTACGATTGTAGTATAAGACATTGCGCCTTTTTCTTCTAACATGTTTGCAATTGCTGCAACAGTAGAAGCTTTTTGACCAATAGCTACGTATATACAAAATACTGGTTCTCCAGCATCGTAAAATTCTTTTTGATTTAAGATAGTATCTAAAGCAACTGTAGATTTACCTGTTTGTCTATCTCCAATAATCAACTCACGTTGACCTCTTCCTACAGGAATCATTGCATCAATAGATTTAATACCAGTTTGTAATGGCTCTGTTACTGGCTCTCTAAAAATAACTCCAGGTGCTCTACGCTCTAAAGGCATTTCGTAAGTTTTACCTGTAATTGGTCCTTTACCATCAATTGGGTTTCCTAAAGTATCTACAACACGTCCTACAACGCCTTCACCTGCTTGTAAAGATGCAATTCGTTCTGTACGTTTAACATTAGAACCTTCTCTAATAGAAGTTGATGCTCCTAATAATACAACACCTACATTATCTTCTTCTAAGTTTAATACGATACCTTCTAATCCATTATCGAATTCTACTAATTCACCATATTGAACGTTAGAAAGACCGTAAACACGAGCAATTCCATCTCCTACTTGTAAAACAGTTCCTACTTCATTTAAAGTAGCTTTTGCTTCAAAATTTGTTAACTGTTGCTTTAAAATTGCTGATACTTCAGCTGGTTTAATACTTGCCATCTTGTATAATTTGATGTATTATTAGATTTTAGGAATGTAATGACTATTGTCAAATTCCTTTTTCAATTCGTTTAAATAATTAGAGATACTTGCATCGTATTGCATATCTCCTACACGTAAAATAAAACCTCCTAAAATAGCTGGGTTTATTTCATTTTCTAAATTTGCATTATCGCCAGTTAAAGCAACGATTTTTGCTAAAATTTTTGCTTCTATTTCTTTTGTTAAAGGTACCGCTGTGGTAACTTTAGCAACTTGCATATTCTTATCAAAATCATAAATGATTGCATATTGCTTTGCTATAGAATGAAGCATTGCAATTCTTTTATTATCTTGTAATAAATGGAATAAGCCAAGAGTAATATTATTTACTTTACCAGAAAACAAAGCATTTAAAACGTTTGTTTTATCAGTAGTTGAAACAATAGGACTTCTTAACATTACCTCAAATTCATCATTTTCAGAAATTGTATTACTTATAAATAACATATCGTCATTTACTACCGTTTCTTCTTTAGAATCTTTAGCTAGATTTAAGATGGCTTTTGCATAACGTATTGCTGCTCTTGCGTCTTTCATTCTTTGCTTAGTTTAAAGTAATATCTTTTAAGATATTTTCAACCAATTCTAGTTGATCATTCTTATTAGATAATTCTTTTTTAATTACTGATTCTGCTATACCAATAGATAATTCTGCAACACTCTTTTTAATCTCTGCTAATGCTGCTTGCTTTTCTTGTTGTATTGAGGCTTGTGCATTTTCTATTAACTTACTAGTTACTTCTTTTGCATCTTCTTTTGCTTCAGAAATCATTTTTTCTTGAATTTCTCTAGCACTCTTCATAATTGCATCTCTTTCTGCTCTTGCTTCTTTTAAAAGCTTTGCATTGTCTGCATGTAAGTTTTGCATTTCTTTACGTGCATTTTCTGCAGCTTTTAATGCATCTTCGATACCAGTTTCTCTTTCATCTAATGACTTTAAGATTGGTTTCCATGCAAATTTTTTCATCAAAAATAATAAAATTATTAAGATGACAATTTGCATTACAAATAACCCCGGTGAAAAATCGTTTAATAAAGTTTCCATTCTGTAAACTAATTATTTTGTTTTTTGTTTAATTTAAAAACACTTTCTGTAACCAACCGTTACAGAAAAGTGTTTTTGTTTCTTTTTTAGGAAATTATGCTTTCCCTAAGATTAATGCACCAAATGCTAATCCTTCTAATAAGGCACCAATGATGATCATTGCAGTTTGAATTTTACCAGCTGCTTCAGGTTGACGAGCAATTCCTTCCATTGCTTTACCACCGATTTGACCTAATCCAATTCCTCCTCCGATTACGATTAATCCTGCTCCAATTAAATTGTACATACTAATTGATTTTTAAATATATTAATTAAACAAATTCTAATTCTCTTTTGTACTTAACTTTCGTTAAGGTTTCTAATGATCGTCGTGTTCTTGAACGGCCATTCCAATAAATAACGATGATAACATCGTAAAAATAAATGCTTGTAAAAATGCCACTAAGATTTCTATAACCATTATAAATAATGCCAACGCTAAAGACATACCTGTAGACGCTACAGGACCAAATGCTTCTTTCATTGTTACCATTAAGGCAATTAAACTCATTACCACAAAGTGACCTGCTGTAATGTTTGCAAATAAACGCACTAATAATGAAAATGGTTTAATTAAAATAAAACCAGCTAATTCTATTACTGCTAATATAGGTCTTAAAATGTAAGGTACACCTGGCATCCATAATGTGTGTGCCCAAAAGTCTTTACTTCCGTTTGTTAAATATATTACCATTGTAAATACAGCTAAACAAACTGTTACTGCTATTTGCCCTGTTACGTTAAAACCTAATGGTGTTAAACCTAATAAGTTTAAAATCCATATAAAGAAAAATACAGTTAATAAAAAGCCCATAAACTTTTTATATTTTTTCTCTCCAATGTTTGGTCTTGCTATTTCATCTCTAACGTAAATTACTAAAGGCTCTAAAACACGTCCGAATCCTTTTGGTATTTTTGTAGACTTATATTGTTTTGCTAACCTAGAGAATCCTAAGAACATTAAAAGGCTTGCAAATAAAATACCTACAACACTTTTTGTAATAGAAAAATCTAATGTCTTGTGTGCGTTTGTTGCGTGATGGTCTTCATCAAAAGAAACGGTAGTTGCTCCTTTTTCGATTTCATAAACCTTGCTATGAATTTTTGCGAATTTCAACCCTTTTTTCTCAACAATAACGTGTCCATCATCATTGTGATGAAATTCTGATGACATAAAAGCCACTAAACCTTCACTCGACCATAAAATTACTGGTAAAGGAAAACCAAAGTGTTTTCTTTCTCCTTCATCCGAAGAATATGAGAAAAATGTAAAGTCGTGAGAATCTTTAAGGTGGTGCTGAATGTACGCTTTTACCTCTTCTTGTGTATTAACTTGTCCGCCATCATTTTGTGGATGGTTCTTTTGATCAGATTCTGATGCAAAAGTTGTGCTAGTAATAACCGTTATTAGGGCTATTGTAATATACTTGATTGTTTTTTGTGCAATCTTCATTGTAAAAATACGCTTTCTAAATTCGCCGCAAAGGTAGGAAATAATTCAAAATTACAAACCTTTTTTTAATAAAAATTTAACGATTGTTGTTTAATATTTTTACAACAAAAATTACTTCAAGAAATAAAAAAACAAATATTGGTGCTATTAAAGAGATTTTGGTTGTTAAAATTAAGTTTTCTTGTTTAATTATTGGGTGATAAAAAACAGTAGAAAAAAGAATTATTTTTAGCATTAACATGCCTAGGTATATAAAACCTAGTTGTTCTGATATTTTGGGTAGTGTAGAGAGTAATAGTAGGTTAACACATGTTAATATAGAAAAACCAGCAAGAAAAAGGTATAGTTTTTCTATTGATAATGGAAGTGTGATATCTTGGTTTACTAGTATGGTTTTATGTGTGTAGGTGCCTACTATGTATAAGGTTATAAAAGTTAACAGTATAGTAATTATACTTTTATTCATTTATTTTATTTGCTTGTTTTATTAGCGAGTATGTTGCAATAAAAATTGCAATTAACGTTATTGTGGTGGTTAGAAAAGAGGTTTCAAGGTTTTTATCTAACCATTCTCCTAATAAAAATCCTAAATAAATAGTTAAACCCATCTGTATACCTGCGCCAGAGAGTTGTATTGCTTTATTAAGCGGTTTTTTCTGAGTGTCTTTTTTGGTCATTAGTGGCATTTAATTCTTTTAACGTTCCTTTCATAGTACAGGTTGCATTAAAGCTTGCTCCGGGTTCTACAGAGAGTTTTGCAATTACTACTTCTCCAGAAATATTAGCAGTAGCTTTTACTGTTAATATATTTGATACAAAAAGTTGTCCAGAAAATTTACCCTCTATATCTGCATTACTGCTTTCTACTTTTCCCTTAATAAAACCATCTGCACCAATAATAACTCTACCATTTGTAACCAAGGTTCCTTCTAAAGTGCCATCAATTCTAAAATCACCATCAGATTTAATGTCGCCAACAATTTTAGTGTTTTTAGCTATAACATTTCTTTCCATAACTTTATTCTTTTGTGGTTTTTTTGTTTTATTACTAAACATGTTACTTACTTAATTGTTTAACTATTTCTTTTGCTTTCTTTCCTTCTTCTGTGTTTCCATAGCTAACAGCTACAAAATCTAGGGCAACTTTGTAAGCTTCTTTATCTTTATATTTACCTATAGCATACGCTTTTAAGAGTTCGAATTTAGGGATTAATTTAGAATTCTGGAGGGTAGGTAGTATTTTATTTATTTTAGTAACTGTTTCATCAAATTTATCTTCTTTGTATAAATAGTACAATTCTTTATACAATTCTTCAATTTTATTTACAGCTATTTCTTCTTTAATAGGTTTGTCTGGGTTTCTAATTACTTGTGCAAACTTTGTTGTAGGGTAGTCTGTAAGAATTACATTTTTGTGTTCGTTTGCTTTTACATCATTATTTAAATCTGTGTAAATTAGATATAAATGCCAATTAATTGGTAGTATTAGTTCTTTGTTTGGGTTTAGTGTAGCAACTCTTTCTAAGCGTTCAATAGCTAGCCTAGTATCTTTAAATTGTTCTTTATAAATAACGCCTAATTCATATAGGGCTTCATTTCTTTTTAAATGTAAAGTATCAATTTTTTCTTTTTCTGTAGGAATCGTTTCTAAATAACTAGCTAAGTTGTAGCGCAAATTTTCTTTATTTACAACTATAGAATCGTTATCTGTAATGTTAGAATTTATTTGAGAAGACCATCTCCAATCATCTTCTAAGGCTCTGTTTCCCCAAATTTTTTGAAATTCTGCTTTCCCATAATTTAATGATTCTGTATTATAGAAATACCACTTTCCTTTTTTGTTCGATTTTAAAAGATTTCCACCAAAAGTATCTCCAAAAGCTTGCTGGTTTAACTTTAATTGAGCAGCTTCTTCATCTTTCTTTTTTAAATCGTCGATATATTTTTGAAAAAAGGCTTCTTGTTCTGATTTAGGTAGTGCTACTATTCTTAAAATACTATCATTTTTAGAAACTGTTTCTTCAAAATTAATTAAGGATGCTAAATTTCTATGTTTTCTTTTAATTCTTCTAAACCTTAAATTTAAAGTGTCTACTGCAATGTTTATGATGCTATCATAATAAGAGCTTGCAACTTGGTATTCTGAGTTGTTAAAATTGATGTTTCCAAGTCTTTCGTATGTAAATGTTTTTTGTTTTATATTGTCAGATTCGGCTCTAAGAGACTTGTTGTAGAAATCTACAGCTAAGTCTATACTGTCATTTTGTTCATGCAGATAACCAATTTGGTAGTTAAGTTCGTCTAAATAAGGTCTGTTTTCTCTTTCCTTAATTAATGCGTACATTTTTTCTAAAATAGCTGCCGAAGTAGAATCGTTTGTAGAATTTTTTGCCAACTCTATATGAGCGTGCATTTTATATTTGTAAGGAGCTTTTTTAAAGTTGATGATTTTGTTAAACGTTAACAAGGCAGAATCTTTTTTATTTTCTGAACTATAAATCTGACCTAAAACAAACAAGTTTCTTGCTCCTTGGTTTCTGTCTTTTAAAATTTCTGTGGCTTTAATCAAGTATTTTTTTGCATTTTCAATACTATCAGATTTTATATACGCCATTGCTAAGGTAGTGTAACCATGCTCTTTAGTTTCTTCTGGTAAATCTACTTCTAAGGTATCTTTTACTTTAAGAAGTAAGTTCATAGATTCTATGGCAAATTCCTCATTATCTATTCTAATGTTTGTTTTTGCTCGCCAAATTTTAGTTTCTGCAATTAAATTTGCGTCGGGATATGTTGCAATAACATAGTTAAAAGCTTCTAATGCAGGAATAAAACGTTGTTCATAATAACGAGCTTTACCTAATAAAAGATATGCATCATCTATTTGTCTGTTGCGCTCTAGATCGTTAATGTTCATTCCGTGTTTTTGGATTGCTTTTACAGCTTTTTCTTCTGCAATTCCAAAAGGAGTGGTTGCTTTTGATTCTTCCTTATTGTCGTCATCAAAGCCAGCACCCATTCCAGAATTTAAGTTTGGAATGATAATTTTATCTTCTTCAAATTTAATAGGTTCTATTGGTAATTGTTGATACCAATCATCTTTATAGTTCTCGTTAATTCCTTCAACGCCTTTTTTAAAAGCTTCTTCACCATTAAATAACACATTAAATTTTGTGTTTAAAGCATGCCAATTTCTACTAATTAACGTGTCTTTTCTTGTACTACAAGAATATAAAACTGTAAATACAGAAAGAAGTAAAACTATTTTTTTAGTATATTTCACACAAATAGATATTTGGTTACACAATTTTTTAATGGCTAAGAGGATAAAAAACTCTTATTTAGAACTATTTTCTTCTAAAAATAGTATAAATCATTGTGTAAAAATAGTAATAAAATAAGAATAGAGCGCTTATACAGAAAAATAGCTTTCTAATTCTTTTAAAGTTGCTGTAGATGTTTCTATATCTTTCACTACATTTCCTTTGTCTAAAACTACAATTCGTTCGCAAACTTCTGTTACATGTGTTAAATCATGACTAGAAATTAAAACGGTAATTTCTCTATTTTCGGTTAGTGTTTTAATGATTGTTTTTAAGCGTATTTGTGTTGTTGGATCTAAATTAGCAAAAGGTTCGTCTAAAATAACCACTTTCGGGTTTCCCATTAAGGCGGCAACAATGCCTACTTTTTTCTGATTTCCTTTACTTAAATCTCTTAAGTATTTTTTCTTACCGATGATTTCTTCGTTAAAAAAATCATTAAATTGAGTTAAAAAGGTAGCAATGTCTGCTTTATTCATACCTCTTAAATCACCAACAAATTCAAAATATTCTTCTGGTGTTAAATAGCCAATTAAAAAAGATTCATCAATAAAAGAACCTGTAAAGTTTTTCCAGTCTTCGCTTTGGTTTACTTGTATATCATGATTTATAATTGCTCCTGTAGTAGGTCTTATTAAATCTAATAGAATATTAAAATAAGTGGTTTTTCCTGCGCCATTATTTCCTACTAATCCAAAACTTTGACCTGTTGGAATTTCTAATGAATCTATGTTTAGTACTGCTACTTTTCCGTATTTTTTTGAAAGTTGTGTAGTTTGTATCATTATTTTGTAAATTAATTTTCTTGTTTAAAAGAATGAATCATTATATATTTTGATGCAACATATTTTTTGGTAATTGCTGCCATTAAGTTTTTATGTAAGGCAATACCTACAAAGCCTAAGCCTGCTAAAACAGTTACGGCAATTTCAAAGCTAACCAACCAGTTTATCAAACCAAAAAGACCCATTGGTACAAACATTAAAGGAATACCTATTAACCATTGTACTGCTCCTGTTCCTTGATAATTAAAAGCTGCTTTTTCATCTAAATTTATTTTCTTTCTGTTAAAGGAACCTCCGTATAAAATTACATGTGTGTTTACGCCAATATTGTAAATCATAGCAGCAAAATGAACGACTAAAATTTTCCATCCAAAATATACATAAGGTATACCGAGTAGAAATAAAATAACAATACTAGCGGTCATCAGCGTAAATTTTGATTTTAAATAGCGTTCGTATTTAAAATTCTGACTCATTAAAAGATTGTAATAGCCACTGTCCCAGGCAGGAATAAATTGTCCAAAATTGATTAAAAATGTTCCTGTAGAAAAGATTCCGACCAAAACATACATAAAAGCCACGTCTTTATAGGCTGCTTGCGGATAAAAGAATAAACCATACAACAAACCAATAATTAAGATAAAAAAGGAAGATTTTGTTCTTTTATTTCTTGTTATTAAGCGCAGGTCGTTTTTTATAAATGGCGCAACATCTCCTAACTTATCTGCCCAAGATAAATCCGACGAGTTTGCTTCTTTTACCTTGGTTGCAACTGCTTGGTCTAAATATACTTGATTTCTTAGTTGTTTATAATTTAGTTGATATAAAACTGCAAGTAAAATAAAACCTAAAAAACTATAAATTGGGTTGTGGTAAATAAAATCGAAACCTTGACCAATAAAGCCTGCTATGTTAAAAATTTCATAACGTTGCACTAAGAAACCACCTAATAAAATGACTAATAAAGCTCCAAAAGCAACATTATTTTTATTGATTAAAAAATTTAAAAAGTTAGCAGATTGTATTAATAAAATCATCAGTAACAACCATCCTAAAACGCCTTCTGTTACATAGCCTTCTTTAATTAAAACTAAAGAAAACGGAATGTAAAAAAACAAACTCATAATGTTAAAAAACGAAAAAGACGATTTTACCAAGACATAATGTACAATGGTATTTTTTTTAACGGGTAAGACCAACAATGGTTTAATATTCATTATTGGTAAATTTTGCATTAGGTACCTAAAAATTAAATCTCCTGTAATTGCAAAGAGTAAAAAACTATTTACAACTACTAGAGGATCTTGATTTGGAAATTGTTCTTTTATCATAAAAAAGCCTCCAATTCCTAAACCTAAAAATAGTAAGATAAAGTATAAGGCAAAAAAGCCCATCAATATTTTTATGCCAATACTTTTACCGAAGGAAGCAGACCGTGTAAATTGTTTCCATTCTAATTTTAAAAAGTGTGAAATCATAAGTTGGTTAATTAGTTCGATTGATAATAAGTAGTTTATAAAACGATTTTGTTACAGAAATTTAAGATATTTTATATTCTGGATATGTTTCTTCTAATAATTCTTCGGCTTTTTGAGGAATTACAACTAAGGTTATATATCCAATAATTACAATAGCAGAAATTAGTAATGCAACGTGAGTTCGATGTAAGAAATTTTAATTAAACCTATAAAAAAAGCAGAATATTTAGTATATTAAAGTACTGAATTCTAATATATTAATAAATATCCTGCTTATGATTTCTGATAGTAAAATTATAGAAATTTTCTGTTCTTTAGATGATTTTATGAAAGAATTTAACTTAATTCTTAATAAAAACAGCATTTCTGATGGTTCAACAACTAAAAAACGTAATAGAAAGTTCAAAATGTCTGATAGTGAAGTGATGACCATACTTGTTATATTTCACCTAAAGTCTTACCGAAACCTTAAACACTTTTACTTAAACCATATTTGTAAATACAGACAAGATCTGTTTCCAGATTGTGTTCTTATAATAGATTTGTAGAACTTCAAAAAAAGGTTACACAACCTTTAGCCGTTTTTATGAAAATGTATTGTTTAGGCGATTGCACAGGTATCTCTTTTATTGATTCTACTCCTTTAAAAGTATGTCACTATAAAAGAGAAAAACAACATCAAGTATTTAAAGATATTGCCAAAAAAAGCTATGGAACTATGGGGTGGTATTTTGGATTTAAACTACATATTGTCTGCAATGACAAAGGAGAAATTATTGATTTTATGTTCACTCCAGCCAATGTAGACGACAGATTCCCTCTCAAACAAAAGAAGTTTCACGACAAATTATTTGGAAAAATTTTTGGAGACAAAGGATATATTGGGAAAGATTTATTTGAAAGACTTTTTGTAGACGGAATTCATTTAATAACTAAAGTTCGAAAAAACATGAAAAAGAAAGCAATGGACTATATGGATAAAGTTATCCTAAGAAAAAGAGCAATCATCGAAACAGTAAATGATGTACTAAAAAACACTTGCCAAATTGAACATTCTAGACATAGATCTTTTGATAATTTCATAACAAATATGATCTCTGGATTAATTGCATATTCTTTTTTACCTAAAAAACCTTCTATAAAAATCCCGAATATGTTACCGAATATTGCGATTGATTAGCTCGAACTCACGTTAATGCAGAAAAAAGTCGTCTAAAATCTCCCATTAATAAAAAATTTTTAGCATTGTTTGGCATCGAAAAATCGAAAGCGTAAAACATGATTAAGGCAGAATTTCCGATGCCGTTCGTCTGAATTATATTTTGAAACATCCATTTTTTATCTGTCTTTTTGAATTGTTTTACAGCTTTTCTTTTGTTTTTTAAAAGGATGAAAATTTCTAAAAATATAATAATACCATAAATGGATGCATATAAATAATAAGCATTTGGTGTTTCTTGAACGTAATAAAAAGTAAGGGTTATTAAAATTGTGAGAATTATTTTTGGTAGACGAAACCACTCTTTTGCAAAACGTAAAATTATTTTCCAATAGCGTTTATTCATTGCTTTTTGTCTGCTTTCTACAACATCCATAAAACCAAAAATGCCAAATTTTTTAAAAGATGCATCCCGAGCATCGTCAAATGATAGTTGTGGCTGCGCCACCCAAATACTTTCAATATCATTTGCTAAATGATCTACTAATTCTGTTTGTACATCATAATGTTCTACGTAATGTTGACGCGTAAATTTGTAGAGTTCTTCTATGTGAGATTGGGTTAACTGCATAGTTTATACAATTACATTTGGATATTGTTCTTTTACCGTTTTTCTATTTTGATAAAAAACATATTCTCCAGACCAATAAAACAACAATAGTAATATAAAAATGCTTAATTGAATGTTATTATGTATTGGGTTTAAAAAGCTTTCATCACTTCTAAGATTCGTTAGAAAATTAAAAGAAATAAAAATGAAGTTAAACAATTGTAAAAAGTTATTCGTTTTGTTTAAAACTAAGAAACGTTCTTTTTGCTGTTTTTTAGTTTTAAAGCTTTGGTAGAAAATTCTAACAATAAGAAATAGTAAAAAAGTATACGTCCAAAAGAAAAAGTTCTCTTTGTCATGAAATAAATTCATCATTAAAAACAATAAATAAGATAAAACACCTGTAAAGATGATTTTAGGAAGTTTAAAAAATGAAACGAAATGCTTAAAAGATTGTTTGTAGAATTTTTTATGAACCGATTTTGTCTTCTCTTTTAAAAGTTTACTAAAACTTCGATCAGAAAAATTTCTATGAATATTTATGATTTCTTTTTTTACATCTAAATTTGGATTTTTAGCCAACTTTTCTTCTAAAATATTGGCAAAATGGTCTACAATTTCTGTTCTTACATCATAATATTTTATTCCGCAAGAAAAAATGTAATTGTCTATTTGTAAAAGTTGTTCTTTTGATAATTCCATAATTATGAAATTTTATATTTTTTAATCGCTTCTTGGTGTTTTTTATAGAATCGGTAATAAATAAATGTTCCAAAAACAAATGAGAATAAAAGTCCAACTTGAAAGGGATTAAGATATCCTTCTCTATTAAAAAAATCGAAGTCTATTAAAAGAATGGCTCCTAATAAAAGATTTAAACTTTGTGTTTTTAAAATAAAACTATAGGTTGTTCTTTTTTTGTTTTTAGAAATCATAAGAAAAAGAAATAATACTACAGTTAAAATAGTAACAATTTGAAAAACTAAATTGAGTCCGTTTTCTATGTTTTCAGAATAAATGAAATCCATTTTATTTATTAAAAAATATGATAGTAAATAAGGTACTGGCATCAAGAAAAACCATTTTTTAAAACTTTTTTTAGCTTTTTCTAATATTATTTTTGGAGCAGAAAAACCTACACCAAAATACCAACTAGAAGTTTCTTTTAAATGTGCATCCCATTTACCTGTAACGTTATAAAACACTGTTTCAAAATCAAAATTTTCGTTTGTCATTTTTGATTCTATATCAGAAACAATATGATCTAAAATTTCAAAACGAACATCAATATAAGTAATGTTTTTAAGGTTTAAATAATGTTCTATTCTTTGTATTTGTTCTTTGTTCAATTCCATAGCTAAAATTTTTTACTCCAAACTAAATTTAGGGTTCACCAATTGTTGCATCGTTTTTAAAAACTCTTGCATTTCATCCAACTTGTTGGCTGTTTCTTTGGTGCCGATTTCTGTTAACTTGTAATATTTTCTAAGCCTATTACCAACTTTTGCAACCTCTACATCTAACAAACCATCGGCTTCTAATTTGTGCAATGCAGGATACAAAGCACCCTCGGTAATTTTTAATTCGCCTTTGGTTAATTCTTTTACTTTTTGAGTAATCTCATACCCATACATTTTATCGTTACTTGCTAATAACTTTAAAATGATGGTTTGTAAAGACCCTTTATATAATTTCTGATTTCCCATGTTATAAAATGTGTAATCGTGTAAGTGTTTATTTTTTATTGTCAGTTCTAGCGCAGTCGAGAACTCATACAACCTCTAGACTGCGCTCGAGGAGACATCTCGCTCACCAAATATACATAATTTTATTATACATTAGATTCTTATGTATTGTTTTTTAAAACAAAAAAAAATCCTGAAACGTTAATTTCAGGATATAATAGTATTATTTACATAAGAGATTGCTTCATTCTTCGCAATGACAAAAAACTATTTCGTCACCTTTAAAACATCAGCAATAATGTTTTCTAATTCGGCTTTTGGTAAAGCTCCATTTGCCATTTGTGGCTGTCCTTCTGCAGGGCAAAATAACATAGAAGGAATACTTCTAATACCAAATGCAGCAGCTAATTCTTGCTCTGCTTCTGTGTCTACTTTATAAATTTCAATTTTACCTTCGTATTCATCAGATAATTGCTCTAAAACAGGCGCTAAACTTTTACATGGGCCACACCAGTCTGCATAAAAATCAATTAAAACAGGTTTGTCTCCTTTAAATTTCCATTCTTTGTTTTCTTCAAAATTAAACACCTTTTCTAAAAAAGCTGCTTTTGTTAAGTTTTCTGTCATAATAATATAATTTTATTTCGATAAGATCGAAAATATTTAATTTGTCTTTTTTGCCTAAGCAAGAATCTATTTATACAAAAGTAGTCGTTTTTATATACTTTAAATTACAGTATGTTAATAATTATGTAAAAGTAGAGAAGCTTACAAAGGATGTATTATTTTAGTGTCTTCTAAAGAAACAATAAAAAAATTTGATGTATCCAAAAACAAATAAAAAACCAGTTGTAGATTCTTATTTTGGAATTGATGTTGTAGACAATTACAGATGGTTAGAAGATGATGAAAGTCCAGAAACAAAAGCTTGGGTAAAAGAAGAAAACCAAGTTACTTTTAAATATTTAGATCAAATTCCGTACAGAAAACAATTAAAAGAACGTTTGTCTAAATTATGGAACTACGAAAAAATAGGAACTCCTTTTATAGAAGGCGATTACACGTATTTTTCTAAAAATGATGGATTACAAAATCAAAATGTAATTTATAGAACCAAAGGAAACTCTGAACCTGAAATATTTTTAGACCCAAATACTTTTTCTGAAGACGGAACCACTTCTTTAGGTGCTTTAAGTTTTTCTGAAGATGGTAAAACAGCTGCCTATTCTATTTCTGAAGGAGGTTCTGATTGGCGTAAAATTATTATTATTGATGTGGAAACCAAAACCACAAAAGAAGATGTTTTGGTGGATGTAAAGTTCTCTGGAATTTCTTGGTACAAAAACGAAGGTTTTTACTATTCTAGTTACGATAAGCCAACCGGAAGCGAGTTGTCTGCCAAAACAGATCAACACAAATTATATTATCATAAATTAGATACTTCTCAAAAAGACGATACCATTATTTTTGGAGGAACTCCTGCAGAAAAACACAGATATGTTGGTGGTTACTTAACCGAAGATTTTAAATACTTGGTAATAACCGCACAAGTTTCTACTTCTGGAAATAAATTATTTATCAAAGATTTGTCTGATAAAAATAATGAGTTAAAACCAATTATAGAAACGGTAGAAAGCGATACTTATGTTATTGATAATAGAGGAGATAAACTGTTTTTGGTAACCAATTTAAATGCACCAAATAAAAAAGTAGTTACGGTAAACTTTACAAACCCTACGGCAGAATATTGGCAAGACTTTATTCCGGAAACAGAAAATGTTTTAAGTATTTCTACAGGTTCTAATTATCTGTTTGCACATTATATAGTAGATGCGGTTTCTAAGGTTTTTCAGTATAATTTTGATGGAGAAATTATTAGAGAAATTAATTTACCCGGTATTGGTTCTGCTGGTGGTTTCAGCGGAAAAACAAAAGCCAAAGAACTGTATTTTTCATTTACCAATTACAACACACCAATTTCGTCATATAAATTCAACCCTAAAGAAGGGAATTACAAATCTTATTGGAAACCAAAAGTAGCTTTTAATGCAGATGATTATGTAAGTCAGCAAGTTTTTTATCCATCGAAAGATGGAACAAAAATTCCGATGATTATCACGCATAAAAAGGGAATGGAACTAAACGGTAAAAACCCAACTATTTTATATGGCTATGGAGGTTTTAATATTAGTTTAACTCCTGCTTTTAGTATTGCAAACGTAGTTTGGATGGAACAAGGCGGAGTTTACGCAGTTGCAAATTTAAGAGGCGGAGGAGAATACGGAAAGAAATGGCACAATGCCGGAACGCAATTAAAAAAACAAAATGTGTTTGATGATTTTATTGCGGCTGCCGAGTTTTTAATCAGCAAAAAATATACTTCATCAGAATATTTAGCAATTCGTGGTGGTTCTAATGGAGGCTTATTAGTTGGAGCAACCATGACACAAAGACCAGACTTAATGAAAGTTGCTTTGCCAGCAGTGGGTGTTTTAGACATGTTGCGTTATCATACGTTTACTGCAGGAGCAGGTTGGGCGTATGATTATGGTACTGCAAATGACAGTAAAAAAATGTTCGAATATTTAAAAGGATATTCGCCTGTTCATAATGTGAAAAAAGGGGTGAAATATCCAGCAACTTTAATAACCACAGGAGATCATGATGATAGAGTAGTGCCTGCACATAGTTTTAAATTTGCTGCAGAATTACAAGAAAAACAAACAGGAGATAATCCTACTTTAATAAGAATAGAAACCAATGCTGGGCATGGAGCAGGAACACCTGTTGCAAAAACAATTGAACAATATGCAGATATTTTTGGTTTTACATTGTTTAATATGGGGTTTCAACAATTACCAAATTCTAAAAAAACATAAAAAATTTGTCATACTTAATATTTCTTAGTACTTCGCTAATTGAAAGATTATTAGCTATAATCGCCCAAAATAAATTTAGCTTCATAGGCATCTAAAACGGATGTAATAGAGTTACAATTTTTTAATTCTTTATATTTGATATGGTATTAAAAAATTACACAATCAGCAAAAAAAAGAGAATTAAAAGTTAAAAGCTGTAACAATTTGTAATTGTTGTTACTAATTGTATCAATTAAACTCAATCAAATCAAAAAATCATGAAGACAATTAAAAAAGTATTTTTATGCCTCTTAAAAACGTAGATGCTTTTTACAAAGCGTTTAATGTTAAAGAAGGAGATAAAATGTATCTAAAACCAGCAGAAAGAGTGAAAATTTGGTAGTCCCCCAGCTGTTTTATCAATGTAATTTTTTATAGAAATTACTTTTTAGAACTTAAGAACCGATACGAAAGTGTCGGTTTTTTTTATGGGCGTTACCACAAGGGTCACGCTTTCACTACTCGCTTCTTGCTAAAAAGCAAGAGAGCTCAAACAAGCCGTTCAATCGTTAACGCAGCATACTTGCCGTCTTTTAGCTATAAGAAATCAAATAGAAATCTTATTTTTGTAAAATGCTAAAAGTAGAAACTATTTCTTTTTCTTATCGTAAAAACAAAACAATCTTAAACGATTTTAAATTCACTTTACAACAAGGAGAACACTTGTGTGTAATGGGAGAAAGTGGTTGCGGAAAATCGACACTTTTAAAGGCTATTTACGGTTTAGTAGATTTAAATAAAGGAAAAATATTTTGGAAAGAAGACCAGATTTTTGGACCAGAAAAACACCTTGTTCCCGGTTTCGAAAACTTTAAATACGTAGCGCAAGATTTCGATTTAATGCCCTACATATCTGTTTCAGAAAATATTAAAAAATTCCTATCTCGCTTTTATCCAGAAGAAAGTGAACAAAGAACACAAGAGTTATTAGAAGTCATACAAATGACCACTTTTGCGAACACAATGGTTAAAAACCTAAGCGGCGGACAAAAACAACGTGTTGCTATTGCTAGAGCTTTGGCAAAAGAACCTCAGTTATTGTTGTTAGATGAACCTTTTGGACAAATAGATAATTTTAAAAAGAACTCATTACGTAGAAACTTATTTAGTTACTTAAAAGAAAAAAACATTGCGTGCATTATTGCAACACACGATAAAAATGACGCACTTTCCTTTGCAGACAAACTTATTATTATCAAAGACAATAAAATAATAGCAAACAATGCTCCGAAAGAGATTTACAACAACCCAAAAGAAAAATATGTTGCTGCCTTGTTCGATGATGTTAACGAAATTACCATTAACAATAAAACAACATTAATATATCCACATCAAATAAAAATTGTAGAAAAATCAGGATTAAAAGCAATAGTGTTAAATTCTTACTTTAAAGGTGCTTATTGGTTAATAGAAGCTGAGTTTAATGCACAAAAAGTGTTTTTTAATCACCAAATAGATCTAGAGAAAAACACTGAAATAAATCTTCAATTTTTATTGAATTAACATTTTTTATAAATTTATTTGTTTTTTTTATCGGCCTAATGGACAAAATGGTTGGTCTTTTTTTTTTGGTAATTTTATTAAATTCTTTTAGCTCTTAAAAACTCATTTATAAATTTTATTTTTCTCTCTTTAGTTAATCCATTATGATTTCTAAGTTTGTTTTTTAAATCAGAAAAATGACCATCAATCATATTGGTTGTATTTGGAATATTTAATTCATAATTATCGTACCAAGTAAATAGCCATGTCATATTGGTATTAAGGCTCCTATATGCACTTCTAAGGCGTTTATGAGTGAAGTAACTTTTACCTGTTTCAATATTAATAGTACGTTCATTTAAAAAGCTTTCCCACTTAATAAACCATATTTTTAACCCTCCTTCAAATGATTCTTTATCAGTTTTTTTTAGCATAGCTACATGAAGCTTCATATCAATGGAGGCGGGCATTTTTGGGTTTTTAGTTATATACCTTCTTATTGTTGCAACTTGATGAAATTGACAAAGCTGAACAGGTATGTCTTTAAATGCTCCAACCAACCCTTTTCTACCGTCACAAACGATAGCTACAACCTCAAAACCTTTAGATTTCAGTTCTTTAATACCCTTTATGTACAATGTGTTAGTTTCTGATTTGACGTAATACCAAAGAAGATTTTCTTTACTGTATGCGTCTTTAAACAACATTAAACCAAAACTTCTTCCCCAATAGGTTGTATCCATTAAAACAATAACCTTCTTAGGTACTATTTCTGCTTGCTTTACTTGATAAAGATCTAGTTTGCGTTGGATTGTTCTTTTTGAGCATCCATATTTGACTGCTAGTTGTATATAAGTTTGTTTTCCTCTGGCATATTCATCCCAAAGAAAATCTACTGAAATTTGTTTTCCTCCATTAAAAATCTTGGTACAATTTAAACATTTGTAACGTTGTTTATTTAAGCGAGTACCGTATTTATGTGTGTTTAAACTATCACAAAATTTACATTTTTTTTATTCAAAACCTTTGATTTGACTCAAAGCTAATAAACAAAATGGATAAGGAAGATTTTACCAACCATTTTGTCTATTACACCTTTTTATCAACAGTAAGAAATAAAAGAAAACGTTCAGTTTTGTCATTTCGAAGGTTGAGAGAAACCACCATAAAAAGGAATTTTAAGAAAAATTCATCCTCAATTTTAAACAACGTATCTTTGCAGGCTGAAACAACTACATAAAGTTGCTTTCAAAAATAACTTTTATGACATTTAAAGATTTAGGTTTATCTCCCGCTTTGGTAAAAGCAGTAGAAGAAAAAGGATACACCAAACCATCACCAATACAAGAAAAAGCAATACCACATATATTAGAAGGTAAAGATATTTTAGCATCTGCACAAACAGGTACAGGAAAAACAGCAGGTTTTACCTTGCCAGTTTTACAATATTTAGCAGAAACTAAGCATGTAAAATACAGACCTTTACGTGCGTTAGTACTTACGCCAACAAGGGAATTAGCTGCACAGGTTTACGATAACGTTAGAGAATACAGTAAGTATGTAAACATAAAATCTGCCGTAGTTTTTGGTGGAGTTAATGCAAAACCACAGATTGCAACGTTAAGAAGTGGAGTAGATATTTTAGTGGCAACACCTGGTAGATTATTAGATTTACACACTCAGAAAGCAGTGTCTTTTAACAGAATAGATGTTTTAATTTTAGATGAAGCAGATAGAATGTTAGACATGGGTTTTGCAAGAGACTTAAATAAACTGATTAGTTTTATGCCTGCAAAGCGTCAGAACTTAATGTTTTCGGCAACTTTTTCTACTGATATTAAAAAATTAGCTTCGGGTATTTTAAATAATCCTGTTTCTGTAGAAGCAGAACCACAGAATTCAACTGCTAAAAAAGTAACACATAAAGTGTATCAGGTTGATAAAGGTAAAAAAACTGAGTTTACCATTAAGTTGATAAAAGACGGAAACTGGAGTCAGGTTTTAATCTTTACAAGAACCAAACACGGGGCAAATAAATTAACCGAGAAATTGGTAAAAGCAGGAATTTCTGCCGCTGCAATTCACGGAAATAAGAGTCAGGGTGCAAGAACAAAAGCATTAAGAAACTTTAAAGAAAATACTATTAAAGCATTGGTTGCTACAGATATTGCGGCACGTGGTTTAGATATTCCTTTATTACCACACGTAATTAACTTTGAGTTACCAAATGTACCAGAAGATTACGTACATAGAATTGGTAGAACTGGTAGAGCAGGAGCGGCTGGAGAAGCAATTTCTTTAGTTTGTAGTGAAGAAACGGAGTACCAAAGTGAAATTGAAAAATTACTAAAAGAAAAATTAAATTCTACAGTAGTAGAAGGTTTTGAACCTACAGATACGGCAGCACCTAAAAGAGCGGCAACACAGAGTAAAGGTTCTTTTGGTAAGAAAAAAAGACCTACAAATGGAGGTGCTTCTCAAGGAGACAGACCAAAAAAGAAGCCTCATTTTAAAGGAAATAAACCAGAAAGTACTTCTGGAAGAGGTAGGACTGGAGCGCCGAAAAAGAAGCGTTTTTAGACACTAATTTCTCTAATTTACACAAATTTTATTATCCTACAAGGTTGTTAACCTTGTAGGATTTTTACTTTTAAAGAACTATTAATACCTCTTTTTAGGCACAAAAACCACCAAGGCTGTCATTTCGAACAGTCAGAGAAATTACATAGTATTTGCTGATTGTTGTGTTATCACTGTTATTGGACTTTTTAATACTTCGAAGTGACAGGTTTTGGAGGTTTTTTTTCATGCAGTTTGTCATTTCGAGCGTGGGAGAAATCACATAAGGCTTTTTAGTTGTTGTGTTATTACTGTTATGTGACTTCTCAATGCTTTGAAGTGACAGGTATGGTGGTATTGCTTCTGTTTTACATGTAACTAATTTGCGTTAGGGATTGCAATGACATCCTTTTTGCTTTTTTAGCAAAAAGATATAATGGAAAGCCCGCTCGAACGCCCAAAAAACAACAATTATAATGTATTATTTTAGTCTTTTTGATGTAAAATACAATTGAGCATAATAAAATATAGAAAGAGATTTTTATATTTTATTAATAGTGAAATTGTAGCCGCCTAAATATTGCTACCTTTGTTAGTAAACATAAATTCATCAGTATGAAATACGATAAAATAGACTCAAAATTATTTATAAAAAATCGAAAAAACTTTGCTGCTGCAATGAAGCCAAATAGTTTGGCTGTTTTTAATTCTAATGACATTTATCCGATTAGTGCAGATAGTACAATGCCTTTTGAGCAGCATAGAGATATCTTTTTTTTAAGTGGTGTAGATCAAGAAGAAAGTGTATTGTTTTTGTTTCCTGATTGTCCTAACGAAGCTTATAGAGAAGTATTATTTGTTAGAGAAACCAATGACCATATAGCGGTTTGGGAAGGTGCTAAATTAACTAAAGAAGCTGCTTTTGAAACGAGTGGTATTAAAACAGTTTTATGGTTGCAAGATTTAGAAAAAGTATTATTTGAACTTTCTACATATGCAGATACTTTTTACATTAACACAAACGAGCATTATAGAGCAAATGTAGAAACAGAAACGCGAGAAGATCGTTTTACAAAGTGGTTGTTAGCTAAATATCCTGCACATGGTGTTGCAAAAAGTGGTCCTATTTTGCATAAATTACGTTCTGTAAAAGATACTATTGAGTTAGATTTAATACAAAAGGCATGTAATATTACAGAAAAAGGGTTTCGTAGAATTTTAGATTTTGTAAAACCTGGTGTTTGGGAATATGAAATTGAAGCCGAATTATTACATGAGTTTGTAAGAAATAGATCTAAAGGCTTTGCATACTCACCAATTATTGCAAGTGGTAATAATGCAAATGTTTTACATTATGTAGAAAATAATAAAGAGTGTAAAAGTGGAGATTTAATTTTATTAGATGTTGCCGCAGAATATGCTAATTATAAAAGTGATTTAACAAGAACGATACCTGTTTCTGGGAAATTTTCTAATAGACAAAAGGCAGTTTATAATGCTGTAAATCATATTAAAAAAGAAGCTACAAAATTATTGGTGCCAGGTACTTTATGGAAAGAATACCATGTTGAGGTTGGTGATATGATGACTTCTGAATTACTGAAATTAGGTTTATTAGACAAGGCTGATGTGCAGAATGCAGCTAAAGATTGGCCAGCGTATAAGAAATACTTTATGCATGGTACAAGCCATCATATTGGTTTAGATACGCATGATTATGGTTTGTTACACAAGCCGATGGAAGCAAATATGGTATTTACAGTAGAGCCAGGAATTTATATTCCGGAAGAAGGTTTTGGAATTCGTTTAGAAGATGATGTGGTGATTCAAGAAAAAGGAGAGCCTTTTAACTTAATGGGAAATATACCTATTGAAGCAGATGAAATTGAGGCTATAATGCAAGGTTAAATCTTACAATAAATATTTAAAAGCGAGTTTTATAACTCGCTTTTTTTGTGTTTTGAATTCTCTATATTTGTAGATATGAAAGAAAAAGAACTATTAGAAATCATTACAAATTATTTTGAAGAAAAGATATTTGATAATCACAAAATCAATGCTTTAAAGACACATTCTAAATTAAAATCTTACAAGATAAACCCTATTATTGTTAAGTATTTATCTAAAATTTTAGAAGACAATTTTACGCCTGTTGGGATTGCAAAAGCTTTATATTATCCAAGAATTTTAGGAACTTCTATAAATACTTCTTTTGGAACAAGAATTCAAAATATGTTTGTTGAGTTAGGTTTAGCTAGCGGTTCTTTAATTAAAGGAATGGATATTGAATTTACTGATAAAATAGATGGAAGAAAGAAGTGGTGTCAGTTAAAATCTGGTCCAAATACTATTAATTCGGAAGATGTAAATCCATTATTAAAGAAGTTTTCTACAGTTACAAATTTAGCAAGAACGAATGCAATTAATTTAAATAATTCTGACTTAATTTTAGGTGTTTTATATGGAGATTCGGAACAGTTAAGTCAGCATTATAAAAAAATTGACACACAATTTCCAGTAATCATTGGTAAAGAATTTTGGCATAGAATTACTGGATTTCCAAACTTTTACGAAAAGCTAGTTTCAAATTTAGATGAGATGATTTTAACTTTAAATACAGAAGATTTTTTTGAAAAAGGTTACAAAGCATTAGCTAAAGAAATCGAATCTTCCGATTTGTTCGATTTCTCATAAAGCTTATTTAAAAATGTCACAATAGAGTAACCTATTTCTTGTCCTAAATTACAAGGAACTGCATTTCCTATTTGTTTGTATTGTTGAGAAATAGAACCAGCAAATTTCCAAGAGTCTGGAAATGTTTGAATTCTTGCGTATTCTCTCACTGTAAAAGGTCTTGTTTCATCTGGATGACAACGTTCTGTTTGTTTTTGAGCAGGACTACAAGTGAGTGTTAAGCTTGGTTCATCCCAACCAATTCTTCTTGCCATTCCTGTTTTTCCTCCACCTAAATAGAAGCTTTTCCCCATATATTCTTTTTGAATTTCAATTGGTAAATTTCTCCAATATCCTTTTGGTGGAATTAAATCTAAAATAACTTTTTTATGTTCTGGGTATTTAGAGCCTTCGGATTTTGGTACATCAGAAGAGAATAGTTCTCCTTTTTTTAAAGCGTCTTTTAAGTTGTAAATGGTTTGGTGTGGTTTTGGGTATTCGTATTTTATATCAATATCTTTTCGAATTCCAACAACAATTATACGTTCTCTTTTTTGCGGAACTTTATAATTTATTGCTTTTAGAACTTCTACAGGAACTACATTATAGCCAATTTCATCTAAAATTGAAATCATTCCTTTTAAGGTTGCTCCTTTTTCATGAGAACGCAGTCCTTTTACATTTTCACCAATACAAATTGGTGGATTTACTTCTTTTACAGCTCTAGCAAATTCGTAAAATAAAGTACCTCTTGCGTCTTCTAAACCTAGTCTTTTGCCAGCGTAACTAAATGCTTGACATGGAAAGCCACCAGTAATAATGTCTACTTTATTCTTGTATTTTTTAAAACTAATATTTCTAATATCTCCTTCAATAACATTCCAATTTGGTCTATTATTTCTTAATGTTTGGCAAGCCCATTTGTCTATTTCATTTAAAGCTTCACATTTAATACCTGCTTTTTCTAAGCCAATTGCTAAACCACCAGCGCCCGCAAAAAGTTCTAAAACCTTATACTCATTATTCGGGAGTTCAAAATTATCAACTATATCGTCTACTTCATTTTCAAAAAGATTTAACAAAGAATTTATTTCTTCTTTTTTATAGATTCTATACTCACTAATTGGTTCTCTTGCTGCAATTAGTTTTCCATTTCTATCCCATCTTCTTAAAGTTTCTTTACTTTTACCTAGAATTTCTGAAGCTTCAGCTAAAGAATAATAATTTTTTATAACCACATTAGTCAACATTAAACATTGGTTACAAATATAGTAAAATATATATATGTAACCTATCGATTATTTAAAACTTGATATTTTAATTACTGCCCATTAAAATCAGTATGGCTTAAGGTTTTCATAAATAAAATAAGGTTGCTTTTTTCTTCTTCGGTAATAGCAATTCTATTGTTGTTCTCTTTTAAAATAGGATCTAAATTATCGGCACTAAAACCTGTAACATCACTATCTCTGTTACCACCAATATTTTCTACAAACTTCATCATTTCTGTAGCTGTATGTGCACTTGGTGTTGCATTGTTGGTAATATTTGCAGTAGAAACTAAAGTAACTGTATCATCCATATAATGCTCTATAGCATTAAAATAGACTTTGGTATCCCAAATTTTTATGATGCCTTTTTTAAAAAATTGCTTGTAGGCAACAGAGGTAATTAAAGCTCTAGATAATGATGTCTCTATAGGTAGTGCAGGAAAAACAACATCTTTTGCTCTATCAAAAATAGCATCTACTCTTACAGAGGATAAATCACTGGTTTTGTAAGCAACACCTAAGGATGTATTTAGTTTCTTGTATTGAGAATGGTTTAATTCGTTGTTATTTCCGTTGCTATAATTCTCTGCTTTTCTGTTAGAAATACATCCATCAACCACCAATTTATCATCGGAATAAGAAACATTAGCAAGGTTAAAAAACTGATTATTGTTAAATTAAAAACCAGTTTAATTTTCTCCGCTCCATTTTTTTGAATATGAGAATGTGGTACTTTTCTTTTTTATATTGATACTACCTGCTATAGTTGCTCCGTGTAAACTACCTGGTTGTCCTGATTTTATATCAATTTCAGAAAGATTATTACTTTCTATATAAGAAGTTGGCATTAATTAAAAACATATCGGTATTTATAGATTTGTTATATTTGAATTATGAATTTAATAGAAATTAATAAAGCATTATCAAATCAAGTTAGAGTTGATATCCTAAATTGGCTTAAAAAACCAGAAGATAATTTCCCACCTCATTTAGAGTTAGGTCATTTTGATTTTGGCGTTTGTCTTGTTTTTATTAAAAATAAAGCTAATTTATCACAATCTACAATATCTCAATATATGTCTCAATTACAAAAATCAGGTCTTGTTACAGCGACAAGACTAGGTAAATGGACATATTTTAAAAGAAATGAACAAAATATTAAAAAATATATTAATCAACTTAATAAAGAACTTTAAGTTTTACACCTACAATTCGATATTTCTCTATTTATAAATTAATAAAAAATGAAAAACAACATTCAAAATAAAATGTTTCTAGAAATTAGAAACAAAGAAATATTTAACCAAGCCCAACAGTATTCATTTGAATATTTAGAAAGTGTTTTTGACCGAAATGTTTACCCAACAGAAGAAGCTGTCAAAAACTTGTCAATATTTAACGAAGAACTACCTACTGATTCTACAAATGCTAAAAGTGTATTAGAGCAGTTAAATAAATACGGGAGTCCTGCAACAACAGCAACATTAGGTGGGAGATACTTCGGATTCGTTTGCGGAAGTTCAGTTCCTGTAGGTTTAGCAGCCAAAAGCTTAGGAACTTATTGGGATCAAGCACCAGCAATGAATGTTTTATCACCAATTGGAAGTAAACTAGAATCTGTTGTAGAAAAATGGCTCGTAGATTTATTTAATTTACCACCAAACACATCTGCAGGATTTGTAAGCGGAACATCTACTGCTAATCTATGTGGTTTGGCAGCAGCAAGATTTCGTGTTCTAAAAAGGAATAATTGGGATATAAATGAAAAAGGCCTTAGAGACTCACCTAAAATAAGAATTGTAACAGGAAAACAATCGCATTCAACAGTTTTAAAAGCAATAGGCATATTAGGCTTAGGAACAGAAAACATTGAATGGGTGGATGTAGACAATCAAGGTAGAATTATTCCTGATTTAATTCCTGAATTAGATGAGAATACAATTCTAATTTTGCAAGCGGGTAATGTAAATAGTGGTGCATTTGATAACTTTGAAGTCATTTGCAAGAAAGCAAAAAAAGCCAATACTTGGGTTCATATCGATGGTGCATTTGGTTTGTGGGCTGAGGCAGTAAATGAATTAAAATATTTAACAAAAGGAATAGGAAATGCTACTTCTTGGGCTGTAGATGGTCACAAAACATTGAACACACCTTATGATTGTGGAATCATACTTTGTTCAGACCAAGAAGCTATGACTTCTGCTCTTCATATGTCTGGAAGCTATATTATAGAAAGTACTGAAAGAGACGGAATGTTTTACACACCTGAAATGTCTCGAAGAGCAAGAATAATTGAATTATGGTCAATAATGAAGTATCTAGGGAAAAACGGAATTGATGAAATGATTCTAACTATGAATCAAAGAGCAAAACAATTTGCAGAAGAAATAGAAAAAACAAAAGGTTTTCACGTTGAAAATGATATTGTTTTTAATCAAGTAATTGTGAGATGTGATTCGGACAAAATTACTGAACAGGTTTTAAGTAATATACAAACGTTAAGAGAATGTTGGCTTGGTGGTTCTATGTGGTTTGGGAAAAAAGTTATGAGAATAAGCATATGCTCTTGGGCTACTACTGAAAACGACATATCTAAATCTGTGAAATCATTTGAAAAGGCGTTAGAATTGGAAATAACTAATGCTAACAAAGAACTGAGCTAAAAAACAACTCTTTTCTTCATTAAATTTACGCACTATTATTATAGGCTCATAATTCTATCAATTAGTATTTTGAGCTTTTATTTTTTATGTAATTACTATTTATTTTGATAAAACAGAAACGTACGTTTCGTCATATGGTAAACCTGATTTTGCGATAGCAAAACTCTGTTTTATCAATTTATTTGAAACCGCTATTAAAGCCAATTTCTTACTCTTACCCTTGTTAACAATTCGCTCATAAATCTCACGACATCCTTTATTATGTTTACAAGCTGTAAAAGCACAGAGAAACAAGAGGTTTCGTAGTTTCCTATTTCCAACCTTACTTATTCTACTTCTTCCACGTACACTACTTCCAGACACTCTTATCGTTGGAGTGATCCCTACATAACTACATAATTGTGAAGCCGTTTCAAACTTCCTAAACCCATCAGTAATTACGATTAAAAACAATGCCGTTTTCAAACCTATCCCTGGAATACTAGTTAGTAATGTTAATTGTGCTTGCTGGTCTTGTTTTACTAACGAAAGTACTTTTGTTTCGATTCCTAAAATCTCTTTATCTAAATGTTTTTTAGTCCGTTTTAAAGAACCATAAACCCACTTAGAGGGAATCCCTAAAACTTCTTCTCCGTGAATTTTATTCTTTACCGCTGTGCGTTTTTTAATATCACTATCTAATAATCTAAACAACTGTAAGCACTCACTCTGAACATTGGTAAGAGCAGTATACAATGGAACTTCATTGATGCCTCCATATTCACAGATAGCCTTTGCATCACTTTTATCCGTCTTTACTTTAGACAATTTCATTTGGATAAAACGCTTTACAGATAAAGGATTTACAACAGATACAAAAATGCTTTGTTTGTATAAAAACTGAGCTAACCTGTAATGGTAATAACCCGTTGCTTCCATAATTACTAATGAGTTTTTAGGGAGATTTTTTAAGAATATTTTAAACCCTAATTCATCATTTTTAAACTGATCATGACCACTTGTACTTCCATAAACATCAAAAACGTCTTTACTGATGTCAACTCCAAAAATTTCCTTATATTTATTCATAAGAACTGATTTATGAAAGAATAACCTACTTTTACTCACAACAACTTGAAAACGAGATCTAGGTCTCACAGAACTGAACGTGATTTTAGTAGAAAAGAGAGAGGATTACCAATGTTGTCGAAGTCTAAGCTTCACCGTATAAATTAACCTTAATTCTCTCTTTTATTCTTTCTGATTATATACTTAAATTTAGTCTTTTATTATAAAATGCTAACTTAAGCCGTATATAATTTATTGCTGGCTTCTTGCCTACTTGCGAAAGTCCTCGCGGACTTTCTATCTGTGATTTATTTGTTAACTTTAGTGCTTAGAACACGCAACTAATCTTAGACAATTACGTTGGCAACAAACCATATAATAACATTACCAGATCCATTTTATCTGTACAAGCGCCAAAAACATGCATGCCGTCTATGGTAACCATAGAACGCTCCGTACTCAGGTTATTAGAGGTTCCCAAGCATACGCACCACGTTTAATAAAACTGATGTTATCTGTAGAAGCTAAAAATTCATCAACAGAAACAGCTATTTTCATTTTCGTTTCTATTTTCTTCTTTTGGCAGCAATAATTACAATTTCATCCAAGATTCCTCTTAAACTAGCTCTTTTTTAGGTATAATCTCCGCTAATTATTGATGTGACTTCTTCGAACTCTATATATTTGGTAGTTTTAATGTTTAATTCTACTTTGTAATCCGTTTTTTCTAGCGTATAAGAAGTAATCACAACAAGAGTTGCAATTACAATAAAAAGTAAATGTTTCATTTTTAATATAATCGTAAAAAGCGGCATATTTTAATAACGGAAGCTGAGGTTTCGTAAGTAAGAATAAAGATAAAAAGATGGCTGTTATTTTCACAATGCAAATATTTTGTTTTTTTAAAACTTGCCTAACCTTACATTATTTATAATAACTTTTTCCTAAAACAAAAAAAGACAAACATTTAAGTTTGTCTTTTTTTGTATAGATATATTGCTTGTTATTATCTCTGTAATCTACCTGTGGTATTACCTTCTAGAATACTCATTACTTCTTTTTCGTTTGCGTAATTAATATCGCCTAAATAGGTGTGTTTAATAGCACAAGCTGCACTACCAAATTCCATAGTTTTAAAGTCATCAAATTTTTGTAAACCATGAATTATTCCGGCAGCAAAAGCATCACCAGTACCAATTCTGTCTACAATATGTGTGATGTCTAAATCTTGGGTTTCTTTAAATTCTTTACCATTCCACATTCTTGCTCTAATTTTATGCCAAGAAGAATTGATAGATGTTCTTATTTTGTCGAACACTTTTTCTATGGTAGGATATTTTTCCATTAATTGCTTACTAGCTTCAATAAAATCTTCATTAGAATAAGAAAAATTGGTATCTAAAAGTTCATTTATTTCATTTACACCTCCAATAAAAACGGTAGAATAATTAACTAATTCTGATAAAACTTCTTTTGGAATTCCTCCCCATTTCCATAAACCACTTCTATACGTTGGATCCGCAGAAATTCCCATACCTTTTTTCTGAGCAAGAATTAATCCTTCTTTTAAAGTTTCATAACCACCTTTACAAAGCGCAGGCGTAATCCCTGTCCAATGAAACCATTTTCCTTTTTTTAAAGATTTTTCCCAATCTACCATTTCTGGTTGAATTTCAGAAAAAGAAGAGTGGGATCTATTGTAAGAAATAGAACTCGGTCTCATAACTGCACCAACTTCTAAAAAATAAACACCTAAAGGTCTACTAGAACGAACAATTGCAGTAGTACTAACGTCAAATTTTCTTAGAAAAGAAATTGCAGTATCCCCTATAAAATCATCAGAAACACATGAAATATGTTTTACATCTGCTCCAAAATTTGATACAGAAATACCAACATTTAATTCTGTACCACCAAAATAAAATTCTACTTGGTTAGATTGAATAAATTTTTTATTTCCTGAAGGAGAAATTCGCATTAAAACTTCGCCAAATGTAATTATCTGATTCATAATAAAAGATTTTATAAAACAAATATACTTTATAAAAAAGGATTAAAGTGTTGTTTTATTTTTAAATATTCTAAGATATTGTTGAGTATATAATAATGTCAAAGCCTTTGTATTAAAGGGTTTTTAGCTCTTTTAATTTTTAAAGAGCTCTTTAAATAAAAATAAAAACTGAATAAAAAATGCATATTTACGTCAATTGGTTAACCAATTTTAAGCAAAATAAGTTAAAATAAAACTTGTATAATAAAATAAACAGCTAATTATGCTCTTAAAGAGGATATAAAACGAATTGTTTGGTTGTTAAACATTTCTGGTTGTTCTACATTTACCACATGACCACAATTTTCTATAACAAAAAGTGATGAAGTAACATGTTTGGCAACAATGTTTTTTATAGAAGGCAAAAACAAATGATCTTCGGCTCCCATTACGTATAGCGTAGGGATTTTAATATCTTTTGTTCTAAAAAAGCGTAAAAGTGGGTTAATTTCTGATGTTAATTTAAACCAACGTAAAAATTCTTTTTGATATAATTTCTTCGCTTCGTTAACAAACAACAATCTAGAGTTTTTATGATTTTTCTTTGGCATTATAATAAATGCAAAGAGTTTATACAATAACATATAAGGCACTACAGATTTAAAGATATTGCCAAGTTTCATTAATACTTGAGAGCGGAAGTTCATTTTAATAATGGCACCGCCCATAATCATACTTTTTACCATTTCTGGTCTTTTTTCTGCAAGATTTCTAATAAGAATAGTACCTAAAGAAATACCTATAAAATGAGACTTTTCAATTTTTAAATGATCTATTACTTCAACAATATCTGCCGTAATAGAATCAAAAGTATACTTTGCTTTAAAGGTATCTTTTAACTTAGGTTTACTGTCTCCGTGGCCACGTAAGTCTAAAATTAAAATATTAAAATGTTTTCTAAAATCTCTAACCTGTTTAAACCAAATAGAACTGCTGCCTCCTGCTCCGTGAACAAAAGTAACCCATTCTTTAGAGGTTGTATGTGGGTAAGAGTAGTAGTTTAACAAACGTTTATTTTTTTATTTAATAAAAACCGAAATGCTAAAATAAGACATTTAATTTTGATGTACATTAAAATGTTTTTTTGAAGTTCGTAATTTACTTAATAGGAATAAAGAAATTTAATTATGAGCAAGAATTCATATACGTACTAAAGGTTAGGGAAATGTATTAGTTGTTGTTTTATATAGTTATTTATGAAAAAACGGATTTAAAACCTATAGAAATACTTCCGTTACCAGAGGGTAAAGCGTATGTTAGACCACCTATGAATTATCAAACTTTTATACCAGAAAAATTTTAGTGTATAAACACAAAAAAGGCAAACATTTCTGTTTGCCCTCCCCCTAATTTGAATAAAGAAATTATTCTACGATTAACGTATATTGTGGTGTTGGGTTTAAAGGACAGAAATAAACATATTCTCCTTTTGCAAGCGTTACTTCTTTAGAAGTTTCTTTGGTGTTGTTTTTTACTTGTGCAGTAACATACGCGTTTTTAATGTGCGCTTTTACATCTGCTTTTGGTGCTAAAACAAAACCTACATTATGCCCCACGTTGTTGTTTGCTACTTCAAAAATATAAGTTCCTTCAGATAAGGTAATTTGTTTCTGAGTAAACTCACCTTTTGTTTGTTCTAAAGAAACTGTTTTTACAGCTGCTTTATCCATTTTATCTTGTGCGTTTGTACTAAATGCGAAACCTAAAACTACTACTAAAATTGCGATTACTTTTTTCATGATTGTTGTGTATTACTATTGATTAAAAAATTGATTGTTTATTATTATTATTATTTACTCTTATTTATAATGCTTGTGCTAAAGGGAAATCTACGGCAACATCTGTTGTTTTATGAAAGTAGTTGGTAATGGTAATTTCTCCTATTAAGATAATTGCATCTGCCAAGTTTCCTTTAGTATATCCTGCTGCGTATAAGTTTTCTACTGTTTCTGGTGTTGCTGCTCCTCTGTTTTCTGCTACGCTTTTAGAAAAATTAGCTAAAGCGTTTAATTTTGTATCAAAAGATGCTTTACCAACTCTTAATTCTAAGATTTGCTCTTCTGTAAAACCATTCATTTTACCAATTGCTGTGTGTGCAGATAAACAATAAACACAATTGTTTACTTGACTTACTGCTAGGTTTATTACTTCTTTTTCTTTTGCAGAAAAACTAGTTTTTCCGTTTCCGATTGCTAAAAAGTTACCTAATGCAGTTTCACTGTGTGCAAATGCTGCATATAAGTTGGGTACAAAACCTAACCCTTTTTCTAACTGAGTAAAGATTGCTTGGTTATTTGCAGATACTTCGTTTTTTGTTGGTACGTTAAATGTGCTCATAATTTTATTTTAAAATATTTTTTTATTAATGTTTTGTATTTGTTTTACTTGTGCAAAACTAGTTTCGGTATTTTATTTGCATTTGCAAATTTGTTGTTCTGGGTTTTGCTCGTCGTATGTTTGGTATCCCCAACAGTTTGGGCATTGTGTGTTTTCTATAGTTTTCATAATTGTTGTTTTTGTTATTAATTGACTCTGCAAAGATGCAACCGATAGTGACTTCAAAAATTGGACAAAAGTTCCTTTGATTTGGACTCGTTAAAAAATTGTCTTTTTTTTTTGATGATTGCAGCGCTTATTTTAAGCGGTCTATTTTACTTCTTAAGTTTCTTTCTGTAATTAAACCTGTGTGTCTGTCTGCAGGCGCTCCGTTTTTAAAGAAAATTAATGTTGGTATATTTCTTACATTAAACTTTGCTGCTAATTCTGGGTATTCATCAACATTTACTTTTTTAATGGTAATGTTTTCCTTTAATTCATCTGCTAATTTGTTGATGGTTGGCAATAATGTTTGACAAGGTCCACACCAGTCTGCATAAAAATCTAATAATACACTGCTGTTGTTTTCTATAACATTGTTAAAGTCTGTTTGTTCTAATTGAGTTTCCATTTTTTCTTATTTTTAATTGCTGCTAAAGCAGGATTTATATATTGTTGTTGTGTTGTTATTGTTACACACTGCAAAGATGCAACCGAGATAGAGGTTTAAAAATGGACAAAAGTTCTTACTGTTTGGACAAGGTAAAAAAGTTGGCAAAAATGCACGCGTGAAGGATAGAGCAAGTTGTTTGAGCTCTTTTAAAGTTTGATAAAACTTTAAAAAGCGAGTTGCGAAAGCCTGACCTGATAAGGGCACGCCCAAGAAAATTAAAAAATGTTGAGTGAAGCTAGAACAATAAACCACAAATTTGTTATTTCTACAATAGGAAATATCTCATAATAGTGATAACGCAACACCAACCAAACTTTATGAGATTTCTCTCAAAAGGTCGAAATGACAAAGCTGGATAAAAAAATACAACGCTTGTTACTTTGTGTTTTATGAAGCTAAGGGAAATAAATAGCCGACTAATACTCCTTTTTAAATTGCAAAGGAGATTTTAAAATGGTCTTGGTAAAAAAGCGTGTAAAATAAGCAGGATCGTTAAAGCCAAGCTCGAAAGCAATTTCTTTTACCGTTTTATCTGTGTAAATTAACTGCCGTTTTGCTTCTAACAAAATGCGGTTTTTAATAAAGTCTGATGGTGTTTTTGCACCCAGTTTCTGAAAGTGTTTGCTAATAGATTTTGGCGAAAGGCCCAATCTGTTTGCGTAGTCTGTTACCGAGTGCATGGTTTTAAAATTCTGCTCTACCAACAAGCTAAAATCTTTAAAAAGACGGGTTTCGGTGTCTTCTTTAATTACATGGTTTTCCTTTTTTACACGAACCGAAGAAATGATAAATTGCTTTAAATAAGATTGCAACATATCGTATTGTGCGGTTTCGTTTTGTTGAAACTCTTCTATAAGACTCTCTAAAATAAAGTTGAGTTTTTTGGTGTCTTTTTCGCAGGGTTTTACAAAGGGTGTTTCGTAAATATTGTTGAACAGAATTCCGTTACAGGCCACTTCTGTATCGTGGGTTTGTATGCAGTAAAAATCTCTTACAAAAGTAAGTTTGTAGGCGGTTTTTATTTGTTCGGAATCTACTGTAAATACTTGTCCGGGTGATAAAAAGAACAACACATTGTCGTTAAACGTATAGCTTTCAAAATCGATATTGTAGGTGCCGCTTCCTTCTTGAATCCAATAAATAGAATAGGCGTTTTGTTGTACAGAATGATCTATTGTACATGCTTTTTCGAATTGAACGGTACTTACAGAAAAGGTTTCTTTAAAGGAATATTTTACAATGTCTTGAACTGCCATTTATTTGGTTTTCATTATTAGTAAAAGTACAGTAAATTTTGTCATAAATTGGAAATACTTTTTAGGCTACTTTATAAAATATCTTTGCTTAAAAGTATCACTTCTTTATCTAAAAACTCTTTAAAATTATTTTCTGATGGATGTCCTAAAAAGGGTGCATGAAAAAAAGAAGTCATATCGTTTCGCCAAATCATAACATAAGAAATACTGCTAGCTCTAATAGCTTTATATAAACTTTCTGTCCACCAAGTGTTATCAACTACATTGGTTAAACCCGTTTCGGTTAATGCAAAAAGCATATTTTTTTCAATACTAATATTTTCTACAATTTCTAAATTTTTTAAGGCAGTAGATAAGAATTTTCTATTTTGAAAATCATAAATATCAATACCTAAAATATCTACAAATTCGTCTCCGGGATAATTTCTTAAATATTCTGAACGATTTGCAACAAAATTGGGAGAATATACATATAATAGATTGTGAACATTAAAATCTTCGGATAAAATCTGAACAGTATCTCTCCAGAGTTGAATGTATTCTTCAGTAGTTCTAAAACCTTCTCCCCAAAAAAAGAAATCGCCATTCATTTCATGCCAAGGTCTAAACAATACAGGAATAGAATTTCCATTAGCATCTACTAATTTATTTAATAATCTTGCCGCTCTTGCAAGACGCTTAATGTAAACTTCTCTAAATTCTCCTCCTTTTAAAAAACCTTTTACAACATCGTTAAAACTTCCATCATTAGGTGTGCCAAAACCTTTTGGGTTTACGTGATGCCAACTTATGGTTATAATACTCCCATTTTCATGAGCTTTTATAATGGCTGCTGTAAATTGATTTATAAATTCATCTAGAAGAAAAGCAGTATTAGATTGTATATCGGGTTGTAACCCTATCAATTCTAAATCAAAACCTGCTATTGCTGGATGGTCTCCTGCTACTTCAAAAAAATCGTTTTCTAGTTTATTTCGAACAGGAAAATTATTTCCTGTTCCAAAAGGTTGTTGTTGGCCAAAGGCTATGCCTTTTTGAGTTAGATTAGTTAATCTATTATATAAATCTACACCTTGTTGATTTAAATTAGGGTCTGCAAAATTAATTGGAGCAGTAATAACTGGAGGAAGTCGTTTTGCATTTGGGTCAAAAGAATCATCTTCGTTGTTACAACTTATAAAAACAGAAGTAACCAAGAATAAGGTTAAGATATACTTGTTCATAAAATCTCTGTCGTATAACTCGTTCTTTTTTTACACAAAGCAAAAAAATATTATAATAATCATAAAAATAGAAACAAAAAATTACTTGCTATTTTTTTAACTATTCTTTAGACGCTTTTTATTTGAAAAAACAATAAGGTTAAAAACTAGAAAAGTTAATAAAGCAGGCAATACCCAACCTAAACTATGTTTGGCAAAAGGGATTACGCTTTTAATTCCGACTAAGTTTTCTCTAGGGATTATAAATCCTAAAAAGTCTGTAATACTAAAGATAAAAGTTGCAATAACAACACCTCTAAAGACCAATTTAGAAGCGTATTTTTCTGGTACAACATTTAGTAGAATTAATACAATAGTTATAGGGTACACAAACATTAAAGCAGGTACAGCAACATCAATAATAAACCCAACATTATAACTACCAACAATAATACCGATAATGCTACAAACAGCTGCAGTGCTTATGTATGCCGTTTTAGAATTGTTACAAATACCTTTTATATAATCTGCGGTTCCGGTTACAATACCAACAGCAGTTGTAAAACAGGCTAAAGCAACTAAGACACTTAAAAATGTGGTCCCTAAATTACCTAAGGTTTGTGTACTTAAACCAGATAAAATTTCTATTCTTGTGGCGTTTTCTACAAATGTAGCGCTTAATAAAGAGCCGCTTAAAATTAAACCTCCGTAAATTAATAATAAACCAAATCCGGATATATAACCTGCTTTTCTAATCAACGTTCTTTTTTCGTTAAAAGTGGTGTGATTGCTATAGTCTAACGAGATGATAATTACGGCACCAACAACAACGCCTGCAATAGCGTCAAAGGTTTGGTAACCTTCTAAAACACCATCTACAAAAGGATTTTTAAAGCTTGATGGATTTACAGTACCGGTTGCTGTAAAAAGAGCAATCGAAATAATTACCAATAAAATAACAACAATAATGGGTGTTAAAAATTTACCGATTAAACTGATGATTCTAGAACGGTTTACCGCAAAGATAAATACCAAAACAAAGTAAACAATACTTGTTAAAATAGGTGGCGAGTCAAAAAAAGGCTGAATTGCCATTTCATGTGTTACTGCCGCCGTTCTTGGAGACGGAATTGCAACTGCAATAATGTAGATAAAAAAACAAAAGACTGTACTAAACACAGGAGAAACTTTTTTACCAAAATCGTACAAAGTTCCTTGTAACCTAGCATGTGCAAAAATTGCCAAAATAGGAATAATAATCGCCGTTAATATAAATCCTAAAACGACAATCCACCAATCTGTACCCGATTTAACACCTAAAGTTGGAGGTAAAATTAAATTTCCTGCTCCAAAAAAGAGTGAAAATAATGCAAAACCTGCAATCCAAATTTCTTTTGTTTTGTTCAATTTAGTTTACTTTTTTAAGATGTAAATCACCAAAATCGAAACTAAAATCTGTTATTGGTGCAATAGGTTTCATGGTTGCGTCAGTTGCATTTCCTTTTTCATCAAAAGTAAAGTTTACAAAAACATCTGCATCAAAACTTCTGTTGTTCCATTTTGTAACGTATGTGGTTTGGTTGTAGGGTAATAATTGTCCCACTAATTTAGAAGAACGTTTGCATTTTATAGTGTAAGAAGTACCATCATTAGTAATAAGGATGTTTCCAAACCAATTGTCTTTATAAGTACCAACAATCTGACTTGGTTTAGGCAGACTTAGGTCCTTTTTAGCTAGTTCTGCTTTGTTATAAACAGCTGTTTTTAAACTATCATTATATTTTAAATACTTGGCGTTGTTTGTGCCTAATTTGTTTAACCAGTTTCTATCGTTATAACCTAAATAAGTATCTTTAATTGTGTTGGTAACGGTATTAAAAGCGCTTCCATTCATTTGATTGGTTAATACAATAATTGCCAAATCTAAATCTGGAATCATTGTAAACTGAGTTACGGTACCTAATAAACCACCTGTATGATATACTTGTTTGTAACCACCTTTTACATCGGTTAAAAACCACCCTAAACCATAGCCCTTAAAATTAGAGCTATAAGTATCATTTTTTCTAACCTTTAAAGGTGTTTGTAATTGCCAAAGTTCATGAAATTGTGTTTCGCTTAATAAACGTGTTCCGTTTTTTGTAACAGCATCATTCATTAAAAATTGTGCCCACGTAAGCATGTCGTTTACGTTACTCATAATTCCGCCAGCAGGATTTGCAGTTTCGCTCCAATCGTGCGGAATTTGTATTACTTTTCCTTCTGCTCTTGTATGTGCATCAATAATATTTGTTCTATTTGTAACTCTATTGTAAGATGCTTTACTGTTGTTCATGCCAACAGGTTTCATAATTTTAGTTTCAATAAATTCTTCCCAAGAAAGACCACTTACACGTTTTAAAACTTCACCAGCAATAATAAACATATTGTTATTGTATGCAAATTTGCTTCTAAAAGACGTTTCTGGTTTTAAGTATTTTACGTTGTTAATTACATCAGCAACATGAAAATCATTTCCTTCCGGAAAAAACATTAAATCTCCTGCGCCTAAACCCATTCCGCTTCTGTGCGTTACCAAATCTCTTACGGTAAATTGTTCTGTTACCCAAGCATCGTATAATTGAAATTCCGGAATGTGTTTACGTACTTTATCGTCCCAATTTAATTTCCCCGCATCTACCATCATCGCCAAAGCAAAACAAGTAAACCCTTTACTGTTAGAAGCAATACCAACTAAGGTATTTTCGTTCATGTCTTTTTTGTTGGTTAAAGAACGAACTCCGTGACCTTTTGCGTACACTATTTTTCCGTCTTTTAAAATTCCGACAGAAATACCCGGAACATCAAAAGTTTTTAAGGTTTGTTCTATTAAATTATCGAGTTTTTTTTCTGGTATTTGTGCGTTTAAGGTTAAAGAAAGTAAAAAGAGTGTTGAAAGTATTATTTTTTTGAAAAACATAAGATTAAATTGTGATAAATTCACATCAAATATAGTAAATACTTTATCATATTTTAAGTTTCTAAAAGGGAATCAAATGCTATATTTGTTTCTATGATTTTAGATTATAAAAACGCCAATGTTTTTTATACAGATCAAGGAAAAGGAACTGCTGTTGTTTTAATTCATGGTTTTTTAGAAAATGCCACTATGTGGGATGAAATTGTTCCTGAATTAACTAAAAGAAACAGAGTAATTACGATTGATTTACTAGGTCACGGAAAGTCTGATTGTTTGGGTTATGTACATTCTATGGAGTTGTTTTGTAAAACTGTAGAAGCGGTTTTAAAGCACTTAAAAATTAGAAAATTTATTTTGGTTGGCCATTCTTTAGGAGGCTATGTTTCTTTAGCGATTGCCAAAATGAATCCTTCTAAAATAAAGGGCTTATGCTTATTAAATTCAACTTCTAATGAAGATTCTGAAGAGCGAATAAAAATAAGAATTAGAGCAAATAAAATGGTTCAAAATAATTTTGAAAGTATGGTTAAAATGTCTATTTCAAATTTATTTAATCAAGAAAATTTATTGCAATTTAAAGAAGAAATAGAAGCGATAAAAACGGAAGCTTTAAAAACTTCTTTACAAGGTTATGTTGCAGCAAATGAAGGTATGAAATTACGTCTAAACACCAATGCTGTTTTAGCAGATAATCATTTTAAAAAATTGATTATTGTTGGTGAAAAAGATCTTATTTTAGATTTAGAAGCCTCTAAAGAGGAAGCTAAAAAAACCAATTCTGAGTTGGTTGTTTTTCCTGACGGACACATGAGTCATATAGAAAACACGCAAGAATTAATTTTTGTTTTAAAAGATTTTATAAAGAACTGTTAATCTTAGCTTTTATCTTTTTATTTACTGTAATTTTTTAAAAGTTTCTTCGACTATATATAAAACCGAAATCGATGAAACAATTTATACTATTACTTTTTTTAGGAATCTTTAGTAATATATCCGCACAACAAATAGATTATAATACTAAAAAAGGCTTTGTGGCTGAAGGGTACGATGTAGTTTCATATTTTGTAGATTATAAACCTGTAGAAGGAAAAAATAAATTTCAAACGGATTATGATGGGGCCAAATTTAGGTTTTCATCTGATGAGCATTTAAAAATGTTTACAGAAAACCCTAAAAAGTATGTGCCTCAATATGGTGGGTATTGTGCGTATGCAGTTGCAGAAAAAAACACTAAAATGTATATAGATGCAGAAGCTTATGAAATTAGAGATGGCAAGCTGTATTTATTTTACAGTTCTTTTTTTTGGAATAAGTTAGAGGATTGGAAAGAAGGAAATACCAAAGAATTACAAGCCAAGGGTGATGATAACTGGAAAAGTTTAAAGCATAAAAAAAATAAATAATGAAAAAACTCGGACTACTATTTTTACTGATTTCATTTACAACATTCGCACAAAAGCATAATTACAATACAAAAAGAGGCTATGTAGCAGAAGGCTACGATGTAGTTTCTTATTTTGATAATAAAGCAGAAAAAGGAAATAAGAGTTTTAGTACAACATACGATGACGTAAAGTTTAAGTTTTCATCAAAAGAAAATTTAGAAACCTTTATAAGAGAACCTAAAAAATATGTTCCTGCTTATGGTGGTTATTGTGCTTATGCTATTGGGTTAAAAGGAGAAAAAGTATCCATAGACCCAGAAACTTTTGAAATAAGAGAAGGTAAATTGTATTTGTTTTACAATTCTTGGGGAATAAATACGTTAAAGTTATGGCAAGAAGAAGGAGCAGAAGATCTTAAAGAAAAAGCAGATAAAAACTGGCTAAAAATAAATAATGAAGATTGAAAGCATTGTCGGGGGACTTTGTGAATGTTGTGAGAAAAAAAAGAGCTGAATGTTAATTCAGCTCTTTTTTAGTTTTATAAAGTAGATGCTACTCTGCTTTTAGTAAATAATATGTTTTTTTACCACGTTGTAATAACACGTATTTATTAGCAATTAAGTCTTCTTTAGTAATAGAGTAGTCTTCTTTTATTTTTTCTTTATTTACAGAAATTGCATTTTCTTTTAAGGCTCTTCTTGCATCTCCATTAGATTTTAAGAAGTTTGTTTTTGCTGCTAAAGCACCAATCATATCTAAGCCTTCTTCTATATCTGCAATAGCAACTGTTGCTTGTGGTACACCATCAAAAACATCTAAAAAAGTTTGTTCATCTAAAGACTTTAAATCAGAAGCGGTAGATTTTCCAAATAAAATATTAGAAGCTTTTAAGGCGTTTTCAAATGCTTCTTTTCCGTGTGTTAAAGTAGTAACTTCTTCACCAAGTGTTTTTTGTAACAAACGTAAATGCGGATTTTCTTTATGTTCTGCAATTAAGTTTTCTATAGTTTCTTTGTCTAAAAATGTAAACTTTTTAATAAAGTTTTCTGCATCTTCATCCGAAGAGTTTAACCAATATTGGTAGTATTTATAAGGAGAGGTTCTGTCTGTATTTAACCAAACATTTCCTCCTTCTGTTTTACCAAATTTTGTTCCGTCTGCTTTTGTAACCAAAGGCACTGTAATAGCATACGCTTTTCCTTGTGCTTTTCTACGAATTAATTCTGTACCTGTAGTTATGTTTCCCCACTGGTCAGAACCACCCATTTGTAGTCTACAATTTTTCTCTGTGTATAAGTGATAAAAATCGTATCCTTGAAATAATTGGTAGGTAAATTCTGTAAAACTCATTCCAACAGAAGATTCAGAACTTAAACGTTTCTTTACAGAATCTTTAGCCATCATGTAGTTTACAGTAATGTGTTTTCCTGTATCTCTAACAAAATCGATTAATGAAATATCTTTCATCCAATCGTAATTGTTAACCAATTCTGCTTTGTTTTCTGCGGTAGCATCAAAATCTAAAAAACGCTCTAAATTTTCTCTAACTCCGGCTATATTTTTAGCCAATGTAGCTTCGTCTAACAAATTACGTTCTGCAGATTTTCCAGAAGGATCACCAACCATACCTGTTGCGCCACCAATTAATGCAATTGGGTTATGACCTGCATTTTGAAAGTGTTTCAAAATGAAAATTTGTACCAAACTACCAATATGTAGCGAGTCTGCAGTTGGATCGAAACCAATATAACCAGCAGTTTTATTTTTTAATAAATAGTCTTCTGTGTCTGGCATAATATCATGCAATAATCCACGCCAGCGTAATTCTTCAACAAAATTTGTCATTATAAATCTAAATTAATTCAATTCAAAATACGAGTGTAAAACTGAGCTTGTCGAAGTTTTTGTGTATTAATAGTGTAAACCATCAATTTCGACAAGCTGAATTTGATATCTTATAGCAATTATTCATTTGCTATTTTTCATTATGCAAAGATAAACTTATCAATGAAAAAATCATAAATTCGCTGTATGATTTTAGTTACCGGAGGAACAGGTTTAGTAGGCGCGCATTTATTGTATCATTTAGTTAAAAATGATGAAAAAATACGTGCTATTTATCGAACTGAAGAAAAAATAGAAGCAGTAAAAAAAGTTTTTTCTTTGTATTCTAATGATGTAACGCTAATTTCTAAAATAGAATGGTATAGGGCAGATATTACAGAAGTACCTGCTATGATCCCTGCATTTATAGGTATTGAAAAAGTATATCATTGTGCTGCGTTAGTTTCTTTTAATGAGAAGGATTATAGGCAAATGAGAAAAGTAAATATTCATGGAACCGCAATTATTGTAAACCTTGCTATTGATGCAAAAGTAAATAAAATTTGTTTTGTAGGTTCTATTGCTGCTGTTGGGAGTTCTTTAAACGGAGGTTTGATTACCGAAAAAAACGAATGGAACCCAGAAGAAGATAATAGTGGGTATTCTATAACAAAGTTTGGTGCAGAAATGGAAATTTGGCGTGCTAGCCAAGAAGGAGTTAATGTGGTTATTGTAAACCCTGGCGTTATTTTAGGAAGTGGTTTCTATACTGCTGGTTCGGGTAAATTATTTTCTCAAGTCTATAATGGTTTCAAATATTACACAGAAGGAGTTACAGGTTTTGTGGGGGTAAAAGATGTAGTTGAGGTAATGATTCAATTAATGAATTCTAGCATAAAAAACGAACGTTTTATTTTAGTCGCTGAAAACAAATCCTTTAAAGAAATCTTTTTTTCTATAGCAAAATACTTCGGAAAGAAACAACCCACAAAAAATATTAAGCCTTGGCAAACTGCCATTTTTTGGAAGTTTTCTTGGTTATTATCTTTAGTTACCGGAAAAGAACCTTTATTAAGTAAATATTCTGCGAGAAGTGCACATTCCGTTTCTAGATATTCATCAGAAAAAATTGAAAAAAGTTTGCCTTTTCAGTTTGAAAAAATGGAAGATGTTATTAAGAGGGTTTGTAATAATTTTATTCGCTTTCAGAAAGTTTAATAGAATCGTTTTCCTTTCGTTTTATTGCGGTTTTTTCAATAGAATCTTTTCTAATAGAATCGTTTTTAGCGCTTATTTCACTATAAAATTCCTTTTTTTCGTCTAAATTATTTTGAACATCTTGTAATATTTGTTCATACAAATCTATTTTAGAAGTGTAATAGAAATTACTATTTTGAAAACGTAGGCTATCAATTTTATACTTATCGTATACAAACGCCATATAATTAATTTTCTTTTGATCGTTATTGTTCTTCACAAACTTAGCAGAAGAAGCAATCATCATATCTTTAATTAATAGCGTCATTGTATCTCTAGGAATCAGATCTTCTGGCTTCTTAAAGATGGTATTACTAGTACAAGAACCTAGAAAAATAAAAACAAGTAAATAGCTTAATTTTTTCATATTAGCGATTAAAAGTAAGACGTTTTCCTTTAATATCATCATTAAAAGCACCGTTGTTGTAGATTAAGTTTCCGTTGACAAATGTATGTGTTATAGTTGATGAAAATGTGGTGCCTTCAAAAGGAGACCAACCGCATTTGTATAAAATATTGTCTTTAGAAACAGTTTGCGACTTGTTGGTATCAATTAAAACGATATCTGCAAAATAGCCTTCTTTTATAAAACCACGTTTTTCAATTTGAAATAATTTAGCAGGATTATGACTCATTTTTTCAACTGCTTTTTCAATTGATATTACGCCTTCTTTTACTTTTTCTAAAACAGCAGTTACAGCATGTTGTACTAAAGGTCCTCCACTTGGTGCTTTTGTGTATACATTGTCTTTTTCCTCTAAAGTATGTGGAGCGTGATCTGTTGCTAAAACATCAATTCTATCATCTAAAAGTGCTTCCCATAAACCTAACCTGTCTTTTTCTGTTTTTACAGCAGGATTCCATTTTATATGCGTTCCTTTTTCATCATAATCTTTGTCGGAAAACCATAAATGATGAATACAAACTTCTGCAGTAATTTGTTTTTCTTCTAAAGGAATATCGTTTCTAAAAAGCTCGGTTTCTTTGGCTGTTGATACATGAAAAATATGCAATCTTGCTCCTGTTTTCTTTGCCAGTTCAATCGCTTTAGAAGACGATAAATAACAAGCTTCTTCACTTCTAATAATTGGGTGGTATTTTACAGGAATGTCATCTCCGTATTTATCTACAAACTCTTGTGTGTTTTTTCTAATTGTAGCTTCATCTTCACAATGTACAGAAATAATCATTTTTGTTGATGAGAAAATTTTCTCTAGAATTTCTTCATTATCAACCAACATATTTCCTGTAGAAGAGCCTAAGAATAATTTAATTCCGGCTACTTTTTTAGGGTCTGTTTTTAATAATTCTTCTAAATTATCATTTGTACCACCAAACATAAAAGAGTAGTTGGCATAAGAATCGTTTGCAGCAATTGTAAATTTATCTTCTAATAAATCTTGGGTCGTAGCTTGTGGTACTGTGTTTGGCATTTCAATAAAAGTAGTAATTCCACCAGCAACGGCAGCTCTACTTTCTGTGGCAATATTAGCTTTGTGTGTTAAGCCAGGTTCTCTAAAATGTACTTGATCATCTATAAAACCAGGAATTAAAAATTTACCTTCGGCATCAATAACTTCAACGTTTTCTGTTGCTTTTATGTTTGATGAAATTTCTTTTATCAATTCGTTTTCAATTAAAACATCACCTAAAAAAGTGTTGTTTTCATTTACGATTCTTGCGTTTTTTATTAAAGTTGATTTTGCCATGTTTTTTTCTTAAATATCCATTTTCATGTTAACTAAACTCTTTGTAAAACCAAAGCGTTCGTAAGATTTTATAGCTCCAGAATTGTTGCTATAAACATCTAATCTTAATTCTTTTAAATCTTTTTTTAAAGCCCAATTTTTTAGGGCTTCTAAAATTAAATTACTAATTCTATTTCCTCTAAAGGATGGTTTTACAAATATAAAACCAATATATCCGTGTTTTGGGTTTTTATGATAATGTTTAGATTTTTCTAATCTTAGGTATCCACAAGCAATCAATTCGTTATTAGAAACAGCAACAATTAAATGAATGTCTTTGTTAGTAATTAATTCTGGAATATTGTAATAAGTTATTTTACCATCACCTAAAAAAGGATCTAAAGGTCTTTCTGCTTTTATTACTCCTTGCTCAAATTCTAATAATGTTTCTAAGTCGTTTAGATTAGCGGTTCTAATAGAAATTTCACTCATGTTATTTCTGTTTAGGCAGTCCCTTTAGTTTCATTTTTATCACACCAAATAAAGCTTCATAAACAATGTTTCCACTCATTTTAGAGGTTCCTAAGGTTCTGTCAGTAAAAATTACAGAGACTTCTTTTATATTAAAACCATGTTTCCATGCTTTAAATTTCATTTCTATTTGAAAAGCGTATCCTACAAATTTTATCTTATCTAACTGTATTTTTTCTAGTACTTTTCTGTTCCAACAAACAAAACCAGCGGTAGTGTCATAAAGTGGAATTCTTGTAATAAAGCGTACGTATTTAGAGGCAAAATAAGAGAGTAATACTCTTTTCATTGGCCAATTAACAACGTTTACACCTTGTGAGTATCTAGAGCCTACAGCAACATCTCCACCTTCTTTTTCACAAGCATTGTAAAGGCGAACTAAATCTTTTGGATTATGAGAAAAATCTGCATCCATTTCAATAATATATTCGTAATTTTTGGCTAATGCCCATTTAAAACCATGAATATAGGCGGTACCTAAACCACTTTTACCTAACCTTTTTTCTAAAAAAAGTTTATTTGGGAATTCTAAAATTAAGTTTTCTACGATTTTTGAGGTTCCGTCTGGAGAATTATCATCCACAACCAAAATATGAAATTCTTTTTTTTGATTAAAAGTGGTTCTAATGATAACTTCTATGTTTTCTTTTTCGTTATAAGTAGGTATAATGACTAACGCATCTGACATAAATAAAATTTCATGTGGTAAGTAGACAAATATACATTATTTAATTACTAATTTTGTGTTAATCTTACCAAAACAGAAAAAGGTGCAAGCATTAGATAGAGTAGTTGTTGATAATAGTTGGATAACCATATTGTTGGTATGCTTATTAGCCTGTGTTTTTCTTTTAAGAGGTATAAGTGCGGTAAGGTTAAGAGGCTGTGCATCCTCTTTAATAAACAGTAATTTTGTTGAAACTGAAATTGAAGAGAATAGTTCTTTTTTTGATCCCTTTAAAAATATAATTTTCATTTTTTCTGTATTTGTTCTTTCACTCTTAGTTTATAAAATTTATGTGTTTTATAGTCCTTCTGCTCTTGAGGGGGTTTATGCTTTTTTTAAAATTTTTGGAGTTGTTTTTGTTTATTTTACCATTAAAAGGTTGTCAGAGTTGCTGCTTTCTTTTTTATTCATGATACATAAAAAACTAGATTTCTTTTTAGTCTCTAAGTCTATTTATTTGTATGCTATTTCTTTTTTAGTACTTGTAGCAGTGGTTTTAGAGGAGTATTCGCAATTAAACACCCTTTTTTTAGTGTATTTTTCTGGAGTATTATTTTCAGTTCGTTTTATATTCCACGGGGTTCGTAATAAAAAGCTGATTTTTAGCGAGTTGTTTTATTTTATTTTGTACCTTTGCGCCTTCGAAATAGCACCGCTATTTATACTGTTTAAATTGCTGTTTTAACTACAAAAAGAAAGCATATGAAAGTGAAAACGATTTTAGTATCGCAACCAGAACCAAAGACAGAAACCTCTCCTTATTTTGACTTGTCTGATAAACAAAAAGTTAAGATAGATTTTAGGCCTTTTATTCATGTAGAAGGAATCTCTGTTAAAGAAGTAAGAGGAGAAAAAGTGGACTTAAATAAGTTTACGGCTATTATTTTAACAAGTAGAAATGCCGTAGATCATTTTTTTAGAATTGCAGAAGAAATGCGCTTTAAAGTGCCAGATTCAATGAAGTACTTTTGTCAGTCAGAAGCAGTAGCTTATTACTTACAGAAATATGTGGTATATAGAAAACGTAAAATTTATGTTGGTCCTAGATCATTTTTAGAATTAACAAAATTAATTAAGAAACATAAAACTGAAAAATTTTTATTGCCAAGTTCAGATAAATTAAAACCTTTAATTCCAGAAGAATTAGATAAATTGGGTGTAAACTGGACACGATTAGATTTATATAGAACAGTTGTTAGTGATTTATCTGATTTAGAAGATGTATTTTATGATGTGTTGGTGTTTTTTAGCCCATCAGGAATAGAATCTCTATTAAAGAATTTTCCTAATTTTCAGCAAAAAGAAACAAGAATTGCTGCTTTTGGTAATTCTACTGTAAAAGCTGTAACAGATGCTGGTTTTAAGTGCGATATAGAAGCTCCATCACCAGAAACACCTTCTATGACAATGGCTTTAGACAAGTACATTAAAGTAGTAAATAAGAAGTAAATTATGCTAAACTTTATTTAGAATAATATTATAAAATTGATAAAAACCGAACAGAAATGTTCGGTTTTTTTTATATAGTTTTTTAGAAGCTATTTCCTGCTTTACACTATATCTTTTTTTGTAAAAAACAAAAAAAGGATGCCGTTTCAATCAGGGCTATACTTGTTTGTTGGCTAGTTGTTTTATTGTTTATATAAACCATTATAAGGAATGTTGTGTCGGTGTTTTCGATAATTTAAACTAAACCTCATAATCTTATTTGATAGAATAATGTATATTTGTTTAAGATAATTGTAAACAACTGAAAATCAGTTTGTTTTTATTTGATTCTTATTTGATAAATGACTGAAATTGAACTAAAATTACTTATAAAAGAACTAGTAAGTTACTCTCAAGAAACAGAATGGCTTGAGTTTAAATTGAACTTTCATTCCTGTGAAGAAATAGGAGAGAGGATATCGGCCTTAGCAAATGGAGCTTGCCTTAGTAAGAAACAATATGGATTTCTTATTTTTGGAGTTGAAGATAAAACCCATAATATAAAAGGAACTACTTTTAAAGTTAAATCAGCGACTAAAGGAAAACAAGAATTAGAAAATTGGTTAATTCAAAGACTGGATCCAAAAATTGATTTTAAAACATATGAATTTGAATATTTAGAAGGAATTAATATTAGTATGTATGTGATTCCTGCAGCAGTAAATAGACCTGTTAAGTTTACTAATCAGGCATATATTAGAATAGGGAGTTACACCAGGTTACTTAAAGAATTTCCTGAAAAAGAATCTAAAATTTGGAATCGAAAAGATAATATCAAATTTGAACTTCAATTAGCTAAAGAGAATATAGATGCTGATACTATAGTTTCTCTTTTGGATACTCAAGCGTATTTTGATTTATTAAAACTACCGTACCCTTCAAATAGACAAGGAGTGATTGATAAGTTTGTCTCTGAAAACTTAATTATCAAAAAAGCAATTAAATTTTCCATTACAAATTTAGGAGCACTTCTATTTGCTAAAAATTTAGAAGACTTTCCTGATTTAAAAAGAAAAGCGATTAGAGTTATTGTTTATAAAAATAATAACAAAATTGAAACTGTTAGAGAACAAATTGGAGGGAAGGGATATGTTTCAGGGTATCAGGGATTAATAGATTGGGTTAATAGTCAATTACCAGCCAATGAAGAAATAGGGAAAGCATTTAGAGATGATAAAAGAATGTATCCAGAAATTGCTGTTCGTGAGTTATTGGCAAATGCTATAATTCATCAAGATTTTGAAGAAAAAGGTTTTCCAATGGTTGAGATATTTTCTGATAGAATTGAAATTACTAATCCAGGAATACCACTTATTACACCAGAGCGTTTTATTGATGAATATCAATCAAGAAATGATGTGCTTGCGGATTTAATGAGAAGGTTGGGTATTTGTGAAGAGAAAGGAAGTGGAATTGATAAAGTTATTTTTTATAATGAAATGTATCAGTTGCCTGCTCCTGATATTTTAATTCAAGAAAAACATACAAAAGTTATAATGTATTCTTACAAGACTTTAAATCAGATGGATAAAAAAGATAAAATAAGAGCTTGTTATCAGCATTGTTGTTTGAAATATGTTTCAAATGATAAAATGACCAATCAGTCTTTAAGAGATAGGTTTATGATAGAGAGTAAGAATGCGGCAATTGCATCAAGAATAATTAAAGAGGCACTTAATGGAAATGTCATAAAAGAAGATGATCCTGAAAGTAATTCGAGGAAGTATAAAAAATACATCCCTTTTTGGGCGTAATTCTTATTTGATGGTTATTTGATGATTGTAAGATAAGGTATATTTAACTATCTGATAAACAGGTATGTTTTATTTGATGATATAAATAATTATTGATAGAGTGGCTGATGTTGGTTTAAAGTTTATTCTAAAATTTAGGGTTTTTAATTAAATTTTTGAATAGCCTTTAGAGTAAAAAACTAAGCAAACAAAGTAGCAAAAGCTTCTTCAATTTTACCAACTAGTACCAATCTTATTCCGTGGTTTTTAGAAGATATTTTATTGTATTTAGAAGCAACTAAAGTTTTATAACCTAATTTTTCTGCTTCTGTAATTCTTTGGTCTATTTTAGAAACAGGTCTTATTTCTCCTGCCAAACCAACTTCTGCAGCAAAACAAACATTTGGGTTAATTGCAACATCTTGGTTAGAGGATAAAATTGCAGCAACTACCGCTAAATCTATTGCAGGGTCATCTACATTTATGCCTCCGGTGATATTTAAAAAGACATCTTTTGCACCTAATTTAAAACCAGCTCTTTTTTCTAGAACCGCTAAAATCATGTTTAATCTTTTTAAATTATAACCTGTTGTAGATCGCTGGGGTGTTCCGTAAACAGCTGTAGAAACCAAGGCTTGTACTTCTATCATTAAAGGTCTAATACCTTCTAAAGTACTCGCAATTGCGGTTCCGCTTAAGTCTGCATCTTTCTTAGAAATTAATATTTCAGACGGATTAGAGATTTCTCTTAATCCGTTAGAAAGCATTTCGTAAATTCCTAATTCTGATGTTGAGCCGAATCTGTTTTTTTGACTTCGTAATATTCTGTAAGTATGGTTTCTGTCTCCTTCAAATTGTAAAACAACATCTACCATGTGTTCTAAAATTTTGGGTCCAGCAATGTTTCCGTCTTTATTGATGTGACCAATTAATAAAACTGGTGTAGCAGTTTCTTTGGCGTATTTAATTAATTCTGCAGCAGTTTCTCTAATTTGAGAAATACTTCCGGGAGAGGCTTCTATAGAGCTTGTGTGCAGTGTTTGTATAGAATCGATTACTAAAACTTCTGGCATTGTTTCTTCAATATTTTTGAAGATATTTTGCGTATTGGTTTCTGTTAAAATTAAACAGTTAGAGCTTTTAGCATCTAGTCTTTCTGCTCTCATTTTTATTTGAGACTGACTTTCTTCTCCGGAAACATATAATACTTTCTGGTTGATGTTTAAGGCAACTTGTAATAATAAAGTCGATTTCCCTATTCCTGGTTCTCCACCCAATAATGTTACAGAACCTTTTACCAAACCGCCACCTAAAACCGTGTCTAATTCGTTGTTATTGGTAACAATTCTTTCTTCTGGGTTTAGCTGAATATCGGCAATTTTTAAGGGTTTGTTTACAGCTTGTTTTGCGGTTGTAGATTGTTTCCAAACGCGCTTTTCTTCTTTTTGGACTACTTCTTCTACAATGGTGTTCCATTCTTTACAAGCACCACATTGCCCCACCCATTTTGCATGTTGAGTGCCACAATTCTGACAGAAAAAAGTTGTTTTGGTTTTGGCCATTTAAAAAGAGTTTCTAAGGTTTGAAAGTAGTAAAGTTACAAAGTTTATGAGTGATACTTTTTAATAATCTAAAAAAAAAATTCTCTAAAAGTTGGCAAACGGTTGCGTTAGCGATTGAAGTGGCATCCTTTTTTGTTTATAGCCGTCATTGCGAGGAACGAAGCAATCTGTTTTTATAAAGTAAGATTGCCGCAAAAAGTAAAAAAACTTTCCTCGCAATGACAAACCCTAAAAAAAGATATAACGTAAAGCGCGACCTTTTTAGGGAACGCCAAAAAAATTATTTATCCTTATTGTAAATAGGTAAGAATAAAAATGCCAAACCTCCAAAAACAATAATCATGGCAGTTTGTGCGGTCCACATAATCCAACCAAAAGCGGTTGCGGGTTCTGCTGCAATATTAAATAAGGCCAATGCGCCAGCAACTGCAACGGGATATAAACCGATACCGCCATTTGTTGCAGCAATAGAAAATCCGCCAGCAATAAAGCCAATTAAAATTCCGCCAAACGGAACTTCTAAACCGCTAATTGCAGGTATTGTTGCCCAAAACATAGCAACGTACATTACCCAAATAAATACGGTGTGAAAAATAAATGCCCATTTATTTTTCATTTTAAAGATGCTTGTAACACCTTCTATTAAACCAGAAACAAAGGTTTTAATTTTTAATAAAAAGCCAGAGGTTGCTTTTTTTACAAAAGATCTAAAGATTAAAAAACCAATGATTAAGACTGCTAAACCAATAATTATTTTAGAAGGATCGAAGTTTTTGGTTAGTAAATCATATATAAAATCGAACTGAACAAAAAGGGTGATTGCAACAATGGTAAGCATCATTATTAAATCTGCAATACGTTCTGCTACAATGGTTCCGAATCCTTTTTCGAAAGGAATTTTCTCGTAATTTGCCATTACAGTTGCTCTAGAAATTTCGCCTGCTCTTGGTAGTGCTAAGTTTACTAAATAACCTACTAAAACGGCTAAAACACTGTTTACAAATTTAGGTTTAAAACCTAATGGTTCTAACATAAACTTCCATCTGTAAGCTCTAGAAAGATGGCTTAAAATTCCGAAGAAAAGCCCAAGGAAAATGTAACTATAATTAGCTTCTTTAAAATAGGTGCCTAAAGTTTTTAGAGAAATATCTGAGAGAGAATACCAAACTAAAAAACCTCCCAAAACGAGAGGTAATATAATTTTTAAGATCTTTTTAATATTCAAACTATGTAAGTGTATTGTCTTTTTCGTTAGGGAATACTAAGGATGGTTTAAAGTTTTTAGCTTCTTCAAAATCCATAAATCCGTAAACGATAAGAATTAATACATCATTTACAGCAACCTTTCTTGCTGCTGCTCCGTTTAATGTAATTTCTCCACTACCACGAGGTCCAGGAATAGCGTATGTTTCTAAACGCTCTCCATTATTATTGTTAACGATTTGAACACGTTCGCCTTCAATAATGTTGGCTGCATCCATTAAATCTTCATCTATGGTGATGCTTCCTATATAATTTAAATCTGCACCTGTAACTTTTACACGGTGGATTTTTGATTTTACAACTTGTACTAACATGCAGCAAAAATACTATTTTTTTTGATTACTATTTTTTTAATTGAATGTTGTCTATTAATCTTGTTTCTCCTGCAAATACTGCAATAAAAGCGCGGTATTTTTTATTAGATTCTTTGTTTTTTATGGTTTCTAATGTTTTTTCATCAGCAATTGTAAAATACTCTAAATTTAATAAAGGGTGTTTTTTAAACTGATTTTCTACCCATTCGGTTACTTTAACAGCACTTTCTGTGCCAAATTTTTTACGAACTTTTTTTAGTATTTTATAAATAAAAGGTGCTGCTGCTCTATATTCTTTAGAAAGTCTAGTATTTCTAGAACTCATTGCTAAACCATCTTCTTCTCTAAAAATAGGGCACCCTTTAATTTTAACAAGAAGGCTATTTTTTTTGACCATTTTTTTGATAATTTGCAATTGTTGAAAATCTTTTTGACCAAAATAAGCTTTATCTGGAGTTACAATTTCGAAAAGATTTTTTACGATGGTGCCAACTCCATTAAAATGACCGTCTCTAAATTTACCTTCCATTTGATGTTCTAGGCCATCAAAATCAAAATTTTGTGAGGTTATGTTATCTGCGTAAATTTCTGTTACAGAAGGAAAAAATAACACATCGCAAGAAACACTTTCTAGTAATTTGGTGTCGTTTTCTATGGTTTTTGGGTATTTAACTAAATCTTCTTGGTTGTTGAATTGGGTAGGATTTACAAAAATACTAACCACAACTAGATCATTTTTTTTCTTTGCTTTTTTAATTAAAGATAAATGCCCTTTGTGTAATGCGCCCATTGTTGGCACAAAACCAATGGTTTTATTTTGTTCTTTTTTAGCGGTTAAATATGCTTTTATTTCTTGTTTGGTGTTAAAAATTTTCATCCTGAAGAATTAAGTAAAGTCTGCAAACTTACCAATTTAACACGATATTAGCATAATAATTTGTATTTTTGCGCTTCTTATAAAAGAGTTTGATTTAATGAAGGACAAGAGAATATTATTTGTTTCATCCGAAGTAGTTCCATACTTACCCGAAACAGAGTTATCATCTACAGCCTTTAATGTTGCAAAAAACGCACATTCTAAAGGAGTACAAACAAGAATTTTCATGCCAAGATATGGCGTAATTAACGAACGCAGACATCAACTACACGAAGTAATTCGTTTATCTGGTATGAATCTAGTAGTTAATGATATGGACATGCCATTAATTATAAAAGTTGCTTCTATTCCTAAAGAAAGAATGCAAGTATATTTTATAGATAATGAAGAATATTTTAAACGAAAAGCCGTTTTTACAGATGAAGACGATGATTTGTTTGAAGATAATGATGAACGTGCCATCTTTTTTGCAAAGGGAGTTATAGAGACTGTAAAAAAATTAAACTGGGCGCCAGATATTATTCATGTTCATGGATGGATGGCTTCTCTTTTACCTCTTTATTTAAAAGAATTTTATAAAGAAGAACCTTTATTTACAGAGAGTAAGGTTATTACGTCTTTATACAACAACCCTTTTGAAGGAAACTTAGATGAAACTTTAGCAGATAAAGTTAAGTTTGATGGTATAAGTGATGATAAAATTGCAACAATTAAAACACCAAGTTTTAATAATATATTAAAAAGTGCCATAGAAAATTCTGACGCAATTATTCATGGTAGTGAAGAGATCTCAGAAGAATTAACTTCTTTTATAGAAGGGAAGGATATTCCGGTTTTAGAATATCAAACTGAAGACTTAAAAGAAAGTTATTTAAATTTTTATGCTGATTTAATTTCAGCTAATTAATTATTTTATAAAGTGAGGAGAATTTTTGAGAAAAGCGCCTTTGTTGTAGCTTTAATATTGGTATTTACAGCTGTTATTTCTTGTGAAGAAGATTTTACAGATATTAAAAGTAAGGTAGTAACTAATACAAAGTTTGATACAAATGCCCTAACGGTTGAAGAAATTACTATTGAGAATAGTCCTATTACAAGTGTAACTTCAGATAATCTGTCTTTAGACCCTGGGCAATATTTATTAGGAGTACACGCAAGTGATGCTTACGAAAAGATAGAAGCATCTATTGTTTCGCAACTAGTTTTAGCTACAGGTTTACAGGTAGTTGATGATGAGAATATTTATGCTTCTGACACAACTGTGGTTACAACTATAGATACTGTTTTTGTAAAATTACCATATCAAGTAACTTTAAATGATGATGGTACGGCATACGAGTTAGATTCTATAATAGGAGATCAAACGAAAGCGTTTAATTTAAATGTTTATCAAACTAGTACTTATTTAAGTGTTTTAAATCCTGAAGAACCATCAAAATTTAATAGCTACCAATCTAATGATGTTTTTGAAAAAACAGGGAGTTTACTAAGTGCTACTGCTAACTTTAAGTTCTTACCATCATTAACAGATTCTATTGTAGTTAAAAGATGGTTAAGTACTGGTGAATTGGCAACAAAAGATACGGTAACTTATTTAAATTCAACCTCTACACTTCCTCTTCCTTTTGCGGCAGTACCTTTAAATGAAGCTGAAATTAAAAGAATATTTTTAGATGAATACGAGTCATCGCATTTTGATTCTCAAACTGCATTTAATGATTATTTTAGAGGACTTATTTTAGAGGCTACAGGAGATGAAGGATCTTTAATATCTTTTAATTTTAATGGAACAGTTAGGCCATCATTAGAAATTTATTACACAAATACAGTTATTACTGGAGGTGTAGTTATAGATGCTATTCATAAGAATGATAGTTTTTTATTATTAGGAGTAAGAGCAAGTACATATAAAATGGAAGATAAAACATATCCTGCAGATAATATTGTAGTACAAGGAGCAGCGGGTAGTGAAGCGGTAATAGATCTTTTTGGAGTAGATGCTGATGGAAATGGAATAGCAGATAAAATAGAAGAATTAAGAGCAAGAAAATTATTGATAAATGACGCTTCTTTAACTTTATATATCAATCAAAATGTAGATACAACAGCAGTACCTTATCGATTGTTTTTGTATAAAAGTGATGAAGATGTAAACCCTGTTTTCAGTCATGTAAAAGACGTTTATTCAGAAGGGATAACTACTTTTGGAGGGGTGTTAGAAAGAAATAGTAATGGTGATAAAGAAAAATACACATTTAGAATTACAGATTACGTTTCAGATCTTTTAAGTGGAGAAACTGGTTATTCTCCGAAATTAAGATTGAAGGTAATTAACTCAACAGACTTACAAACGGTTACAGATACTATTTTTAAGAATTATAATTGGAATCCAAAGGCAGTTACTCTTTTTAATCATTCAACAATAAATGGAGAAAAAAAGGCAGAATTTAAGATTTCATACTCAGAAAAAAAATAACTAACTAAATAACTAACCTACTAAAAAAAAAATGTTATGTGTGGAATAACTGGCTATATCGGTTTTAGAGAAGCTTACCCAATAGTGATAAGTGGCCTAAAAAGGCTAGAATATCGTGGTTACGATAGTGCAGGGGTAATGATGTATGATGGTAAAGAAATACAACTGTCTAAAACTAAAGGAAAAGTTTCTGACTTAGAGGCCATAACTGATAAAGAAGAAAAAAGAAAAAAAGGAAATATTGGAATTGGTCATACACGTTGGGCTACACATGGTGTACCTAATGATGTTAATTCTCATCCACATATTTCTCAATCTGGAGAATTAGTAATTGTTCATAACGGAATTATAGAAAATTATGATTCTCTTAGAAAAGAATTAATATCTAGAGGGTATACTTTTAAAAGTGATACCGATACAGAGGTTCTTGTTAATTTAATTGAAGAAGTAAAAAAACAAGAGAACTGTAAACTAGGTAAGGCTGTACAATTAGCTTTAACTAATGTTATTGGAGCATATGCAATTGCTGTTTTTGATAAAACAAAGCCAAATGAATTAGTTGTTGCACGTTTAGGAAGCCCTATTGCAATTGGAGTGGGAAAAGAAAATAAAGAGTTCTTTGTAGCTTCAGATGCTTCTCCTTTTATAGAATACACAAAAGATGCTATTTATTTAGAGGATGAAGAATTAGCAATCATTAAGATTGGTAAAACTATAAAAGTTCGTAAGATTAAAGACGACTCTATGGTTGATGCTAATATTCAGCAACTTAAACTGAGTTTAGATCAAATAGAAAAAGGGGGTTACGAGCATTTCATGTTAAAAGAAATTCATGAACAACCCAAAGCTATTATAGATACCTATAGAGGGAGAATGCTTGCTGATGAAGGAATTATAAGAATGGCAGGTATAGACAACCACATGAATAAATTCTTAAATGCAGAAAGAATTATCATTGTTGCTTGTGGTACCTCTTGGCATGCTGGTTTGGTTGGAGAATACCTTATTGAAGACAAAGCTCGTATTCCTGTAGAGGTTGAGTATGCTTCGGAATTTAGATATAGAAACCCAATTATTACTTCAAAAGATGTTGTAATTGCTATTTCACAATCTGGTGAAACCGCAGATACACTTGCTGCAATAAAACTAGCAAAATCTAAAGGCGCATTTGTTTTTGGAATTTGTAATGTTGTAGGTTCTTCTATTGCAAGAGAAACCGATGCTGGTGCTTATACACATGCAGGACCAGAAATAGGTGTAGCATCTACAAAGGCATTTACAACTCAAATTACTGTTTTAACTTTAATCGCTTTAAAGTTAGCTTCTAAAAAAGGAACAATTTCTAAAACAGAACTTAGAACGTTTCTACAAAGAATGCAATTAATTCCTGCAAAAGTAGAAGCTCTTTTAAAAATTGATGAAAAAGTTAAAGAAATAGCTGCGGTATATAAAGATGCAAAAAATTGTTTGTATTTGGGTAGAGGTTTTAACTTTCCGGTAGCATTAGAAGGAGCTTTAAAATTAAAAGAAATTTCTTACATACATGCAGAAGGATACCCTGCAGCAGAAATGAAGCACGGACCAATTGCTTTAATTGATGAAAATATGCCAATTTTTGTAATTGCTACTAGTAAAGGGCATTATGAAAAAGTAGTTAGTAATATTCAGGAAATAAAATCTAGAGCAGGTAAGATAATTGCAATTGTTACAGAAGGAGATGTGCAAGTTAAAGAAATTGCAGATCATGTTATTGAAATACCTGAAACAGAAGAAGCGTTAACTCCTTTGTTAACTACAATTCCTTTTCAGTTATTATCATATCATATTGCAGTAATGCTAGGAAAAAATGTTGATCAACCTCGAAATTTAGCAAAATCAGTTACAGTAGAGTAATTTTTTATTAGACATTTATTATAAAATAAAACCCAGCTTTATGCTGGGTTTTATGTTTTATAGCTTCTGTTTTTTTAGAAATAATATTCTTTGTTTATTTATTAGTAAGACTAATAGCTATTTTGTTACTAAAATAATTTTTATTTTTTATTAAAATAAAAGTAACAATTTCTCTCCTTTTAACAATCCTATTTTCAAACCTAAAGTTCTATTTACACTTATTCTTAAGAGAAAATATTGAGAAGGTAAAATAAAATTATATTTTAATATACTCAATATGCAAAATAAATTATCAGCAGATATAAATTTTAATGTCTATATTTAGGTATTTTAATGTTATGAATTATAGTCAGATAGCTTTCTTGTTTATGCAAGGCACTTTAGTAGCCTTAGTAATCCTTTTATTATTTCACCTTAGAAAACAGTTGGGTATTGGGGTTATGTTTGCTTGCCTTGGGTTGTTTCAGTTTGTGCAAGTATTTCTTTATAGCACTGTTTATGTTTCAGTCACAAGTGATTTTAATGTTTCGCCAGGATCGGCTGTTTTTTTTACAGCAACTCTCTTTGTTTTGTTAATGGTGTATATAAAGGAGGATGCTAGTGAAACTAAAAAAATAATTTATGCTTTGTTTATTGTAAACATAGTAATGGCAGTTCTTTCACGAACATTAAATTGGCATATAGGTAATTCAGGTATAGAAGGGGGTTTAGGATTATCAAAAAATCTTTTTAATGTTGGGGTATGGGAATTATTTATTGGTACAATTACATTGTTTTTAGATGCTTTTTTAATAATAATATTATTTGAATTTATATCTAGAAAAGTACGATTTCTATTCTTGCAAATTTGTTTAACAATGTTAATTGTTGTAAGTTTTGATACACTATTTTTTGCAACCTTAACTTTTTGGGGTTTAGAAAGCTTAAAATTAATTATAATATCAGGCCTTATCTCAAAAGGAGTTTTTACTATTTTTTACAGTATTCTTCTTTATTCTTATTTAAGATTTTTTGATTCAACGGATCCGTTAAGATATATTTTTAACCTAAAAGATGTATTTAAGCCACTTACTTATAAACAAAAGTTTGAATCTGCAGAAAAAGAAATTAAAGAAACTGCAGAAATGCATCGTATATTAACAGAGCATTCTAATGATTTAATCTGTTTACAAGAACCAGATAGTACTTTTAAATACATTAGCCCTTCTATAAAAAGGATGTTGGGTTATGAACAATCGGAATATCTTGGTAAGCAAGTTTTTAATATCGTTCATAAAGATGATGTTTTAGTTCTAAAAGAAGCTTTAAGTCAAAAAAAGTTTAATGATGGGGGTGTTATTGATGCCTTTCCTTTTAGAATTCGTCATAAAGATGGGCATTTTGTTTGGTTAGAATTTTTAGCATCTCCCATTTATAAAGATAATGAAATTAGTTATTTTGTTACTACTACTAGAGATATTACTCATAGAATTATTGCAAATCAAAAGATTCAAACATCTCTAGAATTATTAGAAAAGAGTGAGAACTCATTAAAAGAGGCGAGTAAAATAGCTAAAATAGGCTATCAAGAATATGATTTAGCTACGGATACTTATAATTGGTCCGATTATGTTTATGATATTTATGGATTGGACTCTAGAGGGAAAATACCATCAATGAAAGAAATTGTATCAATATTTGATGAGGAATCTCAAGAAAAAATAAAAGAAATCTCTAAAAATCTTATGATAAAGGGTGCTTCTTGTGATGTTGAGTTGAGGTGTATCAACTTAAAGAAGGAAGAGGTTTGGGTAAGATATGTAGCTAAAGCGGTATATAACCAAAAAAATGAAGTTATTGGAAGAAGTGGTGTTGTACATAATATTACAGCTTCTAAAAAGGCACAAATAGAATTAGAGCTTTCGAAAGAGAAAATTCAAAATTCTTTACAACTATTAGAAAAGAGAAAATATTCTATGAATGAAGCTAGTAAAATAGCTAAAATAGGGTATTGGGAACATGATTTTATAACTGGGGCTGTTTTATGGTCAGAATATGTTTATCAAATATTTGAGTTAAACCCTATAGACGGAATTCCATTACAAAAAGAAGTTTACAAAAATTTTAGTAAAGAATCTCTTGATAAATTAGAGCAAGCTACTCTAGAGCTTACATCTAAAGGTATTTCTTATGATATTGAATTGAAATGGATTAATCAAAAAGAAGAAGAAGTTTGGGTAAGAAATGTAGGACAACCTGTTTATAATAAAGAAGAAGAAATTATTGGTAAGAGAGGAGTTCTGCAGAACATAACAGCGTCTAAAAAGGCTCAGCTAGAATTAGAATTTTCTAGGCAAAAGATTCAAACTACATTAAATCTTTTAGAGGAAAGTGAATATTCTAAAAATGAGGCTAGTAAAACAGCTAAAATTGGTTTTTTAGAAGATGATATTGCAACGGAAACTTATATATGGTCAGATTATCTTTATCATATTTTTGGATTCGACCCAAAGCAACCAGTTCTATCTAGAAAAGATATTGCCGTACTTTTTAATGAAGATTCGCAAAAAAAGATGGCAGAAGCTACTTTAAATCTAGATACTAAGGGTATTCCTTTTGATCTTCAATTAAAAATGATTAATTTAAGAAAAGAAGAAGTTTGGATTAGAATTGTAGTAGAGCCTATTTATAACGATCAAAATAAAATTGTTAAAAGAAGAGGTGTTCTACAAGATATTACAGAATCTAAAAAAGCACAACATCAACTAGAGGTTTCTACACAAAAAATTCAAACTTCTTTAGAGCTTTTAGAAAGGAGTGAGTACTCTAAAAATGAAATGAGTAAAGTAGCTAAAATAGGGTATCAGGATTATGATATTGATACCGATACTTATGTATGGTCAGATTATATGTATCAAGTTTTAGAATTTGATAAAAAAGATGGAGTACCTACACTAGATCAAATTTTGCCAATTTTTGATAAAGAATCTCAAGAAAAGATAGCAAAAGCTTCTTTAGATATAGATTTGAGTGGACTTGCTAGTGATCTTACAGTTAGGTATATCAACTCTAAAAAAGAAGAAGTTTGGTTGCGATATTTAGCACACCCAGTATATAATAAAGAAAATAACATAGTTGGTAGAAAAGGTGTTTTACACAATATTACAGACTATAAAAAAGCATTACTCGAATTAGAAATTTCTAAACAAAAAATTAAAGATTCATTAGATCTTTTAGCGATAAAGGAAAACTCTATGGGTGAGGGGAGTAAGATGGCTAAAATTGGGTATTGGGAGTACGATATTGCCGCAGATACTTATATTTGGTCAGATTATCTTTATCATATTTATGGAATAGATCAAAATAAGCGAATTCCATTTCGTAATGAAATTCTTAAATGCTTAGATCAAGAATCACAAGTAAAAATGGCAGAAGCCACCAATAATCTTATTTTAACGGGGAATTCGTACGATATTGAGTTAAGAATGATCAATCGAAGAAAGGAAGAAGTTTGGGTAAGGAATGTTGTTCAGCCTATTTATAACCAACAAAACGAAATTATTGGTAGAAGAGGAGTTACTCAGAATATTACAGCTTCTAAAAAAGCCCAATTTGAATTAGAGCTTTCTAAACAAAAGATTCAGAATTCTTTAGACCTTTTAGAAAAAAGGAAGTATTCTATGGATGAAGCAAGTAAGATTGCTAAAATGGGGTATCATGAATATGATATTGCAACAGATACTTTTATGTGGTCTGAGCATCTTTACCACATTTTTGGACTAGATATAAAAGACCGAGTTCCAGCACGAAAAGAAATTTTGAGTTTTTTCGATGAAGAATCACAACAGAAGATGGCAAAAGCCACTAAAGAACTTGATACGAAAGGGATTCCTTATGATTTAGAATTGAAAATTCTTAATAAAAGAAAAGAAGAAGTTTGGGTACGTAATGTAGCTCAGCCTGTGTACAACCAGCAAAACGAAATTATTGGAAGAAGGGGTGTTACGCAGAACATTACAGAGAAAAAATTAATTGAAGAAGCAAATTTAATGATTACAAGTAGGTATAGAGAACTATTTGATAGTGCAACAGTGTCTATTTGGAATGGAGATTTAAGTTTAGTAATGCAACAGTTAGCAGAACTTAAAAAGCATGATATACCTAATATTAAAACATATTTTGAAGAGCACCCTGAGGTTTTATTTTCAATACTTGGAAAAGTAAAAATAAATAAAGTAAACAAAGCCACAGTAAAGTTATTTAAGGCAGAAAGTGCTGAAGATTTTTTACAAGGAAAAATACAAGATACGTTTGGTAAAGGTGCTCATAAGGTGTTTAGTGATTTGATAGTATCTATATGGAATAATGAAAAAACATTTATATCAGAAGTTAATTATAAAACTCTAAAAGGAGATGAGTTTGCAGCAATAATTTCAATTCCTATTCCTCAAACAGAAATAGAACAAAAAACAGTTCCTGTTAGTATTCAAAGTATTCAAAGTATAAAAGATGCAGAATCAGCAAAAAGAGAATCCATCAATAAATTAAAAGAAGCACAGAAATTAGCAAAAGTAGGAAGCTGGATATTTAATCCTTTCAATGATGAATCAGAATGGTCCGAGGAAACGTTTCGTATTTGGGGGGTAGATCCAAAGTTAGGGAGTCCTAAATTTGATACAATTTTAAAACAAATTCACAGAGATGATCTAGAGTTACATAATAGTTCCGTTGATAAAGCCATTCGTTTAGGAATTTCATTCGATATTGAATTTCGAATTTTTCTTCCCGATGGCACGCAAAAAACATTGAGAGGTCTTTGTCAACCAGTTATAGGTAGTACAGGAGAAGTAATCAACTTAAAGGGGACCAATCAAGATATTACAGAGCAAAAACGAATAACAAGTGAAATAGAAAAAGCCGAAGAGATGTATCGTATATTAACTGATAACTCTAACGATTTAATCTGTTTACACGAAATGGACAGTACTTTTAAATACATTAGCCCTTCTATAAAAAATATTTTGGGGTATAATCAATCAGAACTTTTAGGTAAAAAAGTCTTTGGTGTTATTCATGAAGAGGATATTGATTCTTTGAAAAATGTAATGTCACAAAGAATGTTTAGTAGCATGGTTATCGATGCTTTTGTTTGTAGAGTACTCCACAAAGAAGGACATTATGTGTGGTTAGAATTTTTATCATCACCTGTTTATAAAAACAATAAAGTCAGTTCTTTTATTTCTACTGCAAGAGACATTACACAATCGATTTTAGCAAAACAAGAGATTGAAGAGTACCAAGTGTCTCTTCAGAAATTAACCACAGAAATGACTGTGATAGAAGAGAAACAAAAGAAAGAAATTGCTACTAATATTCACGATCATTTAAGCCAGTCTTTAGTTATTTCTAAAATGAAAATTAATGAATTAAAGAAAAGATCACAATTAAAAATGATTGATGAAGATTTAAAGTTTATTGAAACACATATTTCTGAAGCTTTAGAAAACAGTCGAAAAATTACTTATGAGCTTTCTCCGCCAGTATTATATCAATTAGGTATCATTGAGGCATTAAATTGGTTGTTTGATAATGTAGAAGTAACTCATAAAATTAAGTGTGTAATTAACAGTAATGTAGATAGTATAAATTTGGATGAAATAAAATCTATTTTATTGTATAGAAGCATACAAGAAGTGTTAATGAATGCCATAAAATATGCTAATGCCACTTTAATAACATTAGGTCTTGATAAAAATAAACTTGGGCTAGATATTTTTATTACCGATAACGGTGTTGGGTTTGATACTTCTGTATTAAATAATAATCAAAATCATACAGGATCAGGCTTTGGTTTGTTTACGGTTCAAGAACGTATTAGAAACATACAAGGAAAATTTACGATTAAATCAAAAATAAATGAAGGAACAAGTATTAAAATTTTTATACCTTTATCTAAATGACTTATTTAAAAGAAATTAAAATAGTATTAGTAGATGACCATAAATTGCTAAGAGATGGTTTAAGAAACATTATAGAACAAAGGTCTAATATGCATATAATAGGCGAGGCTTCCGATGGTAGAGAGGCTATAAAAACATGTTTAAAACTAGCGCCAAATGTTATTGTTATGGATGTGGCAATGCCAGGTTTAAATGGTATAGAGGCTACAAAACAAATTCATAAAGAAAACCCAGAGATAAAAATAATAGGTCTTTCTATGCATTCTAGTAAGCAATTTATTCAGAGTATGTTTAAAGCAGGTGCTTTTGGTTATTTGTTAAAAGATGGAGATGCAGATGAGTTAATTACAGCAATTTCTACTGTTGTGCAAAATAAAAGATATCTATCAAAAGAGATTAATCAAGAGTTTCTTACAATACTTAAAGAAAAGAAAGCTATAGAAAAAACAGAATTAAGCTCTAGAGAAAAAGAAGTCTTGCAGTTAATTGCAGAAGGCAAGTCTTCTAAAGAAACTGGCGAGATATTGTTTTTGAGTCCTAAGACTGTTGATGTTCATAGAAATAATATTATGAAAAAAATAGATTTATATACGATTCCAGAATTGACAAAGTATGCTATTAAAGAAGGGTTAACTTCATTAGATCTTTAACCGCTATTATATAGTGTTACTTTATTTAAAATAGAATGATAAGCATATTGCTTATGTGAATACTTCTGAGAATGACCTACATTTGATTCTTCCCCGGTAACTTTTTTTAAATATTTACCTTATCTTGAAATCAAAAATAAATAATTTATTAATTGTAGAAGACAACTCTTTTGTTGCAAAGGCTATTGTTAGTGCTGTTAATGAAATTGATAGTATTGGAGATATCTGTTTAACGGAGTCTTTGCAAGAGGCAATTTCTTTTTTTGATGATACTTATTTTGAATTAGTGGTACTCGATTTAAAATTACCTGATGGACATGGAATAGAATTATTAAAAATTCTTAAAGAAAAAAAAATAGAAACAAAAGTTTTTGTTTTTTCTGTAAGTACAGAACTTAAATCCTTTTGTTTAAAATATGGTGCGTTGGCTTTTTTTGATAAAGCTAAAGATTTTGATGAGTTAATTGAGGCTATTACTATTGCTTAATTAAAAGAGGTCTATTTTATTAACTATAACAAAATAAAGCATAAAAAAAAGCTAAACAACAAGAGGTTGTTTAGCTTTTTTTATTAATATAATTTTGGGGGGCTAAATACATTAATATCTTTTATCAAAAATAGTTTTAGTTCATTCTGTAATTTTACTACTTACAAATTTCAATTAAATTCTACACTTCAAAGATAGATAAGGTTGTAAGTCTTTTCAATAGGCAAATTTCTTATTTTTTAAATATTGATTATAAAAGTTAACTTTTAGTAAGATTATAGATATAACTGTAAGTTAGATATCATTTAGGTGTTTATACATTTGTTAAATTAGATACTTAAAAGATCTTAATTTGATTGAATATTGTATTTTTTTTATAACTAAAAAACTACTGTCTTTTATTAAATTTCATAAAAAAAGCTAAACAACAGGGGGAGTGTTTAGCTTTCTATTAATATAATTATGGGGGACTAAGTAAATTAATATCTTTTATCAAGAATAGTTTTAGGTCATTCTGTAATTTTATTACTTACAGAATTTAAATAAATGCTACACTTCAAAGATAGATAAGAATCTAAATCTTTTCAATAGGTGATTTTCTTATTTTTAAGATTAATTATAATTGATGGTTTTTAATAAGTTTACACATTCGGTTAAATGTTTAGAGGTATACGTTATTTGTTGTTTATGGTGCTATTGCCTCCATTCAATAACTTAACGCAACAAATCTAAATTAATAGATTTGTAAAATGGAATTAAAAAAACATAGAAGATTAACTTTAAAAGAAAGAGTGATTATTCAGACACTTTTAATAGAAAAAAAGTCAAAATCATACATCGCTAAAAAACTAAAAAGAGCACCCTCAACAATTACAAGAGAAGTGAATAAATGGGTGCAGAAAAAGGAAGATAATTACGATGCTGAACTTGCTCATTGGTGTGTTAAAGAAGATTATTTAAACAAAAGAAACTTAGATAAAATAAGTACATATTCTCTACTTAAATTTTTTGTCTATAGAGGCCTTTTGTCAAACTGGACACCTGAACAAATTTCAGGAAGACTCAAAGAGCTGTATCCTAATGATCCAATAATGTCTATTTCTCACGAAGCTATTTATAGACATATTTACACAAGACCACAAGCACGTTTAAACAAAAAATTAATCAAACTATTAGTACGTAAAAAAACAAGACGTAGAACCCCTAAAAAAAGACGTGGTGGCGGATCTAAAATAATAAACCAAGTAAGTATTGACAATAGACCACAGCATATTGAACTTAGAAATGAAGTCGGACATTGGGAAGGTGATTTAGTCATTGGAAAGAACCATAAAAGCGCTATTGGAACTATAGTAGAACGCAAAACTAGATTTACTTTAATTGTAAAATTAGAGTCCAAAAAAGCAGGTGAAGTAGCCAATGAGTTTTCTAAAATATTAAACAAATTAAATCCTATTTATAAAAAAACAATGACTTCCGACAACGGAATTGAAATGGCTAGACACGAAAAAATTACTCAAAATACGGGAATGAAAATATACTTTGCTCACCCCTATTCTTCCTGGGAAAGAGGAACAAATGAAAATACGAACGGACTCATTAGAAGGTATCTGCCAAAGGGAACTAATTTTAATGAAATTGACATTAATCAACTCCTAATTATTCAAGAAAAATTGAACAACAGACCTCGAAAAATTATTGGTTATAAAACACCTAAAGAAATGATGGATTTAGAACTTAAATTTGTAGCTTAGTAACATCAAAAAACATAAACGTTTTGTTGCGTTACAACATTGAATCCAAGTTGTATTGGTTAAATTGATGAAAGCAGTTATTAAAAGGTTTTAACTTGGGTGGTTGTCTTTTTACTATTATCAAGAACTAATATAAAATACGATTGTTGCCTTTTATCAATTCTTTAAAAATAACGCATAAAAAAAGCTAAACGTCAATGGGGGGAGTTTAGCTTTTTTATTAATACATTCTCGGGGGGCTAAATATATTAATATCTTTTATCAAAAATAGTTTTAGTTCATTCTGTAATTTTACTACTTACAAATTTCAATTAAATTCTACACTTCAAAGATATGTAAGAAGCTAAGTCTTTTCAATAGGTAATTTTCTTATTTTTTATATTAAAGAATAAAAGTATGCTTTTTAATAGGCGTTAATTATTTAATAAGTGTTGTAATCTAAATGGTTTAATAATATACATGATAAGCATTTTGCTTACGTTTATATCTATTAAAAGCACTTATCTTGCCTGTAATTCACCCCTTATTCCCCTTATCTTGAAATCAATCTTAAATAATTTACTAGTCGTAGAAGACAACACTTTTATTGGAGAATGCATTGTTAATGCAGCTAAGAAAAACACAAGTATTAAAAATATCCATTTAACAGAGTCGTTACAAGAAGCAATCTCTTTTTTTGATGATACTAATTTCGATTTAGTGATACTCGATTTAAAGTTGCCTGATGGAAGTGGTATAGAGTTATTGAAAACACTTAAAGAAAAAAAAATAGAAACAAGAGTTTATGTTTTTTCTGTAAGTATAGAACTTAAAAGTTATTGTTTAAAGTACGGAGTGTGTACTTTTTTTGATAAAACTAAAGATTTTGACAAATTAATAGAAGCCATTACAGCAGCTTAATTGAAAAGAAGTGTTCCCATGTTTTCTTCTAAATTAGCACATAAAAAAAGCTAAACGACAAGGGGGTAGTTCAGCTTTTTATTAATGTAATTTTGGGGGATTAAATACGCTAATTAATTTTTCTAAAATAATTTTAAATCAAAATGTAATTATTACATTACAAATATATATTACATTGTTAGCTTATTCAATAGGTGATTTTCTTAATTCTTAATCATTTATAAAAAAAATAAACCCCAGCTATAAGCAGGGGTTTGTTTTTTTAGATTCTAACTTCAAAAGTAATTGGGATACTGTAACTAACACCAACTGGAGTTCCTCTTTGTTTTCCAGGAGTCATAGTAGGTAAAGCACTAATAATTTCTACTACTTCTTTTTCTAATCGAGGGTGCGGTCCTCTAGCTCTTACATTTGCTATTTTACCTTTGTTGTTAATTGTAAAAATTACAAATAATTTCTTTTTACCTGGTTGTAAGCCTAATTCGTTAGCCAAATTAATATTAAATTTTCTTCCAAAAAATTCCGTCACTTTTTTTGTGAAACAGTCTTTTAATTCTTTGTTATTTCCCTTACACCCCGGATAAACAGGTACGTTTTCAATTAAGATAAAAGGGATGTCTTCTACAACCTCTTCAACTTCTTCAACTTCTATAATATCATCAGTGTTTACAACTATACCCACTGTTTCGTCTGTTTCTGTAGATTCTATTACAGTTTCTACTATTTCTTTTTCATCTTCTACAATGGTAATTTGTTCTACAACTGGTGGAGGTGTATTTTTTGGTGGTGGTTTTACTTCTTGCATTTCGATAATAGGAATATCTTCCTTCATATCATCGACCATATTTGCTTGCCCTAAGCTTTTTAAATCATTCCTTTCATATGTTTTGTATTCAATTAAGGTGTAAGTAATAAATAAGGTTAGTACTAACCCTATTTGTAAGAAAATCTTGCTGTAGTTTTCTAACTGTTGTTTTGGGTTTTTTTTAACGTCCATCTTGAAATCCTTTTAATCTCGTTATTTAAAAATAGCTTTAGAATTATCAAATTCTTAGTAATTTGATTTTCTATTGTAAAATTAAAGCTTAAAAGGACTTTAAAATATGATTTTCATCATACTTTGTCGTGTATTTTTGTAGGGATGTTATTGTTCCAGATAGTAAGTATATCTGTGGCTACACTTGCGCCGCTACCTGCAGCAATTGCAAATTGGCTTCGGCAACCAGCTATCGTGCCGCAACAGTATAAGCCATCTTTTATTAGGTGGTTCGTGTTTTTAAGTTGAATTCTATCTTTTGATGGGTTTGCGCTGCTATGTGGTTCTATAAAAGTAGCCAAACCTTCTATTGTAAATGGTTTAGAATAATTTAAAGCAAGAATTACAATTTTACTAAAGTAAGTAGCATTGTTGGTTTTTATTTGATAACCATTTTTAATATTTAAGACAGATAGAACTTTTTCGTTTTCTATTTGTTGCACATGAGGGTATAAGGTAGAAAGTTGTTTTTTACCAGTAATTAAAATATCTTTTCCTAAAGTTTTAGGCGGTAAACCTAATACATTATTAAATAATGCATCTTGTAAATGAGACGCTCTTTGATGAATAATAATGCCAATATTTTTATCCTTAGCAAAAGTTTTATTTTTTGCAGAACCTAATACCAATGCACATTGCATTGCAGAAACGCCACCACCAATAATTAGAACATCAAAATTCATTTAAATAAAAAGGACTTTAATATTTGTTGCAAATAATTTTACAGAAATGGCTAATAAAATTACACCAAATATTTTTCTAATTATTTGAATTCCGTTTGGACCAATAATACGTTCTATTTTAGAAGAGGTTTTTAATACAAAATAAATTAAAAGAACATTGGCTAAAACAGCAATTATAATATTTTCTATATGAAACTCTGCTCTTAAAGAAAGTAAGGTTGTTAAACTACCTGGACCAGCAATTAAAGGGAAAGCTAAAGGAAAAACAGAGGCCGTAATAGCATTTACGTCGTCTTCATTATCTTTATAAAGTGTAATTCCTAAGATCATCTCTAAAGCAATAAAGAAAAGTATAAAAGCACCTGCAACTGCAAATGAGTGTACATCAATTCCAATCAATTTTAATAAACTTTGTCCTAAAAACAAGAAAACAATCATAATAAAACCTGCAATTATAGCAGCTTTTTCAGACTGAATATGACCAGCTTTTTTTCGTAAGTCTATAATAATAGGAATATTGCCAATAACATCTATAACAGCAAACAAAACCATAAATGCAGTAAAAGCTTCTTTAAAATTAAAATTCATAATTTTTATAATTTTTACAAAATTAGGCAACTTAGTTTAGGAAAACGTAAAGTTATAGAAAAAAATAACACTATTTTTGCGATATGTTTCAACTTGGAAAAACTATAGTTTCAGAAGATATTATCGAAAAAGATTTTGTTTGCAATTTATCTGCTTGTAAAGGTGCTTGTTGTATAGATGGCGACGCCGGTGCTCCTTTAGAAAAAGAAGAAACAAAAATTTTAGAAGATATTTATCCTAAAGTAAAACCTTTTTTAAGAAAAGAAGGTATCGATGTTATTGAAAAAGAAGGTACTTGGGTTACCAGTGAGTGGGGAGAATTAGAAACTCCTTTAATTAATGGTGCAGATTGTGCTTATGTTATTTTTGATGAAAAGAACACAGCTCTTTGCGCTATAGAAGAAGCATATAACCAAGGAGAAATAGATTGGAAAAAACCAGTTTCTTGTCATTTATACCCGATTAGAATAAAAGATTACAGTGAGTTTTCTGCTGTAAATTATGATAAATGGGAAATTTGCGATGATGCTTGTACCTTAGGTAAAGAGTTACAAGTACCTGTTTACAAATTTGTAAAACAAGCTTTGGTTAGAAAATTTGGACAAGATTGGTACAATGAATTAGAAATAGTTGCCGAAAAACATTTAAAAAATATGTAGTTACTCAACAAAGAGTATTTTACCTTAAAAGCATCAAAGAAATTTGATGCTTTTTTTGTGGCACGTTAATTGGTTTAACAAAGTTTTAACATTTAAAAACTTTCTAATTATGAATAACACCAAGAAACGACCAACCAAACAATTAGAAAAATTCTCTAACCTTTTTATGCAGTTAGGGCTTGTATTAGTACTCTTTGTAGTCTTTGTGACTTTAGAATACCAAACCGAACAGAAAACAATAGTTGTTCTTAAACCAGATAAAAACAAAATTGTTTATGTAGAACCAGATGTAAATGTTCTTTTTACAAAACAACCTAAAGTTGTGCCTCAAGTAAAGGTTATAAAAGCAGCACCATTTATTGTAGATGAGGTTGTAAAAGGAGATAATACTATTATTGAAACAATTATAGATAATACTCCAATAGAAGATCTTGTTTTAATTGATATAGATAAAGTTGTAGAGGTTAAAATTATAGATAACTTTATTGAAGATGTAGATTTTGTAAGTATAGAAGATGCACCTGTTTTTAAAGGATGTGAAAATTTATCAAAAAAAGAAAATAAGATTTGTTTTGATAAAAAAATGAAACAGTTTGTACAACGTAATTTTGATGTACAGTTGGCAAATGAAATAGGTTTACGTTCTGGTAAACATAAAATACAGACGCAGTTTGTAATAGATGATAAAGGAGAAATAGTCGATGTTAAGATTAGAACAGCTTATAAAGGTTTAGAAAAAGAAGCTTTAAGAGTTATTAAAAAGTTACCCAAATTTAAACCTGGTAAACAAAATAGTAGAACGGTTAAAGTTCGGTATAATTTACCAATAGCTTTTCGTTTAGAGTAAAATAAAACCCAACCAAAAGGTTGGGTTTTTTATGGAATCCGTTTTATTATTTATTATTTTTGTAAAATGAAAATGAATCAATATTTAGATGCTACTTACTTAAAAACAGCGAGTCAGGCGAATCTTACGGAAGAAGCAAATCAACAGAAGGTTGTCGATTTGCTTGAAGAAGCTATTTTGTTTGATTATAAATTAATCATGATTCGTGCTAAATATATTCCTTTAGCAAAAGAAGTGCTTAAAAAAGGAGCCTCTAAAACTTTAGTAGGTACTGTAATTGGTTTTCATGAAGGGACGTATTCATCAGAAGAAAAAATTAACGAAGCCCAAAAAGCTATTGATTTAGGTGCAGATGAATTAGACTTTGTAGTAAATTATGAAGCTTTTAAAAGAGGTGAAATAGATTTGGTTACCAATGAGATTACAAAGGGAATAGCCCTTGCTTTAGAAAATAAAAAAGTTGTAAAGTGGATAATTGAAGTTGCCGCCTTAACAAATAAAGAAATAATTGTAATTTCGTCCCTAATTAAAAACATTGTTTTCACTGTTTTTGGTGAAGAAAATGCAGAGAATGTTTTTGTAAAATCATCAACAGGTTTTTTTAAAACCGAAAATAATTTACCAAACGGAGCTACATTTGATACAATGAAGTTAATTGTAGAAAATGCAAAACCCTTAAAAGTAAAAGCGGCAGGTGGTGTAAGAGATTATAAAACGGCTGTAAAAATGATAGGTTTAGGAGTAGATAGAATAGGTACATCATCTTCTAAAGAGATAGTTAATAAGGAACAAAACAGCAATTCAGGATACTAATTTGATAGAATATTTTGCACATGAAACGGCTGTAATAGATAACGATTGCAGTATCGGAAAAGATACCAAAATATGGCATTTTAGTCATATTATGTCTAATTGTATTATTGGAGAGCATTGTAATATTGGTCAGAATGTAGTGGTTTCTCCAGAAGTTATTTTAGGGAAAAATGTAAAAGTGCAAAACAATGTTTCTATTTATACAGGCGTAATTTGCGAAGACGATGTTTTTTTAGGTCCTTCTATGGTTTTTACAAATGTTATAAACCCAAGAAGTGCTATCAAAAGAAAAAATGAATATCAAAAAACTTTAGTTAAAAAAGGCGCAAGTATTGGTGCAAATGCAACCATTGTTTGCGGCAACACTATTGGCGAGTATGCTTTTATTGGCGCAGGATCTGTGGTAACTAAAGAAGTTTTGCCATTTGCATTGGTAGTTGGCAACCCCTCTAAACAAATTGGTTGGGTAAGCGAATACGGTCATCGGTTAGAATTTAATAAAAACGGAATTGCAATCTGTAAAGAGAGCAATCAAAAATATCAATTAATAAACAACACCATTATAAAGTTATAGAATGATAAAAAAATACGTATTTCTAGTTTTATTATTTCCCTCAATATTATTTGCTCAAGAAGAAAAATATCCAATTTTCGAAGCTTGTAAAGGTGTAGAAATTCAATCTTTAAAAGATTGTTTCTATACACAAACAAAAAAAATGTTTTTTGCAGAATTTAAAACTCCAGCAATTGCAAAAAACGAAAGTTTTAAGGGGACTGCTAATACTATTTTTTCGGTTACAGCAGAAGGTGAATTTAAGTTAATTTATGTAAACACTCCGTTTAACGAAGTTAGAGAAGAGGTGAAAAGAGCTTTTATGGTCTTACCAAAAATCACCCCTGGGTGGTATAATAATCATGCCATAGAAATGAAGTTCGAGCTGCCTATTAGTTTTCCTATAATTGAAGCTTCTAAAGACTCTATTGTAGATAACGATGGTGCTAGTTTAGAAATTAAAAAAGAAAGTTTATTAGATGTTGTAGAAAAAAAGAGAATTGCAGATTCTACGTTTTTAGAACATAATAGTAAACTGAACATTCCTTTTACACATAGAAGTTATGTAGATTATGAATTCGCTTTACATAAGGCAAAAGGTACGCATACGGCCTCTAAACCTTATTCGTACAATGAGATAATGCCGTATTATAACATAACAAAAGAGAAGAAAAAGTTTTTAAAACCAAATAAAGAAACTTGGTTGGGTAAAAAAGTTTGGAATGAACATTTATTACAAGTTAAAAAGAAAGATTATTGGTTAACGGTAGATTTATTGTTTGATGTTCAAATAGGAAAAGACAATTCTGATGTAGCCTACACTTTTAATAATTCTAGAATTGTAAATGTGAATGGAGAAATTGGAAAGAATTTTTCATTTTCTACCACGTATTCCGAGAGTCAAGGTAGGTTTGCAGAATATGTAAATAGTTTTATAACAAATAGAGCAGCCAATGTAAGACCTAAAAATTCTGAAGGATTGGTTCCTGGTAGAGGTAAGACAAAAGGATTTAAAACAGATTCTCACGATTATCCGGTTGCAGAAGGTTATTTAGCATACACACCAAATAAGTATATGCAGTTTCAGTTTGGTAATGGTAAAAACTTTATTGGAGACGGATATAGATCTTTTATTTTATCAGATGTTTCATCGCCATCTACGTATTTAAAAATGAAGGTTGATTTTTGGAAAATACAATACACCAATATTTGGATGTGGAATACAGAGCCCTCTTTAAGTGCAGTTTCAGACCCAAATGAACATGCAAGAAAATATGTTGCTGCTCATTATTTAAGTATCAACCTAACAGATAAGTTAAATATAGGTCTTTTTGAAACTGCAATATCTGCAGGAGAAAACGGAATAGATGCAGGTTTTTTAAACCCTGTTTTATTTTATAGATCTTTAGAGTTTAATAGAGGAGAAGATGCCGGTAATGCCATTATTGGTTTAACTGGTAAGTATAAATTAAATAATAATATCTCTTTATATTCTCAATTAGTAATAGATGAGTTTTCTGTTGGTAACGTAAGTGATTTAAGTGATTGGAGACATAAATATGCCTATCAATTAGGTGTAAAATATTTTGATGCTTTTAAAGTTGAGAATTTATTTTTACAGTTAGAGTACAACCGTGCTCGTCCGTACACATTTGCACATAGATCACCAATTTTAAATTACGGAAACTATAGTCAGCCTCTTGGGCATTTATGGGGTGCTAACTTTTGGGAGGCAATTGCAATTGCAAGATATAAAAAAGACAGATGGAGTGGTAGTGCTAAAATTATTGTAGGTAAAAAAGGGTTTGATTTAGAAGATCAGGCAATAAGTTATGGTGGAGATATTTATCAATCTTATGTAAATCGTGTAGGAGATACAGGTATAGAAATTGGGCAAGGTAATACTGCTAACATTTTTATTGCAGACGTACAAGGTAATTATTTAATTAATCCTTCTAATAATACAAGTCTATTTGCTAGTTTATCTTATAGAAATTTCTCTTCAGACACGGCTTTAACTAGTTTTCCTTCAGGTGGAAATGTTTGGTTTTCAGTAGGAGTAAGAGCAGATTTATTTAATTGGTATTTCGACTTTTAAATTTTAATGTTTTTTTAAGAAAAACAATCAATATTATATATATCTTTGCAGTGTGATTTTTAATTAAGTCACACTTTTTCTTTTTCATAGCAATTTTCCCACTCAATTTATTGAGTGGGTTTTTTTTAAGTTAAAAGCTTAATTAAATGGTGATAAAGTCATTATTATCAAATATCTTTGCAAACTATTTTGTGATATGAAATCAACAGTAATTACAGACAATAAAACATCTATGCAAGCTATAATTTCTGACTTTAAGCAACTTACAAAAGTTGGTTTGTCTCTAAGTGTTGTGTTTTCTTCTGTTGCTGGTTATTTGTTGGCGGTAGAAGTTGTAGATTATTCTATACTTATTTTGTTAGCAATAGGGGGTTTTTTTATGGTTGGTGCTTCTAATGCATTTAATCAAATTATAGAAAAAGACACAGATCTTATCATGAAACGTACACAAAATAGACCTTTACCAACAGGTAGAATGTCTGTTAACGTTGCGCTTAGTATTGCAATTTTGTTTACCATTTTAGGGTTGTCTATATTATATAGTATAAATGCTAAAACAGCTTTGTTTGGTGCTATTTCTATATTTTTATATACAAGTGTATACACGCCGTTAAAAGCAGTAACACCTTTATCTGTTTTTGTTGGTGCAATTCCAGGGGCCATACCTTTTATGTTAGGTTGGGTTGCAGCTACCAATCAGTTTGGTATGGAAGCAGGTTTTTTATTTATGATTCAGTTTTTTTGGCAATTCCCGCATTTTTGGGCAATTGGTTGGTTACAACATGAAGAATATCAGAAAGCAGGTTTTAATATGCTTCCTATGGGAGAAAAAAATAAAGGAGCTGTAAATCAGATTATTTTTTATACGGTAATTATGATATTAGTATCAATTTCGCCGGTTTTAAAACTATCCGGAGCATTTTATATTTATCCTGCAACAGCAGTTATTGTTGCTTTATTAGGAATATATATGTTATACTTTGGTATTAAATTGCATAAAAGTCAAGACAATGTTGATGCAAGAAAGCTAATGTTATCTAGCGTTTTGTATATTACAGTAGTACAAATTGTATATGTAGTCGATAAATTTTTACATTAATAATGATAGTAGAACAAACATTAGAACAAGAATTAAAGGTTGCTAAAAGAAAATCTGCAAAACCTATGTTATGGATTTCCATGATAAGCATGGTAATGTTTTTTGCAGGACTTACAAGTGCATACGTTATAAGTATGGAAAGAGACGATTGGGTTTCTTTTGATTTACCTCTGGCGTTTTATATTAGCACCGTTTTAATTGTTGCTAGTAGTATTACGCTCTTTCTTTCGGGGAAATTCTTAAAAGCAGGTAAAAGACAACTCTCTTTAGGGTTTGTTGTTGCCACATTATTATTAGGTATAGGATTTGTATGGCAACAATATGTTGGCTTTAATGAATTAAAGAGTGTAGGCCTATTTTTTACAGGTCCAGAAAGTACGGTATCATCATCTTTTATTATAGGAATCACTTTTATGCACGTTTTACACCTGTTAGCAGGTCTTATAGTGCTATTAGTTGTTATTTATAATCATTTTAAATACAGGTATAAATCAGACAATATGCTTGGGTTTGAACTCGGTGCAATCTTTTGGCACTTTGTAGATATACTATGGATTTACCTATTTTTCTTTTTCTATTTTATTAGGTGATGAAAAATAGTTATTTTTGGCGAACTAATTAAAACTAATTAACAGAGAATATAATATGGAAGCAAATATTGCTATACCTTCTGATAGTAAAGAAACTTGGAACGGTGGTGGAATAAAACCATTTGGAGCAAGTTATGGTAAAATGATGATGTGGTTTTTTATCGTTTCTGATGCATTAACCTTTTCGGGGTTTTTAGCAGCTTACGGTTTAACTCGATTTAAATTTATTGACTCTTGGCCTATCGCCGATGAGGTCTTTACTCACTTTCCAGGATTACATGGTGTACACGCACCAATGTATTACGTTGCATTAATGACATTTATTTTAATTATTTCTTCTGTAACAATGGTTCTTGCTGTTGATGCAGGTCATCAAATGAAACAAAAAAGAGTAGCTTGGTATATGTTTGCTACTATTATTTTTGGAATCATCTTTGTTGGTTCTCAAGCTTGGGAGTGGAAAAACTTTATTTCTGGATCTTACGGAGCAGTAAAAACAACGGATGGTAGAATTTTACAATTTGTAAAAGACGGGCATCAAATTGCATTATCAGATTTTGTTGTTGGAGAAAGAACAGATGGAAGAGTGCAACAAACTAGAGAAAACGGATTATGGTTTGAAAAAGAAGCTGCAATTCCTACATATTCAATTGCTCAAATTCAAAATTCTTTTAAAGCGAATCCAGACATACAAATTCGTTCTGAATTAATTGATCCTGCAACAAAACAAAAAATAATTCTTTCTAGAGAAGATGGTTTGGCACAATTAGCCAAAACAAAATTGGTAGTAGAAGGAGCTAACTTAGAGGTAAACGAATACGGAAACACCATTTTTGCTGATTTCTTTTTCTTTATTACTGGTTTTCATGGTTTTCACGTATTTTCTGGAATCATTATTAACATCATTATTTTCTTTAATGTTATTCTAGGTACTTACGAGCGTAGAGGACATTATGAAATGGTAGAGAAGGTAGGGTTATATTGGCACTTTGTAGATTTAGTTTGGGTATTTGTATTCACATTCTTCTACTTAGTATAATTAAAAAGAGTACCTCTAGGTGTAACCTTGAGGTTTCCATTAAAATTGTCATTCCTGCGAAGGCAGGAATCTAAAAAAATATTAAAATGGCACACGCACACGAATCAAACACAAAGAGAATTTGGGTAGTTTTAGTACTATTAACAGTAATAACAACTGTAGAAGTTGCATTTGGTATTATTAAACCAGACTCTTTACATCTTACAAGTTTTTTAGGTACAAGTCCTTTAAACTGGATGTTTATCATTTTAACATTAGTAAAAGCGTATTATATTGCTTGGGCATTTATGCACTTAGAAGGTGAAAAAAAATGGTTTAGACGTTCTATAGTTTGGACCGCAGTTTTTCTAATTTGTTATTTAATAACACTGCTCTTAATAGAAGGGGGTTATTTATATGAAACATTAGGACCACTTGTAAAATGGTAATTATAAAATTAAAAAGGTGGTTTTAACCACCTTTTTTTATATACTGAAATTAATTTTTAGTGCCTAAAAAAGAATAAATGATGAAACTTACTAAAAAAAGAGTTGTATTATTTTTACTATTTATTTTCCCTCTAATTTGTTTTTTAATTTTATCAACCGGAAAAAACAACTTTAATAAATTACCAGTTGTTACAGAAAACGTTATTGATGTTTCTACCATAGATAAACAACAAACGTTTAAGGATAGAATTTCTATAGTTTGTTTTTTAGGAAACGATGTAAACTCACAGAAAGGTGGTTTCTTTAACCTTAATGAAAAGATTTATAAGAAGTTTATAGAGTATAAAAAATTTCAAATGATTGCTATTTACCCTAAAGGAAAAGAAGAGGAAACTAAGCAGCTTAAAAAAGAAATTAGTGCTTTTACAGATATGGTAAAATGGAACTTTGTAGCCGGTTCTAAAGAACAAATAACAGCTTTACATGCAAGTTTTAATTCTAGTAGCGAATTATCTAATTTGTATACTTCTAATGTTTTTTTGGTAGATAAGAACGGTAACTTAAGAGGAAGACTTACCGATGCTGATAGTAAAGAAGGAAAACTTATTGGATACAATATGAATTCTGTTTCTGAGTTAAATGCTAAATTAAAAGATGATGTATTGGTGCTCTTCTATGAGTATTATGCAGCATTTAAAGAAAAAAACGAAAACAAAGCAGATAGAAAAGAAGTTGGGTTATGAACAAAAAGTATTCTTACATAGGGATTTCATTTATTATCCTATTATTCGGAATTTATGTTGTTAGAAACATAGAAAGAAGAGTAAATGACAATGATCTTGTTCAGGATAGTAAATTGAATAAAGTTGGCAAAAAATCAAACAAAAAAAGTGGTTTATATACATTTAATAAAGTTCCCGATTTTGAGTTTTCAGATCAAAACGGAAAAATAATCACTAATAAAGATTACAAAGGAAAAGTATATGTGGTGGAGTTTTTCTTTTCTACTTGTCCAACTATTTGTCCATTAATGAATAAAAAGATGGTTACTATTCAGGATGAATTCTCAACAAACTCTAACTTTGGTATTGCTTCTTTTTCTATCACTCCAGAGATCGATAGTCAAGAAGTTTTAAAAGAATATGCTATCAATAATCAAATAACACATAAGAATTGGCATTTGTTAACAGGGCAAAGTCAAGAAATTGTTTATGATTTAGCTAATAAAGGTTTTAAGTTATATGCAGGAAAAGGAGATGAAGATCATGGTGGTTTTGAGCATTCTGGTTTATTTGCTTTAGTAGATAAAGAAGGAAACATTAGATCTAGAAAAGATGAATATGGAAACCCTATTATGTATTACAGAGCCTTAAAAGAACAAGGCTTTTCTGACCAAGTAGAGGAGTTAAAAGAAGATATTAAAATTTTGTTGAATGAGTAATTTAGCGCAAGAGAAAAAGTACAAGAAAATTATTACAGGGTTATCAGTTGTAATTCCTTTAGCAGTTGCAGCTTTGTTTGCTGTTAATTTAAGAAAACTAGGTTTTAATGTAGAACCTTTAAGTTTTTTACCGCCAATTTATGCTTCTATTAATGGTTTAACGGCAGTTGTTTTAATAGCAGCAGTTATTGCAATTAAAAAGGGTAATAAAAAACTGCATGAACAGTTAAATACCTTTGCTATTGGTTGTTCTTTGGTTTTCTTATTGTTGTATATAGGGTATCATATGACATCAGACTCTACGAAGTTTGCTGGAGAAGGAGTAATTAAATATGTTTATTATTTTATTTTACTTACTCATATTGTTTTATCAATAGTTGTAATTCCTTTTGTTTTAACAACATTTATGAGAGCAAAATTGGGTAACTTTCCACAACATAAAAAAATTGCCAAAATTACATTTCCTTTATGGTTATATGTTGCTATTACAGGCGTTGTTGTCTATTTAATGATATCTCCTTATTATGTATAAAAAAAAAGTTTTAGTATTGTTTTTACTGATGTTTTTTACATCAAAAGTTTCATTTTCTCAATGTGCAATGTGTAAGGCAGTTGTAGAAAACGGTGATGTTTCTATGGCGCAAGGTGTAAATAATGGAATTACTTATTTAATGGTATTTCCGTACCTTTTAGTTGGGCTTTTGTTTTTTGTGATTTATAGATATAAAAAGAACGCAAAAGACTAATATTTATATATCTATAATTTCTTGTAACAAATTATACTTTTAGTCGTCTTATTTACACATCATAAGATAATTTATCTTTTGTTGTTTAGAATATATAATATTTCAACCAAAAATTATTGCATTTTGAAAACTAAACTTATCCTATTTGTAACTCTTTTAACTACAGTGGTTACTTTTTCTCAAAAAAAATGGACACTTAAAGAATGTGTAGATCAGGCTTTAGAAAAAAATATTTCTATTCAACAAAATAAGTTAAACCTAGAAATTGCAAAAACAGATTTAAAGAGTTCTAAAGGGAATTTTTTACCTACCCTTAGTGCCAATACAGGAGGTAGCCTTTCTGCTGGTTCTAACTTTGATCCTGTAACCAATAACAGGTCTGCAAGCACAACTTTTTTTGGAGGTAACGTTGGTTTAAATGCTGGCATAACTGTTTTTAATGGATTTAGAAACCTAAATTTATATAAGCAAGCAGAGTTAGGTATTGAAACCAGTAAATTAGATTTAGCAAAAATAGAGAACGATGTTTCTTTGTTTGTAGTTAATGGTTATTTAAACGTTTTATTCGCAAAAGAAAATTTAGAAGTTGCAAAGGTTCAGGCAGAAATAAGTAAAAAACAAATTAGTGCTGCTAAGGATAGATTTGAAGCAGGAACAATTGCAAAAGGTGAATTGTTAAATTTTAAGTCTACAGCGGCAAATGATTTACAAAGTGTAATTTCTCAAGAGAATGCATTAGATCTTGCTCTGTTAAACTTAGCGCAATTGTTACAGATTCCTGTTAATAATTTTGATGTTGCTTTGTTAAATGTTGGTTCTCCATCAGCAGATTTGTTATATAAAAATTCATCATCTGTTTATGATAAATCTTTAACAAAAATGCCAGAAATTAAAAGAGCTAAATTGGCAATAGAAAATGCAGATTTGGGTATTGCAATTAGTAAAGGTAGTTATATGCCAACAGTTACTAGTTCTGTTTTTGCAAATTCTAATTATAGATATATTATAAAACCAACGGGTATTCCTACTGGTGATTTTTTCGATCAATTAGATGGTAATTTAGGTTACGGAGTTGGTTTTAATGTGAGTGTTCCTATTTTTAATGGTTTTAAAACGGATGCTAATGTTAAAAGATCTAAAATTAATAAAGAGATTTTTGAAACGAGATTAGAAAGTGAGAAATTAAATTTAAAGCAAACCATAGAACAAGCTTTTTTAGATGTAAAATCTTCTTTAAAAGCATTCGAAGCAGCTAAAATTTCTTTGGAAGCACAAAAGGAAGCTTTTAAAAACGCACAGGAAAGATATAATTATGGTGTAATGACTTTGTTTGATTTTGATTTGGTTAGAACACGTTTGGTAAATGCAGAAGGAGCAATGATTCGTTCTAAATACGATTATGTTTTTAAAACAAAAGTGTTGCAATTTTATTCTGGAGAACTTATTTTAGAATAATTAAAATATAGATTAACTTCTGAAGCCTCGCAGATTTGCGAGGTTTTCTTTTTTGTATGAGTTATATTTGCATAAAAATATAGAAGTTGGCAATTATACTTAACATAGAAACCGCAACCAAAAACTGCTCTGTAAGCATTGCAAAAAATGGAGAAGTTATAGCAATAAAAGAATTAAATAATGGTAATTATTCTCATGCAGAAGTTTTACATCCTTTTATTTTAGACGTACTAAAAGAAGTTCATTTAACTTCTACAGAAATAGACGCTGTAGCGGTAAGTAAAGGTCCGGGTTCTTATACAGGATTAAGGATTGGTGTTTCTGCCGCAAAAGGTCTTTGTTTTGCTTTTGATAAGCCTTTAATATCTATTAAAACCTTAGAATCTTTAGCGCATGCTATTTCTATTGATCAAGGAATTATAGTGTCTATGTTAGATGCAAGGAGAATGGAGGTATATGCGGCTGTTTTTAACCATAATTACGAACAAATAAGAGATATTAAAGCAGAAATAATTGACGAAAACTCCTTTTCTGATTATTTAGATGCAGGTAAAGTTTATTTTTTAGGTGATGGTGCTCATAAATGTAAAGAAGTAATTGCCCATAAAAATGCTGTTTTTGTGAATGATAAGTTTCCTTCTGCTAAAGAAATGGCGCAATTGTCTTATGATAAATACAAAAAAAACGACATCGAAGATGTCGCTTATTTTGAACCTTTTTATTTAAAAGATTTTGTTGTAATTCCAGAAAAGAAAAAGAAACCTACTTTTTAACATTCACTTGATGTGGATAAGGAATTTCAATTCCAGCTTCATCAAGAGCTAATTTTACGCTTTCTGTAACTTCAAAATATACTGCCCAATAATCTTCAGTTTTACACCAAGGTCTTACAGCAAAATTAACAGAACTATCTGCTAATTCAGAAACAGTAACTCCTGGAGCAGGATCTTTTAAAACTTTTGGATGAGAAGTTAATACTTTCATTAAAACCTCTTTAGTTTGCTTAATGTCTGCATCATAAGAAACGCCAATTACTAAATCTACACGTCTTGTACCTTCTGTTGTATAGTTAACAATATTTCCGTTTGATAAAGTACCATTTGGTATGATGATTTCTTTGTTAGATAAACCCGTAAGTTTTGTTGTAAAAATTTCAATTTCTTTTACAACACCAATTTCACCTTGTGCTTCCACTAAATCTCCAAGTTTAAAAGGTTTAAAAATCATAATTAAAACACCACCTGCAAAGTTAGCCAAAGATCCTTGTAATGCTAAACCAACAGCTAAACCTGCTGCAGCTAAAATAGCGGCAAAAGAAGTTGTTTCTACCCCAAGTTTAGAGATAACAGCTATTATTAATAATATTTTTAGGCCCCAACCAACTAAGTTTCCTAAAAATTTTTGAAGTGTAACATCTATACCTCCTTTGTTCATTACTTTTCTAGACGCCTTAACAATTAGTTTTATTACTATTAAGCCAATAACTAGAATTGCCAATGCAACTAATATTTTGGGAGTAAATTCAATTACTAATCCTTTTAAATATTCAAGATATTTATCCATTTTTATTTTTTGTTATAAATTAAATGCAAAAATAATGGTTTCTTATTAAAGAACGAAAAGATTAAGTATTATTATAAATTGGATATTATTTTTAAATGATTTGGAAGTTTTATATAAAAAAAAGCGATCTAATTATACATTAAATCGCTTTTAAATTGTTTTTAAATTGTTTTTTATATTCTAATTAACTTCAAAAGTGATTTTTAAGTTTACTCTAAATTCTGTAACCTCATCACCATTAACAACTGCACTTTGCGATTGCACAAATACAGATTTAATATTTTTTACTGACTTAGAAGCTTGCTTTACTGCTTTCCTTGTTGCTTCTTCCCAACTTTTTTCTGAGTTTGCTAATACCTCAATAACTTTCATAACTGCCATAATCTTGTTTTTTAGTTAATACAAGTAAAGATATTAAATTTATTATGAAATCATCAATGTTAATTTAATGTTACCAAATTGTTTTTTAATTGTAACTTTTTATGTATATTTGTTATTGTAATATTAACCTAAAATATAAAATCATGAAAAAAATACTAACACTTATAGTTCTTTGTGTAGCAACAATAGGATATTCTCAAGATAAAGAAACAACTTATACAGCAGAAGGTAATTTAGTTAAAGCTACTTATTACTATGAAGATGGATCTATAAGTACTGAAGGATATTTTAAAGATAAAAAATTAACTGGAGAGTGGATTCGTTTTGATAAACAAGGAAACAAAATTCAAATAGCAAATTACCAAGATGGTAAAAAAGTAGGTAAGTGGTTTGTTTGGAATAATGATTCTTTAAAAGAAATTAATTACGACAACAATGCTGTTGTAGATGTAAATGTTTGGAAGCATGAAACTAGGTTAGCTTCTAATAAGTAAAAAACATTAGCTTTTTTTAAGTACAATTATTTTAAACTCCAAAATTAACAATTTTGGAGTTTTTTTTATGGAGTTATATGAGGTCTATTTATGTTCTTATTATATTCTATTACTCTTTGTAATTTGAGGTGTTTTGTTAAGTGTGTGTAATGGTAGTTTTAGCCTGTTTTAGAGTTTTATTTAGGTGTTGTATACTTATGGTGTTACTATTCATTTAAGCATTTATACAAGCTTCATTTTGTTCTAACATAATACTACAGGTGTCGTTAATAAAGACTTTATTTTATGGCATAAAAAAACCGTTTAGAAATTTCTAAACGGTTTTTTTATATATGTGTTGTAAACTCTTATTACTCTACAATTAATGTAAAAGGGATACTATATTTTACACCTACTGGCTTACCTCTTTGTTTACCAGGTTTCATTTTAGGCAATTGTTTCATCACTTTAATAACTTCACTTTTAATTTTTGGGTGTGGAGCTCTAGCATTAACATCAACAATGTTACCGTTTTTATCAATTTTAAAACCGATAAATACTCTTTTTCTACCAGAAGATAAACCTAATTCATTTGGTAAATTTGCATCAAACTTTCTTGAGAAATGCTTTTGTACCATTTTACTAAAACAAGCTTTTAACTCGTTTTTACTTCCTTTACATCCAGGAAATACAGGTACATCTTCAATAATCATAAAACTTACATCTTCTACAACTTCTTCAACTTCTGCGATCTCTACAATTTCTTCAACCTCTACAGCTTCAGTTTCATCAGTTTCAGTAGATTCTATTACAGTCTCTTCAACTTCCTTTTCATCTTCAACAATTTCAATCTTTTCTGGCGCTGGTGGTGGTGGTGTTTTTGGTTTAACTGGCTCTACTCTTTCAGTAATTACAGTTTCTTCTTCCATTTCGGCATTCATCGTTACAGTACCTAAATCACCGATATTTCTATCGTATGTTTTCTTTTCGATTGCAGCATATGTTATAAATAATGCTAAAACCAAACCTATTTGCATAAAAATTTTACTGTAATTTTCTAAATTTGATTTCGGGTGTTTCTTAATTTCCATTGTAAAGAGTTTTTAATAGTTCGCTAATTTAATTAAATTATTGGTTTATATACAAGTCTTAGTATAAATTAACTGTAATTTTTTTTAATATTTGATTAAAAACAAACAATCCTAATAAAATTCCTATGGTGTTTGCAAATGCATCTTTATAATCACCTGTTCTGTATACAGTTAATGTTGCTTGCAAAACTTCAATAATTATGCCAAAAATTATACAACTAATTACTATAACGTATTTTAGTGTTGGTTTTCTATAAAATGAAAGCAACCAGCAAAGAGAAAGCGTAAAATAAGCAGACAAATGGTATAGCTTATCTAGATTGCTAAAACTTACTTCAAGTTTTGGCATTTTCATTAAACTTAAATAGGCAATGGTAATTGTTATTATTATTGCAATGATATAAAGGTTATCCTTGAATAAGTTCTTTATACGCTGCGGCATCTAATAAATTGTTTATTTGTGTTGTGTCTGACATTTCAACTTTAATCATCCAACCTTTACCATAAGGATCAGAGTTTACAAGTTCTGGTTCGTCTTCTAACGCTTCATTAAATTCGATTACTTCACCTGTTAAGGGCATAAATAAATCTGAAACAGTTTTTACGGCCTCAACAGAACCAAAAACTTCTCCTTCTTCTACAGTATCATCTAAGGTGTCTACGTCTACATAAACAATGTCTCCTAGTTCTCCTTGTGCAAACTCTGTAATACCAATTGTTGCAGTATTTCCATCAATTTTAATCCACTCGTGGTCTTTTGTGTATTTTAATTCTAAAGGTAAATTCATTCTTTAATTAATTTATAGTGTTATTTTTAATTTCCTCCTAAGTTATAAATAATATTAAATCCGCCATTAATCGATTGTCTCGGAAAAGTGGTAGAGATTGCATATTTAGATGTTTGATGATTATAATAAAATGATGCCGTTAAGCTATTACTTAATCTATAATCGGCGGTAAATTTAATAGAAAAAAGTTTCTGACCACCACTAATTTGATTATTATCTTCATCTACAGATCTAATTTGTGTTAAATTATCTCTTAAAGATACATCTGCTCTTAAGTTTATATCTCCTTTTAGGGTTTGTTTTTTTCCTGTAAATCGTGTATTAAACTTAACATCTTTAAATACATAGCCCATTCCAAAGACATACTCTGTTCCCTTAATATCAGTTAAAGTACTGTTATTAAAATTCATGGTTAATGTTCTATCACTTTTTACTTCTCCTCTTAGAGAGAAAGAGTTTCTCATTTTCATATCTAATTTAATTAGAGGAGAAAATTCATCAACCAAAGTAGCAGCAGCAACCAATAATTCTGGTTCATAATTGTTGGCTACATTTATGTTTGCATACGGGTTGTTGCCATCGTATTGTAAGTTATTTGTAAAACTAGACAAGGTGTAAGAAGATCTATAACCATGTGATACTACAAAGTTGCTAAAGTTTTTCTTAAAGAATTTTAACTTCATTAATCCATTGTATCGTAATGTCCAGTTAGGAATAGGAATATTTCTAAATAAACTAGTATTTACTTTATCTGGACTGGTGCCCGAATATGCAGCCATAAAAGCTGGTAATAAAACTTGTTGACTATTTGGTCCAAAACCACTTACCGGAACTCCGTTTTCATTAGCGAGTCTGTTAGAAATAATACTTCTATAATCTCTTAAATTTTGAAACAATTCATCTCCATCTGCAAATGCAGTAGAAACCATAGAATAACTTGTACTAAAGTTTCCTGTTTCAAAAGCAGCAATATTTTGATCTATTTCACCAAATTCAGTTCCGTTATTTACAACATCTAATTGTTGCGATAAATCTCTTGTTTTAATTTTATTACCTCTAACATCTATATTTAAATCCTTAATTGGTTTTAAAGTGAATGTATAATCTAGTTTGTTATAATGTGTTTTACTATAAGTTTTATTATAATAATCTCCATCTGCATCTCTCGGTGTTACTAACCAACCATTTTCTAAAGCTTTGTTTCTAATATCTACTTGACTACCAAAGGCAAAAGAAGTAGGTGCGCCTCCTAAAAAGCCAACATTTTCAGTATAACCAGGTAATAGTTGCCCGTTGTTTTCTGAATAACTAATTTTTCCTTGTTTTATAGAAGTTAAAATGTCATAAGTTCCTTTTAGAATTGTTTTACCAATAGATAGTTTTTTCTTTTTATTTTTTCCTCCTGTGCTTCTTCCAGGAGTTCTTGGTAAACTAGGACCTTTTAATCCTTTAGATTTTTTAGATCCTTTAATATCCTTACGTTGGCTTTTGGTTAGTAATAATTTTTCGAAACCAAGACCTTTGTAAAAACTATCAAAATTTAAGGTGGTATTTAAATTGTGTGTATTTGCATTCTGAATAACGTTTCCAATCAATTCTACAGACGCAACATCTGCTCCATTTACATCTATCGTGTTTTGTGGTGCTGCTTGCCAATCGAAATCTGCTGTATATGCATAATCTGCTTTTATGAATTTTAAAAACGGAATTTTATCAATTGGTAAATTATAGGTTCCGTTTAATGTTTGATGATATTGGTTTGCTCTTCCTGTGTTAAAGAAATCATCAAATACTTGAATTTCATCATTACTATTAAAAGTATCATACACATAACTATTGGTTGCATTAAAATTTAATTGCAACGATTTTGTTAAATCGAAACCAATGGTATAGTCCCAATCAAATAAAAATCTACGTTGTTTTAATTCTGGTTGTGCAGATAATCCTTCTACTAAATTTCTAGATTGTTGTTCGTTATAATTTCTATTGACGCTAGAGTTAACGGCAAATGTTTTTGGTATTGGATTAAAATTAAAATCTTTAATCAACTTTAAGTAATCACTCGCAAATAGTGAAGAGTTTTTAAAAGGTTCTATAGGTTTAGAATCGAAATTAAAGTTATACGTAGCAGAAGCTCGTACACTTTCGTTAATACGTTTTTTGATGTTGTAATTTCTTTGAAATTCTTTATTATGAGCGTAAGAAACTGCTAAGTTTTCTACATCGTAAAACTTAGGTTTTTTAGTAGAATTAGGGTTTCTATTCTTTTTTACGTTTGTAAAACTAATGCTAGTTCTTTTGGTATAATCTCTAGAAAACTCACTGTTTTCATTTTCACCCAAAGCATCTGCTAGTTCTATATCTTGAAACTGAGGGTCGTATTTAGGGTCTATATAAACCTCACCAACACTATAACTCATAGGTAATTGAATTCCCCAATCTTTTGGCGTTAATACCTTTCCTAAATTGATTGTTGTAGCAACATCATATTGTTTCGTTTCATCTAAACTACGTTGTGCAACTCTGTCTTCTACATTACCGAAACCTACGGTAGACATGCTACCAGATAAAGAGATATTTGCTACATCAGCAAAATTGGCATCTGCATTTAAAATGGCTGCCCAACCACCCTTATTGTCAAACCCAGAAGATCTTAATTCATTAAACCATACTTCTCCACTTATAGGACTTGTTGTATTGTTTTTTAGCCCTAAAACAATTGTTTTTAACTGTGCTAATGTTGGGTTTCCTTTTACAGCTATTGTATACGGAATCTCTGGATCTTGCTCTATAGAAGTATATAAGTCTGTAATTGCGGTACCGGCTCTATCTCTTTCTAATTTAACTAAGCCAAAAGTTTCTAAAAAAGCGTCTAAATTATTAGATTCTGGCCAAAGATCTAAAGCAGAAGTTCCGTTTGTAGAAACTTTTAAGGGTACTTCTATTTGATAATAATTATCGTCTAAATCTGTACCTAATCTTATAATGGCAGAAAAATCGTTATCATTTATGGTAAGCGCTCCTTCATTTTTTTGAAGATGCATAAACATCTTTAAATTTTTGAATCGCCTTAAATCCATACTAATATTTTTGTAAATAGCCCTTGCTTCATTTGCCGGCAAGTTGTTTACTTTTAAAGTAACAGATTGTTCGTTTTGTAGTTGTACACTAGTACTACCTTGTAAACGCTCTCTTTCTATTCCTGGAGGTTGTATGTAGCTTCCTTCGTTTTGCTCGATACTTACAACACCAACTTCAAAATCTTTTAACTGATTATCATCTAAATCTATAGGAGTTGTTAGGTCTTCATCTAGTGTTTTTGTGTAACGTCTCCAATCTCCACGTACCAAATCTAATTCTCCAAAACGAATTACAACAGGCATTTTAAAATTGGTTAAAAACATTCTCATAAAACGGATACTATTAAAATCTGATATACCATTTACTGGTGTTCCGCTTCTAATAGGAACTCTAAATTGATACCACGTTGTTTTTTGATTTACACCGTTTTCTAACGTAACGTCTGTTGTTTTTTCATCAACAATAAAATTCTTTCCTACCACCAAATCATTTCTATTCATAGAAATTTTATACTCGTAGTAACTTTCTACGGTATTCATGGTTTGATCTTTATTAATATCTTCTACATCTGGATACGATGTTGATGATGTTGGGTACGTTTCTGGAGATTGATTTAAGGTTGGTGAGTTGCCTTGTGTGTTGTTGTAGTTTTTATATCTGGTAATAATTGATGCGTTACTTGCATCTAATTGAGATCCTCTAAAATATTGAAAGTTATCGGATGCAGGGTCATTAGCGTTTAACTTACTAAAGTTAGAAAGGGTTGTGCTGTATTTAGCAAATTCATCAGTATCATTTAAACCATCAAAACCAACATCTTGGTTAGCTCTTGCGTCATCATCTTCATTAAAAGCATAAATAATAGATGGGTTTGTAGGTACTTTACCCCATGTAGTTGGTGCTGTATTTAGATCGCCACCCGTTTCTGGTAAACCATTTTCATACATTTTACGACTATCTTTTAAGATGTCTTCGGATACATTTCCTAAGTTAATGTATAAATCTCCTACTTGGTTTGAAACATCGTCAGGATTCATTCCTGCAGGTAAACCTTCTTCTGGTCTAATTGAATAATTTTCATAAGGGTCCATCACCCAAAATTGTACATACTCTATATTTGCTTGATCAAAATTATTGGTTGTTAAAGGCCTCATAACGCCTCCCCATCTATTTTCAGGATCAGAGAAAGTACCATCTGTATTTACATTGATGCCTGTATCAAAATTATAAGAACCTCTTTCTGATGGAAAATAAGCCAAATCTAAGGTTCTTATTAAAGAATTCTGCGTAATGTCTAATTGAATATTAGGAAACAACTCTCTATAATTAATTTGCCTTGTTTCTGCTCTAGAAAGTTCTGCTGCACTTATGTTTGATGGTGTATCTCCCGCTCCGTAAAAAATTTGATCTACATTATACCAAGCCAATCGTCCTCTTTGGTAATTGTATTCTAATTCGTTATTAGAAGCTCCTTTAAAGTCCGGGAAAGTTGGTGTATTCGGTGTACTTGCTTGGTGCCAATCTAATGGAGATAAGATGCTAATTGGTATTTGAGAAGCTTCAAAGTCATCTATATAAGAAGTTGCTGCACCTGTTACGTCTATACCGCTTGGTGTACCAGGAAGTAAATACGCCATGTCTGCTCTAACCGATAAATTAGAAGGTACATCTGTATCTACAAAAGGTAATTTATTTGCCAATTTTGTAAAATAGGGTACTTCTGTTGTATAATCTACATTTACCCCAAACATGGTATTGTTTATTGGGTCTGAACCAAAATTTACTTTAGGAGTAATAGGTCTTTCATTTACATTTAAAACGGTTGCACCAACTATAAATTTATCAGAAAATTTATGTTCAACATCAACACCCATAAATGTTTTTCGTTGTTGATTAAATACGGCATTGTTTTCTGTAGATACGCTAATTGGTGTTCCAGATGCTTGCAAGCCTGTATCTATAATTTGTACACGACCAAGTTGATAATCTACCACATAATCTACACCTTCTACCAACTGTCTACCACCAGCAGTTACTTTAACAGATCCTCGTGGTACATTAAATGCACCAATTGGGATTCCGCCAGAAGTTTCTGATTTAAAATATCCTTTTAAGAAATACTTATCTTTATTTTGATAGTTATTTTGTGCGTTTACCTTGGTATTTAAATAAAGTTCTTTAAATAGGTAAGTAGCATCTTCTGTATTGGTTAATTCATCGGCCAAATCATTACCAAAAGGTTCTGGCTCCGGGAAAAAGATAAATCCGTTTTGAGAATTAACAGTGATGCCTTCTACATAATCGAAAAATCCGTCTGGTTCTCTAAACTGACTTTGGTCTAACTGGTCTAATTTTAAAACTTGTAGTAAAGGTAAATTAGCAATTCCTGCAGTTTTAGCGTTTTGTAAAACGTTAGAAGGAATTCCGGTTTGATCATCTCTATATTGAATTTCGAAACGAAAACCATCCTGCGTTAGCGGAAAAGCACCTAAAGCGTATACGTTTTTCATCATTAAACGCCATGTAGGAAAAGACTCCTCTACAGTAACACCACCTACAACTCTATCTCTTTTTGTTTTTAAAATTTCACTACGTAATAATTTTACAGCTAAAGCCTGAGGAGCTAATATTCCGTCATTAGAAAATTCACCAACTTTAAAAGAGTTTTTTGTGCTTCCTGTAACACCTCCAGCAATGGTATACTCATAAGCAACGGCTAAAACTTCACCATCATTTAATCTTCTATTTAAAGAAATAAAACCTAGTTGAGCGTTTAAGGTGTATTCACTTGTGTTTAATTTTCGGGCATTTTCTAACACAGAATAATCTGTACCTTCACTCATGTTGTAAGGCTGTAACGTGCTGTTTACGGTAGAAATACTTCTAATTCCGCTAGTTGTAGTTAGTAAGTTAGATAAATTATTAGACTCATTTGCAGGGATATTTCCACCAGTTGTTGTTGGCGGACTTGTGGGTTGTACTTCTCCTGTTTGGTTTACTAAAACATCTGTATCAGATTCTCCAATATCTGCTAAAGCCACAATACTTCTATAATCTTCTGTACTTGCATTTCTGTTGGTTATCCAAACTTCTACTCTTGTAATGTTAATTTGACTGTTGATTAACGGATAATTTTTAAGAGAATTTGCGTAGTTGTCTATAAAATATTGTGATAAGAAAAAGTGACGATCATTATCGTAATCTGTTGCCTGTAATTGAAATTCTTGTATAGATGCTCCACCTTCTGCAACAACGGTTTTACTTTCTGAGTTTTGCTGAGAAAAGACCGCAGTTATGTTTGTGTTACCAAATTTTAATTGTGTTTTTACACCAAATAAACTTTGCGCACCGTTAATTAAAGAGTTTTTAATAGGCATAGAAACGTTACCCGCTTCTATTCCTTGTAAAATATCATCTTCAGTAGGCTCATAACCAATTTTTACTAAGTTCTGAAAATCGAAAGTAGATTGTGTGTCGTAATTTGCAGTGAAATCTAAACGTGTACCAACTTGGGCACGAATACTTGCATTAATTTGTTGATCGAAATCGAACGTAAAACTACTTCTATTTTCTTCTGATAATTGTGGGTTTTCTGTATTCTGATAAATAAAACCTAGCTTTAAATTTAAACTTCCTGTAGGAGTTACTTTAATTTCACTACCACCAAAAATAGTTTTAAAAAAATCTGAATTTACATAATAAGTAGGCAATAAGTCTTTTTGAGCATCTTTAGAACCCTTTTTCTTAGAGTTTGTAGCGCTTACTTTGTCTTTGTAATATTGCGTCATATCTCTTTTTAAGCGATAATCTGCGTATTCTCTTTGGGTTAGATAAATAGGTGTTTTAGTATAATAATCTCCTATTTTTTCTATAATTACATATTTGTTTAAATCTTTATCAAAAGTAATTTCTTTCTCTGCCAGATAATCTAAAAACAAACCTCCAGTTTGATCTTTTTTAAAGTTGTATCTTAACTTTAAAGTATCCTTTTTTACGGTAATAGAATCTGTATTTTTATTTGTTTGCGCATGTAGGGAAATGTTTGCTATAAAAGCAAAAGCAAGAAATAAGGTTATTCTTTTTAAAAAATTTCTCAAAATTATTATAAATTTTTTAAGGCTAGTTTTATTAAATTTTCTACGGTGGCTTCTGGGTTTTCTTTTAAAATAGTAGTAATTACTTTCTCCGACTGTTTTTTATTAAAACCTAAAACTTCTAAAGCAGATAACGCTTCATCTTTATTGGTATTGCTTGTAAACGTAGAAACTTCATCAATATTAAAGGTTTTTAAAATTTTATCTTTTAAATCTACAATTACTCTTTGTGCTGTTTTTACACCAATTCCTTTTACAGATTGTATGAGCGGCACGTTTTCTGATGCAATTGCATGTTGTATTTCTTCTGATGTCATAGAAGATAACATGGTTCTTGCAATGCTTGGTCCAACACCAGAAACAGAAATTAATAGTTTAAAAACTTCTCTTTCTGTTTTAGTAATAAACCCAAAAAGGGTGTGTGCATCTTCTCTTATAGATAAATGTGTGTATAAAACAACCGCTTCATCATCGGGTAAACTAGAGAAAGTATTTAGAGAAATATGTAATAAATAACCAACTCCGTTGCAATCTACTACAACTTCCGTTGGATTTTTTTCTACCAATCTCCCTCTAATTTGTGTAATCATAGATCCTTTTTTTCTTTGCGACTAAAGTAATAAAATTTATTTGTTGTTTCTTTTTTCTTTTTCTTGGGCATCTACAGCAGCTAAAGCAGCCATATTTACCATTTCATCTACACTAGAACCTAATTGTAAAATATGTACGGGTTTACTTAATCCTAAAATTATTGGACCAATAGATTCTGCTTGGTTTAATTGTTTCATTAATTTATAGGTAATGTTTGCAGCCTCTAAATTAGGGAAAATTAAAACATTTACTTTTTTACCATTTAGTTTCGAAAACGGAAATTCTTTGGCTAACATTTCTGGGTTTAAAGCAAAATCTGCTTGTAATTCACCATCTATAACTGTATCTGGAAAATGACGATGTAAATAAGAAACAGCCTCACTAATTTTCTTTGAAGTTTCAGAACCTGAAGATCCAAAGTTAGAAAAAGAAACCATTGCCATATTTGGTTTCATACCAAACATTTTTACAAAGTTACCTGTCATCTGAGAGATTTTTACCAATTCTTTCGCAGAAGGGTTAATGTTGATGGTTGTATCTGCTAAAAATAACGGACCTTGTTTGGTTAACATTAAGTTGGTTGCAGCAATTTTGGTAATCCCTTTGTCTTTTTCAATCAATTCTAAAATTGGTTTTAGAACCGTTGGGTAAGGTCTAGAATATCCTGTAATTAATGCATCTGCTTCCCCTTCATTTACCATCATTGCAGCAAAGTAGTTACGCTCTCGCATTAACTTTGTTGCCTCAGATAATGTACGTCCTTTACGTCTTCTGTTTTTCCAATAAAGATCACCAAAACGTTCTCTTCGCTCTGTTTCTTCATCCGTTTTTGGATCTATAATTGGTACATTTGCCGTAAAGCCAATTTCTTCTTTTAAAGCTAAGATAACGTCTTTTCTACCTAATAATATAGGTTTACCAATTTTTTCATCGTGTACTCTTTGTGCAGCTTTTAAAACATCTATATGATCTGCTTCTGCAAATACAATACGTTTTCTATTGCTTTTTGCTCTGTTGTGTAAAATTCTAACTTCTTTACTTCCAGAACCAGAACGTTCCATTAGTTCTTCTCTATATTTATCCCAATCTTCAATTGGTTCTAAAGCAACTCCAGAATCCATAGCTGCTTTTGCAATCGCTGGTGGAATTTCATAAATTAATCTTGGGTCAAATGGTTTAGGGATAATGTATTCTCTTCCGTAAGCTAAACTTACTTCATCGTATACAATATTTACTTGCTCAGGTACAGATTTCTTAGCTAAATCTGCTAAGGCATGTACTGCAGCCATTTTCATTTCTTCGTTAATTTTGGTAGCTCTAACATCTAAAGCACCTCTAAAAATAAAAGGAAAACCAAGTACATTATTAACCTGGTTAGGATGATCTGATCTTCCTGTAGCCATAATAATGTCTTTTCTTGTAGCTACGGCTACATCGTAATCTATTTCTGCAACTGGGTTTGCCATTGCAAAAACAATTGGATCTTTTGCCATTGTTAAAAGCATCTCTGGCGAAACTACGTTTCCTTTAGATAAACCAATAAAAACATCTGCATTGTGCATTGCCTCGTCTAAAGTATTTAAATCTCTATCTGTTGCAAATTCTGCTTTTTGTGAGGTAAGGTTATCTCGGTCATTTCTAATAACACCTTTACTATCGCACATTACAACGTTTTCTCTTTTTGCGCCTAATTTTAAATACAAACGTGTACAAGAAATAGCGGCTGCTCCAGCACCATTTACAACAATTTTTACTTTGCTAATATCTTTGTTTGTAATGTCTATGGCATTTTTTAATGCTGCAGCAGAAATAATTGCTGTTCCGTGTTGGTCATCGTGCATTACAGGAATGTTTAACTCTTCCTTTAATCTTCTTTCAATTTCAAAAGCTTCTGGTGCTTTAATATCTTCTAAGTTTATGCCACCAAAAGTAGGTGCAATTGCTTTTACTGTTTGTATAAAAAGTTCTACATCAGTTGCATCAACTTCAATATCGAAAACATCGATATCTGCAAAGATTTTAAAAAGTAATCCTTTTCCTTCCATTACTGGTTTAGAGGCTTCGGGACCAATGTCTCCTAAACCTAAAACTGCAGTTCCGTTAGATATTACCGCTACTAAGTTTCCTTTTGCAGTATATTTATATGCGTTGTTTTTATCTTTTGCAATTTCTAAGCAAGGCTCTGCAACTCCTGGTGAATATGCCAAGGCTAAATCGTGTTGCGTAGCGTATTTTTTAGTAGGAACTACTTCTATTTTTCCTGGTTTTGGCTTTGCGTGATATAATAAAGCTTCGTGTCTTTTTCTAGAATCGCTCATGATATTAAGTCTTTGCTTGTTTAAGCGTACAAATATATGATTTTCAGCGGAAGAGAAAATTTATTTTACCTTATTTTAAGTTGCTTTATAACTTAATGTTTATTCATTAGTCTTTTAGTATGATAATGTTTTTGTGATATTTTTTTCTGAATAGGTAATTGAAAAAGAATATGTTTTAAGATTTGCTTTTAGTTCTGCAAAATCGTTTTTATTTGACCAAGTTACATCTAATTCATTTTCAGGATTTTCATTGATATTTATTGTTCCTTGAAATGCTTTAGAAGTATTTCTTAGTCGCATTATTTTTAGCTGATTTAAAACAATTTCTGTTTTAAGGCCTTGTTCTATGTCTTTATTTGATAAGGTTGTTCTATTAATTTCTTTGTGTCCGCCGCTTCCGCCTTTATCTGCGGCTGCATAATTATTTTTACCTGCAAAAATATCTAGGTACCATACTTGGGGAATACCTGGCATAAACATTTGAATGGCTCTTGCTAATAATAGTTTTTGTTCATTTTCTCCCAATGCACTAAAAAAGGTTGCATTAACTTGGTAGTACGAAATTTTATTTCCGGCAGGGTCGTATAGGTTTTTTACTCTACCGCCACGTTTTAAAATAGTATTCATAATCGATTCTATTTCAGCGTCCTTTAATAAACCTTTATTGTAGGTTCCGTTAATTTCTTTCCCTTTTAAATCTAAAACAGGAATTCCGTCATGGCAACCTAACATATTTACGGTTTTATAACCTTTACTAATAATTTCTTTAGCCCAAGTTAAAAGAGCTTTAGCATTAGAAGTCTCTAGTGTGTGAATCATTAATCCTGGTAAGAAAAAATCGTAAATTTGATAACCTTCTTTAGCAACCTCATCATGTAAATTTAAACCATATTCTGCATGAATTTCTGGTAAAATAATTAGATCATTCTTTTTAGCAATTTCATTAATACGATCTAAATAGGTCCAAGTACCTGGTTTGTTAAAAAAATTAGTTTGCCCAACTTCTTTATTTAGATAAGAAAAAGCATCTAAACGTAAAATTTTGCAACCAAAACTTTTTACTTTAGCTAAAGTTTCTTCATAAAAATCCCAAACTAATTCAGATTTAGCATTTACATCCATTTGACCTAAAAAGGATCTGTTTTTTTCTACTAAAAGGTTTATTTCTTTCTTGTATTTATTGTAATCTCCTAAATCAAGATCATTAATGTTCATTTTATTTTCAATAGCTAAATTAACTTGTTTACAAACTAATTCAGCTTCTTGAGAATTTACAGAAATACTATATTCTAGATCTTTACTATTGATTTTATTATATTTAATTTCTTGGTAAAAAGTGTTCCAATACGGTTTTTCTGTGCCGTCTGGGAAAGGAACTTGTAAAATTGGAAGTCCAGATTTTCTCATAAATAATTTATTAAGAAATTCTTCTTTAGGTATTATAACTCCTTCTTTATTTTTGGTTCCGTTTTCTTGCCAAAAAGTATTCCAGTTGATAAAAAAGTCTTTAAATTTTGATTGTTCACCATTTTCTAAAATATCTTTAAATTGTGGAGAATTAACAGATAAATGATTTAGAACAATATCAAACTTTAGCATTATGTTTAGCTCTTCTAAAGATTTTAAATCTTCTTTAGAAACTAAATCTATATTTAAATTATAGTCTATAACAGAAAACCCTCTATCTAAATCGCTATTAAAAAAGGTAGGTAACACATAGAATAACGAAAAAACATCTTTAAATTCTGGTGTTTTAAGCATAGAAATAGTGTCGCTTAATTTTTTACCAATACTATCTGGGTAAGCATTCAGCATTACTCCGTTATAAATTATATTGTTTTCTTTTTGCATAAGTTGTAATTGCTATAAAAGTTTAGATAAAATATTAATGTTATCTGGCAGTCTGCCAACGTTTTGAAGTTTTAAAGCGGCTAATTTTAAAGCAACCTGTAAACAGTCTTGTATTGGTTTTTCTTTAATGTAAGCAAATAAGAAACCAGACCAAAAAGCATCTCCTGCGCCTGTGGTGTCCATTACTCGTTCTACTTTAATGGCTGGTAACTGAATAATTTCTTTACCAGATTGCGACAATTTAACACCGTTACTGCCTAGTGTTAAACAAACTGTTTCTACACCTAGGTTATGAAAAAAATCAAAAATCTCTTGGTGTGGCAACTCTTTTTCAAACAAGCGAAGCATATCATCTTCACTAATTTTTATTAATGGATTAAACTTACAGTATGCTTTTATTACGCTTAAAGCTTGTTCTTGACTACTCCATAATTTTTTAGCATAATTTATATCTATACTTAATTTACAGCCTAAATTATAAGCTTCTTCTGCTTTTTTTAAGATGGTTGTTTGTGCAGGCTCTCTACTTAATGCAAAACAAGTTGTATGATATATATTGGTTTTAGTCAACATTTCTGTAGATATCTGCTCTTCTGTAATATGATAATCTGCTTCACGAAAGGGAATAAAATCTGGAGTACCTTCTGATTTTGATACAAAAATGACACTTGTAGGTCTCTTGTCAATTTTTTTAATATGGCGTGTATTTACACCTTCTTCAGCAAGTCTTTTAAAAATGTATTCACCAAAGCCATCATCTCCAACGGATGATATCATAACAGATTTTAATCCTAATCTAGCAGAATTCATGGCAACATTAGTAGGTGAACCACCCAAATATCGATGGTAATCTCTTGTGTTGTTTATAAGTACACCAGATTGGTGACCAATGAAATCGATAAGGATTTCACCAACACATAATATGTCTATATTTTTATTTGTGTTTTTCAATTTTTTAATTTTAATTAGAGCTTTTTAATCTAAGAAGTTCTAGAATTATTTAGCAGAAATAGTTGCGGTTGCTGCAATTTCATTGTCACTATTTGTTTTTGGCTCTTTAAGACGCAATGCAAAAATACCAGCAATAACAAAAAGAACACCTCCTAATAGAATTGCGTTTACAGCACTATTATTTAGAATGTTTTTTACGATGGGTCCAAATGTTATTGTTTGTATCCCCATAGGAATCACAATCATCATATTTAAAATGCCCATATACACTCCACGTCTTTCTTGAGGAACAATTTTAGAAACCATAGAATATGGAATTCCCATCATTGCTGCCCATCCGATACCAAATAAAATCATAGGCAAAATAACTAGCATAGGATCATGAATGTAAGGAATGCTAATCATAGCAATACCTGTTAAGAACAAACTTAACACATATACTTTTTTTCCACCCCATTTTAAAGCTAAAGGAACAAGTGCCAAAGCAAAAACAATTGTAGAAATGTTGTATGTTGTATTCATTTTTGCAGCCTGACTTAAAGCTTCAGACTTGTTAAAGCCCATACTTTCTTCAAACATTGGAGAAATAAATTGCCAATAAATAAACAGTGCATACCACTGAAATAAATATACTGCAGATAATTTCCACATAAATTTAGGCATGTCTTTTATTGCTTGAACTATTTCTGTAAAAGGGGTTCTTATTCTTTCTGAAAGTGGTAGTGCATTGTGTTTTTTAATTTCTTCTAATTCTTTATTTGATGGTGGTATTTCTGAGGTTTTTAATACTGACCAAAGAATGGTTGCAATAGATAGTATTGCTCCTATAAAAAAGGAATAATACAGCCATTGAGGTATAGAAGTTGCTGCTGCACTTGTGGTTTCTTTTGTGCCAAACCAATCTTGAAAAAGAAAAATAGAGGCATTTGCTAAAACAATACCAGCGCCAACAAATAAACTTTGCATTTGGTACCCAAAACTTAATTGTTTGTTTGGTAATTTATCACCAACAAAAGCACGATAAGGCTCCATGGCCATGTTGTTTCCAACATCTAAAATCCATAGTAAACCCACAGCAAACCATAATGATGGACTGTATGGAAAAGCAAATAAACATAAACTACCTATTAAAGCACCAATAAGGAAAAACGGCTTTCTTCTTCCCCAACGAGGAGACCATGTTTTATCTGAAATAGCTCCGATTATAGGTTGAATAATTAAACCTGTAACGGGACCTGCTAAATTTAATAATGGTAAATCTTCATGATGAGCGCCTAAGAATGAAAAGATTGGGTTAACGGCTGTTTGCTGTAAACCGAAACTAAATTGAATTCCTAAGAACCCTACATTCATATTAAATATTTGCCAGAAACTTAAATTGGGTTTTTTTAACATAATAGTTTTTTTAAATAATTAGAATAAGAAAGAGCCAATAGGGAATATTATTGGCTCTATTCCTTCATTCAAAATTCACTTAATAATAACACTCAAACTTAAAAACTATATTGTAAAGTTAAAGATGATGAGCGACCTGTAATAGACCTTGCTCTAACATAACGATCTGTACCGTTTATTGCAACTCCATCCTGACCTTCAACTTCTGTAATACCAACGGTATCAAAAAGGTTATTTATATTTAAAGATAAAGATAAACCTTCTGTAAGACCTACTCTTCCTAAAAAATTAATGTATGCGTAACCAGGTTGTACTAAATCATTTGCATCTGTAGCGTAAGATTCTGTTGTACCTAATACTGTAAAGCCTAATAAATGTTGCTTTTCTAAACCAAAAGCATAGGTAGGAGCAATGCTGTATAGTAAATCAGCTTGTCTTCTAGGTTTGTTTCCGTCATTAGCTCCATTACCACCTCTATCTTCTTTAATTTTAGCATTTGTATATGTTGCAGATCCATTTATTGATAAATCACCAAAAGCAAATGCACTTTCTACTTCTAAACCTGTTGCTATATATTTGCTACCTACTGTATTTTGAAGTTCGAAACCTGCAGCTTCATCTGTAACAGAAGAAAAACCAGTTACATTTAAGGTTCCGTTATTAAAACGTTTTTTATATCCAATTTCTAGTTGCGAAACCTGGTCGTATTGTACATCTGCTGTACCATCTGTGTTGTAGCTATTTCTATCAGAAGCTCTACCAGAAGCACCTAAACTATATCTACCAAATACGGCTGCATCATCATTCATTTTATAATTTAAACCTGCAGAATAAGACGTAAAGCTATATTCATCAGAAACAATTTGATTTTGATTTGGTTGTACAATTGGTACTGCCATTTCAATTGGTTCAATAATGTTATTATTATTTACATCAGACGCTCCTGTTTCTGGTCCACTAGCAATTGTACCGTCTACTTTTACGTTTTCGAAACGTACACTTCCGCTAAAGTTTAATTTATCATTTAAATCTGCATCTATACCAACATAAGGTGAGTTTACTGTGTGTTGTGTGTTGTATTTACGTTGACAACAGTTGCCCCAAACCGGGGTTCCGTAAGCATATTGACCGCCTCTAGATAAACCATCTACATTTACTAATCTTGCATCTCCGCCTCCTTTAACTTCTTGTAAGAAAGAGTTCCATTGCCAAGATATTTTTGTGTTTTGAGTTGCAGTAAAGTAACCAGCAGTTACAGCTACATTGTCTGTAATTTTTTTACTTACTTTTAAATCATTCATTACATTACTTAAATCATCTATGGTAGTGTCAAAAACGTGTATGTTTTGAATTAATCCATTAGCAGGATTGTAAGCGGCACCATTATCTGCATAACTTAAAGTTGCTGGTTGCGGTATTGGTAAACCTGCAACAAAACTATTTGTTTCTCCGAATCCTGCAGAGAAAGGAGCAATAAATGCACCGTTATTTAATGCAATTCTACCATTGTTTCTAACTTTCCATCCATCGCCTAAATCAAAAGAAAACTCTACGCCTACAGATTTAGAAATAGCATTGTTTCCGTCTCTAACATCTCTAGAAGCTCTATTTCTATCACTACTTGTTGGACCAGAACTTTCTTGCAAATATTTAGATTGTAAACCATCTGTTGTAATATCAAAACCAGGTAAATTTGCATACGTTGGGTTAGCATCAGTTCCTTGTAATAACATTGGCATTGGCATATACATTGCTGTTTTATCATTTAAAAATTTTAAATAAGTTCTAATGTAACCAGATTTAAATCTTTTTGTAATGTTTGCTTTAATTTGACCACCTTTATTTGCATTAAATCCAGTAGTTCTAGGTCCTTCTCCTGTTCTCATAAAACCACCAATATGATAAGATAAACCATTTTCTAAAGGTGTTCCGTATTCAAAATCTACTCTATTTGAGCTATAATCCAAACCTACGGTTGTAGAGACAGTACCACCTTCTGTACTTCCTGTTTTGCTAATTAAGTTAATAATTCCGGCAGGACCATTAGATGTTTGTGTAGATGCAGAACCACCTCTAATAGCTTCTACTCTTGCAATGTTTTTATCTGCTCTTAACCAGTTATCTGAATTACCAAAAGAAGTATCTCCAAATAAATTTAAAGGCAAACCATCTTCTTGTAATTGTAAATATCTAGAACCACCAGAAGAAACAGGTACACCACGTACATTAAAATTTGAGTTTCCTTCCCCTGCAGAAGATTCTGCACGAATACCAGGAATGTTTTTAAAAATTTCACCTGTAGTTCTAGGTGACGATTGTTCTATTTGTTTAGTGCTAATTGTAGAAATAGAAACACTAGATTCTATTTTAGATTTAGGGTTTACAACTCCTGTAACAATAATTTCATCTAAAGATTGTGCATTTTCTTTAACAACAATGTTTAAAGTTATTTTAGATGAGTTTACGGTAACTTCTTTTGTAAAGTTATCAAAACCAATGTAAGATGCAGTTAGGTTGTAAGTGCCGTTTTCTACATTTTTAATTTCATAGTTTCCGTCAAAATCAGATGTGGTTCCTAAAGTTGTTCCTTTAAGAATAATGTTTACCCCAGGTATCAATTCTCCGTTTTGGTCTTTTACAGAACCAGAAATGGTAGATTGTGCTAATAAAGTTGAGCCTGTGAATATCAACGTTATTAAAACTAGTCTTTTTAATTGTATTAGTTTTTTCATTTTGATTGTGAATTTAATAATTAGTTAATCATTATTTTATGTAAAACTAAAATAGAGTCATGGTATTTTACGGAAATCTTAAATCGAAAACGTTTTCGATTTACCGAAAACGTTTTCGATTAAGGTAATTTACTATATTTATAGGGTAATAAAACATATATTTGCTTTAAAATTAAACAATTATACTTTGGTAACACTCAAACAAATTGCAGAACAATTAGGTATTTCTATAACCACGGTTTCAAAAGCATTAAAAGATTATCCGGATGTAAGTAAAAAAACCAGAAAGTTGGTGAGAGAAACCGCTTCTTTATTAAACTATAAACCAAATTCTTTTGCCGTTAATTTAAGAACTAAAGAATCTAAAATTATAGGTTTAATTATTCCTGTAATTGTACATCACTTTTTTTCTAGTGTTATTAAAGGAATTATTTCTCAAGCAGAAAAAAAAGGGTATTTGGTAATTATTCTTCAGTCTGATGAATCTTATGAGTTAGAAAAAAAGCAAATAGATTTATTACTTAGTAAAAGAGTAGACGGAATTTTAATTTCTTTAGCGAACGGAACAGGAGATTTTAAACATCTAACAGAAATTATTGAACAGGAAACCCCTTTAGTAATGTTTGATAAAATTGCCAAAGTGGTAAAGTGTTCTAAAGTTATTATTGATGATCGAAAGGCAGCTTATGTAGCAACGAAACATTTAATTGATATTGGTTGTAAACGAATTGCTCATTTTAGAGGAGCTTTGTTGCCTCAAAATTCTATCGATAGATTTCTTGGTTATAAAAAAGCTTTATTAGATAATAATTTAGAGTACGACCCTTCTTTAGTATACGTTAATGAGTGTGGAGATATGAGTTTTGAGGAAGGAAAAGAAAATGCAAGACAATTATTAAAAGACCATAAAGATGTGGATGGTATTTTTATAAATACAGATTTAGTGGCAATTGGTGCCATGACGGAGTTTGCTAAATTGGGCGTTAAAGTGCCAGAAGATATTAGTATTGTTGGTTTTAGTAATTGGTTTATGTCTTCTGTAATTTCACCATCTTTAACAACGATTAATCAACCTGGTTTTGAAATGGGTAAAAAATCTTTTAAAATATTATATAAAGAAATAAAAGACAGAAAAATGAATAAAAATATTAGTTATAAAGAAGTTGTTTTAGATACCGATTTAGTGATTAGAGAATCTACTAAAAAATAACTTTTAAGGTTGTTTTTGTGTTCCTAAAATTTAAAATTAAGAAATTATTAGGCCTTGTTTAACAAAATTTAAGTGGTTAGATTTAGCATAAAGTTTATGTTTGTATTTATCAACCAAAATTACGTTATGAAATATTTTACTTTTTTACTCATTTTTTTTACCTCTTTAACTGCTCTATCTCAAGTAAAAGGAAGGATTACCGATATCAAAAACAACCCTTTATCATTTGTAAGTATTTATTTAAATAAAACGGTAACAGGCACAACTTCTAATGATAGTGGAGAGTATGTTTTAAATGTTACTAAAAAAGGAAAGCAAACAATTGTTTTTCAAATTTTGGGGTATAAAACCGTAAAAAAGAAAGTGAATATTACTGCTTTTCCTTTTGAATTAAATATTCAATTAGAAGAAGAAGATGTACAATTAGCGGAGTTTTCTATTTCTACAAAAGACAATCCTGCAAATAGAATTATTAAAAATGTAATTGCAAGTAAAGAGAAAAATACTGATAAGTACGCAAAGTATACGGCTAAATTTTATTCTCGTGGCTTGTATAAAATAAAGGATGCACCAGAAAAGTTTTTAGGTCAGAATTTGGGCGATTTTGGAGGTGGATTAGATTCTACAAGAAGCGGAATTATTTATCTTTCGGAAACTGTTTCTGAAATCCATTTTCAGAAAAAACCTAAAAAGTTTAAAGAAAAAATTATTGCCTCTAAAGTTAGTGGAGAAGATAACGGAATTAGCTTTAATAGGGCAGAAGATGCCAATATCAATTTTTATAATAACAGTGTAACTTTTGGTAACGATTTAATTTCGCCAATTTCTACCAATGCTTTTAGTTATTACAAATATCAATTAGAAGGCACTTTTTATGAAAAAAGCGGAAAACTAATCAACAAAATAAAAATCATCCCGAAAAGAAAAAATGACCGAGTTTTTAATGGTTATTTATATATTGTAGAAGATGATTGGGCTTTGTATGGTGCCGATGTTTCGGTAACGGGGGCGCAAGTAAACATCCCTATTGTAGATGTTTTGTATCTAAAACAGAACTATAATCATTCTTCAGAAAATGATGCTTGGGTTTTAATTAGTCAGAGTATCGATTTTAAAGTAGATGGTTTTGGTTTTAAGTTAGATGGACGCTTTTCTTCCGGATATTCCGATTATAATTTTAATCCTAGGTATCATAAAGATACTTTTACCAACGAAGTTTTATCCTTTGAAAAAGAAGCAACAGAAAAAGATACGGTGTATTGGAATGCTTTAAGACCGGTTCCGTTAACGTTAGAAGAAACATCAGATTATAAATTTAAAGACAGTTTAAAACTTGTTCGGAAATCTAAAAAATATTTAGATTCTGTAGATAAAAAACAAAATAAGTTTAATGTATTGTCGCCAATAATGGGATATACCCATCGAAATTCTTATAAAAAATGGTCTGTATCTTATGATGGTTTAATAGATGATTTTAGCTTTAATACCGTGCAAGGTTTTAACACCTCTTTAGGTATTAGTTTTTTTAAAGAGCAAAATCATAAAGGAAAATGGTGGAATGCAGGTGTAAAAGCTAATTATGGTTTATCTGATAAACGCTTAAGACCAACCTTCTTTTTTACTAAAAAATGGAATGATATTTCGAGACCAAGAATGACTATTTCTGGAGGAGTTACAACTGCCCAGTTTAATGATAGAAATCCTATCATGAAATTAAATAATACTATTAGCTCGCTACTAAGAAGGTTAAATTATTTAAAAATTTATGAAAAAGAGTTTGCTAAAATTTCTTATTCAGAAGAAATTAAAAATGGGGTTTATCTTTCATCATCTTTAGAATACGCAAATAGAAAGCCTTTATTTAATACTACAGATTATTCGTTTGCTTCGAAAGATAATAATGGAGGCTATAAATCTAATAATCCTTTAGATAGAAACGATTTTGAAAATGCAGCATTTACAACGCATAAAATGGCGACTTTAAATGTAAAAGGAACTTTTGTTTTTGGGCAAAAGTATTTGTCTTATCCTGATAGTAAATTTAATATTGGTAATCCTAAGTTTCCAACCGTTAGTGTTACGTATACTAAAAAGTTTGAAGCGGCTAACTCTGAGTTGAATTCAGATTTGTTTCGTATTAATGTGAGGCAAGATATTGATGCAGGAAATTACGGGAAGTTTGTGTATAATTTAAAAGGAGGTGTGTTTTTAGAAAAGAAAAATATTCCTTTTATGGATTTGTTGCAAGCTAATGGAAATCGTTTGCTATTTCCTTTAGATGGTGAGTTAAATAGTTTTGGGTTGTTAGAGTATTATAAATTTTATACAAATGATAGGTATGCAGAAGCGCATATAGAACATAATTTTAAAGGGGCAATTTTAGGTAAAATTCCGTTGCTAAATAAATTGAATTTTCACTTAGTGGGTGGAGCAAAAACGTTAATTATGGCCGATAAAAAACCGTATACAGAATATTCTGTAGGTTTAGATAACATTGGTTTTGGTAAATGGCGTTTTTTAAGGGTTGATTATGTAAAATCTTTTCATGCAGGAATTAAAAGTAACGGTTTGTTGTTTCGATTGAGTATGTTTTAATTATTTTTGAAAGATGAAAATTCAAATACTTTTTTTTGGGATTACAACAGATTTAGTAGGTGCTTCAAATTTAGATTTAGAAATTACTGATGCTTTAACAGTTGTAGGTTTTAAGAATTTTTTGAAGAAAGAATATCCGCAGTTAAAAAATATCAATTCTTATGCTATTGCCGTTAATGAAAGTTATGCGGCAGATGAGTTAGCCTTAAAAGAAGGCGATGTAATTGCTGTGATTCCGCCAGTTAGCGGAGGGTAAAAAAGCTTGTTTTTTATCCCCCGAAGGGAAGAAACAAGCTTGTATGATTTTCTGAAAAAATAGAGATACTTATTTTTGACAATATTTTTTATCAATATAAAAAGTTCCAAAAGGAATTACAGAGGCAACTAAAACAATTCCTAAAGTTTTGTTACTCCAATTCATTTCTTTTTTAATTACAATAGCTAAAACTACATATAACATAAAAAGGATTCCATGAGGCATTCCTAACATTTTTACATAAGTTGCATCACCTTGAATATACTTAATTGGTGTTGCTATAAATAACAATAATAAGTAAGAAATTCCTTCTAAGATACTTACAAGTCTAAAGATGTTTTTCATTTTATAGGTATTAATCATTGCGTATAAAGTGAAGCAATCTATTTAAATTAAGAGATTACTTCGTGCGAAACTCCTCGTAATGACGTTTCGTTTATTTTTGCGAAAATACAATTTTGTTTTCCTATTTTTGTTGATGAATGGAAAGAACTTCAATAAAAATTACATCAGAAAAATTAGATTTACAAGAATGTTACAATTTTGTAGAAGATGATGCTTGTGGCGGAATTTCTGCATTTGTAGGTACAGTTAGAAATGATACACAAGGAAAAGAGGTGTTGCAGTTAGATTTTTCTACCTACAAACCAATGGCAATTAAAGAAATGCAAAAAATTGCAGATTTGGCTTTAGAGAAATTCGATATTAAAAAAATAGCCATTCATCATGCAGAAGGAATGTTGCAGGTTGGTGAAATTCCTGTAATTATAACTACTTCTTCTAAACATAGAAAAGCCGCTTTTGAGGCTTGTGAGTTTGCAATTGACACTTTAAAAGAAACGGTACCTATTTGGAAAAAAGAATACTTTGCAGATGGTGAGGTTTGGGTAAATGCACATCCGTGAATTAGTTAGCGGTTCTCAGTATTCAGTTTGCAGTCAAAAATTTTACCCAATGCTGTTGCGAGCGTCTCGCTCGTATCTTTTCTTACAACATTGTAGGATAAGTTCGTGGAAATTACGCCGCATGTTATTGGTGTTTGCACGAGCGGGACGCTCGCGCTATCGGGGAATTACTTTTAGTTTTTTTAATTTGTGTTTGTTTATAGTTGATAACTTTTAATGATTGTAAGACTGTGTTTGTGGAAATGTTTTCACCTAATGCTGTTGCGAGCGTCTCGCTCGTATCTTTTCTTACAACATTGTAGAATAAGTTCGTGTAAATTACTCTGCATGTTATTGGTATTTGCACGAGCGAGACGCTCGCGCTATCGGGGAATGACTTTTAGTTTTTTTAATTTTTGTTTGTTTATAGTTGATAACTTTTAATGATTGTAAGACTGTGCTTGTGGAAATATTTTTACCAAATGCTAGTGCGAGCGTCTCGCTCGTATCTTTTCTTACAACATTGTAGAATAAGTTCGTGTAAATTACTCTGCATGTTATTGGTATTTGCACGAGCGAGACGCTTGCGCTATCGGGGAATGACTTTTAGTTTTTTTAATTTTTGTTTGTTTATAGTTGATAACTTTTAATGATTGTAAGACTGTGCTTGTGGAAGTATTTTAACTTGCTTACTGCTTACTGCTTACTGCTTACTGCTTACTGCTTACTGCTTACTGCTTACTGCTTACTGCTTACTGCTTACTGCTTACTGCTTACTGCTTACTGCTTACTGCTTACTGCTTACTGCTTACTGCTTACTGCTTACTGCTTACTGCTTACTGCTTACTGCTTACTGCCTTCCTACTCTGAACCCATAAGTAATACTGCAACCCAAATAAAACTGCACCTGCCAATAAGTGTGTTGCTTGTGTGCCTAAAGGAAATTCTGCATAATACATTAAAATACCTGTAATGGTTTCTAAGAAAATTAAACCCACTATCCAGTTTACAAGCCTGTAGCCTAGGTCTTTTGCTTGATTTAGGTAAAATAAACCCAAATTTACTAAGACAATTGCAATTGTAAAAGATCTGTGAAAATAGAATTTAAAACTAGGATTCATCAAACTATAATCTTTGTTTTCGAAGCCATAAAGTTTTACTTGTTCGTCTATAAATTGTCTTACTTGGGTACCCATTGCAATTTGTATCAAAGAAAAAACTGCAGATACAATTAGCAATTTACTAAAGAGCGAATTGTAAGTGTAGGTCTTTTTTTTATCCGAAGAAATAAATTTTAATTGTAATAAAAGAGCAATAATAATTAAACCAATCACCATGTGAATGGTAATAATTGTTGGTTTTAAATTGGTGTCTACCACAGTTTTTCCTAACCAAGCTTCTACAAGCATTAGAAAAAATGCAGTATAAGCAAGTATAGGAATCCTTTTGTCTGTTTTCCAGAATTTTGTTGCTCCGTAAATTAAAAATAAGAAGACAAAACCAGCTAAAACAGAAGATAATCTGTTAATGTACTCTGTCCAAGAGTGGTATTTATTAAATTTAGCGTAATCGTGTTTTGTGTAGTTTGCCCAATTACTCTTATTAAATTTATCTGTAGTTTTAAGAGTGTGTTCTGCTACAAATAGTGCTTCATCTTTAATAATAATAAAACCTTTTTTAAACTCAGTATTTGGTTTCCAAGTAATTTGTTCTTCTGCGGTTGGCGGAATATAATAGCCAAAACATTTAGGCCAATCGGGACAGCCCATTCCAGAACCAGTCATTCTAACAACAGCACCTGCTAAAAAAATTAAGTAGACAGATATGATAGCAATTTGTACGGTTTTTGGAAATCTACTTTTCATAAAAGAATATTATTTCTGCAAAAATAAGACAAAAAAAAGCCGCTTAAAAAATTAAGCGACTTGTTCTTTTCAAAAAATTTAAAATTATAGAACTCTAACGTCTACTGCATTTAAACCTTTTCTACCTTCTTTAAGGTCGAACTCTACTGCGTCACCTTCTCTAATTTCGTCAATTAATCCTGATACATGTACAAAGTACTCTGTGTTTGAATCATCTTCTGTTACAAATCCAAATCCTTTAGATTCGTTGAAGAATTTTACTGTTCCTTTTTTCAAAATAATATAATATAAATGTTAATAATACTGCAAATATAAGATTATATTAATTGGTTTTACATAATTGCTGTTTTAAATAACATTTTTCCTTTTTTTTATAAAAAAGAGGTGTTTTAAAAAAGAAAATTTGATGCATAAAAATGTAATAAAATTTCTTTTCTAGAGGTGTTTTAAGAATGTCAACAGTAGCAGTTACTTAGCTGTTTTTTGTGTTTTAAAATATTGATTTTCATTTAATTGAAAAAGCGTTCTTTTTATTGGAAGTTGATAAAAAAACGATTATTGTTAAAAACTTCAAGGGATTTGTGAATAACTATAACTTTCATTTCGGAACAAAAAAACCAATCTTTGTAAGACTTGTTCTTAACATCAAATTAACCTTCAAATAACACCAATTTACTGTGGAGATTACGCACATTATAAAAAGAGACTCTGAAACAACCACTTTTGAGTTAGAGAAAATTATTAATGCTATTGAAAAAGCAATGCTTACTGTAAATAATGGCTCTAGAAATGATGCTATTGCAATTTCTAATATTGTACACGGTACTTTATTAGAGAGAAGGTTAAATGAGCCAGATTATATGCCTACAGTAGAGCAGGTTCAAGACATTGTAGAGTATAAATTAATGGACAGCCCTTTTCATGATGTGGCAAAGGCGTATATTTTATATAGAGATGAACAAACAAGAAGTAGAAAGCCTAATATTTTTGAGAAAAGAATAAACTTAAAGCCTTACGATTATCCTGCATTAGGAGAATATGTAGATGCTATTAGACACTCTTATTGGATACATACAGAATTTAATTACACGAGCGATATACAAGATTTTAAAGCAACTCTTACCAGTTTAGAACAAAATGCTATTAAAAATACCATGTTGGCAATTTCTCAAATAGAAGTAGCCGTTAAAACTTTTTGGGGAGACATTTATAAAAAAATGCCGAAGCCAGAAATTGGTTCTGTTGGTGCAACGTTTGCAGAAAGTGAAGTACGACATCACGATGCATATTCTCATTTATTAGAGATCTTAGGGTTAAACAATGAGTTTAAAAACTTAAAGAAGAAGCCTGTAATTATGAAACGTGTTAGTTACTTAGAAGGCGCGTTAAAAAATGTAAACAGTGAAGACAATCAAGAGTTTTCTGAATCGATAATTTTATTCTCTCTATTTATAGAGCATGTATCTTTATTTTCTCAGTTTTTGATTATTATGGCTTTTAACAAGCATAAAAATGTTTTAAAAGGAATTTCTAATGTGGTAGAAGCTACTTCTAAAGAAGAGCAAATTCATGGAGATTTTGGTATCGATCTTATTAAGATTATAAAAGAAGAAAACCCAGAATGGTTTAGTGAGGAGCATAATTTATTGGTTCAAGAAACTTGTAAAGAAGCATTTCTTTCTGAAAGTAAATTAATAGACTGGATTTTTGAAAAAGGAGAATTAGATTTTCTACCTAAAGACGTAATAAAAGAATTTATTAAAAATAGATTTAATAATTCTTTAGAGAGTATTGGTATATCAAAAATATTTGATGTAGACCAAGTATTATTATCTGAAACAGATTGGTTTGATGATGAAATTATTGGAACCAAACACGGAGATTTCTTTGTAAAAAGATCTATCAATTACAGTAAAAGAACTAAAAGTATAACTAGCGACGACCTATTTTAAATTATGAACTTGAACGAAACAGCAACAGCAGACTTAACCGAACACGAAAAATTAATTCAAGCAAGAAACGCCGCTAGGAAAGAAATGCTTAAAGATAACAAAGAACCAGAAATTACATGGCTAACAGAAAATAGCCGTAAATTTTTACAGTCTGGTTATTTAACGGGAGATACTACTCCAGAAGAAAGAATCCGTGAAATAGCAGATAATGCAGAGGGTCTTTTAAAAATTAAAGGTTTTTCTGATAAGTTTTACAAATACATGGCTGCTGGCTATTATTCTTTAGCATCGCCAGTATGGTCTAACTTTGGTAAGAAAAGAGGTTTACCTATTAGCTGTTTTGGAAGTCATGTGGCAGATGATATGGGGGATATTTTATTCTCACAATCAGAAGTTGGTATGATGTCTAAACTTGGTGGAGGAACGTCTGGTTACTTTGGTAAGTTGCGAGAAAGAGGTGCAGATGTTAAAAATAACGGTTCTTCGTCAGGATCGGTTCACATTATGCAATTGTTCGAAAAAATGGTTGATGTTGTAAGTCAAGGTTCTGTAAGGAGAGGTCGTTTTTCTCCATATTTACCAATAGATCATCAAGATATTAAAGAATTTTTAGAAATAGGTACAGAAGGAAATCCAATTCAAGAATTAACGCATGGAGTTACAGTAAGTGACCAATGGATGCAAGAAATGATTGATGGAGATGTAGAAAAAAGAGGTCTTTGGGCAAAAGTTTTACAAAGAAGAGGAGAAATAGGATACCCTTACATACTTTTTAGAGACAATGCAAATAACGGAACGGTAGATGTTTATAAAGACAAAAACCACGAAATTTATGCAAGTAACCTTTGTACAGAAATCATGTTACCATCTAATGAAGATTGGTCTTTTGTTTGCTGTTTATCATCTATTAACTTAGTACATTATGATGAGTGGAAAGATACAGATGCTGTAGAAACATTAGCATATTTCTTAGATGCAGTAATGCAAGAATTTATCAATAAATTAGAAGTATATAGAGATTCTGCAGATAGAGACGATCAGTTTACGTTTCGTTTTATGGAGAAAGCCTATAAATTTGCAAAAGAAAATAGAGCATTAGGTTTAGGTGCTTTAGGATGGCATTCTTTATTACAATCTAAAATGTTAGGGTTTGATAGTGCAGAGGCGTATGCTTTAAACAGTGAAATCTTTAAAGTAATTAAAGAAAAATCATACAAAGCATCAGAAGAAATGGCAAAATTGTATGGAGAACCAGAAGTATTAAAAGGATATGGTAGACGTAATGCAACGTTAAATGCAGTTGCTCCAACTACTTCATCAGCATTTATATTAGGACAAGTATCACAAGGTATAGAGCCAATTTGGTCTAATATTTATGTAAAAGATATTGCAAAAATTAAAACAACAATTAAGAATCCTGTTTTAGAACAACTTTTAGAAGCTAAAGGACAAAACACATCTGATGTTTGGAAAAGTATTAGAGATAACGATGGTTCAGTTCAGCATTTAAGTATTTTAACAGAACACGAGAAAGACGTTTTTAAAACGTATTCAGAAATAGATCAAAATGTAATTGTATATCAAGCGGCAAATAGACAAAACCATATAGATCAAGGACAATCTATTAATATTATGGTGCATCCAGATATGCCAATTAAAGAAGTGAATTCAGTATATATTAATGCTTGGAAATTAGGTGTAAAATCTATGTATTACCAACACAGTATGAATGCTGCACAGAAGTTTAAACAAAAGAAAGAATGTGCTAGTTGCGAAGGGTAATTAGTAGTATAAATAAAGATAAGAGAAGTCGAAAGGCTTCTCTTTTTTTTTGTAGCTATTTCCAGCTTTCACTACTCGCTTTTTTTGCCAAAAAAAATGGCAAAAAAGAGCTCAAACAGACCGTTCAATCTGGGCTAAACCTATTTAAAAGCTTTTAGAGAATGCAGTCAACTTTCAATGCTGAACTTGTTTCAGTATCTCAACTGAGTAATATTAAAACGTTATAAGAACCTGAAATAAATTCAGGTTGACATTTTTTTACTTTCTAGACGGCTTTTTTTGTACTTTTCAACCTATAAAAATGTAAAGTTTTGACAACAAAAACAATACTCTTTATAGCTTTAGGAATCGTTTCTTTTGGAGTTTCTTTATTGGTTAAGAAGAATAAAGACCAATCTAACACAACAAGAAAGCGAATGTTGGCAAAAGTTAACCAAGCTAAAAATATAGAAAAATTTAGAAATTCAAAAGATTTTCAACATCCAATTTCAAGTGCTATCTTTAATTTATTAGAAAATTTTGATGTGCATGATGGGGTTGGAAAAAAATTAAATGATGAAGAAATAAAAGCAATAGAAAATAAACTACAATTAGATTTACCAACATCTTACAAAATTTTTCTAAAACACTTTGGTGATGGAGGTAATTGGGTTTTTAGCCAGTATATAGATAGTATTCAAAATTTTTCTTGGTTATCAAATTATAGAAACGATTTCTCAGAGACAATTGAATTAGATGGAGGAAAACTGTTAAAAGTAAATAGTTTATTATGTCTAATGACAGAAGATTCTAATGGAGGTGCTTGGTGTTGGTTAACTTCAGAAAAAGATACTAATGGAGAATGGGAATTAGCGTATTATATGGATAATAAACTTCATTATAAAGTTCTCAACTTTACAGAATGGTTAAACATCCTAACAAAAGAAGGAGTTGAAGTTATTAGGGAGTTAGATCTAGAAGAAACATTAGGTTTAGGTTAATAAAAAAAGAGAAGCTTTACGGCTTCTCTTTTTTTATTTAACGTGAGTTCGAGCTAATCAATCGCAATATTCGGTAACATATTCGGGATTTTTATAGAAGGTTTTTTAGGTAAAAAAGAATATGCAATTAATCCAGAGATCATATTTGTTATGAAATTATCAAAAGATCTATGTCTAGAATGTTCAATTTGGCAAGTGTTTTTTAGTACATCATTTACTGTTTCGATGATTGCTCTTTTTCTTAGGATAACTTTATCCATATAGTCCATTGCTTTCTTTTTCATGTTTTTTCGAACTTTAGTTATTAAATGAATTCCGTCTACAAAAAGTCTTTCAAATAAATCTTTCCCAATATATCCTTTGTCTCCAAAAATTTTTCCAAATAATTTGTCGTGAAACTTCTTTTGTTTGAGAGGGAATCTGTCATCTACATTGGCTGGAGTGAACATAAAATCAATAATTTCTCCTTTGTCATTGCAGACAATATGTAGTTTAAATCCAAAATACCACCCCATAGTTCCATAGCTTTTTTTGGCAATATCTTTAAATACTTTATGTTGTTTTTCTCTTTTATAGTGACATACTTTTAAAGGAGTAGAATCAATAAAAGAGATACCTGTGCAATCGCCTAAACAATACATTTTCATAAAAACGGCTAAAGGTTGTGTAACCTTTTTTTGAAGTTCTACAAATCTATTATAAGAAACACAATCTGGAAACAGATCTTGTCTGTATTTACAAATATGGTTTAAGTAAAAGTGTTTAAGGTTTCGGTAAGACTTTAGGTGAAATATAACAAGTATGGTCATCACTTCACTATCAGACATTTTGAACTTTCTATTACGTTTTTTAGTTGTTGAACCATCAGAAATGCTGTTTTTATTAAGAATTAAGTTAAATTCTTTCATAAAATCATCTAAAGAACAGAAAATTTCTATAATTTTACTATCAGAAATCATAAGCAGGATATTTATTAATATATTAGAATTCAGTACTTTAATATACTAAATATTCTGCTTTTTTTATAGGTTTAATTAAAATTTCTTACATCGAACTCACGTTATTTATAAACTTTTTCTATAAGAGATTTATCCCTCAGTAATAACTTCTGGTTTGGTACTCGCCCTTAAAATAAAGTACCCAATTACGGCAGAAATAAGCGAACCTAAAAGAATTCCTATTTTTGCAGAACTAATGTATTCTGGAGATGAGGTAAAGGCCAAACTAGCAATAAAAATTGCCATTGTAAAACCAATACCTGCAATAAAGGAAACTCCAAAAATTTGTTTCACACTAACATCAGATGGAATCTGTACTAGGTTTAATTTCTCTGCAAGTAATACAATGAAAGGGATTCCTAATCCTTTACCTAAAACCAAACAAAGTATAATATTTATAACCAACGGCACTTCTATACCTACAGAACTATCTATTAAAACACCCGCGTTTGCCAATGCAAAAATAGGAATGATAAAATAGGCCACCCAACCATGTAAACTATGTTCTAAATGCTGTAATGGAGATTGAAACTTGTGGCTCCAATCTTCTAATTCATCCATATGACCTACTTGTTCATTAGACAAAATAGGTTTTTTTAATACCGTTGCATTTTTAATATCATTGTAAATATTCTCTAATTGAGATAAAAATGTGGCGGTTTCTATTTTCTGTCTTATTGGTACAGAAAAAGCTAACAAAATACCTGCTACTGTTGGGTGAACTCCAGATTTTAAGAACAATACCCAAACGACTATTCCGGTAAAAAACATAATAAATTTAAAGTAATACCCTTTGTAAGACAAAAAGTATAAAACAGCTAATAAACCTAAACCAATAAACAATAAGGTGGTTTTAATTGCGCCACTATAAAAAATGGCAATCACTAAAACAGCTTCAATATCATCTACAATTGCAAAGGCTATTAAAAATATTTTTAAACTTAAAGGCACTCTTTTTCCTAGAGAATTTAATACAGCCAAAGAAAAAGCAATATCTGTGGCCATTGGTATTCCCCAACCTTTAAAGGTATCTGGGTTTTGGTTTAAAAGCATAAATAAGGCAACAGGAGCAATTACGCCTCCAATGGCACCAAATAATGGAAATGCTATTTTTTTAATTGAATTTAACTCGCCAATTAACACTTCTCTTTTAATTTCTAAACCAATTAAAAAGAAGAAAATAGCCATTAAACCATCGTTAATCCATAATATAAGTGGTTTTTTTAATTCAAAATTTTCTCCTGTCACACCAATTTTATAGTCTAAAAGAGCGGTGTAACTATCGCTAAAGCTAGAGTTTGCCCAAATTAAGGCAATTATGGTACTTAATAATAATAGAATTCCGCTAAAACCTTCAATTTTCATGAACTTTTGAAACGGTGTAAGAAATACTTTTTTTATCATAGAATTTTAATTAAAATAAACAGCTTCAAAAATTGCTAAAGGAGCTCTTCTGCCCACATTTAAAGATAATACATCGTCTTTTACAGTGTAATTATCGGCTAAGTTTAAAACCTTTAAAAATGCAGGTTCATCTGTGTTAGGGCAAAACATTCTAGTAGATACTAATTTGCTAAATTTAATTCGGTTACCCTCTTCTAGGGTAAATTCTCCAGAAACGGAATTACAACCCGCAAAACCTGTTAGTCTATTATCTTGAGTTTTTAAGGTGATAGAAATTTCACGTTCTTGGTTTTTGTCCACTTTTACTTCTTTCCCTTCTAAGGTTTTTAGTTTCCAGTATTTTCCTGTGATAGCAGTATCAAAAGAATCATTGTTTTTTTTCTGTACAGAACTACAACTCATTACGGTTATTAGTATTAGATTGATTACGATCAGTTTAACTTTCATAAATATTTTTTTGTAAAAAATTAAATATACTTTTAGTTGGCAACATAGTAAATTAAAAAATATTAAAATCTTCATAAAATTTAAAGGCTAAAAAGGGGTTTGTATTGTTTTTCATTTGCTTTTATCAACCCAAAATAATAGTTTGTACTTTTACACATCAAACTTTATAATTCATACATAATGAACTGGGAACAACTCCTTTCTTTAAAACGCTTTGGAGATACACAAAAACGCGATAGAATAGCACAAGACGAAACTCGTTTGGGTTTTGATGTAGATTTTGATAGAATTATATTCTCCTCCGCATTTAGAAGCTTACAAGACAAAACACAGGTAATTCCGTTATCTAAAACCGACTTTGTACATACTCGTTTAACACACAGTTTAGAAGTCTCTGTGGTTGGTAGAACCTTAGGGAGAAGAGTAGGAAAGGTGTTGTTAGAACGCCATCCTAATTTATCTAATTTAGGATACACTTTTAACGATTTTGGTGCCATTGTAGGTACTGCTTCTTTAATGCACGATATTGGAAATCCGCCTTTTGGGCATTCTGGAGAAAAAGCCATTGGAGAGTATTTTAAAACCGGAAAAGGTGCAAAATATAAAGCAGAATTAACAGCTATAGAATATCAAGATTTAATAGATTTTGAAGGAAATGCAAACGGATTTAAAATTTTAACAGAATCTAGAGAGGGTATTTCTGGTGGTTTGCGTTTAAGTTATGCAACGTTAGGTGCTTTTTTAAAATATCCTAAAGAAAGTCTTCCTAAAAAACCAACAAATCATATTGTAGATAAAAAATATGGGTTTTTTCAGTCTGAAAAGAACGAGTTTTTAGAAGTGGTGGAAGATTTAGGAATGAAGCAAAAAACTGCCTCAGCAGTCTCTTTTTATAGACATCCATTAGCATATTTAGTAGAAGCGGCAGATGATATTTGTTATACAATTATAGATTTTGAAGACGGAATTAACCTAGGCTTAATTGAAGAAGAATTTGCTTTAGAGTATATGATTAAGTTGGTAAAAGATACTATTGATATTAAAAAATATCATTCTTTACAACATAAAACCGACAGAATAAGTTACTTAAGAGCTTTGGCAATTGGTGTTTTAATTAATGAAGCTGTAACTATTTTCTTGGCAAATGAAGAAGCTATTTTAAACGGAACGTTTGAGAAGTCTTTGTTAGAGAAGTGTAAGTATGAGGCACAAATTAACGACATTATTAAATTAAGTATTGATAAAATTTATAAAAGCACAGAAGTTATAGAAAAAGAGGTGGCTGGTTATAGAATTATTGCCGATTTGTTAGATGTTTTTGTATCGGCATTAAATAATAAATTTGAAGGAAACCCATCTAACTTTGATAGTTTGGTGTTAAACCTATTACCAAAAGAATATCAAACAGAAACCAATAACTTGTATCATAGAATAATGCAGGTTTGTAGTTATGTTTCTAGAATGTCTGATGGTTATGCTATTAGAATGCATAAAAAAATAACTGGGAATACTATTTAAATTCCATTTATAAGAAGATTAATAAACTTGTCATTAAATAAAGAGATACTATGTTAAACAAAATTGTACAATTATTATTTTTAATGCTAATTTCTAGTTTATTTTTCTTCTGTAAATCAAATCAAGTGAATAAAAACAACAGCAAAAACAATGATGAGATTATAACTTTTGAGAGCCATAAAATTGTTAAGGAAATTTATAATAAAAATAAATCTAAATTACTGATTTTAAATTATGTAGAGGGTAATAGTCCTGTAGTTACTTTCAATTATCAAGTAATTGATGTAAAAACCAAAAAGGAGTTAAAAAAAGGTGTTTTTACGGGCGAAAAAATGGAATGGTTAGATGAGAGTTCTTTAAAAGGTACACCTTATGTTGGTATAATAGAAAAAGAAAATGATCTAATTATAGGAGAAAACACACCGACAAAAAAGAGATATATTACTATAAAAATTGACTAACCTAAAAAGCTATGAAAATGAAAAAAAAGTATTTATCAATTGTTGCTTCTATATTTTTATCAACCATCCTTCTTGTTGGGTGTCAACCAAAAGAAAAGGAAAAAGAAATTGTTATAAAAAATAATTTTAGGCAATTAAAGAAAGCAAAAAAGCCTCAAGGTGTTCATAAAAAAGGAATCGAAAAGATTGCCGATTATCAAAAACAGATAAGAAAACGAATCGACGAAGAAAATTCTACTTATAAAAAGGGATACCTTATAGAAGAATATAATAAAGCAAAACAAAAAGCATTTAAAAAAGGTAGTGCTAGCGCTATTTCTCCTGTTTTTCAAGAAAGAGGTCCTAATAATGTTCCTGGAAGAGCTAGAGGTATTGCTGTAGATCCTAATAATGCTAATAGATGGTTTATAGGTAGTGTTGGTGGTGGTGTTTGGTTAACGGAAGATGCAGGAGTAACTTGGTCTGTACTAACCGATTTTAACATACCAAACCTAGCAACTTCTACCATTGTAATTAGTCAAACAAACTCTAATGTATTATATGTAGGTACAGGTGAGCCTTTTGGTAATTTAGGCGCAATTGGTGGTTCTGGAGTCTATAAAACAATAGATGGTGGTGTTACTTGGCAAAGTTTAGTTGCAACTACAGGTTTTGGTGATGTAGGGAGAATCATTATAAATCCTTTAGATGATATGAATGTTTTAATCGGTACCACCGAGGGTATTTATAGAACTACAGACGGTGGTACTTCTTGGGAAAAAACGTATAGTTTTCCAATTGATGGTTCTTCTACTGTACAAGATTTAGATGCAGATCCTACTAATTTTAATATTCAATATGGTTCTGTAAGCTCTTTAGGTTTGGTAAAAAGTACAGATGGAGGTGTTACATGGAACATTGTTTTTGATCGTGCAGATTTTAACGAAAATCATAGAAGATTTGAAACTGCTGTATCAGAAATAAATACATCAGTTGTTGTTGTTTGTGCTTATTCTGGTTCTGGTGGTACTGTTAGTCCTAATACAGATTTATATATATCAAGAGATGCTGGAGTAACTTTTACTAATTTAACAGCTCCAATTGGTGCTATCGTAGATAGATTAGATTTAGTAGACGGACAAGGATGGTATGACAATATTGTTTTAACGCACCCTTTTGATGAGAATGTTTTTTATGTTGGAGGAGTAGAACTTTTTAAAGTTACTGTAAATAGCGATGATACTTTTACTGCTTTAGAGATAGCTGCTACTGGTCAAAACAGTAATCTTAATCAAATAAATACAGATGTTCATGTAGATCAGCATGGACTTACTGCTATAAAAGGAATAAACAATAACTTTCAAATAGTTTTAGCAAACGATGGAGGTATTTATTCTAGTAACTCGGCTTTAGACCCAGGAGTAAATGAAGGAGATTGGTCTAATTCTGCCTTAGGAAAAAATAGTACGCAGTTTTATGGTGCAGCCAAACAAAATGGGGCTGATAATTATTTAGTAGGTGCACAAGATAATGGTTGTTGGATATCGTTAGGAGATGATTCAACCAAAGAGAAATCGTATATAGCTGTTTTTGGTGGAGATGGTTTTGAAGTTATTTGGCATTATGATAATCCTCGAGATTTTATTGTTTCTTCTCAAAATAATAGAATTGGTAGATATGTTAATTTTGACTTTGCAGGAAGTACTAGTTTAGAAGGAGAACCAATATTTTATACAAAAATAACAAATGCAAATAATAACCCAGATGTTGTTTTTTCTATTTCAGGGAATGGGGTTTATCGTTCTACAGATTTTGCAGCAACCTGGAGTTTAATACCTATAGTTTCTAATTATGCACCAAGTACTTCAAGTGCTTTAGATGTAAAGGTATCTGTTGCAGATCCAAATATTGTTTGGGCTGGAGCTGCAATGACAGAGAGTGGTAGTTATGTGTTACATGTTTCTAAAGATAACGGACAATCGTTTACCAATGCAGGTAGTTATAACAATCCTAATGGTTCTCTTAACGCATTTATTTCTGGTATAGCAACTTCTTATACCGAAAAAAATAGAGCCTATGCACTTTTTTCAAATCAAGGGGAGCCTAAAATTCTAAAAACTGAAGATTTAGGAGCAACTTGGAGTGATATTACAGGGTTTGAAACAGATTCGAATACAGGTTTTCCAGATGTGGCAGTTCATAGTGTTTTAGAAATGCCTTTTAACAAAGATATTATTTGGGCAGGTACAGATATTGGTCTTTTTCAAACAGAAAATGGAGGTACAAGTTGGAGTATGATTACAGATTTACCAGCAGTAGCTGTTTATGATATGAAAGTAGTAAATGATCAAGTTGTAATTGCAACTTATGGTAGAGGGGTTTGGTCTGCAACTATTTCTGATTTAAACACGTACACATTACCAGGATACTTAGAGTTTGCACAAGCCTCTACACAACAAAAAGAAATTGAAAGTTTACAAACTGTTGTTAGTTATAAAGTACCAACAGATGATGTAAACAGAATTAAAATATTTATAGATGGTATAGAGCAAGCAGAGGTAATACAAGATTTTACTGAAGGCGTAACGTATTCTTATGAAACAATAGATTTGGCAGAAGGGTATCATCAACTAGGTATTCAGGTTTTTGATGATACTAATAGTTTAGAAACTCCAATAAATAACCAAGAATTTTTAGTAATTGATTATAATGCTGCAGCTGCTTCCATTGTGATTACAGAATTTCAAGATTCAGATGTATTTTCATATAAGTCAGATTTTGTCGTGAATAATTTAGGTGGAGACGTTTCTAATTCAGTATTAAACAACTCAGATCATCCTTACAATAACGCAACAACGTATTCTGTAACATTAAAACAACCGTTAACAATATCAGAAGACAATAAAGATTTTAGGTATGAAGATTTTGCCATTGTAGAGCCATATACGGATGATCTAACAGACTTAACTCAGTTTTATGATTATGTTTTAATTGAAGCTTCTACCGATTTAATTACTTGGAAAACATTAGATAAATACGACGCAAGAAGATTTCCAGAATGGTTAGCAGAATTTAATAAAGGAACCGATGCTGTGGGAAGTGATGCTTTATTTAAAGAACAAAACATTGTGTTAACAGATAAAGGCTTTGCTATTGGAGATACGGTTGTTTTTAAATTTAGTTTAGTTTCAGATCCAGGGGCATTTTCTTATGGTTGGGCTATTCAGTCGATAAATAAAAATACAGCTACCGCTTCTGTTGATGATGTTTTAGCCGGTAATCAAGTATTTGCAATTTATCCTACGGTTTCTAAAGGAGACTTTACTTTACAAGGAAAAAGTACCTTAGGAAAAACTAAAATGACTGTTTTTAGTCTTAACGGTAAAAAAGTATATGCTAAAGAGGTCGATTTTACAGCAAACGATAAACAAGAAATTTCTGTGAGTTTAAATGCTGGCGTTTATATTGTAAATCTTATTGATGAAAACAATAAAAAAGCTTCAAGTAAAATAGTAATTGAGTAGTTTCCTCTACTTTCAATGTATAAAAAAAAGACGCTATTTAGCGTCTTTTTTTTATGATTATAATTTAAATATTTCGGATAAACTATGAGCGTCTAAACCAAGTTTTTCTTGAAGTTTTAATACACTTCCATGTTCAATAAACGCATCAGGAATACCTAACATTTTTATTTTATGTTGATAATTATTCTGGGATGCAAACTCTAAAATAGCACTACCAAAACCACCTTTTATAGTGCCATCTTCAACCGTAAAAATAGTTGTATGTTTTTTAAATATTTGATGTAATAAGTTTTCATCCAAAGGTTTTACAAAACGCATGTCATAATGAGAAAAATCTGATGAATTATCAATCAAATCTAGTGCTTCAGAAACATTTTTAGAAATGGTTCCTATAGATAAAATAGCTGTTTTATTACCCTCTTGTAAACAAACTCCTTTTCCTAGTGCTATTTTTTCAAAAGGTTTTTTCCAGTCTATAATCGTTCCTACTCCTCTTGGGTATCGAATGGCAATTGGGTTTTTTAAACCTAATTGGGCAGTATATAGAATATTACGCAATTCAATTTCGTTTCTTGGTGCAAAAACAATCAAATTAGGAATTAAACGTAAATACGCTAAATCGAAAACACCATGATGCGTTGCGCCATCTTCTCCTACCAAACCAGCTCTGTCTAAACAGAAAATAACCGGTAGGTTTTGCAAAGCAACATCATGAATTACTTGATCGTATGCACGTTGTAAAAACGTAGAATAAATATTACAAAAAGGCACTAAACCTTGCGTTGCCATACCTGCCGCTAAAGTTACAGCATGTTGTTCTGCAATACCAACATCAAAAGTTCTCTTTGGGTGCTTTTCTAACATGAATTTTAGAGAACCTCCCGTTAACATCGCTGGAGTTATACCAACAATTTTATCATTTTTATCAGCCAATTCTACTACTGTTTTCCCAAAAACATCTTGATATTTTGTGTATAAGCTTTTTGCTATTTTTAATCGCTCTCCAGAAATTTTATCAAATTTACCAGGTGCATGATAGGTTACTTGATCTTCTTCAGCTTGCTGTAAACCTTTTCCTTTTGTAGTAATTACATGTAAGAATTTTGGACCTTTAACATCTTTTAATCTTTTTAATTCTGATAAAACTTTCGGTAAATCATGTCCATCAATTGGGCCTGAATAATCAAAATTTAAGGCTTTTATAATATTGTTTTGTACAGCAAGTCTTTTATCTGTTTTAACCTTTGTTAAATACTCTTTTAAAGCACCAACAGAAGGATCAATACCAATAGCATTATCATTTAAAATGATGAGTAAATTAGCTTTAGAAACACCTGCATGGTTTAAGGCTTCAAAAGCCATTCCGCTTGCAATAGAAGCATCTCCAATAACCGCAATATGATGTTTTTCTGTTGCGCCTTTTATGTTAGAAGCAATTGCCATTCCTAAGGCAGCAGAAATAGAGGTCGATGAATGTCCTACGCCAAAAGCGTCAAATTCACTTTCTTTTCTTGACGGAAAACCCGCAATTCCTCCCAATTGTCTGTTGGTATGAAAAATGTCTTTTCTGCCGGTTAAAATTTTATGCCCGTATGCTTGGTGGCCAACATCCCAAACTAATAAATCATGAGGAGTATCAAATAAATAATGCAAAGCAATCGTTAATTCAACAACTCCTAAACTAGCGCCTAAATGTCCTTCTTTGGTTGCTACAATATCAATAATAAAATCTCTCAACTCTTTAGCAAGTTGAGGTAATTGTTCTGGATTTAGCTTTCGTAAATCTTCTGGGGTTGATATGTTTTTCAACAAATTATTTGTCATAAAGACAAAAGTACGATTTTGGCGTCAAAAAGTTTTTGTAATATTGAAAACTTAAATTAATGACAATGATTCAACCTTTTGACGATACTTATTTTATGAGAAAAGCTTTGCAAGAAGCCGAAATTGCCTTTGATAAAGGAGAAGTGCCAGTTGGAGCAATTATTGTTTTTAAAGATCAGATTATTGCAAGAGCTCATAATTTAACCGAAACTTTAAATGATGTAACCGCGCATGCAGAAATGCAGGCTTTTACGGCTGCTGCAGATTTTTTAGGCGGAAAATATTTAAAAGATTGTGTGTTGTATGTAACTTTAGAGCCTTGCCAAATGTGTGCTGGTGCCAGTTATTGGGCGCAAATTGGTAAGATTGTTTATGGAGCATCAGAACCAGAAAGAGGATTTAAGAATTTAAATACTACGTTGCATCCAAAAACAAAAGTGGTAGCAGGTATTTTAGAAAATGAATGTGCTCAGCTCTTAAAACGTTTTTTTGTAGAAAAACGGAACTTAAATTAATTTTGATATTGTTAAATATTTAATAAAAAAATCTTAAAAATTTGTGAGATAAGTTGTTTTAAAGAAACTTTACGAGAATTAATTCAAACTTTATCACCACATGAAAAAATTCTTACTTTTATTCTTGTCTTTCTTTACTGCTTTAGTAATTAATGCACAAGAAACACCAGTTCCCAATTACAGAGCAGCCGCTAAATATTCTCCAAAAAATTTGGCTAAAATGGTACACTCTACAACGGTAAGTCCACATTGGTTAAAAAAAGGAAATCGTTTTTGGTATGCTTATAAAACATCCGAAGGTTCTAATTATTATTTAGTAGACGCAGATAAGAAATCTAAAAAAGTACTTTTTGATAACGTAAAAATGGCAAAGTGGTTAACAGAAATCACTAAAGATCCTTACGATGCAAAACACCTACCAAAGTTTAGCTTTAAATTTAATAAAGCAGAAAATGCCATTCGTTTTAGAGTAACTTCTACAGAAGAAGTTGAAGTTATTGATGATAAAAAAGAGGTAAAAAAAGACTCTGTATCATCAAAAAAAGGAAAAAGTAAGAAACCTAAAATGGAGAAAAAAGTTTACCATTTAGAATATAAGTTAGGTGGAAATGGTTTAACAATTATTGATAATATAAAGAAAGAAAAAGAAGAATGGAAAAAATGGGCAAACATAGCGCCAGATAGTTCTATTGTTTTGTATTCTAAGAATTACAATTTGTATTGGATGGATAAAATAAACTTTAAAAAGTTTATTAAAGATGAAAAAGACAGTACGGTTGTAGAAAACCAATGGACTAAAGATGGTGAAGAAAACTATGGCTACGGAGGTGGTTCTAGAGGAAAAGATAATGTAGATAAAGAAAAAAATAAAGACAAAAGAAACGGAGTTGGTGGTGTTTGGTCTCACGATTCTAAGAAATTTGTTTTTCAAAAATCAGATGCTAGACATATTAAAGATTTGTGGGTAATTAATTCTACAGGTAAAAAAAGACCAACGTTAGAAACTTATAAGTATCACATGCCAGGAGAACAAGAATATTATAAATCTGAATTATTGATTTTTGATATTCCTACAAAAACGCATGTAAAAGTACCTTTAGATACGATTAAGCAACAAAGTATTTCTGTTTTTAAAGCGCCAAGAAAACAATCTAGTAGAGATGATGATTTTAAACCAACTTTATTGCTTTCTAAAAAAGGAAAAGTATATTTCAGTGTTATTTCTAGAGACCGTAAAAAGTATGATATTAATGTTGCTGATATAAATACAGGAACCTACAAAACCTTAATTGAAGAACGTTTTAATACGTATATAGAAGCACGTCCGTTAATTTTATTGAACAATGAAAAAGAAATGTTGCATTGGGCAGAACGCGATGGTTGGGCACATTTTTATTTATATGATTCAGAAGGAAACTTAAAGAACCAAGTTACAGAAGGCGATTATCATGTTGCTAATTTTGAAGGTTTAAATGAAAGTACAAGAACGTTGTATTTTTCTGCAAACGGAGTAAATAAAGAGCAAGATCCGTATTATGCACATACCTATAAAATTAATTTGAATGGAACGGGATTGAAAACTTTAAACCCGGGAGATTTTACGGCAAGTACAAATATGGCAGATTCTAATCAGTATTTTATTAGTAATTTTTCTAGAGTAAATACTGTGCCAAAATCGGAAGTTAGAGATGCTAACGGGCGTAAAGTAATGGATTTAGAAACAGCAGATTTATCGCAGTTATTTGCATCAGGATATAAATTTCCAGAAACGTTTAAAGTGAAAGCAGATGACGGAATTACCGACATTTATGGAGTTATGTACAAGCCATTTGATATGGATTCTACTATGGTTTATCCTTTATTAGAGTATGTTTATCCTGGTCCACAGACAGAAGCGGTAAACAAATCTTTTTCTTACAGAATGGATCGTTTAGATAGAATGGCACAGGTTGGTTTTATAGTAATTACCTTAGGAAACAGAGGTGGGCATCCAGACAGATCTAAATGGTATCATAATTATGGTTATGGAAATTTACGTGATTATGGTTTGGCTGATAAAAAGTATGTAGCACAACAATTGGCAAACAAACACAAGTTTATAGATATTGAAAAAGTAGGGATTTACGGTCATTCTGGTGGTGGATTTATGTCTACAGCAGCTATGTTAGTATACCCAGACTTTTTTAAAGCAGCTGTTTCATCCGCAGGAAACCATGATAATAATGTGTACAATTCTTGGTGGAGTGAAACGCATCATGGTGTAAAAGAAGAAATTGATGAGAAAGGAAAAATTTCTTATAAATATAAAATTGACACCAATCCATCTTTGGCAAAAAATTTAAAAGGACATTTAATGTTGATTCATGGAGATATGGATAATAACGTAAATCCTGCAGGAACAATTAGAATGGCAAACGAATTAATTAAAGCTCATAAACGTTTTAAATATATGATTATGCCAGGGCAAAGACATGGTTTTGGAAGTATGACAGAGTATTCTTTTTGGTTAAGAGCAGATCATTTTAGTAAGTATTTGTTAGGTAAAGAAGCTACAGATGTAGATTTTATGTATATGAATCTAGATGAACCAAAGAATAAATAATATTTGTCTGTTCAAACGTAATTTGTCAGTTCGAGCGCAGTCGAGAACTAAATAAAAGTAAAAACTCCGAATGAAAATTCGGAGTTTTTTTATGTTGTTGAATTATCAATAAATTTTATGAAGAAAAGAGCTGTTTTTATTCGGCACTGTCTCATAAAGTGTGTAAGTTTTAAAAACTCAGGATTGTTCAAATCCTGAGTTTTTTATTTTTATTAACTTTAAATTTTATATACTTATGAGACCAGAAGATTTATTAAACGATGATTTTTTAAAACAATTTAACAACGGATCAGAGCTAACCAGCTTCATCGAACAACTTCACAAACGAGGAGTTGAAAAGATTTTAGAAGGCGAACTCGATGCTCATTTAGATTATGATAAACATCAAAAAAGTAAAGCAAATAACTTACGAAATGGCTACACTAAAAAGAAGCTAAAAACTACTTTAGGGTAGACAGAAATACAAGTGCCAAGAGATCGTAATAGTTCTTTTAATCCAATGATTATAAAGAAAAGACAAAGTACTGCGGATGGTGTCGAAAATGTTATTATCTCATTGTATGCCAAAGGGATGAGCAATATTGATATCGAAGAACAAATCTGAGAACTCTATAATTTTAATGTATCTACTTCCACAATTTCAAGAATAACTGACGCTATCACCACTGATGTTATCGCTTGGAAAAATAGACCATTAGAGACTACTTATTTAATTGTTTGGATGGATGGAATTGTTTTTAAAGTACGAGAAAACTCTAAAGTAATTAACAAAACCATTTACATTGCTGTTGGGCTTAGAACAGATGGCAAAAAAGAAGTTTTAGGTTTGTGGTTGGGTAAAAATGAATCTTCTGCTTTCTGGATGAGTGTTTTAACTGATATAAAAGCCAGAGGAACTCAAGATATACTGATTACTGCAACCGATAATTTAAACGGTTTTACAGACACTATAAAAACCATTTTCCCGAATTCAACTACTCAAATTTGTGTAGTTCATCAAATTAGAAACTCTTGTCGCTATGTTGTTTGGAAAGATAAAAAAGCCTTTACAAAAGATATGAAACAAATCTATACAGCTCCAACAAAAGAAGCTGCAAGAGCTGCCTTAAAAGACTTTAAAACCAAATGGGAATCTAAATATTCTTACGCCATTAGAAGTTGGGAGAATAACTGGGATGAACTTACCGTATTCTTTGATTTTCCAGTGGAAATTAGAACTATTATTTATACCACAAATTTAATAGAAAATCTAAACGGAAAAATTAGAAAATACACCAAAAATAAACTCTCTTTTCCAACTGATGATGCAGTGATGAAATCTGTATATTTAGCAGTAAGAGAAAGCACTAAAAAATGGAAAATGCCAATTAGAAATTGGGGAATTATTCTAAACCAATTTTTAGCTATATTTGAAAACAGGATTAAACTATAAATAAGTTAACCCTGATTTTTTGAACTTACACAGTTTTTAGGATAGTGTCTTTTATTCTGTTATTTTTTGTTTTAAGTCCATTCTTTCGTGTAGTATTCTCGTTATTTCAATATAATCTTTTAGAGGTCAGTAGTTAGTTACATATAATTTTGTGCTGCTCTACTTTATCCTTTTGAACCATTTTTGTTATTAAGTTATTGAATATTGTTGCTTTACTTTGTGATCGATTAATTCTAAAACAAAATTCATTAAAATATCTATTTAGATTAAAGTCACTTACCCAAGAATACGTTGTTCTTATCCAAGATTTCACCTGATGAATCATTGTATGAAGTGCTTTAAAATTCATACCTCCATTACTTTCTATTTGAGTAATATTATAAGCTTTCGCAATAGGTCTGTAACCTCTCCATTTGTCGGTTATCACTTTAGCTTTTCGACTGATATGATTCACAAAAATATATTGCAAAGAACTAGCTGAAAAATCTTCGATTCTCATGGCATACATTCTTTTAACTTTTCCATCTTGAGTTAGTTCAACAGCAGTTATAGCTTTCTTTTTCTTAGCATTATAACTTCTTCCTACTTTGTCTTTTTCTCGTCCACCCAAAACAAATTCATCTACATGAACAATACCAGTCATAGGACTATTTCCACTACTTTCCATTGCTTCTCTAATTTTGAGCATAAATAAACGGGCTGTCTTTTCTGTTACGCTAAAACGAACTGCAACATAACTAGCAGAAAGGCTTTTAGTACTTGTACTCATTTCAAAAACAATAAAAAAAGCTTTTCTAACACCAAACTTTACCTTGTGAAAAAGTGTGTTTGATGTAGATGATTCTTGATGAGAACAAATATTACATGTACGTGAAAAATCTTTTCTTATTTGAGCCTTGTTATGACCACATTTAACACATTGAAATCCATCTTTCCATTTAATATCTGCCAAGTATTTCTTGCAATCTTCATCCGTTTTAAACCCATCAGCAAACTCTAGAAGATTTTGTCCTTTAAATATATTCATAATATTACTGTATTTGTTGTTTTTAAAGATATGAATTTAAATACTGACCTCTATAATCTTTATTTAAGGTTCTGTAGAATATGATGTGTCTATTTGCTTTTATTCCTAGAAGTAGCTTTGATATTCCTTCGTAGTTTTTACCAAAGTCTGGGTTTTTAGCAATTTCGTCACAATAAACAATTAGATCATTGTAATATTTATTAGCTTGATTTTCTGACCAAACTTCAAATGTATATTCCCAAATCTTTGATAAATCTGCAACAGCTTTGTTTGTCAGTTTATATTGAGTCATTCAAGTTCTTTTTGGCTTTTAGAGATTCAAGATGTTTTTTTGGGTCAAAATCGTGAGCTATTCCACTATCAATTCCTTCTTGAATTGCAGTTTTTAGTGCAATTACTTTACTTTCTTCCTCTTCCAAAAGTCTTAATCCAGCACGAATTACTTCGCTAACATTTTTAAATCGTCCTTGACTGATGCTACTTTGCACAAATTCGTCAAAATAATTTCCGAGCGATATTGAGGTGTTTTTGTTCATTTGAGTGCTATTTATATCAAATATACCAAAAATTGGTATATTTTCAAAATGGTAAACAATTGAAAATATAATGTCAACCTTCTGTGTTAGATAACATGGGGTTTACAAGTAAATGTTTTTTTGATAAAAAAAAGCGTGCTTTTACACTTTTTTGATAACGCTTGTTACAATTCCCCAGATCATAAAATCATTTTCTTCGGTAATGTTTATAATTGGGTAATTAGGGTTTTCTGGTTGTAACCAAACTTCGTTTTTTTCTACACGAAGGCGTTTTACAGTAAACTCGCCATCTAAAAAGCAAACCGCAATTTTATTGTTTGTAGGTTCTAAACTTCTGTCTATTACTAATAAATCGTTATCATCTAAACCCGCACCAATCATAGATTGTCCTTTTACTTTTGCAAAAAAGGTAGCATCTTTATTCTGAATCAATTCATCATCTAAAGAAATTCTAGTTTCTCTAAAATCATCTGCAGGAGAAGGAAAACCAGCAGAAATGCCAACATCAACAAAAACAGCTCCGTTTCCAGAAGAAGTTTTAGGAGTAAAAAAAGTAAGTGTTTTAGATTCAGTCATAATTGTTTGCAAATTATAACTTTTCTTTAAATGTTTAGACTATTATTTTACAATTAAAATAGGGTCTTACAATTGTTGGAGATGTGTCTTGTTTTTTCGAAAAAAGGAAATAACACATAAAAGACATTTTCTCTTTGAATAGGAGTAACTAAAATTCTAGTAGCATTACAATTTGGACAAAAATTAGCATCTCCATTTTTATCTTTTTGATAGTTTCTTGTCATTTCGACAGCGTGAGGTACGAACAACGAGAAATCTTATGATTATGAGATTCCTCCTCGTTCCTCGTTCGGAATGACAAGCTGACTTAAAAACGATTTTTTTAGAACTGATTGAGGTAATGCTTAATGCCTTAAGAGGCTTTTATAATTAAAATATCATTAATATTTGTAGTAAATTTAGAAGATAATCTTTCTTGACGCATTTTCCAAGTACGTTTTAAATCTTGGTTTCCTAATTTAATTTTATCAGATTTAAACTTTTTATTCAGTTTATCAATTGCAGACATTAAAGGTTTGTGTTTTGGGTTTTCACTTGAAAATAAATCCAATTGAAAATTATCATTGGGCACTAAACCTGTAACAATAACACCTGCTCTTTTGTATTTAACACCAGTTTTAAAAATAGTTTTTACGGCTTCTACTGCTGCGTTGGCAATGGTTAACGTAGAATCTGTTGGCGAAGAAAATACAACCGTTATGTTTTCTCTATGTTGTTGCATTTCTTTTTTATGTCGATCGCTAGAAAGTTGTACAATTAACATGTGGCAACTAGATTTTTGATTCCTTAATTTCTCTGCACAACTAGCTGCAAAGGTAGAAATACGTTCTTTTATATTATTGATATCAGAATACGTGTACTCGAAACTTCTAGTAGTTGCAATCATCTTTTTAGAAGAAACCGCATCTTCTAAAGGAATTTTAGAAATGCCTTGTAAATCTTTCTGCAAACGCCATTCTACAATAGAAAATTCTTTTAAAACCCAATCGCTAGAAAGTTGTGTAAAATCATAGGCAGTAATACAACCTTTGTCTTGCAAGCGTTTTTTTAAACGACTTCCAATTCCCCAAACATTGCCAATTTTTGTCCATTTTAAAGCTTTAATTCTTTTTTCATCAGAATCTATAATACAAATTCCTTTAGATTGCTTAATGTTAGAACGTGCAATTTTGTTAGCAACTTTCGTCAACGCTTTGGTGGGCGCAACACCCACACAAGTTGGTATTCCGGTCCATTTTAAAATTCTGCTTCTAATTTTTGTAGCATATTCTGGTAAATCATAATTTTCAAAACCTTTTAATTCTAAAAAAGATTCATCAATAGAATAGACTTCTACGTCTGGCGAAAAATCTGCTAAAATATTCATTACTCTCGCACTCATATCTCCGTATAACGGATAGTTAGAAGATAAAACAGTAATATTATTTGCTTTACAAAAAGCATCCCATTTAAAAATAGGCGCACCAAAAGGCAGTTGTAATTTCTTAGCTTCATCGCTCATAGAAATAACACAACCATCATTATTGCTTAAAATAGCAACAGGTTTTCCTTGTAAGTTGGGGTTAAAAACCCGCTCACAAGAAGCATAAAAATTATTACAATCTACGAGTGCAAACATGCTATAAAAGTATCAAAAAATAGCAGGCAAAATGGTGTTGTTAATATCTTAATCGAAGAAAAAAATCTAATTTTTAAGAGACTTGTTAGTTACCTTATTATAAGCGCTTTTTAGATTTATAATTATAGGTTCCATTTCGTCTAAATTAAGATGACCAAAACCAAAACGAATAGCGCAAGTGTTTTTATCTTGATAAAGAACTGTTTTGGGTAGAAATAAATCGTGCTTTTCTGCTTCTTCGGCTAGTTTTACTAAAGATATATGCTGCTGAAATTGTAACCAAATTGCTAATCCGCCAGCAGGAATTTCCCATTGTGCCGTTTCAGAAAAATATTGTGTTAAGAGTTTACATAAACAATCGCGTCTTTGTTTATAGATGATGATGTTTTTTTTCATCAAACGATAAATTTCACCTTCATTAATTAATTCGGATAACATTTGTTGCTGAATTAAATCGCCTTGTGCATCTAATAATTGTAAATAGTTTTTTGCTTCTGAAATTAAGTTTTCTGGTGCTATTACAAATCCTGTTTGAAAACTAGGGAATAATGATTGTCCTAATTTCCCTAAATAAATAACCATTCCGTTAACATCTGCGCTTGCCATTGGTAACATGGCAGAACCTTCGAACTGAAAATCGTAATCGTAATCATCTTCAATAATAGCAAAACCATATGCTGCAGCTAATTGCATTAAAGCTAAACGGCGCTCTACACTTAATTTTACCATTGTTGGGTAATCTCTATGTGCACATATATAGATACATCTAATACTGCCTTTTATAAAATGTTTTCTAATATAGTCTATGTCTAAACCATTGGCATCTACAGGAATTGTTTTTATGGTTGCGCCTGCTTGCTGAAAAATCATATTAGCGGCATAATTACTTAATTGACCAACTAAAACGACATCGTTTTGTTTTATCAATAATTGAGAAACAATGTACAAACTCATTTCTGTACTACGTGTACTTATTAAATTGTTAGGTTTGATGTGAAAACCTCTTGTTGCATTTAAATAATTAGAGAGCTGTGTTTGAAATAAGGAATGAGAAGACTCATTAGATTTATTCCATTTTTTTATCAACGTTTTTCGATTCATAGCCGCACTATACCATCTAGAAAATTGATGAACAGGGTGCAAACGTAAATCTGGTTTTCCATCATTAATAATATACTTTGCATCTGTTAACTGCGTAGTTGATGCTAAATGAAATGATTTTTGAAAAGGAAACCCTGTTGTTTTTGCGTAATTGTATGCTTGGTTTATTTTTTGTGAAGTCGCTTTTATTTTTGCTGTTTTTAATTCTGGTTCTAAAATAAAAGTGCCCTTATTGGGTATGATTTCTACCCAACCTTGTGAGGCTAATTCTTCGTAAATTGCAACAGCGGTATTTCTATGGATGTTTAATAACTGACCAAATACGCGAGTTCCTGGTAAAAGAGTTCCTTTTGTTAAATAGCCACGTTGTATTGCATTTATAATTTGCTGTGCAACTTGTATGTACACAGGTTGAGGTGTCGATTTATCGAAATTAATTAATTGTTTAAAAAGTATATTAACCGGACTATCTATCATTTTAAAACTGGACTAGTTTAGTCGTCCGGAAAGTTACGACTTTTGCATGGTATTTAAATTACTATTTATGAAAATTAAAATTGCGTTAGTTAGCACCCTTATTTTTTCTGCTTTACAGATAAATGCTCAGGTAGCTCCTATAAAAAGAGACACTTTAAAAGAAATTGTAATTACATCTACTAGAATAGATTTGCCTTTTAAAGAGAATTCTAGAACGATAGATGTTATTTCATCCGAAGTAATAAAGAATAGTGCTGCTACAAATGTTGCAGATTTATTACAGCAAGTTGCAGGTGTAGATATTAGAAGAAGAGGAACTGCAGGTAGTCAGGCAGATTTATATATTAGAGGTGGTGGTTTCGATCAAACATTACTTTTAATTGATGGCATTAAAATGGATGATGCACAAACAGGACATCACACCATGAATGCCGCTTTACCTATTGAAGTTATAGAAAGAATAGAGATTATTAAAGGTCCTGCTGCTAGAGTTTTCGGTCAAAATGCATTTACAGGAGCTATAAATATTGTAACTAAAAGTAAATTAGAGGATACGGTTTCTGCAAATGTAGAAGCGGGCTCTTTTGGTCAAATTAATCGTTCTATTACTGTTGGTAAAGAATTTGAAAACACCTCTATTATAGCACATGCAGGTGTTTTACAATCGAACGGTTATAGAAATAATTCTGATTATGAAAATAAAAATTATTTCTTAAAAGGTGTTTTTAATAAAGAAAAGCAACCTATAGAAGTAATTGCTACTTTTTTTGATAAAAAGTATGGCGCAGAAAATTTTTATACGACCAATCCAGATTGGCATGAGTATGAAGAAACTCAGAATAGTTTATTAGGAGTGTCAACAACTTTTAGAACCGAAAAATTTAAGATTACACCAAGAGTTTATTGGAAAAGAGGTCAAGATATATTTTTATTAAAAAGAGATGATCCTAGTTTTTTTAGAAACCTACATATTACCAATAAAGTAGGTGTAGAAACCAATGCATCTTATACATCAGATTTAGGAGTTACAGGTTTTGGAGTAGATGTTTCTAGAGTTTTTATCAGCAGTAATAATTTAGGAAAAAGAAATAGAACCATGGCTAATTTATTTTTAGAACATCGTTTTAAATTTGCTGATGACAAGTTGGATGTTACTCCAGGTGTTGCTGTTACTTATTTTTCTGATTTTAAATTTCATGCGTTTCCAGGGCTAGATGTTGGGTACCAATTTTCTGAAAACTTAAAAGTCTACGGAAACTTAGGTGTTACGTATAGAATACCAACGTATACAGATTTGTATTATAATGATCCAGGAACTATAGGAAATGAAAATTTAGAGCCAGAAGAAGCGTTTGCACAAGAAATAGGATTAAAGTATAATACAGGAAGGTTTACAACTTCTGTAGCAATTTTTAATAGAGATGCTACTGACTTAATTGATTTTATTAGAGAAAATACTACAATCTCTAAATATACAGCTACTAACATTGCAAAAGTAAATACCAAAGGTTTTGAGGCAAATGCAGATTATCATTTTAAATTAAGTGATTTTAAACAAACATTATCTTTTGGGTATACTTTTTTAGATGATGATATTTTAGAAGAGAATAAAGACTTATCTCGTTATTCTTTAAACACGTTAAGACATCAATTTATAACTCGTTTTGCAAGTAAATTCTTTAAAAATGTAAGACAAAATATTATTTACAAATATGCAGAGAGAACTGTTGGTACAAGTTATAATGTTTGGGATGCTTCTATAATTGTAGATGTTGATAAATTTAGTTTTACAATTACTGCTAGTAATATTTTTGATGCAGATTATATAGAATCTGGTTTTGTACCAATGCCACCAAGTAATGTTTTATTTGGTTTGCGTTATGCATTTTAATACATGAAAAATTAGCTATGAGTGAAGTTAGGCATAATTGGACAAAAGAAGAGGTCTTAGAAATTTATAACAAACCCTTAATGGAGTTGTTGTACGAAGCTGCAACTATTCATAGAAAACAACATGATCCTAATGTAGTGCAGGTGTCAACTTTATTGTCAATAAAAACAGGTGGTTGTTCTGAGGATTGTGGTTATTGCCCACAAGCAGCAAGATATCATACCAATGTAGAAGGTAATGATTTAATGACTGTAAACCAGGTAAAAGCACAAGCGTTAAGTGCAAAAGAAAGCGGAAGTTCTAGAGTTTGTATGGGAGCCGCTTGGAGAAATGTAAAAGACGGACCAGAATTTGACCAGGTTTTAGATATGGTGAGAACTGTAAATAAATTAGAAATGGAGGTTTGTTGTACGTTAGGTATGGTCACCGAAAACCAGGCTAAAAGGTTGGCAGAAGCAGGTTTGTATGCATACAATCATAATCTAGATTCGTCAGAAGAATATTACAAAGAAGTAATTTCTACAAGAGGTTATCAAGATCGGTTAGATACTATTAAGAATGTGCGTAAAACAAATGTTACTGTTTGTTCTGGCGGAATTATTGGTATGGGAGAAGCAGCTGAGGATAGAGCAGGCATGTTAGTTGCTTTGTCTACCTTAAATCCACAACCAGAATCTACACCTATTAATGCGTTAGTTGCGGTTGAAGGAACTCCTCTGGAGGATGAAAAACCCGTTGAAATTTGGGACATGATTCGTATGGTAGCAACAACCAGAATTGTTTTGCCAGAAACGCAGGTTCGTTTATCTGCAGGAAGAACTCAAATGAGTAGAGAAGGGCAAGCAATGTGTTTCTTTGCGGGTGCAAATTCTATTTTTGCGGGCGATAAATTATTAACAACTCCAAACCCTGATGTAAATGAGGATCTAAAAATGTTTAAACTATTAGGATTAAATCCGCAAAAGCCATTTACAAAAAAAGTACAACCAGAAACTGTATCTGCAGAAGATTCTAAATATCAATCTTTAAAAGAAAAACCAAAATGGACAAGACCAGGCCATAAAATTGATAGAAATGAAGCAGCAAGACTAAAATCATAGAAGGTTGTTTTTTAAACTAGTTTGATGATTTTTACTCATGTTATTTTGATAATATTAAGTAACGTTTTATTTGTAGTGCATAATGAATTAAAAAGGGGAAGTAAGAGAAAGCTTTGACACATTGGTGTCAGGGCTTTTTTGTTTTTTAATAATTATTAAAAATTTTATGTAACAAAATTAAGTTTTAAACTACTTATAAGAGAAGTTTAACGATACTTAGTACTTTAATTCTATTCATTTTTAATATTTATTAAAGTTTAAAACCAACCAAATTGCGCTTTTTAAAGTTGGATAAAGTAAAAATGAGTTTCTCTTATAATGATAGAATAACGTGTTCTATTCAGTCAAAAAACTTTATATTTATTCACTTTTTTAAAACAAACTGCTATGATGGAATGGTTTCAAGAATTAACTACTTTCGAAAAGACCTATTGGGTAATTACCGGGATTTCTACATGTATGTTTTTGTTGGTTTTAATAACCACAATAATTGGTGCAGAAACAGATGATATTGGTGATGTAGATGCCGAAATTGATGCAGATACTGGAGCCGGATTTCAGTTTTTTACTTTAAAAAACTTAGTTGCTTTTTTTACCATTTTTGGATGGAGTGGAATTGCAAGCATGGATGCAGGAAATGCTACAGGAACTACCATTATTATTTCTGTATTTTCTGGTTTGTTAATGATGTTTGTAATGGCAGCATTATTTTATTACATCAGTAAATTATCTTCTAGCGGAACTTTAAAAATGAAAAATGCTTTAAATACTATTGGCGAAGTGTATTTAACGGTTGGTGCAAATAGATCTAAAACAGGTAAAATTCAGATTAAAATTCAAGGAGCTTTAAGAGAATTAGAAGCCTTAACAGATTGTAATGAAGATTTAAAACAAGGAAAAATAATTAAAGTAATAGAAGTAACAAATAACGGAATATTAATAGTAGAACCTCAAAATTAAAAAAAAGCTATGTTAAACTTTATGGTATTACAAGCCAGTCAATTTGCTGGATTAATCGGAATCGGAATTGCAATTCTCTTCGTTTTTATATTGCTAATTGCAATGGTAAAACGGTATAAAAGATGTCCTTCAGACAGAATTTTGGTTGTTTATGGAAAAGTAGGTGGAGGAGAATCTGCTAAATGTATTCATGGTGGAGCCGCATTTATCTTTCCAGTAATTCAAGATTATCAATTTTTAGATTTAACACCAATTTCTATAGAAGTAAATTTGGTAAACGCACTTTCTAAGCAAAATATTCGTGTAAATGTACCAAGTAGATTTACAATTGGGGTTTCTACAGAACCAGGAATTATGCAAAATGCTGCAGAACGTTTATTAGGTTTAGACCAAGACAGTATTCAAGATTTAGCACAAGAAATTATTTTTGGTCAATTGCGTTTGGTAGTTGCATCGATGGATATTGAAGAAATTAACAATGACAGAGATAAGTTTTTAACCAATATTTCTCAATCTGTAGAAACAGAGTTAAAGAAAGTAGGATTAAAATTAATCAACGTAAATATTACAGATATTGTTGATGAATCTGGTTATATAGAAGCTTTAGGTAAAGAAGCAGCTGCACACGCAATTAACGCAGCAAGAAAATCGGTTGCAGAAAAAAATAGAGATGGTTCTATTGGAGAAGCGAATGCAGTACAAGATGAAAGAACACAAGTTGCAGCAGCAAACGCACAAGCAGTAGAAGGAGAAAATATTGCGAAAATTAATGTAGCAAATTCAGACTCTTTAAGAAGACAAAGAGAAGCAGAGGCAGAACGTACAGCAATTGCATCAGAAAAGGTACAAACAGCAAATGCGTTAAAAGAATCTTATGCTGCAGAGCAAGAAGCAGAGGTTGCCAGAGCAGAAAGAGAACGTTCATCTCAATTAGCAGATATAATTGTACCTGCAGAAATTGATAAACGTAAAGTAGAAATAGATGCAGAAGCAAGAGCAGAAAACATTAGAAGAATTGCAAAAGGAGAGGCAGATGCAATTTTGTTTAAAGCACAAGCAGAAGCACAAGGTTTGTATGAAGTTTTAACAAAGCAAGCAGCTGGTTTAGATCAAATTGTAAAAGCGGCAGGAAACGATTCTCAAAACGCAGCCTTATTATTAATTGCAGATAAATTACCAGAATTGGTAAAAACACAAGCAGATGCAATTAAAAATATTAAGATTGATAAAGTTACTGTTTGGGAAAACGGTGGAGGAAAAGATGGCAAAACATCAACATCTAACTTTATTTCTGGTATGTATAAAGCAGTACCACCATTACAAGAAATGTTTAATATGGCAGGTATGGAGTTGCCAAGTTATTTAAAAGGGAAAGATATTCCAGCAGAGGTATCTGCAGAGATTATTGAGGATAAAGAGAATTAGTTTATTTAAAAAATATAAGTTTTAATTTAAACCATCATTCATGTTTTAGAATGATGGTTTTTTTGTAAGTAATTTATTTTCATTTTATGAACTTAAAAGATGATTAGAATATGGTAGATTAAATAATCATTAAATAGGTGTTTCTACACGTGCTTAGATTGTTTGTTTTTAGTAACTTGCAGCTGTAAAATAGTAATTCTCCCAATATGAAAGCTTGCCCAAACTGTAAATCTGTATCTAGACATAGAATGAAAAGAAATAATTTTGTAAAACTAATACCAGGTACAAAAGCATATGCTTGTGATAATTGTAATACTCAGTATACGTGGTTTTCTTTTATAAATCGTTCTTTTAAAGTATAACAAAAAGCCTCACTATTTTAAAAATTGTGAGGCTTTTTTATGAGCTATTTCCTAAATTAAATAACTTAATATCCTTTCTATTCTAAAATAGAATAAATGAATTAGCGGTAATAATGTTTTTTAAAATGTATTCGTAAGTTACTTACAATCATTGTTTAATGTTGTAAACAGGGGAATATATCTATTAATTATAATATATAAATCAGGTAATCTAGAATATATTTATCCTTTATAATCTCACTAAATTTCAAGTGTCTAACCAAACAGTAATAATTATGAAAGCTTGCCCAAGATGTAAATCTGTGTCTAGGCATAGAATGAGAAGAAACCCTATTACTAAATTAATTCCTGGTGCTAGAGCATATGCTTGCGATCATTGTAATACACAGTATACATGGTTTCCTTTTATCAATCGTTCTTTTAAAGTTTAAAAAAAGCCTCACTGTTATAGTGAGGCTTTTTAATAGCTTTTATGTTGTTTAGTTAAACAACCTAAAAATATCGTTTCCGTTAGCAAAAAGTAACAATGCTATTAAAAGAATAAAACCTGTTACTTGTGCGTATTCTAAAAATTTATCTCCTGGCTTTTTACCTGTAATCATTTCCCAGAGGGTAAAGACAACGTGTCCACCATCTAAAGCAGGTATTGGTAAAAGGTTCATAAAACCTAACATAATAGATAAAAATGCTGTAATGTTCCAGAAAGACTCTGCGCTCCATTCGCTAGGAAATATACTTCCAATAGAAATAAAACCACCTAAACCTTTGTAAGCACCTGTACTTGGGTTAAAAATTTTCTTTAATTGTTTTATGTAATCTGTAAGTGTTTTTACAGACTTGTTCCATCCTGCAGGTATTGCTTCTCCAAATGAATACTCAATATTTGCTAACTTGTAATAGCCTAATCTTTCTAAATCTTTAGAAGGTAATTGACCAAAGCCAACACCTAGTTCTGCCTTGTTATTAACTTTTACAGCAATATCTTTAGTTTCAGTACCTCTTTTAACGGTTACTTTAATTTCTTGATTTTTAAATTTGCTTAATTCAGTTTTAGCTTCATCAAAATATTTTACCTTGTTTCCATTAATACCAACAATAATGTCATTTAGTTTTAAATCAGAACCAATATTTGGTGAGTCTTCAGAGACTGCTCCAATAACAAAAGGATATCTAGGTAGTAAAATTGCACCTGCATCTTTACCTCTGTCTACTAATTGAGAGATAAAATCTTCAGGAATTACTTTATCAATTATTTCTCCGTTTCTTTCTATTTGAAAGTTGTTTCCATTAACAAAACCTAAGGTTAACTCATTAAATTTCTTAATTTTTTCTCCATCAATAGTCAAAACTTTATCGCCTGTTTTTAGGCCTAAATTCATAGCTAAAGAATCTTGTACCCAAACACCATCTTTTACATTTTCGTTTGGTAAATATCTTTCTCCGTAGGCATACATTAACATTATGTAGATAAAAATACCTAATACAAAGTTTACAAAAACTCCACCTAGCATAATTATTAAACGTTGCCACGCAGGTTTAGAACGGAATTCCCAAGGTTGCGGTGGTAATGCCATCTGTTCAGTATCCATGCTTTCATCTATCATTCCAGATATTTTTACATATCCTCCTAAAGGAATCCAACCAATACCATAAACGGTATCACCAATTTTTTTCTTAAAAATAGAAAATTTATAATCAAAGAATAAGTAGAATTTTTCTACTCTTGTTTTAAATAGTTTTGCAGGGATAAAGTGCCCTAACTCGTGTAGTACAATTAATAAAGATAAACTTAAAATAAATTGCGATGCTTTTATTAATATTTCCATTCAGCGTTAAATCATAATTAAAATAGTCGCAAATGTACGTTTTTAAAGGTAGTTGTAAAAGGGCTAATAGAACTTGATTTTTTATTTTAACAAAGTATTTGTTTTTGTTTGCTTCTTTAAGGTTTTTTTAAGTCGTAAATTTGTCTTTCAAAACTATTTTATGGAGTTAAAATTCTTTAAAAAATCATTACCAACACTTATTTTTTTAATAATTGTTTCAGCGATCACCCTTCCTGTATTTTATCATTTATTAAAAGTAGATAATCGTCTTAAAATTTACAACCCAGTAGATGTAAACCCGAGATTGGTAGACGAAAGTATGTTACATATTACAAAAAATCACACAGTAGCAGATTTTAAACTTATCAACCAAAATGGAAAAACCATTACAAATGATGATTATAAAGATAAAATTTACGTAGCAGATTTCTTTTTTACACGCTGCCAAACTATTTGTATTGCAATGGCTTATAATATGAGTGAATTGCAAGAATATTATAAAGATGATAACGATATTATGTTTTTGTCTCATTCCGTAACTCCTGTAATAGATAGTGTTTCCGTATTAAGGGAATATGCAGATAGAAAAGGGGTTATAGATGGAAAGTGGAATGTTACTACTGGTGCTAAAAAACACATTTATGAGTTGGCTAGAAAAAGTTATTTTGCTGTAACCGATGAAGGCGATGGAGATGAAAACGATTTTATACATACAGAACAGTTTGTGTTAGTGGATAAGGAACAGCGTATCCGTGGTTATTATGATGGTACCGAGAAGAAAGATATGGAAAAGTTAAAAAAGGATATAGTTTTGTTAAAAGAAGAATATGCTTCTAAATAACTTGTTTAGAATCATTCTAAATTCTTATATTTGCCTTCCAAATTAAATTCATTGAGCACAATAGCTACATTACGTAAGGGAGAAATTGGGTATATTTCTGAAGAGTCTTTAGATTTTATTCCATTAAAATTACTAGAAATGGGTTGTTTGCCTGGTGCTGAGGTTCAGTTAGTTCAAATAGCTCCGTTAAAAGACCCTATTTATATTTGTGTAAACGGAAGTCATTTGGCTATAAGAAAAGAAACAGCTTCTAAAATTATAATCCTTAAAGCAAATTTGTAATGTCTAAAAATGATATAAAAGTAGCTTTAATAGGGAATCCAAATACAGGAAAAACATCACTCTTTAATCAGCTTACAGGTTTAAATCAAAAAGTTGGTAATTATCCAGGTATTACTGTCGATAAAAAAGAAGGAGTTAGTAAATTATCTGCTACTCAGAATGCAATTATTACAGATTTACCAGGAACTTATAGTATCAATCCAACTTCTATGGATGAAAGTATTGTTTTAAAAACACTACTTAAAAAAGACATAAAAGAATCGCCAGACGTTATTTTGGTGGTTGCGGATATAGAAAACTTAAAAAGAAACTTATTACTTTTTTCTCAAATTAAAGATTTAGAAATACCTACAGTTTTGGCAATCAATATGGTTGATCAAATGCATAAAAAAGGAATTACTATTGATTTATCTTTATTAAAAAAAGAGTTAAATACAGAAGTTATTTTAATAAGTGCAAGAAAAAATGAAGGAATTAATGATGTAAAAGCGGCTATTATTCGCTGTCATGTGGCAGCAAAGGCTTCTCCGCTTTGCGGAATAGATCATAAAATAGATCCCGATTATTTTGCAAAATTAAAAGAAGTTAGCCCTAATTATTCTTTGTATGAATTGTGGTTAATGATTACTCAGAATAATTACCCTGAAACTGTTACTAAAGAAGAAAAAGAAAAATTATTAGCATTTAAAAAAGATGTTTCTAAACTAAAGAGATATCAACATAAAGAAACAATTTACCGTTATCAAGAAATTAATAAAATTCTAAAGAAAACATATATAGTTGATAAAACGAAAGCAACCGATTTACGTGGTAAATTAGATAGAGTATTTACACATAAGTTTTTTGGGTACTTTTTCTTTGTCTTTTTGTTGTTAGTTATTTTTCAATCTGTTTTCGATTGGGCTTCTGTACCAATGGATTTTATTGATGCTACTTTTGCTGAAATTGCAGATTTTGCAAAAGGTAATTTACCAGCAGGAATGCTTACAAACCTATTAACAGAAGGAATCATTCCAGGTATTGGAGGTGTCATTATATTTATACCACAAATTGCCATTCTATTTCTATTTATCGCCATTTTAGAAGAAACAGGATATATGAGTCGTGTTGTGTTTTTAATGGATAAAATTATGCGACGTTTTGGTATGAATGGTAAAAGTATCATTCCGTTAATTTCTGGAACAGCCTGTGCAATACCTGCAATTATGGCAACCAGAACAATTGCTAGTTGGAAAGAACGTTTAATTACCATCTTGGTGGTGCCTTTTACAACATGTTCTGCACGTTTACCTATTTATGCAATTTTAATTTCGCTGATAATTCCAAATAAAAAAATATTCGGATTCTTAAATTTACAAGGTTTAGTTTTATTGTCATTATATGCATTGGGTTTTACAACAGCAATTATTGCAGCGTATATTTTACATAAAACATTAAAAATAAAATCGAAGTCGTTTTTTGTAGTAGAAATGCCAAACTACAAGCTACCATCTATAAAAAATGTATTTTTTGAAGTTATAGAAAAAACAAAGTCATTTGTTTTAGAAGCAGGTAAAATCATTTTGGCACTGTCTATTATTCTTTGGTTTTTAGCATCAAACGGACCAAGTTCTTTTGAGAATGCTGAAAAAAACACGATTGAAAACGTTGCAAATCAAAATTTACCTGACCAAGAATTACAACAAAAAATAGCATCTGCAAGATTAGAGAATTCTTATATTGGTATTTTAGGTAAAACAATAGAGCCAGCAATTAGGCCTTTAGGGTATGATTGGAAAATAGGAATTGCTCTAATAACTTCATTTGCTGCAAGAGAAGTATTTGTTGGTACTTTGGCTACTATTTATAGTGTAGAGGCAGGCGATGAAAACACTTCTACTATTAAAGAAAAAATGAGGTCTGAAGTGAATCCGGAAACCGGCGAAAGCAGATTTAATTTTCCTGTAGGAATGTCTTTAATGGTTTTTTACGCATTTGCAATGCAATGTATGGCAACATTAGCGATTGTTAAGAGAGAAACAAAGACATGGAAATGGCCACTAATACAACTTTTCGGTATGGGCTTATTGGCTTATGTGGCATCATTTATAACCTTTCAAATTTTAAGTTAATGCAAGAAATTATCGCTTATATATTAGTAGCACTGGCTGTTGTCTTTTTATTAAGAAAATATATTTTTCCTTCTAAAAAGAATAAAGGATGTGGTACAGATTGTGGTTGTTAATATTTTAGCTAACACTAATTCACCCATTTATTAAATTCATTTTTTTATTAATTTCTTTAAAATTATGTTTTCTGAAACAAGGAGCCTTGTTTTTTTACTTGTGATTTATGTAATTAACTTTTGAATTTTTAGTATGTTTAACACAAAATTAATAACAGATTCGTGTAAGGTTTTTTATTTTTGATGACTTACATTTTAATCATATTATAAATTATAAAAAATGAAGAAAACAATTTTATCCTTTGCAGTTTTTGCAATTGCAATTATGTCATCAACAGATAGTGTAGCTCAGAAATTTCCAAGATTAGATGTGAGTCCTATGGATGCAGCTACGTACCCAAATGATTGGAAAAACGCAGATAAGTTAGTAAAAGTTATATACGGAAGACCACAGTTAAAAGGGAGAGACTTGTCTACTTTAGCAGAGGTTTCAGATAAAGGTGTTTGGAGAACTGGTGCAAATGAAGCTCCAGAAGTTACTTTCTTTAAGGATGTGTTGTTTGGAGGAGAAGAAGTAAAAGCGGGTACATATACGTTGTTTAGTATTCCTGCAGAGAATGAATGGACGTTGGTGCTTAGTTCTGTTAGAAATGTTTGGGGGCATTATACATATGATAAGAAAGATGATGTTCTTAGGGTTTTTGCTAAAGTTTCTAAATCAGAAAAAACCATTGAAGCTTTTTCAATTGTTTTTAATGAAGATAAAGATGATGTAGTAAATATGTACTTAGGTTGGGGTAATACAATAGTTTCTATTCCTGTACAAGAAGTTGTAGAATAGTAATTGCTGCCCTTGTAATTGCTATATTTATAGAGAGCTCCTTTAGCTGCTCTATGTTAAAAAAGCTTTAAATTATTTTGTTTTCTAAATTAGGAAACAAAATAATTTAAAGCTTTTTTATTTGTCTTAACAATGGAATAATGTAGTTGTTAAGTGTATTTCTGTAAGAATGCAATAACGAGAATAAATAATTTAAAATTAATTATTTACCCATAGGAATTACTATAATACCAGAGAATTTTTCTTGAAACTTCATTAAATCTTTATCAGCTTCTAATTTTGTTTTATAATTACCTACTTGTACCTTCCATTCTGGCGCATTATAGACCAATTTTGAAAAAATTCCAGGAAATTCTACTTTAAAACGGGCTATAAACGTTCTTGCCTTTGCTTCATTTCCATTATAAAGTTGAATTCTATAACCAAATCCGTAGGTGCTATTAAAGCTTCTTTTTTTAGAAATTATACTTTTAATTTCTGCAGGCTCATTAGTTTTGTTCTGAGAAAAAGAACTGTAACTTGTTGTTAATAAAACAATCAAAAACGAAAGCGCTGTTAATTTAATATTCATACTATTTAATTTTGTACAAAAATAACGACTAGTTTAGAAATAAATTAGGTTAAGCGCTTATTTAGATTAATTATAAATTATGTTTAACATTCTTTTAGCTTTTCAGATTTTAGGAAGAAGTAGTACTTTTGTCAAACGGAAAAAAATGACTTATATCATTTTATATTAGATATTTTTAAACAAAGTTTAAGTATGAAAAGTGTAGAATTGCACAATAGACTAACCACATTACTTCTAAAGAGTTTTACTTTTCTCCTAATTTTTGCATTTAGCGTATCTGCGTATTCACAAGATGTAGATGAGGCACGTCAAAAAGAAGGGAAAAAATTATTTAAATCGTTATGTGCTTCTTGTCACAAGTTAGATAAGAAATTAGTAGGACCAGCTTTAGGCGGGGTAGAAGAGAGAAGAGAAAATGATTGGTTAAAAGCTTGGATTAAAAATAATGCAGAGCTTAGAGCATCGGGAGATGCGGACGCTAATGAAATATTTGACGAGTATAAAGGAGCTGCAATGACTGCTTTTCCTCAGTTGTCAGATAAGAACATAGATGACCTTTTGTATTACACAACTGTTGGTGAGCTTAAAAAGAAAGCTGCTGTAGCAGATGCTGTTGCAACTACAGGTTCTTCTTCTGAAGCACCAGGTTGGTTAATTTATATATTAGCTGCTGCTATTATTGTTGCCTTCTTAATGATTGCTAGTTTGTTAAAACAAGTAAATGAATTAAAAGGAAACACTGCACCTGGAGAAAGTTCTAATCTTAAAAGAGATTTACATGAACTTTGGGCAGGATTAAAGAAGAACACTTTCTTAAAAGTTTTAGGGACAATATTCTTGTTGTTGGTTGGTGCTTATTTTGTTTTTGGTACTTTATTTAAAGTGGGTGTTGATCAAGGATATCAACCAATTCAGCCAATTGCATTTTCACATAAAATACATGCAGGAGATAATAAGATAGATTGTCAATATTGTCACTCATCAGCAAAACATAGTAAAACATCTGGTATACCATCTGTTAATGTTTGTATGAATTGTCATAAAAACATATCTGAAGTTGCAGATGATACAGTTGTAGAATTAGAAGACGGTGTTGTTCTTGGCAAACCAGAATTAGATCTTGAAATTGCAAAAGTATATACAGCTGCTGGTTGGGATGCAGATAACTTAGAGTATACTGGTAAAACTGCGCCGATTAAATGGGTGAGAGTTCATAACTTACCAGATTTTGTATACTATAATCATTCGCAACACGTAACGGTTGCAGGGTTAAAATGTCAGAAATGTCATGGACCTGTAGAAGAAATGGACGAATTATATCAATATTCTCCATTAACGATGGGTTGGTGTATCGATTGTCATAAGGATACTAAAGTGGATTTAAAAGGTAATGATTATTACAAGAAAATTCATGAAGACTTGGCAAAGAAGTACAATGTAGATCAAGTTACCATTGCACAATTAGGTGGTAAGGAATGTGGTAAATGTCACTACTAGTTAAAAAGAATTAAAAATTAAAAGATTAAAAACTGAATGTAATTTTTAGTTTAAATCTTTCAATCATTAAATAAAAAGTATAAATGGCTTCAGACAAAAAATACTGGCAAAGTGTTGAGGAACTTAAAGGTAGTTCTATTGTTGAAACGTTAAGTAAAAACGAATTTGTAGAAGAAATTCCTACGGATGAGTTTTTAGGTGATAAAGAAACATTAGAGAATTCTTCTACTTCACGTAGAGACTTTTTAAAATATGTTGGTTTTACTACAGCTGCTGCATCATTAGCTGCTTGTCAAGGACCAGTTAGAAAGGCTATTCCTTATGTTGTAAAACCAGACGATATAACTCTTGGAGTTGCAGATTGGTACGCAACTTCTATGGCAGATGGATACGATTTTGCAAACGTTTTAGTTAAAACACGTGAAGGTCGCCCTATTCAAATAATGCCCAATAAAGAAGCAAACGGAACAACAAGCGCAAGAGTACAAGCAGCGGTTCTTTCTTTATATGATGAAAAATTACGTTTAAAAGCACCTACTAAAGGTGGTGAATCTATTTCTTGGTCAGCCGCTGATAAAGAAATTGGTGCTAAATTAAACGAGTTAAAAGAAGCAAATAAACCTGTTGTTTTATTAACGGGAACAATGGCTAGTCCATCTACAGATAAAATTGTTTCAGAATTTATAGCTGCAAATCCAAATGTAAAACATGTTGTTTACGATGCTATTTCAGAATCTGGAGCAGCAGATGCTTTTATGGCAATGTACGGTAGACGTGTATTACCAAACTATCATTTACAAAATGCTAAAACAATTGTTTCTTTTGGTGCAGATTTTCTTGGAGACTTTCACGGAGGATTAGAAAAACAATTTATTGCAGGTAGACAACCAGCAAAAGGACACATGTCTTACCATGTGCAGATTGAAAGTAACATGTCTTTAACAGGTGCAAATTCTGATAAAAGAGTGGTTGTAAAACCTTCTGATCAAGTATTTGCATTATTGAATTTATATAACGCTATTACAGGAGCTAACGTTCCTTCTAAAGCAACTTCTATAGATGCAACAATTAAAAAATTAGCTTCAGACTTAAAGAAAGCTGGTTCTAAAGCGGTTGTATTAACAGGGTTAAATGATAAAAATGCACAACTAATTGCATTAGCAATTAACAAAGCATTAAATAGTGAAATTATTGATGTAAACAACACATTAAATATCCGTCAAGGAAATGATGCTGAAGTTGCTCAATTAGTTTCTGATATGAAAGCAGGTAAAGTTGCAGGATTAATTTCTTACAATGTAGATCCTATTTATTCATTATCAAGTTCATCAGATTTTTCTGAAGGATTAAAAAAATTAGAATTATCAGTAGCATTATCAACAGAAAATAATGATACCGTAAACGCATCTAATTATGCATTGCCAACTCCACACTTTTTAGAATCTTGGGGAGATACTCAATTTGATGAAGTAACTTATGGTTTAATGCAACCAACAATTCAGCCATTATTTAATACACGTCAGGTTCAAGACACGTTATTAAACTGGACTGGAAATGCAACAAAATATTACGATTATTTAAAATCTTTTGCTACTACTACTATTTTAGTTGGTGGTTCTTGGAACAAAGCCTTACATAATGGTTTCTTTACAAAAGAAGTTGTTGTTTCTGAAGCTGAGTTACCAGAGATATCTATTTTAGATGCTGCAGCTAAACTTTCTAGTGCTGCTAAAAAAGCATCTGGTTTCGAATTAAACTTATATACTAAAACTGGTTTAGGTGATGGTAAGCAAGCAAACAATCCTTGGTTACAAGAATTTCCAGATCCAATTACAAGAGCTTCTTGGGATAATTACTTAATGATGTCTATGGCTGATGCCAGAGAATTAGGTTTTTCTAATCCTGTAAAAGATAACGGTGCTATAAATGGTGATTATGCCAAAGTATCTGTTAACGGTGTTGATGTTGTTGTTCCGGTAATGGTACAACCAGGTCAGGCAAAAGGTTCTGTAGGTTTAGCATTAGGTTATGGTAAAACGTTTGGTTTAAATAAAGAAATGCAAGTTGGTGTTAATGGATATCCATTATACAAAAACGGAAACAATATTCAATACGGAGTTACTATAGAAAAAGTATCTGGAACACATAAGTTTGCTTGTACACAAGTACAAAAAACAATTGCTGGTCGTCATGATATTTTAAAAGTAGCTTCTTTAAAAGATTATAACAGTAGTGCAGATCCAAAACATTCTTGGAACAAGCCTGCTTTTGTATCTTATGATCATCAAGAAGTAGAAGCAAAAACGATAGATTTATGGGATGAGCACAACAGAGAAGTTGGTCATCACTTTAACTTATCAATAGATTTAACATCTTGTACTGGTTGTGGTGCCTGTGTTGTTGCATGTCATGCAGAAAACAATGTACCAGTTGTAGGTAAAAGAGAAGTTAGAGTTGGTAGAGATATGCACTGGTTGCGTATAGATAGATATTATTCTTCTGAAATAGCTACTCGAGAAGAGGCTAAAGCACAAGGATTAAGCGGAGGAGACTTATATAAAGCTATCGAAACGGAAGCTGAGAATCCAGAAGTTACTTTTCAACCAATGATGTGTCAGCACTGTAATCATGCTCCTTGTGAGACTGTTTGCCCAGTTGCAGCAACATCACATGGTCGTCAAGGTCAAAATCAAATGGCATATAACAGATGTGTAGGTACAAGATATTGTGCAAACAACTGTCCATATAGAGTTCGTCGTTTTAACTGGTTTCAATACTCAGACAATAATGAGTTTGATTTCAATATGAACAATGACTATGGTAAAATGGTTTTAAACCCAGATGTTGTAGTTCGTTCTAGAGGAGTTATGGAGAAATGTTCTATGTGTATTCAAATGACACAAGCAACAATTCTAAAAGCTAAGAAAGAAGGAAGAGCTATTAATACAGATGAGTTTGAAACAGCTTGTTCTTCTGCTTGTACTACAGGAGCTATGGTTTTTGGAGATGTTAACAACAAAGAAGATGAGGTAGCGGCATTAGCTGCAGATGATAGATCTTATCACGTCTTAGATTACTTACAAACGAAACCGAATGTAGTATATCAAGTTAAAATTAAAAACACAAACGAAGCGTAAAGGAATAAGAAGTGTTAAGATGTAATAGTCGGTCACTTTTAACCTTTGAAATTAAATATAAAAACTAAGTAATTAAAATATGTCTCATTACGAAGCACCCATAAGGGAACCTTTAGTATTAGGTGATAAAAGTTATCACGATATTACAGAAGACATTGCAAAGCCTATTGAAGGAGCTGCAAATAAAAACTGGTACATAGCATTTTATATTTCTTTGGCAGCAATGCTTTGGGGATTTGGATGTATTTTTTACACCGTAGGTACTGGTATTGGAGTCTGGGGATTGAACAAGAACATTGGATGGGCTTGGGATATTACTAACTTTGTTTGGTGGGTAGGTATTGGTCACGCAGGAACATTAATTTCTGCAGTACTATTATTATTCCGTCAAAAATGGAGAATGGCAATTAACCGTTCTGCAGAAGCAATGACAATTTTTGCTGTTTTTCAGGCAGGATTGTTTCCTATTATTCACATGGGTAGACCATGGAATGGATATTGGGTATTGCCAATGCCAAATCAATTTGGATCATTGTGGGTAAACTTTAACTCGCCATTATTATGGGATGTTTTTGCTATATCAACATATTTATCTGTATCATTAGTTTTCTGGTGGACAGGTTTATTACCAGATTTTGCAATGATTAGAGATAGAGCTGTGAAACCTTTTCAAAAGAAAATATATGCTTTATTATCATTCGGTTGGTCTGGAAGAGCTAAAGATTGGCAACGTTTCGAAGAAGTATCTTTGGTTCTTGCAGGTTTAGCAACTCCACTAGTACTTTCTGTACATACAATTGTATCTATGGATTTTGCTACATCTATTAACCCAGGTTGGCACTCAACTATTTTTCCTCCTTATTTCGTAGCAGGAGCAATCTTTTCTGGATTTGCAATGGTACAAACGTTATTAGGAGTAATGAGAAAGGTTACTAATTTAGAAGATTATATTACACGTATGCACATTGAGTATATGAACATTGTAATTATCTTAACAGGTGGTATTGTAGCTGTAGCGTATGCAACAGAATTCTTTATTGCTTGGTATACAGGTTCACCTTATGAAAACTATACCTATTTATCTGTAGGGGCTGCAACTGGTCCTTATGCTTGGGCATTCTGGTCATTATTGATATTCAATATCTTTACACCTCAGTTATTATGGATTAAGAAATTTAGAAGAAGTTTTATAATTACTTTTATTATTTCTATCGCAATTAACATTGGTATGTGGTTTGAGCGTTTCGATATTATTGCAATTGTATTAAGTAAAGGTCATTTACCATCTACATGGTGGCGTTTTGAACCTACGTTTGTAGATGTTGGTATTTTTGTTGGAACAATAGGATTCTTCTTTGTATTATTCTTATTGTATGCAAGAACATTCCCAGTTATCGCACAAGCAGAAGTAAAAACTATTTTAAAATCTTCTGGTGAATTTTACAAGAAGAGAAGAGAACAAGGGATACCTACTAAACCAGCTATTAACGTAGCAAATGCAGCAGGAACATCTGATAAATCTAATAAAGAATAATTATGGAATCATCAAAAGTTATTCACGCATTTTATAATGATGACGAAGTTCTAATGGACGCAGTGAAAGCTGTTAAAGCAGAACATCTTCATATAGAGGAAGTATTTTGTCCTTTTCCAGTACATGGTTTAGACAAAGCAATGGGATTAGCTCCTACAAGATTGGCAATTACTGCATTTTTCTACGGAATTACAGGATTAGCTTTTGCTATCTGGATGACTAATTACATGATGATACAAGATTGGCCACAAGACATTGGTGGAAAGCCTAACTTTTCTTGGTGGACTAACATGCCAGCATTTGTGCCAATTATGTTTGAATTAACAGTGTTTTTTGCAGCCCACTTAATGGTAATTACTTTTTATATGAGAAGTAGAATATGGCCATTTAAAGAAGCAGAAAACCCAGACCCAAGAACTACAGATGATCATTTTTTAATGGAAATACCTGTAAACAATAATGAAGCTAAAATTACCGCTTTATTAGCAAAAACAGGAGCTGTAGAAATTAATGTAGTAGACAAGCACTAATATATAGATAATGAAGAATTTTAAATTAATTATCGCTTTAGTTACTCTTACAAGTATCATTTCTTGTAATGATAAACGTACGCGTCAATTGCAATATATGCCAGATATGTATGTGTCTGTTCCTTATGATGTAAATGGAGCAAATGGTTTAAATGGAGAACCTGTGAACTCTAAACCTGTTGCAGGTACAATACCAAGAGGAGGACATCCTTCTTATGACATTCCTGACACAAATGAAGGGTATGAATTGGCTAAAACGACAAGAACGAATCCGTTAGAAGCAAATGAAGCGAATTTAACGAACGGAAAAGCGATGTATGATATTTACTGCATATCTTGTCATGGAAAAAATGGTGACGGAAATGGAGTTCTATCTCAAAGGGATAAATTTTCTGGTATTCCTAACTATAAAGATAGAGATATTACCGCAGGTAGTATTTACCATGTAATTATGCACGGTAAAAACTTAATGGGGTCACATGCATCTCAAACAACGTATACAGAGCGTTGGCAGATAGTACAATACGTAGAAAAATTACGTTCAGAATTATAATTACAATACGTAGAAAAATTACGAAAAGATATGTATCAATTCTCAGGTAAATTAAAAACATTCTCATTAGCACTAATTATTGTTGGTTTAGTGGGAATTGCTTATGGTTTTTATTCAGCACCTAAAACGGTTGAAGAAGCTAAAGAAATTATTGCTCAACAAGCTAGTCATGGTGATAGTCATGCAACTTCTCATGAAGTAGCTAAAACAGATGAGCATAAAGATGAAAGTCATTCTGCAAAAGAAGGACATCATGAAGTTGTAAAAGATGCTCACGCTACAGCAGACACTCATGGAGAACACCATGATGATGCACATGCAGAACATGTTTTACATCAATTAAAAAATAAACCTTGGTCAGCTTTATACGTATCGTTATTCTTCTTTTTAGGAATTACTTTATTAGTATTAACTTTTTATGCTATTCAAAGAGTTGCTCAAGCAGGTTGGTCTATTGTTCTTTTTAGAGTTATGGAAGCAATAACAGCTAATTTAGTACCAACATCTATTGTAATGGTTTTGGTTGTAATTTCAGCTGTGATGCATTGGAATCATATGTTCCCTTGGATGGGAGAAGGTATTTTCGATCCAACAAGTCCTAACTACGATCCTATAATTGATGGTAAATCTTGGTGGATTAATGTTCCAGGTTGGGCTATTAGAAGTATTATCTATTTAGCTATATGGAATGCGTACAGATGGTTTATCCGTAGAAATTCTATTAAAGAAGATACAGTTGATGACAATAACAAAACATATAAGTTAAGTTATAATGTTTCTGTTGGTTACATTTTCTTATTTATGATTACAGAAACTTTAATGTCTTGGGATTGGATTATGGGTCTTGATCCTCACTGGTTCTCTACATTATTTGCATGGTATGTATTAGCAAGTTTACTTGTAAGTGCATTAACTGTAATTGCTTTTGTAACAATTTATTTACGTTCTAAAGGTGCTTTGCCAGCTGTAAATGATAGTCATATTCATGATTTAGCTAAATATATGTTTGGTTTTTCTGTATTCTGGACTTATTTATGGTTCGCTCAGTTTATGTTAATTTGGTATGCAGATATTCCTGAAGAAACCACTTACTTTGCAATGAGGTTTAATGAATACAATTTACCATTTTTAGCAATGGTTGTTATGAATTTTGTTTTTCCAATATTGTTATTATTAAATAGTGATTTTAAAAGTATTCCTTGGTTTGTGGTTATTGGAGGTATCGTTATCCTTGCCGGACATTATATTGATATCTTTGTAATGGTTATGCCAGCAACTGTTGGTGCTCAATGGTCATTTGGTATTCCAGAAATTAGTTCATTATTGTTCTTTTTAGGAGTCTTTATTTATGCTACTTTTAATGCATTTGCTAAAGCAAATCCTATACCAGTAAAGAATCCTTTCTTAGGTGAAAGTGAACATTATCATTATTATAATATTGAACACAGAGGTGAAGGTTCAGGAGATCATCATTAATAAATAATTTAAATTAAAATAATTAAGACGAGATAAATATGCTAGCTCTATTTTATATTTTTATAGCTGTTGCAATCGGTGTAAGTTTCTGGCAGATTACCAGAATAATGAACTTAAGAAGCGTAATTGCTACTGATAAAGACAATGCTACCCAAGGTAGAAATGCCATATACTTTATGGTGTTTTTATATGCAATGATGATTTATTGTTTAATCTTCATGAATGTTGTGATGTTACCAGAATCTGCTTCTTTTGAAGGAGAACATGATGATAACCTTTTTGATATTACATTTTGGTTAATCGGTATCGTACAATTTTTAATGCAGTTTATACTTTTCTACTTTACTTTTAAATACAAAGGTGAAAAAGGTAAGAAAGCAAAATTTTATTCTGATAGTCATAAATTAGAAGCTATTTGGACGATAACTCCAGCGGTAGTTTTAGTGGTTTTAATCGGTTACGGATTATGGCAATGGAATAATGTTATGGACTTATCTGATTTAGAAGATCCTGTTGTTATAGAAGTGTATTCTCAACAATTTAGATGGGATGCTCGTTATGCAGGAGAAGACAATACACTTGGTTTAGGTAACGTAAATTACATTAAAGGTATTAACACTTTGGGTGTTGATATGACAGATAAAAATTCATTAGACGATAAACAAGTTACTGAATTGTATTTGCCAAAAGGTAGAAAAATTCATTTCAAGTTCCGTTCTCAAGATGTTTTGCATTCTGCATACATGCCTCACTTTAGAGCACAAATGAATTGTGTTCCTGGTATGGTTACTCAATTTGGTTTTACACCAAAGTATACTACCGAAGAAATGAGACAACAACCTGAAGTAATTGAAAAAACGGCAGGTATCAATAAAATTAGAAAGGCAAAAGGAGAAGATCCTTATGTATTTGACTACCTTTTATTGTGTAATAAAATTTGTGGAGCTTCTCACTATAACATGCAAATGAAAATTACTGTTGTAGAGCCAGAAGAATACGACAAATGGATTGCAGAGCAACCAACATTAGCTTCAGTTATTAAATAATTATAATAAAAAATACACTACAAATTAATAAGATTATGTCAGATCATCATCATAAAGAAACATTTGTAACAAAATATATTTTTACTCAAGATCATAAAATGATTTCTAAGCAGTTCCTAGTAACTGGTATGTTTATGGGAATCATTGGTGTATTAATGTCTATGTTATTTCGTATACAAATAGCATGGCCAGAGCAATCGTTTTCTATTGTAGAAGCGTTTTTGGGACACCACCAAACGGATGGAATCATGGATCCAGATATGTACTTAGCATTGGTAACAATACACGGTACAATTATGGTTTTCTTTGTATTAACAGCAGGTTTAAGTGGTACGTTTTCTAACCTATTAATACCATTGCAAATTGGAGCTAGAGATATGGCTTCTGGTTTCTTAAATATGGTTTCATACTGGTTATTCTTTTTATCGAGTGTAATTATGGTGATTTCTTTATTTGTTGAAGCAGGACCAGCATCTGCTGGATGGACAATTTACCCTCCATTAAGTGCATTACCACAAGCAATTCCAGGTTCTGGAATGGGTATGACTTTATGGCTAGTTTCTATTGCTATCTTTATTGCTTCTTCTTTAATTGGATCTTTAAACTATATTGTTACTGTATTCAATTTAAGAACAAAAGGAATGACAATGACAAGAATGCCTTTAACAATTTGGGCTTTCTTTATTACAGCAGTTATTGGTGTAGTTTCTTTCCCTGTTTTATTATCTGCAGCATTATTATTAATTTTTGATAGAAGTTTTGGAACTTCATTTTACTTATCTGATATCTTTATATCTGGAGAAGTTTTACATTATCAAGGAGGATCACCGGTGTTATTTGAACACTTATTTTGGTTCTTAGGTCACCCAGAGGTATATATTGTAATTTTACCTGCAATGGGTATTGTATCAGAAATTTTAGCAATAAATTCTCGTAAACCTATTTTTGGTTACCGTGCAATGATTGGTTCTATTATAGCAATTGCATTTTTATCTACAATTGTTTGGGGACACCATATGTTTATTTCAGGAATGAATCCTTTCTTAGGTTCTGTATTTACATTTACAACATTATTAATTGCAATACCATCTGCAGTAAAATCTTTTAACTGGATTACTACTTTGTGGAAAGGGAACTTACAGTTAAACCCAGCAATGTTATTTTCTATTGGATTAGTTTCTACCTTTATTACAGGTGGTTTAACTGGTATTGTTTTAGGAGATTCTGCCTTAGATATTAATATTCATGATACGTATTTTGTTATTGCGCATTTCCACTTAGTAATGGGTGTTTCTGCTATATTTGGTATGTTTGCTGGTGTGTATCACTGGTTTCCTAAAATGTATGGTAGAATGATGAATAAAACATTAGGTTACTGGCACTTCTGGTTAAGTATTATTTGTGCTTATGGAGTATTCTGGCCAATGCACTTTATCGGTTTAGCTGGTTTACCAAGAAGATATTATACAAATACTAACTTTCCAATGTTTGATGATTTATCTGATATAAACATTGTAATTACATTATTTGCTTTAGTTGGTGGTTTTGCTCAAATATTCTTTATTGCAAACTTCTTTATATCTATTTACAGAGGTAAAGTAGCAACTCAAAATCCTTGGAATGCTAATACATTAGAATGGACTACTCCAGTTGAACATGTACATGGTAACTGGCCAGGTAAATTACCTGAGGTTCATAGATGGGCATATGATTACAGTAAAAGAGTAGATGCTCAAGATGATGATTCTGATTACTTACACGGACAAGATTTTGTTTTACAAACAACACCTTTATTAGACGGAGAAGAGGAATCTTAGACAAAGAATACAACATGAATCATTTATAACAATGATTTAAACATAAAAAAACCAGTGAATTTAATTCACTGGTTTTTATTTTTTATAATAGGTTTGATTAGTATATATAGCTTATTATTAACCATTATTATTTTTGATTAAGAACTATATCTTTTGCTTTGCTTATTGTTGTCTGTTTGCTGTATTATAAAGGATGATTTTTAAATACTTAATATTATAAAGGTACTTTTCCTTGAGTTATATACTCTGGCTTAAATCGGTCTTATTTGTTTATTTAAATGCAGTTTCATCGTCTTTAAAGACTATTGCATTAAAGTTAAAGATGATGACTTAGTTTATAAGTTCATTTATTTTATCATTAGGAATAAAACCTTTTAGAATTAGAAAAATTCCACAAACAAAAAGTATAATTCCCATTATTCTTTTCATTCTATAGATAACCAAAGGAGTCATTTTGTTTTTTAGCTGTTTGGCTAAAAGTATCTTGCCTAAATCTGTTACTGCATAACCAAGAATTACCGTTGCAAAGTACCAAAAAATACTATTAGGATTCATATCTAAAGTAGGACCAATAACTAAAACGGTTCCTAACCAAAATGCCAAAACACCAATATTGATAAAGTTTAAAAAGTACCCTTTAAAAAACAATTTTATATAATTACTCTTAACAGGAACTTCAATAGTTTTAGTATGTTCTAAGGCTTCTTTTTTGTTTTGTTTATCAAAGTATGTAATCAATCCGTAGACGATTAAGACCAAACCACCAACAAAATAAAGTCTAGGATCATCTTTTATTTTCTCTAATAAAGACCTACTTCCGTAATAAGCTATTAATATAAAAGTAATATCACCTAAGACAACTCCAATATCAAATGAAATAGCAGCTCTAGCACCTTTTAAAATACTAATTTGAATTAGCATAAAGAATACAGGTCCTATCATAAAAGCCATAAAAAAACCTATTAAGAATGCATTTTTAAAGTCGTAAATATCCATTGTATAAAATTAAGATTTTTATTTGAGGGATAAAAAAAAGGATGGAGAAACCATCCTTTTTAAATAAAATATATAATATTGTTTAGATTTAATACTTAAACATCATCAAAATCTATCTTTATTTTGGAAGTTGTAGGATATGCTTGGCAAGCTAAAACCAATCCTTCTTCAATTTCACTATCCGTTAAAATTGAGTTCTTAACCATTATGGCTTTTCCTTCTGTAACTTTACACATACAAGAACTACAAACGCCACCTTGGCAAGAATAAGGTGCATCTAAATTGTTACGTAAACTAGCAGATAAAATATTATCAGTCTGTTTCATTATAAATGTAGTTTCCTCGTCATCTAATAAAACAATTACTTCAGAATCCCCTTCTTTAATTTCAGATACTGCTTCCTTATCAATAGAAACCGTAAACAATTCTAAATGAATATTTTCTTTTGCAAAACCACGCTCTAAAAGCGTTGCCGAAACTTCATTTATCATAGACTCTGGTCCGCATAAATAAGCCGAATCAAATGTGGTGCCCTTGTAACTGTTATTTATGTAAAAATTAGTGTGTGCTTTGTCTATTCTACCAAATAAAGAACCTTCTTGTTGTTCTCTACTACAAATGTAGTGTAGGTTAAAACGATCGGAATTTGCTTCCTTTAAAGCATCTAATTCGCTTTTAAAGATTGTATCTTCTGCGGTCTTGTTTCCGTAGATTAAAGTAAAAGTAGACGAAGTTTCGTTCTCTAATACATCTTTTATCATAGAAAGAATTGGTGTAATACCAGAACCAGCTGCAAAAGCAATGTAATTTTTATTAGCTTTAGGTTCTAAAATAAACTTCCCTTCTGGTTCAGAAATCTCTATGAAATTCCCTTCTTTTAATTCAGTGTTAGCATATGTAGAAAAAGTACCATTCTCAACTGCTTTTACAGCTACTTTTAAATAACTATCACTTGGCGATGAACAGATAGAATACGCTCTTCTAACTTCTTTACCGTTAATTGTTTTTTTAAGTGTTAAGTATTGCCCAGAATGAAAAGCAAATTTTGCCTTTAAATTACCGGGTATTTTAAACACAAGAGAAACCGCATCTGCGGTTTCTCTTATCACTTCTTGTATGTTTACTTTGTGAAATGTTGACATTAAAAATGTATATTTTACACCAAATTATTTTCTATTAAATATTCGGCAATTTGTATTGTGTTAGTTGCTGCTCCTTTTCTAAGGTTATCTGCAACAATCCACAAATTTAAGGTATTTTCTTGAGATTCATCCCTTCTAATTCGTCCAACAAATACTTCATCTTTATCATGTGCATTTATTGCCATCGGATAAACGTTGTTAGCCAAATCATCTTCTACAATAACACCAGGAGTTTCACTTAATATTTTTCTAACTTCTGCCAAGTCAAATGCATTTTCAAACTGTACATTTACAGCTTCAGAATGTCCACCAGCGGTAGGTATTCTAACAGCAGTTGCCGTTACAGAAAAAGAATCATCACGTAAAATCTTTTTTGGTTCTTTAACTAATTTCATTTCTTCTTTTGTGTATCCATTTTCTAAGAAAACATCACAATGAGGAATTGCATTTCTACCAATTTTATGCGGATATGCCATTTCTCCATCAATACCAGCCTCTTCATTATCTAGTTGCTGTACCGCTTTAACACCAGAACCAGAAACAGATTGATACGTAGAAATAACTACACGTTTCATTTTATATTTTAAATGTAAAGGAGACAATACTGCAACTAACTGTATTGTAGAACAATTTGGGTTCGCAATAATTTTATCATCCTTAGTTAAAACATCTCCATTAATTTCTGGTACCACTAATTTCTTAGTTGGGTCCATTCTCCAAGCAGAAGAATTATCAATAACTGTTGTACCAACTTCAGCAAATTTAGGTGCCCATTCTACAGAAGTATCTCCACCGGCAGAAAATAAAGCAACATCTGGCTTCATTTTTACGGCATCTGCTAAGGTTACTATGGTATATTCTTTTCCTTTATAGGTTAATTTTTTTCCAGCAGATCTTTCAGATGCTACAGGAATCAATTCCGTTATTGGTAAATTACGTTCTTCTAAAACTTTCAACATTACTGTGCCCACCATTCCAGTTGCACCAACTACAGCTATTTTCATCGCCTAAAAATTTAATTATAAATTGAGTTGCAAATATCTTAAAAATAATAATCATACAAATCACTTAAATCGTTCTAAATCAACTAAAGTTTAAAATTGATTCACAAAAATTTCTAATGTTTAAATTTAAACTTTATTGTCATTGCGAGGTACGAAGCAATCTTATTTTATTCTTTAGAAGCTATTTCCAGCTTTCCGCACTCGCTTTTTTTGTCTAAAAAGCCAAAAAAGAGCTCAAACAAATGCTTCAATCTGGGCTAAACCCGTTTGCTAACTTATTTTAGTATGCTGTAAAAGCTAGTAAATCCCTGATAAAAGTCATAATATCTGTTTCTAAAATTTGTAACTTTGCAATTATAGAAACTGAAACAAATTCAGTTTAAAACGTTAAACCTAATTAGTATAGCATGCAACTGTACAATAAGTTAAGCGCCATAGAACGCGCTGCATTAATAGACGAAGCTGGCAAAGACCGCTTAACAATTTCCTTTTATCAATATTTTAAGATAGAAAACCCACAATTACTTAGAGACAAGTTATTTCTAGAATGGAATGCATTAGATGTACTTGGTAGAATTTATGTTTCTTACGAAGGTATTAATGCGCAACTTTCTGTTCCATCAGAAAACTTTTATGCCTTAAAAGATCAATTAGACAGTATTTCTTTTTTAAAGGATATCCGTTTAAATGTGGCAGTAGAGCACGATAATAAATCGTTTTTAAAGCTAAAAGTAAAAGTTAGAAACAAAATTGTTGCCGATGGTTTAAATGACGAAACTTTTGATGTTACCGCAAAAGGAGTTCATTTAAATGCACAAGAATTTAATGCAATGTTAGCAAATCCAGACACAGTTTGTGTAGATATGCGTAACCATTACGAAAGTGAAATTGGTCATTTCTTTGGCGCTGTAACACCAGATGTAGATACTTTTAGAGATTCTTTAGACATTATAGAAGAAGATTTAAAAGACAACAAAGAAGACAAAAACTTATTGATGTATTGTACAGGCGGAATTCGTTGCGAAAAAGCATCTGCATATTACAAACACAAAGGTTTTAAAAACGTTTTTCAGTTAGAAGGCGGAATTATAGAATATACGCGTCAAGTAAAAGAAGAAGGAATAGAGAATAAATTTATCGGTAAAAACTTTGTGTTCGATCATAGAAGAGCAGAACGTATTACAGATGATGTTGTTTCTAACTGTCACCAATGCGGTAAAGCGTGTGACGAACATACCAACTGCGCCAACGAAGCATGTCATTTATTGTTTATTCAGTGTGATGAATGTTCAGAAGCTATGGAAAATACTTGTTCTACAGATTGCCAAGAAATAATTCAACTGACTTTCGAAGAACAAAAAGAGCTTAGAAAAGGGAAGGGAAATAGCAATAAAATCTTTAAAAAAGGAAGATCGGAAGTTTTAAAGTTTAAGAAGTAAGGTTAAAACGTACTTAAATAAGTTCTTTTTTAGCGTCTTTGTTTTATGGAAACAGTAAATTATACAGATTTTCGTTCCAATTTAAAACATTGGTTCGATAAGGTTTTTAATGATGTAAGCGATATTGTCATTAAAAGAAAAGGAGGTAAAGATTTAGTTTTAATTTCTTTAGATGAATATAATTCTCTAAAAGAAACTACTTATTTACTTACTGGTAAAAATAGAGATGTTTTGTTAAATTCTCTAAAAGAACTAGAAGCTGGTAACGGAATTGAAAAAGAAATAATAGATTAAATGAAGTTAATTTGGTCTACATCTTCTTGGAACGATTATATCTATTGGCAAAAAGTAGATAAAAAAATTGTTAAAAGAATTAATGAACTGATAAAAAATTGCATTCGAGCACCTTTAGAAGGAATTGGAAAACCAGAAGCTTTAAAAGGAGATTTACAGGGATATTGGTCTAGAAGAATAACATCAGAACATAGATTAGTTTATAAATATGAGAATGAGCAATTGTTAATTGCCGCTTGCAGTTATCATTATGGAAAGTAAGTTTTTAATAAACGTATTTAAATAGTATAAGACCTCATTTTTGAGGTCTTTTTTTGTCTAAAAAAGAGCTTTTTAAACGAATTCTAACTTAATCGATGCAAATACTAAACGGTTTAGAGTTTAAACAATTTTCAGACTACATTTGAAGTGTTATCAAAAATAAAAATAGTTATGAGAACTTTATATTAACCTATTTTTTCATTCTTCGAGAATGCGTATATTTACGAATTAGTGACGATTAGGCTGTGTTTGTGTATCAGTCTGATAATCAATTTATGAACCAAGAGGTTTTTAGGATTTATAGAGAGGTTTTTTAGTGGATTTGCTGCTAAAAATATGCTATAAAAAATATCAACTATAAAAATATATACTTACATGGCATGTGGAAGTTGTGGTACAACAGAAAATGGAGTACCAAAAGGTTGCAAGAGTAATGGTAATTGTGGGTCTGGAACCTGCGGAAGTGGTAGTAATAAACTAGCCGTTTTTGATTGGTTGTCTAATATGACATTACCAAGTGGACAAGAAAGATTTAATATTTTTGAAGTCCGTTTTAAAAACGGAAGGAAACATTTTTATAAAAATCCAGAAAATTTACCCATTACAATGGGAGATATTGTTGCTGTAGAAGGATCTCCAGGACACGATATTGGTACAGTTTCTTTGGCAGGAGAATTGGTAAAAGTGCAAATGAAAAAGCACAAAATTACTGAAGATCATGAAGATGTAAAGAAAATTTACAGAATAGCAAGTCAGAGAGATATTGATATTTGGCAACAAGCAAGAGGTAAAGAAGAAGAAACGCAGCGAAAAGGAAGAGAGATTCTAGGACGCTTAGGTTTACAAATGAAATTATCTGATGTAGAATATCAAGGTGATGGAAACAAAGCTACTTTTTACTATACTGCAGAAACAAGAGTAGATTTTAGACAGTTAATTAGAGATTTGGCAAGTGCTTTTTCTATTCGTGTAGAAATGAAACAAGTTGGTGCAAGACAAGAAGCTGCAAGATTAGGTGGTATTGGTTCTTGTGGTAGAGAGTTGTGTTGTTCTACGTGGTTAACAGATTTTAGAAAAGTAACAACTTCTGCGGCTCGTTATCAACAATTATCTTTAAATCCTTTAAAGTTAGCCGGTCAATGTGGTAAATTAAAATGTTGTTTAAATTTTGAATTAGATACGTATTTAGATGCCTTAAAAACATTCCCTAAACAAGATTTAGTATTAAAAACAGAAAAAGGAGATGCTGTTTTTGTAAAGATGGATATTTTTAAAAATCATCTTTGGTATACATACAAAGAAGAACGTTTTAAATGGTTTAGACTTACTTTAGAACAAGTTTTAGAAATAGTTGATCTTAATAAGAATAACGAGAAATCTATTTCGTTAGAAGAATATGAAGCAGATGTAGAAATTCCTGTAAAAGTAGATTTCGAAGATGCTGTTGGGCAAGATAGTTTAACACGTTTCGATGTTCCAAAAACGAGTAATCGTAAGCGAAATAATAGAAATAAAAATAAGAAAAAACCGGTTGCAGTTGCTAATACTACTAATACACGTAATAAACCAACGGCAAAGGTAAACCCAAATCAAAAGGCAAAACCAACTCCTAACCAGAAGCCAAACCCAAATCAAAAAAGAAAGCCACAGGTAAAGAAGCAACCGAATACAAACCCAAATCAGAAACCAAAGCCTAACAATAATCCTAACCAAAACCCAAATCAAAAGGTTAAGCAAGATGTTGTGCAGAAGCCTAAACCAAAACCAAAACCAAGGCCAAGACCAAGACCAAAAGCTCAAGGAATAGAAAATAAACCAGAAGGAGAAGTTAAGAAGGTAAATAAACCAAGAAGAAATAATCGAAATAATAAAAACACCAACCCTAAGAATGATGACAATTCTGAAAAGAAATAATTTTTCAATTGTTTTAGTAGCTCTTTTTTTGATGTTTTCTTGTGATGATACAACTGATTTTAATCAATATAAATCAGTAGGTTCAGAAGGATGGAAAGCGAATGAAAAAGTAGTTTTTGAGTTTGATGTAAAAGATACCATTGCTCCAAAAAACCTATTTATCAATATTAGAAATAATAGTGAATACGCCTTTAGCAATTTATACGTTATTACTGAACTTGTTTTTCCGAACGAAACCAAGGTGGTAGATACGCTGCAATATGAAATGGCAGATAAAACAGGACGGTTTTTAGGAGAAGGGTTTACAGAGATTAAAGAAAATAAATTATTTTATAAAGAAAAAAAGGCGTTTCCTATTTCTGGAAAATACATTTTTAATGTGCGCCATGCAATGCGTAAAAATGGTGATGTAAATCCAATTGAGTTTTTAAAAGGAATTCTGGATGTTGGTTTTAGCATCGAAAATTAGATAAGGTTCTCGTTTGCACGGGAAAGAGAAATTAATGAAATCTCAGCTATGTTGAGAAACAGTTTTTTATTATGACAAAAGAGAAAACAACAGGTTTTAGAAAATATATAAAATGGTTTTGGCTACTAATCCTTGGCGGATTTGCCGCAATACTATTATTGTTTTTAATAGCTTCTTGGGGAGGTTTAGGTAAATTACCAACCTTTGAAGAATTAGAAAATCCAGAAAATAATTTAGCTACAGAAATTATTTCTTCGGATGGTAAAACCTTAGGTAAGTACGCTACAGAAAACAGAACACCTATTAAATTTAAAGACTTACCAGATAATTTGGTAAAAGCTTTAGTTGCAACCGAAGATGAACGTTTTTTCGAACATTCTGGTATCGATTTTAAAGGAACAGCAAGAGCCATTTTAAAACCAGGTAGTGGAGGCGCAAGTACTTTAACGCAGCAATTAGCAAAAATGTTGTTTACGGGGAGAGCTTCTAGAAATATATTTTTAAGAGTTGGTCAGAAAGTAAAAGAATGGGTGGTTGCAATTAAATTAGAAAGACAATATACCAAAAATGAAATCTTAACAATGTACTTAAATAAGTACGATTTCTTAAACCAAGCGGTTGGTATTCGTTCTGCATCCCGTATTTATTTTGGTAAAGAACCAAAAGAGTTAGCGGTTCAAGAATCTGCAATGTTGGTAGGGATGCTTAAAAATTCGTCTTATTTTAATCCTTTAAGAAGAGAAGAACTTGTTCAAGGTCGTAGAAATGTTGTTTTAAAGCAAATGAACCGTAGCGAGTTTATTTCATTGCAAGAAAAAGATTCTTTGCAACAATTAGACTTGGGTTTAAATATTAATAAAGAAGGCCATAGCGATGGTTCTGCAACTTACTTTAGAACCTACTTGCAAAAATATTTAAGAAAGTGGGTACAAGAAAACCCTAAACCAAATGGCGAAGAGTATAATATTTTTAGAGATGGTTTAAAAATTTATGTAACCATAGATTCTCGTATGCAAAAATATGCAGAAGAAGCTATAGATGAGCACATGTCTAATTTACAATCTTACTTTTTTAAAGAACAAGAAAGAAATAAAACAGCACCTTTTTACGATTTAGAGAAAAGTGAAATCAACGGAATTTTAGAAAGAGCTAAGAAAAATTCTGAAAGATATAAACGATTAAAAATAGCAGGAAAATCGAGCAAGTACATAGATGAAGTTTTTAAGAAAAAAACAAAAATGAGTGTTTTTTCTTGGAAAGGAGATAAAGATACTATTATGTCTCCAATGGATTCTTTAAGGTATTACAAGTATTTTTTACGTGCCGGATTGTTATCTATAGAACCACAATCTGGTCATATAAAAGCTTGGGTTGGTGGTATTGATAATAAACATTTTAAGTATGATGCAGTTGCACAACAAAAAAGGCAAGTGGGTTCTACATTTAAACCGTTTGTATATGCTACAGCTATTAATCAATTAAAACTATCTCCTTGTGATGAGTTTCCGAATATTCCATATACAATTCCAAAAGGAAAATACGGAATTCCAAAAGCTTGGACACCAGAAAACGCAAATAAAAAATATGGAGGAATGCTAACCTTAAAAGATGGTTTGGCAGGTTCTGTAAATACAATGTCTGTTAGATTGATAGATATGGTTTCTCCAGAAAATGTGGTTCGTTTGGCAAAATCTGCCGGTATAGAAAGTGACATACCTGCAAATCCATCAATTGCATTAGGTGCTGTAGATTTATCTTTATTAGAAATGGTAAGTGCCTATTCTACTTTTGCAAACAAAGGATTACGAGTTGCACCAATGATTTTAACAAGAATTGAAGATAAAAACGGAACCGTTCTACAAGAGTTTACACCAGAAACAAAAGAGGTTTTAAGTGAAGAATCTGCGTATGTAGTTTTAGATTTATTAAAAGGGGTTACTCAATCTGGTTCAGGTGTTCGTTTGCGTTTACCTTGGAAAAAAGCAGATTATATTACAGGACATCCTTATAAATTTACAAATCCTATTGCTGGTAAAACAGGAACCACCCAAAATCAATCTGATGGTTGGTTTATGGGGATTGTACCTAATTTAGCAACTGGTGTTTGGGCTGGTGGAGAAGATAGAGCAACCCATTTTGCAGGTATTGCAAAAGGACAAGGTGCAACTATGGCTTTGCCATCTTGGGCATTGTATATGCAAAAATGTTATGCAGATAAAGCATTAAATATCAGTTTGGAAGATTTTGAGAAACCAGAAAACTTATCAATCAATATTGATTGTGATGATAAATCGGATGAAAAAGAAATAAAGGGAGAAGATGAAGATACTGATTTTTAATAAATAGAATTTTTAAAGGTTTGTCTTAGAAATTGCTGATTTATAAAAATAGTTGTTTTCTATTAAAATTTCTTGTACTAAATATTTTTTAGTAAATTATTAGAATGTCATTTATGGATACAATTGATAAATTATAAAAAAGAAATAGTATGATTAATAAAAAGGTAAACAATGTAGAGGAAGCACTGCAAGGTGTTAAAAATGGTATGACTTTTATGTTGGGTGGTTTTGGTTTATGTGGTATTCCTGAAAATGCTATTGCAGCATTAGTCAACTTAGATATTAGAGAGGTTACTTGTATTTCTAACAATGCAGGGGTAGATGATTTTGGTTTGGGCTTATTACTTCAAAATAAACAAATCAAAAAAATGATTTCTTCTTATGTAGGAGAAAATGATGAGTTTGAACGTCAAATGTTATCTGGCGAGTTAGAAGTAGAGCTAACTCCACAAGGAACATTGGCAGAAAAATGTAGAGCTGCACAAGCTGGTTTTCCTGCATTTTATACTCCTGCCGGATATGGTACAGAAGTTGCAGAAGGCAAAGAAACCAGAGAGTTTGATGGAAAAATGTATGTCTTAGAACCAGCTTTTAAAGCTGATTTTTCCTTTGTAAAAGCGTGGAAAGGTGATGCTGCAGGTAATTTAATTTTTAAAGGAACATCTAGAAACTTTAATCCTAATATGTGTGGTGCTGCAACTATTACGGTGGCAGAAGTAGAAGAGTTGGTAGAGGTTGGAGAATTAGATCCAAACAATATTCATATTCCAGGAATATTTGTACAACGTATTTTTCAAGGAAAAAATTACGAAAAAAGAATTGAACAAAGAACAGTTCGTACAAGACAATAAGTCTGTAATTCCTGCGCAGACAGGAATCCATTATATCATAATTATTATCTAATTATAGATTCCTGTTTTTAAAGGAATGACAAAAAAAAGAGAATATGTTAGACAAAATTGGCATTGCAAAAAGAATTGCACAGGAAGTTCAAAATGGATTTTATGTAAACTTAGGAATCGGAATTCCAACTTTAGTTGCTAATTACGTTCGTAATGATATAGAGGTTGAATTTCAAAGTGAAAACGGAGTTTTAGGAATGGGGCCTTTTCCTTTTGATGGAGAAGAGGATGCAGATATTATTAATGCAGGTAAACAAACCATTACTACAATGCCAGGAGCAAGCTTTTTCGACTCTTCAATGAGTTTTGCAATGATTCGTGGTAAACATGTAGATTTAACTATTTTAGGCGCTATGGAAGTTGCTGAAAATGGAGATATTGCCAACTGGAAGATTCCAGGTAAAATGGTAAAAGGTATGGGTGGAGCAATGGATTTAGTGGCTTCTGCAGAAAATATTATTGTGGCTATGATGCACACTAATAAGCATGGTGAATCTAAGATTTTAAAAAAATGTTCTTTGCCATTAACAGGAGTTGGTTGCGTAACTAAAATAGTTACAAATTTAGCTTTTTTAGAAGTAAAAAATGGTGCTTTCCATTTATTAGAAAGAGCTCCTGGGGTTTCTGTTGAAGAAATTAAAAAAGCTACAGAAGGAACTTTAATTGTAAATGGCGAGATTCCGGAAATGAATATTTAAAATGAAACTATTTAAAAAAACATATTGGTTAATAAACCCTATTTTGATAGCGTTTTTTATGTTGATTTTAGATAAAATTTTTCTTATTGAAGAAATTTGGATAAATGGCATGATTGCTGTGAGTTTGGCTTATATTTTATCACCTAGAGTAACAATGGTTGACAGACAAAATGGGGAAGAAGAACAGATAAAATTGTTATTCTTTAATAAAGTAATTAATAATAAAGTAAAATAAAAAATACTTTTTCCTAAAGTTTGTATCAAACGAAGTTGAAAAGGGAAGAAGTAAATATGAACTTATGAAAATAATATCATACAACGTAAACGGAATTAGAGCAGCCTTAAAAAAAGGTTTTTTAGATTGGTTAGAAGCTGCAAATCCAGATGTAATTTGCATACAAGAAACCAAAGCACATAAAGAACAATTAGATCTTACTGATTTTGAAAACGCAGGTTATCCTTATCATTATTGGTTTTCTGCACAGAAAAAAGGGTATTCTTCTGTAGCCATTTTTTGTAAAGAAAAACCAAATCATATAGCATACGGAACCGGAATAGAATCGATGGATTTTGAAGGTAGAAATTTACGTGTAGATTTTGATAATGTTTCTGTAATGAGTTTGTATTTACCATCCGGAACAAATTCTGAAAGATTGAGTTTTAAGTTTAATTATATGGATGAATTTCAAGAATACATCAATAATTTAAAACAAGAAATTCCTAATTTAGTTATTTGTGGCGATTATAATATTTGTCATGAAGAAATAGACATTCACAATCCTAAAATGAAAGGAGTTTCTGGGTTTTTACCTGAAGAAAGAACTTGGATGGGAGATTTTATTAAAAACGGATTTATAGATAGTTTTCGTTTTTTAAATCAAGAAAAACAAGAATATTCTTGGTGGAGTTACAGAGCAAATTCTAGAGCAAATAATAAAGGTTGGCGTTTAGATTATGCTATGGTTTCTGAGCCCTTAAAAGAGCAGATTTCTAGAGCATATATTTTACCAGAAGCCAAACATTCAGATCATTGTCCTATTGCTGTAGAACTTAAATTTTAAAATTATATATGAAGAAACTAATTATATTCCTCCTAATAACTAGTTCTATTTTTTCTCAAGAGAAAAAAGAAACCTTATCTCTTAATGTAAAAAGGGATACTATATTTATTGCCAAAGATTCTATAAAAGAACCAATTGAGCAATCATTCTTTTCTGATAACGACTTAGATCTTATTGATAGTTTATTGGTGAATGAAAAATTCAATTCATTATTAGTAGATTCTCTGGCTTATGTTATCAATGATAAAGATATTATTGGCAATACAACTACAGTTTTAACAACAGATTTATTAAAGTTACGTCTTGCTGCATTAAACAATAAAACGCCTTTTAATTTAGCTTATAATTCCTCTTTAGAAAATGTAATTAATAGTTATTTATTGTATCGTAAAAAATACTATCCAGGTTTATTTGCAAAAGCAAAATATTATTTTCCAATGTTTGAGCGATATCTAGATCAATATGATATTCCTTTAGAAATGAAATATTTGGCCATTGTAGAATCGGCTTTAAGACCTAAGATAAAATCGCCCGTTGGGGCAACAGGTTTGTGGCAGTTTATGTATGGTACAGGAATTGAGTTTGATTTAAAAGTAAGTTCTTATGTAGATGAACGTCAAGATCCTGTAAAAGCAACCATTGCTGCATGTAAATATTTAAGTCAGTTGTTTACCATTTTTGGTGATTGGGATTTGGCTTTAGCAGCATATAATTCAGGACCAGGAAACGTAAGAAAAGCCATAAAACGTTCTGGAGGATATAAAAATTACTGGAATATTAGACCTTATTTACCAAGAGAAACGGCAAGTTATGTGCCTGCTTTTTATGCAACTATGTATATTTTTGAATATGCAAATGAGCATAATATTTATTCTGAATTACCACAATTTTTCAATTTTCAAACGGATACAATCCAAATAAAAAGAACCATTAGTTTCGATCAAATTTCAGAAAAATTAGCTATTGATGAAGAAGTTTTATCAGAATTAAATCCATCTTACAAATTAGATATTATTCCGTTTATAAAAGACAAAAATTACGCTTTAAGATTACCTAGCGATAAAATTATTGCGTTTTTAGATAAAGAGATAGAAATTTATGCTTTAGCAGATACAGATGATGCACAAAGAGAAAAACCTTTGCCTAAATACTTTGAAATGGATCAACGTATTCGTTACAAAGTAAAAAGTGGCGATTTTTTAGGTAAAATTGCAAATAAATTTGGTGTACGTGTTAGTGATCTTAAACGTTGGAATGGTTTAAAAACAAGTCGATTAAAAATAGGGCAAAGATTATCTGTTTACCCTAAGAAAATTGGTGGTTAAATAGTATTAATAAAGGAAAATTTTACAAAAAAGAGTATAAAAGGTCTGTGTAATTCTAAAAAGAGAGTTGGTTTTTAAGTTCTCTATTAAATAAATACTGTTTCTGTGGATTTAAAACTAAAAATGGAACAATATTTGGAGTGTTAAGAATGAAAACTTAGAACGAAACTTAAAAAGCTAAACTTATGAAAAAAATATTTACCCTATTAGCAATTGTACTGCTACTAACTTCTTGTGGAGGTAATGATAAAATTACACTACGATCATCAGTTGGTAAAGTAAACAAAGTAATGGTGGTTACCAAAGCGACTGATTGGGCTGGTGATATTGGTAAAGAAATAAGAAACTCTTTTGGAGAACTGATGGTAGGTTTGCCGCAACCAGAATCTCTTTTATCGGTATCTCAAGTGGCTCCGAATGGATTTGGAACCATGATGAAAGTGGGTAGAAATATTATGATTATTGGAGTTGGTGACGAAGAGAAATTTTATGTAAGAAACAACGTGTATGCACAACCGCAAACAGTTGTTTACGTATATGCTAAAGACAGAGCAGGTGTTGTAAAGATGTTTAAAAAGCACGAAAAAGAAATCATTAAAACATTTATAGAATCAGACATAAATATGGTTCAGCATTTGTTTGCAAAACATAAATTAGATGATTCTCAATTTAAAACATTGCAAAATTTAGGAATTTCATTAACCATTAATGACAAGTTTAATACAGTAGATGATACTGGTGATTTTTTATGGTTACGTCAACATTTATCTAGCGGAATTGCAAAAACAGGAAGTAATAATATTTTAGTGTATTCGGTTCCTTTAGAAGATGAAACTAAAGTTTCTGATAGTATTGTGGCTGTAAGAAACAGAATTGGTAAAAAATACATTCCGGGTTCAGACCCAGAAACCATGCATATGATTACAGAAAAAGCATATACACCTTTTACTTTTGATGCGGTTATAGATGGTAAAACAGCCTATGAAACTCGCGGAAAATGGGAAGTGAAAAATGATTTTATGGCAGGGCCTTTTTTAAACTATACTGTGGTTGATAAAAAGAATAATAGGTTAATTATTTTTGAAGGATTTACCTATGCACCATCTGTAAATAAAAGAGCATTTTTGTTTGAGCTAGAAGCAATAGCTAAATCAATGAAGATTAAGTAAAAGAACTAAATTATAAAAAAAAAACCGAAAGTATTTACTTTCGGTTTTTTTATGCTCTTATTTTATTAATAACCAATTTTGGCTCTTACTCTTTTTAAAACTCCTTTAGCAACTACAGATGCTTTTTCTGCTCCGATTTTTAAAGCGGCATCAATTTCATGCTTGTTTTCCATAAAGTGATTATAGCGTTCTCTAATCGTAGCAAAATCTTCAAGAATCAATTCGTACAAAGCTTGTTTTGCGTGTCCATATCCATAATTACCACCTTCGTAATTTGCTCTCATTTTTGCAATTTGAGCATCAGAAGCTAATAGTTTATAAATAGCAAAAACATTATCAGTATCCGGGTTTTTAGGCTCTTCTAAACCTAAGCTATCTGTTTTAATAGACATTATTTGTTTTCTTAATTTTTTATCTGGTAAGAAAATATTGATAATGTTATTTCTAGATTTACTCATTTTCTCACCATCAGTTCCGGGAACTAATTTTGTGCCTTCTTGTATTTTAGCTTCTGGTGGCACTAATGTTTCTCCAACAATATTGTTAAATCTATTGGCAACATCACGTGTCATTTCTAAATGCTGTAATTGATCTTTACCAACAGGAACAATTTCTGCATCATACAATAAGATATCTGCCGCCATTAACATTGGGTAAGTAAATAAACCTGTGTTTACATCACCTAATCTATCTGCTTTATCTTTAAAACCATGTGCCAAAGTTAATCTCTGGTAAGGAAAAAAGCAGTTTAAATACCACGTTAACTCTGTTGTTTGTGGTACATCACTTTGTCTATAAAAAACAGTTTTATTAATATCTAAGCCACAAGCAAGCCAAGTAGCAGCGGTGCTATATGTGTTTTCTCTTAATTCTTTTCCATTTTTAATTTGTGTTAAAGAATGCATGTCTGCAATAAAAAGGAAAGCTTCGTTATCTGGGTTATTAGACATTTTTACAGCAGGTAAAATTGCACCTAATAAATTTCCTAAATGTGGTGTTCCTGTACTTTGTACACCTGTTAAAATTCTTGACATTATACTGTGTTTATATTATTTTAAAAAAAAGGTATTTGAAACGTATCAAAAAAGTAAATAATATTTGAGAGAGATTCAAAAAACATCTTCGACGACAAAAATAAGGTTTTGTTTAAGAAAACCAATCAAACAAAAGAATATTAGTATTTTTGTTTGTAGAGCGCTATTTACAGTCTCAATTTTATTCTTTTTAATGATAGATACTTAAAGATACTATTAAACGTTTATGAATATTGTGAAGTATATCAAAATCCCTTTTCTTTTAATTTGGCGCTTGTGGTTCTACATTTTAATGTTTACAACTGTGCTATTAATGTCTCCTTTATTATTTGTTTTTACAATAAAAGAAGATTCTTATCACTTGTTTTGGAAACTAATTAGAATTTGGTCTAAAATACTCATTTACGGTATGGGGTTTCGGTTAGACATTCAATTAGATGAAGAAATTGAGCCCAACAAAAGTTATATGTTTTGCCCGAATCATACTTCTTTGATGGACCCATTTGTGTTAATCGTTTTAAGTAAAAACCCAATAGTATTTGTTGGTAAACAAGAGTTGGCTAAAATACCTGTATTTGGTTTTTTTTATAAAAGAACTGTTATTATGGTAGATAGAACAAATCCAGAAAGTAGAAGAAAGGTCTATAGAATGGCAAAAAAGAAATTGCAAAATGGCGTAAGTATGGCTATTTTTCCTGAAGGATTAGTGCCAGAGGAAGAAGTAGTTTTGGCACCCTTTAAAAAAGGAGCTTTTAGTTTGGCTGTAGAATTTGAAATGCCAATTGTACCTCAGGTTTATTATGATTGTAAACGGTTGTTTTCTTGGGATATTTTAAAAGGAGGTTTCGGCACACTTAGAGTGCACCAACATAAATTTATTTTAACAAAAGGATTGCCTGTTGCTAAAAAGAATGCTTTAAAAGATAAGACATTTGATATTATTTACAACGACTTGGTAAATGATACAAAATATATGAAAGATACAAATAGAAAAAAATGAGCGAAAAATTAAATCATGGATACTCAGAGTTAGAAGAGCGATTAAATGTTTGGTCTCATGGTTTTGGTTTGCTTGCAAGTATTTTAGTTTTTCCTTTTTTATTGATAAAAGCAAGCACGTATGCTAACTTTTGGGATATTACTAGTTTTGTAATTTATGGGTTGAGTTTAATAATTTTGTACGCAGCTTCAACTTTTTATCATGCAGCAAAAAATCCGAAGAAAAGAAGACGTTTAAATATTTTTGATCATGCGGCTATTTATGTCTTAATTGCTGGTAGTTATACCCCTTTTTGCTTGGTCGGTTTGCATTCTAATTTAGGTTGGTATATGTTTATTGCTGTTTGGGTTTTTGCTTTAACAGGTGTTATTTTAAAGTTGTTTTTTACAGGAAAGTACGATAAACTCTCTACAGCAATGTATCTTTTAATGGGGTGGCAAGTAGTGTTTTTTATAAAACCATTAATGAGTGCGTTAACCAGTTTTGGTTTTAATTTATTAATTGCAGGAGGTGTTTTTTATACAATAGGAGCCATTTTGTATTCTATAAAAAAAATGCCATATAACCATGCTACTTTTCATGTGTTTGTATTATTGGGTAGCTTATGTCACTTTTTGGCAATCTATTACTTATAGTTTTATACCCAGTCTTTAAAAGGATGTTTACTAATGCTAGAATTGTAGTATTTTACATCACCAGTTACTTCTTTGTCTAACCATTTTGGTTTGGTAAATGCTTCGTTTTCTGAGTTTAATTCTACTTCTGCAACCACTAAACCGTTGTTATCACCATAAAATTCATCAACCTCAAAAGTATGCGGACCAACTTTAACCAAATATCTGGTTTTATCAATAATGCTAGGTTCGCACAATAAAAGTAAATTTTCTGCTTCGTTTTTGTCAATCTCTTTTTCCCACTCAAAACGTGTAGTTCCAGAAATATTAGATTGTCCTTTAATTGTTATATAAGCTTTATCGTCGGCAATTCTAATGCGTACTGTTCTGCTTTTATCAGAATTTAAATAGCCTTGTTTAATGCTTTTTTGTGCGTAACTATCACTTTTAAAAGCATCGTTTTTTACTAAAAATTTTCTTTCTATTTCTAAGCTCATAAATTTTCTTTGATTTTTGTTTTAAATGAAGTACCTATAAGAGACGCATTATAATTTACTTTTAACAATTTATACAAAAATACTTCTTTTTGATAAACTGAAAGCTCGTAAAATACTTTGAATACATTTTCTATAAACAAGTTTATAATTTTTTTAAAGTCATACTAAGTAGCAGCATGTTTACGTTTTATAATAAAAAAGAAATATCTTTGAAATATCAAATTAAAACAATGAAAAAACTCTTTTCACTCTATATATTATTTTTTACAGTATTCTATTCTGCACAAACAGATTATAGCGATTCTTGGGAAGACTTTTATTCTTACAACAATGTAAAAGATTTTGTTAAGGTAGACGATGTAATTTATGCCTTGGCAGATAATGCCGTTTTTACGTATGATGTAACATCAGAAGAAATTAATAAGTTGTCTTCTGTACAGGGTTTGTCTGGAGAAACAACAAGTTCTATTCATTATAGCAGTGCCTTTAAAAGGCTTGTAATTGGTTATGAGAATGGCTTGGTAGAGGTTGTAGATAATGACGGGCAAATAACGATTTCATCGGATATTGTAAGTTTTAATCAATTTGGAGAAAAGAGTATAAACCATATAACAGAATTTAATAACAATTTATACTTAGCAACACCTTTTGGTATTGTTGTTTATGATATTGATAGATTAGAATTTGGTGACACCTATTTTATTGGAGATGGCTCTAGTTCTTTAGTAGTAAACCAAACAGTAGTTTTTAATGGGTTTATATATGCCGCTACAGATACAGGTATTTTTAAGGCAGATGTAACCAGTAATTTGTTGATTGATTTTAATAATTGGCAACAGCAGTTTTCTGGCAGATATTTTATACAAATTACATTGCTAAGTAATCAATTATATGTAGTAGAAAGTTTTTTAATAGGTAGTCAAAAAAACACCACTTTATTTGGTTTAAATGGAAGTGTACTAACGCCAAAACAAACTTTTTCTGAAGATATTATTACAACTATAAAAGCGTCTGATTCTAATTTGTCTTTAACATTAAATAATACAGCTATTGTTTTAGATTTAGCAATGAATGAAATGTTAAGGGTTACTGCAAATACGGAAACCAACTTTACATTAAATGCTTCTTTTTTTGAAAATGATACTATTTTTTTAGGGACCAAAGAGTTTGGTGTTTTAAGTACAACATCAAGTCAATTAACAAGTTTTAAAGAAGTTCATCCAGAAGGACCACTGTTTAATGATGCCTTTTCTATAGCTGCTAATAATGATAATGTGTGGGTTGTTTATGGTGGTTATGATGGTACGTATACACCAATTCAGAATAGAAAAGGGTTTAGTCATTTTAATGGCGAAAATTGGATAAACACTAAATTTAATCCAAATTTTCCTGTAATAGATTTAAACCATGTTTCTATAGACCCTAATGCAGAAAATAGAGTGTATATAAGTTCTTTTGGAGATACAGGTGATATTAATAGTGTTTCTACTGGTGGTTTGTTAGTGGTAGAAAACGATGAAATTAAAACATTCTATAATCATTTAAATAGTCCATTAGAAGATATTGCTTTAGGAGAACTAAATAGAGTTACCGTAAGGGTAAGTACAACTGTTTTTGATTCTCAAGGAAATTTATGGGTAACAAATATTGGTTTAGGTAACGAATTAAAGAAACTATCTGCCACCGGACAATGGTCTAGTTTTGATATGAAACCTGTAGAAACTAGTGCTGGATTTGGTTTAAGTGAGATTGTGGTAGACAGAAACAATAGTCTTTGGTATGGCTCTAGAGCAAACGGTGTGTATGTTTTTAATGAAAACGGAAATAGAAAAAAAGCTCTAATTGCAACACCTAACTTAGGAAACCTTCCAGATATAAATGTAAGAACAGTTGCTGTAGACGGTAATAATAGGGTTTGGTTGGGTACTAAATCTGGCTTGGTAATGTATAATAATGCATCTGGAGTTTTTGATGATGCAACGCCAAATGCAAGTACGGTAGTTATTAATGGAAATGATGAAGGTTTTGGAGAAAGACTCTTAGGAGACCAAACCATTAATTCTATAGTGGTTGATGGCGCAGAAAATAAATGGTTTGGTACAGATAATGGAGGTGTTATTTATACAAACTCTAACGGACAAACAACTTTGGCAAATTTTAGCATGCAAAACTCGCCATTACCTTCTAATAAAATTGTAAAAATAGCAGTAGACAATAGTACAGGTAAAGTATATTTTGCCACCAATAAAGGGATTGTTGTTTACAATAGTAGAGTAGCGCCTTTTGGCGATGTTTTAGGAGCTGTTTATGCGTATCCTAACCCTGCATTAAAAAACCATGAAACAGTTACAATTGATGGTAGAAACGGAACTCATTTACCAAAAGGAACCAACGTAAAGATAATAGATGTTGCTGGTAATTTAGTATATGAATCTAATGTTGTAGAAGGGCAAGAATTGCAAGGAGGAAAAGTAGTTTGGAATAAAAAAAATCTTGTGGGTACTAAAGTGGCTTCTGGTATTTATATTGTTTTACTCTCTAATGATGATGCTTCTGAAACAGCGGTTACAAAAATTGCAATTGTAAATTAAGATGGCAGTTGTAACAACTAAAGCAATTATTTTAAGCTCTTTAAAATATGGCGATTCTAGTTTAATAGTAAAATGTTATACGGAAGAAGAAGGTGTAAAATCATATTTAATTAGAGGGATTTTAAAAGCAAAAAAAGGTGGGCTAAAAGCGGCTTATTTTCAACCTCTAACACAGTTAATTATTGTTGCAAGCCATAACAATAAAGGAAATTTAAACTCTATTAAAGAGGTTCAAATTTCTAATCCATATCAAACCATTTATAAAGATATTGTAAAACAATCTGTAGTTATGTTTTTATCTGAAGTTTTATCTTATGCGATAAAAGAAGAAGAAAAAAATGAAGAACTTTTTGAGTATTTAGAATCTGGACTTATCTGGTTAGATCTACATGATAAAATTTCAAATTTTCACTTGTTATTTTTATTGAATTTAACTCGTTTTCTAGGCTTTTATCCAGACTTGTCTGAAAGTGATAAATTAGGATTTGATTTGGTTGAAGGAAATTTTACAGATTTAACTCCATATAAAAATATTATTTCTGGAAACAGTTATTATCAATTTAAAAAGCTGTTAGACATCAATTTTGATGCAATAGAAAACGTGTCTTTTGGTAAACAAGAAAGACAAATAGTATTAAAAATAATAATTCAATATTTCGAGTTGCATTTAGATGGTTTTAGGAAACCTAAATCATTACAAATTTTAGAAACCGTTTTTAGTTAATTATTTAATCTTCTTCTTTTTACCTTCTTCGGTAAAATTATCATTTAATGCTCTTTCTGTTTTTATAACACTTACTATAACAGATAATATTACCAAAACCATTGGTTGCCAAGTTAATTCTTGAGTTGCAAAATTTGCAAAAATCAAACCACCTAGAAAAGAAATTCCTGCGTAAATAACTAAGTTTTTATTAAATATACTATTTGCAAAATCCCAAATTTGTTGGTTTAGCGTTGCTTTGGGAGTTCTGTAACCGTACCAATTGTTTATTTTTTTTGGTGGAAATTTCCAGAAAATAATACTCAATAAAAAAAGTAAACCGTTTGTGGTTAAAATATAGGTAAAGGGATTCATCTGTTATAATTTTTTAATTTTGCTTACTGCTTACTGCTTACTGCTTACTGCTTACTGCTTACTGCTTACTGCTTACTGCTTACTGCTTACTTTTTCATCGGTCTTAACAGGCCTTCTTGTGTTACAGAAGCTATTAATTTACCATCTCTTGTAAATATATTTCCTTTAGATAAGCCTCTTGCTCCAAAAGCATTTGGAGATTCTACTGTATATAACATCCAATCATCAAAGTCAAAATCTCTAAAAAACCACATAGAATGATCTAAACTAGCAGTTTGAGTGTTTCCAAAATTATGATTACTTGCATTGGGGTTAAAGGCCGGATTTAGTATGTTATAATCAGAAATATAAGTAAGAATTTCTTGTTTTGTTCTAAAATCTAAATCTTGTTTTTCTCCTTTTAAACGAAACCAAACTTGTTCTGTTGGTGGTAAATCTTCGGGTTGTAAAGGATTGGGGATTCTAACAGGTTTAAACTCTATGGGTCTTTCTATACTTAAAAAGTACTTCATAGATTTTGGTAAAAAATCACCAAATTTTTCTAATATATCATCCCAACTTAACAACTTTTCTGGTTGTTTTATATTGGAATCAAATGCTACTTGATGCTCAAAACCTTCTTCTTTTTTATGAAATGAAGCTGCTAGAATAAAAATAGTTTTATCATTCTGACTAGCTGTAACTCTTCTTGTAGAAAAACTACCTCCGTTTCTAACTTCTTTTACAAGGTAATTTATAGGAATTGTTAAATCTCCTGCTTCTAAAAAATATGCATGTAAAGAGTGTAAAATTCTATCTTGTGGTATTGTTTTATAGGCAGCATTTACTGCTTGTGCTAATACTTGTCCGCCAAAAACATGTGGACTTCCAATGGTTACACTGTTTCCACTAAAGTTATGATTTCCAGAATCTTTTAAGTCTAATAGGGTAATTAATTCTTTAGTGTTTTTCATGCTTTGTTTCTACAGTTTTAAAAGGAAGTTTTTGTTGAAATGGCGTTGGTTGAATTCTTTGCAAAAATAACTTTAAAATTTTGTTTTTAATAGTTTTCTTGTGACGAAAATACATGGTTAAATCTTGTGGAACTGCACCAACAGAACTTTTTATCTCGCTAGCGGTTCTACCGAAATTTAAAATTTTCAGGTTTTTGTTGATGGCAATTTCTATGTAATCGTACAGCATTCTTTGGTAAATAGCATGTTCTCTATTTAGTTGATAATCGATGCCTACAAAATGTGCATCCAAAGAATTTTGATTGATAATACCAGAAATAAAACCTATAAGTTTACCCTCTAGATGATAAGATTTTAGAATGTAATTTTCTCCAAATTTTTCTTTTAAATCTTTATAAGTTTTTAAATTAAAATTACCTAAATTAAAACCAGCATTAGATGCAACTTTTTCATACAAAGCGGTCATTTTAGGCAATTGTTCTTCTATGTTTATTAAAGTTACTTCTTCAATACAAATATGTACACTTTGCTTAAATGCTTTTTTAGCTTTTACTCTAAATTTCGTTTTCATCGAAGCTAAGTAATCATCAAAATTCTGCCAATTTTCATGAATTTCTAGTTTCATGTTTGGTTCTACAGAAAACCGATGATAACCAAAATTTTTTAATTCATCAGAAATAAACAAAGACTCTTTGGCAAAATCTTTAAGTAAGAAGGCATCAATTTGTTTTTTTAGTTTTTTATCAGAATTTACAAAATGATTAATGCTCTTTGCTAATTCTTTTATAATGGCTTTTTTATCTTGATTTTCCTTTATAAAAACACCGTGTTCTCCACTTATAAAGGTGTTTCCGCAGATTAATAGTTTTAAAGGTTTCTTGTCTGGAAATACATGTAGTTTTCTGCCAATATCTTTTAAAAGCTTAAAATCGTTTTTAATTGAATTTAATTCGAAATCAATAATTTTTAAGCTAGCAAAAGCAATTGGTTGGTTTTTATCATCAACTAGAACAATATAAGAAAAGGTTATTTTTTGATGATTTTTTTCTAACGATTTTAAAAAATCTGGATGAAAATAACTGTTTTTTGTACAACCTAATGCTTTCCATATTTTGGAAGGAATTTTATCTATAGAAGAGAAAAATAATGCGGTATTTGTGTTTGTACAACAAATCAAATTAATTCATGTAATGTTTTAAGTTTTCTGGCCCTTCTAAAAGGGTTCTCTTTATTTGCAAAGTTCCGTTTTTTAAAGTTATAATATGCCATTTTATAAGGCAGATTTCATTGTTTTCAATTTCTATACCTGTAATAGATCTAGGGTGCACACAGCTTCCATCATTAAAAAAAGGAATTTCATTTTTATCAGGAAAACGAGGTCTGTGTGTATGACCAGTAATCATCATTTGATTATTGTTTTCTTGAATCCATTTTTCTAATTTCTGTTCTACTTTAATACGCTCTTTAAAGTTCTGAGCAGGACTTGTTGGGTCTGAAAAACCTAAAATTTGTAAAGGTTTCCAAAGTACTTTTACTAAGAAACTACTAAATCGCCAAAAAACATAATTAAACCAATCTGCTTGATGCCCATGTAATAGAAAAATCTTCTTCCCAGAATTTTCATCTTCTAAAACAATTGCTTCAGAGAACGTTGCACCTATTAGTAGCTCTTTCTTAGAATTTGTTACAGAGTCGTAATAATAATGTAGGTTTTTACGAATTGCAGTAGGGTTTTTATATTTCATGTCGTGATTTCCCCAAATGAAATGCAACCGGTTATTATCATGAAATTTTTTAAGCCATAAATAAATGTGTTTATTGGCTTTAAAGATCTTCGAAAAGTTTCTATTTTCCCATAATTCATCACCATCACCCAATTCTATATACGTAAAATCGTTGTTGTAATAATATTCTAAAGCATGTTTAAACATGTTTCGGTTGTGCGCAAAATCATCAGCAAAACCATTGTCTCCTCTATGAGAATCACTAAAAAGCACGTATTTAGAATCTGCATTAAAACAAATTCTTTTCGCATTTTTAAAAGCACGAGAAATTCTAAAGTTAGAAGACATCTTTATTTGTTTTTTGAAGATATAAAGATGCTAAAAAAAAGTGGTTCTATAAATTTCAGGGTAAAAATCATTAATTATAACGTTTCTTTAACATTCTTAAATGTTAACTCTTTAAGGTACTGTGCGTCATAAAACTATATTTGCAAAAACGCAATACTTTTTAAGTATCAATATAAAAGTACAATTAACCAATTATGAGAAAAACAATTCTAGCCATTCTAGGAATTTTAACGATTGTAGGAGCCATTTTTTTAGGTAAATACCTTATTGATAAAAATCAGAAACCAAAACCAAAATTCAGTAAACAAATAAAAACTGTTTTTGTAGAAAACGTTGCTAATAAAGACATTCCTATTATTTTAACAGCAAGTGGTACTTTAATAGCAAAGAATAAAATAGAAATATATTCTGAAGTTTCTGGTGTTTTAAAAGCATCTAACAAGTTATTTAAAGCCGGTACAAACTATAGTAGAGGTGCAACTTTGTTAAGTATTAATAGCGATGAGTTTTACGCAAGTTTACAATCTCAGAAAAGTAATTTAAATAATTTAATTACTGCAATTCTACCAGATTTACGTTTAGATTATCCTGTAGCATTTACAAAATGGGAAACTTATGTTAAAGGTTTTGATATGAATAAAACAACGCCTAAACTTCCTGAATTTTCTACAGATAAAGAAAAGTATTTTATTTCTGGTAGAGGAATTTTAACAGCTTATTACAATGTTAAGAATTTAGAAGTTCGTTTGTTTAAATATCAAATTAGAGCTCCTTTTACAGGAATCTTAACAGAAGCATTGGTTAGCCCTGGTGCTTTAGTAAGAGTAGGGCAAAAATTAGGAGAGTTTATAGACCCAAGCGTTTATGAAATGGAAGTTTCTGTAAATTCTAAATTTGCAGATTTATTAAAAATTGGTAATTCTGTAGCACTTTCTAATTTAGAAAAAACAAAAAAATACGTTGGTAAAGTAGTTCGTGTAAATGGTAAAGTAGACCAAGTATCGCAAACCATAAAGGCCTTTGTAGATGTTTCTGATAAAGATTTAAAAGAAGGTATGTTTTTAGAAGCAGACTTGGTTGCTAAATCAGAAAAGGAAGCTATTGAAATTTCTAGAAAATTATTGGTAGACAATAAAGCTATTTATACTGTTAAAAACGATAGTGTTTTATCTTTAGTAAACGTTAATCCTGTTTATTTTGGTGATGAAAAAGTGGTTGTTAAAGGATTGAAAAACAATCAGAAAATATTAACACAACTGCTACCTGGTGCTTTTGATGGTATGATTGTAAAAATTAATAAGAAGTAATTAGATGAGAAAATTAATTACATATTTTATTAAATATCCTGTTGCTGTAAATGTATTTATTATAGCATTTGTAGCTTTTGGTTTAGTGGGCGCTTTTAGTATGAAATCGTCTTTCTTTCCATTAACAGATTCAGAATTAATAAACATTTCTTTAGCGTATCCTGGAGCTTCACCTCAAGAAATGGAAGAAGGTGTTGTATTAAAAATTGAAGACAATTTAAAAGGAATTGTAGGCGTAGAGCGTGTAACGTCTGTTTCTAGAGAAAACGCAGCAACTGTAAGAATAGAGGTAGAAAAAGGGAAAGATATAGATGTTGTTTTAACAGATGTAAAAAATGCGGTAGATAGAGTTCCGTCTTTTCCGTCTGGTATGGAGCCGGCTGTAATAGCTAAAGTAGAAAGTATAAGACCAACCATTAGTTTTACAGTAAGTGGAGATAATATTCCGCTAAAATCTTTAAAACAATATGCTAGAAATATAGAAAACGATATTAGAGGTATTGAAGGAATTTCTCAAGTTACCATTTCTGGTTTTCCAGACGAAGAAATAGAAATAGCGGTTAAGGAAAACGATTTACGTGCTTTTAATTTATCCTTCGCAGAAGTAGCAAAAGCAATCCAAAACTCTAACCTTTTAATTACGGGTGGTAATATTAAAACGGCACAAGAAGATTATTTAATTAGAGCAAGTAACCGTTCTTATTACGGAGTAGAAATACAAAATCTAATTGTAAGAACAGAAACAAACGGACATATTATCCGTTTAAAAGATATTGCAGAGGTTAAAGATACGTGGTCGGAAACTCCAGATAGATTGTATTACAATGGCAATTTGGCAATTGATATTTCTATTAGTAATACCAATAATGAAGATTTGCTTTCATCAGCAGATAAAATAAAGGTTTATATTGATAAATTTAATCAGCAAAACCAAAACATACACTTAGATATTACAGATGATAGAAGTGTAACATTACAAGGAAGAACCATGCTTCTAATAGAAAATGGAGTAGTTGGTATTTTATTGGTTTTGTTTTTTCTAGCACTCTTTTTAAACTTACGTTTGGCAATTTGGGTAGCCTTTGGTTTGCCAGTAGCATTTTTAGGAATGTTTATTTTAGCGGCTCAGTTTGATGTTACCATTAATATTTTATCTCTTTTTGGGATGATTATCGTAATCGGTATTTTGGTGGATGATGGAATTGTAATTGGAGAAAATATTTATCACCATTATTACGATTTAGGAAAAACCAAAATTCAGGCAGCGATAGATGGTACAATGGAAGTAATTCCGCCAATTGTTTCAGCAATTCTAACAACTATTATTGCATTTTCTACGTTGTTTTTTGTTGATGGAAGAATCGGTAATTTCTTTAGTGAAGTCTCTACAATTGTACTTTTAACACTAAGTGTTTCATTAATTGAAGCGTTGGTTATTTTACCTGCACATATTGCGCATTCTAAGGCTTTAGATAGAAAGCGATTAGAAGAAGGAGCAGAAGCTAAAATGAATAGAATTGATGCCTTTTTTAATAAGGTAAATAGATTTGCAGACGGAGCTTTAACTAAGGTAAATGAAAAATTCTATGTTCCTTTTTTAAAGTTTTCTTTAAAAAATAAAATATTTTCTTTTTCAATTCCTATTGCTTTACTAATTTTTAGTTTAACCTCTATTGGTGGCGGTATTGTTAGAACTTCTTTTTTCCCTTCTGTAGCAAGTGATAAAATTCAGGTAACTTTAAACATGCCACAAGGTACAAACGAAACAATTACAGATTCTATAATTTCATCTATAGAAGAAAAAGTTTGGTTGGTAAATAAAGAATACACTGCAAAGCAATCTGGAGATGAGCAAGTTGTTCAGAATGTAATAAAAAGGGTTGGTCCAGGAAGTGCAAATGCAACCTTAAGTATTAATTTATTAGCAGGAGAAAGCAGAGAATTTTCTTCTCCAGAAATAACAAATTCTATTAGAGAAAAAGTAGGAAAAGTATATGGAGTAGAAAGCCTAATTTTTGGTTCTGGAGGAAACTTTGGAGGAAGTCCTGTTGCAGTTTCTTTATTAGGAAATAATATTGAAGAGCTAAAAGCAGCAAAAGCTGAACTAAAATTAGTGTTAGAAAACAATCCGCTTTTAAAGGATATTTCAGACAATGATCCTGCAGGCATAAAAGAGGTAAATATTTCTTTAAAAGATAATGCATATGTATTAGGCTTAAACTTACAGTCTGTAATGGCGCAAATACGTAATGGTTTCTTCGGGTTTCAGGCGCAACGTTTTCAGCGTGGTCAAGATGAAATTAAAGTTTGGGTACGTTACAATAAAGAAGACAGATCTTCAATAAAGGATTTAGATGATATGCGTATTGTTACTCCAAATGGAACAAGAATTCCGTTTTCTGAAATTGGAACTTACGAAATTAGAAGAGGAGACATTGCCATTAATCACTTAAATGGTCAAAGAGAAATTCAAGTTTCTGCAGATTTAAAAGATGCTAAAGAAAGTGCTACAGAAATTTTAGATGATATTAAAACACGTGTTGTTCCACAAATTATTTCTAAATATCATTCTGTAACGCCACTTTACGAAGGTCAAAATAGAGAAGCTAATAAAACGGTAGATTCTTTAGAATGGTTAAAATGGATAATTTTGGCCTTAATTTATATTGTAATTGCGTTTACATTTAGATCTTACAGTCAGCCAATTTTATTGCTTTTAATGATTCCTTTTAGTATGATTGGTGTTGTTTGGGGGCATTTTATTCACGATTTTTCTATCAATATTTTATCTTGGTTAGGTATTATTGCCTTGGTGGGTATTATGGTAAATGATGGCTTGGTTTTAATAGGGAAGTTTAACAGTTATTTAAAAGAAGGCATGTTGTTTGATGATGCATTAATTTTGGCAGGTCAATCTCGTTTTAGAGCAATTTTCTTAACCTCTTTAACTACTGTGGCAGGTTTAGCACCTTTAATGTTAGAAAAAAGTAGGCAAGCCCAATTTTTAATTCCGATGGCAATTTCTATTTCTTACGGAATAGCGGTTGCAACTATTTTAACCTTGGTGATGTTGCCATTGTTACTGTCTGTTTCCAATTCTATAAAAGTGGGCATAAAGTGGTTAAAAACAGGAGAAAAAGTAACGAAAGAAGAAGTAGAAAGAGCTATTATAGAATCTAAATTTGACGAAAATGAAGATCATTAGAAACACCATATTAATAGTCGGATTTTTATCGACTTTACAAGGAATCTCGCAAGAGATTTTAAGCAAAAAAGAAGCACTAGAAATTACGTTAGAAAATAACTTCGGAATTAAAATTGCGAACAATAATTTAGAAGTTGCAAAAAACAATAAAAGTATTTATAATACTGGTTTTTTGCCAACAGCTTCTATTTCTTCTGGCGCAAATTATAGTAATAACAATCAAACAATTTCTCGTCAAGATGGTACTTCTACAAGTATAGATGGTGCGGTTACAAAATCGTATAATGCCTCAATAGGTTTAAATTATACGCTTTTTGATGGTTTAGGTAGAAAATACAATTATCAACAATTAAAAGAAACGTATAATTTAACAGAATTACAAGCTAGAGAAACTATAGAAAACACCTATTTACAGTTATTTACAACGTATTTTCAAATTGCTAGATTTTCTGAAAATCAGGCAAATTTAAACGAAGCTTTAGCTATTTCTAAACAAAGATTACAACGTGCCAAATATCAATATGAATATGGGCAATCTACCAAATTAGAGTTGTTAAATGCTGAGGTAGATGTTAATAATGATAGTATTACTCTAATAAATGCCAACCAACAATTAAGCAATGTAAAACGTGGTTTAAATGTGATTTTAGGGGTTGAGAAAGAAGTGAATTATGAAGTAGATACAGAGGTTGAGTTTGTTAAAATGATGAATTTTGATGAACTTCAACAAAAAACAATTGCTAACAATGCTACCTTAAAACAGAACGAAAAAAATGTGGCTATTAGCGAGTTTAACATCAAAATAAACAAAGCAAATTACTTACCATCTTTAGGTTTAAATACTTCTTATGGATGGAACAAAAGTGAAAACCCAGAAACTTCTTTTTTAGCAGCATCTACTTCTAATGGGTTAAATGCTGGTTTAAGTTTATCATGGAGTTTGTTTGACGGTGGAAGTACAAAAACCAATGTTGCAAATGCTAAAATTGCTTTAGAAAATCAGCAAGTTTTACTAGAGCAGCAAAAACTAACGATTGATAATAATTTAAAAAATACTTGGGAGAATTATCAGAACCAATTATTTATTTTAAAAGCACAAGAAAAAAACGTTTTAACTACTCAAAATAACTTTGAGAGAACCAAAGAACGATACAAATTAGGTCAAGTTACTTCTATAGAATTTAGACAAGCTCAGATTAATTTTATCAACTCTAAAACGGCATTTAACAATGCTAAGTTTGATGCAAAATTAATAGAATTACAGTTGCTACAATTAAGTGGAGATATTTTAAATGAGCAGTTTTAAAAACTGATTTTAATCATATGTTAATTTATCCTTATATATTAATTTTGGATTTAAAATTAGACGAATATGAATTTTTTGAATATACCACAGGTCTCTTGGGTTAACGGTACAGTCATGATTGGTGTTTTTGCACTGGTTGTTATAGGTTTGGTTGTAGCTGTTTATTTATTGATGACCACAGATAAAAAAGCAAAATAGATCTTATAACAAATTAATTTTAAAATGTTGTATAAATAATTTGAATTATTTTTTGTTCAGAAAATATTAGCGTAGTTTGATTACGTTTCTATTTTATATTGAAATATGGACGAAAAAGAAACATAATTATATGCCACATTTTAATGCTAGTTTGGTATTAAAGTTTTTATATAAGCCTGAGTTAATCTCGGGCTTTTATGGTTGCAATAAAATTCATTTCATTATTTTTATAGTTGAAAAAACAAGTAATAATGATAAGTACGTTAGAAAGTAATTTTGGATACCTTTTTGAGAAAGAATTAATTTTAGAAATTCAAGAATTAGGAATTTCTAAAGATTTTAAAGAAGATGTTACTATTATTGAGGTTGGAGATTATATAAAATCGATGCCTTTATTAATTTCGGGTGCTATTAAAATTCTTAGAGAAGATGAAAAAGGAGATGAAATTGTTTTATATTATTTAGAAAAAGGAGATACTTGTGCCATGACCCTTTCTTGCTGTATGGGGCAAACTAAAAGTAAAATTAGAGCAGTTGCAGAAACAAATGTAGAGTTGATTATGTTGCCAAAAGAAAAAATGGCAGAATGGTTGGGGAAATATAAAACGTGGCAGGCTTATATTTTACAAACCTATCACAATAGGATGGATGAACTTTTAGAAGCTTTAGATACTATTGCTTTTTTAAAAATGGATGAACGTCTTTTTAAATACTTAAAAGACAAAGCTATGGTTACTCATAGTGATCTTTTAAATGTTACACATAAAGAAATTTCAGAAGATTTACATACCTCTAGAGTTGTTATATCTCGATTGCTAAAAAAATTAGAAAATGAGGATAAAATCAAACTTTTTAGAAATAGTATTAAAGTCTTAGAACTGTAACATTAGTTACTGAATAATAATAAAATACATGCTATTTTTGTAATAAAAATAGATGAAATTTTTAACTTTATTTATAGCAGTGGCTTTTATTTTTGGATGTAAAGATGCTAAAAAGTCTCCTTCTTATTCTAAAAAATCAGTTTCAGAAACACAAGAACATATTGGTAAAAAGTTAATGGAAACAAACTGTTATGTTTGCCATAATGCTACAACACCAGAAGATAATCGAATTGCACCACCAATGATTGCCATTAAAAAACGTTATTTAATGGGACATGCTACAAAAGCTGCATTTATAGCATCGATGCAAAATTGGATTAAAAATCCGACCAAAGAAAACGCTATTATGTATGGTGCCGTACAACGTTTTGGTTTGATGCCTAAACAGGCTTTCCCAGAAGAAACGATTCAGCAGATTGCAGATTATATGTTTGAGTCTGAAATAGAAAAACCCGTATGGTTTGATGAGCATTACAATCAACAACATGGAAATGGAAGAGGAAATGGAAACGGAATGCAAGGGCCGTTGCAAGGTGCTAATTTAAAAAACTTATCATACAATGAAAAGGGATTAAAGTATGCATTAGCTACCAAAAGTGTTTTGGGTAAAAACTTAATGGGTACAATTCAAAAAAAAGGAACCTTAGCAGCATTAAAATTTTGTAATGTAAAAGCGTATCCTTTAACAGATAGTATGTGTTTAGTGTATAAAACAAATATAAAAAGAGTTTCAGACAAACCAAGAAACGTAAACAACACAGCTAACAGTTTAGAGAAAGGATATATTACTGTTTTTAAAAAAGAGGCACAATTAAATAAAGAGTCTAAACCGATTGTTGTTGAATCTGCAGAAAATGTAAATTTTTATTATCCAATTAAAACAAGTAGTATGTGTTTGCAATGTCATGGTACACCAACTTCAGATATTAAAAACACTACTTTAGCACAAATAAATAAGTTGTATCCAAATGACTTAGCGATTGGTTATAAAGAAAATCAAGTAAGAGGAATTTGGAGTATTACTTTTAATAAACAAATATAAAATTCTTAGGCATGAGTAGTTTTACAGAAATAATAAATCAAGATAAAGCTGTTTTAGTAGACTTTTTTGCAGAATGGTGCGGACCTTGTAAAACAATGAGCCCTATTTTAAAAGAAGTAAAAGATACTTTGGGAAATAAGGTTTCTATTATTAAAATTGATGTTGATAAAAATCAATCTTTAGCAGCAAAATACCAAGTAAGAGGTGTACCCACTTTAATATTATATAAATCTGGTAAACAAGTTTGGAGGCAATCTGGAGCTGTACAAAAGGCAGCACTAATTACTGTTATAAATAATGCTAATAATTAATTATTATAAGTACAATATAGTTATAAGCATCTAAAATTATTTAGATGCTTTTTTTATTTAATGCAGTCTAAACTGTAGAAACCTCCACAATTTTCAGTTCTCTTTTTAGAGAATTGCGTAATTAAATATGCCGTTGTAATTAAGTTTCTTAATTCACATAAATCTACAGAAAGCTCCGAGTGATCATATAGGCGCTTGTTATCTTCGTAAAGTACCTTTAGCTTTTTCTCAGCACGTTTTATGCGCTCGTTAGAACGAACAATACCAACGTAATTGGTCATAATAGTTTTTACTTCATTTCTATCATGAGCAATTAATATTTTTTCCATATTCTTAATAACGCCATTGTCATTCCAAACAGGAATATCTTTTGGCATTTTAGCGCTATTATATTTTTTAGAAACATTTAAAAAAGCGTTATGAGCATATACTAAGCCTTCTAATAAAGAATTAGATGCCAATCTATTTCCGCCATGTAAACCAGTTCTAGTTACCTCGCCACAAGCATATAATTTCTTAATAGATGTCTTTGCTTTTTTGTTCACATTTACGCCCCCACAGATATAATGAGATGCTGGTACAACCGGAATATAATCTTTGGTTACATCAATATTTAAAGTAGCACATTTTTCTGTAATATTAGGAAAATGTTCTATAAATTTCTCCATATCTAAATTAGTACAATCTAAATAGACATGCGGTTTTCCACTTTTCTTTAATTCATTATCTATAGCTCTAGCAACAATATCTCTAGAAGCTAATTCTTCTCTTTCATCGTATTTATGCATAAAGAAATCACCATTGTAATCTCTTAATTTTGCACCAAATCCTCTTACAGCTTCGGAAATTAAAAAAGCAGGATATTCTCCTGGATTGTATAATGCTGTTGGGTGAAACTGAATAAATTCCATTTCAGAAATTTCTGCTTTTGCACGGTATGCAATTCCTATTCCATCGCCAGTAGCAACCACAGGGTTAGTGGTGGTTTCATATACTTGTCCATTACCTCCGGACGCTAAAACGGTAAATTTGCTTACAAAAGTTTTTACTTTTGCCTTTTTCTCGTCTAAAACATAAGCTCCATAACAAGAAATTTTTCCATTTCGTTTTGTCTTTCTCTTTTTAGTTTGATGTTCGGTAATTAAATCAATTGCATAATGATGGGTAAGAAAATCAATATTTTTAAGTGCATTTACCTTTGCTAATAGTGCACGTTCAATTTCTCCTCCAGTAATATCTGTATGGTGTAAAATTCTATTTTGAGAGTGTCCACCTTCACGACCTAAATCGTAATCTCCTTTTTCATTTTCATCAAACTGTGTTCCCCAATCAATTAATTCTTGCAGTCTTTTTGGGGCATCACCTACCACCATTTTTACTACTTCTTCATCACACAAACCATCACCAGCAACTAAAGTGTCATTTATATGTTGCTCAAAACTATCTACCGCTTTGTTGTAAACAGTAGCAATTCCACCTTGGGCATACTTTGTGTTAGATTCACTTTGTTCGTCTTTTGTAATAATTGTGATTTTTGCATCTTTAAACTCTGTGGCCGTTTTTAGCGCAAAAGTTAAACCAGCAATACCAGAACCAATCACTAAAAAGTCAGTGAAGATTATTTTTTTATCAGGTAACATTTTTAAGGTGTTATTTAGAAAGTTCTAACATTCTGTTAATAGGAATTATTGCTTTTTTACATAATTCTGCATCAACTTCAATATCAGGTAATTCATGTTTTAAACACAAATACAATTTTTTCATTGTATTCATTTTCATATAAGCACACTCACTACAAGCACAAGTGTTGTCTTCTTTTGCAGGAGCAGGAATAATTATTTTATCAGGATTTTCTTGCAACATTTGAAACAAGATTCCAGCTTCTGTAGCTACAATAAACTTTTTCTTTTCACTATTTCTAACATGATTTAAAAGTCCAGAAGTAGAACCAATATATTTTGCAACCTTAAGCATGTGTGCTTCAGATTCTGGATGCGCAATTAATTCGGCATCAGGATGCTCTTTATATAAGTCAATCAATTTTTCCATAGAAAAAGCTTCGTGTACCATACAAGCTCCGTCCCAAAGTAACATTTCTCTACCTGTTTCTTTGTTTAAATAAGCGCCTAAATTTCTATCAGGAGCAAAAATAATAGGTTGGTCTAAAGGAATAGAGTCTATTATCTTTCTTGCGTTAGACGATGTACAAACGTAATCGCTTAAAGCTTTAATTTCTGCCGAACAATTAATATAAGTAACAACAAGATGATCTGGATGTTGTTTTTTAAATGCGGCAAAATCTTCTGGCGGACAAGAATCTGCCAAAGAACAACCTGCTAATAAGTCTGGTAAAAGAACTTTTTTTGTTGGGTTTAATATTTTAGCGGTTTCTGCCATAAAATGAACACCCGCAAAAACAATCATGTCTGCATCTGTTTTAGCAGCTTGTTGTGCTAATGCTAAACTATCACCAACAAAATCTGCAATTTCTTGAATTTCATCAATTTGATAATAATGCGCTAAAAGAACTGCATTTTTTTCTTTTTTTAGCTTTAAAATCTCCTCGACATAATTAATATCAGGAGTTTTAATATCTAAAAATCCTTTTTCAGTAAGATTTTTCTTTGCAGTTTCTAAAGTTTCCATAAAAAATGTTTATTTTGAACTAGTGTGCAAATATAAACTCTATTTTGTTGCTAAGAAAATGATTGACCTCATTCTATTAAATATTGATTATAATTTACTATAAAATGAAATTTTCAGAAGCCTTTTGGGAAAAAAAATATACGAATAATAAGATTGGTTGGGATTTAGGAGAAGTGTCACCACCATTAAAAACGTATTTTGATCAACTAATAAACAAGAATTTAAAAATTCTAATTCCAGGTGGTGGAAATTCTTATGAAGCAGAATACCTTTTTAACAATGGTTTTAAAAATGTTTATGTGGTTGATGTTTCTAAAATTCCTTTAGAAAACTTAAAAAAGAGAGCTCCTGCGTTTCCATCAGAACAACTAATTCATGCTAATTTTTTTGATGTCGAAACTACTTTTGATTTGGTGATAGAGCAAACTTTCTTTTGTGCTATAGATCCACTTTTAAGAGAAAAGTATGCGTTAAAAATGCATCACTTATTAAGAGCTAAGGGTAAATTGGTAGGTTTGCTTTTTGATGCAAAACTAAATGAAGATCATCCACCTTTTGGTGGAAGTAAAAAAGAGTATTTAAATTATTTTAAGCCATTTTTTAAAATACAGAAAATGGATTCTTGTTATAATTCGTATCCTAATAGAGTAGAAATGGAGTTATTTATAAAGTTAGAAAAGTAATTATAAAAGCGAACTGTTTGTGATAAATGTTACAGATAAATAGCCTTGTTTTTGTATTTTTACTATTTAAAACCACAATATGGAAGACATGCTCTTTTATGATCGATTGCAATTTGCATTTACGATTACTTTCCACTACATATTTCCGCAATTAACAATGGGATTGTCATTAATGATTGTTTTCTTTAAATGGAAATATTTAAGAAATAATGACGAAAAATATAACAATGCAGCCAAATTTTTTATGAAAATTTTTGCTGTTAATTTTACAATGGGTGTTGTCACAGGAATTCCGATGGAATTTCAATTTGGTACCAATTGGGCAAAATTTTCTGAACTAACAGGAGGTATTATTGGTCAGACTTTGGCAATGGAAGGGATGTTTTCTTTCTTTCTAGAATCGTCTTTTTTAGCGCTCTTTATTTTTGGAGAAAAATTAATGGGACAAAAACTCCATTTTTTAACAGGTTTCTTAGTGTTTTTAGGTTCTTGGGCAAGTGGTTGGTTTATTTTAGCAACCAATGCTTGGATGCAACATCCTGTAGGTTATGAGGTTTTAGAGAACGGTAAATTCGTATTAGAAAACTTTTCTGCACTGTTTACAAACCCATGGTTGTTGCCTGCTTTTTTACATAATCAATTGGCATCAGTGGTAACTTCTTCTTTTGTAGTAGCAAGTATTGGTGCTTTTTACCTTTTAAGAAAAAAACAAGTTGAATACGGAAAGCTATTTTTAAAAACAGGAGTAATTTTTGGTTTAGTGTCAAGTCTTTTAGTGGCTTTTCCTACAGGAGATTGGAATGCCAAAAACGTAGCTAAATATCAACCAGCTGCTTTTGCGGCTATGGAAGGAATTTTTGAAACCGAAGAAGCCGGAGCAGAAATTGTTTTGGTTGGTCAGCCAAATATGGTTGAAAAAAAATTAGATAATAAAATTGCAGTACCAAACATTTTAAGTTTTTTAACGCACCAAGATTGGAATAAACAAATTCCGGGAATGGATCAATTTAAAAAAGAAGAATTGCCAGACAATATACCGGCGCTTTATTATTCTTATCATATAATGGTTGGTTTAGGTACTATTTTTATTGGTGTTATGTTACTTTCACTTTTCTTTTTATGGCGCAGAAAATTGTATACTTTAAAACCCTTACTTTGGGTAATTATGTTTTTAGTACCGTTTCCATACATTGCAAATCTTACGGGTTGGTACACAGCAGAATTAGGTAGGCAACCTTATTTGGTGTATGGCTTATTAAAAACAAGCGATGGTATTTCGCCAACGGTTTCATCGGGTAATACTTTATTCACTTTACTAGGGTTTGTTGCTTTATATATGCTACTAGGTTTGTTATTTTTAGTTTTAGTTGGTAAAACGATTAATGAAGGTCCTAAACATCAAAAACATTAAACTATGGAAATTTTCTGGTACATTATAATAGCAATTGTTTTAGCAGTATTTTTTATTTTAGATGGGTATGATTTTGGTACAGGAATCATTCATCTGTTTTTTGCTAAAAAAGAAAAAGATAAAGAAGTAATTGCAAAATCTGCAGGTTTGTTTTGGGATTCTAATGAGGTTTGGTTAGTTGCCGCTGGTGGAATGCTTTTTATGGCCTTCCCTACTTTTTATGCATCTGTTTTTAGTGGTTTCTATTTGCCATTAATCATTGTTCTATGGTTAATTATTTTTAGAGCGATTGGGTTAGAATTTAGAAGTCAGTTTCATTTTCAAATGTGGAAAGACATTTGGGACAAATCATTTGGAGTTTCTAGTTTACTGTTAGCATTGTTTTTTGGAATTGCCTTAGGGAATATTGTAAGAGGTGTAAATTTAGGTGGTGTAGAAAATGGAGTTTCTGTTTACGAAGGGCATTATTTTTTCTTGCCATTGTGGGACAGTAGTTTTAGTCCATTAACAGAACACCCTGGAGTTATAGACTGGTTTACTATTGTTATTGGTTTAATTTCTGTGGTTACTTTATCAATTCATGGTGCTAATTGGGTTATTTTAAAAACCAATTCATCTATTAATAAAAAACTAAAAGGCGTTATTTTTAATTTGAATATTGTGTTAGCAGTTCTTACTGTTTTTTCTTTATTCGTTTGGCAAATAGTGAATCCTAATTCTTTGTATAATTTTGTTGATAAACCCTACTTTATGGTATTTCCTATTATTTATTTAACAGGAATCATGGGCTTGTTTTTTATCAAAAAAATAAAAAAAGATATTTATGGATTTGTATTCTCTACTTTATTAATTTTAGGAGGAATTACATCTTCATTGGCATCTTTATTCCCTGTTTTACTACCTTCTGTTAATGATATTAATGAGCCTTTAACTATTTATAACACTACCACGTCTGAATACGGATTGTCTGTTGCTTTAACTTGGGGAGTTATTGGGTTTATCCTACTTTTTGTATATATGATTATTCAAAAAAGATTAATGGGTGGTAAGGTTGATAAAATGGATTACGGACATTAGTCTTATACTACTATTATGACAGAAACCTTAATTTCTTTAATTAGTATCTTGGTAGGAATCATTGGTGCTATTAGTGCAGGTTTTGTTTTTAAGAAATATTCATTTGGCATTGTTGGAAATACAATTGCTGGGGTTTTTGGAAGTATATTTTTGATAAAGTTTTTTGGACGATTGGGCTTTAATCCGCAATCAATAGTACAAAACGGAACATTTAATACTTCTTTATTTTTAATTAACTGTATTGTTTCATCTCTAGGAGGTGTTTTTGGGTTAATAGTTCTGAAACTAATCTATAATAAGCTAAATAAATAACTGTTTATTTAGCTTACATGATATAAGTCATCTTATTTGTTTACAGTTCATTATACATTTGTTAACTAGTTGGTTAAACTATTTAGTTGATAATGAAAAATAAGAAAAACGAAAACACCGAAAGTTTAATTTTAGAAGCTGCAAAATCCATTTTTCAAACAAAAGGGATGGATGGTGCTCGTATGCAAGAAATTGCAGATGAAGCGGATATTAACAAAGCCATGCTTCACTATTATTATAGAAGTAAACAGTTGCTTTTTGAGGCCGTTTTTAAAAATGCATTTTCATTATTAGCTCCGCAATTAAATACCATTTTAAATGATGATTCCTCTATAGAGGATAAGGTGAGACATTTTTCATCAAACTATATTTCATTTATAGCAGAACATCCTTATCTGCCAAATTTTATTATTCAAGAATTGAATAGAAATCCTGATTTCATTTTAAAAATGAAGGAAAGTAGTGCGTTTCCAAGTCTTGAAAAGTTTAGAAAACAAGTTGATTTTGAAGTAAAAAAAGGCAATATCAAAAAGATAAATGCAGCACAATTGTTTATTAATATTTTGGCTTTAAATGTATTTCCCTTTATAGCAAAACCATTAATTCAAAACTTGATAGATGCAGATGATATAACATTTCAACAAATAATAGAAGAGCGCAAAACTGCGGTTGCAGATTTTATTATTAATTCAATAAAAATATAAGATGAAAAAAATAGTATTCATTTTAATAGCAAGCATTAGTGTTTCTACATTTTCGCAAGAGCGTTTAACGCTTACTGATTGTTATCAATTGCTAGAGATAAATTATCCTCTGGTAAAGCAACATCAATTATTAGAAAATCAGCATCAAAAAGATGCAGAAATTATTTCTAATTCTAAATTGCCTCAATTTAATATTGATGCACAAGCAACGTATCAATCAGATGTTATAGAATTTCCTGTTGCAATGTCTAGTATTGAGCCGCAAAATAAAGATCAATATAGAGCAACTGTATCCGTAAATCAGTTAATTTATAATGGCGGCGCCACTGCAGCTAATTTAAAAGTAAAGGCTGCCGCATTAAAGACGAAAAAGAAAAATATTGAAACATCTATCTATCAACTAAAAACGCAAATTAATCAGCTTTATTTTTCAATTTTATTAACACAAGAATCTTTAAAATTATTAGAGGTAAAAGAGCTTCAGTTACAAACTAAATTAAAAGAAGTAAAATCGGGTATTAAATACGGAACATTATTACCTGCTTCTGATACTGTTTTGGAGGCTGAATTATTAAAAATTAAACAGCAATTTATTGAGGTTGAAAGTAACAAATTATCTTTAATGGAAACGTTATCGAGTTTAATTGGGGAATCTTTAAATAGCGAAACAAAATTTGAAAAACCTTTAATAAAAACGCAATTACAAAGTGCAATAAATAGACCTGAATTAGACTTATTTCAATTAAAGAAAGAAGAAATAAATAATTATGAATCGCTTATTTCTAAACAAAATTCACCAAGATTAAATGGTTTTGCAACTGGTGGTTATGGTAACCCCGGATTAAATATGTTGGATAATTCTTTTCAAACGTTTTATACCGTTGGTGTTAAATTACATTGGAATGTTTTTGATTGGAATACCAATAAAAAACAGCAAGAAGTGGTTGCCATCAATAAAGATTTTATAGAAAATGAAACGGAAATTTTTAAATTAAATACCAATATAGCATTGGATAAGCAGCAAAAGGAAATTGAAAAAATTACTGCATTTATAAATTCTGATTTAGAGATTATAGCACTTCGTAAAAAGGTATTGAAGACGTTTGACTCTCAACTTAAAAATGGGGTCATTACATCATCAATTTACACAACAGAATTCACCAATTTATTTGAAGCAGAAAACACTTTGTTAAAACATAAAATACAAATAGAATTAGCAAAAACAAATTACAATACTATAAAAGGAGAGTAAATACGCCGCAAATTTCGCAGATCTACGAAGATAAAAAGTTTGCAAAAAAAATCAGCGATAATCTGTGAAATCAGTGGAAAAAAAATAAAAAAAAGAACTAAAATGAAAAAATACACTCACATATTAATAGTAAGCATTATTGCCACAACATTATTTTCTTGCGTAAAAGACAATGGAAAAGCAGATGGTTATGGGAATTTTGAAGCTACAGAAATAATCATTTCTGCAGAAAACAACGGAAAACTAATTCAGTTTACTATTGATGAAGGCGATCAACTTAAAAAAGATCAATTTGTAGGTTATATAGATACTGTACAATTGGCTTTAAAACGAGAACAATTAATGGTATCTAAATCTGTAATTAGTTCAAAATCTAAAGGAGTATTGTCACAAATTTCTGTGTTAAATTCCAAATTAAAAGCTGTCAGAATTAATAAAGTTAGAATAGAAAACTTAATTAAAGATAATGCAGGTACACAGAAGCAACTCGATGACGTTTCCGGAGAAATAGATGTTATTAAAAGTCAGATTAAGAGTGTAGAAATTCAGAATGCACCTGTTGTGAATGAGCTAAAATCTATCGATGTTCAATTGAAACAAATTGATGATCAAATTCAGAAAAGTAAAATTATTAATCCCGCAAACGGAACCGTTTTAACCAAATATGCAGAGCCAAATGAAATTACTTCTTTTGGAAAATCTTTATATAAAATTGCAGATTTAAGTACGATGGAATTGCGTGTTTATATTAGTGAAACGCAATTGGCAAATATTAAAATAAGACAAAAAGTTACCGTTAAAATTGATGCTACAGATACAATGAAATCTTTTGAAGGTGTTGTTAGTTGGATTGCTTCTGAAGCAGAGTTTACACCTAAAATTATTCAAACCAAAGAAGAGCGCGTTGCCTTGGTATATGCTGTAAAAATTAATGTTGCAAACGATGGAAGTTTAAAAATAGGGATGCCAGCAGAAATGTGGTTAAACAATTAAGTTAATAATTATAATCAATAAAAATAAAGACAATGAAACAATTATTTTTAACAATCATACTCATAACTTTAGTAAGTTGTAAAGACGGTAAAAAGGAAGTTTCTATTGAAACCAATGGCGTGTATTCTAATACTTGGGTCAAAGAAATTAAGTTAAATAATGGTGATAAATGGTTAGCTAATTCAGAAACGAATGAAGGCATTTTAAAAATGAAAAAAAGCCTTAAAAAAGCATCTACAAATACGTTAGAGGAATATTATCAATTGGCAGAAAAACTTAATAATGATAAGAATTACGTGATAAAAAATTGCTCAATGAAAGGTGATTCACATGATAATTTACACATTTGGCTTTTACCATTAATGGCAAAAATTGATGCACTTTCTAAAACAAAAACTACTGAAGATGCCGCAAAATTGAAACAAAGTATCGAGGATAGTATTAATGCATATGCTGATTATTTTGAATAAATGAGTATTACAATTAGTAACATATCAAAATCGTATAAAAAAGTAAAAGCTTTAGAAAACATTTCTTTTACAGTGAAACCGGGTGAACTTTTTGGGTTAATTGGTCCGGATGGAGCAGGTAAAACAACTTTGTTTAGAGTTTTAACTACGCTTTTAATTGCCAATGAAGGTACTGCGAGTGTTGCTAGTTTTGATGTAATTACAGACTATAAAAGTATTAGAAAGAATGTGGGTTATATGCCTGGGAAATTTTCTTTGTATCAAGATTTAACCGTTGAGGAGAATTTGAATTTTTTTGCTACCATTTTTGGAACAACGATCGAAGAAAATTACGATTTAATTAAAGATATTTATATTCAAATAGCACCTTTTAAAAATAGAAGAGCAGGGAAATTATCTGGAGGAATGAAACAGAAATTAGCTTTGTGTTGTGCCTTAATTCACAAGCCAAAAGTGTTGTTTTTAGATGAACCTACAACGGGAGTTGACCCAGTTTCTAGAAAAGAATTTTGGGAAATGTTAAAACGATTGCAGCAAAAGGGGATTACTATTTTGGTTTCTACGCCATACATGGATGAAGCAGCTTTGTGTGACAGAATTGCCTTAATTCAGGCTGGGAAAATTTTAGAAATAGATACGCCACAAGCCATTGTAAAACAGTATCCAAAACAAATTTACAATGTAGGTGCTAATAATATGTATCAGCTTATTAATAGTTTAAAGGAGTATAAACACAATCATAGTGTGTATCCTTTTGGAGAATTTGTACATTATACAGATGGTAGGTCAGATTTTAATCCAACGGAGTTAGAAACATTTTTAAAGTCTAAAAACCTAACCAATATCAGCATAGAAAAAACAGCCCCAACGATTGAAGATACTTTTATGGAATTAGCAAAATAAGTATCAGTTAGAGCGCAGTGGAGAACTATTTTGAATATCAAGACTGGGTTCAATGATACAAAACAGAAAAAATAATGAGTAGTAACAATGTTATAGAAGTAGAAGGGTTAACCAAAACATTTGGAGATTTTACTGCTGTGAATGCTATTTCTTTTGAAGTTGAAAAAGGAGAGATTTTTGGTTTTTTAGGTGCAAATGGAGCAGGTAAAACAACGGCTATGAAAATGCTGATTGGTATTTCTAAGCCAACTTCTGGAGCTGCAAAAGTTGCTGGTTTTGATGTATACACACATGCCGAAGATATTAAAAAAAACATTGGTTATATGAGTCAGAAATTTGCTTTGTATGACGATTTAACGGTGAAAGAAAACATTACTTTTTTTGGTGGAATTTACGGTTTGTCTAGAAAAATAATCAAAGAAAAATCTGAAATTTTAATAGCAGAATTAGGCTTAGAAAGTGTTGCTAAAAAATTAGTAGGTTCATTACCGTTGGGTTGGAAACAAAAATTATCGTTTTCTGTGTCTTTGCTTCACGATCCAAAAATTGTGTTTTTAGACGAACCCACAGGTGGCGTAGATCCGATTACAAGGCGTCAGTTTTGGGAATTGATTTACAAAGCTGCCCATCAAGGAACCACCGTTTTTGTAACGACACATTATATGGATGAAGCAGAATATTGCGATCGTGTTTCCATAATGGTAAACGGAAAAATAGAAGCTTTAGATACTCCGAAGAAATTGAAAGAACAATTTAAGGTTGATAATATGAATGACGTGTTTTTAAAATTGGCTAGAGGATGAGAAATAGTATTCAGTCACAGTAGCAGTATTCAGTAAAAAAAACAATAACGTTTATCCGCGAAAGAAAAAAAGTAAAAAACGTTGCCCGCTGAAAACGCAGATTTGAGCATAAAAATGACATACATTGATAAAAAAATCTGCGATTAACTATTGAATTAGTGGGAGTATAACTAAAAAAGAAGAATGTTCCGTTTTTATAATTAAAGGGATAATGAGAAAAAGTTTACGGCAGAGCTAAATAAAAAAGTTTCTCGTAGATAACGCAGGTTTACGCGGATAAAATGAAAAAAAGAAACAGTTATGGAAGAAAAAACAGAAAATGAAATATCTTATATAATTAGAGGAGCAATTTTTAAGGTCTATAATGAATTAGGTCCAGGTTTGTTAGAATCAGTTTACGAAACTGTTTTATCCTACGAATTAGAAAATGAAGGTTTATCCGCTAAAAGACAAGTAATATTACCAATATTTTATGATGACATTAAACTCGATAATGGTTATAGATTAGATTTATTAGTAAATGATAAGGTAATAATAGAAATAAAATCTGTAGAAAAATTAGCAAAAGTACATCATAAACAAGTACTTACTTATTTAAAACTATCAGGTTTAAAATTAGGAATATTAGTCAATTTTAATGAAGACAATATCACAAAAGGTATTTTTAGAAAAGTAAATGGATTATAAAAAGTGTCCCGAAGATAACGCAGATTTACGTAGAAAATAACTGTAAAAAAATTCTGCGCTAATCTGTGAAATCAGCGGGAGATGTATCCACAGAAGAAAAAAATATTAAATGAAAAGATTTATAGGCTTCATAAAAAAAGAATTTTACCATATTTTTAGGGATAGACGCTCGTTGTTTATTCTCTTCGGGATGCCAATTGCTCAAATTATGCTATTTGGTTTTGCAATTACCAACGAAATCAATAATGTAGATATTGCTATTTTAGATCACTCTAAAGATGCAACTACAGCAGAAATTATTCATAAAATTGCTGCTTCAAAATATTTTAGTATCAAACAAATTATAGAAAAAGAAGCTGATATAGAAACTATCTTTAAAAAAGGACATGTAAAAGCTGTTTTAAACTTTGAAAAAGACTTTAGTAAAAACCTTTTGAAAGAAAATAAAGCAACTATTCAAATTATTACGGATGCTACAGATCCTAACACTGCCAATACCATCAGCAATTTTGTAAATGCAATACTTCAAAAATATCAGAAGGAATTAAATAAAGACATTACAATTGCCTATCAAATTATACCAGAAACACGTATGGTTTACAATCCAGAATTAAAAAGTGTGTATATGTTTGTTCCTGGAGTTATGACTATTATTTTAATGCTGGTTTCTGCAATGATGACTTCTATTTCAATTACCAAAGAAAAGGAATTAGGAACCATGGAAATACTTTTAGTATCGCCTTTAAAACCATTTCAAGTAATCATCGGTAAGGTATTTCCTTATATTTTTCTGTCTATTATTAATGCTATTGTAATTGTCTTGCTAAGTATTTTTATATTTAAAATGCCTGTTCAGGGAAGCTTTTTGCTCTTAGGTTTAGAAAGTGTTTTATTTATTATTTCAGCTTTGGCTTTAGGTATTCTAATTTCAACAATTTCGGCAACACAGCAAACTGCCATGATGATTTCTTTAATGGGGTTAATGCTACCTGTAATTTTATTATCTGGCTTTATATTTCCTATAACAAGCATGCCTTTACCGTTACAAATTATTAGTAACATTATTCCTGCAAAATGGTTTATCATCATCATAAAAGGCATTATGCTTAAAGGTGTTGGAATTGAATATGTTTGGAAAGAAACTTTAATTTTATTAGGAATGACAGTGTTTTTTATTGCATTAAGTGTTAAGAAATATAAAATTAGGTTAGAGTAAAATAGATAACAATATTCAGTTCTCAGTAAGCGGTAAAATATGAAAACAATTCTATACATTATACAAAAGGAGTTTAAGCAAATCTTTAGAAATAAGGGGATGCTTCCAATTATTTTTGTTTTACCATTACTGCAACTGGTTATTTTATCTAATGCGGCTACTTTTGAAGTAAAGAATATTAAATTTGGTTATATAGATAATGATCATACAGCAACTTCAAGAGCATTAATAGAAAAATTTAATGCTTCTACCTATTTTAATGTATTAACAGATTTCCCTTCAGAAGCATTGGCTAGTTCTGCGATGCTAAAAGGCGAGGTAGATGTCCTTTTACAAATTCCACACTATTTTGAACGAGATTTACAAAAAGAAAAATACAATAAATTAGGGGTTACACTTAATGCCATTGATGGTGCAGCAGCTGGAGTAGAAAATGTATATGTAACTCAGATTGTACAACGTTTTAATCAACATTTAAAAATAGATCTTGTACAAATTTCAGACAAACAAATACAACCTGTTAGCATAGAAACGATCCCTTTATTTTGGTATAATAAAACATTGAACTATAAAACATTTATGGTTCCCGGAATACTTGTTTTATTGGTAACTATGATTACTTTGTTTTTATCAGGAATGAATGTTGTTCGCGAAAAAGAAATAGGAACCTTAGAGCAAATAAATGTAACTCCAATTAAAAAGAGTCAGTTTATAATTGGTAAACTTTTTCCGTTTTGGGTTATTGGAATGGGCTTATTAACGGTTGGACTAATTTTAGCAAAAGTTATTTTTAACGTCCCTATGATTGGTAGTTTACCACTTATGTACTTATACACGTCTATTTATATTTTGGTGATTTTAGGCATTGGGTTATTCATTTCTAATTTTACAGACACACAGCAACAAGCCATGTTTATTGCTTGGTTTTTTACCGTTATCTTTATTTTAATGAGCGGTTTGTTTACCCCCATAGAAAGTATGCCAAAATGGGCGCAAGTGGTTACTGAGTTTAACCCCATAAAATATTTTGTTGAGGTAATGCGTATGGTCATGTTAAAAGGTTCTGGTTTTACAGATATTTTTCCGCAGTTATTAAAAACGTTGTTTTATGCTGTAATTATGAATGGTTTAGCTGTTTGGAGTTATAAGAAAACAAACTAAAATATTTGTGTAACATAAGTTACTGTGTAGGTTTTAAATTGAATTTATCTTTACTAATCATTATAAATTTTGAGACAGAAAAGTAAATTGATGTGGTTATCAGTTTTAGTTGGTTAAAGATGTTGGTTGGTTTCAATATCTTGAAAAAAAGAGAGCTTTATGCTCTCTTTTTGTTTTATAGCATGTAACATAAGTTACAGACCACCATGTATTCTAAACTTACTTTTGTACTAGATAATAGAACAATACATGAAAAATACACTATACTTAACCCTACTTTCTTTGTTTGCAAATACATTGTTTATGCAAGCACAAGAAATAAAACCAATTTCAAAAGCAGAAGTCTTAGCTATTGTTGCAGAAAAAAATACAACAATTAAAATTTCTGAAGAAGCATTTAATGCTGCAAAGGGAGATTATAAGCAAACAAATGCGGTGTTTTTACCAAACATAACTGCAAGTCATACCGGGATTTCAACAACAAATCCATTAATGTCTTTTGGTTCTAAATTAAATCAGGAAATATTAACTCAAAATGATTTTAATCCTACACTATTAAATGACCCAACAACAACTAGAAATTTTGCAACGAAAGTAGAAATTCAGCAACCATTAATTAATTTAGATGGTTTCTATCAAAGAAAAGCTGCAAAATCTAAAATGGCAGCAATGTCTTTAAAAACAGAACGTACACAAGATTATTTGGTTTTTGAAGTTGAAAAAGCCTACATGCAATTGCAATTGGCTTATAAAGGTGTTGCTGTTTTAAAAAAAGCCTTAGAGGCTGCAAATGCTAATAAAGAAATGGCAGATAATAGTTTTAAACAAGGGGTTTTACAGCGAGCTGATGTTTTAAATGTAGAAATAAGAGTTACAGAAGTTAAAAATCAATTGCAAATGGCAAAAAGTAATGTGCAAAATGCCTCTAATTATCTATCATTTTTAATGAATGATGAAAGCGATGTTTTATATCAGCCAACAGAAAGTTTAGTTGTTGCTAGTTTTAATGTTGATAACAAAACAATTTCTGAAAATAGAGCAGATATAAAAGCGATGCATTTGGCTTCTAAAGCATACGAAGCAATGAATAAAGCAGATAAAATGGCTTTTCTACCTCGTTTAAATGCCTTTGGAAGTTATGAAATGTATGACAATAAAGTTTTTCAGGGTGATGCTAACGGATATTTAATTGGTGCTCAACTAAGTTGGGATATTTTTCAGGGTTCTAAACGTTTTGGAAAAGCACAGAAAAGTAAAGCCGAATTTGAAAAATCTAAGTTAGAATACAATCAATATGTATCTAAAAGTAATTTAGAATTGAATAAAGTAAAGCGCCAATTGGTTGATGCAAAAAACAGATTAGAGTTAACGGATTTAGCTGTTAAACAATCTAAAGAATCTTTAAGAATAAGAAAAAATAGATTTAAAGAAGGCTTAGAAAAAACGTCTGATTTATTATTGGCAGAAACTCAATTTGCACAAAAGCAACTAGAATATTATCAAACAATTTACCAATATAATTTTACACAGTCTTATTTAAATTTTCTAACAAAGAAATAAAACCTTTCGACTGCGCTAAAGGAGACATCTCCTTGTCTAGTCGAGCGCAGTCGAGACCTAATATAAAACCAATACAAATGAAAAAATACATACACATAATAGCATTATTTACAGCATCATTAATAATGACGAGTTGTGGAAGTGAAGAAAAAAAAGGGGCAATAGACACCGCACCTGCAATTAAAGTTACAGTAAGCAAAGTTGCTATAAATAATAACAGTCCGTTTTTGTCTGCAAGTGGAAAAATTCAAGCATCTAACAGTGCAGATTTAAGCACAAGAATGATGGGGTACGTTAAAAAAGTACACGTAAATGTGGGCGATAAAGTTAGAAAAGGTCAATTATTAGTTTCGATTAATAACACGGATTTACAAGCTAAAAAAGGGCAAGTAAATGCTGGCATTACACAAGCTAAAACTACTTTTAAGAATGCTGAAAAAAATTACAAACGTTTTAAAAATTTATATGAAAGTAAGAGTGTTACTCAGAAAGAAATGGATGACATGACAGCTAATTATCAAATGGCAAAAGCAGGTTTAGAAGCTGCCAACCAAATGAAAAACGAAATTAACGCTCAGTTTGCATATTCTAATATTACAGCTCCTTTTAGTGGTGTTGTTACTAGTAAAAATATAGAAACAGGAGATATGGCAAACCCAGGTATGCCTTTAATTAGTTTAGAAGCTCCTGATGAGTTTGAAGTAATTGCGATGGTTCCTGAAACAGAGATCTCACAAATTAAAAAAGGAACAACTGTAAATATTTTGGTGAAATCTATGGATAAAATATTAACAGGTAACGTTACGGAAGTAAGTATTTCTGCTAAAAATACAGGCGGACAATATTTAGTGAAAATAAATTTAGAGAAAACTGCGGTACCTATTTTATCTGGCATGTTTGCTACGGTACAGTTTCCGGTAGAAAGAAAAGTAAAATCGGAATTGGTTTTAATTCCTACACAAGCAATTATAGAAAACGGACAATTATCTGGTATTTATACGGTAAGTGAAACTAATACAGCTATGTTACGTTGGTTGCGTTTAGGAAGAACTTTTGGTGATAAAGTAGAGGTTTTATCTGGCTTAAATGCCGATGAATCTTACATTGTTTCTGCTGATGGAAAGTTATTTAACGGAGCTAAAATAAGTGTTCAGTAAAACAGTTTTCAGTCATCAGTTGGCAGTTGTAGTTATCAGTAAGATAAAATAGTAATCAAGAATTATCGCGTTAAGGATAGAAGTGAAAATCCTTTTTTTTTATACTGAACTTGTTTCAGTATCTCTTTTAAAAAAGCATTTAGCTTAAATTTAAAGATGCTGAAATTAATTAAGCACAAGAAAAAAGATTGTAACGGATAGCCTGTTAAAATGCCCAAAAAATAGAAAGAAATGAAAGAAGGTTTAGCAGGGAAAATTGCAAAAGTCTTTATTGGATCAAAATTAACCGTGTTGCTAATGATCGTTTTTATGGTGGTTGGTGTGTACGCTTCTTTTTTGATTCCGAGAGAAGAAGAGCCGCAAATTGATGTGCCTATGGCAGATATTTTTGTGGGATATCCAGGTGCGAGTCCTACAGAAGTAGAATCGCGCGTGGTAAAACCTTTAGAAAAATTAATCTCGAATATTAAAGGTGTAGAGTATGTGTATTCTACGTCTATGAACGAGAAAGCAATGGTAATTGTGCAGTTTTATGTGGGCGAAGATATTGAGCGTTCTTTTGTAAAGTTATACAATGAAATTAACAAGCACATGGATCAAATGCCTGCTGGTGTTACGTTTCCGTTGGTTAAAACGCGTGCTATTGATGATGTGCCAATGTTGGGGTTAACGTTGTGGAGTGAAAACTACAGCGATTATCAGTTAAGCCAAATGGCGCAAGAGTTAGAAAGTGAAATTAAAAAGGTAAATGATGTTTCTATTACCGATAAAATAGGAGGAAGAAACCGTCAGTTACGTGTGGTTTTAGATAAAGATAAGTTGGCTGCAAGCGGATTGGATTTTTTATCGGTTTCTGAAATGATAAAAGCCAATAACACACAATTAAGTGCAGGAAGTTTTGATAAAAGTGATTCAGAATTTTTAGTAAAAACGGGTAAGTTTTTAGCTTCTGCAAAAGATGTAGAAAACTTAGTGGTTGGTGTACAGCAAAATAGACCAATTTATTTAAAACAAATTGCAAGTATTGTTGATGGACCAGAAATTCCACAGAATTATGTGTCTTTAGGTTTTGGAAAAGCGAGTGAAAAAGCCAATACTTATAAATCTGAATATCCGGCAGTAACTATTTCTGTTGCTAAAAGAAAAGGAGCTGATGCTATGAAAATTGCTGAGGTTATTTTAACAAAAGTAAATCATTTACGTACCACTTTAATTCCGGATGATGTACATGTAGAAATTACTAGAAATTACGGAGAAACCGCTTCTCATAAAGTGTCTGAACTGTTGTGGCATTTGATTGGTTCTATCTTTGCAGTTACTTTGGTTGTTATGTTGGCAATGGGCTGGCGTGGTGGTTTAGTAGTGTTTTTATCTGTGCCCATTACGTTTGCATTAACGTTGTTAAGTTATTACATGATGGATTATACGCTAAACAGAATTACGTTGTTTGCGTTGGTTTTTGTTACTGGTATTGTGGTAGATGACTCGATTATTATTGCAGAAAATATGCACAGGCATTTTAAAATGAAACGACTGCCTTTTAAACAAGCTGCTTTGTATGCAATTAACGAAGTAGGTAACCCAACAATTTTAGCAACATTTACAGTAATTGCTTCTGTTTTACCAATGGCTTTTGTGTCTGGTTTAATGGGGCCTTATATGGCGCCAATGCCAATTGGAGCATCAATAGCAATGATTTTATCATTATTTGTAGCTTTAACAATTACGCCTTATTTAGGATATATTTTCTTAAAAGAGAAAGATAAAAAAGACGTTGAAGAAAAACCAGAAAAACCTTTAGAAGAAACCTTTATTTATAAAATTTATAACAAATTTGAAAGACCGTTGTTAGAAAACGGAAAGAAACGTTGGTTGTTTTTAGGCGGAACATTTGTTTTATTGATGGCAACAATGGTGTTGTTTTTTACAAAATCGGTTGCCGTAAAAATGTTGCCTTTTGATAACAAAAATGAGTTTCAGGTAGTAATTGATATGCCAGAAGGCACTACTTTAGAACGTACAGGTGTTGTAACTCAAGAAATTGCACAGTATTTAGCAACTAGACCAGAAGTGGTTAATTATCAGAATTATATAGGTACTTCTGCACCGATTACTTTTAATGGTTTGGTACGTCATTACGATTTACGTGGAGGTTCTAATATGGCTGATATTCAGGTAAATTTAATAGATAAGGAAGAAAGAACTATTCAGAGTCACGGAATTGCAAAGTTATTAAGACCCGAAATTCAGAAAATAGCAAAGAAATACAATGCAAATGTAAAGTTAGTAGAGGTACCACCAGGACCACCAGTTTTATCTACTATTGTTGCTGAGGTTTATGGACCTGATTATAATGAGCAGATTAAGATAGCAAATAGCGTTCAGAATATTTTAAAGAATACAGAAGATGTTGTTGATATTGATTGGATGGTAGAAGATGATCAAACAGAATATCAATTTAATATTAATAAAGAAAAAGCCATGTTGTATGGTGTTGCACCACAACAAATTGCTTATACCATGAATATGGCTTTGTCTAACCGTGCTATTACTACTTTGTATGATGAAGATGCGGTGAGTCAAGTTGGGTTGGTATTAGCTTTAGATGAAAAAGAGAAATCTACCATTTCTGATATTTCTCAATTAAAAGTAAAATCTAAACAAGGTAATTTAGTGCCTATTGCAGATTTGGTAGAGATTAAAGAAAACATTGCTGCAAAAAGTATTTACAGAAAAAACCAAAAGCGTGTAGTTTATGTAGTGGCAGATATGGCAGGAGAATTAGAGAGTCCGGCATACGCAATTTTAGGAATGGAAGAAAAATTAAATAAGATAACACTTCCTGAAGGATATAAATTGGATGAAATGTATTTGGGGCAGCCAGAATTTGAAGATAATTATACCGTGAAATGGGATGGAGAATGGCAAATTACTTTAGAGGTTTTTAGAGATTTAGGAATCGCCTTTTTAGGTGCTATTATTTTAATTTATATTTTAATTGTTGGATGGTTTCAAAACTTTAAAGCACCCATTGTAATGATGGTTGCCATACCGTTATCATTAATAGGAATTGTTTTAGGACACTGGATTATGGGCGCATTTTTTACAGCAACTTCTTTTATTGGAATGATTGCACTGGCAGGAATTATGGTTCGGAATTCTGTTTTATTGATAGATTTTATCAACTTAAGAACAGATGAAGGCATTCCTTTAAAACAAGCTTGTATTGAGGCAGGAGCAGTAAGAACAACACCAATTTTATTAACTGCCGGAACCGTAGTTATAGGAGCATTTGTTATTTTGTTTGATCCTATCTTTCAAGGACTAGCCATATCATTAATGGGAGGAACTATTGTTTCTACAGTATTAACGTTATTGGTTGTGCCTTTAGTTTACTATATGATAGAGAAGAAAAATTATAAATAAAAAATTAGTAGCCCGCGGATTACACGGATTTTCGCAGATAGAAATAGTATTAATCTGCGATTATCAGCGAAATCAGCGGGGAAAAACAAAAAAAAATGAAATTAGTAATAGTTACAGCAGTAGAAGAGTTTCAGAAAGATATTTTAAACATCTTTAAAAAAGCAAATATTGAAAATTTTAGTAGTTCTGATATTGATGGGCATAAAAATACTCCTTCATTATTAAAAGCTTCTAATTGGTTTTCTGGAGAGAAAAATGGTAATGGATCGATTATGTTCTTTTCATTTACTAAAACAGATAAAATTGATGGTCTTTTTACGATTATAAAAGAGTTTAATAACAATTTAGAAACTAATAACCCTATAAGAGCCATTGTGCTTCCTGTAGAAAGATTTATATAATTTAAAAAAAAGATAAAAAATGTTAAACAAATATTTTAGAGTAATTGTAGGAGTAATGGTTTTATTAAGTGTGGTGCTTTCGGTTTACGTAAGCCAAAACTGGATGTGGTTTACCGTTTTTATAGGGGTGAATTTAATTCAGTCTGCATTTACAAAATGGTGTTTGTTAGAAACCATTTTAGTGAAATTAGGAGTTAAAAAATAAGAGCTCATCTAAAATTGATACTTATTCGATAATTTTTTCTGGTTGTTTTAAAAGATATTTTATAGAATAAGTTCTTGTAAAATGTGCTCCATAAAAGAGAATTAAGCTTGTGTAAGAAACCCATAACATTATTAAAATTATTGAGCCCGCAGCACCATAAGTAGAACCTGGTTCTAGTTCGCTAAAATAAATTGCAAGTAAATATTTACCAACAACAAAAAGAATAGATGTTAATAAAGCACCAATTCTAACAGCTCTCCATGGTACATTTGCATTTGGTAAAATTTTAAACATAGCTGCAAAAACAAAATAAATAGAAGCTAAAGAAATAAAAATATCCAACGTAAAAATAGAATTCACTAAATCACTAGAAATAATATTTTTTAAATTTTCTCCAAAAGTACTTAGTAGTGAAGTTAAGACGAGGCTTATTAATAGTAAGAACACAATAATAAGGATAAAACCAAAACTTTTTAATCTTACAAAAATAGTTTCTAAAACACCATTTTTAAACCTAGGTTTAGCATTCCAAATGGAATCTAAAATATTTTGTATTTGAAAAAATACACCTGTAGAACCGTATATTAAAGTTGCAATTCCAATTATTGTTGTAAAAAATGAAGTTTTTTTATCTCCATCATTAACCATCATTCCTTTTATTGTATTTGCTGTTTCTGTACCAATAGCGTTCGATATTTCGTTTAAAATTTGTCCTTCTACAATTTCTTTTCCCCAAATAGAGCCAACTAGGTTAAAAATGATTATTATAAGCGCAGGTAAAGAGAGTATTGCATAATAAGCAATAATTGCAGCTTTATTAAAAGGGTCATCATTAAACCAAGATTTTGCACTTGTTATTAATAATTCGGGCAAATGTTTTAGTTTGAATTTAATTTTATCTTTTTGCTTTGTCATACAAAGCAAAAATACACATTGAAAAAGAATTTACATATTTATTTTTCAATGTGTGTTTTTAGTGTAATATATGCTGCTAATTTTTTAAGTTGTAAAAGAAGTATTAAATTCTACTTTTTAGTTTATATAATTTAGAATTTATCCTCTATGTCTTCTTCTATTTCTAGGCTCAAATTTTTTACCTTCGCCTCCTAAACTATTAAATTTCCACGTAAAAGTTAACATTGCATATTGTTTTAGTACTGTACTAGAAGAATCTTGAATGTAATCTTCTGTAGCAACTCTTCTTGCATTTGTGTTTTGATTTAAGATGTCATACACCTTTATACCCAATGCTCCTTGGTCTTTTAAGATTGAATATCTTAAAGTAGTATTCCAGAACCAAGCACTTTTTTGAAAACCATCTGCAATATTTGGGTTGTAGTTAAATTTTACATCATTTCTCCATTCTATTTTTTTTGGTAAAAATGTAGCTGTACTTATTAACACATCGTGACTGGTAAAATTTTTATCGCTAAATCGTTCTATGTCGTAGGTGTTTTTGTTTACAGAAATAGAATATGAAGGTCTAATTTGTAAGATATCGTCCCACATAAAATCAAAACCAATTCTTGGTGAAATGCTAGTTGTTTTACTCGAGTATTGTACACCATTGTTAAAATTTATATTTTTATTATGGTTACCAAATACTTTAAATTCAGTTTTTAAACTACCAAAATCTTCCCATTTTTTGGTAACACTATAACTTCCGCCTGCTTGCATGTTATAAAAGCCATCTACATTTGCGTAAGAAGTTTCTCTAATAAGTGTATTTGTGTCTATTATGGTATTTGCAACCACTCTATCATTTGTAAAAGAAAGGTTACCAAAAGCCCAAAAACCAGTTCTTTCTTTCCAATTAAAATTAGATATTCCAAAACGCAAACTGTGTGTTTTTGTTGGGGCTAATTCTGGATTACCTGTTACAATATTTAATGGGTTAGATTCATCTCTAAAGGGTTGTAGTTGAGATAATGAAGGTGTACCGTTTCTAAAATTATATCTTAATCTATAACTACTTGTTCTATCTTTTCGATACCTAAGGTTTACTCCGTATTCTAAATTATTAAAATCTCTCGTTAAATTGGTTTCTGGTCTTAAGAAATCTTTGTTTTCTAGGGTTCTATTTACATAAGATACTTTTGCAGATGTAGACCATTTATCATTTCTAAACTCTAGTTTTGCACTCGGTTTTTTTACGTTGTCTAAATACTCAAAATCTGTACTTAATAAATTACTAAAGGCTGTGTAGTCACTTGTATTTTGATCAAAATTAAAAGTACTTCTTTTTCTTTTCGTTTTTGTGTTTGAATATTCATAACCTACATCAAAAAATAAAAGTTTAGATACTAATGGAAAACGATATACAACCTCACTACCTGTTTCTACGATGTCTGTAATTCCGTCTGAAAATTGGTCTCTAATAATTTGATCTGGATTGGTACCATAAATATTTGTTTCTGATTTTACCAAATCTTCAGTTTCCGTTTTTTTAACATTTACCGTTAGTTCTACTTTTAAAAAGGCGCCGTTATCACCAAATAACTTGGTTAGATTTATTTCGTTATCAATTTTTTTAATGTTAGAATCTGCAATAGAATTAGAGTTAGAGTCGTTGGTAAGATCATTAATATCATTAAAACTTTCTGAATTACTCATAAAGGTGTTTTTATTGATGTCTGCATTAAAATCAGTTTCAATATCAATTCTAAAAGTACTATCAATTTCAATTTCAAAATCTACGCTTGCGTCATGGCTATCACTTTCGTTAAAAGAAGTGTTATTCGATTTTCTGATAAAGCTTGTTCCATCAGATAAAAAGGTTTCTCTGTCGCTGGTTGTTTTATTATCCGAATTACTGTTTTTATAGAAGTAGTCGCTAGAGAGTTCAAATATATTTCCAAAAGCATTGATATAATTTACCCCATAATTGTTAGAAGTAACAATACCTTGTCCACCACCAAAACTTCTGTTGTTACCGCCAAACTGTAATCTTTGGTTTCCAAAACTAAAACCAGGTGAGTTTACATTGTTACCACCTGCTAAAAGACCAATTCTTTCGCTTTGTTTAAAACGAGTTGCCATACCTGCATATTCATATCTACCATCGGTACCTTTACCTGCGGCAACTTTACCAAAATACCCTTTATTGTTTTCTTTTTTAATAGTTAAGTTAATGGTTTTGTTTTCTCCATCAGAATCTTCACCAGCAAATGCTTGAGCTTTTGTTTTTGTATCCGAAATTTGTATTTTTTCAATAATATCTTTGGTAAGGTTTCTGGTTGTAATGGTTGGGTCGTTACCAAAAAAGGGTTTTCCGTTTACCAATATTTTATTTACCTCTTTTCCGTTTACGGTAATATTACCTTCATCATCAACCTCTACACCGGGTAGTTTTTTAAGTAAATCTTCTACATTTGCATCTTTCTTGGTTTTAAAAGATTTTACATTAAACTCTACGGTATCTTTTTTAATTGTGATAGGAGCACTAGATCTAATTACAATGGCATCTAATACGTTTGCAGGTTCTAATATTATGGTACCAATACTTTGGTTTTTTACAGTTACTATTTTACTGTAAGGCTTATAACCAAGATAAGAAACTACTAGTTTTACTTTAGCATCTGCAGTTGTACCACCTACATTAAAATACCCTTTAGAGTTTGTAATGGTATATGCAATAATACTACTGTCTTTTAACCTTTCTGTATGTACTGTTGCAGATTCTAAGAACTCATTGTCTTCTGCGGATTTTATGTTTCCTCTTAATTCAAATGATTTTGTTTGCGAATACGTGAGGCAACTTAAAAGTAAGCAAGTTAATAAAAGAAGTTTCTTCATTTTTGTTTGGTTGATTGGTTATTTGAGTAAGGTTTGAATAACTGTAACTAAATTTCTAGGCAAAGGTTTAATCAAATAATTAGATAATCTATTTTTTAACACAACTTTGGGATTTTGACGGGTTTAATCGCTTTTTTATGTTAAAAAGAACAAGGTTATTTCTGTGTTATAAAGTAGGTCTTTATATTAAATTAGTTGAGGTTTTTTAGTATTAGTACTTTCCTTCTGATGTAAAGAAGTTGTAGTTTGGATAAAAATATAGGACGAATGCATTTTTTAATTTCTTATTTTTATTTGTTCTAAATAAAAGCTTATATTTGCAGCATAATTATTTGTAATGATTGTTTTTTATACTGAAAGTAAGCCTGTAGTATCTTTGTTAAATGCATCTGTTTGTGATAGTGTTTGTTCTTCTAACTGCATAAAACCAAAAAGTAGCTGTTGCAATAAGTATAAAAAAAAGGGCATCAACTGTAAGCGATGCCCTAATATTTTGCTAAAAGCTTCTTAGTATATTATTTTTCTGTTAAACCGTTTTAATTTAAGGCGGTTATTATAAATATAAAAAAAGTGTGTAATTTTTATTTAAAAGCACTTAAACCTGTTACGTCTAGGCCTGTAATTAATAAATGAATATCATGCGTTCCTTCGTAGGTAATTACACTTTCTAGGTTCATCATGTGGCGCATAATAGAATACTCGCCAGTAATTCCCATTCCGCCTAACATTTGTCTTGCTTCTCTTGCAATAGTAATTGCCATGTCTACATTATTTCGTTTTGCCATAGAAATTTGCGCAGAGGTTGCTTTTTCTTCGTTTCTTAAAGTACCGAGTCTCCAAGCTAATAATTGCGCTTTGGTGATTTCTGTAATCATTTCAGCTAATTTTTTTTGTTGTAATTGAAACTGACCAATAGGTTTGCCAAATTGTTCGCGCTCCTTACAATAGCGTAATGCAGTGTCATAGCAATCCATAGCAGCGCCAATTGCGCCCCAAGCAATTCCGAAACGAGCCGAATCTAAACAACCTAATGGTGCTCCTAATCCAGATTTATTTGGTAACAAGTTTTCTTTGGGCACTTTTACATTATCAAAAATAAGTTCTCCGGTTGCAGAAGCACGTAGAGACCATTTATTATGCGTTGTAGGTGTTGTAAAACCTTCCATTCCGCGTTCTACTAATAAACCATGAATTCTACCTTCTTCATTTTTTGCCCAAACAACGGCAACTTGTGCAAAAGGAGCGTTAGAAATCCACATTTTTGCACCATTTAAAAGATAATGATCTCCCATGTCTTTAAACTTCGTTTCCATGCCCGAAGGATTAGAACCGTGATTTGGTTCTGTTAATCCAAAGCATCCCATCCATTTGCCAGAAGCTAATTTTGGTAAATATTTTTTACGTTGTGCTTCATTTCCATAAGTGTAAATAGGATACATTACTAAAGAAGATTGTACAGAAGCAGTAGAACGAACACCAGAATCTCCACGTTCTATTTCTTGCATAATTAATCCGTAAGAAATTTGATCTAAACCTGCTCCACCATATTCTTCTGGTATATAGGGGCCAAAAGCACCAATTTCTGCCAAACCTCCAATAATTTGAGTAGGAAATTCTGCTTTCTGAGCATATTCTTCGATAATAGGAGAAACATCGCGTTTTACCCAATCTCTTGCAGCATCTCGTATTAACTTGTGTTCTTCCGTTAATAAATCATCTAAATTATAATAATCTGGAGCTTGAAAAAGATCTTGTTTCATGTTTTGATATCTAAAAATTATACTATTAGTTTTTTTATGGGGTTGTTTAATTGTGTTATTTTAAACAAATATATGTATTGTTGTTAAATTTTAATTGATTTTAAATTAAAAATTAATAAAGTTAAAGATACAAAATCTATTAAAAGTAGATGATTTCTATTAAGTTTGTAAATATGAAGCATACCCTAGGAAAAGAAGAACGTTTAAAAAGCAAAAAGCTAATAGAAAGGTTGTATACGGAGAGAAATTCTGTAAAAGCGTTTCCTCTTAGAATGATTTTTTTACAAACAGAACATACATCAAATTTTCCTGCTCAGGTTGGTGTTTCTGTTCCAAAACGAAACTTTAAGTCTGCTGTAGATAGAAATCGATTGAAACGATTAATGCGAGAATCTTATCGTTTGCAAAAAGAAATTGTGTACAATAATTTAGAAAAACCGTATATTTTTATGATTTCGTATATTGGAAAAGAAGCATGTAACTATGATGAAATGTTCTTAAAAATGGAAAAATTGTTAACTCGGTTTGCAGACGAAACCAAAAATATAAATAATGATAAAGTTTAATCTTTCAAAAAAAACGATTCTTGTTCTTTTAGTCGGAACTCTTTTTTTGTCGTTTTCATTTAAATCTAAATTTTTTGAAGTTGCAAAGCAAATAGAAATTTACAATACGTTATTTAAGGAATTAAATATGTATTATATTGATGAAATTAATCCTGCAGAATTAACAAATAGTGCAATTAAAAATACATTGAAGGATTTAGATCCGTATACCAATTTTTATAATGAGCAAGATGTAGAAGATGCTAAAATTAGAAGAGAAGGTGAGTATGGAGGTATTGGGGTTACGGTGTATTATTTAAAAAATGGAATTCAAATTAACGAAGTTTATAAAGGATACGCTGCAGATAAAGCAGGACTAAAAGCAGGAGATGTTATTATTTCAGTTGATGGGCAGTCTGTAAAAAATATGGAAAGAGAACAGCTTTCTATGTTGATAAAAGGAACGCCAAACAGTACGTTTTCTGTTACATTAGAAAGGCAAGGTAATACTATTCAGAAAGAAATTACTAGAGATAAAGTGGTTTTAAACCCAGTTCCGTTTTCTAAAATGATTGATAAAGAAACAGGGTATATTGTTTTAACACGTTTTAATAACAAAGCATCATCCGAAGTAAAAAAAGCATTTAGAGCATTAAAAACAGCAGGAATGAAAAAGTTGGTTTTCGATTTAAGAGGAAATCCTGGAGGTTCATTATCTGAGTCTTTAAATATTTGTAACTTTTTTTTACCAAAAGGGAAAACACTTGTTACCACAAAAGCAAAAATTAAAAAATGGAGTAACATTTATAAAAGTAAAAATGAACCTTTAGATTTAGAAATTCCTATTGTGGTTTTGGTAAACGGTCGTTCTGCTTCTGCCTCTGAAATAGTAAGTGGTTCTTTACAAGATTATGATAGAGCTGTAATTATGGGGCAACGTTCTTTTGGAAAAGGATTAGTGCAACGTTATAGAAAACTAACGTATGGTACACAGTTAAAATTAACAATTTCTAAATATTATACACCAAGTGGTAGATGCATTCAAGAATTAGATTATGCCAATAGAGATAAAGATGGTAATGTGCCTAAGTTTTCAGATACAGGTATTAATGAGTTTAAAACGGCAAATGGTAGAAAGGTGTATGACGGAGGTGGTGTTTTACCAGATGTAGTTATTAAAACCTCTGAAAAAACAGCAGCAACTGAAAATTTATTAAGTTCTATGGCTGTTTTTAATTTTGTAACAAAGTATTATTATAATCATCCACAAATAGAAAGTGAAATTAATTTTGACTTTAAAGAAGCAGGTTTTACAGACTTTACCGATTATTTAAAAGTAGATACTACGTTTGTTACAAAACAAGAAAAACTGTTTAAAGAAGCTTACAAGGCATCAGAAGGAAAAAATATTTCTAAAGAGTATAGCCAAATTAAAGAGAAATTATTTAAAGATAAGGTTGATGAAATATCTAAAAATAAAGATATTTTAAAAAGCGTTATTAAAGAAGAAATATTAAAAAGATATTATTATGAAGAGGGTGTTTATATCCATAATTTAAAGAACGATTTGGTTATAAAAGAAGCCGTTAATTTATTGTTTAACCAAGATAAATATAAGCAACTATTATCCGCTAAATAATTTTATCTTTGAAAACTAAAATTTAGAATGGGAAAAATAAATAAAACAGATAGAACTAGAGCACAAGAGTCTACAAACGCAATAGAAAAATTATACATTTCTATGCGTCATTTATTTAGTAGAGGTTTTTATAAACCAATGGGAATTTCTGGAGAAACGTTACGTAAATCTTTACTTTCTTTAAGACCCGAAATTTATGGTTCAATTGCAGAAGAAAGAATTGAGTTAAATGGTTTGGTGTATGTTATAGAAAGACTTCCAAAAGGAATTGAAGAATGCCAGTTTATAAATTTAACCGCAGATGAAGGATATAGTGATTCTCATTTCGAAAGCATAATTCCACCAAAAAGAAGAAGAAACTGTTACAGAATAGATAAAGATCAAATGAACATAGAGATTACTCGTGGTCGTTCTGAAATTTATGATATTCTAACACACTTAACTTTTTTGTTTATTGAATCTCATAAAATTCAAAAAAGAGTAACCATAAATGAAGGAACAGACTTTATTAGAGAATGGAAATATTTAGAAGATATTGTTATTTATAATAAACAAATTACTGCCCAAGAAAGAGAAGTTGCTATTGCGCATTTAAGCAATATTTTAGGAAGAACTTTTGAAGAAGTATTAGACATTCATAAAACATTTAAAACAGCCCAAAATCAAGATCGTTTTTTTCAGTTAATCTATTGGTTAGGTAAGTTGGCAATTAATGAAGTTTTAGAGAATAAGAAAAGAAAGGTTACTTTTAGTTCTGTTTTAATTGAAGAAATTGGGCACCATATTTATGGTGATGTTTGGGCAAATAATATAAAGGTAGTTTTAAAAGAAAATAAACTTTTAAAGAGACCAATACATATTATTAGTGCAAATATGCATAGTGTGTTAAACTCTATTTATGCTAAAGGTGCGTTGCCAAATGAAGCAAAAGAACATGAGGGTTTCGAGTTGTTTCAATTGTTAAGTAACGCAGACAGTAAGCCATTGCAAAAAGCTGTTAAAGAATATGCTTCAGAAAACGGTTTAATCTATATTAAAGATACTTCTGGTACAAATATAAATGTACAAGTTATAGATACTGATAAAATTGATTTTGAATATGCTCCGTTTGATAAAGTAAATTCTATTAATAAAAGCCCTGTTATTATTGTAATGGATTATGCTTTTGGAGAACAAGCGTATGAAACAATGGATGAGCTTTTAAAACCTTATAAAAACACGAAAAAGAAAAATCATTTAGATGTAAAATCTGTTTCTATAATGGGTAAAGCAGGTATTTTAGAAGGAGGTAAAGGAGATATTATGATTCCGTCTGCACATATTTTTGAAGGTACTGCAGACAATTATCCTTTTAAAAATGAGTTATCTAAAGAAGATCTAGAAGGTTTTGGAGTAAAAGTCTTTGATGGTTCTATGATTTCAGTGTTAGGAACCTCTTTACAAAATAAAGATTTGTTAGAGTTTTTTCATGACTCTACTTGGAATGTTATTGGTTTAGAAATGGAAGGAGCACATTACCAAAAAGCAATTCAATCTGCATCAAAAATTAGAGGAAATATCGCAAAAAATGTAAAGGTGAGGTATGCTTATTATGCCTCTGATAATCCTTTAGAAACGGGTGGTACTTTAGCATCTGGAGGTTTAGGTATGACAGGAGTTACACCAACATATGCGATTACTCAAAAAATATTAGAACAAATTTTTTAATAGATTAAGATAAAATTTTACAACCAAATTAAAACAATGTCAACAAGTCAAAAAAATAGCGAAGAAGAAGTAGATTTAGGTTCTTTATTTGTAATTATAGGAAAAGGATTTTCTAAGTTTTTCAATTTTATTGCAAGTATTTTTAAAAGTATTTTTCATATACTAATTTTAATCTTACTCTTTTTTAAAAAAAATATTTTAAAAATTGGAATAGCAGTTATAATTGGGGGAGGAATAGGTGTTTTTTTAGAGGTTAAAAAACAAGATTTATATAGCTCGGACTTATTAGTAAAACCTAATTTTAAAAGTGCTAGACAATTATATAGTAATATAGATTACTATAATGATTTAGCAAAACAAAAAGATACTGCTAGTTTAATAAAAACGTTTCATTTAGATAAAGAAACAGCAGCTTCTTTAAAGAAGTTTACAATAGAACCTATAAAAACAGAGAATGATATTATAGATTCATATAATGATTTTATTACATCTGTAGATACTACAACGGTAAAGAGTTATGATTATGAAGATTTTAAACTATCGTTTTCAGAATACGATTATAAGGTGCATCAAATTCGTGTACTTGCTGCAAAAAATAATGTGTTTGCTAGTTTAGATGATGTAATTATTTCTTCTGTTGTTAGTAATAAATATTTTGATAGGTTAAAATCATTAACTAATGAAAATTTAAATAGAACAGATTCTTTATTACGCCAGAATTTAGGGCAAGTAGATTCTTTAAGAAGAGTTTATATGCAGGTGATGATTGAGGAAGCAAAAAAACAAACAAGCGGTACAAATATTGATCTAGGTGGAGAGAAACGAAGTACCAAGGAACTCGAACTGTTTGAAACTAACAGAAAAATTAATTCAGAATTAAAAGATGTTGTTAAAGATAGGTCAGAGAAATACGAAATTATAAATATTGTTTCAAATTTTCAGCCAATAGGTTATAAAATAAAAGGTGTAACTAAAAATTACGTCTTTTTATTAGGAGCTTTAGGAGCCGTTTTTATGATTTTATTTTTATTAATAAAACAACTAAATGTTTATTTAAATAATTATAAAAAATAAGGATGCAATCAATTTTAATAACAGGAGGAGCAGGATTTATAGGGGCAAATTTTATACCTTATTTTTTAGAGAATAATAAAGAGGTACAAATTGTAAATTTAGACGTATTAACTTATGCAGGTGATATTTCAAATTTAAGTGAGATTAAGGATGATTCGAGATATACTTTTGTTCAAGGAGATATTTGTGATCGAACTTTAGTAGAAAAATTATTTAAACAATACAATTTTAATGGTGTAATTCATTTTGCAGCAGAATCTCATGTAGATAACTCTATTAAGAACCCAGATGCATTTGTGAGAACAAATGTTTTTGGAACGTTTAATTTATTAGATGTTGCTAAAAATTACTGGATGGAAGCTCCAAACGTTTATAAAAAAGGATTTGAAACGGCTAGATTTCATCATATTTCTACAGATGAGGTATATGGAACTTTAGGAGCAACAGGTTTGTTTACAGAACAAACTTCTTACGCGCCAAACAGCCCTTATAGTGCCTCAAAAGCGTCATCAGATTTTATGGTAAGAAGTTATTTTCATACGTACGGAATGAATGTTGTTACCACAAATTGCTCTAATAACTATGGTCCAAAACAACATGATGAAAAGTTAATTCCTACTATAATTAGAAAAGCAATTTCAGGAGAAAATATCCCCATTTATGGAGATGGAAAAAATATTAGAGATTGGTTGTATGTTTTAGATCATTGTAAAGGAATTGAGTTGGTTTATAAAACAGGTAAATCTGGTGAGACCTACAATATTGGAGGAAAAAATGAACGCGATAACTTATATATAGTTGATAAAATTTGTGGAATTTTAGATACAATTATCCCTAAAAATACATCTTATAAAGAGCAAATTAGTTTTGTTAAAGATAGACCGGGTCACGATTTTAGGTATGCAATTGATGCATCAAAAATTGAAAGTGAATTAGGTTGGAAAGCAGATGAGAACTTTGAAACAGGTATACAAAAAACCATTGAATGGTATTTAAAAAAGTATCAATAATATGAAAGGAATAGTTTTAGCAGGAGGTTCGGGTACAAGGTTACATCCACTTACATTGGCAGTGAGTAAGCAGTTAATGCCCGTGTATGATAAACCAATGATTTACTACCCTCTTTCAACGTTAATTTCTGCGGGGATAAGAGAGATCTTAATTATTTCTACACCGCAAGATTTGCCCTTATTTAAAAAGCTATTAGGAAATGGAAATCAAATTGGTTGTAGTTTTCAGTATGAAGTTCAAGCAGAACCAAATGGGTTGGCAGAAGCGTTTATAATAGGTGAAAAATTTATTGGTAAAGATAAAGTAGCTTTAATTTTAGGTGATAATATTTTTTATGGTTCAGGGTTGTCTAATTTGTTAAAAGCCAATAACAATCCAGATGGAGGTATTGTATATGCGTATCATGTAAATGACCCAGAAAGATATGGTGTGGTTGAGTTTGATGACAATCAGAAAGCAATTTCAATAGAAGAAAAGCCAGAAAAACCTAAATCTAATTATGCAGTTCCTGGTATTTATTTTTATGATAATGACGTTGTGGAAATTGCTAAAAATATAAAACCAAGTAAAAGAGGCGAGTTAGAAATAACAGAAGTGAATAACGTGTATTTAAAAAAAGGGAAACTATCTGTAGAAATTTTAGATAGGGGAACCGCTTGGTTAGATACAGGGACTTTTGATTCTTTAATGCAAGCTGGTCAGTTTGTACAGGTAATAGAAGAAAGACAAGGTTTAAAAGTTGGTTCTATAGAAGAAGCAGCATACAGATCTGGTTTTATAACAAAAAAAGAAATGATAGAAATAACAAAACCTTTGTTAAAAAGCGGTTATTCTAATAATTTATTAAAAATATAATGATAGTAAAAGAAACAAGTTTAAAAGATTGTTTTGTAATAGAACCAACTTTTTTTAAAGATAACAGAGGTTGTTTTTTGTTGGAATACAATAAAAAAGAGTTTCAAGAAAAAACAGGTTTTGATGGAGATTTTGTATTAGGAAACCAATCTACTTCGCAATATGGTGTTGTAAGAGGTTTACACTTACAAAGAGGAGAATTTGCACAAGCAAAATTAGTACGAGTTGTAAAAGGTAAAATTTTAGATGTTGCTGTAGATGCAAGAAAAGGTTCTGAAACTTTTGGCAAAGTATTTTCTGTAGAATTATCTGCAGATAATAATAAACAATTATTTGTGCCTAGGGGGTTTTTACATGGCTTTTCTGTTTTAGAAGATGACACTATTGTATCTTATAAATGTGATAACTATTATGAGCCTGCAGCAGAAGATGGTGTTTTATTTGATGATAAAGATTTAAATATCGATTGGCAAATACCTGTTGATAAAGTTACTTTGTCTGAGAAGGATACCAAGTTAAAAGCGTTTAATGGGTTTTAAGTAATAACAAGTATAGAAATTTATCTAAAAAAATAGTTGTTTCTAGTTGTGCTTTTTAATTATATGATGAAGAGGGTATATTCTGAATATTTATTATTAGACAAAGATAAAGGAGGTAAGTTTGTAACTTATTGGAAATAGACTCAGTAAAAAATAAGTTACTTAAAGTAAAAAAAAATTGAATAGAATATTAGACTTTATTAAGATAAAAAGAATTTAAAAATAATTAAGAATTTTTCAGCTCTTACATTAATTCAAGTACTTAATTATTTATTTGTTTTATTGTTAATACCATATGTAGTTAGAATTATTCACGCAAATAATTTTGGGTTAATTACTTATTATAATGAGATATTAGTTTATTTTATAATTTTAGTTAATTTTGGTTTTGAATTTACCGCTACAAGAAAAATATCATTAAATATTGATGATAAATTAGAGATAAGAAAAATTTTTTGGGAGACAGTTTTTGTAAGAACTAGCTTAATGTTTTTTAGCTTTTTTGTCTTTTTCTTGATAATATTCTATGCAGAAAGTATATCCAATATTAGTTTATTGATAATCATTTTTTGTAAGATTATTGGTTTAACCTACCTGCCTACTTGGTTTCTTACAGGAATAGAAAAGAATAATATAGCAGCCTATTTTGTTTTCTTTTCAAAGCTAAGTGCTTTGATTTTAATATTGTTATTTGTCAATAATGAAGATGATTTTATTCTTTATGCATTAATTTTAACAATTGTAGAAATTGTAATAGGGTTATCTTTATTTATGTATGTAATTTATAAATATGATTTATCTGTAGTTATAAAACCAAACTTAAATTCGTTGTTTTCTATAGTAAAAGAAAATTTTTCAATTTTCTTAAATATTATTTTAAACCAATACGTAACTCTCAATTTTTTTCTATTAGGCTTCTTTGTTAGCGATGAATTATTAGGGTATTACGGAGGTGCTTTTAAAATAATTATGCCAATTATGATAATCACTTGGTTCCCTTTAAATCAATCAATTTATCCTTTAATGAACAGAGCATTTGATGAGGGTTTAAAAAAAGGAATTACCATTTTTAAAAAGATGTTACGCCCTATTTTAATATTTAATTGCTTATTAACGTTATTTATATATGTTGCTGCGCCTCTTTTAGTGAAAATAGTTTTAGGAAAAGAGTTTGTTAGTTCTGTTAGAATTTTAAGGATATTTTCATTTCTTCCAATTCTAGTAACTCTAACAAATTATTTAACAATACAAGGTTTGTATGCAATGAAATTAGAAAGGTTATCGCCTTACATTGGGTTTTTTGTGGGGCTTACTTGTTTATCTTTAAATCTAATATTCACACCTGATTATGGTGTTTTATCTTCTGCATATATTTGGGTCTTTACTCAATTATTAGCAGTATTAATTACCATGTATGTATTGTATAAAAATGGACTAAATGTCTTAGAAAGAAATAAGAATAGTTAGAAATATTAAATTGACTTTTATATTATTTTTTATGAAAAGAAAAAAGGTCAAGGTAGTTTTTAAAATAATAAGTTAATTAATTTTTTAGAATGATTAGAAAGATTGTTGAGATTTTTGCGCATTTTGTTAGTCTATTCTTTAATTATAGTTTAATTAAATATTGGAGGTTTTTCATAAATAATATTTACAGTTACAGTGTAAAGAGAAGGTTTAAAAAATGTGGTAATAATACTTTTATAGAAGCGCCAATATATATAGAAGGAGCTAGAAATATTACGATTGGTAATGATTTTTATTGTTTTAAAAGGTTACGAATTGAAGCTTATGAGAAGCATCTTCAAAGCAAGTTTAAACCTGTTATTTTAATAGGTAATAACGTTAGTATAAACTATGATTGTCATATAGGCTGTATTAATGAAATTGTTCTTGGAGATAACGTTCTTATAGGAAGTAGAGTGTTTATTACAGATCATTATCATGGAGATACAGATAATTCTAACATATTAGATGTTGCTCCAAACAAAAGGCAGTTAGTGTCAAAAGGTCCTGTTATCATTGAAAGCAATGTTTGGATTGGTGAAGGAGTGTCAATTATGCCTAATGTCACTATTGGAAAAAATTCAATTATTGGTGCCAATGCTGTTGTAACTAAAAGTTTTCCGGCTAATTCTATTATTGGTGGTGTGCCTGCCAAATTGATAAAAAAAGTGTAAAAAAAATGAAAGTAAGTTTAGAAGGATTTAGTGTTGCTATTCCAGCATATAGTAGAGTAAAGGAGTTTGAAGAATTATTGAGATCAATTTATGATATGTCTTTTTTACCAAATGAAATTGTTATTTGTGAAGATGGTTCTAAAGAACGAAAGGAATTGTCAGCAATAGGATCTCAATGGAAATCTAAATTTCAAGAAAAAAACTGTAACCTTATTTTTATTGAAAACGAAATAAATTTAGGTTACGACGCTAACGTTAGAAAATTAATTGAAGTCTCTTCTTTTAAATGGGTTGTTTTAATTGGTAATGATGATTTGTTTTTAAAAGACGGTTTAAGTGTTTTAAAGGAGTTTACTGACAGAAATGAAAATATTTCTATGGTGTCAAGGCCTTTTATAAGGTTTAGTGATGATATTAATAAGCCATTAGGATTCTCTACTATAGATAGTAAAGAAAATATATATAGTAATTCTAACAAGAGTTCTTCAAAAATGATTTTTAGATCTTGTGGATTTGTTGGAGGATTAGTAATAAATAGAAATTGGGCTTTACCATTAGCAACAAAGAAATATGATGGTTCTTTGTACTATCAAATCTATTTAGCATGTAATGCTTTTTGTACAAATGGAATTGGTTATTTGAATAGACCTACTGTTGGTGGTAGAACAGGTAACCCACCTTTATTTGGTTCTGCCAAAAGTGAATCTGAAATTCATGTACCAGGAGCTTACTCAGCAAAAGGAAGAGCAAAAATGTGGAAATCTGTATTAGAAATCTCGCAAGACATAGGTACAAAATATAAAGTAGATATATATAAAGATTTAAAAAAAGAGTTAATGGTTAAACAGTCTTTTCATGTTTTTGAAATGAATGTTGGAGTTGGAGTAAGAGAATTAAAGGAGTTGAAAAGTGAATTAAAGAAAATAGAATTGTTTAATCATATTGTTCCAAAATTTTTATTTACTATAAATTATTTCTTTGGTAGAAATGCTTTAATTTTTTATCGATTAATTAGAAAAATAGCACAATAATAAATTGATAATAAAAACAAAATATTCACTTTTTAGAATTGTTTTAGTATTGGCTATAATATTTAATATAGCCTTACCTAAAGGAGGATTTGATGTTGGAGGTATACCTATTACTTGGGGTTATATTATCCTCTTTTTGATTATTTTTTCAACTTTCTTAAAAAGTTTACTTTTAACTAAAATAGGAACCTATAGGCTTCAAGCCTATTTACTATCATTACCATTTACTATATGTTTTATTTCTTATTTATTTTATGTTGAGAAGTTTTCTCTTGGAGGAGGTTTTTTAATATCCTGTATTATAAGTTTTGTTTTTTTTCCAATCATATTTTTATTGTTTTTTGAAGAATGGGTGAAAAAAATCATTAAAGATTTTGATTTTTTTCACAAAATATTATTACGTACAATATTATTTATATCTGTATTTGGTATTATATTATTTTTTTATAAAATAATTACCGGGCTAGCTTTTGAAATTCCTTATTTAACAGTAAATATTAAAGATTATGGTTTACTCAATTCGAAGCATAATAATAGGGGAGGTGGGATATTTAAATTAATATCAACTTATAGTAACGGAAATATTTTTGGAGTTTGTATGTTATTTCTCCTGCCATTTACAAAAAATCATAAATGGCATAAAACTTTTTTAAAATTAGCGATGATTCTTACATTATCCAGAACAGTATGGGCAGGACTTATTATTTATGAAATTATTTCTTATAGAAAACATTTTGTTAAAATGGCTCTAATAGGTTCAGGTGTTGCCTTTGCTTTAGTATTTGTATTGGTATTTGTTTTAGGAAAAGATATGAGCTATCTTTTAGACCCTACTTTGAATGGTCGGTTAAATGGGAGTTTTTTTCAAAAAATACATTTGTTTTTTTATGATTTAGATTTTAAAGGGATTGCCGAAATGACCTACAAGAGTATTTTAGAGCAAATGGGTATTGTTGGTTTTATATTATTCATTATTCATTTTTTTTCTTCATTAATTGTGAATCAATTTTATAAATTATCTCAATATCAAAATGAATATCAAAAACAATTAAAAGTAGGGATATTAACATATTTAATTGTAGCATTTGTAGATGGAGCTTATGTTTTAATACCAGTTAGTTTATTTTTGTGGTTCTTTAATTCTTTAATTTTAACAAAACAATTAAAAGAAAATGAAGAAGGCTAGTTTGTTTTTACTGCCCTTAGCAGTGTCTTTTCCTATTGAAAAGTTAAGTAATGTTTTTTTAGTATTGTTTTTGCTTACTCAATTGATTCTGTTTTTTTTAAAAAAGATACAATTTACTTTCACTTACAAGATTTTTAAAAATCCATTAGTAATTTTGTTTTTTTTTACTTTTTTCTTATTAAAATTAAGAACCTCTTTAGGTGGATGGGATAGGGATTTATCGTTGCTATTATTACCTATCTTTTTCTCTTTTAGGGAATTTAAACAAGAAGATATTTATTTTATTTTAAAGTGGTTTGTTTATTTCCTTGGTTTAGGATTGATAACATGTCTATTTTATGAAATAATAGCAGAGTTTTATTTTAATAATTATGTAAATGAATGGAAATTAGTAGAACATTATAAAAATAACCATATTTTTTATTTAATACATTCAATTTCAGAAAGAATAGGCTTTCATCATATTTATTTGTCATTATATTTGTTTTTCGGTTTTATTATTAGTCATTGGTTGTTGAATGAAAAAGTTATTGAAAGTAAAAATGAAAGATCTTTTGTAATAATTTTGATGATTTTCTTTTTTCTTTTTTCTTTTTTATCAATATCAAGAATGACTATTATTTCTTTTATTATTTATTTTTTAGGAGTAGTTTTCTATAGCTTAAAAAAAAGAAATAAGATAAATTATGGTTTAATAATATTCTTTATTTTTATAGGAGTATCCACTGTCTTTTTTTCAAACAAATTTACGGAAAGGTTTAAGAATATAAAAAATGACCCTAGAATTAATCTTTTTAATTTGTCTGTTGATTTATCTCAAGAAGCCTTTTTTTTAGGATATGGTGCTAGAAGAGGTGAAGAATTATTAATTGAAAAACAAAGGAAAGAAGGGGGTAATGTATATTACAATAATCCTCATAACCAATATTTAGATTATTTATTAAAAGGAGGAGGTCTTATGCTTTTATTCTTTTTAACACTTCTTTTTTTATTATCTAAGTATTTTATTGTAAATAATTTATATATAGGATATATATTTGTTTTCTTTTTTGCCTTACAATGCTTAACAGAAGCTTTAATGGAACGTTACAGAGGGATTATTTTGTTTTCTTTTTTAATTAGTATATTTCTTAAATTGGTGTCTTTTAAAAGTGAAAAAAAAATAATAAATTAAATTGATGAAAGTAGCTATTATACATTATTGGTTTATTTCAAGAAGAGGAGGAGAAAAAGTTGTCGAATCTCTTTTAAAATTATATCCAGATGCAGACATTTATACCCTTTTTTATGATGAAGAAAAATATGGAAATCATTTAAAGAAACATAATGTATACACCTCAAAGTATAATACTCCTTTTTATAGAAAATATTATCAAAAGATTTTCCCATTATACCCAAAAGCAGTTAAATCTTTAAAACTTAAACAAGATTATGATTTAATAATTTCTTCAGAATCAGGGCCTGCAAAAGGTATTCAGATAGATAATAATGCAAAACATGTGTGTTATATTCATAGTCCAATGAGATATTGTTGGGGGTTTACACAAGATTATTTAAACTCCATGAATATTCTTTTAAGGCCTTTTGCACGATTTTTTTTTAATAAATTAAAAGATTGGGATACTACTACTATTGATAATGTTGATTTGTATGTTGCAAATTCAATGAATGTAGCAAAAAGAGTGGAACAGTATTATAATAGAAAAGCAATTGTAGTTTATCCTCCAATAGAAGCTAAATTATTCGAGGAGCCTTTAGATTTAAAAAAGCATAAAGAGTTTTATTTAAGTTTTGGTGCTATAACACCTTATAAAAGAATAGATTTATTGGTTGATTGTTTTAATAATAATGGAAAAAAATTAATTATTATAGGTAATGGGTCTGAAAAAGAAAAGTTACAAAGGAAAGCCAAATCAAATATTGAGTTTAAAGGTTTTTTAGAGACTAAAGAGTTAGAAGAGTTTATTAAAGGAGCAAAAGCACTTTTGTTTCCTGGGGAAGAAGATTTTGGAATGATTCCCTTAGAGGTTATGTCATTTGGGATACCTGTAATTGCTTATAATAAAGGAGGAGCGCTTGAAACGGTTATTGAAAATAAGGAGGAAATTTCTAAATCTACAGGTGTTTTTTTTAAGGAACAGGAAGTGAGTAGTTTACAGTCTGCAATTGATTTCTTTGATAAAGTTGAAAATAAGTTCAATCCAATTTGGATAAGAAAACACGCTAAAAAATTTGAAGAGAATAAGTTTTTATTTAGTTTTAGCGAAACAATTACTAATCTGTTAAAATAATAAATTTGAAAAAAAGATATTCTTATTTAATAAAACCATTACAAATTATTTTAGATATCATAATAATTAATTTAATTACTTACGTGATTTATGATATAGAATATTTTAATATATATTTTTTATCTTATATTACTAGTTTTTGGTTAGTTACCTCTTATTTATTTGGTTTTTATAAGATTTATAGATACACAAGTGTACTAAGGGTTTTTACACTTTTAGGAAAGCAGTTTTTAATTTTTACTTTAGGATATTTTGCTTATTTCGGTATTTTTAAAGAGGGGAGCGTTGTAAATAATCAATTCTTAATTTTAACTTCAATATTAAGTACTATAACCATCTTTAAGTTTTTGTTTTTTTTCTTATTAAAAAAATACAGATCCCTTGGAAATAATTTTAGAACTACTGTCGTTCTAGGATTTGATGATTCTGCTAAAAAAGTAATTAAAATTTTTCAAAGCAAAGCTAATTTAGGTTATAAATACCTAGGTTTTTTTTCTGATAAAGAATCTAAATACTCTAATTATTTAGGTAAATTAAATGAATGTTTTAAATATATTTCCGAAAATTCGGTAGATGAAATTTACTGTTCATTATCCGTTTTAACTAAAGAACAAATTAAAGAATTAAATAAATTTGTTATCGAAAAAGGGATAGTTTTAAAACTAATTCCAGAGTCAAACGAGCTTTACAGTAAGAATCAAAGTGCAGAGTATTATGATGATACGCTGTTAGTTTTAAATGTAAATAAATTGCCATTTGAATTTGCTGAAAATTTTTATATTAAAAGAATTTTCGATATTTTTTTCTCTTTGTTTGTTTGTTTATTTGTACTCTCTTGGTTATGGCCAATTCTTTGGGTTTTAGTGAAATTAGAATCAAAAGGTCCCTTACTCTTTAAACAAAAAAGAGAAGGTATTAACGGTGAAGAATTTGTTTGTTACAAATTTAGGTCGATGAAAATAAATAAATTATCGGATAAAATACATGCTACAAAAAATGATGCTAGAGTAACAAAAATGGGAGCGTTTTTACGCAAAACAAGTATGGATGAATTGCCTCAGTTTTTTAATGTATTAGTTGGTGACATGAGTGTAGTTGGACCCAGACCACATTTAGAAAGTTTGTCTTTAGAGTATCAAAAAGATGTAGATGATTATTTAAAAAGACATATTGTAAAACCAGGAATTACGGGCTTAGCCCAAGTAAGTGGGTATAGAGGAGAAATAAAAAGAAGAACAGATATTAAAAATAGAGTAAGGTTAGATATTTTTTATATCGAGAATTGGTCATTTTTTCTAGATATCAAAATTATTTTACAGACCATTCTTAATGTTTTTAAAGGGGAAGAAAAGGCGTATTAGATGACCGAAAATGTTACACTTACAGCCACAATTGTTCTTTACAATGAAAATCTATCATTATTAAAAAAAACAATTGACTCTTTTTTAAAAATAAATTTAGATAAGAAACTTTTTTTAATTGATAATTCACCCTCAAATACGTTACAGAAACACTTTATTTCTCCTGAAATTGAATATGTTTTTGTTGGTAAAAACATAGGTTTTGGTAGTGCTCATAATTTAGTTTTAGATAAAGTTAATTCACAATTTCATTTAGTTTTAAATCCAGATATTGAGTTTGACTCTCTAATTATTCCTATTTTAATTAGTAAATTAGAAGAAGAAAAAGAGGTTGCTTTTATAACACCTAAAGTTATTTATTCAAATAAAGAAAAACAATACGTTTGTAGAAAACATCCAACTTTTTTTGATTTGATAAATAGAAAACTAAAGATCTCTAAAAATCAAATTTTAATAAACGAGTATAGAAATAAAGATTTATCAAAACCATTTTATCCAGAATTTATTCATGGTTGCTTTATGCTTTTTAAAACAGCCGATTTTAAAAATTTAAAAGGGTTCGATGAACGTTATTTCTTATATATGGAGGATGCTGATATTTGTAGGAAAATAGATGATTCAGGAAAAAAGAAACTATATTATCCAAACATAGAAATTATTCATCAACATCAAAAAGGTTCATCAAAAAATATTAAATTATTTTTTTATCACCTAGCATCCGCAATTAAATATTTTACAAAATGGGGATTTTAATACAATACGCTTTTGCCATCAATTAAGGTTTCCTTAAAAATGTCTTTCTAATCAAAGGGCAATCCAATTTTTTTAAAATATATTTGCAACAACAACACAACACAACAAACAATGAATGTACTTATTTTAGGTTCTGGAGGTAGAGAACACGCTTTTGCTATTAAATTATTAGAAAGTAAAAAAATTAATCAACTTTTTGTAGCGCCAGGAAATGCAGGGACAGATAAAATAGCAACCAACGTTAATATTAGTGTTACCGATTTTGAAGCTGTTAAGAAAATTACCTTAGAAAACGATATTAAAATGGTCGTTGTTGGTCCAGAAGTACCTTTGGTAGCTGGAGTTCACGATTTCTTTTTAGCGGATGAAGAATTGAAAAACATTCCGGTAATTGGACCTAAAAAAGACGGAGCTTTATTAGAAGGAAGTAAAGATTTCTCTAAGCAATTTATGCAAAAACACGGCGTTCCTACAGCGCGTTACCAATCTTTTACTAAAAAGAACTTAACCGATGGTTTTGCTTTCTTAGAAACCCTAGAACCACCTTACGTGTTAAAAGCAGATGGTTTAGCAGCAGGAAAAGGAGTGTTAATTTTAAACTCTTTAGAAGAAGCAAAAACCGAATTAGAAGAAATGGTTTCTAATCAGAAATTCGGAGATGCATCTACAACCGTGGTTATCGAAGAATTTTTAAAAGGAATAGAATTATCTGTCTTTGTGTTAACAGACGGAAAAAGTTATAAAATTTTACCTTCAGCCAAAGATTATAAAAGAATTGGCGAAGGAGATGCAGGTTTAAATACTGGTGGAATGGGCGCAATTTCTCCTGTACCATTTGCCGATAAAGCATTTTTAGATAAAGTAGAAGAATTGGTTGTAAAACCTACCATTGCTGGTTTACAAAAAGACGGCATCGATTATAGAGGTTTTATTTTTATTGGGTTAATGAATGATAATGGAAACCCTTCTGTGGTTGAGTACAATGTAAGAATGGGAGATCCAGAAACAGAAGTTGTATTACCAAGAATAAATTCTGATTTATTTGACTTATTCGAAGGTGTTGCACATCAAAATTTAAATGAAAAATCTTTTTCTGTAACAAATCAAACAGCAACAACGGTAATGTTGGTCGCTGGCGGATATCCAGAAGCCTACGAGAAAAACAAAGAAATTACAGGTTTCGATACTGTAGAAGAATCTTTCGTTTTTCATGCAGGTACTACCATTAAAGACAATAAAGTGGTTACAAACGGAGGTAGAGTTATGGCCGTAACTTCTTTCGGAGACACTATAGAAGAGGCTTTAGAAAAAAGTTACAGAAGTATAGATAAGATTCATTTCGATAAAATGAACTACAGAAAAGATATTGGTTTCGATTTAGTGTAGATGTTTTATTTGGGCGTTTTAACAGGCTTTCAACTATATCTTTTTTTTCAGAAAAAGAAAAAAAAGGATGCCGTTTCAATCCTTAACGCACATGTTTAAAATCAAAAATTTAGCCCTAAATTTTAATACGTATTAAAAAAATGGTAGCTTTAAATTGAACTAAAAATGAATGCTACCCAAAATAAAATAATTGTAGCTCCTTTAAATTGGGGCTTAGGGCATGCAACGCGTTGTGTGCCAATTATAAATGCGTTGTTAGAAAACAATTTTACACCAATAATTGCATCAGACGGAAATGCTTTCAACTTTTTAAGAAAAGAGTTTCCTAATTTAGAATATATAGAAATCCCAGCTTATAACATTTCTTACCATAGAAATTTAAAGTTGGGATTCATTTTTCAACTTCCTAGAATTATAAGTGTTGTTCGTAAAGAACATCAAATTATAAATAACTTTATTCTTAAAAATAAAGAGGTTGTTGGTCTTATTTCGGATAATAGATTCGGAGTAAGAAGCAACTTAATTCCTTCTGTGTATATTACACATCAAGTAAATGTCTTGTCTGGTAGTACAACTTTCCTTACAGGTTATTTTCATCAAAAAATAATTAAGAAGTTTGATGAATGTTGGATTCCTGATACAACAAATTCTACTTTTTCAGGAAAATTGTCATCAACCCAAAAAAATCTAAATACAAAATTTATAGGTGTTTTAAGCCGATTTAAAAAACAAGAATTACCCAAAAATATAGCGATTTTAGTCATTATTTCTGGACCAGAACCCAATAGAACTCTTTTAGAAAATAAATTGACTTCAGCCTTTAAAAACGATGCTAGAGATGTTGTTTTTGTTTTGGGTAAAGTAGAAGCTGTGCAAAAAAAATGGATTTCAGGTAATATTACTTTTTACAACTATGTACTTTCAGAAGAACTTCAAAATTTAATTAACTCTTGTGAGGTTGTTATTTGTAGGTCTGGTTATTCCTCTATAATGGATTTGGCTGTTTTAGATAAAAAAGTGTTTTTTATTCCTACTAAAAATCAAGATGAACAAGAATATTTAGCAGAATTTTTAGAAGCAAAAAAAATAGCTCCATTTGCTAAAACTGAAGATTTCTCTAAAGAAGAAATCTTAAAAACAGCAAACTATAAAGGTTTAAAAACAAATGAAACAAGATTAGATTCTAGCCTATTTAGCCTTTTCGAGCGTAAAAGAAAACTCTGATCCTTCTCCGTAAGTACTTTTTAACAAAATGGTTTCATCATGCGCTTCTATAATGTGTTTTACAATAGATAAGCCCAAACCAGAACCACCTTGCTCTCTAGATCTACTTTGGTCTACTCTGTAGAAACGTTCAAAAAGGCGAGAAAGATGTTGTGGTTTAATTCCTTCTCCATTATCAATGGTTTTTACAATAAATTTATTTTCGTTGTAGCTTTCTACGGTAACAATGGTGGTGCCATTGGGTTTCCCGTATTTAATAGAGTTAACCACTAAATTTATTAAAACTTGTTCAATTTTTTCTATATCACCTTTTACAAATAGAGGAAACTCATAAATTCTATCAAACTTTAAAATGATGTTTCTTTTTTTTGCTTTCATTTCAAACAAATCAAAAACATTTTGCACCAATTCTAAAATGTTAAAAACAACCTTTTTAGGTTTCATTCCATCATTTTCTAATTTGGCAATCATATCTAAATCTTTAATAACAGCAACCAGTCTTTCTACTCCTTTATTGGCTCTTTCTAGGTATTTTGTTCTAATTTCTTTGTCGTTTACAGCACCTTCAATTAAGGTTAAAATATAACCTTGTACGGTAAATAAAGGTGTTTTAAGTTCGTGTGCAACGTTGCCTAAAAAGTCTCTTCTAAAAGAATCTCTTTCGGTTAAACTTTTTATTTCTAGCCTTTTACCCTCTACAAAACGTTGCATTCTTTTAGATAGTTTTTCAATATCTGTAGTAACAGAATCTCTACGTAAGTCATTTACATTTAAGATAGAAACATCCTCATATATTTTTTTAAGACGTCTATAAATAAAATGTTCCGTTCTATATTGAATGATAAAAAAAGAGATGATAAAAAGCGTAAGAATAGCTATAACAATGGTACATATCCCTAATTCTTTTGTAAATAGAAAATAAGAAACAAGCGCAATTGTTGAAGACAGTAAGGTTAAATATACTGCAGACCAAAGCGCATAAGAGTATGTTTTTTTAAATTTCATGAAGGCAATTTTAATGTTCTGCTCCTTCTAAAACAAACTTATAACCGACTCCTTTTACGGTTTTAAAGTGATCGTCACCAATTTTTTCTCTCAGTTTTCTAATGTGTACATCAATAGTTCTACCACCAACAACAACTTCATTTCCCCAAACGGTATCTAAAATAACTTCTCTCTTAAAAACTTTACCTGGTTTAGAAGTTAATAAAGAGAATAATTCAAATTCTTTCCTTGGTAAAGAAATTCTTTTACCTGCTTTGTAAACTACATATTCATCTCTGTCAATAACAATATCTCCTATTTTAAAGGTTTCTTCGCTATCTTTTTCAGTTTTTAGTCTACGTAAAAGAGATTTTACCTTGCTTACTAAAACTTTTGGTTTTATCGGTTTTGTAATATAATCATCAGCACCTGCCTCAAAACCAGCTACTTGAGAGTAGTCTTCGCCTCTTGCGGTTAAGAAAGAAATAATAACATTCTCTAGCGTTTTAATTTTTCTAATTTTCTCACAAGCTTCTATTCCATCCATTTCTGGCATCATAATATCTAATAAAATTAGATGTGGAATATTTTTTTTAGCAGATTTTATGGCCTCTTGTCCATTTGTAGCTGTAAAGATTTGATATCCTTCATTTTTTAAGTTGTAACCAACAATTTCTAGAATATCTGGCTCATCATCTACCAGTAAAATTTTAAAATCACTTTTGTTCATATAACTAGTTAATGTACTATTCAATATCAAAAATAGTAATAATTATATTAGCAATACGATTCCTTAACAATCATTTAATGTCATTACTGTCAGTTAACGTTAATGTAACATAAGAATAATTAATTATTTAAAATTTAGTGTTTTACTATATTCTTTAAGTTAACGATAATTTAATCTGTTTTAAATACTATTTTATTTAATTATTTATATTTTTACATACATTATTTTTAAAATAACTACCACATGAAAAAAAATTACATTTTTACATTTATGCTTACACTTTGTTTAATAGGAGTTTCTTTTGGACAAGAAATGTTGTTAAACGGAGATTTTGAAACCTGGGATGATGACGCTACACCAACAAGTTGGACGAAAGCAGAGGCTGTAACAAAATCTACAGAGGCACATTCTGGCTCTTTTTCTGCTTTTAGAAATGGAGGTTCTGGCACAAAAGATTTATCTCAAACAATTACAGGTATTGTTCCTGGTGAGAGCTACACAATTAGTTTTTGGTATAAAGTTACTGACGGAGATGATAAAGATGCTAGAATTTGGTGTACTTGGAAAAACGGAAGTGCAACTATTTATCATGTAGGAGATGGAAATGATCGCTCAAGTGATCCTTTAAGAGGTCCACAAGATGGATATTTAGATAATAATGGTGGTGTTTGGACTAAATACGAAGTTACTGTTACTGCTCCTGCAGCTGTAGATGCTTTTTATTTTGAGGTAAGGTCTTATTCTAACTCATTAACTTATTTTGATGATTTATCATTTGTAAAAAATGCAACGGCTTCTTTAAAAAAGAATTCAATAGAAGGTTTTGCAACGTATCCAAACCCAATTACAGCTAAAAAAATCACAATATCTAGTAATAGTTCAGATGTTAAAGAAGTATCTATTTTTAATGTTATTGGTAAAAGAGTGTTTTCTACTTCTTTTTCTGGTTTAAAGAAAAATTTAGATGTTTCTGCAATTAATTCTGGAATCTATATTTTAACAGTTACAGAAACTGGTAAAACGGCTACTAAAAAATTAGTGATTAGATAATTTCTAAACACGTTTTTAATTTATAAAGCTCCGAATTTAATTCGGAGCTTTTTTATTTTCCTTATCTTTAAAAGAAAAAGAAAATAGATTGCTATGAATTTACCTGTAAAATTAAACGATGTCCTTTTTTTAGATATTGAAACCGTACCACAAGAAGAAAGTTGGGATAGGTTATCTAAGGAAACACAAGAATTGTATACTAAGAAAACACAGTACCAACGTAAGGATGAATATAGCGCATCAGAATTTTACGGACGAGCAGGTATTTGGGCAGAGTTTGGTAAAATAATATGTATTTCTGTTGGTTATTTTGTGGATGTAAAAAATAAGAAACAACTCCGTTTAACTTCTTTCTTTGGTGATGACGAACATCAACTTTTAAGTGATTTTAAAGTGTTATTAGATAAACACTTTGCTAAGAAGAGTAATGTTTTGTGTGGGCATAATGGTAAAGAATTCGATTTTCCTTTTATTGCAAGAAGAATGATTGTACATCAAATAGAATTACCTAAAAAGCTAAATTTATTTGGTAAAAAACCGTGGGAAGTTCCACATTTAGATACACTAGAGTTATGGAAATTTGGAGACTATAAACATTATACTTCTTTAAAGCTTTTAACGTCTATTTTAGGAATTCCGTCTCCAAAAGATGATATTGATGGCAGTGAGGTAGCTGATGTTTATTATAAAGAAAAAAATATACAAAGAATAGTAGACTATTGTGAAAAGGATACTATTGCTGTTGCACAAATTTTGTTGCGTTTTAATAATCAAGAATTGATCAAAACGGAAGATATTGTGAGTGTTTAACTGTTTTACGGAGATTTACAGAGAAACTCAGAAGCACACAAAGAAAATAATAAGTTCTTTCCTGTAAGGTTTTCAAAAACCTTACAGGTATTTTATTTATAAGGAGTTATTTGATATAACACCTACAAGATCAAAAAAAGACCTTGCAGGTGAATATTGTTTGTTTATTTTACGCTAATATTTTTTGAAGTTTTCTCTGTCAATCTCTTAAAAATCTGCGAACTTTGCGAAAAAAAATTGCATTTTTGCGGTAAATTACTAATCTTCTAATTTCATAGAAAGCTCTAACCAGCGCTCTTCTTTTTGTTCTAGATTAGCAATTGTTTCTTGTAATTCTTCAGATTTTTTAGCAATATCATCAGGTGCAATTTCTACATTTAAAAATTCTGCCTCTATAGTTGCTTTTCTTCTTTGAAGTCTTTCAATATCTCCTTCTAAAGCACCAAACTCTCTTTTTTCATCAAAAGTTAAGGTGTTTTTATTTGATTTTTTTACCTCTTTTTTCTCTTCCTTTTTTCCTATAGGTTTTGCAACAACTTCTGTTAAAGCAGAACCATCATCGTAAGCTCTAAAATCTGAATAATTTCCTGGAAAATTCTCTACAACACCTTCGCCTCTAAAAACAAATAATGCGTCTACAATTTTATCCATAAAATACCTATCGTGAGAAACAACCAATAAGTTTCCCGGAAAATCTAATAAGAAACTTTCTAATACATTTAATGTTACAACATCTAAATCGTTTGTTGGCTCATCTAAAATTAAAAAGTTAGGATTCTGAATTAAAACAGCACATAAATACAAACGTTTTTGTTCTCCTCCAGATAATCTTTCTACAAAATCATACTGTTTCTTTTTATCGAATAAAAAACGCTCTAATAACTGAGATGCAGAAATTTTTCTTCCTTTAGTTAAAGGGATAAATTCTCCAAATTCTTTAACAACATCAATTACTTTCTGTCCTTCTTTTATATCAATTCCGGCTTGTGTGTAGTAACCGTATTTTACCGTTTCTCCTAAAATAACTTTACCAGAATCTAACTCTGCTGTTTCTGTAATAATATTTAAGAAAGAAGATTTACCTGTTCCGTTTTTACCAATAATACCAATACGTTCTCCTCGTTTAAAAACGTAATCGAAATTGTCTAATATTTTTTTCTCACCAAAAGATTTAGATACTTTATGAAGTTCAAGAATTTTACTTCCTAAACGTTCCATATTTATTTCTAATTGAACCTGATGATCTTGTCTACGTTGATGTGCTTTTTCTTTAATTTGATAAAAATCATCTGTTCTAGATTTAGACTTGGTAGTTCTTGCCTTTGGCTGCTTACGCATCCATTCTAATTCTTTTTTAAACAGACTTTTAGCTTTCCCCAAATTGGTTGCTTCTAAAGCTAAACGTTCTTCTTTATTTTGTAAATAGTAAGAGTAATTCCCTTTGTATTTATATATTTTACCTTCATCTAACTCTAAGATTTCGTTACAAACACGTTCTAAGAAATAACGATCATGGGTAACCATAAATAAGGTAATCTTTTCTTTTGCAAAGAAAGCCTCTAACCATTCTATCATTTCTAAATCTAAATGATTTGTAGGTTCATCTAAAATTAATAAATCTGGTTTGTTAATTAAAACAATGGCTAAAGACAGCCGTTTTCTTTGTCCACCAGAAAGTGCACCAACTTTTAAAGTTAGGTCGTCTAGTTTTAATTTTGATAAAATTTGTCTGTATTGCGTTTCAAAATCCCATGCATTGTATTGTTCCATTTGCTCAAAAGCTGTTTGGTACGCATCGGTATCATCTAAATTTAATAAAGCTTTTTCATATTGATTAACAATAGAAAGAATTTTATTATCGGTTGCAAAAATGGTTTCTTCTATCGTTAAATCAGGATTAATGTCATCCTTTTGGGCTAAGTAAGCAATAGAAATACCTTTTCTGCTTACTACTTGTCCGGAGTCTGGTACATCTAAACCAGCTATAATGTTTAAGATAGATGTTTTACCACTACCATTTTTAGCTACAAAGGCAACTTTTTGGTCTTTACTAATTCCAAAAGAGATGTCTTCAAATAATACGCGTTCTCCATAAGATTTAGAGATATTTTCAACAGATAAATAATTCACAGAGATAAATTTGTTTTTTGCAAAGAAACAAAAAACCCAAGCGTTAACTTGGGTTTTTGATATCATTTAATTTTTTTGGGGGAATTTTTGGGGGAAATAAATTAAATGTTTACTAATATGAAGTAAATATATGGTAAAAAATAGTACTTGTCAATCACTGAAAACAGTGAAATTTTCTTCTCCCTGAAATTGGTGAGAAGACTCCCTGAAAATGGTGATACAAAGAAAAAAACCCTCAAGATATACTTAAGGGTTTTAGTAGTGTTGGTTAGTTGATTTTTACTGTTTAGTTAATTTTGTTGGTAAACGTTTTTTCTTTATCTCTTACTGTTGTTAAATAAATCTCTTTTTTCAAAGTATTTATATCTACAGTGTTATTTTTAAAGATATTACTTAAGCCAATAAACTCTTAAACAATAATGATGTAAATATATAATGAAAAAAGGTGCTTGTCAATCACTGAAAACAGTGAAATCTTCTTCTCCCTGAAAATGGTGAGAAGACTCCCTGAAAATGGTGATACAAAAAAAACCCTTAAGTTTTACTTAAGGGTCTTAGTAGTTAGGTTAGTTGATTTTTACTGTTTAGTTAATTTTTTTGGTAAAAGTTGTCTTTATTTGTTACTGTAGTCAAATAAAATTCTTTTTTCAAAGTATTTAGATCTACAGTATTATTTTTAAAGGTATCTAACGTTATTACTTAATCCAATAAATTCTAATACAATAATGATGTAAATATATAATGAAAAAAGGTGCTTGTCAATCACTGAAAACAGTGAAATTTTTATCTCCCTGAAAACAGTGAGGATACTCCCTAAAAATGGTGATACAAATCAAAAAATCACTAACTATAGCTGAAATCTTAATTTTTTTGGTTGTAGATAATTAATTGTTTAATTATTTTTTGAATAAAAAGTTCTTCTTTATCTTTTGGTTTTATTAAATAGTTCCCTTTATTTTAAACACTAATGTTTATAGAATTAATAAATTAGTGATGTTATTATATCTAGATTAGGATTCGTGTTTTTCTATTTAAACCTTAATTTTAGGTTTTAATATTCGGTATCTTTTTTAAGAGCAGGTAATTTTAGGTTTCTCTAAGAGTGTGGGCTTTTTGTAAAGATTTATTAGAGGGGATAATAAGTTTTTACTTTTTTAGTAACTTCTTGTTAAAATTTATATTAACGAGAAACAGGTTATTTATACGGGCATATAATTTTTAAATATTATAGAAACTAAAATTAGAAATGGTTAATAAAATGGTGTGTCTTTGTTAAATTCAAATTTCTTGAATTTCTTAATTAGTGCTATATTGCGTCCATATTTATTGATAAAAGAAAAACATGAAAATAATAGTACCAATGGCCGGAATGGGGTCTCGTTTAAGACCACATACATTAACAATTCCAAAACCTTTAACTGTAATTGCAGGAAAACCAATTGTACAACGTTTGGTAGAAGATATTGCTTCTGTAATAGACGAAGAAATTGAAGAAATTGCATTTGTTATAGGAACAACAGCCAAAGGATTTCCTACCGATACAGAAGCTCAATTATTAAAGATTGCGGCAGAATTAGGTGCTAAAGGATCTGTTTATGTGCAAGAAGAAGCTTTAGGAACAGCACATGCAATTTATATGGCCAAAGAATCTTTAAGCGGGCCTTGTGTTGTTGCGTATGCAGATACTTTATTTAAAGCAGATTTTAAATTAGATGCGAATGCAGATGGCGCAATTTGGGTAAGTAAAGTAGAAAACCCTAGTGCCTTTGGCGTTGTAAAATTACAAGATGGTTTTATCACCGATTTTATAGAGAAACCAAAAGATTTTGTTTCTGATTTAGCAATTATCGGAATTTATTATTTTAAAAGTGGAGATAAATTATTAGAAGAAATTCAATATTTAATCGATAATGATTTAAAGGAGAATAATGAATATCAATTAACCAATGTTTTAGAGTCTTTAAAACAACAGGGAGCTAAATTTATTCCAGGAACGGTAAATGCTTGGATGGATTGTGGTAAAAAAGACCCAACAGTAGATACTAATAAACAAGTTTTAGGTTTTGAGCATGAAGCTGGAAATGACTTAGTAGCTAAAGATGTTGTTTTAGAAAATTCAGAAATTATTCAGCCTTGTTTTATTGGTGAAAATGTGGTGCTTAAAAACACAAAAATAGGGCCTTATGTTTCTATTGGAGCAAATAGTGTGGTAGAAAATTCTACAATTGTAAATTCTCTTATACAATCTAATGTTGCTATTTCTAACGCAAATTTAAACAATGCAATGATTGGTAATCACGCAAAATATAACGGTAAATATACTTCTGTAAGTATTGGAGATTATACCGAATTAACATAAATGATTATAAGATTAGAGCATAAAGCACAGAGAAAAAAGAGAGCTACTTATGTAAAGTATGCTCTGTTCTCTCTTTTTTTTATGCTCTGTTCTTTCAAATTTTACGCACAAGATAGCATACCAATTACTAAAGATTTAACAGAAGAAAAAGAGTTGAATTTTCAGCAATTTTTTTTTAAGGCTTTGTCAGAAAAGTCAATTGGTAATTATCAAAAAGCAATTGAAAATTTAGAAAGCTGTAACCAGATTTCAAACGAGAATAAGGCTGTTTATTTTGAGTTTTCTAAAAATTACTTACTCCTTAATAAAACTTTATTAGCAAAAGAGTATATTAAAAGAGCGCTAGAGGAGGAGCCAAATAATAATTGGATGCTCAAACATTTGGTTCAAGTTTATGTAAAGGATAGAAATTATTCTGAAGCCATATCTGTTCAACAAAAATTAGTTGAAGGCAATCTAAAAGAACGATCGTATTTGTTGCAATTATATTTGCAACAAAAAGAGTATAAAAAAGCTATTTTATTGATGGATGAAATGGAGCATGATAATATGTTGTCTTCATCCTATAAAAAAATAAAAAGTAACCTAGAAAATAAAGAAAGTAAAACGATTGTTGATAAAAAAACAGCATCAGAAGTTTCTTTAGAAGAACAATTTAAAGAACACAAATCGTATGTTGTCTTAAAGCAAATTTTAATAGCATCTAAAGAGAATTCAGAAGTGCTTTTAAAGTATTCAAGTGAAGGTATTTCACTTTTTCCTGCTCAACCTTTTGTATATTTAATGAAAGGAAAGGCCTTAAATTATCAGAAAAAGTTTAAAATAGCGTTATTGAGTTTACAGAACGGTATCGATTTTGTGATAGAAGATACAATGGAATCTGATTTTTACAAAGAAATGGCTATTTCCTATAAAGGTTTGGGTAATTTTAATGAGGAAAAAAAGTTTATAGAAAAATCAAAAAAAATAAAAGAGTAAGAATGAAATTTTTAAAATATTTTGTAGTCTTTGCAGTTGTATTTACTTCTTGTAAAGCAAAAAAGAATTTAATAGATGTAAATGCTATTGCTACAGAAATGTCAGCTAAAAAAGTTGCTAAAAAACATGTTGCTGCTAATTTTGATAAAAAAACAGTGGATGCCAAGTTAAAAGCAAATTATAATAACGGAAAAATAAATCAGAGTATTTCTGTGAGTTTAAAAATGGTGAAAGATGAGGTAATCTGGTTAAAAGGAACTAAGTTTATTACCGTATTTAAGGCTAAAATTACACCAACTTCTGTAAGTTATTATTCTCCTTATGCTAAAAATTATTTTGAAGGAGATTTTACTATGTTAAAAAAGTTGTTAGGTACAGATATTAATTTTAATCAGCTGCAAAATTTATTCTTAGGACAATCTTTAACAAATGTAAAAGAGCAAAAGCAAACGGTAGTTATTGCAGATAATTCTTATGTTTTATCGCCAGAAATACAAGCAAGTTTGTTTGATCTTTTCTTTTCTGTAAATCCGTCTCATTTTAAATTAGATAAACAATCTATTGTTAATTCGGCAAAAAATCAACGTTTAGATGTTTTTTATCCTTCGTACAATGTTTTTGATGATGTTGTTTTTCCATCAGAAATTCAGATAAAAGCAAAACAACCCGGTAAATTTACAGACATAGATTTTATTGTAAAATCTGTTGAATTTAATAAAGATATTGATGCTTCATTTTCGATACCTAATGGTTACAAGCAAATTAAACTATAGTGAAAAGTAGAAAGTTTTACATACCCGTTTTAATTTTTTTTATAAGTATTTTTTCTGTTTTTGGACAAACAAGAAAAGAATTAGAAGCACAACGTAAAAAACTTAATTATGAAATTAAGCAAGTAAATTCGTTGCTTTTTAAAGAAAAGAAAAAAGTAAACAATGCGTTAGAAGACTTAAAAGACTTAAATAGAAAAATATATGTTAGAACGAAGTTAATTGCTACAATTAACTCCGAAGCAAAAATTCTATTAAAAGAAATTCACGAAAATGAAACGGAGCTAAAAAGTTTAAAAAAGAAGCTAGCAGACTTAAAAGAAGATTATGCTGATATGATTTTTAGATCGTACAAAAGTAAATCTCAACAAAGTAGAATGATGTTTTTACTCTCTTCACAGAGTTTTTATCAGGCTTATAAAAGGTTAGAGTATATGAAACAATATACTTCCTTTAGAAAGAAACAGGGAGAAGGTATTTTAGTTCATACAAAAGAAGTAGAACAGTTAAATGATTCTTTATTGGTTCAAAAGGCTTTAAAAGATACTTTGATATTATCTCAGAAAGAACAAAAGAAGGAAATTGAAATTGATAAAAAGAACCAAGAAAAGTTACTTGCTACCATTAAGAAAAAAGAAAGTAAATATAAAAAAGATCTTCAAAATATAGTTAGAGAAGAGAAAAGAGTTACCGTTAAAATAGATAAGAAAATCCGTGAAGAAATTGAAAGAGCAAATAGAATTGCACGAGCTAAATTAAAGGATAAACCAAAGACGGCAGTTAAGAAAAATGAATTTATTTTAAGTCCAGAAGCCAAAGCTTTAGCAACAAAGTTCGAGTTAAATAAAGGTAGGTTGCCTTGGCCTGTAAGCGAAGGTATTGTTGTTAGAAAATTTGGTAAACAGCCACATCCATCATTTCCTGGGATTACCGTTAACGGTACCGGTTTGCATATTGTTACCAAACAAGGCAGAGATGCAGAAGCTATCTTTAATGGAAGTGTGCTGAATATTTTGGTAAGTGCAGAGGGTAGAAAAAACGTTTTAATTCAGCATGGTAATTATATTTCATCATACAACAACTTAGAAAAATCGTATGTTAAAAAAGGTGATCATGTTGTAACTGGACAAAAAATTGGTCAGATTTTTACAGACAAAGTTTCTAAAAAAACAAAGTTAATTTTTGTGTTGTTTAAGAACACAACACGTTTAAATCCTTCTTCTTGGATTTTAAGAAGATAAACTACTTAAAATAGTATTTACGTTAAAATAGAATTTGATACCACACATAAGAACGCTGGTTAATAATTAATTTTGTTATAGAAATTACAAATTTTTTATATTAATTAAAATTTTATTAAAATGGAAAACTTAAAAAGAAAGACCGTTGCAATATTAGCAACTAATGGATTTGAAGAAAGTGAATTAAGAGAACCTAAGAAAGCTTTAGAAGCCTCTGGTGCAGAGGTGCACATTGTGTCTTTAGAATCTGGAGAAATAAAATCTTGGAATGACGGTAATTGGGGAAAAACATATAAAGTAGATAAAACTTTAAAGGAAGTATCTCAAGAAAACTATAATGCATTGATGTTGCCTGGTGGAGTTATAAACCCAGACTTATTACGTAATAATACAGACGCAGTTCGTTTTGTAAAATCTTTCTTTGAGCATCATAAACCTGTTGGTGCTATTTGCCATGGACCTTGGTTATTGGCAGAAGCAGATGTTTTAAAAGGGAGAAAAATAACTTCATATAGCTCTATTAAAACAGATTTAATAAACGCCGGAGCAAATTGGATTGATGAAGAAGTAGTTGTAGATAAAGGATTAGTTACGAGTAGAAACCCTGATGATTTACCTGCTTTTAATGCTAAGTTAGTGGAAGAAGTATATGAAGGTAAACACAAAGGCCAAATGGCTTAATTTTATCTTATTACTATTAGTAAATAAAAAAAGAAGCGCAAATTTAAATTTGCGCTTCTTTTCTATGATAACATTTAACTATTTTAACCTAAACAAAAACCTTTACTAGAAAGATTAAATGAAGACTACTCTGGTTGCGGAGAATATTTAATATTTTTTTGAAGAATAACGGCATTTGGTAAGGTAATTAATTCTTTTTCTGGTGTTCTTAATGTGATAAAAAAAGCACCAATATCTCTAATTTCGCCTGTAATATTATTGTCTTTTTCTAGAATTGTAATGGTGTCTCCAATTTTTACTGGGTAGTTTATAAATAAAATTAAACCTGCTGTAATATTAGAAAGAATAGACCATTGTGCAAAAAATGCAATCCCTAATATAGTTAAAAAAGAAGATACATAAACTAACAGTTGTTTTTCATCAACCCCCCAAATAAAAGAGACTAGTACAATAACGGTAATATAAATTAGTACTGTAACTATTTTATTAGTCACTATAATTCTCGCCTTTTGAAATCCAAACTTTGTTTGAATTTTCTTTAAAGAATTGGTAATTAATAATCGTGTTAAAATAGCAGTTACAAAAATTGCAACTGAGTAAATGATTTTATATTTGTATAGCTCCATCATAATTAGAGTATTTAACTAAATAGAGCTTTTAAAGCAGTTGCATCACTAGGTTTTAGTTTACCCGCTAAAACTAAGCTTAGTTCTTTACGTCTTAAAGCTCCTTCAAAACGAGTTTCTTCTAAATCTGTTTCGGGTCTAATTTGAGGAATTGTAACAGGTTTTCCTGTTTCATCTACGGCAACAAAAGTATAAATACCTTCGTTTACTTTTGTTCTAGATCCAGACTGTCTGTCTTCCGTCCATACATCTACATAGGTTTCCATAGAAGAGTTAAACGCCCTAGAAACTTTAGCTTCTATTGTAACTACACTACCAACAGGTATTGCTTTGCTAAAAGCAACATGGTTTACAGAGGCTGTAACTACAATTCTTCTAGAGTGTCTTCTAGCAGCAATGCTGCAAGCTCTATCCATTCTGGCAAGTAATTCTCCTCCAAAAAGGTTGTCTAGATAATTGGTGTCACCAGGTAAAACCAAGTCGGTAAGTATTGTTAAAGATTCTTTTGGCGTTTTTGCTTCCATCAAAAAATGTTTTTTGCAAAGATACAATCCCTTATTTAAAGGTGAAGTTTAAAAAACGTTAAAGAAAAAGGAGTTAATCTAATTTTTTAGTCAATAACCAAGCGTCTTTAGAAACCGTTTTTTGAATCTGATAAAGACTGTTAATGGCTTTATTACGATTAGAATAACTGTTAAAAGTAACTTGTGTAAGGCCCCATTTGTTAACCCCAATTATTTTGGCGTCATACCCTTTTGTTTTTAATTCTTTAACTTTCTTTTCTGCATTTTCTGCAAATTGAAAAGCACCAGCAACAATATGGTATGGTTTTACTACTTCTTTAGCAACATTTAAATGGATGGTTGGTAAAGGGTTAGAGATTACAAAAGTTGCAGCTTGTATTTTTTTCTGTATTGCTTTTTCTTGATTGGCTGCTGTTATTTTTTGTTGATTATTTTCATAACCATTATAACCTGCAACACCTAAAGTTAATAAAATAGCAGCAGTTGCAGCATATTTTATAAATGCAGGTATTCCTTTTTTCTTTTCTTCTGCAATAATAGAAGTTAAAGGTTTTACTTGTTCTTTATATCTTGCAATTGCAGAAGATTGTACCGTTGCTAAACCAAAAGACTGCGTTAAATAATTAACAGTAGTATTGGGTTCAAAAATAATTTGTTTAGCTTCATTTAAAGACAAAACACCTAAATTATCAATTTGTACAAATTTAGATTGTAATTCATTTTGCCACTTAATTACAGACATCGAAATAGCTGTAGAAGCTTTCTCGAAAGAAATGTTTTCTGCAGAAGCAATATAATTTGCTAATAAACCATCATTATGCTTTAACAGGCTGTTAAAGGTAATTTGTTTTGTAGGTGGTGTAAAAGTGTGTGTAAAGTTATTCACTTTTGCACCAATTCTATTGGTTACAAATCCTCCAAAGTCAGGCACAATTACGCAATCGTATCTGTATAGTAAATCGTTTATATAAGTAGCTAAATTCATTGTAACAAATATAGAAATTAAGACGTTTTGTAAAAGTTTTTCTTAACAATTTTATCAACAAATATTTTATATATTGGTATTCAAATTGTTATCAGATTGAAAGAAGAAAAATTATTAGCCATCTTACGATTGCAAAAATGCAAAACTATTGGAGATATTATAGCCAAAAAACTCATTGTAAATGTGGGTGATGTAGCACAGGTTTTTAAAGAAAAGGCTGTGGTACTATCAAAAATTAACGGAATTGGAAATCATGTTTTAAAGAATTTGTTTGATACTAAAAATATAGAATTAGCAGAAAAAGAGCTAAAATACATTCAAGATAACAATATTTCTTATACCTACTTTTTAGACGATGATTACCCTAAAAACCTTCAACATTGTATCGATAGTCCTATTTTATTGTTTAAAGATGGCAATTTAGATTTTTCTAATTCTAGAATTATTTCTATTGTAGGTACACGAAATATTAGCTCTTATGGGCGCGATTTCTGCAATCAGTTTATAAAAGAAATTGCAAGCTATAATCCTATAATTGTAAGTGGTTTTGCCTACGGTGTAGATATTTGTGCGCATAAAGCAGCAATAGAAAATAAGTTGCAAACAATTGCCGTTTTAGCACACGGTTTCGAGCAAATTTATCCGAAGGTTCATAAAAAATATATCAATCAAGTAAATGAAAATGGTGGTTTTTTAACCGAGTTTTGGAGTGAAGAAGATCCTTTAAGAGAAAATTTTTTAAAACGCAATAGAATTGTTGCAGGCATTTCTAAAGCAACAATTATTATAGAATCAGCATCTAAAGGAGGTTCTTTGGTAACTGCAGATATTGCTAACTCTTATAACAAAGATGTGTTTGCTGTGCCTGGTAGAAGTACAGATTTGTATAGTAAAGGCTGTAATGGTTTAATTAAAAACAATAGAGCATATTTACTAAACTCAGCATCAGATGTTGTAAAAATGCTAAATTGGGATGTTCAAGAAAAAACGAAACCAATTCAAAAACAATTATTTGTAGAATTAAATGAGAACGAGCAGAAAATTCATGATCTATTGCACGATAAAGGACAACAATTATTAGACGTTATTTCTTTAGAATGTAACATTCCTATCTATCAATTATCATCTATTTTATTGCAAATGGAATTAAAAGGTGTTACAAAACCTTTGCCAGGAAAGATGTTCGAACTTACTTAATAATGCTTATTTTTGATAAAAATCAGAAGTAAAGATGGCGATAGAGAAAAAATTGATGTCCAAGAAAAAACCAACATTTCCTGTAAATGAAATGTTGCATGCGTATTTAAAGAATTACAACAGAAATACAAAAATTTCTCTTTATTACGATGATTTGTTGCGTTTTCAAGGATCAATTATTGTCTATGATAAAAATGACGAAGACACTTTGTGGGTAAGAACCTATTATTCTCAATACGAAAGAGAAGAGATTGATAGAAACTTAAAGAAAATTTATACAAGACTACATTCTGATGGAAATGATGATAGCATTCCGTATTTAAATATAGATGCTATTGATTATTGTACGTTTGGTAACTCTAAACCATTTAGAATAAAAGTTAGAAATATTTTAAATGATAACTTTACCTATTTTTATGTAAAAAAAGCTGATGCTTCTCGTGTTTATGGTTTAGAATTAGAGCATATTTTGTCTCCCCATAACATGAACTTTTTAGTATTTAAAGACACTTTAATTGAAGAGCACATTGCAGGAATACCTGGAGATGATTTTATAAGAGATATCTTACCCGATTGTACCGAATTAGAGAAAGCACAAATAGCCAAAGAATTTGTAAAGTTTAAAGAACGATGTTTAATCCGTTTGTTAGGCGATATGCGTTCTTACAATTACGTAATTACGCCAATACACGATTTTGATCAGGTTATTTATAAAATTAGAGCCATAGATTTCGATCAGCAATCTTTTGAAGGAAACTTAAAGGTCTACAACTTACAGTTTATGAAAGAGAACTTTAAAATGGTAGAAATGGTAGGTAAAAAGTTACAGAACACTTCTATAGATCAATATAAAATAGAAGAACGTTCTTTTATGGCAAAAAGGATGATTACTGCTCCCAGAAGAACAACCCGTTTAATAAAATGTATGAAGGCAGATACTATTTCTTACCCAGAAAATGTAGCGCTTCTTAAAAAACAGTTAATGAAATATGTTGGTGATGTAGAGTTTAAAAAATGCACCAATATGGGTGAAATTTTAGAAACCATTTTAGCCTTTGTAAAACGTAATTACTTAGATATTAGTAATAAAGAATTGTTTTAGAAGCTATTTCCTGCTTTCACTACTCGCTTTTTTTATCCCCAAAAAGGAATAAAAAAGAGCTCAAACAGACCGTTCTATCAGGGCTATAATTGTTTGTAAACTTTTTTTCTTAAAACAGTTTCAAGCATCAATATAAGTAAAGAGATTACTAAAATAAAAAAGCGTCGTAAAAATATTTTTTACAACGCTTTTTAACTTGTTTTATTTTTAGTAAAATATTACCAAGCACCAATAAAGTGACTTCCTGTTGCGTTTACTAATGTTGCACCTTTAGTAACTGCACCAGTATCAGTGTTAACAACATAAATGTTTCCATTTTGTCCAACAGGTGCTTGCGTTAAATAGATTTCATTTCCATCAACCGCAAAACCTTGGTATTGAAATAAGTAAAAATCTGGATCATAATGAATGTCGTCAATTTTAGTAGCCGTTTTAGCATTTAAATCAACCAAAGCAAAAAAGCCTTGTGCCCCTGCTAAACCGTCTACAGAACCATCATGTCTATAAGCTAATACCGCTTTTCCGTTTGCTGCAGGTCTCCAAGCAAGAATATAAGCGCCTGTTACACCTAAAGCATCATCTAAGTTAAAGTCATAAGAATTATCATATTCGTTATTAGCTCCAATTTTTAAAATATGAGAACCTTCTGGATCACTTTGGTTTGCTTGGTAAACACTTCCTTCGTATTCAAAAGCATTAATACTACGGTATCCGTTTGTGTTTCCATGCCCTAGAGTAGACGTAATTACTGTTGGGTTTAATAAAGAAGGATAATCTAAAATAATTGTTTTAGAACCTAAAATTTCATAACCTCTATCACTTTCTACAGTTGCAGGATCTACTTTACTTAAACGAGCACCGATATATAGTTTATCTCCAGCTTTATTTAAAGTAGGCATGTCAATTCTAGAAATATAATAACCTTTTGCTTCTTCTTCTGCACTTAAACGTACAACATGTTCTTTAAACTCTTTTATTAAAGAGTTTTCTAAATCTAAAGTAACTACACCTATGGTAGCTTCTGTGTAAGTATAAACATCATCCGTAACGTCATCTGTTGTTCCATTGTCATCAACTTGGTGTTCTGTAGATACGTATACTGCAGAACCAGTTTGGTCTCCATCAAATAATTTTATCCACCTTGGTGCAGTTCCTACATAAGGAGCAATACTAACTTCAGAACCAGTAGCGGTAAAGGTTTGTCCGCCTTCTACAGTGTATTTTGTGTAATTACCACCAGTATCTCCAGCGTAGCTAATATTAAAAATAGTACTTCCATCTTCAGAAGCTTGTAATCTAGCCGTTCTATTAGAAGGTGCTATAAATCCGTTTTCAAAAGGATCTATAGATACGGTTGGGTCTTTAGCGTCTTCACTAGTTACAGCGTAAATTAATGTTCCTCCATTTCCGTCTCCTGGGTTATCGCCCATTTTTGCTCCTGCAATTGTTATCCATCTAGTTTCTTCAACTGGATCTACGGTTTGATTTTCATTAATATCATCACTACATGCAGTTAATGCACTAAATGTTAATATAAAGGCTAATGCTTTGTAGTTTAAAAAAGTGTGTTTCATTTTATGTTATTTTGAATGGTTAAAATTTATTGATTGTGTAATTTAATTTTAGGTAAAAAGCTCTTCCTGGTTTCTGTACAGATAAATTATCATAAACAGGTTTGTCGAATATGTTTTTAACATCAAAACTTGCTACAAGTTTCTTGTTAGGAAAAGCATAGCTAAGCCCAATGTCTTGCGCTAGTTGTTTAGGTACTTCAAAGAAATCATTACCAACAGTATTTGATCCTTGAGAAGTTAGGTATGAAAAATCATCAGTAAAATACATGTTGTAGAATAGATTTAATCGAGAATTTTTCTGAATTACATCTTTAAATGAGTAACGTAAACTACCGTTCATTGTAAAAAAAGGTGTGTTAGGCACATCTATTTCTACTCCATTATTCATTATTTTTAAATCGAATTTAGAGACATTAAAATTTAACCCAAAGTTTCTGTTATAGGTGTAGTTTATTTGTGCGTCTATTCCTTTAGAGGTTCCGCTACCTTGGTTTACATATACTATTAGTTCATCATCAACATTAAACGATGTTTCTATTGGTAAACCGATTCTGTCTTTAATATTTCGTGTAAATAAATTTGTAGAAATTGTAAAATCATGTTTTTTTACATGAAAAGTTCCGAATCTAAAACCTAAATTGTAGTTGTTACTTTGTTCTGGATTAATGCTAGCATTGGCAACTACATTATCCCCATCGTTACCAAAAACTTCTGTTTCATCTGGCAAACGAATCGCTTTTTCAGCAGAAGCTAATAATGTAACTTTTGGAGAAATAGCATATGAAGCTGCAAACCCGTATCCATCCTTCTTGTTATTACTACTTATAATTTCATCAACGATACTTTTTGTTCCGTTTGAATCTGTTTTGATTTCAGGATCAATACTTGTTGTTTTTTGTTGATAATGTTTTCCGAAGACACTTGTTCTTAATCGGTTTTGAAATGCTGTAAATTCATAAGTTAAAGAATATATGTTTTTATCAATATTTCTAGTACCTTTAAAAGTGTTTTCTAAAACAGAAACTAAAACATCGCTATCTTCTCTATCAACACCACTATACACGTGGTTCGCTAAAATTTTATGTTGGTCATTGATATTGTAAGATATTCCAGATCTAATAGAAGCTACTTTTCTTTTAATTTTAGATAATGTTGGTCCGCCTTCTTGTTGAGAGCCCCAAGTGTATTTGTATTCATTTCCTCTAAAATCAATAGCTCTTTCTCCGTTCCAGTTATAAGCCCAAGCCACCGTATCGTTAACGGCACGGTTTCTTTTACCGTACAATCCATTTATTTTTAAGTTTAATCCTTTTGTAAAAAGGTTTTTCTTCTTGTAAGTTAGGTTTGCTAATAAAGCGTCTGATTCTAAATGCCTGTCTTTGTATGGAGTAATTGTCATAAAAGCACCATGTTGTACTTCTTTATAATCATCAGAACCTGTAATCCCAACAAAAAATTGATCTGCCCATTTTACGTTTGTAAAACCAGCTTGTATCATTCCGCCTGTAGAGCTGTAAGCATCATTAAATCTTCTTGCAGTTATTGGTTTTTGTACACCACCTAAACCAGTAACTACAACGCTTCTACCGGAAACTTTATAATCATTATTTGAATAATTATGAAAAAGAGAAGCTTTAACGGTGAAACCCGTTTTCTCAAAACGATATAAACCGTTTACATTTGCCTGTAAAGTATTAAAAGATCCGTAAGAAACAGATGCGTTTAAGTTGGTTTTTGCATCATTATGAAGTACAATATTAATAGCGCCACCCAAAGCATCATCTGCTAAATGACCGGGAACTACGCCTTTGTAAACTTCAATATTTTTAATCATTGAAGGCGGAATGCTGTTTAAATTAAAAGAAGAACCATAAACAGCACTAGGAATTCCGTCTATGAAAATTCGTACTGCATTTCCAGATAATCCATTTAAACTATAACTAACATCTGAACCTAAACCACCATTTTGACGAATCTTTACACCAACTGTTGTGTTTAATAATTCGTTTGTTTGGATGTTTCTAAGACTTGCTTCTTTGGTTTTTATAACATTTACTGCAAAACCTTGTGTCTCTTTTTTTGTCTTTTCTGTTTTGGTAGTTATTCGAACTTCGTCTAATTGGTTTTTTATCAACTCTAAGGAAACATTAACTTCTTTTTTCTTGGTGTTAAGTAGTACAGTAACTGTCTTCTTTTTTGAATTTAAAGAATGAAATTGAATTTTATGTGTACCATAAGGGATTGATTTTATATAAAATTCTCCATTAAAATCTGTAATAGTTTCTTTGTAGAAATGCGCTCCTTTTATAACGACAAATACATCTATTGCAGGTTCGTCATTGTTAAATTTTACTTTACCATAAAAATCTCCTTCTTGACTAAAAGTAGTATATGATATAAGTAGAAGTAAACCTATTTTGATAAAATGAGACATTCCTTTTTTTTGACAAATATATGTTTATTTGTATTTAATCTAAATAAGTATAGGTGTTTTAATGAATTATAATTTAAAAGAAGGTTTTAAAATTAATGTGTCAATTTTTAGGTATAGATATTCGTAATAATCAAATAAATGAACCTTATTTTTAATGATTCTATATAGTGTGTTTTGTGTATTTGATCGTTTTGCAATAGAAAACTCCTTTAAAAAATGATATTATGTCGTTTTTTAGAGTTGAAATATAAATAATCGTTAAATTTTGTATGTTTACTTCTTTTGATGTTTCGGAAACAGTAGATGTTATTTTCGGCTTCTTATGCTTTCAATAATTACTGTCGATAAAATTAAACTTCCGCCAATAAAAGTATTTAAACTAGGGATTTCGTTTACAAAGATATAAGCAATTATAATTCCGAAAATTGGCTGAACACTGCTAATAATACTGGCTGTAGATACTGTAAAATGTTTTAGCGAATGTACCATCATTGTGTGACCAATAGAAGTAGTTATTAATGCAACTAATATTAAAAGGGGAATTTGACTTTGAAAGTTAGAAAAATCACTAAAAAATAAAACAGGAGCTAATAGCACTGTAACTACAACCATTTGATGTAGCATTAACGCACTACCGTTATACTTTTTTACGTGTTTTTTAATGGTAAGATTTCTAAGCGCATAACAGAAGGCAGATAAAATTCCGAATAAAACACCTTTTAAATCATTGTTTTCTAAAGAGAAATCTGGCACCAAAATGTATACACCAATTAAAACTAAAATGGCTAAAAAGACATGTACGGGATTTAGTTTTTGTTTAGAAAAAAAAGGTTCTAAAAAGGCAGTAATTACAGGGAAAGTGTAGATAGATAACATGCCTAAAGCAACATTAGATAACTTTAATGCTATAAAATAGGTAACCCAATGTGCGCCCATAAAAAAACCACTAATGATAAAAGAAATAAAATCTGCTTTCGATTTTATTTTTAAATCTATCTTTTTAACTTTACAAAAAGCAAACATAAAAGCAGCCGCTAAAATAGCTCTACATAAAATAATTGCTTCTGCTGGTAGCGCAATATATTTTCCTAAAACACCAGAAGTACTTACAAAAAGAGTTCCTAAAAGTAAAAATGATACGTTTTTTCCGTGTGAATTTTCCATTAAATGTTATTGCAGTTTTAAAGTATCATTATTTTTAAGTGTTGCAAAATTGAGGAAAAATCAAAGAAGACTAGGTTTTTAGTTTGAGTATTTTTATAGAACTGTTATTTCCACTCTAGGGTTTCAACCAAACGCAGAATATCTTCTTTTATATAATCTACAGCAGGTAAAATAGAATCGTAATTTGGTTTTGCGTAAAAATATAAAGATCCTTTTATAAAGTTAGTAGTGCTGTCTGTAATATGAAACTGAATTTGTGAAGCTGCATTTCCAGTAATTTCATACATACTACCAAAGACTCTTTTTTTAGGATTTACAAAATCTTTAGGAATAATTTGATCTGCTTTTATAGTGTGTTTAAATACTAATTTTTCGGCCTCAGTAAGTAGTTCTTTAATATTGTTTTTTACGGGTCTGTAGGTAATGTCTATAGAGGCTTTTAATTTAGGGTATGTAATAGTTAGCCAGTTATTTGCATCGTCTTTAACCTTGGTGTTCTTTAAAACATCAAAAGAATATGGGCGTTCTAAAGCTAATTTAGTATATGATTTTTTAGGGTACGTTAAGCTTAAGTACGCTTTAGGTTTTGGTAATGTATCTTCTTTGCAAGAAAGAAAGGTGATTGTAAAAATTAATAGAAAAATGTTACGCATTTCTGGTTGCTTTAACTTGTTTAATACGTTTTTTATCTAACGCTTCTATGGTAAACGTATAGTTCTTGAAGTTTATTTTCTCACCCTTTTTAGGAAATTTACCAGAAATCTCTAAAATAAAGCCGGCTAAGGTTTCGCTTTCCCCTTTTTCTTCTTCAAAAATTTCTTCATCTTCATCATCTAAAACTCTACAGAAATCTTTAATAGAGGTTTTACCTTCAAAAATATAATTGTTGATGTCTATTTTAGAGTATTGTAAATCTTCATCATCAAACTCATCATTAATATCACCTACAATTTCTTCTATTACATCTTGTAAGCTTACCAAACCACTTGTGCCTCCATACTCATCAACCACAATTGCCAAGTGATTCTTCTTCTCTCTAAAATCGCCCAATAAATCATCTAATTTTTTGTTTTCTGGTACAAAAAAGGGTTCCCTTAATAATGTAGGCCACTTAAAAGTTGTTTTATTTAAATGCGCTAATAAATCTTTAGCATATAAAATACCAATTATATTATCGATACTGTCTTTGTAAACAGGATTTCTAGAATAGCCGTTTTTTAGAATTTTATCTAAAACAACTTCGTACGATTCAGTATCCGAAAGTGCAAAAACATCTATACGAGGTACCATAATTTGTACGGTTTCTGTGTTACCGAAATTTACAATTCCTTCCAAAATTTTTTGTTCATCTTTGGTAGTGGCTCCTTCAGAAGTTAATTCTAGTGCTTGCGATAAAGTTTCTACAGAAAAATTAGAGTTTTTACTTCCTAATTTTTTCTCAATCCATTTTGTTAAAGTAATTAAAGGTAAGCTAAAAGGTGTTAATAAGATATTTATAAAGTGTATAAATTTAGACATTGTTCTAGAAAAACGCAGCGCATTTCTAGAAGCATAAACCTTTGGTAAAACTTCACCAAATAAAAGGATTAAGAAGGTTACTAAAACAATTTCTAATAAAAAACGAATAGGAATGGTAAAGAGGTAAACGTTTAATTGATAATCAAAATTGCCAAATAAAGTTTCTGCAAGAGAAGCAAATAATAACACAATTAAAATATTTATAAAATTGTTGGTTATTAGAATTGTTGCTAATAGTTTTCTGGGCCTTTCTAATAAAGTGACTACAATATTTTGCTCTTTTCCGTTGTTAGAAAGTTCGTTTAAATCGGTTTGAGATAGTGAGAAAAAAGCAACTTCAGCTCCAGAAACTAATGCAGAACTTATAAGTAAAGCAATTAGTAGAATTGCATTAAATGTGGTTAGTAAATCTGTTGAAGCTAGTAGTAAAAACAATATTTCGGGATCTGGGTCCAAGTGCTTTAAGTTTGATTAATTAAAAAGGTAAATCATCATTTTCTTCTTCTTGAACAGCTTTTGGTGCTGGTGCAGAAGGTTTTTGATCTTGTTGTGGGGTGTTGTTAGGTGTTTCTACGTTTTTCTTTGTAGATAACATGGTCATTTCATTTACATGAATCTCTGTAGAATAGCGTTTTACGCCATCTTGTTCCCATTGTCTGTTTTTTAATTTACCTTCAACATACACTTTATCACCTTTAGATAAATATTTTTCACAAACCTTTGCTAATCCGTTTCTTACAACAATATTATGCCAGTCTGTAGAGGTTACTTTTTCTCCGGTAGTTTTATTGGTGTAGCTTTCGCTAGTTGCTATAGGAAATCTACCAACACAGTTTTGATCATCAAAATAATGCATCTTAACATCATCACCTAAGTTACCAATTAAAATTACTTTATTTATTGTTCCTGCTGCCATAGCTTTATTTTTTTTGTTGATAGGTGTAGCGCAGTCTAAACCTATAAATTATAATTTTTAGAGAAACTACGCTCTTACGTTTAATCAAAATATTTTTTAATTTTTAGTAAGTCTCTACTAGATAAATTTATTGTGTTCAATAATTTTACATCAAAAGTACTAAAAATATCAATTACTTTTTAGTTAGAAAGGCTTCTATAAAATTCGCAATTAAAATAGGAACAGGGTGTTTTTCTATTTCGGTCCATTTTATAGTAGCTTCAGGTGATTTATCGGTTTCTACAATCCAGAATTGAGTATATAAATGTTGATGCGATAATTTATGTACTATTACTTTTTCATTGAAAAGAGAAGTAGTTGTTTCTGCCGGAAATAGATCCATGAATTCTTCGGATGAAACGAGTTCGTTTTTATTGATGTTTTTATCGCTTTCAATTAATGGAAATTGAAATAAGCCTTGCCAGATTCCTTTTCCTTTTCTTTCTGATAAAATAGTTTTATTGTTAGCTGTTTTTATCACCAGAAAATTAAAATAACGTTTTCTAACCTTTATTTTTTTCTCTTTTACAGGCAATTCTTTTGTTAATTTTTTTTCTAAGGCTACACAGCTATTTGCAAAAGGACAGGTTTCGCATAGCGGATTTTGAGGTTTGCAATGCAGTGCGCCAAAATCCATAATTGCTTGGTTATAAGTTCCTGGTTTAGATGTATCAATTAAAGTCTGCGCTAAGGCTTTAAACTCTTTTATTCCTGCAGATGAGTTAATAGGTGTTTTAATTCCGTAATAGCGAGAAAGTACTCTGTAAACGTTTCCATCTACAACAGCGGTTGGTTCGTTAAAACAAATTGATGCAATTGCAGAAGCGGTATAATCTCCTATTCCTTTTAGTTTTATAATCTCTTTATAAGTAGAAGGGAATTCGCCATTTAATTCGTTTGCTATTTGTTTTGCAGAAAAATGAAGGTTTCTTGCTCTAGAATAATATCCTAAGCCTTGCCACATTTTTAAAACAGTACTTTCATCCGCTTTAGCGAGGTCGAAAACAGTAGGAAAAGTGTCTGTAAATTTTAAATAATAAGACAAACCTTGGGCAACTCTTGTTTGTTGCAGCATGATTTCTGATAGCCAAATAAAGTATGGGTTTTTAGATTTTCGCCAAGGCAAATCTCTATTATTTTGTAAGTACCAGTAAATTAATGTGTTATGAAATGTCATTGCTTAAAAATAGGTTTGCAATATTACATTATAAAATTCACATAAATTTAAGTGTTATTATTCTTGGAGTTGATTAATTATCATATATTTGCATCCGCATTTTTGAAAGTAAATTAATAAAAATATAGTAAAAATAGAGACATGACGAAAGCAGATATCGTATCAAAAATATCAGATAAATCAGGGATTGAAAAAACAGATGTATTAGCAACTGTAGAAGCATTCATGACTGAAGTTAAAGATGCATTAGAAAATGGCGACAACGTTTATTTAAGAGGTTTTGGTAGTTTTATTATCAAAACAAGAGCAGAAAAAACTGGTAGAAATATTTCTAAGAATACTACAATTAAGATTCCAGCACACAATATTCCAGCCTTTAAACCGGCAAAAACTTTTACAGAAGGAGTAAAAAGTAAAGTAGTAGTTAAGTAACACACAATATTAATCTAAATCTTAACAGATTTAAAAAATCGTAACATTATGCCAAGTGGTAAAAAAAGAAAGAGAGCTAAGATCTCTACACACAAAAGAAAGAAAAGAGCTAGAGCAAATAGACACAAGAAAAAGTAAGCATCCGCTTACTTTTTCGTTTATAGTTTAGCGCAAAAAAAACAACAAGTTCATTGACATAAGAGGTTAAACTAACCTCACACGGTATTACAAATACCTGACAATATTAACCCATCTGCACAATTATGTGTGGAGTTAAAACCATTTCAGCATGAAAACAGAATTAATAATTCGTTCAAATTCATCTGATATTGATTTTGCCTTATTAAGAGATGGAAAACTTATTGAATTAAATAATGAAACTAGTGATAACAAATTCTCGGTTGGCGATATTTTTTTAGCCAAAATAGGAAAAGTTTTAACTGGCTTAAATGCAGCTTTTGTAAATGTAGGCTACCCAAAAGATGGGTTCTTACATTATCATGATTTAGGTGCGCAAGTAAACTCATTAAATACATTCATTAAGAAAGTAAGCACAGGTAAGTATAAAGAATTCACTTTAAAGAACTTCCAAAAGGAAGAAGACATTAACAAAGACGGTAGTATTAACCAAGTACTAAAAACAGGGCAAAACCTATTAGTACAAATTGTAAAAGAACCGATTTCTACAAAAGGACCCAGACTAAGTTCTGAGTTATCAATAGCAGGTAGATATTTGGTTTTAGTTCCTTTTTCTAACCGAGTTTCTGTTTCTCAAAAAATAGCAGACCCAAAAGAAAAAGAACGTTTAAAAAGATTAGCAAAGAGCATTAAACCCAAAGGGTTTGGTGTTATTTTAAGAACTGTTGCCGAAGGCAAAAAAGTAGCAGAATTAGATAAAGATTTGCAAAACTCATTAGAACGTTGGGTAAGAATGTGTAAAAGTATACCTAATACAAACACACCAGCAAAGATTTTAAGCGAGTTAAACAGAGCATCTTCTATCTTAAGAGATGTAATGAATGATTCTTTTACAAGTATTGTAACAAATGATGAAACTTTGAAAGAAGAAATAAAAGAATATTTACAAGAAATTTATCCCGAAAAGGAAAAAATTGTAAAATTGCACAGATCTGAAACTCCTATTTTTGAAAAATACGGAATAGAAAGACAAATTAAAACATCATTTGGTAAAACAGTTTCTATGAGTAGAGGTGCCTATTTAGTTATAGAGCACACAGAAGCATTGCACGTTATTGATGTCAATAGCGGAAACCGTTCTAACAAAGCAGGTTCTCAAGAAGATACTGCATTAGAAGTAAATCTAATTTCAGCTACAGAAATAGCACGCCAGTTACAACTGCGTGATATGGGAGGAATTATAGTTGTAGATTTTATTGATATGCACAAAGCAGAAAACAGAAATAAACTGTTTCAGCATCTAAAAGACCAAATGGCTTTAGATAGAACAAAGCACAAAATATTACCTCCAAGTAAATTTGGATTGGTACAAATTACAAGACAAAGGGTAAGACCCGAGTTAAGTATAAAAACTACCGAAGCCAACCCAAACAAAAATGGAGAAGTAGAAGCACCAATAGTTTTGTTAGACAAAATTGAGGCAGATTTAGAGAAGTTTATGTCAAACTCTAAAGCAGGGAAAATACAGTTAAATGTACATCCCTTTATTGCAGCTTATCTAACAAAAGGAGTGAGTTCTATACGTTTTAAATGGTATTTAAAACACAAAAAGTGGATTACAATTATACCTCGTGACGCTTACACATACTTAAATTATAAATTTAAAACCTCAAAGTCTTAAATTCTTATAATATAAAGGCAATAATTTTTTATCAAAAAACCCCGTAACTTTTTAGTTGCGGGGTTTTTGTGTTTTATAAGATTTTGTAATTATACAAAATACACCCAATTTGTCATTTCGAACATAGTGAGAAATCACACACCAAGTTTCATTTATTTAATCATGTTATTTTTGGGCGTTCCCACAAGGGGCAGGCTTTCGCACTCGCTTTTTTTATTCAGAAAAAGAATAAAAAAGAGCTCAGACAATTGCTCTATCCTTAACGCGTAGTGAATATTATCTTGTAAGATTCTTAAAATCTAATTGGTTGTAAATCACTCAGACCCTTCAGGTTTTTAAAACCTGAAGGGTCTTTTATAGAGGCCTCTTAACAGTGATTTCTCAATAATATTTACAAGTTATATGAGATTTATCCATCGCTTAAAAAAGCTCATTTCGAAATGACAAACTAAGTAGTTGTTAGGTGTGTAAGTGGTTCTTTTCACTCAAAAAAAAGATCCAAGCTTGTCACTTCGAAGTATTGAGAAGTCTCATAACAGTGATAAGATAACACAAACCAAATCCCATAAAAGTTCTCTCAAAACGTTAAAATGACAACCTAAACGCAAAGAAATACGTTTTAATTATAAAACTATTTAGCCTCTTTAATTAAATATAAATAAACAGGGTAATGATCAGAATAGCCACCTGTATAACCTCCGTTAGAAAAACTTCTAAAAGGATATCCTTTATATTTTCCTTTTTTAGTTGTTAAAAAGCGTTTGTTAAAAATCATCGCTTTGTACATTTTATAAGTAGAAAAATCTTTTTCTCCTTTATCTAATAAAGGAGATGTAAAGAAAACCATGTCAAATAAATTTATTTTATCTCGGTATTTTAAAGTGTTAAAGCCTCTGCGAAACATGTCTTCGTAAGGATTGTACAAATCTCCTTCGGTTACATCTTTCTTTCTGCTTTTTGTTTTTAATACGTTTTTAAAACTAGAATTTATAGGATCATCATTAAAATCACCCATAATTAAAATCTTAGCATTGGCATCTTGCTCTCTAACCTGCGCTATTATTTTTGTGTTCTGGTAGGCTGCTTTTTCTCTGTTTGGTCTACTTGCGGCTTCTCCGCCCCTTCTAGAAGGCCAATGGTTTACAATGATGTGTATCAATTCATCATCTAGGTAACCAGAAACCAATAGTTGATCTCTAGTATAAACAGGATAATTGTCTTTAAATATTTTCGGATTAAAGGCTTCGTGATAAATAGGATTAAAATATTTTTTCTGATATAATAAAGCAACATCGATTCCTCTTTTATCGGGAGAATCGTAATGTATAATGCCGTAATCATTTTTTATTAAGTGTTTAGAGTGTATTAAATCTTCTAAAACATTTAAATTTTCTACTTCAGAAACTCCTATAATTGCCGGACTTGTATTGGTTTTATCTGCACCAATTTGAGCAATTGTGCTACTCAGTTTTTCAATTTTATCCCAATAAACCTTAGATCTGTTCGATTTTAGCTCCATCATTGGGCTTGCCTCATCATTCTTATTTACATCATTAATGGTGTCAAATAAGTTTTCTAAATTGTAAAAAGCAATGGTTCTAATCTTATATTTTTTTCCATTTTTTTGAGCATTACCAACTGTAATTGTTAGCGAAAAAATAATAATAAAAAATATTTTCTTATCCATTTTAGTGTTTTTTATAATCTAGTAAAAGTAAGAAACTGAAGCTATTTTAAGTGTTAAGAAAACTTCAAATTCTTTGATTTATTTTTTTTTCATTAACTTTAAGTGCAAAAGAAAAAGAAAATTTTATTATTTATGAAAAAAATTGTTATGGCAACTTGCTTGCTATTAGCCTCATTTTCGGGGCTTCATAGTCAGGGAGTTGTAAAAGGTATTGTTTTAGATAACAATTCTAAGAAACCGATAAAAGGTGTTCTTGTTACTATTAAAAACACGTCTAAAAATCACACCACAGACTTAAATGGTAATTTTATAATTAAGAATTTCCAAAACGGAAAAGCTGTTTTAGAATTAAAACTGATGGGGTATGAAACTCAAAATATTCCCATAGAACTCTCTGCTATAACGTTAGATTTAGGAAGTATCTTTTTATTTAAAGAGGTTGTAGAAAACCAAGACTTAAGTTTAATTACCCTTTCTGATGATGAATTAAATGATGATGCAAGTGCTGCCGATAATATTTCTGGACTCTTACAATCATCAAAAGATATTTTTCTTAGAACCGCTGCTTATGAGTTTAGTTCTTCCTTTTTTAAGATAAAAGGATTAGATTCTGGAAACGGAAAAGTGCTTATAAACGGCATAGAAATGAATAAAATCTATGATGGTAGAGCACAATGGAGTAATTGGGGAGGTTTAAATGATGTGTTAAGAAACCAAGAATTTAGAAACGGTCTATCACCTTCAGATGTTACTTTTGGAGGGCTTTTAGGTGCTACAAATATGAATACTAGAGCATCGGAACAAAGACCTGGGTTACGGGTTTCGTATTCTTCATCAAACAGAAGTTATCAGCATAGAGCCATGGCAACCTATGCTACGGGGATGTTAAAAAACAATTGGGCCTTTACTTTTTCTGGAAGCGGTAGACTAGGAAACGAAGGTTTTAATGACGCTACTTCTTATAAGGCGTATGCTGTTTTTACATCCGTAGAAAAAAAGTTGAACGATAAAAGCAGTATAAACTTTACAGGAATTTTCGCATTAAATAGAAGAGGGAAGTCATCGCCAAACACACAAGAAGTGTTTGATTTAAAAGGAATAAAGTACAACGATTATTGGGGTTTTTTAGATGGAGAAAAGAGAAATTCTAGAATTAAAGAAGTAAATGAGCCTATTTTAATGTTAAACCATTATTGGAATATTACTGAAAAAACTTCTATAAACACCAATATTGCTTATCAATTTGGTAAAATAGGCAACAGCAGAATCGATTATAATGGAGGTGCTAACCCAAGTGCCGCTTATTATCAAAATTTGCCAAGTTATTTTTTAAGAAATAACGATTTTGAAGGTGCTTATAATGCTGAAAATAATTTTAAAAAAGACGGACAAATAAATTGGAATCGGATTTTTGATGCAAATAAAACCAATGAAACTGCAGGTTTGGAAAATGCCTATGTTTTGTATGAAGATAGAAATGATGATAAACAATTTACTATAAATGCCATTTTAAATACAGAGGTAAATGACAATGTTTCCTTAAATGGAAAAATTGAATACAAACAATTACGGTCTCAAAATTTTGCAGAAGTTATCGATTTGCTAGGTGGAGTCGGCTACTTAGATATAGATCCTTTTGGGGCTACAGAAGATGAAAAACAAAACGATCTTTTAAACCCCAATAGAGTAGTTGGTAAAGGAGATCAATTTAAGTACAACTTTAATTTAAATTCTGATATTATTTCTGCCTTTACACAAGCGCAATTTCAATACCATAAAATAGATTTTTTTGCAGCTCTAAAAGTAACAAGTACAACACATCAGCGAGAAGGTTTATATAAAAATGGAAGTTTTTCTGAGAATTCTTTAGGTGCATCCGAAGCACAGAAATTTATAGATTATGGTTTTAAAATGGGGGCTACGTATAAAATTACGGGTCGTCATTTGGTAGATATAAATGCAGCATATATTACTGAGGCACCAACCCTTAGAAATACATTTTCTAACTCTAGAGAAAATAACAATGTGGTTTTAAGTTTACAAAGCGAAAAAATAATTTCTACGGATGTGAGTTATGTTTATAGAAGTCCAATTATTACATCAAAAGTAACAGCGTATTATACCTCTGTAAAAGATGCAACGGAGATTTCTTTTTATTTTGCAGATGGAGTTGGAGGAGATAACACAGCCTTTGTGCAAGAGGTTTTGAGTGGAATTCGTAAAAAACATTTGGGGTTAGAGTTAGGGATAGAAGCGCAAATAACATCAACTTTTAAATTGAAAGGAGCTGCTTCTGTTGGTCAATTCACGTATGATAACAATCCTGATTTATACTTAACCACAGAAGCAGATACAGAATCTTTAACGGCGGGTTTTGTAGATGGATTTAAAGATTTTGGCAAGACAAATCTTGAGAATTACAAATTAGCTGCCGGACCACAAAATGCGTATTCGGTTGGTTTTGAATATCGTGACCCAAGTTATTGGTGGTGTGGTGCCACTTTAAATTTTTTCAGCAACACATTTATAGATGTTTCACCTTTAAACAGGTCTCGAAATTTTTATACAGATGATGATGGTTTGCCTTTTTTAGAATATGATAATGAGATTGCAAAAGAACTTTTAACGCAAGAGAAATTCAACGATTATTCTGTTGTAAATTTTGTTGGAGGAAAATCTTTTATCATTAATAAACATTACATAAGTTTTTTTGTAACAGTAAATAATTTGTTGAATAAAACCTATAAATCTGGCGGATTTGAACAAGGAAGAAATGCCAATTACAGACAATTATTAGAAGATAAATCTTTAGATAAACCTGTTTTTGGGAATAAGTATTGGTATGGTAGAGGCGCAACTTATTTTTTAAATGTAAGTGTGTCGTTTTAATCGCGGGGCGATAGCCAAGGGTTTAATTCTCGAGGTGAAAAAGCATGTTTCGGAAGCATGTCTCGTACCCTTGAGGGGAGGTTGTTAATTAAAAAAAAATGAAAAATGAAAAAGAATAGAATAATCACAATAGTATGGGTGTTTATAGCGAGCATCTCTTTTATTACCTGTGTAGAAGATGGAAGTTTTACAGTGCCAGAAAGTTTAGGGAATGAAGAAAACGAAGCTGTAAGTCAGATTTTAGATAGTATTGCTGCCGGAACACTTCAATTAAAAACGATACAACAGCTAAAAGGACAGTATATAATTGGTAGTGATCCTTTAGAAATTACTTCTAACATTGTGGTAAAAGGATATGTAATTTCTTCGGATAAATCTGGTAATTTTTATAAAGAGTTTTATATGCAAGATGCTCCCGAAAACCCGACTGCAGGCATAAAAGTTGCCTTAAATTTAAGCAATAGTTATAATAAATTTAATATCGGTAGAGAAATTTACATTCGTTTAAAAGGGTTGTATGTTGGCGAAACTAATTCTGGAGATGGTAATATTACCATTGGAGGAAAAGTAAGTGCTACAGATCTTAATGAAATTGAAAACGTAACAACAAATCAAATTCCAAACCATATTTTTAGAACAGAAACAACCGAAGATATTGTACCAAAATTAATTGATTTTGCAGGGATTAATGAAACTAATATAGGAACTTTTGTAGCTTTAGAAAACGTGTTTTTTGATGCTGAATTAGCCGGTAAATCGTATGTAGACCCAAAAGAAGATTTTGATACACAACGTAAAATTCAAACTTGTTTAGGGTTAGGGTATGATTATATATGGTTAGAAACGAGTTCTTTTTCTCGTTTTTCAACAGAAACGTTACCCGAAAAAGCAGGAAGTATTAAAGCTATTGTTTCAAAAGATTTTAGTGGAGATCTTATTGTCCTTAATTTGAATGATACGGATGATGTTTACATGAATGATGAAAGATGTATGCCTTTGCCAATAGAAGAGTATACTACAATTTTGTTAGAAGAAAATTTTGATAATGAGTCTGGTGAAATAGATGTTTTAAATTGGATTAACTTTAGAGAAGAAGGGACTAAATCTTGGAGGTCTTATACAGATACCTATTCGCAAAGTAAAGCGGCAAGAATAGGTTCTAGTAGTTCTGGAGATGAAAGTACAATAACGTGGTTAATTACTTCGGGCGTTAATCTAGACACAACATCACAAGAATTTTTGTCTTTTGAAACCTCTAATAGCTTTGGAAATGGAAGTAATTTACAGGTTTTAATTTCTACAGATTTTGATGGAGATGATAACAATATAAACACGGCTACATGGACTGTTTTACCTGCAAAAATAGTTTCTAATGGAACGAATTATAAGAGTTGGGTGCATTCTACGTATATCGATTTATCTAATTATTCCGGGACAGCTTTTATCGCTTTTAAGTATACAGGAAACGGAAATGTTAATTTTGATGGAACTTATGAGCTAGATAATATTAGTGTTATTGCTAAATAACTCTTATCTAAGAGGTGTTTCCCTTATCTAAAAAAGGGAAAAACACTTTCCTTTATTAATGTGTTTTACTTCTGTTAATCAGTTGTTTACCTGTTGTTGTCCTTTTTTTTTATTGCAATTTTGATGTGTTGAAAATTAAAAGCATTAAGATGAAAAATTTATTAAGTGTTGCAATTAATGAAATAGGTGTAAAAGAAATAGCAGGAAGTAGACATAGCAAGCGCATTTTAGAGTACGCAAAAGAATCTGGTTTTCCTTGGGTTAATGATGATGAAACCCCTTGGTGTAGCATTTTTATGAATTGGGTAGCTAAAAAAGCGGGCTTAAAAAATAGTAATTCTGCAGCTGCACGTTCTTGGCTAAATGTGGGGGAATCTGTAAATAGCCCAGAACCTGGTGATGTAGTTGTTTATTACAGAGGAGACTTCAATTCATGGGAAGGTCATGTTGGTGTTTTTATGGGGTATTCTGCAGATGGAACTAGAATTTACACTCTAGGAGGAAACCAATCTGATACTGTTTCTATATCTGCTTATGCGGCTGATAAATTATTAGGTTTTAGAAGGTTAAGCCCTAGTAGAAAGCCAGTTTTACCAAAACCAACTCTAAAAAGAGGGTCAAAAGGAGAAGAAGTTGTAAGACTCCAAAATATATTAAAAAGTCTAGACTACGCTGTAGGAACTTCGGACGGAGATTTTGGACCTAAAACACAAAACGCACTTATCTTATTACAATCTACAGAATTCGGTAGAGAAGCCAACGGAATTTATGATGAAGGTACTAAAACATACATCAATTCTTTATTAGAAAATAGAAGCTAATCAATTTAAAAATAAAACCAAACGGCGTTAACCGAAAAGCCATAACAGAGTACGTAAAAACTAAAAACTAAAAAAGATGTCAAAAGTTCAACCACTAGGTTATCCTCACGCAGGTGCAGGAACCGTAGAAATTTTATTAAAAGAAGAAGATGGTGCAGATTATGCAGTATTATTTTCTCCAGATCCAAACAATATTTTGTTAAGAGAAAATAATCAGGCAATGCAGTTTTATTATTATCCTAAAAACCCAAGATTGGCAAAGTTTCCTGATGATAGATTTAAATTTTCTATGCAAGTTTTTAAATCTGAAGCAGATGAAACTACCGTAATTGGGGCAGAAGGTTTAGAAGAAGAAGCAGGTGGTTACACAACACTTACTACAACCATAGATTTGCCAGAGGCTTTACTTAAAATAGCAATAGATAAATTAAAAGATAAACTTCATAAAGAATTTAACAACAATAGAACATCTAAGTTATTTGGACTATTTTCTTTTAAAAAAGGGGTAGATAGAGACTTTAATGAAACAAACGTTAGGCCAATTCAGTTAGTAGAAAACAATATTAATATGCATATTATTGGCGAAGATGGAGGCGATAAACCTTTTGGAGGTATGAATCCTTGGAGCTTTAATGTGCAAGGAGATGGAGCAGGTAGTACTTTTGGTTTGGGAGAAAATGCATTTTCTATCTTAATGGGGCGTAACAGTGCATCATTAGTTAAAAGTGCATTAGAAAACGGAAACAATAATTTAGTTGTAGAAAATGCTATTAGGTATAAAGGTTATTTGCCAACTACTACAATTAAAACTACTGTAAATGCTAAAAAGGTACATAACTACTTTTCTGCGAAAAGTAATGTAAATTTTGCTTTTGTAGATATAAATTGGGAACATGAGTACGAAAAAATTAGAACAGAGGGAGGTATTGTCTCTGAGGTAATTACGGATGAGCAATTTTCTTCTGATGAAAGAAAAACATTAGAAGAAAGTTTACTAACAAAACAAAGAGAGTTTGCTTTCGAAATTCTAAAAAAACAAATTTTTGATGTTGCAGATAAAGAATTTACACCTGCAGAAGCTCCAGAAAAAAGAGGTGGGTTGTTTAATATTTTTAGATGGAAAGGTAGTGTAGGAGTTAGTTTAAAATCTGGAAAACAAATTAGAGAAGTAGACTTTACAGACGAAATTAAATTTTCTGCAATAGAGGTTATGGACTCTAAAATAAGCGGAAGTTTAGATCCTTTAACAGATCAAACAGGAGATGCTGCAAAAGAAGATCTTAAAAAATATATTACAGAAGTTCGTTTAGATGAAGATTTTCAAAAAGTACAAATTATTACCTCTTTAAATGGTGGTTTAATAAAACTAGATAGAGATGGTGATATTATAAATGATAGTCCTGTAAGTCAGGTTTCTATAGAGGTTGGTTATCCTAACTCTAGAGGTAATCTGGTTTGGAAAAGTTCTGGAAGAATGATTGCTCCAGAAGGTACTCCATACATAACCAAAACCAGTAGATCTGGTAAAACGATAGACGCTATTTTTCCGGCAACTTGGGGTTCTAGAGAAACAGAAAAAAATGCCTTTGTTTTTAGTTTTGTAAAAAACGAAACACCTAGTAAAATTAAGATACGCCAAAACATAATGTATGAAAAAGATAAGCGCGTAAGAGTTAAGGATAAAGTAAACGAATTTGAGTTTGATGGCACTAAAATATTTATTCCGTTGCCAGTACAAAATGCTGTAAACTATACTTTATCTACAGAAGAGCTTTATGAATGTGATACTTTAGAAGTTAGAATTAAGGCAGATAAAATGGCTACTAAAAAAATTAGATTTACAGAAGATAATTATGAGGATTTAATTCCGCTAAAGGTTTGGTATGAAAACGATTATGAAATTAAGCCTACTAAGTTTAAAGTTAAATATACTTGCAAAGGCAAAGTAGATGGTAAAACAGAAAAAGTAAAAATTTCTACAGATTGGCAAGAACTAGACTATCAAGAAGGAGATGTTTTATTTGAAATTCCGTCTGGTACAGAAGAAGAAAATGAAATGATTGTTGCTATAAGAGAAGAGCTAGAGTAAACTTAAAAACTATAATGTTAAGAGGTTGTTTTTAAATTAATTCTTTATAAATAACCTCTTTTTAATTTTAAAAATAAATGATATGCCAAATGCTAAACTTTTTAAAGTACAAGGTTCTAAAATTGTACCTGCAAATAGATTTAACCTTAAAGCGTCTAAGCCTAGTATTAGTTTTAACGCTATAAAACCAAATGTTTTTTCTGTAATAAAACATCCTGTTGTACATTCTATTAACTTTGTTCCGGTTAAAAGTGAAGCTCATTTACCGTTGGTTAGTAACAGAAGTAAAATAACTAAAACAACTGTTTTTACAGATAAAAACAACTCAAAACTTAAATTACAGTTTCCAAAAATTGTAATAACACCACTTAATAATACTCTTTTTTATTATGAAACTACTTTAGATTCTAAAGGCAATGAAGATGGTTATTTGGGTAAGGTAACCTTAAAGTATAGTGTAGTAAAAATTAAAAAAGCTGGGTTTAATTATGTCGATTTAGATTTAAAAGAAGTTATTTTAAATTTAAAAGTTAAGCAAGAAGTTATAAAAATTAATGGTTTAATTGATGTTAAAGCTAAAAGTATCATTTTTAAATTAAAAGACGAAGCTGTAAAAATTGCTTTTTTTAGCCTTATTACAGAATTTGATGATTTTAAGTCTAGTGTAGATTTGTTTTTTGCTTTTAAGGGGTATTCTAATCCACAAGTAAATTCTAAGTTGGCAGTTCAATTTAACAGAATAAAAGATTTTAGTTTACTAAGAAAGAAAGTAAAATTAACACAAAGCCCTTTATTATTTAGAAATAAAAAAGTAGAAAGTAATTTAACAATTAGAAACTTTAAGAAGCTTCAAATTAAAAATAAAGTAAAACCAACAAAAGACTCAGGTTTAGTAAAAAGCACATTTTTGTTAAGAATTAATGAGAAATTAAATTATCAATTGCCAGAAAATACGGCAGACAGTATTTATAAAAATGTAAACGGAGGCTTAAATAATAACCCATTTAATTTAAATGTAGAGTATTCAGAATTTCAGCAAATTTATTTACCGGGTATAGAAAACAATTACCTTTCTATCTATAAATCTGCTTTACAGCCAAATACCTTTCTTTTAGTGCCAAAGCAATATCATTTAACTAGAGATATAGATACAATGCAACCTTGTATAACCACTATATTTCATGCTTTTGAAGATGGAACAGGTTTAACAGAAGATATTTCTAAAATTAGTTTTTTGTTTGCAATTGGTCCAAAATTATCAGATTTTGACTTAGCTAAATTAAAAATAGATTTATATAACAATAATTGTATTGAAAAAGATAATTTAAACTATTTTGATGAAATTCAATTTTTATTTCCTAATGATATTGGTGCTAAATATGAGGTAACTGGTAATTCTTTTTTACAGAAGGCAGCTATTACTGTAGATGGTAAATATTTTATTTTTAATAGTGATACCGAAAGTTTAAACGAAGCTAGTTTATTAATTAATGCACTTAACAATTCAGTTTCTCAATACGCAAATATTAATTTTTCACATAAAGAAATTAAAGATTCTAGTATTTTAGAATTAAATGTAGAGAAATCTACAGGAGAAGCTATTAAAGCAGAAATAATAGAAGAGTCTAAAAAAATTAAATTAGAAAATATATCACTTTCTCCGTGTAGGGTAAATGCAGTTTTAAGTATAGATCAAGCAAATAAAACCTTTATAAACAAAAGTTTTTTTAATAATTTTCAGCTTATAGAAAGTGAAGGTATAGTACTTTTAAATCAAAATACATTTCTTAGTAATAATAGTACAGAAATAAAAGAGTTGTTTTTTAACCATGAGAGTATAGAAGATTTAAGTTCAGAGTTTAGCCAAATAGTATCTAGTTCTACAGATTATAATAGATATGTAACTGTAAGAATAAACTCACAAAAAGACAGTGTAAAAAAAGTTTTTATAGATATTACTATAGATGATACAGGGAGTAGTTTTAAGATAATGAAACACAGGCAAGATTTTAGAACACCAATATTGTTTAATTTTATTTTAAAAAACACAGAAAACAGACAAACAACTATTTCTTGTAAAACAGATTATTTTGATGTAAACGATAATTTAATGAATACCATTACAAATACTATAGATTACACAAATACTGCAAACATAAATATACAAGAAGGTTAAGTTTAAGGTTTTATTATTTCTAAAATAAAAAAATAACCATTACTTTTATCTATATGGATAAAATAGAACACATTGGCATTGCTGTAAAAGATTTAGAAAAGTCTAATCAGTTATTTGCATCACTTTTTGGGAAACCACACTATAAAACGGAAGAGGTTGCTTCCGAAGGTGTTAAAACCTCTTTTTTTCAATCAGGTCCAAATAAAATAGAATTGTTAGAAGCTACAAATCCAGAAAGCCCTATTGCTAAGTTTATCGAGAAAAAGGGAGAAGGAATTCATCATATTGCTTTTGCTGTTTCTGATATAAAAGCAGAGATAGAAAGACTTAAAAATGAAGGTTTTGTTGTTTTAAATAAAGAACCTAAAAAAGGAGCAGATAATAAATTAGTTGCTTTTTTACATCCAAAATCTACCAATGGAGTTCTTATTGAGTTATGTCAAGAAATAGATTCGTTAAAATACTGCTAACAGTTACGGAAACTGCATTCTAATTATTATCTTGCGAGCTTAAAAAACATTCTAAAATATGTCTTCAAAATTTGATGCTTATCAAAAACGGCGACTGCTATCTTCTTACTTTTCAGTAGTAGTAAGTATAGCTTTGGTGCTTTTTATGGTTGGTGTTTTGGGGCTAGTTTTGTTAAAATCTACCTTTGTTGCCAATCGTGTAAAAGAAAAAGTAGCAATTACCTTGTTCTTAAAAGATAATGTTTCTACTAAAAATAGAAATAATTTTAAAGATTCTTTGCAAAAAGAAGACTTTACTAGAACAATTATTTACACAAGTAAAGAGAAAGCTGCAAAAATTTATAGTGAAGAAATTGGTGAAGATTTTCTTAAATTCCTAGGAGAGAATCCGTTAAAAAATGGCATAGATATCTATTTAAAAGCAGATTTTGTGACTCCAGAAAAAATGCAAGAGTTAGAAGAGCGTTTTCTTAAAAATACTTTTGTATCTGATGTTTCTTATGACAAACCATTAATTAATTTATTAACCAAAAATATAAAAAGAATTAGCTTTTGGCTATTGGTTATAAGTGGCTTTTTTGGTGTAGTAGCAATGATTTTAATTAATAGCTCAATTAGGTTATCTATATATTCTAAACGATTTAATATTAAAACCATGCAAATGGTAGGCGCCACAAAAGGGTTTATTAGAAGACCTTTTATTTGGCAAAGTATTAAGCTAGGTATATTAGGCGCTCTTTTGGCAATAATAGCATTAGGTGTTGTTATTTATTATGTAGATAAATTAGCACCTAGTTTAGCGTTAACTAAAGATTACATTACATTAGGATATTTAGTTGGGGGAGTTTTCATTTCTGCCTTTTTAATTACTTGGATCAGTACTTTTTTTGCGACACAACGTTTTTTAAACTTAAAAACAGACGAACTTTATTATTAACACAATGGAAAACGAAAACACACAACAACCAGATTTCTTATTTGGTAAAAAAAATTATATAATCATGATTGTTGGTATCATTTTTATTGCTCTAGGTTTTATATTTATGGCAGGTGGAGGAAGTGATAATCCGGATGTTTTTAATGAAGAAATCTACAATTGGCAACGTATTCGTTTAGCGCCAACATTAGTAATTATTGGTTTAGGAATTGAAATTTATGCTATTTTAGCAAATCCAAAAAAATAGAAATGGATATATTAGAAGCAATAATCTTAGGGATTATACAAGGATTAACAGAGTTTTTACCAGTTTCTTCAAGTGGGCACTTAGAACTTGCTAAAGTAATTTTAGGAGATACATCTGTACCTGAAGAAAGTTTAACTTTTACAGTAGTATTACATTTTGCGACTGCTTTAAGTACTTTAGTTATTTTTAGAAAAGAAGTAGCTGAAATCTTTAAAGGATTGTTTCAGTTTAAATGGAATGATGAATGTAAGTTTTCTTTAAAAATAATTATTTCTATGCTACCAGCAGTTATTGTTGGTTTACTTTTTGAAAAAGAATTAGAATCGTTTTTTGGAGGAAAAATTTTATTAGTAGGTGTTATGTTGTTAGTAACAGCATTGCTTTTATTAATGGCAGATAAAGCTAAAAACACTAATAAAGAAGTTTCTTTTTGGAACTCTTTACTTATAGGTATTTCTCAAGCAATTGCTATGTTGCCAGGTATTTCTAGATCTGGAGCAACAATTTCTACTTCTGTTTTATTAGGTATTGATAGAACAAGAGCAGCACGTTTTTCTTTTTTAATGGTTGTTCCATTAATTTTCGGAAAAATAGGTAAAGATTTATTAGGTGGAGATATCAGTTTTCACTCTTCAGAAATTATACCAATTTCAGCAGGTTTTATAGCAGCTTTTTTAGCTGGTTTATTGGCGTGTAAATGGATGATTGCTTTAGTTAAAAAAAGTAAATTATCTTATTTCTCATTATACTGTGCTATAGTTGGTTTTATTGCAATTGGTTACGCTCTTTTAAATTAGTAAAACTTAAGTTTTAAAATAGCAAAACAATCTACTAAAAGTTGATAGTTAAACTAATTCTGCTGCATTGTAGAACTATAAAAACTAGCATTCGTAATAAATTCAGTACAAATAATGACAGAAGAAGGTTTTAAAAATGGTCAGGTTTTATTAATTGATAAGCCTTTAAATTGGACTTCATTCCAAGTAGTTAACAAACTTAGATGGGAAATAAGACAACGCTTTAATATAAAGAAGATTAAAGTAGGTCATGCAGGTACTTTAGATCCGCTTGCAACAGGTTTGTTAATTATTTGTACAGGTAAGCAAACAAAAGAAATACATGTTTATCAGGGGCAAGAAAAAGAATATACAGGCACTTTTACAATTGGTGGCACAACACCAAGTTACGATTTAGAAACCGAAGTAGATAAAACGTACCCAACAGCACATATTACCGAAGAATTATTACGTGAAACTACCAAACAGTTTATGGGTGATATTCTGCAAAAGCCACCTATTTTTTCTGCTATAAAGAAAGATGGTAAACGTTTGTATGAGTTGGCAAGAAAAGGAGAAACTACAGAGATTAATGCAAGAACTGTAACGGTATCAGAATTTGAAATCACAAAAATAAATTTACCAGAAGTAGCATTTAGAGTTGTTTGTAGTAAAGGAACTTATATACGTTCTTTAGCGTATGATTTTGGACTAGCCTTAAACTCAGGAGCACATTTATCAGCATTAAGAAGAACCAAAATTGGTGATTTTTCTGTAGAAAAAGGAGTTTCCGTAGAAGGTTTTATTAAAGGTTTACAAGAAAGTACTATAGAATCTTAACAATACAGTATTTATTAAACATAAAAAACCCAAGCATTTGCTTGGGTTTTTATTTTATAAAGAAAAGTAAAAACTTATTTCTTAGCTAATAAATCTCTAATTTCTGATAATAAATCTTCTTGACTTGGTCCTTTTGGAGCTTCAGGAGCTGCTTCCTCTTTCTTTTTAGTTTTGTTGTATGCTTTTACAATCATAAACATTACAAAACCAACAATGATTAAATTGATAATTGTATCTATCCAAGCACCATAAGTAATTGCGTTTTCTGGAGTTGCTACTTTACCAGCTGCGTCTAAAACTGCTTCAGATAATATATATTTTTGATCTGCTAAACTTACGCCTCCTGTAAATACACCAACAATTGGCATCACAATATTACTTACAAATCCTTTTACAACTGCACCAATTGCACCTGCCATAATTACTGCTACTGCAAATTCAATTACATTACCACCAGTAATAAATTCTTTAAATTCTTTTAACATTTTATTTGATTTTTTAATTAATTATTAGAACACAAAAGTAGTAAAAAAAACTACTACTTTAACACTTTGTTAACGCGTTGAGAAATTGCTGTTAATGTTTCGTACGGTATTGTTTCAGAAACATCTGCAATGTGTTGTATCATTTCTTGATTGTTAAAGACAATTACGGCATCACCTTCTTTACAATCAATTTTAGTAATATCTACCATAATCATATCCATACAAACGTTACCAATAATTTTTGCTTTTTGATTATTGATAAGAACATATCCTTTTTTATTACCCAGTCTTCTAGACAAACCATCTGCATGACCAATAGGTATTGTAGCGGTTTTACTTTGTCTTTTAGCTGTAAAAGCTCTGTTATAACCAACAGTTTCTCCGGGTTCTATAATATGAATTTGAGAGATAATAGATGTTAAATTATGTGTGTTTTTAAGTTGGGCTGTTTCTTTATCATCATTACCAAAACCATACAAACCAATACCAATTCTAACCATATCAAACTGTGCTTTTGGGTAGTTTATAACGCCAGAAGTGTTTAAAATATGTAACATAGGTTCGTAACCTAAGTGTTTGTAGAATTGTTGTGCTATGTAAGCAAAGTTATTAATTTGGTTGATGCTAAACTCTTGCTCTTCTAAATCTTCACTAGCGGCTAGATGAGAAAATAAAGACTGTACTTTAATGTGTGTTGTTTCTTTTAAATTGGTAATTATTGTAGGGATATCTGTATGCCAAAAACCTAATCTATTTAAACCCGTATTAAACTTTAGGTGAATAGGGTAATTCATTAACGGAGTTTCATCTGCTAATTTTAAAAAAGCATCAAAAATTTTAAAGTTATATAAACAAGGTTCTAACCTATATTCTACAATAGATGCTATGTTCTGTATATGTGGGTGTAAAACTAAAATAGGCGTTTCTACACCTGCTTCACGCAAAGCAATTCCTTCAATTGCGTAAGCGACTGCAAAATAATCTACTTTTTCTTCTAAAAATTTGGCAATTTGTACGGCATCACTTCCATATCCGAAAGCTTTAACAACAGCTAAAATTTTTGTTTCGGGTTGTAATTTCCCTTTAAAATAATTTAGATTGTGCAACAATGCATTTCCGTCAATCTCTAAAACTGTAACATGATTATTCATTTATTCCGAACTTGATTCAGAATCTTTTTGACTTAAGATTCTTTGTTTTTGTATTGCTTTGTAATACGCAGCCCTACTTAAAGGCTCATATTCTTGAGTTTCCCCTAACATTACCAAATCATTATTTTTCGCTTTTCTAAAACTGTAATGCGCTAAGTTTCCGGTGTGTGTACAAACTGCATGTACTTTTGTAACATACTCTGCAGTTGCCATTAAAGCAGGCATTGGTCCAAAAGGATTTCCTTTAAAATCCATATCTAAACCAGCAACGATTACACGGACGCCTCTGTTTGCTAAATCGTTACAAACAGCAACAATTTCATCATCAAAAAACTGAGCTTCATCAATACCAACAACATCAACATCTGTAGCTAATAAGCGAATGTTAGAGGCAACAGGCACAGGTGTAGAGCGAATTCTATTATCATTATGAGACACTACTTCTTCTTCATCATAACGTGTATCAACCGCAGGTTTAAAAATTTCTACGCGTTGCTTTGCAAATTGTGCACGTTTTAATCTTCTAATCAGTTCTTCTGTTTTTCCAGAGAACATAGAGCCACAAACTACTTCAATCCAACCAAATTGTTCTGAAGGATTTACTGTATTTTCGAGAAACATTTTGTAATTTTAGGCATTAGAATATTAAATTTGATGTTACTTTGAATTTCAACAAATTTAGGAATATTTACGAGTAAAAAATAACTTCAATAAACAACTTATGCACAAAAAATTAGAAGCTGATTTAATCAGTTTAGCGCACAGCATTTTACAATTAAAAAATAAAGAAGATGTGTTTGCTTTAAAAGAAATATCAAAAGAAATTTATGAGAAATTATCTTTGTTGGCATTTGTAGAAGAGTATGTAAATACAACTCCGGCTTTAGATGAAACGAAAGAAGAGTTAGTTTCAAAGGTTGAAATAGGGTTAGAATTACAAGCATCTAAAGAGGTTGTTTTGGTTGATGTTGAGGTGATTGATAAAACTGAAGAAGTTGAGGTTGTAGAAGAGCAAGTTAAAGAAGAGCAAATTAGTTTACCAACAGCAGAAACTATTAAGCAAGAAACAGTTGAAGAAGTAGTAATTGAGCAGGTTGTTGTTGCGGTAAAAGAAGAAGTGAAGGTTGTTGTAGATGAAATTATAGAACAACCTTTTGCCGAATTGGAAGAAATTATTTTTGCAGAACCTGAAGCTATAGAAGTAGAAGAGGTTATAAAGCAAGAAGTAAGTAAGGTATTATCTTTAGAAGAGGAGTTAGAAGACACTATTTCTGTTGATGAATTAGCAACTTTGTTCGATATTCCTGCACCAAAATCTTTAAATGATAGATTAACTACCAACATTCAGATTGGTTTAAATGATAGAATTGCATTTGTAAAGAATTTATTTGACGGTAGTCAAGAAGATTTTAACAGAGTAGTATCTCAATTAAATACATACGGAACAGAAAAAGAAGCAAATAAGTTTATTAGTAAAATGGTAAAACCAGATTACGATTGGTCTAACCAACAAGAATTAGAAGCACGTTTTATGGAAATAATAGAACGCAGATTCGCTTAAAAACATTATGTCTAAACCAATTTTAATACATACACACTTTCATAAACGTAGAACTGGAGTTACCAGAAGTATAGAAAACGTGTTACCTTTTTTCGATGAAAAGTTCGAAACCTATATTTATGGTTATAATGTAGAAGGCAGTAAAATTTCTTCATCAAAATTAAAATCATTATTATTTTCTAAGAAAGAAGTTGTGGTGCATTGTCATAGAAATAACGAAATAATGAGAATGTTATTTTTTCGTTTTTTAGGTGCAAAATTCAAATTAATTGCCACACGTCATGCAGAAACTACACCATCTAAACTCACTTTAAAGTTATTAAAAAGTGCAGACAATGTAGTTACACTTATTAAAAGTATGAGTGAAAAATTAGGGATAGAAAATACAATTGTTGGCCATGGTGTAAATGTTAATCTATTTTTGCCAGACAATACTAAAAAGCTTTCTAATATTAAGCAAGAAAATATTATTTTGTGTGCAGGAAGAGTTCGTAAAGCAAAAGGACAAGTTGTTTTGTTAGAAGCGGCCAAGGTTTTAAAACAAGATAGTAATTGGGCGTTAGCAATTGTTGGTAAAATAGATAAGCCTGTTTTTTTAGAAGAGCTACAGGCAATTGTTAAAAAACATGATATAGAAGATCAAGTTTATTTTGTAAATGAAACATCAGACATTATTTCTTATTATCAAGCGTCAAAAATAGCTGTTGTTCCTAGCTTTTCTGAAGGTTTTTCTTTGGTTACAGCAGAAGCAATGTCTTGTGGTTGCTCTGTAATTGCAACTAAAAATGTAGGTGTGCATTCATCACTAATAACACATGCTAAAAATGGCTATTTATTTGAAGCAGGTAATATTTCTGAATTAGAAAAACTAATATCAAAATCTATAAATAATGAAATTCCGCATTTAGGAAAACAAGCAAGGGAAGAAATTTTGATGAATTGGAGTGCAAAGAAAGAAGCAGAAAACTTAATAAAGGTTTACCAATAAAGTTGTTTTTTAAGTACTGTAAAATTTTATTGAAAATAAAGATTTGTAACAAAACTAATTGGTAGTCGTCTAAATTTAAAACCTACCAATATGAAACATTTAGCAACTATTTTATTTGCCTTTTTTATTACAACCATTTCTGCACAAGAAGCAGCATTTCAAAACTTCTATAAAGTTAATAAAGAAAAGTCAACGTTTTCTATCAATTTATCAGCGTCTTTAGCGGGTTCTTTTTTAGATGATGAAGAAGATGGAGATTTAATGAATATTATTAGAAAATCTAGCGATTTTAAACTCATGATTTTCGATAATCAAGACAATGCGGTTTCTAGCGATTTTAGAAAATTTAGCAGAAAAAACGACTTAAAGACATTGGCACGAGTAAAGGAAAACGGAAGTAAAGCCGAATTATTTTTTATCGAAAAAGGCAATTACATCAGAGAAATAATTATTAGAACCAATAGCGATTCAGATAAAATGGTCTTGTTTGGCTTAAAAACTAAAATTACGCATGATGAATTAGCCGCAATGATTTCATCTTCAGATATAAAAGTTTCATCAAATTAAAAATAAATAAAAGAGAAGGTTTTAACCAATCTTCTCTTTTAATGCTTCAATTACTTTTTTACTGTTTCCAATAAAAATTTCTTTATCAACAATAAAAACCGGACGCTTTAAAAACGTGTACTCATCTAAAAGAAATTGTCTATAATCAGCTTCAGACAAAACTTGGTTTTTTAAATCCATAGACTTATACAACTTAGCACGTTTGTTAAAAAGCGCCTCATAACTGCCAGAAAGTGCGTACATTTCTTCTAATTGCGCCGTTGTAACATTGTTTGCTTTAATTTCTTGTCGCTCAAAACCATCGGTATTTACCTCTTTTAAAATTCTTCGGCAAGTATCACAAGTTTGTAAAAAATAGACTTTCTTCATTTTTATAGATTATATTTACATCTCCAAAATTACACAAAAAAATGAACATACAATTCGATCTTTTAAGAACATCTCGCACACTAGTTTTAAAAGAATTAGAGGGCTTAACTTTAGAACAAATCCATACTACACCAGCTGGTTTTAAAAATAACATTGCTTGGAATGTGGCACATTTAGTGGTTACGCAGCAGCTTTTAAACTACAAATTAGCAGGTTTAAACTGTTTATGTCCAGAAGAATTAATCGAAGATTATAAAAAAGGAACCGTACCAACAAAAACTTTTACAGAAGAGGAGTTTGAAGAAGTAAAAGAGTTGCTTTTAGGTTTGCCAGACACTTTGCAAGAAGATTATGAAGCAGGTATTTTTGAGAATTATACAGAGTACCCAACAAGTACCGGTTTTGTAATTAATTCTATTGAAGCTGCTATTTCTTTTAACAATTTTCACGAAGGTATTCACTACGGAATTATTAGATCTATCAAGAAATTTTTATAGGTTTATTAGAAGCCATTTCCTGCTTTCCGTTATATCTTTTTTTATGAAAAATAAAAAAAGGATGCCACTTCAATCTGGGCTAAACCTGTTTGATAACTTGTAGAAATACCAAAGCTGAATTAAAACTTTAAAGATGAAATTTAATACAAAAACCATTCACGGAGGTCAGAAGCCAGAAGCGGCAACGGGAGCAGTAGTACCACCTATTTTTCAAACATCTACCTATGCGCAATCTAGCTTGGGTTCAGACCAAGAATACCATTATTCTAGAGGGTCAAACCCTACAAGAACGGCGTTAGAAAATAGTTTGGCTTCCATAGAAAGCGGAACGCATGGTTTTGCATTTTCATCTGGTTTGGCAGCCATAGATTGTGTACTAAGAACACTAAACCCTGGTGATGAAATTATTGCAGGAATCGATTTGTATGGCGGCACTTACAGAATGTTTACACGTTTGTTCGAAAAATACGGATTAGAATTTACCTATGTAGATACGGATTCTGTAGAAAATGTAGCGAAGGCAGTTACAGAAAAAACAAAATTAGTTTGGTTAGAAACTCCAACAAATCCGTTAATGAAAATTGCAGATATTCAAGCAATTTCTAGAGCTGTAAAAGATATAGGTTCTAACATTTTAATAGCAGTAGATAATACTTTTGCAACACCTTATTTGCAGCAACCTTTAAATTTAGGAGTAGATATTGTAATGCATTCCGCTACTAAATATTTAGGTGGCCATTCAGATATAATAATGGGTGCTTTAATTGTAAAAGACGCAAAATTAGCAGAAGAATTGCATTTTATTCAGTTTGCAGCAGGTGCTATTGCAGGTCCTATGGATGCTTTTCTAGCATTAAGAGGTATCAAAACATTACATCTTAGAATGCAACGTCATTGCGAGAATGCAATGGCAGTAGCTCGTTTCTTAAAAGAACATTCAAAAGTAGATGCTATTTATTATCCAGGTTTAGAAGACCATCCAAACCATGCTATTGCAAAAAAACAAATGAAAGCTTTTGGAGGCGTAGTTTCTTTCAGTTTAAAAGACAAAAGCAAAGAAGCTACTTTTAATTTTTTAGAGAACATTAAGTTTTTTACGTTGGCAGAATCTTTAGGAGGTGTGGAGAGTATGGTAAATCATTCGGCAACCATGTCGCATGCATCAATGCCAGAAAAAGAACGTTTAAAAATAGGTGTTACAGCTTCTTTAATTCGCTTAAGTGTTGGTATCGAAGACATCAGTGATATACTTGCAGATTTACAACACGCATTAAACGCATAAAAAAAGAGCCAATTGGCTCTTTTTTTATGTACAGTATTTTATAGAAGATAATAAAAATCTATTCAGGGTTTTTAACGGTAAAAACATTACCATCTAAGTAATAATTGGCTCTTACTTTTAGTTCTTCAGAGAAATAAATAATATTTTCTGGCTGCTGTTTTAGTAAGTAGTTTCCTGTATCCCATTTATTATTTTTATTCACGTCAATTATAGCTCTTACAAAATAAGTTTTTGGCTCTAAAAGATTAAATTGTATTTGTTTAGAGTCAGATATATAACGTCTTTCTATTAGTTTGTCTTTATTTTTTCCTTCTAAAAGTTCAATAATTAAAGAGTTAGAAGTTTGGTTTTTTATATCCATAGTAATTCTTCCGTAATCTTCAATCTCTTTTGTGTTTAAGCTAAATTTTAAGGTATCATTTTTTTGCTCAAAGATGTCAAAAATAGCATCAGGTAATATTTTTAAGGTATAGTTTTGTTCTGGTTTTTTATCAAAAAGTAAGGCAATTTTATTCTCTTTTTTAGAAATAAAACTAGTGTACGAGACTGCTAGCGTGTCCTTATCTGTAAGTGTAATTTTAGTAGTGTCAATTCTTACAAATGGGTTATTCCCTTTAATAAATAAAGTGTCTCTAAAATGTAGCGTACCAGATACAGAACTACTTACTATTAGGGTGTCTATCTTTTTCTTACGAAGTTTTACAGTAAGCGTATCAATAAAATTATCGTTGGTAACTATAAAGTTTAAAGAGTCTGCTTCAAAAGGTTTAAACCAGTAATTTAGTGTGTCTTTGTCGGTTTCAAACCTCGAAATACTTTTAAAATCTTTAGGTGTTTCAGAGATAATTTTAACTTTTAAATCTTTTATTTCACCTTCATAACCAAATGCAATTTTTCCTTTAGAAATTTCTTTACCACGTCTAAATTTATAGGGTAAAGTTTCCTTAAATAATTTAATTGGTTTTTTAACAATGCTATCTTTAGGCAATGTTATAGTGTCTGTAAAAAAACCTATTTTGTCTTCTCTAGGATTAAAAAGATAATCGTTTGCTGTTTCTTTTAAGGCAATCATTAGATATTTCCCCTCTTTTAAGTTTGTAAAATTAAAAGAAGAAGTATCTAAAGTGTTCGCTACATAATTAGGTTTGGTTTTAAAAATAATAGAATCTGTAAAAGCACTGTCTATTTTATATAAGAGCACATTAATACTTTTTTGTCTATCATCTAAATAAGCGTCTACGATTTCTCCGGAAGTTGTTAAGGAATCTATATAATTTCCGGTAGCGAATACATATTTAAAATTTTCTAATTTATTACCCTCATTATTGTCTTCTACAGCATTACCAAAGTTAATGATGTAGGTTGTATTTTTAATTAAAGTATCAAGAATTTTTAAAGTTAAAAATTTACTTGCAGTTCCTTGTGGTGTTACCAATAAAGGGCTTTTTAGTGGTGGAGAAACAATGAGTTGTTTGTTTAAATCTTTCAATTTTATAAACTCGTTAAAGTTTAATTTAATTTCTTTTTTATCAAAATTGATAGTTTCATAAGGCGGATTCGCAGTAACAAACAAAGGTGCGTCTTCATCTTTTGGGCCACCTTCTGGTCTTCCTGTTCGTGCACAGTTAGTTAAAAGTAGGAAAGAGAGGCTAAAAAAAAGAAATCTAAAAATTGGTTTCACAAAGGTAAATTTTATACAAATTAACAATATATTTTTGACTTAAAAAGCATAAATTTTACTCTGTATAAGCCATTGTTAAAATACTGATTTTTACGCCAGCTGTTTTTTGCAATTCTTTTGCGCAGGCTTCTAAAGTTGCGCCCGTGGTAATTACATCATCAATTAATAAAACGTGTTTATTTTTTAATATTGTGAAGTCAGATAACTGAAATTTGGTGTCAATATTATTAAAACGTTCAAAACGAGCTTTAAAAGTTTGGGTTTTTGAGGTTGATGTTCTCAGTAAAATGTTTTCTATTAACGGTTTGTCTAAGTGTTTGCTTAATGTTTTTCCGAATTTGGTAACTTGATTATAACCTCTTTGTCTACGTTTTTTAGGATGTAATGGAACAGGAATAATAACATCGATGTCTACAAATTCTTTGTTTTCTTTTAATATTTCGCCTAACCAATTACCAAAAAAGCTACCTACTTCTTCGTTTCCTTTGTACTTCAATTCGTGAATTAACTTTTTTGTAATCCCTACTTTTCTATAAAATAATAAAGAATTAGCTTTTTCTATGGCAACTCGTCCGTAAAAAGTTTTTGTTATCTTGTTCTCTATATAGCTAGTAAAATTGGTTAAAGGTAAATCGTGACGGCAAAATGTACAGAGTACATTTTCATTCTGTGTTAATTGATGCTCACAATTAGCACACAGTTTTGGGTAAAAAAGATTGAATAAGTCTTTTAAAATTCGCATTTTTACAAAGCCTTTTTTTTAGAAAGATAATCATATAATTTAAGAACAGGATTTGAATAACAGAATAAATTTTTTTAAAGAGTCTCTTAAAAACCTAAAAACATTAGGTACCGTAACTCCGAGTTCTCGGTTTTTGGCAGCAAGAATGTTAAAAGGAATCGATTTTTCTAAAGTAGAAGTTTTGGTAGAACTTGGACCAGGAAGTGGAGCAATAACCAAACTGATTTTAGAAAAATTACCAGAAAATGCTATCTTAATTTGTTTTGAGATTAATGAGAACTTTTACAATCAACTATCACAAATCAAAAACAAACAATTGATTGTTATTAAGTCTTCCGCAGAAAAAATTGAAGAAGAATTAAAGAAATTAAATTTTAATAAAACCAATCACATCATATCTAGTTTACCGTTAACGATAATTCCAGAAGAAATTACGAATGAAATTTTAGAGAAATCATTTCTTGTCTTAGAAGATAAAGGGACCTTTATTCAGTTTCAGTATAGTTTAACCTATTTTAAAAAACTTAAAACGGTGTTTAATCAATCGATCTCTTTAGGTTTTGAGCCTTTAAACTTTCCTCCAGCTTTTGTTTATCATTGTAAAAAAGTAGGTTAGATTTTTATTGTTAAATTTTTAGATTGATGTATATTTGTCGCATTATGGCAAAACAAGAAGATCAATTTAAAAAAGTTTTATCGCACGCTAAAGAATACGGTTATGTTTTTCAGTCTTCTGAAATTTATGATGGTTTAAGTGCGGTTTACGATTATGCTCAAAACGGAGTTGAGCTAAAGAAAAATATTAGAGATTACTGGTGGAAAGCAATGGTGCAAATGCACGAAAACATTGTGGGTATAGATGCTTCTATTTTAATGCACCCAACAACTTGGAAAGCTTCTGGGCATGTTGATGCTTTTAACGATCCTTTAATTGACAATAAAGATTCTAAAAAACGTTACAGAGCAGATGTTTTAATTGAAGAGTATTGTGCTAAAATTGAAGGAAAAATAAATAAAGAAGTTGCTAAAGCAGAAAAACGTTTTGGTGAAAGCTTTAATAAAGAAGAATTTGTTGCAACCAACGGACGTGTTCTTGGTTATCAAGAAAAAATAAATACAATTTTAGCAAGAATGGGTGCGTCTTTAGAAAAAGAAGACTTAGCCGATGTAAAGTTATTAATTGAAGAATTAGAAATTGCAGATCCTTTAACAGGTTCTAGAAATTGGACGGATGTAAAACAGTTTAATTTAATGTTTGGTACCAAATTAGGTGCTTCTGCAGAAACTGCAATGGATTTATATTTAAGACCAGAAACAGCTCAAGGAATTTTTGTAAATTTCTTAAACGTGCAAAAAACCGGAAGAATGAAAATTCCTTTTGGTATTGCACAAACGGGTAAAGCGTTTAGAAACGAAATTGTTGCAAGACAATTTATTTTTAGAATGCGTGAGTTTGAACAAATGGAAATGCAATTTTTTGTAAAACCAGGAACTCAAAAAGAATGGTATGATGCTTGGAAAGAAACGCGTTTAAAATGGCATTTATCTTTAGGAATGGGCGCAGAGAACTACCGTTTTCATGATCATGATAAATTAGCACATTACGCAGATGCAGCAGCAGATATTGAGTTTAACTTCCCATTCGGGTTTAAAGAATTAGAAGGAATTCATTCTCGTACAGATTTCGATTTAAAAGCGCATGAAGAATTTTCTGGAAAGAAATTACAGTATTTCGATCATGAAGAAAATAAAAGTTACACACCTTATGTAGTGGAAACTTCTATTGGTTTAGATAGAATGTTTTTAGCTGTCTTTTCTCATTCATTACAAGAAGAAGCCTTAGAAAACGGAACTACAAGAACTGTTTTAAAATTACCAGCAGTTTTAGCACCTTTTAAAGCGGCTATTTTTCCTTTAGTTAAAAAGGATGGTTTGCCAGAAGTAGCTCGTGAAATTATGGATGATTTAAAATGGGATTTTAACGTTTTTTACGACGAAAAAGATGCCGTTGGTAAACGTTACAGACGTCAGGATGCAGCAGGAACACCATTTTGTATTACTGTAGATCATGAGACTTTAGAAGATAAATGTGTTACTATAAGACATAGAGATACAATGGAGCAGAAAAGAGTTGCTATTGCAGATTTAAAAGAAATTATAAAAGCAGAAGTAGCTGTTAAAACTTGGTTACAGAAAATGTAATTAGTTTTTAAGGATAAAAAAAAGCTGAATCTCATTTGAGATTCAGCTTTTTTTTTGCTTTTAAAATATAAATGCTATGCCGCTTTTTTATCAGCACAACAAGCCATTTTACAGTCTTCTTTACAAAAGGTTGTTCCGTCTTCATCTACAGAGCAACATGCTTTTTCTGTTTCTGAAATAGTTGTTTTATTTTGGCAAGTATCTTTACAGGTTTCCGTACAAGTATGTGCTACTTTTTCAGGAGCAATAGAAGCTTTATAAAGTTCTCCGCCAGCAATTCCGCTAACAAAAGCAACTAAATCTTCTTTAGATGTTGTATTTGCATCAAATGCAATGTTGGCAATACTATCTGTAAAAATTACTTTAGCATCTATAACACCTTCTTTTTTAGATAATTTAGATTGAATAATTTTTGCACAACCAATTTGGCAAGTCATACCAGAAATTGCTAAAGAAACATTTTGTTTATCAACAGGTAACACTTCTTTTTTAACTTCACTTTTACAGCCTATTAAAACAAAACAAGCAATTGCAAAAGAAAATAATATTTTTTTAGTCTTCATAAAAATAGATTTAGAATATAAAATTTTAGTTTAAAAATTAATTTTGATAAACCATCAAAGTATTTGCATCAGATTCGGTTATAAAATTATTATGCAAATTTATCAATAAAAGCATTGACTTTTAAAGTTTTGTCGGACTTTTACATAATATTTTATAGTAAATGAACAATCAACAAAAAAAATGGTTTTATCTTATTATCCTTTCAATAGTTTGGGGTAGTTCTTTTATTTTAATGAAAAAAGCACTTTTAGGTGTAACTCCTGTTCAATTAGGAGCATTAAGAATGATTTTTACAGCTGTTTTTTTACTTTCTGTAGCTTTTCCATCCATCAAGAAAATTAAAAAGAAACATTGGAAATACATTATTTATACAGCACTTGCAGGTACATTTATACCTGGTTTTCTATTTGCTTTTGCAATTACGAGTATCGATAGTTCTATTGTGTCTATTCTAAATTCATTTACCCCTTTTAATACTTTAATTTTTGGAGCTTTAGTTTTTGGTTTTGCGTTTAAGAAAGCACAATTGTTTGGAATTTTAATTGGTTTGATAGGGACTTTAATCTTGATACTAAAAGGTGCCGATGTGAACTCAAATCAGAATTACTGGTATGCTTTATTGGTTATTATTGCTTCTGTAGGTTATGCCCTTAATGCGAATATGGTAAAAAAATATTTACACGATTTAGATGCTTTGGCTATTACAACGGGTAATTTTTTATTATTGATTATTCCTGCAATCATTGTTTTAAGTTTTACAGATTTCTTTACTACGTTTGATGTTAAGAATGAAGTTTTAATGCATTCTTTAGGGTATTTGGCAATTTTATCTGTGGTAGGCACAGGTGTTGCAAAAACTATTTACAATAAATTAGTACAAATTTCAGACCCTGTTTTTTCATCTTCTGTAACGTATTTAATTCCTTTAGTAGCTATTTTCTGGGGAGTGTTAGATGGCGAAAAGTTAAGTTTAATTCAGGTTTTAGGAGGTGTAATTGTGCTTTTGGGAGTTTACTTTGTAAATAAGAAGAAGTAGTTTTTTATAAATAAAAGGTATGCTCTTGATTTTGATAGAATTATTTATGAAAAGTATATTGTAACGTATTAAAAAAGATGTATATTTGCACCCGCATTTTCATTAGGAATATGCAAAATAATTAGTAATAAACGCAAAACAAATAGTATGTACGCAATCGTAGAGATGGCAGGGCAGCAGTTTAAAGTTGCAAAAGACCAAAAAGTATACGTTCACCGTTTACAAGGAGAAGTAGGATCAAAAGTTACTTTTGATAACGTTCTTTTACTTGATGAAAAAGGGAATGTAACAATTGGCGCCCCAGCTATAGAAGGAGCTTCAGTAACAGCTCAAATTTTAAGTCACTTAAAAGGTGATAAAGTAATCGTTTTCAAGAAGAAAAGAAGAAAAGGTTATATTAAGAAAAACGGACACAGACAATTTTTAAGCGAGATTCTTATTGAATCTATTGCTGCTTCAGGTAGTAAAAAAGCTGCTCCAAAGGCAACTAAAGCTGCTCCAAAGAAATCTGCTAAAGCAGACGACTTAAAGAAAATTGAAGGTGCTGGACCTAAAGCTGCAGAAGCTTTAGTAGGTGCAGGGTTAGATACTTTTGCAAAAGTGGCAAAAGCTGATCCAGCAAAATTGAGTGAAATCTTAACAGAAGCTAGTTCTAGATTATCTCATATCGTAACAACTACTTGGCCAAAGCAAGCTGGTTTAGCTGCAGAAGGTAAGTGGGATGAATTAAAAGAATTACAAGATAGATTAGACGGGGGTATTGAAAAATAATTCCTAATAATTTAACTTTAACCTATAAAAACTCAATAACATGGCACATAAAAAAGGTGTAGGTAGTTCGAAGAATGGTAGAGAATCAGAATCGAAACGTCTAGGTGTAAAAATATTTGGTGGACAAGCTGCAATTGCAGGGAACATTATTGTTCGTCAAAGAGGAACAACTCACAATCCAGGAGAAAACGTTTACATGGGTAAAGATCATACTTTACATGCAAAGGTTGACGGTGTTGTAGAATTCCGTAAGAAAAAAGATAACAGATCTTATGTTTCTATAACTCCTTTTGAAGTTTAAGAAATTAAGACTATTATAATTAAAACGCTCAAACAATTCTGTTTGAGCGTTTTTTTATGCTTCTAATTTAGGTTGAATTTGTACTTTTACATTAATGAAATTTTTATACAACATACTCGTTTTCAAAGCCTCTGTTTTATTGCCGTTAGTGGTACTATTCAGTAAGAAAATAAAACTTTTTGTAGCTGGCAGAAAAGAAATCTTTTCTAAAATAGCTGCATTAAAGAATTCTGAAACTATTTGGTTTCATGCAGCTTCTTTAGGTGAATTTGAGCAAGCAAGACCTATTATAGAAGAAATAAAGGCTAATTATCCTGCTTATAAAATACTAGTTACTTTCTTTTCTCCATCTGGTTATGAAATTAGAAAGAATTACAACTTAGCAGATGTGGTTTGTTATTTGCCTTTAGATTCAAAATCGAATGCCAAAAAGTTTATTGAAACTGTAAATCCTAAATTGGCAGTTTTTATAAAGTATGAATTTTGGCCAAATCTTTTAAACGAATTAAAACAAAAAGAAATTCCTACCATTTTAGTCTCAGGTATTTTAAGAGAAAAACAACTCTTCTTTAAAAGTTATGGTGGTTTTATGAGAGATTCATTAAAAGCTTTCCATCACTTTTTTGTGCAGGATGAAAACTCTAAAAAGTTACTAAGCTCAATTAATTTTAATAATGTAACTGTTGCTGGTGATACCCGTTTTGATAGAGTTTCTAAGATTTTAGAACAAAATAACTCACTCTATTTTATCAACCAGTTTAAAGACGGTAAATATACTGTTGTTGCAGGCAGTACGTGGCAAGAAGATGAAGCGTTGTTGGTAAATTATATCAATAATAATGCATCCGAAGATGAGAAATTTATTATTGCGCCTCACAATATTAAACAAGAAGCAATTTTAGAACTACAGAAATCTATCAACAAAAAAACTGTTTTATATTCAGCTAAAGCTGATAAAAATTTATCAGAATACAGCGTTTTTATTATTGATACGATTGGTATTTTAACCAAAATATATGCAGCAGCAGATCTTGCGTATGTTGGTGGAGGTTTAAAAACAGGTTTACATAATATTTTAGAACCTGCAACTTTCGGAATTCCTGTAGTGATTGGAGATAAATACGACAAATTTAAAGAAGCCGTAGATTTGGTTAAGATAGGAGGTTGTATTTCTATTAAAAACCAAGAAGAATTTACAACGAATTTCATCAACCTAAAAGAAGATGAGAATTTTAGAAAGTTAACAGGAGTTATCAATAAAAGATATATTGCCGATAATCTTAAGGCTACAAAATTAATTATGAATTATTTAGAGGATAAACTTTAGATGAATATCAGTTCGATTAATTTTGATTTTTATCAGAATCGTATCGAGAATAAATGAAAGAAATTATGAATTTTATATTACAACCTTGGGCTTGGTATGTTGGAGGACCATTAATAGCAATTTCGCTGTTATTGTATTTCTATTTTGGTAGAAATTTTGGTGCTTCTACAAATTTTGACACACTTTGTACCATGGCGGGGGCAGGAAAAGTATCAGATTATTTTAAGAAAGATTGGAAAGATCGTGATTTTGCTTTGATGTTTGTAGTTGGGTTAATTATTGGTGGTGTTATTTCTGCTAAGTATTTAATTCCGAATCAAGCAGTAGATTTAAATCCTAAAACGGTGCAAGAACTTACAGATTTAGGGTTTTCGAATGTTGGGAATCAATATTTTCCTGATGAAATTTTTGGAGCAGAATCATTCTTATCAATCAAAGGGTTTTTAATTCTTTTGGTATCAGGAATCTTTGTTGGTTTCGGAACTCGTTATGCAGGCGGTTGTACTTCTGGTCATGCAATTACTGGGTTAAGTAATTTAGAATTACCGTCTTTATTAGCAGTAATTGGCTTTTTTATTGGCGGAATGATTGCCACTTGGTTTATAATTCCAATTTTATTTTAGCCAATAATTGACATTAAACAAAAATAATTATGTTCAATTTGTCTCTTCGAGTGCAGTGGAGAAGTTAATTGAAAATTTAAAATATATTCAAAATGAAAAATATCAAATTCTTACTATTAGGAATCTTTTTTGCCATTGTATTGAGTAAAAGTGAAGCCATTTCTTGGTATCGTTTTTACGAAATGTTTAAGTTTCAATCTTTTCATATGTTTGGAATTATTGGAGGAGCTGTTGTAATTTCTATGGTTTTTATGCAGTTGTTTAAAAAAGGAATTATAAAAGATATTAAAGGAAATAAAATTATACCAAAACCGAAAGAAAAAGGTTTTATAAGAACTATTTTAGGAGGAACATTTTTTGGCTTAGGTTGGGGAATATCCGGAGCCTGTGCTGCACCTATTTTTGTAATTCTTGGCTTTAAATTAATACCTGCTTTAATTTTATTATTTGGTGCACTTTTAGGTGCCTTTATTTATGGAATTTTAAGTAAAAAACTACCCAACTAAATGAGTAAATTACTAGACAATTTTGGTCGTCAAATGGAGTATGTACGATTAGCAGTTACAGATCGTTGTAATTTGCGTTGCCAGTATTGCATGCCTGCTCACGGAATAGAAATAGTGCCAAGACAAGAGTTATTGACCTTTAAAGAAATGTATCGCTTAATTAGAGTGTTAACAGAATTGGGGGTTAATAAAGTCCGTTTAACAGGTGGAGAACCTTTTGTACGTAAAGATTTTGTTGGGTTTTTAGAAATGTTGTCTTATAATGATCTATTAGAAGCAATTAATATAACCACCAATGGTGCAATGATTTCTAAGCATATTTCTAAAATTGAACAATTAGAAAAGGTGAAAAATATCAATTTAAGTATTGATAGTTTGCATCGAGAAAAGTTTGCAAAAATTACACGAAGAGATGTTTTTCCGGAGGTTTATAAAACGTTTGAACTCTTAGAAAAAAGTAGTTTAAATTTAAAGCTAAATGTAGTAGTGCAATCTGGTTTTAATACGGATGAAATTGTAGACTTTGTAAGATTAACAAAAGATAAAAATGTGGCTGTTCGTTTTATTGAAGAAATGCCTTTTAATGGAAAAGGGCAACGAGAAATGAAAGAAAACTGGACTTTTAATAAGATTTTAAATGAAGTAAAAACGGAGTTTGATGTAAATGAAATTCAGTCTGAAAAATCATCAACTTCTAGAAATTACCAAATAGACAATCATGTTGGTACTTTTGGAATTATTCCTGCATTTACAAGAACTATTTGTAACGATTGTAATAGAATTAGAATAACATCTACCGGAACTTTTAAAAATTGTTTGTTTGATGATGGCGTTTTTAACCTTAGAGATTTCATAAGAAAAGGCGCTTCTAATGACGATTTAAAAGAACTTTTTTTAGGTTTGGTAAAACAGAAGCCAGAAAATGGTTTTATAGCAGAAGCTAATAGAAAAGATGGTGGCGCTTCTGAAAGTATGAGTACAATTGGAGGATAGTAAAAGTATAATCGTGTAATTGTTTAAATGTGTAAAACGCTTGAACAATTACACGATTAACCAAATAAACAATTACACATTTTATACAAATGATTTCAGTAGAAAAAGCTTTAGAAACTGTTTTAAATTCAAGTCGATATTTTGGAATTGAAGAGGTTCCGTTTATAAAATCTGTAGGTAGAATTCTAAAAGAAAATATTCTTGCAGATAGAGATTTCCCGCCATTTAATAGAGTTTCTATGGATGGAATTACTATTGACTATACTTCATTTAAAAACGGACAAAGAGCTTTTAAAATTGAAGGAATTCAAGCTGCAGGAAACGAGCAAATTTCGTTAAATAATTCAGAGAATTGTATTGAAGTAATGACAGGGGCAGTTTTACCAAACAACGCCAACACTGTTATTAGGTACGAAGATGTTACCATAACAAATGGAGTTGCAACGATTACTGTTGATGCAATAAATGATGGACAGAATATTCATAATAAAGGAAAAGATGGTAAAGTTGGCGATTTATTAATCGAAGAAAACACCAAAATATCCGCAGCAGAAATAGGCGTGCTAGCAACTGTTGGTAAATCTTTTGTAAAAGTAGCAAAACAACCAAAAGTGATGATTGTTTCTACGGGTGATGAATTGGTTGGCGTAGATGAAATTCCGCAAGCACATCAGATTAGAAGAAGTAATGTGTTTACTTTAGTGTCTTTGTTAGAAAGACTGAGTATTCCTTCTGAAACGGCGCATATTACAGATGATAAGCCTGTTTTAAAATCGAAAATCGAAAACTATTTACAAGAATACGATGTATTACTTTTTAGCGGAGCGGTAAGTAAAGGAAAGTATGATTTTTTACCAGAAGTATTTGATGAATTAGCAGTAGAGAAACTGTTTCATAAAATTACACAACGACCAGGGAAACCTTTCTTTTATGGAAAAACAGATGAATGTAATGTCTTCGGTTTTCCTGGAAACCCGATTTCTACTTTTGTAAACTGTTTGGTATATTTTTATCCTTGGTATTATAAATCAATAGGTTTAGAAGTTGAACAAGAAACTGCAATTTTATCTACTGAAGTTATTTTTAAACCTAATTTAACGTACTTTTTACAAGTGAAATTAAATTCAGTTTTAGGAGATTTAATAGCAACCCCTATTACCGGAAATGGTTCTGGAGATTTAGCAAGTTTGGTAAAAACAGATGCTTTTATTCAGTTACCAAATGATAAAGCTGAATTTAAAAAAGGAGAAGTTTTTCCTGTAATAAGATATAGATAAACATTATTATTGGATGATTTTATTGAGAAATAGTGAGAAACTTCTCGATACAAAATTCTATAAAAAAGAATTTCACTCGAAGTGACAGTGTGTATTTTAGAATGTTTAAAACGTATTGTCAGTTCGAGTGAATTTTGAGGGACGAGAAATTTGTATCGAGAACATTTTAAAATTTAAAAAATGAAAATCTACTATGTTTATATATTAAAATGTTCAGATAAAACGTATTATACTGGTATTACATCAAATTTAGAACAACGTGTTTTTGAACACCAACAAGGAAAACATATAGAAAGTTACACGTATAAAAGAAGACCTTTAGAGTTGGTTTTTTATGCTGAATTTACTGAAGTTGGATTTGCAATTGATACAGAAAAACGAATAAAAAAATGGTCAAAAGCTAAAAAGGAGGCTTTAATTAATAATGAATATGAAAAACTCCCTAATTTAGCAAAGAAGAAATTTAGATAATTAAAAACTTCTCGATACAAAATTCTTGAAAAAAGAATTTCACTCGAAGTGACAGTGTGTATTTTAGAGTGTTTAAAACGTATTGTCAGTTCGAGTGAATTTGGAGGTACGAGAAATTTGTATCGAGAACATTTTAATTTCAAAAAAACTTCTCGACACAGTATTTTAGAAAAAAATCACTTGAAGTAACTGTACGTGTGTAACTAAATTATTGGTTTTTTCGATAGATAAATTATAAATGTATTAAGAACAAAATATAGATAATGAGTGAATTCAGTCATTTAAATAAAAAAGGAAATCCTAAAATGGTAAATGTTTCTGATAAGGAAATTACCAAAAGAACTGCCATTGCAAAAGCAACCATGTTTTTAGGAAAAGAAGTAATAGCTCATTTTACAAATGATGAGTTAATTACCAAAAAAGGACCTGTTTTTCAGACGGCAATTATTGCGGGAATACAAGGGGTTAAAAAGACATCAGAATTAATACCAATGTGCCACCCTTTATTAATTAATGGGGTTGATATTGATATTAATATTATAGATATAGAAAATATAGAAGTTTTTTGTGAAGTTACGATTACAGGTAAAACTGGAGTAGAAATGGAGGCTTTAACAGGTGCAAATATTACGTGTTTAACTATTTATGATATGTGTAAAAGCATCAGTCAAGAAATGGTGATTAAAGAAGTGAAGCTCTTAAAGAAAACTGGAGGAAAATCTGATATTAATAATTAATTGTCATTACGAGGAGGAACGACGAAGTAATCTGTTAATAAAAGATTGCTTCACTTTGTTGGCAATGACAAAATGAATAAAATGAAAAAACATACAAAACATACAAAACATAAAAAACATACAAATTTAGAAAGAAGAGATAATGATAATTTTGCGCCAAATGAAATTGCTATTCTAGGTACAAACTGTGGTGTTATTTCAGATTTAGTTCATAATGTTTCTAAGAAATTATCCAATTATAAGTTGGCGTATTTTGATGCTTCTCACGCAAAAGATGTTGCAGAGAATACGTTATCAGAATATACTTTTCATCATCAAGGAAATTTACAGATTACCACTTCTGGAAATGTAAATAAGTTTGAACAACGCTTGCAATTTGCACAGTACGATTATGTTTTTATCAACGGAAATCATTATCAAGGAGCAAAACAGATTTTGGTTTTAGATGAAGCAAAAGAAGCTTCGGTTTTAAAAAGATTAGAACAGTTAGATCGTATTCAGTTTGTTGTAAAGTTGAAATCTGACACGGAATATTTTTCGTTTTTGGAAGAAAAATATCCGCAGATAAAAAACATCACGTGTTATACAATTGATGAGGTTGATGAAATATCGAACCACATTCATAATCTTATTCAAGAAAAAATAGCACCCGTAAAAGGGTTGGTTTTAGTTGGCGGTAAAAGCACAAGAATGGGGCAAGATAAATCTGAACTAGATTATTTTGGAAAACCTCAAAAAGAAGTTGCCAAAGAATTGTTAGAAATCAATAATTTAGAAACCTTTTATTCAGTTCAGAATTCATCAGAAAAAGAAGATGAAATTTCTGATAAGTTTTTAAATTTAGGTCCGTTTGGTGGTATTTGTTCTGCATTTCAGAAAGACCCAAATGCAGCTTGGTTTGTGTTGGCAACCGATGTTCCTTTTGTTACCGAGGATATAATTAAATTGGTACTTAAACATAGAAATCCGACTAAGTCGGCTACAGCAATTAAAGGGAAGAACAAAGATTTCCTCGAACCTTTAATCACTATTTATGAACCCAAAGCATATCCTATTTTATTACAATATTTAGCACAAGGATATTCTTGTCCGCGTAAAATGTTAATTAATTCTGATGTAGAAATTGTTGAGGTTGATGATGATTTTATCAGAAATATAAATACACCCGAAGAGTTTAGAGCTGCTAAAAAAGAGGTAAATTAGAATGTTTAAATTTATGTAATATCATTTTTATTATGAAAACAAAATTTTATTTTTTTATTCTTCTATTCGGAATACTTTTTGCGAGTTGTAAACCAGAGCTTTCAACAAAAGAATTTATGGTAGATAGTTGGGAAACTACTTATCTAAAAATAGAAATGTACACGGTTAATAATACAGATTCTTTACAAGTTTATGAAGATAAATTTGAAGATAATTCAGAATTAATTGCGCAATCTAAATATAATAAAGATGGTACTTTTTCTTCTTGGTTTATAAATAAAAAAGGAGAACAGATCTCTAAAGCTACCGGAAATTGGTCTGTTGTGGCAGATTCATTACTAGTAGCTTTTAATTATGGAGGCAGAGATATGAAGGTGAGTTACGATATTACAAAAACGGATGAAGGTTTTATAGGGAGAAGTAAGTACGATTGGGACGAAGATGGAGATTTTGATGACTTATTGACCATGAAAACAAAAAGAATAAAAACAAACAAAAATTGAGGAGTTTAACAAAAATATCTTTAAGAATACGAATTTTTCTGTCCATGATTTTATTGGTGTTATTGGCATCCGTATTAATTTTGGTGGTTACTATATATCAGTATGATGAACAGACAAAAGATTATAATATTCAGCGTTTTGAGCGTAAAGAGGCTACAACAAAAGAAACGATTGAATTAGAACTGAAAAATAAAACAACGTATCCTGTAAATACAGGGAATTTGTCTAAAATATTTCAGGAACGTATTTATGAAATTTCGTCTATAAATAGATTAAATATTTCATTTTACGATTTACAAGGTAATTTACTAAAATCATCTACAGCAAGTGCTTTTGAAAAGGTAAACTCTAAACCAGTTCCAGAAAATTTGTTAGAAGAATTAGCTAATAATTCTAATCATAAAATATTAAAAACGAGTGTAGATAAAGGGATTGGTTATCAATCTTCATTCTCATTTATTCATGATCCAAAGTTTAAAAGGATTGGTATTTTAGAATTACAATTTACACAAGATAATTCTGAGATAGAGCATGAATTAAGAGAGTTTATGTTAAGGTTAGGCTTGGTGTATATTTTGATGTTTTTAATAGCTATTTCTCTTGCATATTTTTTGTCAAGCTACATTACAAGATCAATAAAAACGATTTCTGATAAAATGCAGCAAACACGTTTAAATAAAAGAAACGAAAAAATTATTTTAAATAAGGCGAGTTCCGAGATAGAGATTTTGGTAGATGCGTACAATCATATGATTGATGAATTGGGCGAAAGTGCTGCTAAATTAGCCAGAAGTGAGCGTGAACAAGCTTGGAGGGAAATGGCAAAACAAGTAGCTCACGAAATTAAAAACCCACTTACACCAATGCGATTATCGGTGCAGAGTTTTGAACGCAGGTTTGATCCTTTAGATGTAAAAGCAAAAGAGAAATTAAAAGAATTTAGTCAAACTTTAATTCAGCAAATAGATGTAATGAGTTCTATAGCCTCTGCTTTTTCTGATTTTGCGAAAATGCCAACTCAAAAGAGAGAGCAAATAGAAATAATTAGTGTTGTTAAATTTGCGTTAGATATTTTTACAGAAAAATACATAAAATACTATCCTGGAGAAAAGGAATTACATGCCAATTTAGATAAAACACAATTAATTAGAGTAATTACTAACTTGATTAAAAATGCAATTCAGGCAATTGATAAAGAAGAAAATCCTTTAATTGAAGTAAAAGTTTTATCTGAAGGCAGTAATTTAAAAATTACAGTTTCTGATAATGGAAAAGGTATTGCAAAAGATGTAGGAGAATTTATTTTTGAACCAAAGTTTACCACAAAATCTAGCGGAATGGGCTTAGGTTTAGGGATGATAAGGAATATAATTGAGGCTTATGATGGATCTATTTCTTTTACTTCTGAAGTTGGAGTAGGAACCGTTTTTACTGTAATTTTACCAAAGAAATAATATAATTATCGCTTATAATTTTTTGTATAGGCAGCTAAATAAATAAATGATGAAATTCGAGAATATTTTAGTTGAGAAAAAAGATAGTTTAGCACAAATTACTATCAATAGACCGAAGAAGTTAAACGCTTTAAATAAGGCGACCATTAAAGAATTGAATATTGCTTTTGCGGCATTGGAAGATGATGAAACTACGAGGGCAATTATTTTAACGGGTACTGGTGATAAAGCTTTTGTTGCTGGTGCAGATATTTCTGAATTTGCTGATTTTTCAGTAGAAGAAGGGGCTAATTTATCTAGACTTGGACATGAAATTTTATTTGATTATGTAGCAAATTTATCGATTCCTGTAATTGCTGCTGTTAATGGTTTTGCATTAGGAGGTGGTTTAGAGTTAGCAATGGCGTGTCATTTTAGAGTGGCATCAGATAATGCTAAAATGGGGTTGCCTGAGGTTTCTTTAGGCGTGATTCCTGGTTACGGAGGTACACAGCGTTTGCCGCAATTAGTAGGTAAAGGAAAAGCCATGGAAATGATTATGACTGCTGGTATGATTTCTGCAGAAGAAGCAAAAGAATCTGGTTTGGTAAATCATGTTACCACACAAGAAGAGTTATTGCCTTTGGCAGAAAAAATTGCAAATAAAATTATAAGAAATTCTTCGGATGCAATTTCTGCAGCAATAAGAGCTATTAACGCAGGTTTTGAAGAAGGTATTAATGGTTTTGATGTAGAGATTGAAGAGTTTGGTGAGTGTTTTGGTACAGAAGATTTTAGTGAGGGTACTGCTGCTTTTTTAGGGAAGCGAAAACCTAATTTTTAGAAAGTGTATATATAAAAAGCGAGCCCAATAAGGCTCGCTTTCTTTTGTCTATTACACCAGATTGTTAGATTAGATACTGAAATTTTTTACATACATTCTGTTATCTGTGTAGACAAGAACTTTATATGCTCCTTTTTCTGTTTTAGATAATTTGTATACTCTGTTTAAAATCTTTTCAACTTCAATTTTTTCAGAAAGAATAACTTGGTTATCATAATATAAAACTACTTTTATAGGTTCTTTGTTAAAAGCAATTTTAGATATTAAGATTAAATCTCCTTCAGTTCTAATTACTGGTTTAAAAATTTTCTTGTTTTGTTCTTTTAAGAAAGTAACAAAACCATCTTTAACTTCAAGTTTTTTTACAACAATTTCAAAGTCTTTTTCTAATTCAGTGGTGTATATACCGTCTTCTAGATTGGTTAAATCAAAAGTTTTAGAATAGGTTCCAGAATTTTGAATGACTTGTTTATATAGTGTAATTCCGTTTTCATTTTTAATAGTTAAAGCGTGTCCTTTTTTTACAGACTTGTATTCAACTTTAACTCTTTTTACAGCTACTGCATTAGTAGATTTTGTGTTCTCATTTGCGTACCCAATTAATGTTCCGAACATTAATGTTACTAATAAAATTGTTTTAATTATTGTTCTCATTTCTTTTAGTTTTAGAATTAATAACACCACAAAGATATGGTGATAGTTAAGTTTTAAAAACAACAGAATTGGTAAATAAATACTCTAAATTAACACGTTAAGACGTTGTAAATTAATTGTTAAGTTAAAATAGAATACATTTATGTTAATTATTAAGGGTTTATAAATAAGAGTATCTTGTATGTAAAGCATTTTACAAATAAAAAGCGAGTCCTTTCGGACTCGCTTTTACCATCAAATTATAGCAGTAATTTGATGAAACAATTAACTAAATTTTTATATTGTAAGATCTTTTACATACATTCTATTGTCTGCATAAACAACTACTTTATATGTTCCTTTTTCTCTTTTAGATACATTATAAACTCTGTTTAAAATTTCTTTGCCTTCAATCTTTTCAGAATGAATAAGATTGTTATCATGATACAGAACTACTTTTATAGGCTGTTTATTAAAATCAATTTTAGAAATTAATACTAAATCTCCTTCTGCTCTAATTACAGGTTTAAAAATTTTCTTATTTTTTTCTTTTAAGAAAGTAACAAAACCATCTTTAACTTCAAGTTTTTTTACAACAATTTCAAAGTCTTTTTCTAATTCAGTGGTGTATATACCGTCTTCTAGATTGGTTAAATCAAAAGTTTTAGAATAGGTTCCAGAATTTTTAATGACTTGTTTATATAGTGTAATTCCGTTTTCATTTTTAATAGTTAAAGCATGTCCTATTTTTACGGCTTTGTATTCAACTTTAACTCTTTTTACAGCTACTGCATTAGTAGATTTTGTGTTCTCATTTGCGTACCCAATTAATGTTCCGAACATTAATGTTACTAATAAAATTGTTTTAATTATTGTTCTCATTTCTTTTAGTTTTAGAATTAATAGCACCACAAAGATATGGTGATAGTTAAGTTTTAAAAACAACAGAATTGGTATATTTATATTCTAAATTACCGTATTTACCTTATGTTAATTAATTGTTAAGTTAAAATAGAATAGGTTGGTGTTAATTATAGATAATTTTTTGGTATAGATTTGTTGTGTATAAAAGTATTTTACAAATAAAAAGCGAGTCTTTTTAGACTCGCTTTTATCATCAAACTATAGCAGTAATTTGACGAAACAATTAACTAAATTTTTATATGGTAAAATCCTTTACATAAGATCTATCGTCAGTACTAATGGAAACTTTATAATTCCCTATTTCATTTTCTGATAATTTGTAAACTCTTTTTAATATTTCTCCTCCTTTAATAGTTTCAGAAAGAATCGGTTCACTATTATAATAAATAACAACTTTTAAAGGTTTGTTATTAAAAGCAATTTTAGAAACGTATAGTAAATTTCCTTCTGCTCTAATAACTGGTTTAAAAATTTTTTCATTTTTATTGTTTAAAAAAGTAACCAAACCATTTTTAACATAAAACTGTTTCATAACAATTTCAAAATCTTTATTTAATTCAGCAGTATAGATTCCATCTTCTAAAGCAGAAAAATCGAAAGTTTTAGAATAGCTTCCAGAGTTTTTAATTTCATTATTATAAACAGTTACACCTTCGCCATTTTTAATTGCTAAAGTTTGTCCCTTTTTTACATTACTAAATTCAACCTTAACGGTTTTCTTAGCATTCAGTTCATTGTCATTTGTATGCTCGTTTGCGTATCCAATTAATGTTCCGAACATTAATGCTACTACTATAATTTTTTTCATTTTTGTTTTCATCTTTTGGTTATTTTAAATATTAATAACACTGCAAATTTATGGTAGAAGTTTTGTTTTAAAAACATCAATATTGGTAAATTTGTGTGTTATATTATTAATATTAATAAAACGTTAAGGATAAGTGTGGTAATATAGAATATGTTTGTGGTAATTAAACATAATTATCGATTACTAAAATTGTAGTGATAAAAGTATTTTACAAATAAAAAGCGAGTCTTTTTAGACTCGCTTTTACCATCAAACTATAGCAGTAGTCTGACGAAACAATTAACTAAATTTTTATATTGTAATATCCTTTTCGTAAGATCTATCATCAGAACTAATGATAACTTTATAATTTCCAGTTTCAGCTTCAGAAAATTTGTAAACTCTTTTTAATATTTGATTACCTTCTATAGTATCAGAAACAATTGTTTCATTATTATAATAAATAACAACTTTTAAAGGTTTGTTATTAAAAGCAATTTTAGAAACGTATAGTAAATTTCCTTCTGCTCTAATAACTGGTTTAAAAATTTTTTCATTTTTATTGTTTAAAAAAGTAACCAAACCATTTTTAACATAAAACTGTTTCATAACAATTTCAAAATCTTTATTTAATTCAGCAGTATAGATTCCATCTTCTAAAGCAGAAAAATCGAAAGTTTTAGAATAGCTTCCAGAGTTTTTAATTTCATTATTATAAACAGTTACACCTTCGCCATTTTTAATTGCTAAAGTTTGTCCCTTTTTTACATTACTAAATTCAACCTTAACGGTTTTCTTAGCATTCAGTTCATTGTCATTTGTATGCTCGTTTGCGTATCCAATTAATGTTCCGAACATTAATGCTACTACTATAATTTTTTTCATTTTTGTTTTCATCTTTTGGTTATTTTAAATATTAATAACACTGCAAATTTATGTTAGAAGTTTTGTTTTAAAAACATCAGTATTGGTATATTTATGTGCTAAATTATCTGTTATTTTTGTGTTAAAACAAAGTGAAGATAATATAGTGTATAATTTTGTTAATTTTATACAACTTTTTAGGATTTAGTGTTGTAAATTTGATTTTAAAATAGCAATATGATGAATGTAAAGCCAACTTTAGAAAAAATTAGTCCAGATTTTGGAAGCTCTATACTGGTAAAAAAACATACCGAGTTTTTAAAACAGATAAAAGCTTTTTGGCATTTTCACCCAGAAATTGAATTGGTTTATGTAAATAAAGGTAAAGGTAAAAGACACATTGGTAATCATTTGTCTTACTTTAACAATAGTCAATTATTATTAATAGGTTCTAATTTACCTCATAATGGGTTTACAGATAGGTTAACAACAAATGGTTCTGAAACCTTGGTACAATTTAAACCAGATTTTTTAGGAGAAGATTTTTTTGAAGTTCCAGAGATGAAACCTATTAGTATTTTGTTTGAAAAAGCAAAAAAAGGAATTCTTTTTGGTGTAAAAACAAAAGAAAAATTAGGGCCTAGGATTGAGAGAATATCTGAAAAGAAAGGTTTTAAGCAAATTTTAATTTTACTAGAAATACTACATACACTTTCTAAGTCTGAAGATTATACGCTTTTAAATGCAGATGGTTTTGCTTTTGAAACGCAACCACAAGACAGTAGTAAAATAGATATCATTTTTAAACATATAAACGAGAATTTTAATCAACATATTAGTTTAGACGAAATTTCTAATCTGGTAAGTATGACTGTTCCTGCATTTTGTAGGTTTTTTAAAAAAACAACAGGTAAAACGTTTACAAAATTGGTAAATGAATACAGAGTTGTGCATGCAACCAAATTGTTATCAGAAAGCCAAACAAGTATTACAGATATTTGTTTTGAGTGTGGCTTTAATAATTTTTCTCACTTTAATAAGTTATTTAAAGAGTTTACAGGTAAATCTGCATCAAAGTATAGAAGTGAAATGCTTAGTTTAGTACAATAAATAAGAACTTATATATTAAGGTGGTTTAAAAGTGTGTGTAAAGATTATTTAATTCCATTCCATTCATCATCAAATTGTTTTAAATAACCTTCCATAAAAGAATGCCTATCTGCAGCAATTTGTTGCCCAGAAGTAGTATTCATTTTATCTTTTAGTAAAAGTAGTTTTTCATAGAAATGATTTATGGTTGGTGCAGAAGAGTTTTTGTATTCTTCTTTTGTCATATTTAAATTCGGTAAAATTTCAGGATTATAAAGAGCTCGGTTTTTAAAACCACCATAATTAAAACAACGAGCAATACCAATTGCCCCAATAGCATCTAATCTATCAGCATCTTGCACAACCTCTAATTCTTTAGACGTAAATTTTACACCTGTTTTATCAAAAGAATTTTTAAAAGAAATATGGTTTATAATATTAATAACATGTTTTATAACCTCGTTGTTAACTTTTTGTTTTTCTAAAAAAGCAGTAGCTACTTTTGGTCCAACAGTTTCATTACCATTATAAAACTTAGGGTCTGCAATATCATGTAACAAAGCCCCTAAAGAAATCACAAAAACATCAACTTGTTCTTTTTTTGCAATTAATAAGGCATTTTTATAAACACGTTCTATATGAAACCAATCGTGTCCGCCTTCTGCATTTTCTAATTCTTTTTTTACAAAAACAATGGTATTTTTTATAATATTGGCTTTATTCATTTTACAAAAATATTAAAAATGAATTTAGGTCTTAGTTTCCTTTTGATTTAAAAAATTATTTTAGATAAATAGCCATTACCGGTATGTCTATATGGTTGATTAAATCTTCTGCTAAGCTAAATGAAAATAAACGCTGGTATAGATTTCTTTCTTGGTTTAACAAGCACACCATGTCTATTTCGTTTTTTTGACAATATTCTGTAAGTGATCCTTTTAGGTTTATACTATCAATAGAAATAAACTTTGTTTTTTTGTACTTTACAGTCAAGTTTTCTTTAAATTTATTCATCAATGGAGTAATAGATTCTCCGTGTGCTAAATCGAAATGAACAACATGTAATTGCGCACTAAATTCTTTTGCAATTTTAGTTAATTTTTCTAAAGGTATAATTTCTTCGTTTCTATAATCTACAAGAAACATAAGGTTATTAAGTTCTCCATCAAATTTTGCTCTTGCAGGCACAGCTATAACAGGTTTGTCTATTTCTTCTAAAATTTTAATGGTATCCGTTTCCATAAAAATATTAAATAAACTGCTGTTTCCTGTGTTGCGTGTTCCCATTATAATGATTTCTATTTTATCATCTCGTTTGGCAACATATTTAAATAAAGAGTTTACAAAAACACCTTGATCTACAATGTATTTAACTTTTAGATTTCCTTTTTTACTAGCTTTAATAAGTTTTTCGAAGGGTGGAAATTTATCTTTTTTATTTCTAAAATTATCGATATCAATTTTATCATAAATAGTTTGTGTTTTTTCATCTACAGAAGTGTCTTCATGGTAAGAGTGATACACAATTAAAGTAGCTTCTAATTTTTGTGCATATGCCATGGCATATGCAAAAGCGTTTAAAGAAATTTCTGAAAAGTCTGTTGGAAACAATATATTTTTCATGCTATTATGTTTTTAAAATGATACTTCAAGATTTAGTTCATAAATATTATTTTGGTCTAATGCTTTGTCATTGTGCTCTGCATTTAAAATTAATCGTAAATATTTATTAACAGTGTAAGAGACTCCACCTATGTAGCGGTTAGTACCTCTATGGTCGTCTGTTTTTAAGTGAAAGGAATCATATCTTCCCCAAATGGCTAATGGTGTTTTTTTAATTTTATATTCACCAAAAAAACTATATCCATTGTTTTTAATAGGCTTGTTGGTACCTTTATATAAATAGCTGGCTCTAAAATCTCCAACACCTTTATGTGTTTGTGCTGTTAAGGTTAGTTGTTTTCCTGTATACGTAATAAATCCTAAAACCTGGTTAAAGTCTGGTGCTTCTTCACTATTCCCTTTCCCAAAATTAAAATACCCACTAAAATGAAGTTCTGGTAAAGTGTTTGCAAAGGGCCTAACAGATAAACGTCCTGAGATTACTTTATTATTGTTTTTTTCTTCACCAGAATATCCGGCTCCGTTATAAATACCAATTACATAACTGGCATACATACCGGGTAAAGCTCCGTTAACTTCTTTTAAAAATTTTTTATCCATTGCAGGACCAATATTACCTCCAAAAGTTACACCAAAATCGGCAGAATTAAAAATTCTATTTCTTTCAATAAACATATTGTCTTGTACTCTGTAGGTGTTTATTTTTTGTTCATAATCTAACCAAGGTGTGTGAACCATACCAACCTCTATCCAATTACCTGTAAATACATCACTATTAAAATTAGGTTTGGCTTTTACATAAAGATATTTTAATCGCGTTTCTATATTACCTGCATCAGGGCCATCTCTGTCTACCGTTAAATCCATAGTGTATCTTACCGAAAAGGTTTCATCTAAGTCCTTTTTTAAAGTAAAATAACTTCGTTTTAAAACAAAAGCACTTTTATGCTCGTTTACAAGACCTTTTTCATCATCAGCTTGTGTTTGGGCAATTCCATCTCTATAAGCTATAAACCAATTACCAGACATTTTAAGAAAATTTGCTATTGTAATTCCTTTCTCATCAGTATCGATGCCATTTTTTTGATTTTGTGCAGTAGACCAAGACGAAAAATAAAACAAAGCAATAAACAAGATGCACGTTTTTAACTTCATATTCAAGGTATTAAATTGAAGTTGCTAAAAACTTTACACCATACACAAGTATTATACTAACTACAAGTCCTATAAAAACTTTAAATAAGTCTTTACCTAAACTGTTAAACATATCTTTACGAGCTTCATTTTTACGTAATACAAAGTTTAATGCAATTTCTCTACCCGCTAAAATCCCTATAAAAACCCACGTAGTACTCATTGGTACATTGTTTAGTTCTTTAAAATAAAACAGCACAATACCGTAGGTAAAATCAATTAAAGTAGCCGCACGAATATCTACCGTGTTGGTTTTAGAACGGATAATACTCTGTATTGCTCCACCTTTAGATGCAATTATGTAAGCCAAAAGGCCTAAAATAATCACCAAAGAACCAATCAGTTCCCAGATATTTAAAGATCTAGGTAAGTATACGTAAATATTTGCAAAATCTTGAATTAACCATTGCGACCACAAAAAACCTGTAGATAACCATTGTAAGGCGGTCCAAATATTTTTTTGCTTATTTGTAATTGGGTTTTCAATAAATTTCTTTTCAACACTTTTAGATATAATTAAATACAGCACAATAGCGGCTCCAAAGGCTACCAAATAACCAGACATCGATTTTACAACCATATCCGTTAAGTTTTTTTCATTAAAAAAAGTAAGTATTAAAAAAGACGTACTTACAGGTATTCCTGTACGCGTTAAAAGCATTAATACAATTGGAGGCAAAATATAATACCAAGCAAATGGTTTAGGTAAAGGGTATTTTGCTAACCTTCCATAAGAAACATCTCCATTATGAGTAACGTAACCGTAAATTAATGTTACGGCAAGTATACCACCAGCAAAAAGCCATAGAACCCACCATTTTTTACGTTCATTAGAACTTAAAAAGGTTCCTAATGTTTGTATGGTGTCATTTCCTACAACAGAATACGCTGCTAAGAAAAAACCTAAATACATTACTGTTAATTCCATAGGTAAATTAAATTATTTATAATTTAATTCAAAGGAATACTATTACAAAACAGTAGATGTTAAGTAATTATTATTATACTATAAAGTTTGTAGCAGTAGAAGTTATTTTCTTAATGCCAGTTCTTTTTTTATGTTTTTTATATCAAAATGCATAAAAAGAGACATCGGTATAAAGAATAAAGGTAAAAAAGTATGAAAAGACAAACCATTGTTAACGGTAGAGAAAACAGCAAATACAACCATTAAAAGGATAACAATCATTTTAATAATAAAATAATTTTTCTGTTTTTTTAATTTCGTTAAAAGCTCTTCTTTGGTGTAGGTAGAAAATTCTGAAGCCATAATTATTGAATGTTATTTAAAAAAAAAATCCACTCATAAATATAAGTGGATTTTTTTTTATGAAATATTTTAAAAGTCTAGCAAAACTCTTCGTAAGCCTGTGCTAAATTTTGTGCAATCATTTGTGCAGATCTACCTTCAATATGGTGACGCTCTAACATATGCACTAAATTACCATCTTTAAACAATGCTATTGCTGGTGATGATGGAGGAAAAGGAACCATAAACTCACGTGCTCTTTGTGTAGATTCTTTTTCTACACCTGCAAAAACAGTAGTTAAGTTTGTTGGCACTTTGTCAGCTCCAAGAGAAGCAATTGCTCCTGGTCTTGCAGTACCTGCAGCACAACCACAAACAGAGTTTACCATCACTAAAGTTGTTCCTTTTTTAGATATTGCGTTTTCAACATCTTCACCTGTATATAATGCTTCAAAACCAGCTTTGATTAATTCATCACGCATTGGTTTTACTAATTCTTCTGGATACATATTTTCTATATTTAAAAATACAAAGATAAGTATAAGTTAAAGAAAAGTCAACTTTATAAAAGTAGTTGTTTCAATAGAAACATCAATAAAATTGATATCATAGTGTTCTTTTTTGTTTTAGGGCATGCCCATTTTTAAGTAAAAGTTTCGTTGCACTACACTTTTATTTAAAAATCGTCAGGCTTTTCGCACTCGCTTTTTTTGAGAAAAACAAAAAAGAGCTCAAACAAATGCTACAATCCTTCATGCAAATAAGTTGCAAAGTAAAAATAAGTAACAAAGTTGCAGAGCCAAGTTTTCTAAAAATCTAACAATCCAATTTTTATAACTATAAATCGTTGTTTCTTTGAAACTTTGTAACTTTGCCGCTTATTAAAAATATATATGGGAAGTTTTACAAAATGGTTAGGAGCAGGATTAGGATTTACTTTTGGTGGTCCAATAGGTGCGGCCATTGGTTTTGCAGTAGGTAGTTTTGTAGATGGTTTTTCAGAAAAAGACTTAACGCAAGAACAAATACATTACGAAAGAAGCAGGCAATCTAATGGTGGCAGAAGTGCTGCAGACACACAATCTGGAGATTTTGAAATGAGTTTACTTGTTTTAGCATCTATCGTTATAAAATCTGACGGAAAAGTAGATCAAAGAGAGTTAGACTTTGTACGTACACAATTTGTGGGTATGTACGGTAAAGAAAGAGCAAACAATGCCTTTAAACTCTTTAGCGGAATTATAAAAAAGGAAGTTTCTGCACGTCAAGTTTGTATTCAGATTCGTCAAAACATGTCGCACGCATCACGTTTACAACTGTTGCATTTCTTGTTTGGTATTGCAAAAGCAGATGAATTTGTAGCCGAATCAGAAGTAGAAGAAATAAGAAAAATAGCAGGGTATTTATACATCAATCAAAATGATTTTGAATCTATTAAAGCCATGTTTTATGATTCTTCAGAAAATGCTTATAAAATTTTAGAAATAGAAAAAACAGCAACAGATGCAGAAGTAAAAACTGGATATAGAAAAATGGTAAAAAAATACCATCCAGATAAATTACAAGGCCTAGGAGAAGAGCATTTAAAAGGCGTAAACGAAAAGTTTCAAAGCATACAAGCTGCTTATGAACAAATTAAAAAAGAACGAGGTTTATAAATAGCATTTTAAAATTTCAGCACTTTTAAAGTGGCAAAGTTAGACCAGCGTAAGGGTTCAGCTTTGCCACTTTGTGGTTTTAGTACTTTTTTCTACCTTAAAACTTTGCTACTTTCAACTGACTAAAATTAGAAGAAAATCCTTAATTTCGCACTCTTATCAGAAAATAGATATGATGAAAGCGAAATTTCCTGAATATAAAGGACTTGACTTACCAAAAGTAGCAGAAGAAATTCTTAACTATTGGCAAGAAAACAACATTTTTGAAAAAAGTGTAACATCAAGAGAAAATGCAAAACCTTTTGTGTTTTTTGAAGGACCACCTTCTGCAAACGGACTTCCAGGAGTTCACCATGTTTTAGCAAGAGCAATTAAAGATATTTTTCCAAGATATAAAACCATGAAAGGTTTCCAGGTAAAGCGTAAAGCTGGTTGGGATACACATGGTTTACCAATAGAATTGGGAGTAGAGAAAGAGTTAGGAATTACTAAAGAAGATATTGGGAAAACCATTTCTGTAGAAGATTATAACGCAGCTTGTAGAAAAGCCGTAATGAAATATACAGATGTTTGGCACGATTTAACCAATAAAATGGGGTATTGGGTAGATATGGAAGATCCATATATTACGTATGAACCTAAATACATGGAATCTGTTTGGTGGCTTTTAAAAGAAATTTACAACAAAAAGTTAATATATAAAGGATATACAATTCAGCCTTATTCGCCAAAGGCAGGTACCGGTTTAAGCTCTCACGAGTTAAATCAACCAGGAACATACCAAGATGTAACAGATACAACGGTTGTTGCACAATTTAAAGCAGTAGCAAAAACACTTCCAGATTTTTTACAAAACGAAGGAACAGTTTATTTTATAGCTTGGACAACAACACCTTGGACTTTGCCAAGTAATACCGCATTAACGGTTGGGCCTAAAATTGAATATGTTTTAGTAGAAACGTTTAATCAATATACATTTGAACCTATAAAAGTAATTTTAGCTAAAAAATTAGTTGGAAAACAATTTGCAGGTAAAAACAATGTAGAAGTAGCAACTTCAGCAGAATTAAGTACTTACAATGCTGGTGATAAAAAAATACCTTACCACGTTATTAAAGAGTTTGTTGGTAAAGATTTAGTAGATATTAAATACGAACCCGTTTTAGATTACTGTCGTCCAAACGATAATCCGCAAGATGCTTTTAGAGTAATTGCAGGAGATTTTGTTACTACAGAAGACGGAACAGGAATTGTACATACCGCACCAACTTTTGGGGCAGATGATGCATTGGTTGCAAAACAAGCAGTGCCACCAATACCACCAATGTTGGTAAAAGATGAAAATGATAATTTAGTTCCTTTAGTAAATTTACAAGGAAAATTTAGACCAGAAATGGGCGAATTTGCAGGTAAATATGTAAAGAACGAATATTATAATGATGGAGAAGCACCAGAAAGATCTATTGATGTTGAGTTAGCAATTAAATTAAAAACAGAAAATAAAGCTTTTAAAGTAGAAAAATACAAACACAGTTATCCAAACTGTTGGCGTACAGATAAACCAATCTTATATTATCCATTAGATTCTTGGTTTATTAAAGTAACCGATGTTAAAGATAGAATGCACTCTTTAAACAAAACTATTAACTGGAAACCTGAATCTACAGGGACAGGACGTTTTGGAAACTGGTTAGCAAATGCAAACGATTGGAATTTATCTCGTTCTCGTTATTGGGGAATTCCATTACCAATCTGGAGAACAGAAGATGGTAAAGAAGAAATTTGTATTGGTTCTGTAAAAGAACTTAAATCAGAAATGCAACGTGCCGTTGAGGCAGGTGTTTTAAAATCTGACATTTTTGAAGATTTTGAAGTTGATAACAACTCAGAAGAAAACTATGCGAAAATAGATTTGCATAAAAATATTGTGGATGAAATTGTATTAGTTTCAGCAAGCGGACAACCAATGAAACGTGAAAGCGATTTAATTGATGTATGGTTCGATTCTGGTTCTATGCCGTATGCACAATGGCATTACCCGTTTGAAAATAAACAAAAAATTGACGGAAACGAATCTTTTCCTGCAGATTTTATTGCAGAAGGAGTAGACCAAACACGTGGTTGGTTTTATACTTTACATGCAATTGCAACAATGGTTTTCGATTCTGTAGCGTATAAAAATGTAGTTTCTAACGGTTTAGTTTTAGATAAAAACGGACATAAAATGTCTAAACGTCTAGGGAACGCAACAGATCCTTTTACAACATTATCTACGTATGGTGCAGATGCAACACGTTGGTACATGATTGCAAATGCAAACCCTTGGGACAATTTAAAATTTGATTTAGAAGGAATAGAAGAGGTAAAACGTAAGTTTTTTGGAACTTTATATAACACCTATTCTTTCTTTACTTTATATACAAATCTTGATGGCTTTTCTTATGAAGAAGCAGATATTTCTTTAGAAAAAAGACCAGAAATAGACCGTTGGGTTTTATCAGAATTACATACTTTAATTGCTAAAGTAGATAAATTCTATGAAGAATATGAACCTACAAGAGCTGCAAGAGCAATATCAGACTTTACACAAGATTATTTAAGTAACTGGTACGTGCGTTTAAGTAGAAGACGTTTTTGGAAAGGAGATTATCAAACAGATAAAATTTCTGCATATCAAACTTTATACACGTGTATGAATACGATTGCAAAATTAGCTTCTCCAATTGCGCCATTCTTTATGGACAGGTTGTATCAAGATTTAAACTCTGTAACGGGTAAAGAAACATCAGAAAGTATTCATTTATCTGATTTTCCTGTATACGATGCAAGTTTTGTTGATAAAAGCTTAGAGCGTAAAATGGAAAATGCACAAATTATATCATCTTTAGTTTTATCACTTAGAGCAAAAGAAAAGATAAAAGTGCGTCAACCATTACAAAAAATTATGATTCCTGTTGATAGTGAGCAGCAAAAAGAAGAAATTTTAGCTGTTGCAAACTTAATTCAGAATGAAGTAAACATTAAAGAAATTCAGATTTTAGATGATGCTTCAGATATTTTAATCAAACAAATTAAGCCGAATTTTAAAACATTAGGTCCAAAGTTTGGAAAAGACATGCGCTTTATAGCGGCTGAGGTTCAAAAGTTCAATCAAGAAGATATTAACAAAATAGAAAAAGATAAAAACATTCTTCTTGACATTAATGGAAAAAATATTACTTTGGAGCTCTCGGATGTAGAAATATCATCTAAGGATATAGAAGGTTGGTTGGTTGCAAATGAAGGAGCGTTAACAGTTGCTTTAGATGTTACAATAACAGAAGAATTACGTAAAGAAGGAGTTGCTAGAGAATTGGTAAACAGAATTCAGAATGCACGTAAAGACACTGGTTTAGAAGTAACAGATAGAATAAAGTTGACGGTTTTAAATTTTGAGAACTTACAGAAATCTATCATAGATAATAAAGAGTACATTATGAGTGAAACATTAACTAAAGAATTGGTTTTTGTAGATGAGTTAAACGGTGGTACAGAAATTGAATTTGATACCATAAAAAGTAAAATATTAATCGAAAAAATATAAGATTTATGTCAGACGTAAAACTAAAATACTCAGCGGAAGACTTACAAGAGTTTAAGGCAATCATAGAGAAAAAAATAGCAAGAGCACAAGAAGATTTAGAGTTGTTAAAAGCAGCATATAAAAATGATTCTAATAATGGTACAGATGATACTTCTCATTCATTTAAGTCATTTGATGAAGGTTCTGAGGTAATGAATAAGGAAGCTAATGTTCAGTTGGCTATTAGACAAGAAAAATTTATTAGAGATCTAAAAAATGCTTTGTTACGTATAGAAAATAGAACGTATGGTGTTTGTAGAGTAACGGGTAAATTAATACAGAAAGAACGTTTAAAAATAGTACCTCATGCAACTTTAAGTATCGAGGCAAAACGTAAACAATAATCGTTTTATATAAAATATAATTATCTAAAAGCTTCTTCTATAAGGAGCTTTTTTTATTCTATGAAAATACGTTTCGTTATTTTATGTTGTTTTATTTCTACTGTGATTTTATCGCAGAAAAAAGTTTTGAAAAAATTTGAAACCCAGTCTAAAGAAATAGAAATTTTTACATTTGGGTTAGATGATGTTGTAATAGAAAATTCTACATCTAATTTTGTAGAAGTTTATTTAATAGCAGAAAATATAGAAGAGCAACATATTCAATATAAAGAAGAATATAATTTGGTGAAAATTCAATTCGAAATACCAGAAAATATCCCGGAAGAAAAAGTTTTTAGAAAGTTTATTACAGAAAGATTGCATAGAGCAAGTGCTGTTATAAAGATTCCGAAAAATAAAGAAATTACCATTTTTGGTGATGAAATAAATATTGAATCTAAGAGCTACAAAGGCGATTTAAATATTTATATTGAAAAAGGTATTTTAAAATTGCATACTATTTACGCAAGTTTAAAGGTTAAAATGTATGCAGGTAACCTTTATGCAGCTGTTAATAAAGCCAATATAGATGTAGTTTCTAAAACAGGTAAGATAAAAATTAACGATAATTTAGTTGAAAAATCGTACAAAAAAAAGGAAGAAAAATCAGGTGAAAAAATTAGCATAAATTCTATAAAAGCTAATATTTTCTTAACAACCCAATAAACACAATAATATTGTTATTTTTGTGAGCACAAAATAAAGAAAAATGTCAAAAAAGAATCTTGCTATTCTAACTATAAGTATCGCAATTATTTTAGATCAGATTATAAAAATATATGTAAAAACGCACTTTGTTTTAGGAGAAGAAGTTGTTGTTTTTAATTGGTTTAAAATTCATTTTGTAGAAAACAACGGAATGGCAATGGGGTTTGAGTTTGGTGGTAAAGCAGGGAAACTTTTTTTAACACTTTTTAGATTGGTTGCCGTAACAGGAATTATTTATTGGTTGGTACAAAATATCAAGAAAAAAGTACACAACGCTGTTATTATTGCTATCGGATTAATTTTTTCTGGGGCAGTTGGTAATATTATAGATTCTGTTTTTTACGGAGTTATTTTTGATGGGTCTAGCCATAAAGTAGCGACACTTTTTGCAGACAAACCTTATGGAGAATTATTTCATGGTAGAGTAGTAGATATGTTTTATTTTCCCTTATGGGAAGGCGTTTTACCAGGTTGGATCCCTGTAATAGGAGGAGAGTTCTTTACTTTCTTTCAGTATATCTTTAACCCAGCAGATGCTTTTATAAGTGTTGGTGTTGCTTTGTTGTTTCTTTTTAGCAAGCAAGCTTTTCCTAAAGAAGAGATTGTAAAAGAATAATCTTTTTTTCAATTTTACTACCTTTATAGAAAGTTTAAAAAGATGCGCTTTCTAAAATACCTTATTGTTTTTTTTGTTGGATTTTTTATCGCCAAGTTTTGGTGCTATAAAAAGGAGGAACACCACAAACAAGAAGAAATACAAGTGGTTGTAAACTCTATTAAAAACTTAAGCAAGTTAGTTGTTTCTAAGGGAACTTTCTCTGAAGTTTATAATTATTCTGATTCTAAAAAATATTTTTACGATTATCTTTCTTTTGATAAAAAAGCAATTGTTACTGTTAATGCAGTTGTAGAGGTTGGTTACGATTTATCTAAAATAGAAATTCAAATAGATTCTGTGGGTAAGAAAATCATCATCAATAAAATACCAACTCAAGAAGTTATTATTTCTCCTGATATTAAATATTTCGATTTACAACAAAGTCAGTTTAATGTTTTTTCTAAAGAAGAATTGAATAAAATTAATCAAAAAAGTATTGAGAAGATTAAACAAACAATTGAAGTAACGGATTTAAAAGAAAAATCAAAAACAAGATTGTTTGAAGAGTTATCTAAACTATACCTACTTTCTGCAATTTACAATTGGCAAGTGGTAGATAATACGAGTTCTGGTTTTTTTAATGATTTTATAAAGGTTAAAGATTAAAAAAAAAAGGCTATCAAAAATTAATTTGATAGCCTTTTTTAATTTTTTCAGAGTTTTTATTAAAACCCTGATCCAGGAATCTCAGGAGAAGCTGCTTGCGCTTTCTGTGGGTTTAGTATTAAATAGGTTCCTAATGCAGTTAAGGCTGCATATTTACCATAATTTCCTATTTTTTTAATAGCTTGTTTACGAGTAATTTCTTCTGTATTTTTTATGTTTTTTTTCATAATGTTTAGTTTTAAAATGATTGCTATTATTCTAAAATTATTTTTTTGTTTAACTTACCTTTTTCTGTTTCAAGTTTTACAAGGTAAACACCTTTAGCTAATAGCGGTAAGGCAATATCTTTAGTTCCGTTAGAAGTAAAAGCAGTTTTTACTACTTGTTTACCAAGCATACTGTACAACTTAATATTAGCATTACCTTGTGGTAAACCAGCGATTCTTAAAGTAGTATTATCTAATTTATAGATGCTTGTATTTTCTAAAGTTGCCGTTCCATCTATACTTAAAGTGCTATTGGTTGTATGAATGTAAAAACGACCAATTCCGTCTAAATTTTTAGATAAAGTAACTTTATAAGTGCTGTTTGCTTCATTTAAAGGAGTAAAGGTATTTGTAAGTCTGTCTTCTAAAAATATTTTTAAATCATCATTAAAGTTAGATGCGTTTAAAGAAAAAGTAATCTCTTTACCCGCTGCAGCTTTAATTCCTACAGGAATCTCCATACTATCATAATTAGCATCTGGTAATGTTTGTATTGCTAGTTTTTTTCCTTGATTATTAGAAACTAATTGAGTAAATACTTCAAAACTAGAAGCAACACCATTAAACATTTTAGAGTCGTATCCATTGTCAAAATCTGTAGTTTTACCTGCTAGGTAGAAAACTTTAGTGGATTTTTTTGTATCGTTATTTTCAATAAACAATTCAAAAGATGTTTTAGGAGTTTGTCTCATAAAAGTATCTGTACCATGATGACTTCTATTAGCAGTAGAAAATGCTATTGTTCCGTTTGTAGAAGCTTCTACAAAGAAACCTTGTCCTGGTGCAATTTCAATTGGGTCTATAGCATTGTATGATTTATATTCAGTACCATTCCATAACCAAATTGTTTTTTCTGTAAGGAGACTTGTATTTGTAGTTGCAAAGGTTTCTGAGTTAACAAAAGATGTAAAAGGATTACCAATTAAATTAAATTTATTTCTAGAACCTGTTGCTGATACAGGGAAAAATATGTTACTAGTATTTAAGTTACCGGTAGAAGATAATTCTCCAGGAGCATCTAATTTTACAGATACACCTAATCCAGGAACATAAGCACCTGTACTAGCTATATTTGCGTACAACCATGGAGTAATACCATTATTAAGATAATTACCAATTCCTATATTACTACCTGTACCGGTTGCAAACGTATTATTTGCAATAATATTTTCTAATGTTTCATTTGCAATAGGTGTAGATGCTAAATACCAATTTGTTGTTGGTATATTTCTTTTAAAAGTTACTGGACCGGTTACAGTACTTTGTGGTTTAAACGTTGCACCAGAGTTAATTGTTAAACTGTTAAATGTAACTGCGCTGCTTGCTGTTGGGTAGGTGGCTAAACCACTAGGAATAATTATGTCTGCATTTGCTGGAGGCACAGCATTTCTATCCCAGTTTACTGTAATAGTCCAATCATTATTAAATGCCCCTGTCCAAGTATACACACTTGATTGTATGGTAATTGAAGCAGATGCACTATTAGCACATGGTCCTGTAGTTTGGTAGGTAACACTATATGTACCTAACGTTGAAGCAGAAAGGTCAATTTCTCCTGTACTAGCATTTATACTTAAGCCTGCAGTAGAAGAAAAGTTTCCACCAGAAACACCAGTAATAGTTGGTGTTGGGTCTGTGTCATTATTGATATAATTAGTAGCAGAATAACTAAAGCTAGCGTCATCTATGGCATTTATGGTAATACTTACATTAGAACTATTCGGACACGTCCCTGTAGTTGTATAGGTTACAATATAGCTTCCTAGAGTAGAAGCAGAAAGGTCAATTTCTCCTGTACTAGTATTTATACTTAACCCTGTGGTAGAAGAAAAAGTTCCACCTCCTAGACCAGTAATCGTTGGTGTTGGGTCTGCATCATTTGCACAATATGCAGCAGCAGTATAATTAAAACTTGCATCGTCTGCAGCATTTATAGTTAGTATAACATTTGAGCTATTAGCGCATGTTCCTGATGTTGTATAGGTTACAATATAGCTTCCTGGAGTAGAAGCGGAAAGATCAACCTCACCAGAACTAGTATTAATTGATAAACCTGCACTACTTGAAAAAGTTCCACCTACTACACCAGTAATTGTTGGAGTTGGGTCTGCACCAGTTGCGCAATACGAAGCGGCAGAATAATTAAAACTTGGATTGTCTAAAGCATTAATTGTAACAGAAACATTAGAACTATTAGGACATGCACCAGCAGTAGTATAGATTACTGAATAAGTTCCTGGAGTAGAGGCTGAAACATCTATTTGTCCTGTACTAGTATTTATACTTAATCCTGCGGTAGAAGAAAAACCTCCACCAGCTAGACCTGTAATTGTTGGGCTAGGGTCGCTATCGCTAGTACAAAAGGTTGTTGAACCATAATTAAAAGAAGCATCGTCTGCTGCTGTAGTGGTAATTGTAACGGTACCGCAAGGGCCTGTTGTTGTACAGCCTCCTTCTCCTCTAACAAAATAAGTTGTACTTGGCGAAGTTGGTATAACATTTATAGAGTTACCAGTAGTTGTACCTACAAGAGTTCCTCCACAAGAGCCGGTATAAACATGCCATTGTGTAGCATCATTTAAATTGCCAGCTATGTTTAAGGTAGCAGTACTTCCTTCACAGACGGTTGCTGGAGAAAAGGTTACTGAAGCAACATCTGGTTCCGTACAAGGTACAGCGCATGTTACGCTTGGGGATGGGTAGTTAATAGGGCTTATACCTATTGGAGAAGTACTTCCTGCAGTCCAGTTAGAAGCATTGTTAATAGCTGCTAATAATGCCGAAGACGTACCTGTTAGAGTACCTGTATAACGATTGTTATCTAATTCTGGAGTACCTGGGTATAGTGAAATACAGTTTACCCCATTTGTAAGACCTAAAGGGAGCATTGAGTGAGATCCAGAATTTATATAACTCGAATTATTAGTTCCCCATTTTGTTAATGCGTCAAAAGAAGCAGGGATATAATCTCCATGAACACCAGCAAGAAAAACAGGTGAAGCAGGTTTTGCTCCAGATCCTCCTCTGTAAGCTAATATTTGATCACCTCCACTTGATAGGCTAAAAGAGCCTAATGAATGTGCTATTGTTCCTGTTCCTGCTGTAATACTAAAAGTATTGGGTGCTATTTCTCTTATTTCTACAATTGTTCCACAAGATAATCCTGTAGCTGGAGCAGTATATTTAATATGGCCTTCATCATTAACGTACCATGTATTGGTACTCGAGTTCCAACCATTTTCTCCGAAATAAATTTCTGTGTTAGCTGGTATATCAGTTAATGAAATCCAAGTAAATCCATCATCTGCGTCTGTATGAAAACCAATAAAAGCAATGTCTCCTGCCTTAAGTTGTGCAAAAGATTTAGGAATGTAAAGCATTCCTATAAGTGTTAAAAAAAGTAGTAGTTTTTTCATAATTATTTGGTTAAAAGTTTATTAAGCTATAGTTTGTGTTTTATATAAAAACAAAAATAGGAAATTGACTTGACTCAAAAACAGGGGTAAATACCTATTTATTAATCAAATTATTGTTTTACAGGTTTTAATGGCATAAATAAGCATTATTCCACCCACCAACTTGTTTGTTCTTTGTAGAGTCTATTTTATATTGAAACTGCTCCATTTTTTCTTTTATAATTTTTTTGTACCCGTTATTTTTAAAGTTTAATTCTAAAAGATGGTGTTCGAAACTAGTACGTTTAGTTGAAAAACTAGCTTTTAGAGATCCTCGTGGTCCAATTAATTTAGCTTCTTCTGGGTTGGTTTTCTTTTCAAGAAAGTCATTAATAAGAAGTCCATTTTCATATCCTAATAGAGCAAATACGGAAGGTAACTTACCATACGCCTCATTATATTCATTTACAAATTTTTTATTTTCTTTTGAATTTAATATTTCAGACCAAGTTGTTAAACAGCGTGTTCCTTCAAATATTTCTGGGAATTGGTCTAGTATTTTATTTTCTATTGTAAATGGTCCAGTATATAAAGGTGTTGTTTTATTTATTTTGTTTTCTTTTAAGAATGTAGCATGTTCTTGTGCATAAATACCATTATGAAAGGCAAAAATTGCATCAGCTTTAACTTCTTGAGCAAACTCCTTCATAATTTTAGCTTCATTTTTACGAGGTTCCATTGGGGTAATAAAGTGTCCTGCAAATTGCCCTTTTCCATTACTATAAAGTGCTTTTTCCATCGCTTCTATAAACCCGTAACCAGCATCATAGTAGCATGTAGATAAACCAATGTTGTTAAGGTTGTTTTTTAAGAAATATTCTCCTAATTTTAATGTAGAACCATAAAGATCTAATGAATTACACCAAACGTAGTTTTTATCTTCTAAAGAGATAGGTTTTGTGGCTCCCAGATCTGAATAAATTAATGGTTCTTCAGTTCCTTCAACAAATTCTAGAATTTCTTTTAAATCAAAATGACCTAATAAACCTGTTGTTATTAGAACATCTTCTTGATTTACTAGTTTTTGTAAACTATTAATTATTGCTTTAGAATCTGTACCCAAACCAATACCTTCTATTTTAATATTAACATTTTTTCCTAAAGATAGTTTTAGACCGTTTAAAAATTCTTTTCCCATTTTTGGGAATGCTTTAGACATTGGTAATAATACTCCTACGTTTTTCACATTGTATATTTTAAATAAAAAAAGGGAACTCTATAGAATTCCCTTCATTTTTTTGTTATTATAATTAGCTTCTAGATGGATAAATACCCAATTGAGCTATACACACATTAATTCCTAGAAAAGGATTTCTAGATTCAAATGGTTGACTAGATCCAGCAGCACTTGTTGTTCCAGAAACGTTTACATCTAATAATCCAGAAGCAGTTCCGTCAGATTCCATAAAGATTTCTAGTTGAGAACCTCCAGAAGCAAGTTTGTTTTCAGATGCTCCAGTTTCATTAATAGCAGTTCCTCCATCTAGTGTTTCAATACTTCCATTAACAGTTCCATTTACTAAAGCATGACTGTGAGATGGTAAGTTTAATTGGTTAAGAGCAATTTGTTCTAACCCACCTCTTTCTCCCCAGTCAATTGTACTTAATCCTGGTCCATGACCAATGTGTACAATACTTCTTCCTCTTAAATCTGGTAACCCAAAACTTGTTCTACCATCACCCCCAAAGGTGGTTCCTAAAAGTGAAAATAAAGCTGTGTTAGAAGATATTGCTAATATTTGTCCGTCGCATTTAGCCCAACCTCTTGGCGCAAAATTAAATCCGAATGGTTGAATTTGTCCTACAAATGGCTCCATAATTTTATTTTTTAATTGTTTATATTAAGTGTGTTTATCCAATAAAATCTAAATTGGTATCGGAAATGTTTAATTTTTTAACTTCTTGAAGGAAAAATGCCTTGTAAAGCAATACATACATTAATTCCTAGAAATGGATTTCTATTATAAAAAGCTTGATTTCCACCAGAAGCAGTAGTTGTTCCAGAGATGTTTACATCTAATGTTCCAGATTGAGTTCCGTCAGACTCCATATAAATTTCTAATTGAGATCCACCAGAGGCTAATTTATTTTCTGCGGTTCCGGTTTCGTTAATTGCAGTTCCGCCATCTAGCGTAGTAAGACTAGCATTTGCAACACCGTTAACTAAAGCATGACTGTGTTGTGGCATGTTTGTTTGGTTTAATGTTATGTATTCATGACCACCGCGTTCTCCCCAAGCAATTGTGCTTAATCCGGGCCCATTACCAATATGTACAATACTTCTTCCTCTTAATTCGGGAAGTCCAAATGATGTTCTACCATCCCCCCCAAAAGTGGTTCCTAATAAAGAAAAAAGTGCTGAGTAACTTGCAATAGGTAATAATTGTCCGTCGCATTTTGCCCAACCTCTTGGTGCAAAATTAAATCCGAATGGTTGAATTTGTCCTAAAAATGGATCCATAATAATAAATTTAAGTAGTTAATATTTAGTTTATCCAAATTTATAAGTATTAATTAATAGATTTTAGAGCGCTAAGTACTGAAAACAAAAAAGGGTATAAATACTTGTTTTATAAATATTTATACCCTTTTTGTTAAGGCGATTGCAATTATAAGTTAAAATCTGGTGTAATCTCTATTAATTTTTTTTGAATACCATAAATAACCAAGCCAGCTACATTTTTAGATTGTGTTTTAAGAAGTAAATTATTTCTGTGTCCTTCTACGGTTCTTGGACTTATAAAAAGTTTGTCTGCAATTTCTGCGGTGGTGTATTGATCGCAAATTAATTCTAAAACATCAATTTCTCTTTTAGAAAGCAGCTTTTTATCTAAATCGCTTTTTATACGTTTTCCACTCGATGAAATGATGTTTTCATGAATAATCTTTAATACCTTTTCATCATAATAAAACCCTTTGTCGCTTACTTCATTAATGGTGTGAACTACCATTTTAGGGCTTGTGTTTTTAAGTAGATAAGAAGAGGCGCCAACATCTATCATATTGGTAATAAAAGATTTTCCGTCGAAACTGGTTAAAGCAATTATTTTAATTTCTGGATGTTTTTTATGAATTATCTTAGTAGCTTCTACACCATTTATTTCTGGCATTTTTAAATCCATTAAAATAATGTCTGGTTTTTCTTCTGTATTAGATATAAAATCGATTAATTCTTTACCATTTTCTGCTTCAAAAGAAATAGTAAGATTCGCTTCTCTTTCTAATAAAAAACGAATTCCTTTTCTAAAAAGTTCTTCATCATCTGCAATTATAATATTAATTTTTTTCATCATCTTGAGGGTATATTACAATTAAAATTTTAAAACCGTTGCCTATTTCACTACCAATACTATACTGTCCGTTTAATAAAGAAATTCTACTTTCTATGTTTTTCATACCAAGACCTTTTTTATTATCTATGTTATCAGTATTAAAACCAATACCATTGTCTGTATAGCTAAAAATTAATTTATTGTTTTTTTGAGAAATGTGTATGGTACTATTATTTGCTTTTCCGTGCCTTACAGAGTTGTTAATTAACTCTTGGGTAATTCTAAATAAGTGTAGTTCGTTTTGTGGGTTTAAAAATTTATTAGGGTAGTTTATAGTGTATTCAATATCAATTTTTCTACTATTATTAAAGGAGTCCGCAAGTTCTTCTACAGCATCTTTAAAACCAAATTCTTCTAAAATAGGTGGTAATAAATTGTGCGCAATCTTACGGGCACTTTCTAAGGTTTTGTCTGTTGCTTCTAAGATGCCATTGTTAACAATTAGGTATTCTTCTGGCGATAATTCTCCGTCTTTTAAAAGGTTGGCATTTAAGTTAATTACATTTAATTTAGAGCTAATATCATCATGTAAATCTTGTGCAATACGTTTGCGTTCTTCTTCTTGCGTTATAATAATAGATTGTATAATTTCTTTTTGATGTGTAACTTCTAGGTTTTTTTTCTCTAATTCCTTCTCCACTATTTTTTTTCTTGAGAAGAAAAAAAATAATAGTAAAGCAACCCCCATTAGAAGGAGCATTAAAACACCTATTAATACTATTGTTATCACTTGATTTTCTTGAGCAAAAAATTCTTCCATTAAGAGGTTTTAAAAACGTCAAAAACGAATTTACGGAATAATTTTTTATATAAAGGTAGTTGTTGCTTTGTGAAATAAAAAACTCAAATTAAAAATCAGGGGTTTATACGTATTTTGGCTTTTAAATACATTTACATTATAAGTTGCTTTTAAAATTTAAAGGTTTTCTAAAATTTTGATACCACTCTACAAAAATAGCTATCTGAAAAAACAAGTATAAAATACTATTAAATAACCAAACATAAAATTTTACTTCTTTACTACCAATGTTACCTAAAGTGAAGATTAATGTGCTACAAAGTGTGTATACAAAAAAACCAGAATTAAAGTAGATGTATTTTTTGTTTGTATTGGAATCTATCTTTTTTATAAAAAAGTAAAAACTATATATAATTAAGGGTATTGAAGTAATGGCAATTTCTAATTCACTCCATTTTACGTAGATCTTAGGTTTTTTTATTAGATAGGTGATTAATGATAATGCTACAGCAACTATTAAAAACCTGTTTAAGTTCTTATATTTTTTAAGTTTATAAAATGTTGAAAAGAAAAGACTTAAAAGAATAAACTGACCAATAAAAAAATAATGGCTTAAAAAAAGGTTGTGTTCATTTAAATTAGATAAATACGAGGAATAATACTGAATTGTACAACAAAGTATTAGATACATAATAAAGTATTTTAAAGCTTTGTCTTTTTTTGTATAACTTATTATAAATGAGAGGGTGTTTATAGCTAAAAAAAAATAGCCACCATTTGTAAGAAATTCATCAAAAGTCATTTAGTTCTTCGTATTTATAAATTTCTATTCGTGTTTTATAAAAGTACTATTTTTTATGTTTTTTTTTAATTTAAAATTTTTATACCATTCTATAAAGATTAAGATTTGGTAAACTAAATAGAGTATGGCATTTAAAATCCAAACATATTTTTTAAAAGAAGATAATGACAAGTTAACAATATTACCAACAGAAAATAAAAAAGTACTAGAAATTAGATAAATAAAAACGCCACAATTTAAATAAATAAATTTTTTTGAAGAATTTAGATTTTCAGAAAAATAAAAAATAGAGAATAATACAATGGGTAGTGATGTTAAGATTACTTCTATTAAGTTAAATTTAAAATAGTTTAAAGGATTTATTATGTATAGAATAATAATAACAATAGGAATCGTGCTTAAAAAAAAATTAACAACTCTTTTTTTTATTTGAGACTTTAAAATTTCTTTATAAAAAAAACTCAGAAAGAGAAATTGCCCTACAAAATAATAATGCGATAAATAAAGGTTGGGTATATTATGAGCGCTTAAATAAGTTGCGTTTAATTGTATTATTAAACAAAACAATAGGTAAAAAGGTATAATTTTAAAAGCTATCGATTTTTGTCGATAGCTTTTAAAAAATAAAAATGTATTAATGGCTAAAACTAAATAGCCTAAATATATAATAATTTTAAATAGAGGCATTTAGTTCTTTAATTTAGAGGGCTGTCACCGTCGCAAGCAGAAGGACAAGGGTCTGTAAAATCGAAAATACCACTATCATCTGCACTTTCTGCAGCTAAAGTATTTCCCTTAGTAGCACTAGGCAACATATCTTTTCCGTTTTCATCTACGCCTACAATCATTAATTTTTCTTCATATTCCTTTTCACCTTTACTGTTTGTAGATTCTTTTACACCAATATATGCGCGTATACTTTCTACTCCGTCTTCCGCAAGAACTTCTTGTAAATCTATTTTTGGGATGTTAAAAGCACGACATTTATGGTATTTGTTGTAGTCAGATTCTAAGTTTCTCCAATTTTCTGCCCATTTTTTGGCTTCGTCTAAAGAAATGGTGTTTACCTTAGAAGGTGTTGGTACTGGAGTCTTTTTTTTAGTACCATTAATATTAATGTTAAAAGTAATGTTGGTGTTTTTGTTGTTTTTTACAGTTAAGTCTACACTTTCTTTTAAGTTTTCTAAGTTTTCGTTACAATTACACATAAGGCAAAATTTAAGTTTGGTTAAAATTATATTTAGTTAGGCCATAAAGTTATGTAAAAATAAATATAATAGTAGGGGAAACCATAATATAAACTAAAAGTAGGTGTTGTTATGCTATAATTCTATTATATATTGGTTTAAAAATCCGTAATTTCGTGCAATGCCTACACCTTTAGAACTTCAAATTAAAACCTTACCAAATGAACCCGGAGTTTATCAATATTTTGATAAAGAAGATGTAATTATTTATGTAGGTAAAGCTAAAAATTTAAAGAAAAGAGTAAGCTCTTATTTTAATAAGCATCATGAAAATGGTAAAACCAGAGTTTTAGTAAAAAAAATTGTTAGCATTAAGCATATTGTGGTTAATACAGAAACAGATGCTTTATTATTAGAAAATAATTTAATTAAAAAATACAAACCACGTTACAATGTTTTACTAAAGGATGATAAATCGTATCCTTGGCTTTGTATTAAAAAAGAACGTTTTCCTAGAGTTTTTATGACACGTAGAGTTATAAAAGATGGATCAGAATATTTTGGTCCTTATACTTCTATAAAAACGGTGCGAATTTTATTAGATTTAATAAAAGAGTTATACCCGCTAAGAACGTGTAAGTACGATTTAAGTCATCAGAATGTAAATGAAGGAAAATTTAAAGTCTGTTTAGAATATCATTTAAAAAATTGTAAAGGTGCTTGTGAAGGCTTAGAAACAGAAAGTCATTACAGTAATTCTATTGCAGAAATTAGAAATATAATAAAAGGTAATTTTAAAGAAAGCTTAGATAAGTTTAACCAAATGATGTTTGACTTTGCAGCAAAAATGGAGTTTGAAGAGGCGCAGAAAATTAAAGAAAAGTTACACTTATTAAGCAATTATCAATCTAAAAGTACCATTATAAATCCGTCTATAAATAATGTAGATGTTTTTTCTATTATTTCTGATGAAACGCATGGATACGCTAACTTTTTAAAGATTTCTAACGGATCTATTATTCAGTCTCATACTACAGAAATTAAGAAAAAATTAGAAGAAACAGATAAAGAATTATTAGAGCTTTTTATTGTTGAAATTAGGCAACGATTCGACTCTCAATCTCCAGAAATTTATGTTCCTTTTAAAGTAGATTTGGGAGGCATTGTAAAGGTTACGATTCCTAAATTAGGAGATAAAAAGCGCATTGTAGAATTGTCTGAAAGAAATGCAAAATATTACAGACAAGAGCAATTTAAGCAAGTACAAATTGTAGATCCAGACAGGCATGTAAAAAGAATTATGGCGCAAATGAAAAAAGATTTACGTTTGCATGTAGAGCCACGTCATATAGAATGTTTCGATAATTCTAACATCCAGGGTACAAACCCTGTGGCAGCTTGTGTTGTTTTTAAAGACGGAAAACCAAGTAAAAAAGATTACAGACATTATAATATTAAAACAGTTGACGGACCAGATGATTTTGCATCTATGGAAGAGGTTGTCTATAGAAGATATAAACGTTTGTTAGAAGAAGAGCAGCCTTTACCACAATTAATAATTGTTGATGGTGGAAAAGGACAATTATCTTCTGGTTTAAAAGCGTTAGAGGCTCTAGGCTTGCGGGGTAAAATAGCAATAATAGGTATTGCAAAACGTTTAGAAGAAATTTATTATCCAGGAGATCCAATTCCTTTATATCTTGATAAAAAATCGGAAACGTTAAAGATTACGCAGTATTTAAGAAACGAAGCACATAGATTCGGAATTACGTTTCACAGAAATAAGCGTAGTAAAAGTGCCATTAAATCTGAGTTAGAACAAATTCCTGATGTTGGTAAGCAAACAATTACAACTTTATTACGTAAATTTAAGTCGGCTAAACGTGTTAAAGAAGCTTCTTTAGACGAATTAAAAGAAGTTATAGGAAATGCTAGAGCTATAAAAGTATATCAATTTTTTGAGCTTCAAAAAAAATGAAAAAATTATTAGTACTATTTATTGTGCTGTTTTCGGTTAGTTTTTATAGCCAAGAAAAACAACCAAAAGTTGGGTTAGTTTTAAGCGGAGGAGGTGCAAAAGGCTTTGCTCACATTGGTGTTTTAAAAGAAATAGACAAAGCTGGTTTACAGATAGATTATATTGGAGGCACAAGTATGGGCGCAATTATAGGTGGCTTATATGCAATAGGATATTCTGCAGATCAAATAGAACAGATTGTTTTAGAAACCGATTTTGTTTCGTTATTACAAGATAAAATACCCAGAAATTCTGAACCTTTTTTTGAAAAAGAATTTGGAGAGAAAACAGTATTTACCCTTCCTGTTCATAAAGGAAAAATAGGGTTGCCTAGAGCGGTTTCTAAAGGGCAAAATGTACTCAATTTTTTAATGGAATTATTAGCTTCTGTAGAAGGTATTTCTGATTTTAAAAAATTTCAAATTCCTTTTTTTTGTATTGCAACAGATGTAGAAAACGGAAACGGTGTTTTATTAGAAAAAGGTTCTTTGCCTTTAGCCTTAAGAGCTAGTGGTTCTTTTCCAACATTATTAAACCCTGTGGTTTTGGGAGATAAATTACTGGTAGATGGTGGAATTGCAAATAATTTTCCTGTAAGTGTTATGAAATCTAAGGGGGTAGATGTTGTAATAGGCGTAGATGTAGAGGGTAAGCTGTACGAAAAAGAAAATTTAAACTCCGTGGTAGCTATTATGAACCAGATTGTTAGTTATAAAATGTATGGTAAATCTGACGCAGAAAAAGAAAAACTAGATGTGTACATACATCCAGATATAAAGGATTACAATGTTGTTAGTTTTGATAAAAAAGAAGAGATTTTACAAAAAGGGATAGAAGAAGGAGTAAAATTTAGTAAAGTTTTTGAAGAATTAGCCTTAAAACAAACCTATAAAAAAAAGCTTAAAAAATTAAATTTTGATGATCAGAAATTTAGAATTACTGATATAGATTTAACTGGATCCAAATATTATACAAGGGCTTTTGTTTTAGGTAAAATAAAAATAAAAGAAGGAGATAGTCTGTCTAGAAAAGAAATTACAAAAAGAATTTACTTTTTATCATCAACAAAAAATTATGAAAGAATAGCATACAAACTAAGTAAAAAGGATGATAATAGCTATAGTTTAAAATTACATTTAAATGAATCTGATGAAAATGCTAATTTAAAACTAGGGGTTCATTATGATTTTTTATATAAATCTGGAGTATTGGTAAATTACAATCAAAAACATTTATTATTAGAGAATGATTTATTTTCCGTTGATATGATTTTAGGAGATAATTTAAGATATAACTTAGATTATTTTGTTGATAATGGGTTCTATATTAGTTATGGTCTTAGATCTAGATACAATCACTTTAGATCTAATTCTAAGTTTAACCCAATTACTTCTCAGTTTCCTGATGTGAGTAGTATTAATTTAAAATATACAGATATAACCAATCAATTTTTTCTACAAACTACTTTTAATAGAAGGTTTGCTGTAGGTTTAGGTTTAGAGCATAAGTATGTAAAAGCAACCACAGAAACAATTGCTTCTGCCAGTAACCAAGAAACTATTTTTGATGCGAGTCATTATTTAAATAGTTTTGGGTATCTAAAATTAGATACGTATGATAAAAAGTATTTTCCTACCACAGGTTATTTAGCAGATTTAAACTTTAAGTGGTATATGGCTTCATCAGATTATAATGAAGATTTTACACTTTTTGCACAAACAAAAGGAACCTTAGGGTTTGCAACTACTTTTTGGGATAAACTTACCTTACAAGTAACAAGTGAAGCTGGTTTTACTCTAAATGACACCAATTCTGATATTTTTGATTTTTATTTAGGAGGTTATAACAAAAACTACATTAATACCTTTGTTTCTTTCTATGGATATGATTTTGCAGAACTGTCTGACAATACTTTTTTAAAGTCTGAGTTTAATTTTAGATACTCATTTGTAGACAAACATTATGTGTCTTTTATTGCTAATTATGGACGATTAGAGGATAATGTTTTTAGAAATATAGATCTTTTTAGAGATGTTAAATCTGGTTATGCTTTAGGCTACAGTTATGATACTTTTATAGGCCCGTTAGAAATAAAATACAGTTGGTCTCCAGATAATAAAGACAGTTATTGGTTGTTTAACTTAGGTTTTTGGTTTTAAAAAAATGTAAAGATTAATTCTATTGATGTAATAAAAGCTTATTAAATTATTATATGTTATAAAGGTGTTTTTTTATGAATTATTAGAGTTTTAAGTGGTGGTTAGTTTAAATGTATCACTTCTTATTTTAAATATAATAAGTCCTTAAAACAACTTAAAGTAAGTGTTACAAAGTATTTTTAATTGATGTTGTAAAATGATACTGTTTTTATCAAAAAAAAAGCCCTGTTAAGTTTTAAAGCTTAACAGGGCTAGTAAGTAAAATAGTGTCTTTATTTTACTTGTTTTGTACTTAAATGAAACTCTTCGTAAGTTTCTAATAAATTCATTAATGCTTTAATTAAATCTTTTGTTTCTAAAAGAATACTAAAGTATAATGTTGTGTTTTTAGGACTTGTTTCATCTGTTCTAATTCTTGCAACTTGCTTTTCTATAGATGATGATACATTCTTTAACAACTCCGTTTTTTCTATTAAAAGCCCATTAAGATTATCTAAATCTCTTTTTTCGAAGATTGTAGCTTCTTTGGTTAATAAAGTAGATAATTGAGCGCTAATTTCTTTTAGATCAGTTATTTGTGCTTTCTTTAAATTTTTATGATTATTATTTACGTGCTTATAACTTGCTCTAGAAATATAACTAATAGATTGTGCTACATCTTGTAAATAACCCAATACCATAATATAGAATCTACTTGCTTGTACAGAAGTTTCGTCTAAAGATTTAATAAAGTAGAAAACACCGTCTTTTAAACCATCAATTTCATCATTAAGTTTAGCAACGTGTTTGTCTGTTTTACGTAGTTTATTTAAATCGTGGTTAGTTAAATCATTTACAACATTTGTATATAATTTATTTACACGGTTTACAACCTCAGAGATATGATCTGCACTTTCTTCAATGACTCCGTTAATTGTAATTAATTCTGCTCTTTCTATAAACTCTTGTTTTTTAACTTCTTTAGATTTTTTTCTATGGTTTAACGTGTTTCTACCTATTAAGAAGGCAACAACTGCTAATAAAATAGGAATCATAATCATGTCCCAACTTATTAAATAAGCAACTAAGGCTGCCGCTAAAAATGCTATAATTGCTGTTAAGAACCATCCTCCAACAACATTTATTACACCTGCAACTCTATACACAGCGCTTTCACGTCCCCAAGCTCTATCTGCTAAAGATGTTCCCATTGCAACCATAAAAGTTACGTAAGTAGTAGATAAAGGTAATTTCATTGATGTTGCAATAGATATTAAAATACCTGCAACAATTAAGTTTACAGAGGCTCTAACCATATCAAACGCAGGTAACTCATACGTTTTGTCTTTTGGTAACTCTATAACCGGTTTCTGAAATTTAGCATCAATAAAAGTCAATGCTTTTTTAGGTACCACCATGCTGATTCCTGTATTTAAAAACATTGCAAATCTAACAACAACTCTAGATAATGGGTTTGGCTGAAATTTTTCATGTCCTTCTCCTTGTCTAGATAAATCGATACCAGTTTTTATTACATTCTGTGCCTTACTAGAAGTCCATAAGGTAACTACCATAATTCCTCCAGCTGCTAATAATAACCAAACATTAGATGGTACTTTCTTAGCTAAAATTCCCATAGAAAAAGCATCCGCAGTTAATTCAGGAACTAATATTTTTGCTTTCATAAATTCTTGATAAGAATTTAAAGCAGCAATTGGTACACCTACAAAGTTTACCAAATCGTTTCCAGAAAACGCCATTGCTAACGAAAAAGTACCAATACCTATAATTAACTTTAAAATATTAACGTTAAAGAATTTTATTAAAACTTGAGAGATAACAGACCAAATAAGAAAACTACCTGCTATAATTAATATGGTGTTTCCTTCAATTAAATGTTTTACATCACTATAAAAAGGAGTTCCTTTCATTCCTTTTATAATAATAAAGTAAGTGATTGCTGTAATAGCAAACCCACCAAACAAAGCGCTAATATAGGTAGCTCTTTTATTAAAGTTAAAGGTATAAATTAGTCTAGAAACAAACTGAACAATTGCTCCAACAGAAAAGGCAACTACAACGGATAATAAAATTCCACTAATAATTTCTAAAGCTGTTTCATGGTTAATGTATTTCCAAATATCAGAGAATGATTGCGCTTCATTTGCAGATATTTTAATTAATGAAATACAAACCGCGGCTCCTAATAATTCAAATACAATAGAAACGGTAGTTGAGGTTGGCATACCAAGGGTATTAAAGATATCTAGTAATAGAATATCTGTAATCATTACGGCCATAAAAATGAACATAATGTCTTGAAACATAAACATATTAGGGTTAAAAATTCCTTTACGTGCAACTTCCATCATTCCACTAGAAGTAACGGCTCCAAAAAACACACCTAAGCTAGCAATAATCATTATATTTCTAACAGATAATGCTTTTGAACCTATTGCTGAATTTAAGAAATTAACAGCATCGTTACTAACACCTATTACTAAATCTACAATAGCTAAAATAGCTAAAGCAACTAACATTAAAATATATGGATCTCCCATGTTGTTTATTTAATTTTTTTTGTGTCTGCAAATTTACAAACACAAAAAATTGTGAATGTTACCTTTACGTTATTATAATTTATTTTAAAAATGAATATCTACTTGTAATCTAAATAATAGTTGATTTGACTTGAAGCCAATATCCGTATAGCTTACATCTGTTTGTACTTTTAATTTATGACCTGCAATATATTTAGATACACCTAAAGTGTATTGATTTTCTGCACCTTTACCTGTAATATTTTTATCTAAAGTAATGTTGGTATAACGTGCAGATACTTCTACTGTTTTAGATAAAAGATAACCAGATTGTAAATTTAATCCGTTTCCAACTTGTACAGTGTCTCCCGTTAAAGTACCATCAGCATTTTTAGCAAATGCATCATCCGCTTTTCTAGTTGCATATTCTGCCATTAAAGAAAACCCTTTGTATTTATACATGGCATCAATAAAAACATTAGAAACATCTGTACTGTATAATGAACCACTGTTGTTTATCATATAGTCACCTTGGTTTCCTCTAGTTCTAGCAGCGTCTTTATTAATGTTGTATCCAAATGCAACAGATAGTTTTTGATGCTCTTCAAATTTTAAATCACTTCCTTTATAATCACCTTTGCTTGTGAAATCTCCAAAAGGGAAAAACTCAACTCTTGCGGTGTATTGATGACCACCTTCATTTCCAGTAGTAACATTTCTTCCTTCACCTTGAGAGATAGAAAGTGTTTCTTTCATTAAAAAGGTTTCAGATAGCTTGGTTTTATGTTTTAATTGAAGTCCAATATCTCTGTCTATATTAAATCTACTATTTAATAAAGAACGATCTATCATTTGTAAATTTCCAGAAGAAATAACACGTTCTCTATTTCCAGGTAATTTTGTTTGTCCAAACCATAAGACAAAATTTCCAGAGAAATTCCATTTTAAAACAGCATCCATTATATATCTAGGTGAGTTGTGTGTGTATTCAGATCCCCCAGATAGATCTCTATTAGATAAACCTAATTCTACTTTGTATTCTAATTTAGGCGAATAAGCAAAACCATTAAATTTTAAACGAGATCTTCTAATTAACATCGAAGTTTCTGGATTAGAAAGACCATTATTTACATCCCATTGAGAAGTTGCTAAGGTTTGGAATCGGAAACCTACTTTCATGGTCCAAGTACTATCTTTACCTACTAAGTTAAATAGCCCTTTACCAAACTTTGGGGTATTAGTTTCTTGTCCGTTTGTGTTTAAGAAAGTACACATACAAACAAATATTACTGCTTTAAGCAGTATAGGAAATTTCATAATTATTAGTTTTTGTCACTGCAAAGAACCGATAATTATGTTAAATTAGTTAAAGAATCCTTAAAAATAAATAAAAGAAACTGCCTTGGCCAAAGGCAGTAGTCATATAAAATAGTCGACAAAAACTAATTAATTTATGATGACATTTCATCTTTAAAGATGTTACAAAAATGCAATCAATTATTAAGTCTAATGTTTTCTTTAGATTAACTAAAGGTTAATTAAATTTTTATTGTTAACCTTTAGTTAATGTTTCTGTAATACAAGCATAATTTTCAACTAACATATAATTTACAAATGCGGTGGACTTTTGCGGGGTAAATTATACGAAAAAAATGAAGAAATTTTTATTTATTACTTTTTTAGCTTTCAGTCAATTATTAATTGCGCAAAGCAAAGGGACGTTAAAGGGTTTATTAACGGATAAGGAAACAAATAATGAGCCGCTGCCATTTGCAAACGTGTTTATTAAAGGTACTACAGTTGGAGCAACTACAGATTTTGATGGAAATTATAGTTTAATTGTACCTGTAGGAAAGCATACCGTAGTTTTTAGTTTTTTAGGATATAAAACAATTGAGAAATCAATTACAATTGTTGCAGGAGAGACCGTAACTGTTAACCAAGTATTATCTGCAGAAGAAGGCGTTTCTTTAGATGAGATCGTTTTAAAATCTTCTACTAGTAAAGAGAAATTAAGTGCTTTAATTCTAGATCAAAAGAAAGCGGTTTCTATTAAGACTACTATTGGGGCGCAAGAGTTAGCAACCAAAGGAGTTTCTGATGCAGAAGGAGCGGTAACAAAAACTGCAGGAGTTTCTAAAGGTTCTAAAAATGTAATTGTAAGAGGTTTAGGAGATAGATACAATTCTACAACTTTAAACGGATTGCCTTTGCCTTCTGAAGATCCAGAATACAAAAATATTTCTTTAGACTTTTTTGATACTAGTATCATTAAAAATATTGGTGTAAATAAAGTGTTTACAGCAGATCTTAATGGAGATGTTGGTGGAGCAAACATAGATATTGTTTCTAAAGAATTGGTAAAAAAGAGTCTTTTGAGTGTAGGTGTTTCTTTGGGAGCAAATACACAAACTGTATCTAAAAGTTTTTTAACTATAGATGGTACAAATAGATTTGGTACGCAGAGTACAGGGATTCCTGTAAATGATTTAACAAAGTATTCTTTTAATAATTCTTGGAAACCACAAAGCCAAGACTTTCAGTTAAATAATAGTATTTCTTTTGCAGGAGGAAAGAAATTTGATATTGGTGAAGATACTTTTAGCTTTTTTGTTGTTGGTGGTTTTGATGGGAGTTATAATTATGTTGATGGTAATATAAAACAAACAACAAGTTCTGGGGAAGTTTTTCAGGACCAAGATTTTCAAAAATATGACTATAACGTATCGCAAATCTTAATGGCAAACTTAAAATATAAGTTTGAAGAAGGACATAGTATTGCATACAATCATTTGTTTATTCATAATAATAAACAATCTATTGGAGATTATTTAGGGTCTAATAATCCTGAGCAAGATGGAGATTTAGAATATCAAAGAAGACAGCAAACTAACAATAATGAGTTGTATGTAAATCAACTTATTGGAAACGTAGAATTGTCTGATAGATTAAATCTTGAAGCAAAGGGTTCTTTAAACTTTATTAGAGGTAGTGAGCCAGATAGAAGAACTAATAAATACCTTTTTAGAGATGATTTTTATAGTCCTCAAACAAGTTCTGCAGGAGAAAATGAGCGTTACTTTGCTAAGTTAGAAGAAAATGATTATGCTGCTAAAGGAAAGTTTTCTTATAAATTAAAAGAAGATGATGAAGATATTAGTGTTTTTGAGTTTGGAGGAGATTACAGATATACAGAACGTTTATTCTCTTCAACAATTTTTAATCATGATTTTTCTAGTAGAGTCGCAATAGACTTAGAGGACCCAGATGCTATCTTTAATCAATCTTCTATTGATAATAATATTTTTGATTTAGAAACAGGTAGAGGTGGTTCTAGTAATCCTTCTGCATTTTTACCATTTACTTACAGAGGTAAAAGACAAATATTTGGTGCATTTGGTAACTTAGTATATCAACTTGGTGATAATTTAATCGCTTCAGCAGGAGCAAGATTCGAGAAAATTCAACAAAGAGTTACATATAATACAAACATTGCACAATCTGTAGTAGACGGAGCATCAAACCTAGATAATACCTATGTTTTACCAAGTTTTAATATAAAATACAATTTTAACGATAATAGTATTTTTAGAATTGCAGGTAGCCAATCTTATACATTTCCTCAGTTTAAAGAAACTGCACCATTTAAATATCAAGATATTAGTTTCTCTTCTCAAGGTAATCCAGATTTAAAACCATCTGATAATTATAATTTTGATGCAAAGTATGAGTATTACTTTTCTTCATCTGAATTGGTAACGGTAACAGGTTTTTATAAAAACATACAAAACTCTATTGCAAGAACAGAAATTCCTTCTGGTGGTAATACATTAACTTACTTAAACGTTGGTAATGCTTCTGTATATGGTTTAGAAATAGAAGCAAGAAAAAATTTATACGAAATAGAAGATAAAGATTTAAAAATTGTGGGTGGTTTAAATACTTCAATTTTAGTTTCTAATGTAGATTTAGATAAAGGTTCTATAGCACAATTTACAAATGCAACTAGTAATTTAGAAGGAGCAACACCTTTATTACTAAATGCAGATATTTCTATCAATAAAAAGTATAATGATAACATTTTTATCTCTTCTTTAGTCTTTAATTATTTTAGTGAGAGAGTTTACTCTATTGGTACAAGAGGGTTTGAGAATATTTTAGAAAAAGGGATACCAACCTTAGATTTGGTTTCTTCGTATAATTTTAATAAAAATTATAGTATTAAATTAAAAGCAACAAATATATTAAATCCAGATTATCAGTTAACCAGAGCTGGTTTTGATGGAGGTGAAAACATTGTGTTAAGAAATTATAAAAAAGGTGTTAACCTAAGTTTAGGATTTTCTTACAATTTCTAAGCAAACCCTTATTTTAGTAACAATTCTTTAAGATTTAGATAAAACAAAATAGACATTGTTAGTGCAACTTTGCAAAAGTTAATAGAACTAAATAATTTAAATAAATTAATAAAAACAAAAATGAAAAAATCAATTTTATCAATCGTTGCAATTGCATCTTTAGTATTAAGTAGTTGTTCTTTAAGTGATGATGACGCTGCAGTAATTGTTGGAGGGGAAGTAACACCACAAAACCTAGCAGGAAATTTAACGTCTGATTTAACTTTAAGCTCTGGTGTTGCTCATAATTTAACAGGAGCACTTTTAGTAAAAGATGGCGCAACTTTAACAATAGAAGCTGGTACAACGATTAACGCATTAGCTGGTGGTACAGATGTTTACATTTTGGTAGAAAAAGGAGGTAAGATTATAGCAGATGGTACTGCAGAGAATCCTATTAAATTTACTTCTAGTGCAACTGTTGCAAATGCAGGAGATTGGGGTGGAATTATCTTAAACGGTAATGCTCCTTTAAGTAGACAATCTGGTGCAGAGAGTAATGCAGCAACAGAGGTTAAAAATTCAATTTTATTTGGAGGTTCTGATGTTGATGATAATTCTGGTATTTTAGATTATGTAATCTTAGAGTATACAGGGGCAAGAATTGATGACGAAGCTGAACACAATGGTTTAACTTTAAACGGAGTTGGAGCTGGTACAACAATCTCTAATATTGCTATTTTTAATGGTGATGATGATGGTATCGAATTTTTTGGAGGTACTGTAAATGCATCTAATATTTTAGTGGTAAACGCAAAAGATGATATGTTTGATTTTACTCAAGGTTATGCAGGTACTTGTACAAACTTATACGGAATTAGAGAAAACGGTTATACTGCTGTAACTTCTGATCCAAGAGGAATTGAAGCTGATGGTAATTTAGATGGAAATTCTCCTTCTGATATTAATGAATCTGTTTTTACTATTAATGGTGTTACAATTATAAATAATGCTGATGGTGTAGAAATGTCTGACGGAATTAAAATTAGAAGAGGTGCTACTGCAACTATTACTAATGCATATTTAGCTTTAGGAGCTGGAGCATTATTTGGAGATGTTGTAGACTTAAAAGATGGTAAATCTGATTCTGCAGAACTTACCTCTATAACTGGTGTTGCAAATACTGCAAACGGTTTAGATATTGCAGATATCAAAAACACTACTGTTGGTGGAGCTAGTATTATTTTAACAGTTGGTACAACTGGTGGAGCAGATAATTCTGTATTTTCTTGGACTGGTTATAACTTCTAAGAAGATATAATAAATAATTTACTTTAATAAAAAGCAGGCTTTTAAGCCTGCTTTTTTTGTAATAAATTTTTGTTTTTTAAAAGTAGATTTACATTTATACTTTTAATAGTTAACGTTAATAACAATATTATTGTAGTATTTCTTTTAAAGATTCTTTACAGCAGGCAACCGTTTTAAATTTTCTACTTCATTATATTTTGTATCAATAGGCAAAGAACAATAAAGAGCTAAATACACCTCAAAATTACCAAGAGTTATGTCTGTTAAGAATTAATATTTCTTTTAACAGGGCACTTTAAAAAGAGCTTAGAATAAGAAAAAGCACCTTAAATTATGCAAAGTCCTAAGAAATCTATTTTCAGAATATAAAAAGATCAATTGTAAGCTACAAATTGGTTTGTTTAAAAGAAGAAAAGAGGTGTCATTCTATAGTATTTATAAAGTTCAACAAGTTGATGATTCTTTAGGGTAAGAATTGTAACAAGTTTTCTTTAACCAAAAAAAACGCACTCTAGAGTGCGTTTTATAAATTATAAAGTAAACGGTAATTTAGAATCTCCAACCAACATTTACACCTATTCTAGGCACTAATGTAGGTGCAGCTGTACTAAATAAGTTTCTACCAATACCAGCATGTACATCAATTGTTAAACCGCTTTCTGCAATGTATTTTGTACCAACAGCAACACCTAAAGCACCATCTGTATATTTTTCATAAGTAAAGTCGCTACCTCCATTATTAGGTAGTTTTTCTTTTCCCCAATTGATCCCAAAAAAAGCTTCACCAAAAAAGTTCCATTGTTGGGTTGCAGAAAAATAATTACGGTAATAAGGCGTAATCATCGTATTTTCATTGTACCTAAATTTAGCTTCTTGTTTTGCTAAGTTAAAAGCAGTAGAAACCCCAAAAGAAGAGTTTTCTGTGATGTAACTTTCGTAAGAAAATTCTAAATTTTTTATAACCAATGCATCTCCAATATCTAATTTAATTTCTTGTTGAGCATAACTTAAAGAACTAACTAAAAGTCCGAAAGCTAAAAGTAATTTTTTCATGTTTTTATTTTTTTGTATTTCCTTTTATTAAACAGCAAATTTAGTAAATAAGATTGATTTTTAGAATCTGTACCCTAAAGATATTCCTCCTCTACCAACGGCCTCTAAAGAGCTGTTATTTCCACCTAAATTACGGCCTAAGCCTAAGTAAATTTCTGTAGTAAAGCCTTTTTTAGAAATAAATTTTCCACCAACAGAAATACCAACGGCAAATTCTGTATTCGTTTCGTTATTACCGTTGTTTATATAATTACCATTGTAATCATCATAATAGTCGTAATTATTTTTTTCATAAGAATGTAACATTCCAAAACCTTCCACAAAAAAACCTCTAGCAAATTTACTAGAAAAGTATCTTCTATAATAAGGCGTTAAAGAAAATTTTCTATATTCTGCTATGTCACTATCATTATTAAAACTAACTAATGCGCCTACACCAAAAGAAGACTCTTCATTAATTAAATATTCATAAGAAACATCTATCCATTCAAAGGCTAGAATTCCCAAAACGTTTAATTTTACTTCATGTTTTTTGTTAATGTCTTGTGGGTGTTTTTCTTCTTTCTCTTGAGCAACAATAATTGTGCTAATAAATAATAAAAGTAATAGTGTAATTTTTTTCATTTTCTTTTTTTTGGTTGATGTTGCAAACATATCTTAAAAAAAGCCATTAATCTAAAAAATAGCTCTTAATTGCACGTTTCCGGTATGTATGGTTTTGGTGTTTTCGCTCTTTCTACCTAAATAATTTAAATTTAGATTTAAAAAAGAATTTAGTTTTTTATTAAATAAAAGATTCCAAGTATAATTTTTTCCTGCTTGTAAACCTTCTAACATTTGGTAGGCAACGGGTGTATTTGTATCTCCTGTAAAATCATTTAAAAATACATTTACATTGGCAGAAATTTGATTCTTTTTACTGTTGATATAAAAATATTCAATTCCGAATTTTTGTTGCTGCAATAGTTCAAAATCTTGCAACTTATTTTCTTTGTTTTTAAAGTGATAAAAAGCGGTAAGACGATTGTTTTCATTATACAAGAAACTAATTTTAGGCTGAATCTCATTGGCATTAATCGTATAGTTTCTGTTGTTAAAATTTTGAGTTTCTAAATCATTTTTAGATGTTTTTCCCATCAACTCAAACAGCCAAAAAGAGGCAAATTTATGAGCAAAATCTATTTGATGTAATTTTATATTGTTTTCTTGATTACCTATAAAATATTGTTGCTTACTTCTGTTTTTTCCGTAGGTGTATGTTGTACTATATTTCTGAAGATTTTTGTTAAAATAAAGGCTGTTTCTAATACTAAAATTAAGTCCTATTAGTTTGCTTTCGTCAAAATCGAAAGGATTAAAATTAAACGAATTTCCTATTCTTTGTTGTTCATTTTCTACACTTAAAAAACTCTGATTGTAAAATTTAGAAAGTACTTTTTTAATTCCGTTTTTAGACGCCCAAACTCTTGGGTTTACCGTTATAGATTGTGTAAACTTTGCTCTTTGCGTAGCAATAAATTGCAAATTTGGTTTTGGTAAACGTAAATAAGATGCTTGATCTTGAAATTCTGCAATTTCAAACTCATCAAAATCCTTAACGCCATCGCTGTTATAATCTATCCAAGTATAATAGCCCAAACCAGGTTCTGTTTTTATATAAATGTATTCTTGTCTGGCAATATTACCAGATGAGGTTTCATAAACAGTACCTAAATTAACGAAACTATTAAATAATTCTTGATTTAAAACAACTTTAGAATTTAACGATTTTTTGTTGTCTGTAAACTTGTTTTCTGTAAGTCTGTAATTGGCAAAAATACTTAAATTAGTCTGCTTGCTTTGTATTATTTTACTGTTGAAGTAAAACGTTTTTCTATTATTAACTTCTGTAAAAGAATTCGATTTTATACTATCATTATTTCGGTAGTTAAAACCAAATTTAGCGTAGACGTTTGTAGAATCTCCAATACCAAAATAGGTTTCGTATTCTTTAAATTTATGACTTGTTTTGATGAATTCTTGCGAGGTAATATCTTTTCTACTATTGGTTTCGAAGTTGATAAACGCACCCAACCACCTTTTATTAAAATTGTGTTCTGCTTTTGCTTTAGCGGTAAAAAAGGTATCGTCTTCTGTAGTTGAGGTGTTTTTTAAAAAACTACCATTTATATAAAAAGACGTATTTTTTAACTTCATTTTAGATTGTAACTCATGTTTGTTTCCAGAAAAAACATCCTTGTAGGTTAAGTTGTTGTATCGATATAAAAGAAAGCCTGTTTTTTTATTTTGTAAAGAAAATTCAGATTGAAAGAAACTTTTGGTAGCATTATTGGTTAATAAATTCCAATCTCTATTAAATTCTACAGACTCCCAACGTTGTGCTGTTTTAAAGCTTTTTTGTACAAACTCATGACTGATATTACTTTGCAATTGCCACTTTTTATCAATCAATGTTTGTTGCCAATCTACCTTTGTGGCTATGGCTTTGTTTTCTGTATCATCTAATGTAGAAAACAGATTTGCATCATTATTACTTAAAGCTACTTCTGTATTAATTGTTGTTTTATTAGAAGGATTATAGGCCGATTGCACTATAAATAACTGCGATTTTGTGGGCGGAATTAAACGAATTATGGGCTTGTAATTTCCTAGATTTGTGCCTACAAACAAAAAAATATTTCCAGTGGCAGTGGTTTTATCTAAAATGTAGTCTCCTAAATTTGTACCAACGTTAGAAAAAGTTACCGTGTATAATTCATCTGTTGAATTTGTGGAGTACTCAAAAACTTCTTCAGTGCCATTTAAAACTTTTTTGTAGAGAATTTTATTTTCATCAAAAGTATCTTCATAAGCACTTTCTGCCACCATTAAATAGGTATTATTACCTGCATTTTCTAAGATTATTTTTTGCTCTGTAGTTAAACTCTGTTGTATTGGTTGGTTTTTTGCATCATTTTCCGAATAAAAATAACCAGCAATACTAAACTTTTCACTTTCGTAAGAAGCTTCATTATAGGTTACAAATCGGGTGTAGTTTTTTTCTGAATATTGAAAATCAATAGCTATTCTCATATCATTGGTTATCGGGTAAGTAGTGTTAAATTCTATTTCACCAAGGTTGTAATCTATTGTATAATCATTCTCTTCGCCACGTTTAATTAAAACTCCATTAATGTACACTTTCTCGCTACCTTCAATAATTAAAATAGCACTTTCATTATTAGCACCTAATATTTTATACGGACCTTGATTTCCTTCTACTCCAGTAATTTTGTAAGTACTAAATCGTCCTCTAACTACTGCTCCAGAAGCGGCTACTTTTAAGTTGTCATTAATTTGGGCTTGTACCAATAAACCAGAAACTTGTTTGGTTAATGGTAAGAAATAACTTTTTGTATTTTCTAGTGAAATATCACCAGCTCTTACACGCCAATTATCGGTAAACATTTCAATAAAAATACGATCGAAATCGGTGATGTTTTGCGAATATCCGTTTTCTTGAATAGGAATATTGGTGTCAAAAATATTGGCTCTTAATGTTACGTCTTTAGAGAGTTTACCCGATATTTCTAAATCTAAAGCAGAGTTGGTAACCGCATTCTGATTGTTACCTGTGGTAATGCCTCTACTAATATAACCTTTGGTTTGTAAACCATCAAACAATTTTATTTCTGATGCTTTTTTGTTGGTGGTTAAACTGTATAATTTACCTGTATTTGTGCCATTCGGAACCATAAATTTTTCATCGAACGGTGTATATATTTTTGTGATAAAATCTGGTAGACGAAAATATTCAACAGTAATTTCTGTATATTTTTTAGAGTTGATGATTAAAACCGCATTACTAAAATCTACCGTATATTCTGATGGAGGAATTACTTTTAAAAATGTATTTAAGACTTTAAATTTATGAGGATTTAAAGCCACAGAATCTAATTGAATCGTATCGTTTTCAATTAAATATTTTTGAACTCTAAAATCTTTAGATACAGTTTGAGATTGGATTGAGAATCCAATAAAAAGTAAAAAGAAGAAGAGAATTCTTTGAATCATAAAAAACTATATGTTCTAAACGTAAAAATATGTTTTTTAATGTTTGAAAATAAAAATTAAAATAATGATTGTTGCTTTACGGGGTTTTCGTGCGCTAACAACCATTTTTTACGCCAAATTCCGCCAGCATATCCTGTTAAAGAACCATCCGAACCAATAACTCTATGACACGGAATGATAATCCAAATTGGGTTTTTACCATTTGCAGAGGCAACCGCTCTAATGGCTTTTACATCTCCCAAAGCTTTGCTTTGTTCTAAATAAGTTCTCGTTTTATTAAATGGAATATTTAATAATTCTTGCCAAACTTGCTTTTGAAAATCGGTTCCTTGCGGATTCAATTTTAAATCGAAATCAATTCTTTCTCCAGAAAAGTATTGACCTAGTTGAGTGACACACTCTTGCAAGCATTCAGGGATTTCAGAATTTGTCACTTCGAGCGCAGTCGAGAAGTCTTCATCTAAAACCGAAACCGATTGAATTCCGTTTTCATCACCCTCAATTTTTGCGGTTCCTAGTGGTGTTTTGTAGTATGTGGTTTTTAAACTCAATTAAAGTTGTATTTTATTCTTAGTTCTTTTGCCTCTTCGTCAGATGAATAATTCATCAGTAATAAGCCTTCGACAGTTTTTATCTTATTGTTCTTAATTTGTTCTGCAATATAATTTCTTGCTGCTGTTGTTTTCTTAAAATTGTCAGTAAAAATAGCAATTAACTGTTTCGGATTTGCTTTTGTAAACTTGTTTTTTACAATTTGTGCAGATAAAAAATCAGAAATTAAATGCGTCTCTCTTAAGCTACAAATTTGAATTTGTTTTTCTATTTTTTTATCATCCGTAGAGATCTCTACAAAATTATTAACACCTATGCTATACATTGGTTTAATGCTAGAATGTGTGTTTTTTGCTCTTCCTTCATAATCATCAATAGATAATTTAATTGAAATAACATCAGTGAAATTTATTTTTTCTTTATCAATAATAAATTCATCCGAAGTTATTTTTAGGTATCCTGTATAATTTATCAGAATATCTTCTTTAGAAAACATTGTAAAAAATACAGAAGCGATAAAGGTTATAAAATAAATAACAGCTACTGGATAAAAAATAGTTTCTATAAAATCAAATTCTAAATATACTTTGTTGATTGAAATAATTACAAAAGCAAAAATTCCAATTGCTAGTCCTAAATTAGTATACGTTTTAGGGTGCTCAAAATTGAAGAATTTTTCTTCTGTTGTAATTGTATCAAATACCATTTATATACCAAAAACATCTTTAGAATTCTGAGTTGTAATTGCAGCAATTTCATCAAAAGAAAGACCGTAAATATCTACTAGTTTGTCTACAACATTTGTAATATAAGCACTTTCGTTTCTTTTACCTCTATAAGGAGTTGGTGCTAAATAAGGCGCGTCTGTTTCTAAAACAATGTGTTTTAAATCAATTTTATGTAGAAACTTATCAATCTTACCATTTTTAAAAGTAGCTACACCACCAATACCTAATTTCATGTTATAAGAAATAGCTTGTTTTGCTTGGTCTAAATTTCCTGTAAAACAGTGAAAAATCCCTCTTAAATCATCGCTTTTTTCAGATTCTAAAACTTCAAAAACTTCATTAAAAGCATCTCTACAGTGAATGTTAATAGGCATTTTTTTCTCTTTTGCCCACTGTATTTGTGTTCTAAAAGCGTTTTGTTGCTCTTTTAAGAAACTTTTATCCCAAAATAAGTCCATGCCAATTTCGCCTACGGCGTAAAATTTCTTTTTATCAAGCCATTCTTTAACGTGTGCCAACTCTTCTAAATAGTTTTCAGCTACAGAAGTAGGATGTAGGCCCATCATTAAAAAAACATCTTTTGGATACTCTTTTTCTAATTGTAACATTTTATCTGTATATGAAGCATCAATAGCAGGAATAAAAAACCTAGTAACACCAGCGTCTTTAGCGCGCTGTATCATAGCAGGTTGGTCTTCGTTATACTGGCTAGAATATAAATGGGTATGTGTATCTGTAATCATTTTGTGTAAAAATTTCTAGTGCAAAACTACTAAATATTCTTAGTGAAAAGGGCTATTGTTTAGCGTTTTATAAAACGTACCTTTGCAGAAAAATATTAAGAATGACTTTTCAAGATTTAGGAATCTCTAATCAATTACAATATGCTATTGATGATTTGGGGTATGTGAACCCAACACCAATACAAGAACAAGCATTTTCTGTTGTAAGATCGGGGAAAGATGTTGTGGGAATTGCGCAAACAGGTACAGGAAAAACTTTTGCGTACATGATGCCTATTTTGCAAGATTTAAAATTTGCTACGCAAAAACACCCAAGAGTATTAATTTTAGTGCCAACGCGTGAGTTGGTTTTACAGGTGGTAGAACAGATAGGACAATTATCTAAATATATTAATACACGTGTTTTAGGGGTTTATGGTGGTGCAAACATCAACACACAAAAACAAGCTATTTTACAAGGACAAGATATTATTGTTGCAACTCCAGGACGTTTGTATGATTTGGCGTTGAGTAATGCTTTAAAGCTAAAATCTATTCAGAAATTGGTAATTGATGAAGTTGATGTAATGTTAGACTTAGGTTTCCGTTTTCAGTTGATGAACATTTTTGATGTGATACCTGCAAGAAGACAAAACGTATTGTTTTCTGCAACGATGACAGAAGATGTAGATGCCTTAATTTATGATTTTTTTAAAAACCCGGAAAAAATATCTGTAGCCGTAAGTGGAACGCCGCTAGATAATATTGAGCAAGTTTCTTATAATATCCCTAACTTTTTTACCAAAGTTAATTTATTACATGAGCTTTTAGCAGATAAAGAAACGTATAATAAAGTATTAATTTTTGTTGGTTTTAAGAGAACGGCAGATTTATTGTTTAAACATTTACAAGAAGTGTTTAATGATGAAATGTGTGTTATTCACTCTAATAAAACTCAGAATTATAGAATTCGTTCTATAAAACAGTTTGATGAAGGTAAAAACAGAATTTTATTAGCTACAGATGTAATGGCTCGTGGTTTAGATTTTGATAATGTTTCTCATGTTATCAATTTTGATACTCCAGAGTTTCCAGAAAACTATATGCATAGAATTGGTAGAACGGGTCGTGCAGAACGAGCAGGAAAGACCATCCTTTTTTCTACACCAAAAGAGCAAGAAACAAAAGCAAGTATAGAGGCTTTAATGGATTATGAGATTCCGGTTTTAGATTTACCAGAAGAAGTTGAAATTTCTAAGTTATTAACGGAAGATGAACGTCCGAAAGAAGACCAAGGAATTTCTAAAAACAGAACTTCTTTAGAGTATGTTCCTGGACCTGCTTTTCATGAAAAAAGTGAAAAGAATAGTCAAGTAAACAGAGGTGGTTCTTATAGAAGAGAAATTGCAGCTAAATATAAGAAGCCTAAAACCAGAGGAGATAAAAATTACAATAAACATAACAAGAAAAAGAAAAAATAATGCAGGTTTTAACAGCACAAGAATTGCATAATTTAGCAATGAATATTGTTGGCGAGAAGCTTATAAAAATGGGGTATGAGTTTCAGGCTATTAATAGTCAGTTAAAAAGACATCCTCAGTTTGTGTTATTTAAAAAAGGAGCACCTACTATTTTTGTATTGGTAAAGGCGTCTAGTAATATTCAGAATCCAAATGAATACGATGCTATTTGGATGGAAACCTTTATAAATCATGCAAAGAAACAAAATGCGAAAGTTTGGTTTGCAGGTGTAGGAATTGCCAATGCAGAAAGTGTGGAAAGTCCGGTTTTTAAAGATCAACCTTACTATGTGGCTTTTGAAGATTTTATTAAGGTGTTGGAGTAAGGTTCGTTTAACGTTGTTTTGTTATGAAAAGTTGCGTGTTTTAAGCCATAAATTTTGTAAACAAAACACAGATTTAAAGCCTGCGAGAACTTTCGTAAATAAGCAATAACTAGCAATAAATTATATATGGTGTTAGGCAACGTTTTTATTCCAAATCATTCTTTTTTATCAAGTTAAGTGTAAAGTCCATTTGAGTATCTTTTTGATTCAGATAATCCTCATATGTTTGAGTCACATTATAGTCGGGAATAGTTCCTCTATTATAAAATTGATTGGGCTTCTTAGGAACATCTTGTTCAATATTATCTATGGAAAACTCTGTCGCAATTTTTGATTTAGGCAATATGTATTCAAATGAGGTATGTCCATTGTGTCCGTAATATCCGCCCATAGTTTCTTCTCCAATGGTAATGGTGTTTTGATTACCTGCAACCATAGCTGAAAATAAACTACCTGCCGAAGCAACTCTTGGACTTATTAAAAGATAAATGTTTCCTGTAAAAGCATTTTTATTAGGTTTTCTAACTTTCATTTCATTTGTTTCCTTGCTTATGAAATATTTTCCGTTTTTTTCCGTTGGAAACCTTTTTTGAAAATAACGGTTGAATTTTCCAACACCCAAAGGTCTTAAAAAAGCAGGAATTGGTGAATCGTAATATTTTAATAGTGGAATTTTCTTGAAGTTAATCCAAACCTGTTTACTTTCTTGGAATTTTCTTGAAGTCAAGTAAGAATATGTAATTACATCATTTGGATCTGTTCCTCCACCATTATTTCGTACATCGACAATAAGGTTTTTGATACCGTTTTTTTTGATGTTTACAAAAATGCTATCCAACCAATTTTTGTATATTTTATGCTCTGCTGCCTCTTCATTTCCTCCAATATCGAATGAGTTTACTGTTAAAACTGCAGTGTTTTTGTTTATTTGTTTATAGTTGTAAATTTCATCTTCGTTTGGGTCTTCATATTGTAAACGATCGAAAGGTTTAGAATGTCTATTTTTAAAGTTTTTTCGATAGTCAGAATATCCTACACCTTTTACAATGATAGTTTTTTTTGTGTCCGAACTTTTAGTTTTGAAAGTGATTTTAAATTCGTTTTCAAGCCCAAACAAGTATCTATAATATTTACTGAAAGAACCATTAATTCCAATTTGTTTTCCCGTTTTGTTGATTCCGTCAGTTGTATAGAATTTATATGTGTTCGGAATTATATCGTTAATTTCCAGGGCGTTAATCGAAACTATTTCAGCGCCTAAAGGGATTTCGCTTGTTTGGAAATTGAGCAGGACTTTATTTTCTACAATTTTTACTGGAAAAGGAAAATATCCTATATATTCTTTTTTTATTGTTTCAAATCTCTTTTCTGGAAAAAAGGTGTTATTGTGTAAACTTCCTTCATAATCGGTAAGAGTGGAAATTAGGTTATAAAAATCTATGTAAGTCGATAGATTGTTAATTTCCTTTTCTGCCCAATTATAGATACTGTCAATTTGTTCTTTAGTTCGGTATTTGTATAGCCCAGAGTTAGCTTTTAGGCGTATATTTCTAAATATCTCTAAATCTTTTTGCATTTTTATTTGTGAAAAAGAATCGTCAATAGATTGAGAAAATGAAATGTTAGATATTATAAAAAAGAAAAGAGATAAATAGGTTACTTTGTTCATTTGGATATTATTTTTCTCCAAATGTAATTTTAAGAGATTGTAACCACTTGTATAATATTGGTTACTTCATTTTTGCAATTATACTTGCTTTATATTTTTTTGGTGAAATCCCAATAAAGCGTTTAAACGTTTTAGAAAAATGAGCCATATCTGTAAAGTTATATTGATATGCTATTTCGGTAAGTTCTGAATTTGAATTAATCGCTTTTTTGCTAGAAAATATTTTCCTCATTAAAATATAATTCATTGGTGTCATACCTGTTGAAGTTTTAAATTTTTTTGCAAATCCAAATTTATTTATGTTTGCTATTTTTGATAATTCATTTAGTTGAATTTTATCATAAATATGATTTTCAATGTAGTTGTTAACTTGACTAAAACTATCGAAATTTAACTCTGAATATTCTTTTTCATTTTCTTGAGAGTAAAGTTTCAAGACATTAACGAATTGTGATAGAGTAAACTCAATTACTTTATCATTTTTTGTGTCCAAAGCGTTTTTTAGTTCCAAGAACAATTGGTTAGCTTTTTTACTCTTAATTTGTCGGTTTACAAATTTGATGTTTTCCCCATTTAAAACCGCCTGCATTAATTCATTCGGTATATAGATAGTATCGAAATTAAGGTGTGATTTGTCCTCAATTACAGGATTAGAATGTATTTCGTAGGGATTGGTAATTGATATACTTCCAGCTTCAGTAAAAAGACTTTGATTTTCAAAATCAATTTGTTCAACTCCTGCGTGGATAAGTGAAACACAAAACGTATCGTGAAAATGTTTTGGAAAACTAGTTTTTTGGTTTTCAATACTTATATATTCTAAATTATCAAATATCATTCTTGTTTTCTCGGTGTTTCTGTATTGTCCTGATATAGGTTGACCTTTTTTTAGGTTAATTTATACCGTTCAAACTATTTTTTTAGCCGTTTAGAAGGCAAAAAATATTTTGAACTATGTTTGTTTTTAAATTGTAAGTTCAGTCAAATTTACATTATTTTTTCGATACGATTTGTATTTGATGTTTGGATTTAAATGTACTTCTGCTGGTTTTCTTAAGTCTAGGCTAAAATGTGTTCTTAAATTGTTGTAAATATCTACAGCCTGTTTAGCTGAATTTTGAGCAATAAGAGTGTTTTTAAGACAGTTTCTAAGTCCGTATTCATATTTCAAAGTTCTATTGATTCTCTCTGCAATAGCGTTTTCATATGGGTCATATTGCTCTGTCATGCTCATTGTTATTCCATTATTTTCAGCAAACTGGGTATATTCTGTGCAACAGTATTGCATACCTCTATCAGAATGATGAATCAATTTTTTTGATGGATATTTTCTGTTTTTTAAAGCCATCTTTAAAGCGTCCTTACAGAGTGATACTTTCATATGGTCCTCTAGTTTGTAGCCCATAATTTTCTTTGAATATGCATCAGTTACAATTGCTAAATAGTTGTGTCCTTTTTCTGTTTTAATGTTTGTAATATCACTTACCCAAAGTTGTTCGGGTCTAGTAGGTATTTTGTTTTGAATGAGGTTTTTATATTTTTTAAATAGATGATTAGAGTTTGTGGTAGTTATGTAGTTTTTGAGTTTAGGTACGAGTAAATTATGCAGTCTTAATACATCAAAAAACTTATCTCTACCGATTTTAATATCTAGTTCTATCAACTGATTTTTAAGTTCTTTATAGAGTTTTTTTCCTCCAGTTCTGGAGCTTACTTTTTTACGATATTCTTTAACCATCGTAATTATTTTAGTGTCGTTTATAGCTTTACTTTGTTTTACTTTTTCTCTTTTGTAAAAGGCTTGTTTACTAATCCCAAAACACTGATAGAACCATTTTCTTTTAAACGGTTTTTCTTTTTTAGTTCTATCTCTTTCGCTAATGTTTTGGGTAACGACTTTTTTGATAAATCGACGCCAGTAATAATTTCCATATCTGCAATAATATCTTGCTGAAAATCCTTTACAAACTCCAGTTCTTCAATACGCTCCTTTAGTTTTTTAATTTCATCTAATTTACTCATACCTGTGTTTTGTTGGACTAAAGTACTATATTTTTTGATCCAATACCCAATTATTGTTCTTGGAACGTCATATTTTTTGGAAGCAAAGTTAGTAGAAATCTGGCCATTTTGAATTTGGTCAACGACAGATAATTTGAGTTCAAGTGTTGCTTTTTGATAGCTTTTTTTTCGCCAGTGTTCTTTTTGTGTTTTCATAAGTGACTATAATTAAATGTTTAATTTTTAGTCAACCTATTTCAGGACGCTTCTTGGAGTAAGGTTCGTTTAACGTGTTTGTGTATGATTAGTTGCGTGTTTTAAACAGTGAATTTAGTAAATAAAGCACGAACGGCGAAATTCCGAAGGAATTTCCCAAGTGAGCTAAAACTAGCAATTAATTATACACGTTGTTACCACACGTTTTTATTTTATTTCTTCAATCGGAATGTTCAATAAATCTCCATCGTAATGAACTTCGTTTTTTTCAAACTGTTCTTTCGTAAAAGCTTTTAATTTCTTTTTAGGTTTTAAATATTCCCCAAAATAGTTTATGTCAATTAATTCATTAAAATTCAGTTTAGTTTTCACTATTTCAAAGTCCGTATTTGGGAATTTTCGTGAATATTGTAATTCGTCAAAATATTGTCCTTGTAGATATAATGTTTCATTTTCCGATATTTTAATATAAAATCCAGAACCCAAATCGTAAGTTTGCTTTCTCTTAATTACTTTTTCCGTTTTGATTTTCAGAATTTGTGCTTTTCCGTTTTTTATTTCGTTTTCAACTTTTTTATTCCAACCTATTTCTCCGTTTTTATTCATAAGATAAACAACAATTCCGATTGAAATTATTAACAAAGGAATTGAAGTCAGAAGTTGTATTTCAGAAGAAACTTTTCCAACAACTTTTTCATAAATTAATAATGGTGCTAAAAGTATTAGTGTTATAAAAATCCATTTCATTCCGAAGTTTTCAAAATGTTGCCAAAGAGAATTTTTCCGACTTCTCAAAGTTTTAATTTCTTCTAGATTATATGGGCGTTCGGTTTTTTTCAAATGTGTGGTAACTATAATGATATCGAACGTTTTAATGTTTTATATCAGAAGTTAAACGAAGTTAGTTGATTTTTTTGAGAAAGTCAAGTCGATAAAAACAAGAAACCATCTTAAAGTGGTATTAGAATAAGTTTATAATTTTAAATACAAATGAGGTATAAAATTGTTGAATAATTACAATTTTATACCTCGTTTTTGTTCAAGTTGTAATTACAAACTTATGGGTTTGTAGACCATAAAGAAGCACCTTTAAGCATGGCTCTTCTTGGTAATTTTAATCCTGCAACAATTAATTCTGCAAAATCTTCTGGCTGTAAAACACGGTCTTCAGAATCTTTATTTGCAATACCTAGTTCTATAGACATGTCTGATGCAATAGTACTAGGTGTTAGTGTGCAAACTCTAATATTGTTTTTACGTACTTCTTTCATTAAAGATTCCGACATACCGATAACTGCAAATTTAGATGCTGAGTAAGCAGATGTGGTTGCGTTTCCGCTAAGTCCTGCAGTAGATGCTACATTAAATATATCACCTTCGTTTTTAGCTATTAAATAGGGTAAAACTTCTTTAGTAACGTAATACATACCCATTACGTTGGTCTGAATAATTTGGGTCCATTTGCTAACTTCCATATCGTTAAGCGTTCCAAAAGCAGCAATTCCTGCATTGTTTACCAAAATATCTACAGTACCAAATGTGTTTATAATGTTATTAATTCCTGTTTTTACTCCTTCATAATTGCCAACATCAAAAACAGCGTAAATAGCGTTAACACCAAGTGCTTTTAATTCTGCAACCGTTTCTTTTAAAACAGTTTCATTTCTACCTGTAATGGCTATATTAATTCCTTCTTTAGCAAATGCAAGTGCAGTTGCTTTTCCAAGACCTCTTCCTCCACCAGTTATAATTGCTTTTTTGTTTTTTAATTTTTCCATTTTTTATTGTAATTTATTTTTTTAAATCAAAAAAACCATCTGAGTTTCAGATGGTTTTTTACTGTTATTTAAGAATCAAATTACTCTTTATCTTGCTCTAACAAATCAAAAAATTGATTTAATTTAGGCATGATAATAATTTTTGTTCTTCTGTTTTTTGCTTTGTTAACACTAGAATCATTAGGTACTAATGGTACATATTGACTTCTACCCGCAGCAATTAATCTTGCTGGTTTAACACCAAATTTATACTGTAAAACTCTTGTTATAGAAGTAGCTCTTAATACAGATAAATCCCAGTTGTCTTGAATTAAATTTCTCTTTATAGGAGTTGTATCTGTATGTCCTTCAATCATCACTTCCATTTCTGGTTGATCTTTAATTACTTTCGCAATCTTATCTAAAACACTGTATGCATTTTCGTTTACGTTATAACTACCGCTTTTAAATAATAATTTATCAGAAATAGAAATAAATACTACCGTTTTTTCTACATTTACTTCAATGTCTTTATCTTGAATTCCGTCTGTTAAGTTTTTAGTTAAATGATACTTAATAGCAAGATTTAATGAATCTTTCTGACTCATTGCTTTTCTAACACCGTTAATATATTTGTCTTTTTCACTTAATTGAGAAATAACATTTTTAATGTTATCAGAAGACGATTGAGTTAAAACTGTTAAGTTTTCAACTTGTTTTAAGGCACCTTTTTTATCCTCTTTTAATGTTTTTACCTGTTCTGTTAAGGTAAACACTTTGGTAGACTCTTTTTCGTTTTCAATTAGACACTTTTGTAAACTAGCTTTTGTATCTAATAACTCTGTTTTTGTTTCGGTATGTTCTGCTTGTAAAGAAGCAAATTCTTTTTTAGAAACACAAGAACTTACCGTAATAGCAGTTAATAATAAGAATGATATTTTTTTCATTTATAAAAGATTAAATTAAGTTAACAAATTTAGCGAATTGTAGGAACAAAAAAGAACTATTATTGATATTTTATGAAAACTTTATGTTCTATTTTTGTAGAAATATTTTACAATTTATGATACTTAAAAATAAAATTATTTTTATAACATTTATATTGGTTCTTATTTCTTGTGCTGAAAAAAAGACAACAAAAGATTTTACTTTAAAAGGATATGTTTTTGGAACATCTTATAAAATAGTGTTTTTAGATGCACCTCAAAACTATCAGAAATCTATTGATAGTTTGTTTTTTTTAATGAATAAGTCATTATCAACCTACATGCCTGAGTCTAATATTTCTAAAATTAATAAAGGAGATTCTACCGTTGTTGTAGATGATTTGTTTTTGGAAGTTTTTAAAAAATCGAAAAGAATTTATAAAGAAACCGATGGGTATTTCGATCCAACGGTTGGCAACCTTGTAAATGCTTGGGGTTTTGGACCAAAAAGAGAAAAAATAAATTTAACGGAAGCGCAGGTAAAACAAGAAATGCTCTATGTTGGTTTAGATAAAGTTACCATTGTTGATGGTAAAGTTAAAAAGCAGGATCCTAACATTTACTTAGATTTTAATTCTATAGCTAAAGGATTTGGAATTGATGTGGTTGCTCGTTTTTTAGATCGTAAAAATATTGCCAATTATTTAGTGGAAATTGGAGGCGAAATTAGAGCAAAAGGAGTAAAAAAGGAAAACCATCCTTGGGTTATTAAATTGGTAAACCCCATAAAAAAAGATAGTACTAAGGGGTTTAGAAATATCAATTTATCTAACAAATCTATGGCAACTTCTGGTAATTATAGAAAATTTAGAATCACCAAAGATGGGCGAAAATATGTGCACACAGTAAATCCGAAAACAGGGTATGCAATAGAAAGTAGTTTGTTAAGTGCTTCTGTAATAGCTAATTTAGATTGTGCAGATACAGATGCGTATGCTACTGCTTTTATGGCAATGGGACTAAATAAAGCTAAAGAATTTTTACAAAAACATAAAAATATAGATGCTATTTTATTGTTTATTGATGAAAAAGGAAAATTAAAAGAATATAAGACAAATGCCTATGAGTAGTGAGTTTTAAATGATGTCTTTTTATTATATTGCATTTTTTAACTTAGACTATTTAGTATTATTATGAAAAAATTATTTCTTACACTTTTATGCTTATTTACTTTTACACTTACCAATGCGCAGTCAAATCAAGATATTGCTAATGTGTATATTAAGAGAGCTAATGAAGCAATAGAAACAAGTATTAATTACAAAGAAGCTTTAGTACAGTTTAACAAAGCTTTAAAATTTATGGATACCATAACAGATAGAAATGTAGCATCGTTAGCATCTCTTATCTATTATGAAAATCACTTGTATCAAAGTACAGAAAAAGAGAAATTAGATTTTTTAAAAAAATCAGAATCTTATAGTAGAGAATACTTTTTACTTACCATTGATAAAACTTCTGAAGAATATGCAAATAACTTAGACAATCATATTTTAATAAAGGAAACTATTGAGGAGTTAGAAATTAAGATAAAGAAACAAGAAGATGAACGTATCAGAAAAGAAAAAGAGCATAAAAAAATAGATTCACTAAAAACTATTTGGAGTAATAAATCGGAAACTTTATCATTAAAGGTTGATAGTATTTATAATTTTAATGCAAATAATATTGCGTTATACACCAAAGGAGAAAATTTTGGAGTTATAGATGATAGAGGTAGAATTCTTGTAGAAGCTAAAACATATAAAGATGGCATCAATTCTGAAGGTTTTATTTTGTTGAAGAATAAAAAAGAAGAAGCTACTAAAATTTATTGTTTTAATACAAATGATAAAAATGGTTTTCTTTTACCAGATGTTTTAGCGTTTAATGCTACTGCTACGCATTATGGTAAGCTAATGTTACCAAGAGGTAATGGTAGGTTGGTTAGCTATCCAGATAATTCTAAAGAGCCAATGGTGTATGATTTAAATGTAAAGAAAATAGTTAGAGCTTCTGATAATACAGCGTTGTTTAAATCCTTAAAAAAGAGTGATATCATAGATAAGTACAATAAAGATGGAGAGGTTAAAGTACAAAAAGAATGGTATCTATTTGGAGGTGATTTAGGTGGTGGAATATATCCTTTATATGCTGAAGATAGATCTGATATACATTCATTTTTATGTGCAACTAATGGAAAAACATTAAATTCAGAATCGGGTTATGAATATGTTGGTGCTTTTTATGAAGATAAGAGCCAAGTAATTAAAAAAGGTAAAGTAATTTGGATAAACCAAGAAGGAGCAAAAGTAAGTGTCGCAAAAGATGCCTATGAAAAATATGCAGGAGATTCTAAAGTTGTTAAATTAGAATTAGGTAAATATCAGATTTTAAGAAATGACGTAATTGTGCTAGGTGATGAGGAACTAGAGAAAATGGGAGAGTTTTTAAGAAAACATAAAGGCAATTAACTCTTATAGCATACCGGAAGAATTTCGTGCTTCATTAAACAAAATCGTTCTAGTTTTTTTGGAGCGATTTTTTGTGTATAATCAATTTCATCAACCAAAAAACCTATAGAACGTAATTTGTTAAAGTAATCTCTACCGTAAACTCTCACGTGATCATATTGTCCGAATATTTTAGCACGTTCTTTTCTGTCTGTAATAGAATTGTCTTCAAACGTTTTTTCTCTTGATAAATCTTGCGGAATCTGAAAAATACCAAATCCGCCTTTTTTCATCACTCTAAACAGCTCTTGCATTGCTTTAGTATCATCTGTAATATGTTCTAACACATGGTTACAGAAAATAACATCAAAAGAGTTGTCTTCAAAAGGTAAGTCGCAAATATCTGCTTTAACATCTGCAATTGGAGATTCTAAATCTGATGTTGTGTAAGCCAAGTTTTTTTGCTTTCTAAAAATATCTAAGAAACACTGCTCTGGCGCAATATGTAAAGTTTTTAGTTTTTCTTTTGATGTAAAAAAAGTAGTTTCGTCTCTTAAGAACAACCACATTAATCGATGTCTCTCTAAAGATAGCGTAGAAGGAGAAAGTGCATTTTCTCGCTGTTTTCCATATCCGTATGGTAAAAATTTACGAAAACTTTTACCATCTATAGGATCTGTAAATGTATCGCCCTTTAAAGAAAAAGCAATTATAGGCCTTACTAGGTAACTAGCTTTTATTAACCAAGGTCTTGGGATGGTATTTAATATGGATTTAAAGAGTTTCATGGTTGTTGTGTCACAGAGATTCGCAGAGAATTTTCACAGAGAATCACAGCGTTTTAAATTGTGTTTATAAAACGTTTTAATCCGTTTTTTAATAGTTTTGTATGGAAATTAATTAATAATCCTAATGGGTAATTGCCTAATTTCATATATGTTAAAATTTGAGCAGAATGAACATCTGTTAAAGACTCTACCGTTTTTAGTTCTAAAACTATTTTATCTTCAACCAATAAATCAATTCTATAACCGTGATCTAATTTTATTTCTTTATACATTATTGGTAGTGAAACTTCCTTTTTTACGTTTAAACCTAGATTTTTTAGTTCAAAGAATAAACACTCTTGATAAGCAGATTCTAACAAACCTGGCCCAAGAGTTTTATGAACTTCAATGGCTGCACCAATAATCTTTTCTGTTATTTTATTATCCATAGTTTATTTACGAAATGGTTTTATAATATAAACAATTTCTCTGTGAAACTCTTTTACATCATAATAAAATAAACTCTGTGAATCTCAGTGTAAATACTTATTGTCTAAATGCATCCTCTTCATCGGTAACAATACCCAATGCGTCATGTACATATTTAAATGTAGAAAGTAATTCTGGTTTACCGTTAACAATTGCTATATCATGTTCAAAATGAGCAGAAGGTTTGTTATCTAAAGTAGTAATGGTCCAACCATCTGCATGTTGTTTAATTTTATGAGTTCCTAAATTTGTCATTGGTTCTATAGCAACCACCATTCCTTCAACAAATTTCTTTCCTCTTCCTCTTTTACCGTAGTTTGGCATTTCTGGATCTTCGTGCATTTCTCTACCTAAACCATGACCTACCAATTCTCTTACAACTCCGTAACCATGATCTTCTGTAAATTTCTGAATAGCAAAACCTACATCGCCAACTCTATTACCCGCTTTAAACTCGCGAATACCAACATATAAACTAGCTCTAGTTACGTCTAAAAGTTCTTTTGTTTCTGGTGCAATTTCTCCAACAGCAAATGTATAGGCATGGTCTCCGTGAAAACCATTTTTATATGCGCCACAATCTATAGAAATAATATCGCCTTCAATTAAAGGTTTTTTATTTGGAATACCGTGTACTACCTGAGAATTTGGGCTCATACAAAGTGAGTTTGGAAAATCGTATAATCCTAAGAAACCAGGTACAGCACCTTCAGCTCTAATAAAATCTTCGGCAAGTTTGTCTAAATACAAAGTGGAAACCCCAGGTTTTACTTCTTTTGCAAGCATACCTAATGTTTTAGAAACGATTAAGGCACTTTCGCGCATAAGTTCTATTTCTTCTCTTGTTTTTATCTTAATCATGTTAAAAAAATTGAAAAGCAAAGTTACTATATTTTAGGCGAAAATAGGAGTGTTTATCTATTTGAAAAAAGAGAAAAATCCTTTCTTCTTTTTTTTAGGTGGTTCGTAATTAAAGATAGATTTATAGATGGCTGTCCATCCTAAAAAACCGCCAACATTTCTATCATCTATAAATAAGTCGGCATGAATTTTACGACTGTGTTTTTCATCAAAAACTTCTTCTGGAAAATTCTTATTTACGGCATAGAATTCAAGGTCGTTTTCTTTACAAAAAGCAACAGCTTCATCGAGTCTTTTTCCATGTCTGTAAGTCCATAAGATTAATCTATGGCCTTCAGATTGTAGTTTTTTTAATGTGTAAAAGGCAAAGATTAACTCTTTGCCTATTTTTGGGTATGCATCTTCTACAATGGTGCCGTCAAAATCTACAGCAATTATTAATGGATTTTCTGGCAGCATTAATGGTCGTAAGAATGTTTATAGATATCACCTGAAACAATTTTTAGCATGTCTTTTTCTAAAGATTCGCGAGCATATTCTACATATCTACCAATTTCTTTTCCTTTTTTATAAAAGATAAAAGTTGGTACTCTTTTTATGTTGAAACCCTCTTGTAAGTTATCAGGTGTTTTTTTACTTCTGTTTACTGTAATTAGTTCAAAATTATTTAAATTAAAATCAGTTTGTTCTAAGATTTTAAAAAAACGCGGAGTTTCTCTTTTACTATCTCCACACCAAGTTCCCATAAAACCTTTAATTGTAACCCCTTCTAATTCCTTTTTAAGGGAAGCAATTGTTGCTGCATCTGGAGTATAAATATCAAATTTTTGATCAAACCAAGTTTTGTAAGGAGTTTGTTGAAAAGACGCTTTATTTGCTAATCCAATTAAATCTCCTCTTTGGTTTTTTACTGCAGTTGCTTTTTTTGTTTCAGTTGCTTTTTGTTGTACGTTGCAAGATGCAAGTACAACAAAGCAAGCTAATAAAAAGAGTTTTTTCATTCTTTAAAAAAAGATTAAATTATAATAATGAATGTTGTGTCATTTCTTTAGGCTGTTCTAAGCCCATTAAATCTAAAATAGTAGGAGCAATATCACCTAAAACACCACTATTTATCGATTTTATTTCTTTATCAATTAAAATAAAAGGAACTGGGTTTGTTGTATGCGCTGTATGAGGAGATCCATCAGGATTCATCATTGTTTCACAATTACCATGATCTGCAATTAATAAAATAGAATAACCATTATCTAAACCAGTTTCTATTACTTCTTTAGCACAAATATCTACAGCTTCACAGGCTTTTATTGCAGCATCCATCATTCCTGTATGCCCAACCATATCTCCGTTTGCAAAGTTTAAACAAACAAAATCAGCTTCACCTTTCTTTAAATCATCACACAAAGCGTCTTTTAATTCGTACGCAGACATTTCTGGTTTTAAATCGTAAGTAGCTACTTTTGGTGAGTTTCTTAAAATTCTAGATTCTCCTTTAAACGGTTCTTCTTGTCCTCCAGAAAAGAAAAATGTTACGTGAGGATATTTTTCAGTCTCCGCAATTCTAATCTGTTTTTTACCAGCTTTAGATAAAACTTCACCTAAGGTATTTTTAATGTTATCTGTGTTGTAAATAGTGTTTATCCCTTTAAAACTTGCGTCATACAAAGTAATGGTTGTGTAATATAGGTCTAATTTTTTCATTCCAAATTCTGGAAAATCATTCTGAGATAAAGCGTTTGTTAATTCTCTTCCTCTATCTGTTCTATAGTTAAAGAATAAAACTACATCACCTTCTTTAATTTGTGTTTTTGGCGAACCATCTTCATTCGTTACAATGATAGATTTATGAAATTCATCTGTAATTCCGTCTTCATAATTCTTGTTCATGGTTGCAACAGCATCCGTGGTTTTAGTACCAACACCATTAACAAGGCCATCATAAGCTTCTTTTACACGTTCCCATCTATTATCTCTATCCATTGCATAATAACGCCCAGTTACAGAAGCCAATTCTCCTGTGCTTTCTTTCATGTATTCCTGAATGTCGTTAATAAAAAAGGTTCCAGATTTAGGGTCACAATCTCTACCATCTGTAAATGCGTGTAAATACACATTTCCTATTTCGTTTTCTTTTGCAACATCTAACAATCCTTTTAGGTGATCTATATGTGCGTGAATTCCTCCGTTAGAAAGTAAGCCTAATAAGTGAACATCCTTTTTATTTTCTTTGGCATATTTAAAAGTATCTAATAATACTTTTTCTTTACCTAAAGTTTTTTCTTTTACCGCTTTATTGATACGAGCTAAATTCTGATAAACAATTCTACCAGCACCTAAATTCATGTGACCAACTTCCGAATTACCCATTTGTCCTTCAGGTAAACCAACATGTTCTCCATCTGTCCTTAATTGAGCATTTGGGTACTTCTCATATAAACCGTTAATAAAAGGTGTTTTTGCATTGTAAATAGCAGATACTTTAGGGTCTTGTGTAATTCCCCAACCATCCAAAATCATAAGGATAACTTTCTTGTTCATTGTCTTAAAATTGAACAGTAAAATTAAGAAATATTTTATCGCTTTTATTGATTTTATCAATTTTTTACGAAACCGATAACGTAAATAAACTTTATAAATTTAGAATAAATAGTAGGTGAGTAGAATTTAACGGTTATTGAGTTTTTCTTGGTAAATGCTATTAGTTAAATACTTGTTAATTGCTGTTGGTTGTAGAAACATAACAAAGCGTTAATAGTCTTTTAAGTATCAGAAACAAATTAATTATAAACCCAAAACTTATTTATTATGAAAAAATTAATCTTACCATTATTACTTTGTCTTTTTGCCTTTGGATCTGTAAATGCAACAGCTCTAAAAAACGAAAATCCTAAGAGCGTAGTCACAATTAAATCGCAATATAATGTTAGTGCTTTTTTTAAGTTGATACGTATGGGGAATTATGAAGCTGTAAAATCTCTGATTGAAACGGGAGAAAATGTAAACAAAAAATCGAATGGTTTAACGCCTTTAATGTATGCAGCTAGGTATAATAAAGTTAGAGTTGTACAGTTTTTAATTGATAATGGAGCAAAATTAAAGACAAAATCAGACAGAGGAAACATGACAGCATTAGATATGGCAAAAAGATCGAAAGCTTTTGATGCAGTTAAAGTTATAAAAGAATCGCTTTAGTCTTATTATTTGAATTAATTAATCTAAAGCAAAACAGGCTATCTTTTTAAGGTAGTCTGTTTTTTTTGTTATAAAGAATAGTCCATATAATTTAAAGTGATTAAAAGAATAGTAATTAATAGTATTAGGATCATTACTTTTCTTTTGAAAGCAATTTCATTTTCTTTGATAAGTTTTTCTTTGATTTTTTTTAATTGAGATGGGCTTGCCTTGTTATTAAAATGGAGGGCTGTTTTTTTACTTTTTTTAGAATTTTTAATTTTATCAAAAGTAGAAATATGAGATCGTTTATTTGTATTTAAACTTGCAATCATGTGTGCTATAAATCCTCCTCCTGCCATAATTAATAATTTTGTATTTAGTTATAAGTAGTGAAAAAGTGTAAAATGTTACATGTAGTTTTTTAGAATAAACTTAAAAAATAAAGTTTTACAAGAAGTTAATTGTGAAATTAATATTTTAAGATGTAATTTCGTAAGAATAATTCAATACAAATTTAATGAGCGTCCATTTCGAACTAAAAGAAGTTACTAAGAAACTACCCAAACATTTACATAAGTTCGTGGTAAAACAACCTTATGATGAATATACAGCACAAAATCAAGCTGTTTGGCGTTATGTAATGAGAAATGAATGTAGCTTATTTGAGTAAGGTAGCACATAAATCTTATATGACAGGTTTAGATAAAACAGGTATTTCTTTAGAAAACATTCCTTTTATGGAAGGTATGAATAGAATATTAAAAGAAATAGGTTGGGCTGCAGTTTCGGTAGATGGTTTTATTCCGCCAAATGCTTTTATGGAATTTCAAGCTTATAATGTTTTAGTAATTGCTTCAGATATGAGAACCATAAATCATATAGAATACACGCCTGCACCAGATATTATTCATGAAGCAGCTGGTCATGCACCTATAATTTCGAATCCAGAATATGCTGAGTATCTAAGAAGATTTGGAGAAATAGGAAGCAAGGCAATTTTTTCTTCTAAAGATTATGAAATGTATGAGGCAATTAGGCTTTTATCAATCTTAAAAGAAAACTCAAATTCACCAGAAAAAGAAGTGGAAGCTGCGCAAGAAAAAGTTGCATACCTTCAAAATAATATGGGCGAATTATCTGAAATGGCTAAAATTAGAAATTTACATTGGTGGACTGTAGAATACGGGTTGATTGGTACTTTAAATAATCCTAAAATATACGGAGCAGGTTTGCTTTCATCAATAGGAGAAAGTGCTTGGTGCATGAAAGGTGAAGTGAAAAAAGTAGGGTATTCTATTGATGCTGCAACCGTAAATTTTGACATTACAAAACCACAACCGCAATTATTTGTAACACCAGATTTTGCTTATTTAAGTCTGGTTTTAGATGAGTTTGCAAATACAATGGCTATAAGAACTGGTGGGTTAAGAAGTATTCAAAAACTAATAGATTCAGATAATTTTGGAACGATAGAACTAACAACAGGTATTCAAATATCTGCTGTTTTTTCTAAAGTTATTCAGTATAAAAATAATAAAGTTGCTTATTTTCAAACAACAGGAGCAACGGCTTTAGCAAATAGAGATAAAGAATTAATAGGACATGGAATTACAAGTCACGCAGGTGGTTTTGGAAGTCCTGTTGGTAAATTAAAAGGAATTAACTTACCGATTGAAGATATGAGTCCAAGAGATTTAAAAGCGTATGGAATCTACGAAGGTGAGTTTATGACCTTAGAGTTTGAAAGTGGAGTTGTTGTAAAAGGAAAAGCAATTACTGGCACTAGAGATTTAAGAGGTAAGATTTTAATTATTTCTTTAGAGGATTGTACGGTAACTTATAAAGACGAAACGTTATTTAAGCCAGCATGGGGAATTTATGATATGGCAATTGGTAAAGAAGTAGTTTCTGCGTATGCGGGTTCTGCAGATGTAGATTCTTTTTTAGGTTTAGGTAAGGTTTCTGAAACTAAAACACATAAAATTAGTTACACAGAAAAAGAACAAGAGTTGTATGGTTTGTATGAGGAAGTAAGAAAGATGCGAGAAGATAAATCATCAACAAATAAAAAAATAACAGAACTATTTAATCAGTTAAAAACTCAATTTCAATTAGATTGGTTATTGTCATTAGAATTATATGAATTAGCTTTGCAAGAGCATTTTTCTATTCAATCTGCTATTTTAGAGAGATTAGAGGAGTTAAAATGTAACAAAAGCTACACAAAGTTAATTGAAAATGGACTAATTTTGTGTCGAGTTTAATATTTAAAAAATACAACATGGGTCTATTTGACATGTTTAAAAGAAAAGATATGAGTGCAGAAATTAAAGAATATTTAGAAAAAGGAGCTGTTGTTTTAGATGTTAGAACACAAGAAGAATGGGATGAAGGGCACACAGAAGGTGCAGAGCACATTGTTTTAACCGTAATTCCTTTAGAAGTTGAGCAAATTAAAGCTTGGAACAAACCTGTAATTGCAGTTTGTAGAAGTGGAGCAAGAAGCGGACAAGCAACTCAGTTTTTAACAAACCATGGTATCGATGTGATTAACGGAGGACCTTGGCAAAATGTAGATCAGCACGTTTCTAAATAGTGTGTGAGTTATTTTAAATAATCGATGTGTTTTTGATTGTTTTTTTAGTGTTCTTCTGATAGAACAATAGTGCATAAGAAAGTGTGTAAGTTTCAAAAACTTAGTGTTTAATCAATTCTGAGTTTTGAAACTTACACACTTTATAAAATATTGCCACCTTAATCATAATTGGTTGTTATTTAATCTTTTTATTATAGAATGCATTTCTGTCCATCAAATGGTATAATTATATATCACATGATTAGGTTAAGTAATTTAGAGAATGCCTTTTAATAATATGTTTATTTAATTCCTTTAGAAAAAGGGCGTTTCTTAAACAACTATTTTTATGTTTTTACCGAAGGAAAAATATCGCATAAAATTTTATATCGAAAAGCAAATCAACATAGAAAAGTTTAGAAAAGAATTAAAACTTATAGAGGTCAGTATTTAAATTCATATCTTTAAAAACAACAAATACAGTAATATTATGAATATATTTAAAGGACAAAACCTTCTAGAGTTTGCTGATCGGTTTAAAACGGATGAAGATTGCAAGAAATACTTGGCAGATATTAAGTGGAAAGATGGATTTCAATGTGTTAAATGTGGTCATAACAAGGCTCAAATAAGAAAAGATTTTTCACGGACATGTAATATTTGCTCTCATCAAGAATCATCTACATCAAACACACTTTTTCATAAAGTAAAGTTTGGTGTTAGAAAAGCTTTCTTTATTGTTTTTGAAATGAGTACGAGTACTAAAAGCCTTTCTGCTAGTTATGTTGCAGTTCGTTTTAGTGTAACAGAAAAGACTGCACGTTTATTTATGCTCAAAATTAGAGAAGCTATGGAAAGTAGTGGAAATAGTCCTATGACCGGTATTGTTCATGTGGATGAATTTGTTTTGGGTGGACGAGAAAAAGATAAAGTAGGAAGAAGTTATAATGCTAAGAAAAAGAAAGCTATAACTGCTGTTGAACTAACTGAAGATGGAAAAGTTAAAAGAATGTATGCCATGAGAATCGAAGATTTTTCAGCTAGTTCTTTGCAATATATTTTTGTGAATCATATCAGTCGAGAAGCTAAAGTGATAACCGACAAATGGAGAGGTTACAGACCTATTGTGAAAGCTTATAATATTACTCAAATAGAAAGTAATGGAGGTATGAATTTTAAAGCACTTCATACAATGATTCATCAAGTGAAATCTTGGATAAGAACAACGTATTCTTGGGTAAGTGACTATAATCTAACTAACGTGAGTTCGATGTAAGAAATTTTAATTAAACCTATAAAAAAAGCAGAATATTTAGTATATTAAAGTACTGAATTCTAATATATTAATAAATATCCTGCTTATGATTTCTGATAGTAAAATTATAGAAATTTTCTGTTCTTTAGATGATTTTATGAAAGAATTTAACTTAATTCTTAATAAAAACAGCATTTCTGATGGTTCAACAACTAAAAAACGTAATAGAAAGTTCAAAATGTCTGATAGTGAAGTGATGACCATACTTGTTATATTTCACCTAAAGTCTTACCGAAACCTTAAACACTTTTACTTAAACCATATTTGTAAATACAGACAAGATCTGTTTCCAGATTGTGTTTCTTATAATAGATTTGTAGAACTTCAAAAAAAGGTTACACAACCTTTAGCCGTTTTTATGAAAATGTATTGTTTAGGCGATTGCACAGGTATCTCTTTTATTGATTCTACTCCTTTAAAAGTATGTCACTATAAAAGAGAAAAACAACATCAAGTATTTAAAGATATTGCCAAAAAAAGCTATGGAACTATGGGGTGGTATTTTGGATTTAAACTACATATTGTCTGCAATGACAAAGGAGAAATTATTGATTTTATGTTCACTCCAGCCAATGTAGACGACAGATTCCCTCTCAAACAAAAGAGTTTCACGACAAATTATTTGGAAAAATTTTTGGAGACAAAGGATATATTGGGAAAGATTTATTTGAAAGACTTTTTGTAGACGGAATTCATTTAATAACTAAAGTTCGAAAAAACATGAAAAAGAAAGCAATGGACTATATGGATAAAGTTATCCTAAGAAAAAGAGCAATCATCGAAACAGTAAATGATGTACTAAAAAACACTTGCCAAATTGAACATTCTAGACATAGATCTTTTGATAATTTCATAACAAATATGATCTCTGGATTAATTGCATATTCTTTTTTACCTAAAAAACCTTCTATAAAAATCCCGAATATGTTACCGAATATTGCGATTGATTAGCTCGAACTCACGTTAAATAGATATTTTAATGAATTTTGTTTTAGAATTAATCGATCACAAAGTAAAGCAACAATATTCAATAACTTAATAACAAAAATGGTTCAAAAGGATAAAGTAGAGCAGCACAAAATTATATGTAACTAACTACTGACCTCTAAAAACTTAAATCACTTTTTGATACTTATTAAAGTCTGAATTATAAAAGTGATTATGTATTAAAATGTATATAATTTAAACAGTAGTAAGAGAGTTCTTGTAATAAAATGTTGAAAAAAAGCCTCTCTTAATGAGAAGCTCTTTTATTGATAAAGGGGGGGGAGCAATATTTACAAACAATCTTTTATCATTTTTACAGCTTGTTCTGCTGTAATATCTCTTTGTGGAGTTCCGAACATTTCATAACCTACCATAAATTTCTTTACAGAAGCGCTTCTTAATAATGGTGGATAAAAACTCATGTGCCAATGCCAATGCTTGTTTGCATTACCATTTGTTGGTGCTTGGTGAATACCACTAGAGTAAGGAAAAGAAGTGTTAAAAATCTTATCGTAAGCTTTGGTTAAAACAGCAATTGCTTCTCCGTATTGTAAAGCTTGTTCATCATTCATTTCTAAAATATTAGCTTGGTGTTTTTTAGGAACAATCATGGCTTCGAAAGGCCAAATAGCCCAAAAAGGAACTAAAACTACAAACCCATCATTTTCAAAAATAATACGTTCTTTCTTTTCTAATTCTTGCGTTAAGTAATCACCCAATAAACTACTATTGTTATTGTTATAGTAATTTAATTGTTGTGTATTTTTTTTATCAACTTCGTTGGGTAAAGAAGACTGGCTCCAAATTTGTCCATGAGGATGTGGATTACTACACCCCATAACTGCACCCTTATTTTCAAAAATTTGAACATAATTGATTTTAGGATTTTCAGCCAATTCAGTAAACTCTCTTTGCCAAGCAAAAACTACTTTCTGAATTTCTGATGCAGACATATCTGCTAAACTTTTAGAGTGATCTGGGCTAAAGCAAATTACTTTACAAATACCCGTTTCACTTTGTGCCTTTAAAAGTCCGTCATTTACATTAAATGTAGGAGAGTCGTTTTGTAAGGCTGCAAAATCGTTTGTAAAAACAAAAACATCTTTATACTCTGGGTTTATTTCTCCGTTAATTCTTGTGTTTCCAGAACATAAATAACAAGATTCATCATGAGATGGTCTTTTTTCGTTATTTACCGCTTCGTTTTGTCCTTGCCAAGGTCTTTTAGCTCTGTGTGGAGAAACTAAAACCCATTCTCCGGTAAGAATATTAAAACGCTTGTGCGAATAATCTTGTAAATTTGTATTACTCATCTTTTAAAGTTGTAGTTGATTATTTTACGATATGTGTTCCTTCAGAAAGTTCAATAAAATATACAGAACATTCAGTGTTAAATTTATTTTTGTAAGCTTTAGATGCTATTTCTGCAAATGCTTTTGCTTCGCTTTTATCAACTAAATTAATAGTACAACCACCAAAACCACCACCCATCATTCTTGCGCCTAATACGTGTTTGTTTTTTTTAGCTTGGTCTACTAAAAAATCTAACTCATTACAACTAACATGGTATTGGTTAGACAAACCTTCGTGAGATTGATAAATTAAAGAACCTAATAACTGTAAATCATTATCCTCAATAGCTTTTGCGGCTTTTAGAGTTCTTTCGTTTTCTTGAATTACAAATAGTGCTTTTTGGTAGTTTGCAGGTGTTACCTTGTTTGCAATAGTTTCTAAATCTGCTTCAGTAGCATCTCTTAGAGCTTTTATACCTAGTAATGCAGATACGCCTTCGCAAGCAGAACGTCTATCATTATAAGCGCTATCAGACAAACTGTGTTTTACGTTGGTATTTATCAACATTAATTGATGATCTTTAAAATCTATTTTATAAGGTTTAGATGCTACCGTTCTACAATCTAAGTGTAAAGCATTGTCTTTTATACCAAACATACTTGCGTATTGATCCATAATACCGCAATTTACACCCACATAATTATGTTCTGCTTTTTGTGATATTAAAATCATTTCGTGTTTGGTAAGACCTAAATTAAATATTTCATTTAATCCAAAAACCACACTATTTTCTAAAGCTGCAGAAGAAGACATACCTGCACCTCCAGGAATATTACCTTTAAAGATAATATTAAAATCACCAATCACTTTATTTTTATTCTGAATTTCGGCAACAACACCAAAAACATAATTTTCCCAGCTTCCTTCTTTAGAAGGTTTTAATTTATCTAGTGCAAACTCAATGGTACTGTCTAAATCTAAGGCGATGGCTGTAGAACTACCGGAATCACTTTTTTGAATAGCTGCTGCAATTCCTTTATTAACGGCTGCAGGAAAGACAAAACCATCATTATAATCTGTATGTTCTCCAATAATATTTATTCTTCCAGGAGAAAAAATTAATAAAGGGTCTGTTTTAAATTTGTTGATAAATGTCTCTTTTACATCCTTAATTAGTATTGCACTCATGTCTGCTTGGTTAATTGTTATTGATGTTTATTTTCCAAACGATGTAATATTCTTCATTTGGGTTTAATGTTTGTAGCCCTATTTTATTATTAAAACTATCAGAAACTCCGGTAGTAGGTTCTATGGCTATTGTATTTAATCTAGGTGGCGTATAAGCTTGTAAAAAGTTGTCTTTTACAGAAGAAGAAAAGTTTAATTGATATTTAGGAGTATTAAACTGAACTTTATCGGTATTTAAAACCCAACAATCATCTAATTGTTTGTTTTCTATATTTAAAACCACTTTAGATTTAACATCTTCAACACCTGTAGTAATATTTCTATCTCCAATAATTAGTTTTTGATTACAATCAAAATTTATAGAACTTTCAGATAAATTATCACTTATAAAATAAGGATGCCACCCTAAAGTAAAAGGGAACGTTTTAGTGTCTGTATTTTTTACATATATAGCTAAACTTACATTGTTATCATTAAAAACATACGTTACTTGTATTGTATAAGTATAAGGGAAGCCTGCTGTTTTAGCATGTTCTATATATTCTAAAGTTAGATTAGCAGAACTTTCTGTAGTTTCTTGTTCTATTAATTTAAAGGTTTTATTATAAACAAAACCATGTAGTGCGTTTCTTTCTTCTTTTTGATTGGTTTCTAGTTGAAAATCTTCATTGTTAAAAGAATATTTTCCATCTTTTATTCTATTTGCAAACGGAAATAGAATAGAGGAGGCGTAGGTAGAATCGTACTCTAATGGATGTAAATCTTGAATAATTGCTTGTCCATCTAACGTTAATTCTTGCAAACTAGCTCCTAGGTCTAAGTAAATTTTACCGAAAACAGAATTTTTAGTGTTTTTAACTTCAATGCTGTTTGTTTCTGAGTTGTGATTTATAGTATACACTGTATGTTATATTGAGTTTCTAATTATTAATTTATTAGGGTTTTCTATTTTAATTTGTTCTTTATTCAAAATCATTTGAGCTAGTCTTTTACCCATTTCATTAAAGTCTGTTGATATTGTTGTAATGCCTCCTTCTACAATTTCCTTTAATAAGGTGTCATTATATGAAAGTACTCCAATATCTTGCCCTAAAACGAAATTTTGTTTTTTCATTTTTTTGATAACCCTTAATAAGCTTTTATCATCCGGAATTACAAATAACTCATCTTTTATTAAGGGTAGATCAGATGTTTTTTCTACGATTTCATAAGAAATTTCTTTTTCTTCACAGAATTGAACAAAACCTTTAATTAAACTTTTAGGTTGGTTATCATTTAAGGCTATAAGATTCAGTTTTTTGTATTTTTTTATAGATTCTGAAATTGTATTTAAATTCGTGTAAATAGTTTTTTCAAAATTTTGATAAACAGACGGATAATTTTCCAAATCTTTATGAATTTGATCTAAAATATATACCTTCTCTTTTGGTAAAACTTTAATAGTTTTACCTGTGTTTTTAAAATTTGCAGGCATAATTACATACGCATTATAATCACCCGAATTATCTTGAATCAATTTTTTAAAAATAGTTTCATTAAAGTGGTGAAAGAAAATATCTACCTGAATATTCGGAGTTAAGTTTTCTAAAAAAGAATTATATAAATCTTCTTTAAAAGAGTTTAATTCATCAAAAAGTAAAAATATTTTTTGTTTAATATCTATGTTTTCACTAGATACATAATATCCTTTACCTACTACGGGTTTTATAATTCCTCTGTTTTTTAATTCGTTAAAAGCCGTTAAAACTGTGTCTCTAGAGAGTTTATTTAGCTTTCTAATTTCGTTAATAGAAGGTAGTTTATCTCCTTTTTTTAGTTTTCCATTATTTATTGCATCCTCAATGTTGAGGATGATTTGTTTGTATTTTGGAATTCCTATTTTATTTTTAACTTCGATCATATGGTATACAAATATACAAATTTTATAACAATTACCTACCAGTACGTACTAGTTTGTGTAAAAGGACTAATTTGTTATTAATCTTAAATTAATATACATATATTTGAATATTAAATAATTAACTAAACAAAAATTATGATGCAAATTTTAACTTTTTTAAGCTTCACTATACTTGTTGCCGTCATTTCTTATTTTGCTACAAGAAATACAGAAGAATCTTCTTCTGATGGCTATTTTTTAGGAGGAAGAAGTTTAACGGCAGGTGTAATAGCTGGTTCTTTGCTATTAACAAACTTATCAACAGAACAAATTGTTGGTCTTAATGGTTCCTCTTACCAAAGTGGATTATCTGTAATGGTTTGGGAAACTTTGGCAGCAATTGCAATGGTACTTACTGCTATGTTTTTATTACCAAGATATTTAAAAGGAGGTTTAACAACGGTACCAGGATTTTTAGCAAAAAGATTTGATGTTACCACTAAAACATTAACTTCTGTTTTGTTTTTATCTGGTTATGTAGTTGTTTTATTACCAGTAATTCTTTATTCAGGTTCCCTTGCAGTAAGTGGTATGTTTAATGTTCCAGAATTATTAGGAGTAACACACACGCAATCTATTTGGATTTGTGTTTGGGGAATAGGAATTATAGGTTCTATTTATGCAGTTTTTGGAGGTTTAAAAGCGGTTGCTGTTTCTGACTCTATTAATGCGATTGGTTTATTAGCTGGTGGTATTTTGATTCCAATTTTTGGATTAATGTTGATTGGTGATGGAAATATTATTGATGGATTAAATATAATTACAACATCACATCCAGAGAAATTTAAATCTATGGGTGGGCCAACAGACCCTGTTCCATTTTATACCATTTTTACAGGAATGATGTTAGTTCAATTGTTTTATTGGGGAACAAATCAACAAATTATACAAAGAGCTTTAGGTGCAAAGAATTTAAAAGAAGGTCAAAAAGGATTATTATTAGGATCTTTTATAAAAATATTAGGACCAATTATTGTTGTGTTACCTGGTATTATTGCTTTTCATATTTTTGATGGTAAATTAGAAAACCCAGATAGTGCCTATCCTATGTTAGTAAATAAAGTGCTTCCAGATGCATTTGTTGGCTTTTTTGCAGCAGTTTTATTTGGTGCAATTTTAAGCTCTTTTAATAGCGTATTAAACAGTTCTGTAACCTTATTTGGTATTGATATTTACAAAGAACATATAAACAAAGATGCAGAAGAGAAGACAGTAGTAAAGTACGGTAAAATGTTTGGAATTGTATTAGCAATTGCAGCGATGTTTATTGCACCGTTAATTGCTAATGCAGGAAGTTTGTTTGCATACTTACAAGAAATTAATGGTATTTATAGTATTCCTATTTTAACGATTATTGTAGTGGGATATTTTACAAAACGTGTACCTGCAATTGCTGCTAAAGTTGGTTTAATTTCTGGATGTTTATTATATATAATTAGTCAGTTTTTTATGCAACCTTATTTTGTAAATTCTGCAATTGATGAAGCAAAAGCAAAAGGAATTACAGATGTTGCAGAGTTAGCTTTGGTAAAAGCCCAAGCTTATCCTCACTTTTTAGATGTAATGGCTATTTTATTTGTTTTAAATGTAGTAATTATGTTAGTAATTGGTAAGATTAAACCAAGAGAAACAGATTTTGTACAAGAATATACCCAGCAAGTAGATATAAAACCTTGGAAACACGTTAAAAGTGCAGGAATAGGAATTTGTATTATTGTTATTGTAATTTATGCTTATTTTGCATAAGTAAATACTTTTTTAAGATAATAAAAAACGTCTAAAATTTTTTTAGACGTTTTTTTATTATCTATTTAACGTGAGTTCGATGTAAGAAATTTTAATTAAACCTATAAAAAAAGCAGAATATTTAGTATATTAAAGTACTGAATTCTAATATATTAATAAATATCCTGCTTATGATTTCTGATAGTAAAATTATAGAAATTTTCTGTTCTTTAGATGATTTTATGAAAGAATTTAACTTAATTCTTAATAAAAACAGCATTTCTGATGGTTCAACAACTAAAAAACGTAATAGAAAGTTCAAAATGTCTGATAGTGAAGTGATGACCATACTTGTTATATTTCACCTAAAGTCTTACCGAAACCTTAAACACTTTTACTTAAACCATATTTGTAAATACAGACAAGATCTGTTTCCAGATTGTGTTTCTTATAATAGATTTGTAGAACTTCAAAAAAAGGTTACACAACCTTTAGCCGTTTTTATGAAAATGTATTGTTTAGGCGATTGCACAGGTATCTCTTTTATTGATTCTACTCCTTTAAAAGTATGTCACTATAAAAGAGAAAAACAACATCAAGTATTTAAAGATATTGCCAAAAAAAGCTATGGAACTATGGGGTGGTATTTTGGATTTAAACTATATATTGTCTGCAATGACAAAGGAGAAATTATTGATTTTATGTTCACTCCAGCCAATGTAGACGACAGATTCCCTCTCAAACAAAAGAAGTTTCACGACAAATTATTTGGAAAAATTTTTGGAGACAAAGGATATATTGGGAAAGATTTATTTGAAAGACTTTTTGTAGACGGAATTCATTTAATAACTAAAGTTCGAAAAAACATGAAAAAGAAAGCAATGGACTATATGGATAAAGTTATCCTAAGAAAAAGAGCAATCATCGAAACAGTAAATGATGTACTAAAAAACACTTGCCAAATTGAACATTCTAGACATAGATCTTTTGATAATTTCATAACAAATATGATCTCTGGATTAATTGCATATTCTTTTTTACCTAAAAAACCTTCTATAAAAATCCCGAATATGTTACCGAATATTGCGATTGATTAGCTCGAACTCACGTTATTTATTTTAAAGCTCTATTTCTTCAAAAGCGTCACTTCGTTCTGCAATATCAAATAGGTGTTGGGCTTCTTTTGGTGGTACGGTTAGTTTTCTTTTTGTTAAATCTATCCAAGCTCCATATACTTTTATAATGGCAGATAGTTTCCCTGCTTCGTTAAAAACATGATGTGTAATTTTCCAACGTTCGTTGTTTTCTGATAAACCAGAAAGTTTAAAATCTACAGTAATGTTTTCTCCTAAATGGATTTCTTTTCTAAAAGAAGTTTCTTCCGTAAATAAAATAGGACCAATATTGTGTTTTGTAAACTCTTCTATAGAAAAATTTTGTTCTCTAAAATAGCGTACTCTAACTTCTGCAGCATAATCATTATATGCAGTATGACGCATGTGTCTGTTTGGGTCAAAATCTGCCCATTTTGTGTGAAATGTAACTTTAAAACTCATTCTTTTTGATATTTAAAAACCTGATAATACACTATTTTGCATTATCAGGTTTGTTCTTATTAAGTAATTAGTAATTAGTGTTTTACTAATTTATTATTCGGGTTCAATTTTAATTCGCTTAAAACATTTAAAGCTTCAAAAACATATACGTCTTTAGATAAATTTTTATGCCATGCCAATCTTTTATCGGCTAAAACAGTATCTTTTTTAAATAGAGATTGTTCATATTCTGGAGAAGTAAAGTTTAAATCCGATTTATAATCAAAAACTGCTTTAAATTTTTCAGCATCTTTTTCATTCGCTACATTTTCTTTTTCGAACAATTTATAGTTTAGAGTATAAGAGGTATCATCTTGTTTCTTTTTTAACCATTTTGCATATTCATTGATCAATTTAAATTTAGAGTCTGTTGCAATTCTTTGTTTGCTATTATAAATTACATCAGAAAAATTTTGATAAGAACTTGTTTGCACATACTCTGCTTGTTTTACTTTATCCCAACCTAATGCGCCCTTTAAATCTCTTTCACCAAACTTCATGTAACTATATCTGTCTGGCATTGCAATATCAGAATATACCCCTTCTATTTGAGTAGAGCCACCATTAATTCTGTAGAATTTTTGAATGGTCATTTTTAAAGCGCCTAAATCTTTATCATACTTGGTAAATTGGTTAATAGGTAATACACTTTGCACTGTTCCTTTACCATAGGTTTGGTTTCCTCCCATAATTACCGCTCTTTTATAATCTTGCATTGCTGCAGCAAAAATTTCTGATGCAGAAGCAGAAAATTCATTTACTAAAACAACAACTGCTCCATCCCATTGAATCTTAGGGTCGATATCTTTTTTAATAATAGGGTTTTCACCTCGGTATTTTACTTGTACAATAGGGCCTTCATTAATAAATAAACCGCTAATTTCTATAGCTGTTTTAAGTGAACCACCACCATTATTTCTTAAATCTACAATTAAACCAGTAACTCCTTCTCCTTTTAATCTTGCAATTTCTTGCTCCATGTCTTTTGCAGAGTCTCTATAGTCTTCTTCTTCAAAATTTATATAGAATTTTGGTAGATCTATAATTCCGAATTTTTTACCATCCTTTTCTACAATACTAGATTTTACAAAAGTTTCCTCTAGTTCTACAACATCTCTAATAATAGAAATTACTTTGGTAGAGCCGTCTAATTTTTTCTTAACCGTTAATTTAACCTCGGTCCCTTTTTTTCCTTTAATAAACTTAATAGCATCATCTAAACGCATGCCCACAATATCTAATGGTTCTTCAGTTCCTTGTGCAACTTCTAAAATAATATCACCAGGTTCTAAACTACCTTCTTTCCATGCCGGACCTCCAGAGACTAATTCAAAAATTTCGGTATAAATTCCTTTTTTAACCAAACGTGCTCCAATTCCTTCTAATTTACCAGACATATCTTGGTCAAAACGTTCTTTTATACTTGGTGCCATATAAGTTGTATGTGGGTCAAAAGCGCCAACTACTGTGTTTAAAAAAGTAGAAAACCAATCTTCATGTTCTAATTCTTCAATTCTAACATACAAATCGTCCATGTTTTTAAGAACTTCTAAACGTGCTTCTTTTTCTAGTTCACCAAATTTTTTAGTTTTAAAATTTTTATCCTTTTCTACCTTTGCTTTTTGTTTTTCTAATTTATCTTGAATTCTAATTAGAGTGCTTAATTTTAATTGTTTGCGCCAGTAATCAATTAGTTCGTTTTCATTTTTAGCAAACGGAACTTTTTCATAATCTACATCAATGGTTTCATTTTTATTAAAATTGAAAGGTTGTTTTAATAGATCTCCATAATATGATTTTGCATTTTTAATTTTGCTAGAAAACCGATCGTACACCAAGTTATAAAAAGAGACATCTTCTTTTAATAATTGATTATCAATATCATATTTAAATTTAGAAAACTCTTTAATATCTTCTTGTGTAAAATATCTTTTATTAGGGTCTAAACCATCAATAAATTCATTAAAAACATACTCAGAAAAATCGTCATTTATGTCTTTTACAACAAAATGACTTCTGGTAAGAATGTTTCTTAAAAGATATACTAAAATTTTATCTTTTTCAGGATCTGAATTCGTGTCTATATTTGATGCAGTAGCCTGAAAGCTATTTGCAAATAGCAACATTGCTAATAAAAATGTGGTGATTTTATATCTTGTTTTCATATTTCTTCTGTCGTTACTTAAATTCTGTAATTACTTCTTGTTCTTTGCTAAACTACTAAAATAATGCCAAAATTATTTAGTAAGTTTTTATATTATTCTCTTTTGTTATTCTTATATACTTTTAAAAGATAACAATAGCTTTGTGTTATACAATATTACGGAAAAAAGAGAAAATCAATTCTTTACAAACTGTTAAAAAGGAAATAGTATAAAAATCAATTATATTTGCCTAAAATAATTCAAAATTTAAAGTTCAATATTTAAATTGAAAACTTCCTGTAATTTTGAATTCTTAATTTTGAACTTTAAACGAAAATGATGCAAGACAAGCCTTTAATTTTAATTACAAATGATGATGGTATTACAGCTCCTGGTTTAAGAGCTTTAATTGGCATAATGAATAAAATTGGTGAAGTAGTTGTTGTTGCGCCAGATAGCCCACAAAGTGGGATGGGACATGCTATAACAGTAGATAATGTGTTAACCTGTAATGCCATAACAATTGATGATGGGCCACAGTTAGAATATACGTGTTCTGGTACACCTGCAGATTGTGTAAAAATGGCTGTCAATGAAATTTTAAATAGAAAACCAGATTTATGTGTTTCTGGTATTAATCATGGATCTAATTCATCGATTAGTGTTATTTATTCTGGTACCATGAGTGCTGCAATAGAAGCAGGAATAGAAGGTATACCTGCAATAGGTTTTTCTTTATTAGATTTTAAATGGCATGCAGACTTTAAACAATCAGAAGAATTTATAAAAAATATTACATTAAATGCTTTGTTAAACGGTATTCCCGAAGGCATTGTTTTAAATGTAAATATTCCTAAGTTAAAAAAGGAAGAAATAAAAGGGGTTAAAATTTGTAGACAAGCAAATGGATATTGGAGAGAAATTTTTGATAAACGTAGAAACCCAATGGGTAAAGAGTATTACTGGCTTTCTGGTGAATTTGTAAATAAAGATAAAGGAGAAGATACAGATATTTTTGCGTTAGAAAGTGGTTATATTTCTGTAGTTCCTGTTCAGTTTGATATGACTGCGCATCACATGATTCAAAAATTAAATTCATGGGAACTGTAAAAAAAGATATTTTAATAGGAATTTTGGTTTCGTTATTTGCCACTTTTGGAGGCGTTTTTTTCTATTTAGAATATATTTCTAAATTTGGTTTTTACGAAACCATCAATTTAATAAAAGATGGCGATTTGTATGGTAAAGTATTGTCTTTAGCTGCAATTCCTAATTTATTTGTTTTCTTCATTTTTATCAAAAAGAAACAAGATAATAGGGCTAAAGGAGTTTTATTGGCTACTATTTTAATAGCATTAACTACTTTGGTTTTAAAATTTATTTAATAGAGATAATGTCTCCTCGAGCGCAGTCGAGAGGTTTAATAAGGTCTCGACTGCGCTCGACCAGACAAGTAAAAACTTATGAAATATTACATTATTGCTGGTGAGGCTTCAGGAGATTTACATGGCTCTAATTTAATGAAAGCTTTGTATAAAGAAGATACAAATGCAGACATTCGGTTTTGGGGTGGAGATTTAATGAAAAATGTTGGCGGAACTTTAGTGAGTCATTATAAAGAAAGAGCTTTTATGGGGTTTTTCGAAGTTTTAATGAATCTTTCTAAAGTATTAGGTTTTATTAAATTTTGTAAAAAAGATATTGCAGAGTTTAAACCAGATGTTCTTATTCTTATTGATAATTCTGGTTTTAATTTACGTGTTGCCAAATGGGCAAAAGAACAAGGTTTTAAAACCAATTATTATATTTCTCCTCAAGTTTGGGCAAGTAGAGCGGGTAGAGTTAAAGACATTAAAAGAGATGTAGATAAAATGTTTGTAATACTTCCTTTTGAAAAGGAATTTTATGAAAAATACGATTACAATGTAGAATTTGTTGGGCATCCTTTAATTGATGGAATTGCAGGCAGAAAACAAGTAAGTGAAGTTGCTTTTAGAAAAGAGTACAACTTAACAGACAAACCCATTATTGCGTTATTACCAGGAAGTAGAAAGCAAGAAATTACCAAGATGTTATCTGTAATGCTATCTTTAATTGATGATTTTTCTGACTATCAATTTGTAATTGCAGGTGCTCCTAGTCAGGATTTAAGTTTTTATAATAATATTATTGGAGATAGAAAAGTGAGTTTTATCAGCAATAAAACCTACGATTTATTAAGCATTTCTTACGCCGCTTTAGTTGGGTCTGGTACAGCAACTTTAGAGACAGCTTTATTTAAAGTTCCACAAGTAGTTTGTTATAAAGGAGGCAGTATTTCTTATCAGATTGCTAAAAGAATTATCACCTTAAAATTTATTTCTTTGGTCAATTTAATTATGGATAAAGAAGTGGTAAAAGAGTTAATTCAGAATGATTTTAATTCCAAGAATTTAAAAACTGAATTGACTAAGATTTTAGATGATCGTTATAGAGAGAAACTGTTTTTAGAATACTTCGATTTAGAAAAGAAACTTGGCGGAAAAGGAGCTTCAGAAAAAGTTGCCAAACAAATTGTAGGCGATTTAAAAAAGGAAGAAAACTAGCTTACACATTATGAATTATAATAATAAGAAATTTAGAGTAGTTCAAAATACTGAGAATGGTGAAACATCAGAAGAAACCATTTTTAAATATCAACAAAAGGGTACTATTCTTACTTGTGAATACAAAGGAGGACAAATAGTAAAAGGTCATTTAATAGGTCTTGTAGATGAAGACGGAAATATAGAAATGCGTTATCATCAAGTGAATCTTAAAGGAGAGTTAATGACAGGTACTTGTAGTTCTAAACCAGAGTTAACTTCTAATGGAAAAATAAGACTTTATGAAAATTGGCAATGGACTTCTGTTGATAAGACAAGTGGGGAATCTATTTTAGAAGAAGTTTAATTAAGTGTACAAATTATACCTAAAAGAATATTTAATATGAAGAAATGGGGTTTTTTATTAGTTGTATTTTCTTTACTATTAAGTTCTTGTTCCTCTACTAAAAACGTTGTTAAAAAGACAACTAAACCAACTACAAAAGTAGATAGAATTGTATCTAATGCCTTAAAATATAAAGGAGTCCGTTATAAATTTGGAGGAACAACCCAAAGAGGAATGGATTGTTCTGGTGTAGTTTATGTTGCCTTTGGAAGCGAAAATGTACAATTGCCAAGAATTTCTAGAGACATGGCAAAAAGAGGAAATAAAATCTCTTTAAATAAAGTAAAAAAAGGAGATTTATTATTCTTTAGAACCAGTAAAAGTAGACGAAGCATCAACCACGTTGGTTTGGTGGTTTCTCATAAAAAAGGGCAAATTAAGTTTGTGCACGCCACAACATCTAGAGGTGTAATTGTTTCTACTTTATCCGAAAAATACTGGAAAAAAGCATTTGTAAAAGCAACAACCATCTTATAATTAGTAGTTAACGTTTTTTTTAGTAACTTTAACTTGCTATGAAAAGGTTGTACAATTACATACCCTTGCACTTTGTTGTGCTTTTAATTATTGGAATTTGTTTCCAATTTTTCACGCAATTTTGGAGTTATAGTTTTCTAAAAACCTCGTTGTTTTTAGGGGGGCTCGCTGTGCTTGTTTTTCTGATAACAAACAAAGTTATAAGAACAGGTCTTGCTTTTATTTTATTCTTTTTTGTGGGTGTTTCAGCTGTCTATTTAAATGATGACAGAAATTATGATTCTTTTTATGAGCATCAATTAGAAGATAATGCTACTGTTATTTTACAAATTGATAAAATTTTAAAACCCGGGAATTATTATCAAAAATATGAGGCTAAAGTTATTAAAGTAAATGCTGATAAAACTATAGGAACTGTCTTGTTGAATATTCAAAAAGATAGTTTTACAAACCCTTTACATGTAGATGATCAAATCTTATTAAAACCAACTTTAAAAGAGTTAATTCCTCCTTTAAATCCGCATCAATTTAACTACAAATCTTATTTAGCCAAACAAGGTATTCATCATCAGTTATTTGTTGCAGAAAATCAGTTTTTAAGGTTAAATTCTAAAAGAACTTCGTTATTAGGCTTGTCAGCAAAATTCAGGAATAAAATTCAAGAATCATTAAAGAAATACCATTTTAAGGATAATGAATTAGCGGTAATTAATGCTCTGTTGTTAGGGCAAAGGCAAGATATTTCTAAAGAATTGATTGTAGATTATCAAAGAGCAGGCGCCATCCATATTTTAGCAGTTTCGGGGTTGCACGTTGGCGTTATTTTATGGATTTTATCCTTTATTTTTAAACCTCTTGAAAGAATTAAATATGGATTGTTTTTAAAAACCGTTATCATTGTTTTATTACTTTGGATGTTTGCTTTTATCGCTGGTCTTTCGGCCTCGGTAGTTAGAGCCGTTACCATGTTTACTTTTTTAGCAATCGGCTTATCTTTGAGAAGGAAAAACGTAGTAGAATTTTCATTTATTTCATCCATGCTTTTCTTACTATTGATAAAACCCATGTTTCTGTTTGATGTTGGTTTTCAATTAAGTTATTTAGCCGTTTTTGGCATTCTTTGGGTACAACCAAAATTGTATAAAGTTTACAATCCAAGATTTTTTTTAGACAAGAAAATTTGGCAATTATTCACCGTTTCAATTGCAGCTCAAATAGGCATTTTACCTTTAAGTATTTATTACTTTCAACAATTTCCAGGGTTGTTTTTAGCATCAAATTTAGTAATCATTCCTTTTTTAAGTGCTATTTTAATCGGAGGGATTTTAGTTATTATTGCATCACTTTTACATATTTTACCTCAATTTTTAGCGGATATTTATGGAGTTATCATATCTGGAATGAACGACTTTGTAAGTTGGGTTTCTCATCAAGAAGAATTCTTGTTCAAAGAAATTTCAATATCATTTATTACGATGTTGTGTTGGTATGTATTCTTATTTTTAGGTGTTTATTTTCTTATAGAAAAATCATCCAAAAAACTCATTTACTTTTTTATTTCAATTTTATTATTACAAAGTGTTTATCTAATAGAATCGAATCAAAATAAAGTAAAAGAAGAGTTAATTGTATTTCATAAAAGCAGGTTTTCTATGATTGGAAAGCGGGTAGGAGCGCAACTCTTTTTACAACACGATATAGATAGTGTAAGGTTTAAAAAAGAAAATAGTATTAAATCGTATAGTGTTTCAGAAGGAATTATACAAGTTAAAGAAACCAGTTTTAAGAACTTTGTAAAGTTTTCTAATAAAGACGTTTTATTGATAGACAGTTTGGGTGTTTATAATATTACAGGATTAAAAAAGCCAATTGTTGTGATGCAATATTCGCCTAAAATAAACCTAACAAGGTTGATAAAAACAATAAAACCATCGCAAATTATTGCAGATGGTTCTAATTATAAAAGTTATGTAATTCGTTGGGAAAAGTTGTGCTTAAAACATCAAATACCTTTTCACTACACAGGACAAAAAGGAGCGTTTATTATTGATTAATTTTTCTGTAAAGTTTTTTCTTTTTCTTAGAAATATTTCCACTAAGATTTTATAGATTCCTGCCTTCGCAGGAATGACAAAATGGAAATAGTTTATAAGTATTATTACAAATTACTTTTAAAATCTTTATCAAATTCACCCCATTTTTTAGTTTCGTATATTTTTTCAGAAAAATAGACCAATACCTTTTCCATTGTTTCTGTATCTAAATACCCAGGAATTCTGTCTAATAATTCCTCTTTTTCAGTCAGAAATAATGTGGTTGGGTAAGATAATTTACCATCCATTAAAGTAGCAGCTAATTGGTTATAACCACGTCTTCCTTCTTTTTGATATTTAAAGGTATGTTCATTAAAAAGAATGTCCTTTTTGCCTTCTCCATCTAGTTTAACGGCATAAAAGTTTTTATTAATATAATCGCCTATAGTCTTATTAGAATAAGTGTTTAAATCCATTTTTTTACAATAGCCACACCAATCTGTATAGACATCAATTAAAATAGGTTTAGGATTCTTTTTATTTAATTTAATGGCCTCTTCAAAACCAAGCCATTTTATATTTTCTTGTGCATTTATATTCAAACAAAATAGTAAAATTGCAATAAGTAATTTAAAGTTTTTCATGCTTTATAAGTCGAAATAGGTGTATCAAATTTACAAAAAAAAAAGTAAAGCATCGAAATACGATGCTTTACTGAAATATTTATAAGGAATAAAATTACTTTACTCCGTGCATTAGTTTTTTTAATAAAGGGTTTAAAACAATAGATATTAAACCAACAGCTATTGGTACTAACGTAAAAATTAAAAAGAAAGTACTTAATGAGTGTTCTTCTGTTATTTTATCAATCATTCCTCCCATTGTACCTGCAGCTTTTTGTCCTATTGCAATGGCTAAATACCAAATACCAAACATAAAACCAATCATTCTACCTGGTACTAATTTACTTAGGTAAGATAAACCTACTGGTGAGATACAAAGTTCTCCCATGGTATGAAATAAATAAGCAAATATTAAGAAAAACATACTAACAGAAGCTGTTTTAGCTCCTTGTTCTATACCCATTGTACCTATAACTAATACGCCAAAACCTAAACCTAAAAGAATAAGACCTAAACCATATTTCATAGCTGCACTTGGGTTGTATTTACTTTCCCACCATTTAGAAAACAAAGGAGCGAGTGTAATGATAAAGAATGAATTTAAGATACCAAACCAAGAAGCACCAACTTCTGTTGCATCTGCACTAAATTCTCTGTTTACTTTCCAAATAACAATTCCCCAAAGAGTAACAAATGCCAACCCTAAAATGATATTAGAAAAAGGAATTTTAGAATATGTTTTCTTAAATAATAAATAGAGCACCCAAGTAATAATTGCCAAAGGACCTACTGTTAATATTAAATCGATTATTTTAAATATCATTGCAGATGATCCTGCAAGTGTTCTTCCTGTATAATCTCTAGCAAAAATGGTCATTGAACCTAAAGATTGCTCAAAAGCAGCAAAGAAAAATACCGTAAAAATTCCGAAGATAGCAACGGCAATAATCTTGTCTCTAATAATTTTGGTATATCTAGAGATTCTAGAGATTACTAAATATAAGAATAGCACCAATGCTGTTAGAATGGTAACGTTAGAACCATCCATAGATCCTATTTTAAAATCTAAAATATTAATATCTCCAACTTTAGACATTGGGTCATTAAAAAGATATAAAACACCTCCTAATGCAGAAAGTATAATCAAAATTTTATCTAACCCTGTAAAAGGATTTAATTTTTCTTCTGATGAGTTCTGTTCTGTTGGACTAACTTCATTAATGTTTTGAGCAAGTTCTACTTCGTATACTTTTGATGGTTTTTCTCCAATACTACCAAATAAATCTTTAGCTAACCAGAATTGTAACATTCCTAAAAACATAAAAATTCCTGCAAGACCAAAGCCCCAAGACCATCCAATATTTTCTGCTAAATATCCACAAAGCATCATTCCGAAAAAAGCACCTGCGTTAACTCCCATGTAAAATATGGTGTAAGCTCCATCTTTTTTAGATTCTTTTCCTTTATACATTTCAGAAATCATAGAAGTTACATTCGGTTTAAAAAAACCAGTACCAATAACTAATAATGCTAAACCTAAGTATAATGTAAATTGTGTTTCAAATACCATAGAAGCATGGCCTAACATCATAATAAAACAACCAATAACTACTGCCCACTTATATCCCGTAATTTTATCAGCAACCCAACCACCAACAATAGGTGTTAAATATAAAAGAGATGCATAGGTACCAATTAAAGCTAACGCATGTTCTCTTGGCCATTCCCAACCAGGGTTATCACCAATTAATGGAGCTGTTAAAAACAGTACCAATAAAATTCTCATTCCGTAAAATGAAAAACGTTCCCACATTTCTGTGAAAAATAAAACAAATAATCCAGCAGGATGTCCAATAACCTTGTCTTTAAACAGGTTTTCTATGTCTGTATTCATAAAATGATTTTTAAGTAATATAATTGTAAATAAAAAGCCCCGTAAACAGAGTTTATGAGGCTTTTTATTTGTTCTTTATTAGTCTGCTAATTCAAAGCCTTCTGCTTCATTATCGTGAATTTCAACTTCATTATCTTCAGCACCATGAGTTAATCTTTTTAAAGGTTTAAGTAGTGCGATTACTAGTAGCCCGAAAATTACAGTAAATATTACTATTCCTGTAAAAATAGTATATTCACCAAACTCAGCTGATTTTTCACCTAAAACACCTGCAACTTTACCTCCAAGGCCAGTTGCAGCAAAATATAATCCCATCATTAATGATGCATATTTTACAGGTGCTAATTTTGTAACAAATGATAAAGATACTGGTGATGAAGATAATTCACCAATTGTATGGAATAGATATGCTAAAATTAACCATTGCATACCAGAACTACCATTTGCTTCATATTCTCTAACAGCAAGAATCATAAAAACAAAACCTAGTCCCATAATAATGGTTCCCGTTGCCATTTTAAATAATGAAGAAGCTTCTTTATTTTTAAGTTTTCTTTTTGCCCATATATTTGCAATCCAAACCGCTAATAAAATAATGAAGCCAGCATTTAAACCTTGAAACATAGGTGTAGGTATAAGCATACCAAATAACATTCTATCTGTTTTTTGCTCTGTATAAACACTCATTAAGCCTCCAGCTTGCTCAAATGCACCCCAAAATACAACAACTAATAAGAAAGATAATAAAAGTACTAGGAATCTATCTTTCATTATTTTAGATTCTAAATCTTTATAAATCATCATTAATAAACCTACTACTAAAGATAAAAATACAAAGAGTGCTCCGTATCCCCAGTGATCAACACCTTCTTTAGTGTATCCAAAATATAGTGATAAAACTATCATCACTGTCATTATCCCTAAGTGTATTGGGGATTTGAATATATTTCCAAATATTTTTCCAATAGATACATTGTCTTTACTTTCTTTTGCTACAACTTTATTACCTACATGAGTTATAAATTTTTGTCCCCATATATATACAACTAAACCAAGTATCATTGCAATTCCTGCAAGACCAAATCCAGCGTGCCATCCCCATTTAGCTACAACCAATCCAATAAAAGTTGTTGCTAATAAAGAGCCTAAATTAATACCAATATAAAAGATACTAAATCCTTTATCTCTTCTGATATCGCCTTTTTTATAAAGACCACCAACCATTGTAGAAATATTAGGTTTTAAACACCCAACACCAATAATAATAAAACCCAAACCAGTAAAAAATGCCCAATCTTGTTCAATTGCTAATACTCCATGACCTATAGATAGAAGTACAGCACCTAACATTACTGTCTTTTTTTGGCCTAATACTTTGTCTGCTAATATCCCTCCAGGAATAGAGATAAGGTACACCAACATTACATACCAACCATATAATTGATATGCTTCTAACTCTGTCCATCCTAAACCAGGTCCATTTTTATCTGATGCTTGCGCAATCATATAAATTACCAAAATAGAACGCATTCCATAATAAGAAAAGCGCTCCCACATTTCTGTAAAAAATAAAACGTATAACCCAACTGGGTGACCAAATAATTCTTTTTGGTGCGGTAACTTAGCAGTATTGCTCATATATTTATTCTTTTATTTGTTTGATTTGTTATTTAAATTCTCGTCGATAAAGTTAGTCATTTTTGTAAACAAATTTAAACGCATATTTCTTCCTTTATAAATGCTGTGTGTTCTGTCTGGTACAATAAACATATCAAATTGTTTATTCGCTTCAATTAAAGAATTTATCATTCTGTAAGAGTTTTGTACATGCACATTATCATCACCAGTTCCATGAACCAATAAGTAGTTTCCTTTTAATTTATCGGCATAATTTATAGGCGAATTATCATCATAACCACTTGCATTTTCTTGTGGAGTTTGCATATATCGTTCTGTATAAACAGAATCATAAAAACGCCAAGAAGTAACAGGAGCAACGGCAATGGCTGTTGTAAAAATATCATTTCCTTTTAAAATACAATTTGTACTCATAAAACCACCATAAGACCATCCCCAAATACCAACATTGTTTTTGTCGATATAAGAACGTTCTACTAATTTTTTTGCAGCTGCAATTTGATCTTCAACTTCGTATTTACCTAATTCTTTCTGAGTTACCTTTTTAAAATCGGCACCTTTATAACCTGTTCCGCGTCCATCAATACAAACTACAATAATTCCTTTTTGTGCCAACATATTATGCCAGTAGTCGTTGCTCCCGTTCCAAGTATTTCCAACTTGTTGAGAACCAGGACCAGAATATTGAAACATTAAAAGTGGATATTTCTTTGTCTCATCAAAATCTAAAGGTTTTACCATCCACATATTTAAGTCGTTTCCATTAATGTTAATGGTAGAAAATTCTTTAGGACTCATTTTATATGCTGATAATCGTTCTTTTAAAGCAACATTATCTTTTATCACTTTTAACATTTTCCCTTTAGCTGTATATAAAGAATAAACAGGCGGAGTTTCTGCAGAAGAATACGTGTTGATGAAAAAGTTTAAGTTTTTACTAAAAGCAGCCGTATTTTGACCACCTTCATTACTTAATAATTTTTTACGTTTTCCATTTAAATTGATAGCGTAAACACCTCTGTTAATAGAACCATTTTCTACAGATTGATAGTAAATGGTTTTCTTTTTTTCGTTAAAACCATAGTAATTAGTTACTTCCCAGTTCCCTTTTGTAATTTGGTTGATGAGTTTTCCGTTAAAATCATAATGATAAATGTGGTTGTAACCGTCTTTTTCGCTCGTCCAAATAAAACTGTTGTCAGCTAAAAAAGTAAGGTTGTCTGTAATATCAATATATGCTTTGTCAGTTTCATTTAATAATAAAACTGTTGTTGCTTTTATAGGATTTACTTTGTGTAATTTTAAATTATTTTGATGGCGATTTAAAGTTGTTGCTACTAAAACATCGGCATCATTAGACCATTTAATTCTAGGAATATATTCGTAATCGCCTAAAGAAATTTTCTTTGTACTTGCTGTTGATAATGTGTACATGTGTAACGTTACATCTGCATTTTTTTCTCCGGCTTTTGGGTATTTAAAGACTTGTTGTGTTGGGTATAATTCAGTACCAACAATATCCATAGAAAAAGTAGGAACATTTGTTTCATCAAAACGTAAAAAAGCCAAATGTGTTCCGGTTTTGTTCCACTCAAAAGCTCTTACAAAGGCAAATTCTTCTTCGTAAACCCAATCTGTAATACCATTAATTACTTCATTTATTTTACCATCATTTGTAACTTGTATACTATTGTTTGATGCTAGATTTTTTATAAAAATATTGTTGTCTTTTGCATAGGCTATATTTTTATTATCCGGAGAAAAAACAGGTTCTTGAATATTTTCTTCAATTAAAGTTAAATTTTTTGATGCAATATCATACGCATAAAAAGTTCCTTTAAAAGAATGTCTATATATTTTCTTGAAGTTTGTACCTAAAATCAATTTGGTTTCATCATTATTAAAACTGTAAGATGAAAAGCTATTTAAGTCCTTTAAATTGGCGCTATTTACAATTGTTTCTACTTTTTCTAACGTTTTGTAGCTGTATTTGTCTACAGATACCGATCTAGTTTGTCTATTATAGTCTAAAACAGCATAAAAATCGCCATTCATAGAGTTTAAAGAATTCATTCTTTCTGCAGAAAACGTTCCGTTCCAGATTTCTTCTAGCGTAATTTCTTTTAAATTTGATGTTTGTTTTGGTGTTGTTTGTGCTGTAGATATGTAACTTGTTAATAATAGAATAGTTACAAAAAAGATTCTTTTTTTCATGGTAGACCTTGAGATTTGATAAAACTTTGCCAAGTTTACGGAAAAATCCATAAAAAATATCTTAAAAAATCAGAAAACTTGAATATACCTTAATGTTTTAACAGTTTGACTTATCTTTGTTCTTGATACTTTTATACTCAATTGAATGAACAAACTTATTTCAGGTTTTTCTAAGTTAACTAAAGATGAAAAGATTACCTGGTTAACCGAGAATTATTTCCATAATCAATCAGAAGCCAAAGCTATTATTAAGCAGTATTGGAACAACAATAATGATTTACAACAACTGCACGATGATTTTATAGAAAACACAATTTCTAATTTTTATATGCCTTTTGGTATTGCACCAAATTTTGTGATTAATGATAGAACTTACGTAATTCCTATGGTGGTAGAAGAAAGTTCTGTGGTTGCAGCAGCTTCTTTGGTTGGTAAATTTTGGAGCACTAGAGGCGGTTTTAAAACAACGGTTATTGGTACTACAAAAATTGGGCAAGTTCATTTTATGTATGCGGGTGATAAAAAGGAACTCGAAGCCTATTTTATTAAAAATAAAACAGAATTATTTGCTGCTACAGCTTCCATTACTAAAAATATGGAAAAACGTGGTGGCGGAATTTTAGATATTCAATTAGTTGATAAAACTGATCAATTAGAAAACTATTACCAATTACATGTAACCTTTGAAACGAAAGATTCAATGGGCGCAAACTTTATCAATTCTTGTTTAGAGGCAATTGCTAAAAAGTTTGAAAAAGACGATATAGAAATTGTAATGAGTATTTTATCTAATTACGTTCCAGAATGTGTGGTTAGAGCAGAAGTGAGTTGTAAGATAGAAGAATTAGGAGGAGAGAATCCTCAGAGATTTGCAGAGAAATTTTACCAAGCAGTAAAAATTGCAGAAATAGAACCTTATAGGGCGGTAACGCATAATAAAGGAATTATGAATGGAATTGATGCTGTTGTTTTAGCAACTGGTAACGATTTTAGAGCAGTAGAAGCTGGTGCGCACGCGTACGCTTCTAAATCCGGACAATACTCTAGCTTGTCTCATTGTACTATTGATGATGGAATTTTTAAATTCTGGATTGATATTCCGTTGGCTTTAGGAACCGTTGGTGGCTTAACAGGTTTACATCCTCTAGCAAAGTTATCTTTAGAAATGTTGCAAAAACCATCTGCAAGAACTTTAATGCAAATTATGGCAGCAGCAGGTTTGGCTCAAAATTTTGCAGCTTTAAGAGCTTTAACGACTAAAGGGATTCAGCATGGACACATGAAAATGCATTTACAGAATATCTTAAATCAGTTTAATGCTACGGATGAAGAAAAAGAAATAGTTACTGCTTTCTTTGATAAAAAAACGGTGACACATTCTGCAGTTGTAGAAAAAATAGATGCTTTAAGAAAACCTTCTATCAATTGGATTGATTTTTTTAATAAGACTTTGGTAAGTTATAAACTGGCTAAGATTGATGAAAAGACAAAGCCGCTTTTTGGGAAGATGAATGGGCAACAAATGATAGAACATTTAAGTTTTTTATTACAAATTTCTAATGGAAAAATAGCTGCTGATTATTATGTATCTGATGAAAAATCAGCAAGAAGAAAACCTTTTTTAAATACAGAAGGGGAGTTGCAAGTTGGGTTTAAAGCAAGTATGTTGTCTGAAGAACCAAATGCCTTAAAATTTAATTCTGTAGGTGAAGCAATTCATGATTTATTCATTCAAATTGATGCTTTTAAGATTCATTTTGAAACAGCCAAAGCTGAAAATCATCCGTTTTTTGGGGAATTAAATTATGAGTATTGGCAAAAATTTCATGTAAAACATTTTACACATCATTTTAAACAATTTGGATTGGTATAATGAATTTTTATTCTAACGGAAAACTTTTATTAACAGGAGAATATCTTGTTTTAGATGGCGCAAAATCTTTGGCAATTCCAACTAAATTTGGACAAAATTTAAATATTGAGAAAATAAAAGAACCTCAAATTATTTGGGGAAGTTTTACACACACCGGAGAATGTTGGTTTGAGGCTGTTTTCGATTTAAAAAAACTACGTTTGATAAATTGTACTTTCAACTCAGATAAAGAAGGAAGTGGAGAGGTTATTGCAGAAACGTTGTTAGATATTTTAAAAGAAGCTAAAAACTTAAATCCAGATTTTTTAAAATCAGAAAACGGATTTGTTGTAAAAACAAACCTTACATTCCCAAGAAATTGGGGATTAGGAACTTCATCAACATTAATAAATTCTGTAGCTTCTTGGGCAAAAGTAGATGCTTTTCAATTGCTTTGGAATTCCTTTAAAGGAAGTGGTTATGATATTGCTTGTGCACAAAACGATACGCCAGTTTTTTATCAAATAGAAAATAAAAAACCTGTTGTTGAGCAAGTGGAATTCAATCCGAGTTTTAAAGAGAATTTGTTTTTTGTTCATTTAAATCAGAAGCAAGATTCTAAAGAAGGAATTGCAAAGTTCAGGGAGAGTAACATTAATTTTGATAAAGAAATAAAAAGAATTTCAGAAATTTCTGATGAATTTTTAACTACAAAATCATTAGAAGAATTTGAAGATTTAATTGTAGAACATGAACAAATTATTAGTTCTATTATCAAATTGAAACCGGTAAAAGAAAAATTATTTCCAGATTATTTTGGAGCCATAAAAAGTTTAGGTGCTTGGGGAGGAGATTTTGTTTTAGTTACAGGAGACGCATCAACACCAAGCTATTTTAAAAATAAAGGATTTGAAACCATATTGACTTACAGTCAGATGGTTTTATAATAAAATATTAGGTCTCGACTGCGCTCGACCTGACAATTAATATTCTAAATGTCTCCTCGAGCGCAGTCGAGAGGTTTTATACAAGATAAACAAATGAGTAAAGTAATAATTATTGGAGGAGGAGCAGCAGGATATTTTACAGCGATAAATGCAAAAGAAAATAACCCTGAATTAGATATTACAATTCTCGAAAAAGGAAAAGACGTTTTACAAAAGGTGAAAATTTCTGGAGGTGGAAGATGTAATGTTACACACGCATGTTTTATTCCAAAGGACTTAACAGAATTCTATCCAAGAGGAAAAAAAGAATTGTTAGGGCCTTTTCACCAGTTTATGACAGGCGATACTTTTGAATGGTTCGAAAACAGAGGAGTTCCTTTAAAGATAGAAGACGATAATCGTGTTTTTCCAGAAGCAAATACAAGTCAGGCAATTATAGATTGTTTTCAAAATGCTGTTGATAACTTAGGAATTAAAGTGTTAACAAACTGTGGTGTGAATTCGGTTTCTCAACAAGACAATAAATGGATTATCAACACAAAAGAACAAATTTTTGAAGCAGATAAATTAGTAATTGCTGCAGGAAGTTCTAAAAAAGTATGGGAATTATGCCAAACATTAGATCATAGCGTTGTAGAACCAGTTCCGTCTTTATTTACCTTTAATATTAACGATAAAAGATTGGTAGATTTATTAGGAACTTCTGTGCCAAATGCTACAGTTACCATTTCTGGAACAAAATTAGAAGCATCCGGACCTTTGTTAATTACACATTGGGGAATGAGTGGTCCCGCGGTTTTAAAATTATCCGCCTTTGGCGCAAGAATTTTGGCTGATAAAAATTATCAATATAACGTAGAAGTAAATTGGTTGTCTAGACCAACAGATAAAGTTTTAAATGTGCTTTTAAATTTAAAAAAGAAAGAACCTAGAAAAACAGCTATTTTAAAATCGCCATTTGCTGAGGTTTCTAAAAGATTGTGGGAACGTTTTGTAATTGCAGCAGGAATTAAAGCAACTCAGAATTGGGCAGATTTAAATAATGCGCAGTTAGAAGGTTTAGCAAATCAGTTAACAAAAGGAGTTTTTAATGCCAACGGAAGAACTACTTTTAAAGATGAGTTTGTTACTGCCGGTGGAGTAGATTTAAAAGAAATTAATTTTAAACGTTTTGAAAGTAGAAAGCATAAAAATCTCTTTTTTGTAGGTGAAGTTTTAAATATTGATGCTGTTACTGGAGGATTTAACTTTCAGAATGCTTGGACAGGTGGTTTTATCTGTGCAAATGCTTTGGCAGAGGATTAATAAAGTACAATTTATGTCATTGAGAGGGACGAAGAGGAATCTTATCGTTATGATGAGATTCCTCAATCGCCTAAAAAGGCTCATTTCGGAATGACAAACTAACAACTAAAAACCAACCACTAATAACTAATTATTATGGCAAGAGCAGAATCGAACGAGTTTAAAAACGGAACAATAGCACCTGATTTTACTTTATTAAATACAGTTGATGACTCTTTTGTTTCTTTAAATGAAGCAAAAGGAGGAAAAGGAACTGTAATTATGTTTATTTGTAATCATTGTCCGTTTGTAATTCATGTAAATAGTGAGTTGGTAAAAATGGCGAATAATTATCAGCAAAAAGGAATTAACTTTATTGCGATAAGTGCTAATGATGTTGATAATTATCCACAAGATTCACCAGAATTGATGAAGCAATTGGCTGAAGAAGAAAACTATCCTTTTCCGTATTTGTATGATGAAACTCAGGAGGTAGCAAAAGCGTATGATGCTGCTTGTACACCAGATTTTTATGTGTTTGATACTGATTTAAAAGCAGTTTATCACGGACAATTAGATGCTTCTAGACCCGGAAACGGAAAACCAGTTACAGGTATCGATTTAAGAACTTCTTTGGATAATTTATTAGAAAACAAACCTGCTTTAGAAAACCAAAAACCAAGTATGGGGTGTGGTATTAAGTGGAAATAGTTTGAAGTATTATAAAAAAATAAAAAGGAATCTTACAGGCCAATTTTTGGTAAGTAAGATTCGTTTTTTATGCAGACTATGCCGCTTTACTTTGTTGTTTGCTAATTAGCAGACTATTAATTGTTTTATTCCATTTTTCTATAGAATCGAACTCATTACCTGGCTGAAAACTAATGTCAGAATTGTAAAACTCTAGCACAATGCTTGGTTTTTTTTTGTCGATGGCACTTAACTTAAGTATTAATTTATCAAGTGTTGTTTCGTTCTTTCCTAAAGACTTACTAATGTTGTTTATCTCACAATTTTTAATAGTTGTAAGGTCTACAAATTGAAGGCTTACTTTTTCTTTTGTTTTTTGTAAAAATGAAACAGTGTTTTTAGAAGTATCTATACCAATGGCGTAGTTTTCTCCTATTTCATGCTGTGTTATTTCAGAGCTATGTTCTTTAGCAAAACTTGTAAGCGTGTTTAATAATTCTTTTTCTTTTTTCTTTTTATTGTTGTTTGTTAATACAAAAGGTAGAGCACATACTGCAATACATATTAACCCTATAATAGCTGTTCCTAAATCCATGTTATTTGTTTTAAATTTTTTGAGATACTAATTTTTGTATGAGGCGATCATTCGCAACATAGCAGTGTTTTTAATGTAACTATGCCAATGATAGTTCTAATAAAAAAGAAGTATTACCAAAAATTATGGAAAGGAAAAATAAGATCAGACTTTCGATGTCTGATTAAAGTATTGTCTAAGTAGTTTTTATACTGTTTAAACTTAGAATTGAAGTCTAATTTATTCGCATAAGAAATTGCAATAAAATCGTCTGAAGACAATTTAAAATTGGGTAAAGAAAATTCTACAAGTTCAGAAATTGAGTTTTCTGATTGCTGTGTATGTGTATAAAAAACTTTAGAAGCAGTGGTAGAAAACGTTGCTTTTTCTGTATTTGTAAAAACGTTATGTGTACCAAAATAAGGAAGTGTATTTGCCGAAAGATACATCCCAGAGCAATAAATTGCAATGAGTAGTATTACTTTAAATATCTGCTGCTTTTTCTTCATTATTTTTTGGTCATATAACATACAACACTGCAAATTTAGTTTTTTTTACAATAGAACAAATTAAAAAGTTTATTTGTTATAAAATATTTAACTATTGTAAAATGAAACCAGATTACCCAACTTCACCTCGATGAGGTTTTAAGGCATCTCTATAAGTTTTCATATCTTTTTCATCAACAGTTATAAAAGCCGCAAACAACATTGGGTTCTTTTCTTCAATATCAATTTCATGATAAATTAAGTTTTCTAGATCTGCAAATTCTTTTAAATGAATGGTATGATGTTTTGCTGTTTCTTGTGCATCAGGACCTCTAAAATCCCACAATAATTTTATTTTTCTACTCAATTTTTTTGTTTTTAATGGTTGATGAAAATGAATAATTCTCCGCTTTCAAAAGTAATTTTTATATTGTTTGCAATTGCTTTATTTCTTGTGCCAATTCTTTCTCCGAAAGTTAAATCTTCCTTGTCTAAATGATATTGCAATCCTACAGTACTAATATTTTTAGCTTTAGGGAAAGGAACTAAAGAAATCGTTTTATCTATACAATTAGTAATATCAGTGCTTTTATCAGCTAAAAAATAACGACTATGATTATCAAAAAAAGTAAGGTTTAATTTGTTTTTCCACTGAATGGCAGTGTGCAGGTTTCCTAAAAAATGATCTTGTTCTTTTCCGCTTGCACCAAAAACATCAACGTTTTTAAAACCTTTATCGAAAAGGATTTTTAGCATTTTATCAAAATCTGTAAAATCTTGATTCGGAGTATGAATTACTTCAATGTTTTCTGGAATGTTTTCTATAGAATCAAAATCTCCGCTAATAAAATTGGGCTTCATTTTATTCTTTTCTAAAAATTGATAAGCGCCATCAGTAGCACAAATAATTTCATATTCCTCTAAATTAGGAATTGCTTTTGGAGGTTCTCCGTTTAGAAGTAGAAAAACTTTTTTTGTATGCATAGAATGCAAAAATACCCATTTCAGAATTAATGAAATGGGTATTTTAATCAAGTAATTTTTTACTTATTCTTTTTTAATCCACGTAAGTGTAATAACTCCTAATCTACCAATAAGAAAAATGATAAAACCAAATATAGTTGGTGTAATTTCGCATTTTAACCCCCGTGCTAAAACTTGGTGAGATACATCGTTAGCGACTGCTATCATAGTAAACATTTGGTATAATCCTAGAAAAAGACCAAAAAAACCAAAAACAAGGGCAAATAAACTTATCGATTTAATAAGTTCTCTATTTTTTGTTGAGTTCGTTTTAAAACTTTTTGCGATTAGGAAAAGAGTTAAAAATAAAAGAATAATTAAGGGAATCATAAATTGAATACCTCCTTCGATAATATATTTCATAGTATATGTTTTAAATTCATTTCAAAAATAGTAGGAATGTTTGTTCTTAAAATATAATTGAGGTGAATGAATCCTTTTTACTTGGTTTCTACAAAAAACAGGTAGTTTTAGTATAAAAAGTGTCAAATTTGCTTTTTAGAGATTAAAATAAGTAATCCGTCGCTAATTGTCCTAAAAATTAAATCTTTATTTTTATTTTGTAACATATGCAAAAAGAACTGATTTTAGTCTTAAAAAAAATACCCATACATTTTTTATGTTGGATGATTGTTTGGTTTTTCTTCAAAAGTTTTTTTAGTGTAGGTTCATCAAACAAAGCTTTTTTATTTTGGTTTTCTTCTCTTTTAAGTATTGTAACATTAATTATTGCGTATGTTTTTGTATATGATTTAATTCCTAAATATTTATTAAAAAAACAATATAAGAAATTTGTTCTTTATACTATTTATTCAGGTGTTTTTGTTGCTGCAACTATTTTAATGATAGAAGTAGTGGGGTTTGTGTTTTATTTTAATTTAGAATTTAAAAAAATGCCAGCATTAACTACAAATCCTGCTGTAATTTTGGTTTGTATTTTTTTTATTGTGATTTTGGCAAGCGGATTAAAAATATTAAAAAGTAATTATAAGTCTTTAGATGAAAAAAAGACTTTAGAAAATAAATTTTTACAAACTAAGTTAGAGTTAAAAGAACAAGAGTTAAAGTTCTTAAAAATGCAAATTCATCCACATTTTTTATTTAACTCTTTAAACACAATTTACGGTTTTGCAATCGCTAAAGCGGATGAAGCACCAGAAATGATTTTAAAATTATCTAATTTGTTAGATTATATTTTATATCAAGTTGATAAACCTAAAGTACTTTTAATAGAAGAAGTAAATCATTTAGAAGATTATATTTCTTTAGAGAAAATGCGTTTTCACGATACTTTAAAAGTGAATTTCAATAAAGAGAAATTAAAGGTTTCTCTTCAAATACCACCAATGTTATTAATTCCTTTTGTAGAAAATAGTTTTAAGCATGGTTTTGCTGCTAACGGAATTTTAAAAGTTGACATTCAACTTAAAGTTGATGCTAATTATTTGTTTTTTGAAATAGAAAATTCATCTAAAGAAAAAGAAGATATAAATGGCGGAATTGGTTTAGAGAATATTAAAACAAGACTAGAAATGTTATATCCGAAGAAACATCAACTAGAAATAATTGATAAAAAGGATGTATTTAAAGTATCTTTAAAAATTGAATTTTAATAGAGATTGTCATTTCGACCTTTTGGGAGAAATCACATAAAGTAACTCAACATTGTGTTATCACTGTTATGCGACTTCTCTCGCTATTCGAAGTGACAATTCTTGTGGTTTTTGTGTATTTTAATTTATTATTACTCGCTTTTTTTTACCCAGTTTGTCATTTCGATAGAATGAGGTACGAATGACGAGAAACCTTATGCTTTCTAATCTAAAAATAAATAGCTAAAAAAATGAATACTATAAATTGTGTTATTGTTGATGACGAGCCAGTTGCAAGAAAAATTATAGAAACTTTTGTGGCTAAAATTCCGAATTTAACTTTAGTAAAAAGTTGCAAAAACGCCATGGAAGCTTTCGAGATCGCAAATTCTAATAGCATAGATTTATTCTTTTTAGATATTAATATGCCAGACATTTCTGGTTTGTCTTTGACTAAATCAATAAACAAGAAGTCTAAAATTATTTTTACAACTGCTTACAGAGAATATGCTGTTGATGGTTTCGATTTGCAAGCGGTAGATTATTTACTAAAACCAATTGCATTCGATCGTTTTTTACAAGCGGTCAATAAGTTTTTTGAAACGCAAATTGTTATTGTGAAACAAGTGGATGTTGAGGAAGTGTCAGTAAAGAATGATTATATTTTTGTGCGTTCAGAACGTAAAATGGTAAAAGTTAATTTTGATGATATTTTATATGTTGAGAGTTTATCCGATTATATCAAAATTCACACAAAAGACATCGTTTTAGTAACTAGAGAAACGATTAGTAATTTAGAAATGAAATTGCCTTCTCAACAATTTTTAAGAATTCATAGGTCTTATATTATCAATTTAAGTAAGACAGATTCTTATACGAATGAATTTATTGAAATTGAAAAAAATGCAATTCCTATAAGTAGAACGTACAAAGAAAATGTACTTAAAAAGTTAAACGAAAATTCTTTGAAATAGTTTTATCTTTGAGGTAAATTTTATACGTTTGGATACAGCACAATTTATTTCAGAATCAAATAACAATTCAGTAGAAAAAGCAAGCTTTACGTGGCAAACACCAAGTAATATTGCGTTGGTAAAATATTGGGGAAAGAGTAATCCGCAAATACCAAAAAACGCTTCTATTAGTTTTACGTTAAACAATTGTCATACCATTACTACAATTGATTTTAAGCGTAAGCGTAATTCTGAACTTGATTTAGAATCTGAAAAAGTAGATTTCGATTTGTTTTTTGAAGGAAAACAAAAAGATGCTTTTAAACCAAAAATTGCTGAATTCTTTACAAGAATACAAGAATATTGTCCGTATATTTTTGACTATAAAATGATCATTAAATCAGAGAATTCTTTTCCGCATTCTAGTGGTATTGCTTCTTCCGCAAGCGGATTAAGTGCCATTGCAATGTGTTTGATGAGTTTAGAGTCTGCCTTAAATCCTGATTTATCAGTAGAAGAAATTAATAAAAAAGCTTCTTTTTTAGCGCGTTTAGGTTCGGGTAGTGCCAGTAGAAGTATAGAAGGACCAATGGTTGTTTGGGGAAATCACCCAGAAATAGAAGGCAGTTCAGATTTGTTTGGTGTAAAATTTCCTTACAAATTACATTCGGTTTTCGAGAATTATCAAGATGCAATTTTATTGGTTGACAAAGGCGAAAAGCAAGTTTCTAGTACGGTTGGCCATAATTTAATGCATGAGCATCCGTATGCAGAAAGTCGTTTTACACAGGCTAATGATAATTTATCAAAAATATCAGAGATTCTTAAAAACGGAGATATAAAAGCTTTTATCGGTTTGGTAGAAAGTGAAGCATTAACATTGCACGCAATGATGATGACAAGTAATCCGTATTTTATTTTGATGAAACCAAACACGTTAGAGATTATCAATAGTATTTGGGCATACAGAAATGAAAACGATAGCAATATTTGTTTTACGTTAGATGCTGGTGCAAACGTACATGTTTTGTATCCGGAGGATGAAAAAGAAACTGTAAATCAATTTATAGAAAATAAGCTTTCTAAATACTGTCAGAAAAATCAGTATATTTATGACTCTGTGGGCTTTGGAGCCAAACAATTGTAAATATCAGCATAAAAAATAATCTTAAATGAAAACGTTTATCAAGTTTATAGCAATACTAATTTTTCTTTTTACGGTATCTGTATCAGCACAAAAAACCACTTGGTTAGATGTTGATTTAAAAGAAACAAATCAGGCGAATTCTGTTTACTATAAAGTGATTTCTACAGATGCTAAAACAGTAAGTTATTTTTATAAAAGCGGAAAAACGTTTAGAAAAATAGGATATGTTAATGGTAGATTTGAAGGTGTTTTTTCTGAATTTTATGAAACAGGAGAGTTAAGAACTTCTGGAATGTATGAAAACGGATTAGAAGAAGGAGTTTGGAAAACCTATTATAAAAACGGAAAAAATAAAGAAAAAGGTAAATATGTAAGAGGAGAAAAGGTAGGAGTTTGGAAAACTTTTTACAAGAATTTTTAATAGTACCACCTTAACATAATATGTTGTATTTTTGCAGTACTATAAAAAAGAAAAATGAAAGGACCATTGTTTTATGCTAAAATCCTTCTCTTCGGAGAATACGGAATCATCAAAGATTCTAAAGGTTTAGCAATTCCGTTTAACGCCTACCGAGGAGTTTTAAAAACTGATTCTAATTTATCTGGAAATCATAAAGTTTCCAATCAAAATTTAGAACGCTTTTATAAACACTTATCTTTTTTAAAAACAGATTTAGTTTCTTTTAATTTAAAAGAATTAAAAAAGGATATAGATAACGGTATGTATTTCGATTCATCAATACCACAAGGTTATGGTGTTGGTAGTTCTGGAGCTTTGGTGGCATCTATTTATGATAAGTATGCAGCTGATAAAATAACGGTATTAGAAAACCTAACAAGAGATAAGTTGTTAAAGTTAAAAGAAGTTTTTTCTTTAATGGAATCTTTTTTTCATGGTAAGAGTTCTGGTTTAGATCCTTTAAATAGTTACTTAAGTTTGCCTATTTTAATAAATTCTAAAACTAATATAGAGCCTGCAGGGATTCCTTCTCAAAAACAAGGAAAAGGTGCTGTTTTCTTATTAGATTCAGAACAAATAGGAGAAACCGAGCCAATGGTAAACATCTTTATGAATAAGATGAAGAACGAAGGGTTTAGAAAAATGATTAGCGAGGAGTTTGCAACAACAACAGACGCTTGTATTGAAGATTTTTTAGGCGGAAACGTAAAATCGTTATTTGGTAATGTAAAATCATTGTCTAAAATTGTTTTAAAGAACTTTAAACCGATGATTCCTGATGCTTTTCATAAAGTTTGGGAAAATGGAATTATCAGTAACGATTATTATTTGAAACTTTGTGGTTCTGGAGGTGGTGGTTATATTTTAGGTTTTACAGAAGATTATGAGAAAGCTCAAATAAGTCTTAAAAATTACAAGTTAGAGTTGGTTTATAGATTCTAGTTTTATGCCCAGTTTTAAAGCAAAAAGATTCCTTTTTAAACTTTTTAGTTTAGTTTCAGTTATAAGAGGCTACAATATTCTTGTTTTAGTTTTAGCACAATACTTAGCGGCTATTTTTATTTTTTCACCTAAAAACACACTTAGAAGTGTTGTTTTTGATGTAGATTTATTATACATCGTTTTGGCAAGTATCTGTGTGGTTGCTGCAGGATATATTATCAATAATTTTTATGATGCAAAAGTAGATAGAATCAATAGACCTTTAAAAACAGGCATTGATAATTATGTAAAGCAGTCTACCAAACTAAAACTATATTTTACTTTAAATTTTTTAGGATTTATTTTTGGTCTTCTTATTTCTGGTAGGGCAGCTTTATTCTTTGCCATCTATATTTTTGCTATTTGGTTTTATTCGCATAAGTTAAAAAAGTATCCTTTTACGGGTTTGGTTTCTGCCACTATACTTACAATTCTTCCTTTTTTTGCTGTATTTGTGTACTTTCAGAACTTTTCAAAAATAATTTTTGTGCATGCAATTTTTTTGTTTTTGGTAATTATGGTAAGGGAATTGCTAAAAGATTTACAGAACATGAAAGGGGCAATAGTGAATGATTATGATACTTTTCCGGTGGTTTACGGAGAGCTGAAAACAAAACAGTTATCAATATTTTTATTGCTATTAACTTTGTTTCCTGTAGTTGTTTTGTTTAGTTATCCTGCGTTAAGTTATATGAGATATTATTTTTATTTTGCTTTAATTGTGTTGGTTTTTTTAGGGTTTTATCTTTGGAAATCTACAGAAACAAAACAATATAGAATGATGCATAATGTTTTGAAAGTGTTGCTTTTAATAGGTGTTTTTTCTTTAATTTTTATTGATACCTCTCTAATTGTAGAAAAAGTAATAGACAGATTGAATTAAGGTTTTTTATGCGTATTTTTGCAAAAATTTTAAGTAATGAATTCAAATAAAAACTCGTCGAGAGGACGACAAGAAGGTAAAAAAAGCACTCCACTAAGTAGAAAAAGTAAACCTTTAGCTAGAAAGAGTCCTAAAAAAACTTTTACCAAAATTAAAGAAACTCCAAAGTCTGATGAGACAACAGGAGTTCGTTTAAACAAATACATTGCAAATTCTGGAGTATGTTCTCGTAGAGAAGCAGATACTTATATAGAGCATGGTAGTGTAGAGGTAAACGGAAAACTAGTTACAGAAATGGGGTACAAAGTTCAGCCAGACGATATTGTTCGTTTTGATGGAACTTCTATTACGCCAGAACAAAAGAAATATATTCTTTTAAATAAGCCTAAAAATTACATCACCACTATGGATGATGATAGAGGAAGAAAAACCGTAATGGAATTGATTTCAAATGCATCTAAAGAAAGAATTTATCCTGTAGGTAGATTAGATAGAAATACAACAGGTTTGTTGTTGTTTACAAATGATGGTGATTTAGCTAAGAAACTAACGCATCCAAAACACAATGTTCGTAAATTATACCACGCATCTTTAGATAGAAAATTAGAGTTAAGAGACCTAGAAAAACTACGAGGAGAAGTTATTATTGAGGGGAGAAAAGTGTTTATTGATGCTGTTTCTTATGTAGATGGTCAGCCAAAATCAGAAATAGGTATCGAAATACATTCTGGTAGAAACAGAATTGTTCGTAAGATTTTTGAACACGTTGGTTATAAGGTAAACAAATTAGATAGAGTTGTTTTTGCAGAATTAACCAAGAGAAATTTACCTAGAGGTAGGTGGAGAGAGTTAACTAATTTAGAAGTTACCAATCTTCAGATAATGAAATAGAATCATTTAAAATCCAGCTAAAAGCTGGATTTTTTTGTCTTATTTTAAGATGGTTCTATTATCTATATCAACTACTTTAGATAAGTTGTTTTAGTTTATATAAAGCTTGTTAGGCTATTAAATGTTTTTAATAAGAGAGGTTGGGTTCTTTATCTAATAGAATAACAAAGTAATAAATAAGTTCACTTAGTATTCGTTAATGGAAAATAATAATTTTCTAAAAATTGTTGGCCAAAAAGTTTGTAAAAGCAAAAAACCGTTGAAAATCGTAAGATTAACAACGGTTATTGTACTGAAGGCGGGACTTGAACCCGCACGGCCATTACTGACCACTGGATTTTAAGTCCAGCGTGTCTACCAATTCCACCACTTCAGCATTGGTATTTTATTTAGTAAAGTAAAGTCAATTTAGACATAGTCAAAATGATCTATTTTTACTTTATTAATTTTTTAAGAACTTTTATTATTACCCTTGTTTTCAAGAGAGGTGCAAATATACTATCTTTTTATTGTAAAAAAGAAGTTTTCAAGATAAAAAACACTTTTTATTTTATTTTTTAAAAAGTAATTTATATTCAGATTGGTAAGTAGTTTATTTCTATGGATTTATCTTTTTTTTCTGAAAATTATAAAAACTTAAAATTATTGAATTTTTAAAAAAAAGACGGAAGTTTTAAGTTTGTAAAAGCAAAAAACCGTTGAAAATCGTAAGATTAACAACGGTTATTGTACTGAAGGCGGGACTTGAACCCGCACGGCCATTACTGACCACTGGATTTTAAGTCCAGCGTGTCTACCAATTCCACCACTTCAGCATGGAAATTGAACAGAGCGAAAGACGGGATTTGAACCCGCGACCCCCACCTTGGCAAGGTGATGCTCTACCCCTGAGCTACTTTCGCAGTCATTATTTTAAAAGAACTTTTCTTTTTGTTGCTCTTATTTCTAAGAGCGGTGCAAATATAATATCTTTTATTGTTTTGGCAAATTTTTAATTAATTTTTTTTTGCTTTTTTTTATTTGGTTTTATTTACTCATTAAAAAGATTGTTTTTAGTAGTAAAAAGAGGGGTAAAACTAATTAGTTCTTGTTTTTATTTTATAAAAAAAAATGATTTTATGTTTAAGCATTTTTAAAGGACTTAATATATTATAAGGTGTAAAGCTTGTTTCTTATTAAATAGAATTAACAAAGGTGTTTTAAAAGTTGTATCTGAATATTATGTTTCCGTAAAAGAGAATAGAGGTAAATAATTTTACTTAGTAGAAAGGATATATTCTTTAAATTATAAAAAAAGCATCCTAAATTTAGGATGCTTTTTTATAATTGAGGTAACTCACTCATTTACTTAAGTTAGTTACTTAAAAACAACTGTGTTGCTTATTTTGCTGCTGCGTAACGATTTTCAACTTCATTCCAGTTAATTACATTAAAAAATGCATTAATATAATCTGGTCTTCTGTTTTGGTAGTTTAAGTAGTAAGCATGTTCCCAAACGTCTAATCCTAAGATTGGAGTTCCTTTACAAGTAACACCTGGCATTAATGGATTGTCTTGGTTTGGTGTAGAACAAACTTCTAATTTACCTCCAGGTAAAACACATAACCATGCCCAACCAGAACCAAACTGAGTAGCTGCTGCTTTAGAAAAAGCGGCAATAAATTCATCTTTAGAACCAAAAGCAGCCTCAATAGCATCTTTTAAGTCTCCAGATAAATATCCTTTATCATTTGGGTTTAATACTGTCCAGAATAATGAGTGATTGAAAAAACCACCACCATTGTTTCTTACAGCACCGTTGCTCATGTCTAAATTAGTAAGAATATCTTCAATAGATTTCCCTTCTAAATCCGTACCTGCAATTGCATTGTTTAAGTTGTTTGTATATCCTTGATGATGTTTTGAATGGTGAATTTCCATTGTTTTTGCATCAATATTTGGTGCTAAAGCATCATAAGCGTATCCTAATTCTGGTAATTGAAAAGCCATTTTTATGTTTTTTTAAAAGTTATTATATTATATAGAACTGTAAAATTAACTATAAAAATATAGTTTTACAAGTAGTTTACGGTTTCATAATTTATTACAGTATAAAGAAGATTTATTCTCCGTGTATTTGCATAAATTCTTCTAGTTTATTTACCATATTTTTGCTTCCACAAATAAAAGGAACTCTTTGGTGTAACTCTGTTGGTTCTACATCCATAGTTCTTGTGTAACCATCAGAAGATTTACCGTTTGCTTGTTCTGCTATAAAAGCTATCGGGTTACATTCATATAATAAACGTAATTTTCCATCAGGGTTTCTAGAGCCTTTTGGATACATATAAATTCCTCCTTTAATCATATTTCTATGAAAATCAGAAACTAAAGAACCAATATATCTACTAGTATAAGGTCTGTCTTCTTCTTCTTCCTGACAATATTTTATGTATTTTTTTACACCTAAAGGAAAATCTAAATAATTTCCTTCATTAACAGAATACATTGTTCCATCTTCTGGAAACTGCATGTTTGGGTGCGATAAATAAAATGAACCAATTGCAGGGTTTAATGTAAAACCATTAACACCATCTCCAGTAGTATAAACAAGCATTGTAGAGGTCCCGTAAACAACATAACCTGCAGCAACTTGTGCACTACCTTTTTGTAAAAAATCTTCTAACTGAACAGGAACTCCTGTTGGTGTAACACGTCTATAAATAGAAAAAATGGTTCCTACAGAAACATTTACATCAATGTTAGATGAACCATCTAAAGGGTCAATTAAAACAACATATTTATTTTGATGGTTTTCATCGATACTGTTAATTGTAATAAAACTATCTTCTTCTTCACTGGCAATTCCACAAACAATATTTCTTCTGGTTAGCGTCTGAATAAACTTATCATTAGCATAAACATCTAATTTTTGTTGATCTTCACCTTGGATATTTGTATCTCCAGCTGCACCAATAATATCTACTAAACCCGCTTTGTTTACTTCGTGGTTTACCACTTTTGCGGCTAATCTAATAGAATTTAAAAGGCTTGAAAGTTCTCCGGAGCTATATTTAAAAGCATGTTGATTTTCAATAATAAATTCACCTAAAGTTTGTTTTTTTACTGCCATGTTGCTTAAAATGTTATTTTTTTAACAAATATCTATTTTTTTTAATTATTATCTGACTTTTTGTGTCTGTTTTTGGGTAATAATAGCTATTTATTTTAAGTTTTTTAAACAAATCAAAAAATATTGTATAAAATATTCAAATATTTTTAATGGATATGAAAAGAACTATCTTTGATTAAAATTTGTAAAAAATGGGTTTTATTATAAGAAAAGGAGTAGAAAAGGATATGGAGTCTGTATTAGATTTAATTACAGAATTAGCCGTTTTTGAAAAAGAACCAGATGCTGTAGAAATTACTGTAGAAGATTTAAAAAGAGATGGTTTTTCTGAGAATCCGAAGTTTCAAATTTTTGTTGCAGAACAAGAAAATAAAATTATTGGTATTGCTTTGTTTTATGAACGTTATTCTACATGGAAAGGGAGAACAATTCATTTAGAAGATTTAATAGTTACCCAAAGTAAACAGAAAATCGGAGCAGGAAAAGCATTGTATACCGCAGTTTTAAAATATGCGTATGACAATAATTTTAATAGAGTTGCTTGGGAGGTTATCGATTGGAATACCAATGCAGTAGAGTTTTACAAAAGTACAGGAGCCACTTATTTAAACGATTGGTCTGTAGTACAAATGAACAAAGAAAACTTATCAAAATTTATTCAAAATAGTTAAAATGAAGATTTTTAAATTTGGAGGAGCATCAGTAAAAGATGCAGCAAGTGTAAAAAATGTAACTCAGATTTTACAAAGTGAAGGAACAGAAAGTACAGTAGTTATAATTTCTGCAATGGGTAAAATAACCAATGCTTTTGAAGAAGTAATAGATGCATACTATAATAAGACAGATTTATTGTCGGAAAAACTAGGTGTTATAGAAGATTTTCATAAAAACTTAATGAATGATTTATTTGATAAAAATGATGAAGTTTATAAAGAAATTGATATTCTTTTAGGGGAATTAAGTTGGTTTTTAGCAAGAAATACTTCACAGAGATATAATTACGTTTACGATCAAATTATTTGTTTTGGAGAGCTTTTATCAACCAAAATAGTAAGTGCATATTTAACAAAAATTGGTGTAGAAAATAACTGGTTTGATGTTAGAAATTACATCAAAACAGATAGTAATTATAGAGATGCTAAAGTAGATTGGGATTTAACTCAGGCTATTATTAGTAATAAACTAGATGCTTCTAAATTAAATATTACACAAGGTTTTATTGCTGCAAATGATACAGAAAATACGACTACTTTAGGTAGAGAAGGGTCCGATTATACAGCAGGTATTTTTGCTTATTGTTTAGATGCAGAAAATGTAACTATTTGGAAAGACGTTCCGGGGGTTTTAAATGCAGATCCAAGAGTGTTTACAGATACTACTTTACTAGAACAAATATCTTACGAAGAAGCAATAGAAATGGCATTTTACGGAGCATCAGTAATTCATCCAAAAACGTTGCAGCCATTAGAAAGAAAAGACATTCCTTTATTGGTTCGTTCTTTTATCAACCCAAAAGAAATAGGAACAAGAGTTTCTAAAGGCACAAGGTTAGTACCTTATATACCGTGTTTTATTGTAAAGAAAGATCAGGTTTTAGTGTCTATTTCTGCTTTAGATTTTTCTTTTATGGTAGAAGATAACATTAGTTATATTTTTAAGAAATTACACGAATATCAGTTAAAAGTTAACCTAATTCAGAACTCCGCTCTTAGTTTTTCTGTTTGTATAGATAATAAATTTAATAAATTCGATGAATTTTATAATGAGCTAAAAACTCAGTTTAAAATAGATGTTCAAAAAGGAGTAGACTTATTTACAGTGCGTCATTTTGATGATAGAGCAATTACAAGTATTGAAGAAAAAGGAGTATCTTTATTGACACAAGTAAATAAAGAAACGATTCAAATTGTTTTAGCGACAAATTAATAATGTAATAATTCTTTTTTAGTATGTTTGCAGTTCCGTCTAATTATAATTTATGGCATTAGTAACATCTAAAGAAATTGCGCAAGTAATTGGTTTACATAAACTTGGGTTTTTGGGAACCTTTATGGGGTGGATCCTGTTAAGAATACTTCGCATCTCTGCGATCAATAGAATATACGAAAAAAACAAAAACAAGATTGATTTAGACTTTTTAAACGGCATTTTAGATGACTGCAATATAAAATTTGAAATCCCAGAAGAAGATTTAAAAAGAATTCCTAAAGAGGGACCTTTTATTACCGTTTCTAATCATCCTTTAGGAGGTATTGATGGTGTTTTGTTATTAAAATTACTGATAGAAAAAAGAGACGATTATAAAATTATAGCCAACTTTTTATTACATAGAGTAGCACCATTAAAGCCTTATGTAATGCCTGTAAATCCTTTTGAAACTAAAAAGGATGTAAAATCTAGTGTTGCGGGTATTAAAAACGCTTTGATGCATTTAAAAGAAGGAAATCCTTTAGGTATTTTTCCTGCAGGAGAAGTATCTACTTATAAAGATGGAAAATTAAATGTAGATAAACCTTGGGAAGAGGGTGCTGTAAAATTTATTAAGAATGCAAATGTACCTGTAATTCCTATTTATTTTCACGCAAAAAATAGTCGTCTTTTTTACTTTTTATCAAAAATATCAGACACTTTACGAACAGCCAAATTACCTTCGGAAGTAATCTCTCAAGGCGGTAAAGTGATAAAAGTAAGAATAGGGAAACCAATTTCTGTTAAAGACCAAGATGAGTTTAAAGATATTTCTTCTTATTCTGAGTTTCTAAGAAAGAAAACCTACATGTTGGCAAACCCTTTTGAAAAAGCCCATAAGTTACTTTCTACACAGAACATCAAAATTAAAAAATCGGTTAAGAAAATAACGCCTCAAAGAAGTACAGATTTATTTATTAAAGAAGTAGATGCTTTAAGAACAGGAGAGGGTAGGTTACTAGAAAGTAAGAGCTACGAAGTATTTTTTGCAAGTGCCAAGGAGATTCCTAATTTGTTACATGAAATAGGTAGATTACGCGAAATTACTTTTAGAGCCGTTGGTGAAGGAACAAATAAAGAAATAGATTTAGATAAGTTTGATAAATATTATCATCATTTGTTGTTGTGGGACAGAGAAGCAAACTGTTTGGCAGGAGCCTACAGAATGGGCCTTGGTAAAGCAATCTATAAAAAATATGGTATTAATGGATTCTATATTCAAACCTTGTTTAGAATAGAACCAGAACTATATCAAATGATGGATAACACCATAGAAATGGGGCGAGCTTTCATTATTGGCGAGTATCAGCAAAAACCAATGCCGCTCTTTTTATTATGGAAAGGAATTGTACATGTTACACTACGTTATCCAGAATATAAATATTTAATGGGCGGAGTTTCTATTAGCAATCAGTTTTCAGATTTTTCAAAATCGTTAATGATAGAGTTTATGAAATCTCATTATTACGACCCATATATTGCACAATACATTCACCCGAAGAAAGAATACAAAGTAAAATTAAAAGACGGCGATAAAGATTTTGTGTTTGATGCAACCAAAGCAGACATGCAAAAGTTCGATAAAATTATTGACGAAATAGAACCAGGAGCATTAAGAATCCCTGTGTTAATTAAAAAATACGTAAAACAAAATGCACGCTTGGTGGCCTTTAATGTAGATCCTAAATTTAATAATGCGGTAGACGGTTTAATGTATATAAAAGTGGCAGACATACCAGATAGCACTGTAAAACCTGTTATGGAAGAATTTCAGGCAGAGTTAGAGCGCAAGGCTACAGAAATGCAAAATAAGTAATATTTTTTTTATTTGGGCGTTCCCCAAAAGGGTCGGGCTTTACGTTGCAAGTCCTCGGTCGTTCCTCCCTGTGGGCTTTTCACTACAATCCCTAACGCGAGCTAGTTTATCTAAATAAGTTTTTTAATAAACTTCTGATTTCCCTTTTATTTAATAGGGAAATCAAAAGCGAAAATAATTCATAAAATACCTTATACACGCACGTTACCATCTCCAATAATATAATATTTATTGGTCACTAATTTTTTTAACCCTAACGGACCTCTGTGGTGTAATTTGTCTGTACTAATAGCTAATTCTGCGCCAACACCTAATTGCCCTCCATCTGTAAACCTTGTAGAAGAATTTTTATACACAGCAGCACAATCTACTTGTTGCATAAAACTTTCTGCATTTTCATCATTTGTGGTCATTATTGCTGCAGAATGTCCTCCAGAATATTTATTAATCATTTCGGTTGCTTCGTCTAAATTCTCTACAGCACCAATACAGCATTTTAATGCTAAAAATTCTTCTTTCCAAACACTCTCTTCAGAAATTACAGTTTCGTCTGTTAATATTTCTTTAACGCTTTTATCAACTAGAATAGTTACATTTCTTTCTTTTAAAACAGCCTGTAACTCTTTTAATTTTTCCTCGTAATTTTCTATATTTTTATTAATAAGAATTTTATCTAACGCATTACAAGCAGAAATTTTAGCTGTTTTTGCATTAATAATAACAGCCAAGGTTTTGTTCCATTCTGCATTTTCATCAATATAAATAAAGTTATTTCCTCTACCGCTAATTAAAACGGCACAAGTTGCATGTTCTTTTACAAAATTAATTAAGCGTTCGCCACCTCTAGGTACAATTAAATCTAATTGTTCTGTTGGGTTTTTTAAAAACGCTTGTGTTTCTGTTCTATCCATTTGCAAGAACTTTATATAATCTTCACTTAGCTTATTTTCTATTAATGCTTTGTGCCAAAGAGCTACTAAGAATTTGTTACTATGTATGGCTTCTTTACCGCCTTTTAGTAAAATTCTATTATTAGATTTAAAAGCTAAAACGGCAGCTTCTACGGTAACATCGGGTCTAGATTCGTAAATAATCATAATGGTGCCAAAAGGAGCCGTTTTATTGGTAACTTTTAATCCGTTTTCTAAAGTTTTATGACTTATAATTTGATTTACTGGGTCTTCTTGCGCTTTTACTTCATTGATGGCTTTTATCATTCCATCAATTTTTTGATCGTTTAAAATCAAACGGTCAAACATTGCCTGATCTTCTTTATTAAAAGCATCTAAATCTCTTTTGTTCGCTTTTAATAATGCTTCTCGATTTTCATCAAGAATTCTGGTCATGCTTGTTAATACGTTATTTTTAATGGTTGTATTTAATAATTTCATCTTATAGGTTTTAAAGTGCCACTTTTGTACCGACAGACTTTCCGTCAATAATATCAATAATCGTGTTATCCCTTTTTCCATTTGCTATATAAGTAGGTATGTTGTTAGAGGCTGCTTCTTGTGCATAATCTAATTTAGAACCCATTCCGCCTCTACCTTCTCCAGGTTTCTTATTGCTATCTTTTATGTATTTGTCCAAATCTTCATCTGGATTTACATTGGTAATTAAATTACTACTTTCTGCTTCTGGGTGTCCTGTATACAATCCATCAATATCGGTTAGAATAATTAATTTATCAGCATTTATTAACTGAGCAATTAAACTAGCCAACTCATCATTGTCAGAAAACATAGACATGGTTACAGAGACTGCATCATCTTCATTGGCAATGGGGATGACTCCTTCGGCCAATAAACCTTCGCAACAATTAATCATGTTTTGTCTATGCACACCCGGAGAAAAATCTCTTTTTGTTGGTAAAACTTGTGCACATTTCATTCCGTAATCATTAAAAATATTGTAATAATGACGCATCATTCTTGGTTGTCCAATGGCAGAATATACTTGTCTTCTTTGTGTTTCGTTTTCTATATTAGATTCTCCTAAAACTTCTTTACCAGCAATTACAGATCCAGAAGAAACTAGGATACAAATAATTCCACGTTCATATAATTCTGCAACCTGTTTTACTAAACGTCTTAAAACAGGTCTAACAATTCTGTTATCCCTATTTGTCATTACGTTGGTGCCTACTTTTATTACTATTCTTTCTTTATACATTCTAATGTTCTTTACCCATTTCTACAGCCCTGTTAAAAGCAGCAAAAGCAGCGTCTTTAATTAATTCATTTACATTATTATCTTCCATAGAATCTAATGCCGCACGTGTAGTACCACCTTTAGAAGCTACTTTTTCCATCCAAGAATTTGGCGATAAGTTAGATTGATTAAATAATTCTACGGCGCCTGTAAAAGTCTGACTTACCAATACAGAAGAATCGTTTTTTGAAAAGCCCATTTTTAAGGCTGCTTCCATCATACTTTGCATAAAGTAAAATACATAAGCGGGACCACTACCAGAAATTCCTGTAGATGCATCAATCAATTTTTCACTACTTACTTCCATAGATTTACCTGTGGTATCTAATAGGCTTTCTACAGTTAATTTTTCTATTCTAGATACTTCTGCAGAAGTTACGTAAGAGGTTAAACCTTTACCAATTTGTGCTGGTAGGTTTGGCATTGCTCTTACTATTTTGTTTAGTCCAGAATATTTTTTGATGTTTTCTATATTAACACCAGCCATAATAGATACAATAACCTGACCCGGTTTTGTAAAGGGTTTTAATGCTTTAAATAGGTTTTCTGCATGATATGGTTTTACTGCAATAAAGATAATGTCTGCTTTTGGTACACAGTCTTCTAGTTCCTTAAAGGCATCAAAGTGAGATATTTGGTTTAATTCTTCTAGCTTTTCTGCAGATTTGTCTAAAACCATGATGTTTTTTTTCTTTAACAATCTAGATTTAGACATTCCTTGGGCGTATGTTAGTCCCATGTTTCCTGCGCCAATTACTAATATTTTCATTTTGTTTGTATTAAGTGTTACTATTTTTTAATTTTTATTTTGTAAACTATTTGTGCAATGTCATTTGAATTTTTTTTGATTCAAACCCGTTTTTCTTAAATAATTCAATGGCATTATTATCCTTATGTATGTTTAGCGATAAGTTACCGTTGCAATAATTGGTTGCTTTTTTTATTAATTTTGTTGCAATTTTTTGTTTTCTAAAATCTCTGTGAACAGCGAGATAAGTTATCAGATTTTCTGATTGATACTCATTCATACCTGTTTTATTGATAATAATTGCGCCAATTATGTTGTCTTTTTCTTCTACAATAAATGCATAACCACCTATGCTAGAAGTTTCTTTTGCGGCATATAAAAGAGACTTACGAATAGCTCTTTTTTCATTTTCACAATCTTCTAAATGTTCATATAAAAATTTTGAAATTTTATTAATATTTATGTATGACATCCTTGTAAAGGAATCAAAAGTTTTAATTATCATTATAATTATTGATTTGATTTATCTAAAACGATAAATAATGAAAAGCCGAAAAAGCTATGTAAAAACGTGTTAAACGAACTGTTTGTTTAACTAAAAAAAAGAAGGTGTAAGTTTTTAGACTGATTTCTAAAAACCTCTTACTAAAAATTGAATATTCTAATATTATTCAGTTTTTGTATCCTTGCTTAGAAGTACACAAAGGTACAAAAATGATATGCCACTGTCAAATTATATGGAGTTTAATAAAGGGAAGTGGGTGTTTTTACATTTTTAAATGTAGTTGAAATTGTGATAATTAAGTTGTTGAAAACGTTTAATTATCACCTGTGTTTACAGGTAATCTTGTTGGTTTTAAGTATCGCATTCATCCGAAGAAAGAATAGGTGTTTCGTTCTTTTATAAGATGGTATGATAAACTTAGAATTTAATTAAAACTAATAGAAACGGACTGTGTTTGCTACGCTAGTAAAGCTTTCTGAATTGCGTTTTTTATTAAAAAGGCTCTTTAGGTAATGCTTTTAAATTGTTATCATACCTAATTTCGTTAAACGGTTTTTTATTCTTTATAACATCTAATAATTCTATTGCCATACATTGACTCATAAATTGTTTAGATTCTGTTTTGTTGTACCCTAATTCCATTAATCGTTTATAAGTTACATTGCTTTCTTTTGGATTATTATCTCTAATTTGATTCTCGATAATTTCAAAGATTTGATTTTTTAAAGGATCGTTCGTGTTCATTTATTTGTAGTTTTTATCTATCAATAGATTTCTGTATTTTTTAGAAATATAGCGATCTAAATAAGTTAGTATATAAAGTAGCTAAGTTATCGGTTTTAAGTTAAAAAACAAATTAGTTATTTATAAAACATGACAAAAATGCAGGCTTTTTCCTTTGGTATAGTTTTCGCATTTACCAACAAAGATTGTTATTCTTGTGTACGCAAGTATTTAAATTAAAAAGTATGAAAACATTTTTAAAAATTTTATTAACAGCTTTAGCCGTAATTATTTTAGCAAAGATATTGCCAGGAGTTAGCGTAGGTGGTTATGGAGCTGCAATTATTGTTGCAATTGTAATTGCATTATTAAATATGTTTGTACGCCCAATTTTAATCTTTTTTACATTACCAGCTACTATAGTAACTTTAGGGTTATTCTTATTTGTAATTAATGCTTGCATTATTTTATTGGCAGATAAATTGGTAGATGGTTTTGCGGTATCAGGATTCTTTGCAGCCTTATTATTCAGTGTCTTACTATCTGTTTTTAGATCTGCATTGTTTACCTTATTAAATGATGACAATAAATCAATAGAAAACTAAATAACATTACTGAAATAGAAGTATTTAACATTTGTGCAATCAATTAAAATGATTAATTTTGCACTCGATTTTTTTAAGATAAAAGACAAGAAATGAATATTACAAAAGAAAACATTGATGCGTTAAACGCAGTTGTAAAAGTAGATATTGTTGCTGATGATTATCAAGCAAAAGTAACAGGTTTATTAGAAGATTATCGTAAAAAGGCAGATGTTCCTGGTTTTAGAAAAGGACATGTACCAATGGGGATGATTAAAAAGCAGTATGGTAAATCTATCATGATAGATGAAGTAAATAAGCTTTTACAAGAGTCTTTAAATAAATTTATAACAGAAGAAAAATTAGAAATGCTAGGTAATCCTTTACCTAGAATGACAGAAGATTTTAATTGGGATGCAGCCGTTTTTTCTTTTGAATTCGAATTAGGTTTAGCACCTGTTTTTGATGTAGATTTAAAATCTAAAGAAAAAGTTACACAATATAACATTGTAGCAACAGAAGAATTACTTGACGAAGAAGTTAAGAACATTCTAACTCGTTACGGAAAAGTAAGTGCAATAGAAGAAGCTGCTGAAGATTCTAATATTACAGGTACTTTTGTAAATGAAGAAAAAGAAATTAACAAAAAATCTACTTTTATAGTAAAAGACTTAAATGGTGATGAGAACATTGCTAAACTAGTTGGTGCTAAAGTTGGTGATGTAGTTGAGTTAGGTACTAAGAATTTATTTGAAGACGCTCATAAATTACAACACATTTTAGGTGTTGAGCATGACGTAATTCACGATTTAGATGTTACTGTAACTTTAACGGTAGAAGAAATTACAAAAACAGAACCAGCTGAGTTAGACAAAGAGTTGTTTGATAAATTATTTGCAGACGGAAGTGTAACTTCTGTAACTGAATTAAGAGATAAAATTAAAGAAGACGCAGAAAAGCAATTTAAGCAACAAGGAGATCAACAATTATTAAATGCAATTACAGAGCATTTAGTAGAAAACACAAAGTTTGATTTACCTGCAGGTTTCTTAAAGAAATGGTTAAGAACAGCAGGAGAAAAACCTTTAACAGAAGAAGAAGCTACTGCAGAATTTGATAAATCAGAAAAAGGATTACGTTACCAATTAATTGAAGGTAAAGTAATGAAAGATAATGATATTAAAATAGATTATACAGAATTGGTAAACTATGCAAAAGGATTTATCCGTACGCAAATGGCTCAATTTGGTAACATGAATCCAGAAGAAAAAGAATTGGATGATATTGCTGGTAGAATCTTACAAAACCAAGAAGAAGCTCAGAAATTACAATCTCAATTAATCAGTCAGAAATTATTGGCTTTTTACAAAGAGAACATGAGTTTTAAATCGAAAGAACTTTCTTACGAAGACTTTATTAAAGAAGTGTATAAATAATTGTCATTGCGAGGAACGAAGCAATCTCTTCTTTAATTTACAGATTGCTGCGTACCTCGCAATGACTAGAAGACAAAAACCTGAGTTGTTAGATTCAGGTTTTTTTAGCGACAAACTGAAAGAAAATAGTAAAAAATAGTTCTTATATTTACAGTATTAAACTTAAAACAGCATCACGAAAATGGATTACGGAAAAGAGTTCGAAAAATACGCAACAAAACATCACGGAATTAACAGCAACTATTACGGTAAGATTACAAGTAGTGTAACGCCATATATTATGGAAGAGCGCCAGATGAACATTACACAAATGGATGTTTTTTCTCGTTTAATGATGGATAGAATTATCTTTTTAGGAACAGGAATTAATGACCAAGTAGCAAACATTATTCAAGCACAATTATTGTTCTTAGAAAGTGTAGATGCTAATAAAGATATATCAATTTACATCAATTCTCCAGGAGGAGGCGTTTACGCAGGTTTAGGTATTTATGATACTATGCAGTTTATAAAACCAGATGTAGCAACAATTTGTACAGGTATGGCAGCTTCTATGGGAGCCGTTTTAATGTGTGCAGGAGCAGCAGGTAAACGTTCTGCATTACCACACTCTAGAGTAATGATTCACCAACCTTTAGGTGGCGCACAAGGGCAAGCTTCAGATATCGAAATTACTGCAAGAGAAATTATAAAGTTAAAAGGAGAGTTGTATGATATTATTGCAAACCACTCTGGTCAATCTGTAGAAAAAGTACACAATGATTCTGATAGAGATTATTGGATGAAAGCAGACGAAGCAAAAGCTTACGGAATGATTGATGAAGTTTTAGCAAGAAAGAAGTAATTATTTAGCGATAAGCAATAGGCTTTATGCGGTAAGAGCTGCATAAGGCATAAGGCATAAAGCCTAAAGCCATTTAAAATGTCAAAAGAAGAAAATTTAGAGTGTTCGTTTTGCGGACGAAAAAAAGCAGAAACAGACTTGCTGATTGCAGGGATGGATGCTCATATTTGCGATAAATGTATAGAGCAAGCACACGGTATTGTAGAAGAAGAAATTTCTGATGCAAAATCTGGCGACTTGTCTAAAGATTTAATGCTAAAAAAGCCAAAGGAAATAAAAGAATTCTTAGATCAATACATTATTGGTCAATTAGAAACTAAAAGAGCCATGGCTGTTGCTGTTTATAATCACTACAAAAGATTATTACAGAAAAAAGACGAAGAAGATGATGTAGAGATAGAAAAATCTAACATTGTTTTAGTAGGAGAAACCGGTACAGGGAAAACTTTAGTTGCAAAAACAATTGCAAGAATGCTAAACATTCCTTTTGCTATTGTAGATGCAACCGTTTTAACACAAGCAGGTTATGTTGGTGAAGATGTAGAAAGCATTTTAAGTAAATTATTGCAAGCTGCAGACTACGATGTAGAAAAAGCACAAAGAGGTATTATCTTTATCGATGAAATTGATAAAATTGCAAGAAAAGGAGACAATCCTTCTATTACAAGAGATGTTTCTGGAGAAGGTGTACAGCAAGCTTTATTAAAATTATTAGAAGGTACAGTTGTAAATGTTGCACCTAAAGGTGGAAGAAAACACCCAGAGCAAAAATTTATAGAAGTAGATACTAAAGAGATTTTATTTATTGCTGGTGGTGCATTTTCTGGTATCGAAAGATATATAAGTAAGCGTTTAAATATGCAAGCTGTAGGTTTTGGAGCATCTTTAGATGATGATAAAGTAGATGAAGAAAACTTGTTACAATACATTATCCCTTCAGATTTAAAAGCATTTGGTTTAATTCCAGAAATTATTGGACGATTACCAGTTTTAAGCTACATGAATCCTTTAGACGCTAAAACGTTAAGAGCTATTTTAACAGAACCTAAAAATGCTATAATTAAGCAATACTCTAAGTTATTTACAATGGATGATGTTGCCTTTTCTATAGAAGAAGAAGCCTTAAATTATATTGTAGAAAAAGCAGTTGAATATAAATTAGGCGCAAGAGGATTGCGTTCTTTATGCGAAGCAATTTTTACAGACGCAATGTTTGATTTACCAAGTTCTAACGAAAAAGAATTTAATGTAACCAAAGAATATGCAGAAGCAAAATTATCAAACTCAACATTAAAGAAATTAAAGGCAGCTTCTTAAGTTTTTTTAGGCGTTACCACAAGGGTCAGGCTTTTGCACTCGCTTTTTTTGTAGAAAAACAAAAAAGAGCTCAAACAATTGCGCAATCCTTAACGCGTATAGCTAACTAAAAAAAGGAAGTCTATAAAAATAATTTTTTTAAATTTATACAAACCTCAAAGGTTTTAAAAACCTTTGAGGTTTTTTTGGTTTACAATGGGTTAATCTAATGATATTTGAAAATAGAATAAAAAAATGTTTTATTTTTGAGTTGCCTCAGGCTTTAGCCTGTGTTATATATAAGGAGTAGATTAATGGCTTTAGCCAAATTATAAAAGATCTGTAGTTTACATTATTTAAAAAATAAGCCTTCCAAAACCTGTTAGGTTTAAAAAGCATAAACAACAACAAATGATATTAAGAAGTACTATAGACCGCATTTTCGAAACTGCAAGAGTAGAAGAGGTTATTGGCGAATTTGTGGTGCTAAAAAAAGCAGGAAGTAACTTTAAAGGTTTAAGCCCGTTTACAGACGAAAAATCACCTTCTTTTATGGTGTCTCCCGTAAAACAAATTTGGAAAGATTTTTCTACAGGAAAAGGGGGCAACTCTGTTTCATTTTTAATGGAGCATGAACATTACACCTATCCAGAAGCATTAAGGTGGTTAGCCAAAAAGTACAATATAGAAATAGAAGAAGCAGAGCAATCATCCGAAGAAAAAGCTCAGATGAATGAACGCGAAAGCATGTTCTTAGTTTCAACTTTTGCCAAAGACTATTTTAATGATGTAATGCTAAATTCTAATAAAGGAAAAGCGATAGGTTTATCTTATTTTAAAGAACGAGGTTTTACAGATGAAACCATTACTAAGTTCGAATTAGGATACTGTATTGACGAGTGGGATAATTTTACAAAAGCAGCATTATCAAAAGGGTACGACTTAAAGTTTTTGGCATCTACAGGATTGACCATTGTAAAAGAAAACAAGCAATTCGACCGTTTTAAAGGTCGTGTAATGTTTCCGATACATTCTATGTCTGGTAGAATTTTAGGTTTTGGAGGTCGTATTTTAACTGCGGATAAAAAAGCAGCTAAATATTTAAATTCACCAGAAAGTGATATTTACCATAAGAGTAAAATTTTGTATGGATTGTACCAAGCAAAAAAAGAAATAGCCAAACAAGACAATTGTTTTTTGGTAGAGGGTTATACAGATGTAATTTCTTTTAATCAATCTGGTGTAGAAAATGTTGTTGCTTCTTCGGGTACCGCTTTAACCCCAGATCAAATTAGATTGGTAAACAGACTGACTAAAAATATTACGGTACTTTTTGATGGAGATGCAGCTGGTATTAGAGCTTCCATTCGTGGTATCGATTTAATTTTAGAACAAGGAATGAACGTAAAAGTAGTTCAGTTTCCTGACGGTGAAGATCCAGATAGTTTTGCAAAATCAAACTCAAACGCTGAGTTAAAAAAATATTTAGAAGATTCTGCACAAGATTTTATCAACTTTAAAGTATCTCTCTTATTAAAAGATTCTAATAACGACCCTATTAAAAAAGCAGGCGTAATTAGAGACATTGTAACCAGTATTTCTAAAATACCAGACGGCATTCAACGAGAAGTTTATGTGCAAGAATGTTCTAGAATCATGGATATTTCTGAACGCGTTTTGTTTAGTGAATTGGCACAGTTATTAAAAAAAGGAGCGCAAGAAAAAAATAAAGTAAGCAGACAGCAAAACAACACTCAGCAAAACTCTAATGAGCCACCTCCTGGATATTTTATGGAGCAAGAAAAAGGCAAGATGGGATTGGTAAAAGGTGGCGCTGTTGCGTCTCAAAAAATAGATCAACTTTCGATTTTAGAAAATGAAATTATTAAAATTTTACTTTTATACGGAAATGAAGAGGTAGAATTTATTGAAGAAGTAATTCATGTTGATGAAGAAGGAAGGGAGAAGATAGATACTAGAAAGTATGAAAACACGGTTTCAGCAGAAATTTATGTGCATTTACATGAAGATGAAATAGAATTTTCTAATGCTCTCTTTCAAGAAATTTATACAGAAATTATTCACCAATTAAATCAGTTAGAAAAATTAGATATTGATGGTTTGATTAATCACAAGAATTCAGAAATATCTACCATTGTAACCTCTATTTTAATGGAGAAAGAAAACCCGAATAGACAACTAAGTGATTGGCAAGGACAAAATATAGAAGTAAAATCTGCCCTAGAAGTTTTAGCAAAAGACGTAAACGATGTGGTGTATAATTTAAGGAGAGTCTTAATCGGTGAAAAAATTGAAGAGTTGATGGATGACGCTGTTAAAAACCAAGGGGCTGCAATAGATTTGGAGGTTATTAAAAATTATACAAGCTTAAAAATGAGGCTATTTGAAAAACTAAATAGGGTTGTGTAACATTAACAAATTGTAAAATAGGGTGTTTAACCCCATAGCAATAATTTATCATTAGATAGAATTATTGTATATTGCACTCGCAAAAAGAAAATATTGTTACTATGAAAACACTACTACAATTACTAAAAATTATTCAGTTATTCATTTTGCTACCATTTGAAATATCTAAAGGCTCAAAAAAACGAGCCTATATGAGAATAAAAAAAATGATGGTTGCAGCAAATATTCTGTAATAAAAAAAACCTTAATATAGCCAAATTAAGGTTTTTTTTATACAAAAACTTTATTTAATATTTTCAGGTATTTTACAAATAGGTATCGGTAACATTTTATGTTGGTTAATTCTATTTAGTCTCGTATAAATTTTAAAGACCTCTAGTTCTCTTCCTTTAAAATCACCTTCTAATTTTCCATTCTCTTGCATATTCATTGCCCACTCTAGTTCATCGTAAGAAGCGCCAATTTGATCTTCATCTGTTCTACTATCACCAAATAACCCATCTGTTGGTTGTGCTTTTTGTATAGAATTTGGTACACCTAAAAATGCAGATAATTTATATACTTCAGATTTCATTAAGTCTGCAATTGGACTTAAATCTACACCTCCATCACCATATTTGGTGTAAAAACCAACTCCAAAATCTTCTACCTTATTACCTGTTCCTGCTACTAAATACCCGTGCAAACCTGCTAAATAGTATAAAGTGGTCATTCTAAGTCTAGCTCTAGTGTTGGCTAAAGATAAATCTACGGTTGCAGAAGGTTCTGCAGCTGGTAAAACATTTTTAAAATCTTCGAAGGTAGACGTTAAATCTACTTTTACATCAGATACATTTTTAAAATTATCTTTTAACTGCGTAATATGTTCTTGTGCTCTAGTTACTTGGCTAGGAGCTTGATGAATAGGCATTTCTACACATAAAGTAGGGAATCCTGTTTTTGCACATAAAGTGGATGTTAAAGCAGAGTCAATTCCGCCAGAAATTCCAATTACAAATCCTTTTACTTTTGCATTTTCAGCATATTCTTTTAACCATTTTATGATGTACTCGGCAACCTTTTCAGTCTTCATTGATAAACTATTTTAGTATTTTTAGCGTTCTTAAATCTAAAGACTAATATACAAAGAATATGAGATTTTATTTTATGAATTTAATGGTTTTATGTGCAATTTTTTCATGTTCTGATAAAAAAAACAATCAAATTGATGTTTCAACCATAAATGTTGATTTTTCCATAAAAAGATACGAGGTTGATTTTTATAATAGTACTGAAAATAAATTACCAATTCTTAAGAAGAAGTATCCTTATTTGTTTCCAAAAACATTTACAGATAGTTTAGCAATTGTTAAGCTAAATAACAAAGAAGAACAAGAATTATTTAATGAAACTCAAAAGCTATATAAGAATATTCCAGAATTAAAAATTGAGCTATTAGATCTTTTTAAGCATATAAAACATTACAATAGGAAGTTTAAAGCGCCTAATGTAGTTACTATGATCTCTAATATAGATTATAAAAGTAGAGTTATTTATGCAGATAGTTTGCTGTTTATTTCTTTAGATGTTTATTTAGGAAAAACACACAAATTTTATTCAGATTATCCAAAGTATATTAAAGAGAATAATACCAAAAATAATATAATTGTTGATGTTGCAAATTCTATAATAGAAAAGCAATTAGTGCCTTTACCTAATAGAAGCTTTATTGGTAAGATGATTCATGAAGGAAAAAAAATCTATCTATTAGATATATATTTACCAACTATTTCCGATAAATTAAAAATAAGATATTCAAAAGAAAAAATGGATTGGGCTCTTACAAATGAAGAGGATATTTGGAAATATTTTATAGAAAGAAAATTGTTATTTAGTACAGAAACACAACTAAACAAAAGATTTTTGGAGGAAGCTCCTTTTTCGAAGTTCTATTTGCAAAATGATAATCAATCTCCAGGAAGAATAGGAGTGTGGTTAGGATGGCAAATAGTGAGGTCGTATATGAAAAATAATGATGTATCTTTGCAAGAATTATTAATAATTGATTCTCAAGAGTTATTCAAAAGATCAAAATACAAGCCTAAAAAATAATGTCAATAAAACATAATTCACAAATTAATTTCGAAATTGGTTTAGATGAAAACAAAGTTCCTGAAGAAATTTCTTGGACGGCAAAAGATGGAGATATAAATAAGGAAGCATCCAAAGCTATTATGATTTCTGTTTGGGATCATAAGAAAAAAGATACTTTACGTATGGATTTATGGACAAAAGATATGCCTGTAGATGAAATGAAACAATTTTATCATCAAACACTAGTTTCTATGGCAGATTCTTTTGAGCGTGCAACAGATGATCAAAAAATGAGTGCAACTATGCGAGATTTTTGTGCTTATTTTGCAGAGAAATTAGAGCTGAAATAAATAAAATATCGTTTCACAAAAAAAAGGTTGTTCAATTATTTGAACAACCTTTTTTTGTGCTTATAAGATTTTATAAATTCCTTATTTATTCTTTTTAAGAATTAAAGTTTTATAAATAGATAATCTATACCAAAAAAAAAAGAGACTACATATGTAGTCTCTTTCTTTTGATATAAATTATTTACTATTCATCAATTCTTTCTACAGGTCCAATTGCATCAATTGGTTTAATTTCAACCCTTCTGTTCAATTGTCTTCCGCCTGCATTAGCGTTAGAGAATTTTGGTCTAGATTCACCATAACCTTTAGGGCTCAATCTGTCATTAACAATACCTTGTTTAATCATATACTTTCTAACACTTTCTGCTCTTCTTTGAGATAAGTATAAGTTGTATTTATCACTATTTCTATCATCTGTATGACCTTCAATAACAAACTTAACATCTGGTATTTTCTTCATTAACATAATAATTTGATCAATAGTACTGTAAGATATTAATTTAATAACATCACTATTCGTGTCAAAGTAAATACTAGTAGCTAACAATCCAATTTGTTGTGTAATATTAACTGGTGGTACAACTTCTTGTTTAGGACAACCTCTGTTTTCTACTGGTCCAGGTGTGTTTGGGCATAAATCTTTTACATCCATTACTCCGTCTCCATCTGTATCAACATTTAAAGGACATCCTTCATTTGATATTGGACCGTATTCTAAAGGACATTTATCTTTATAATCTGGTAAGCCATCTTTATCTGCATCTACAGCCTGACCATTACCATATACCATTGCTGCTTTAGGAGTGTTTGGCTCAACATCTAATTGATCCATTACACCATCTCCATCTGTATCAATAATTTTAAATTCTGCACCTGCAGGCTTTTCAACAGCCCAAATGATATGTTCTTTTTTCTTTCCTAGTTTTAAAACAACTCCTAAACTAGTAATAAAAAAGTTTTCCCAATTTTGTTTATCAGAAATAGCTGCGTCTAAATGATCTTCATGATTAAAGTACATTCCTGTTCTAAATTCAAGATCTACTCTTCTACTTATTTTTCTTTTAACACCTAATTGTGCAGATAGAAAAATTGAACTAGCTTCGTTTACACTATTTCTTTGTGGGTTATAACCAAAATCTGCGTCAGAAATTTTTGTATAAGAACCATCAGGTAATTTATCAAATAAAGCAGAATCGTATTGGTGGTATCCAACACCAAAGTATCCAGCGATGTTCCATTTACGTGCATCCCTCTTAAAAAGGTTAGAAAAACTTACAATTAAATTTAACTCAGCACCGTAAGATCTACCTTCAAATTTCATATCATCTCTAATAACACCATCTGGTACATATAAAAGTTTATAGATACTTGAGAAATATTGTGCTCCACCAGACATTTTATTATAGGTAGCTTTAAGTTCTAGTCCTAATATTGGATTAAACATTTTATCTACATAAACATAACCTCCAAAATTCCAGTAATTCTTGTCATCACTGGTACCAATAGAGCGTAAATCTCCGTGCATAATAAAATTACTAAAACCACCACCTATTGACCAGGTGTTACTTTCTTTAATAATATCAGTGCTTTTTACCTCTGTACTATCTTTGTGAATAATTTTGCCATCATTAGATTGACTAAAAGATTGAGCAATAATAAAAGTGCTAAATAGAATAAATAAATAAATTCTCCTCATTTTAATTTGATTTTTTGTTTTTAAACAATATAGGGGGAATAATTCCTACAAAAATATAATTTTTTTTTTTTAAAAATGCTTTATTAAGTTAACAATTTTAACATAATCGACTCTATTATGAACAAAATCCATTTTTGAAACATCTATTACTTGCAAATTTAAGCTTTTTTCTGTTTTGATAAAGTTTTTATATCCATTATGGATTTGTTTTAGATAATTTGGTTCAATTTTTTGTTCATATTCTCTTCCTCTTTTTTTGATGTTTTCAAGAAGTCGTTCTGTATCTTGATACAAATAAATATATAAATCTGGTTTTGTAATTTCTTTATACATTAAATCGAACATTTTACGATATAAAAGGTATTCTTCCTTTTGTAATGTAACTTGTGCAAAAATTAAAGATTTAAAGATATAGTAATCCGATACAATGAAGTTTTTAAATAAGTCGAATTGTGCTAAATCATCGGTTAGTTGTTGATATCTGTCGGCTAAAAAACTCATCTCTAACGGAAATGCATAACGCTCTTTATCTTCATAAAATTTAGGGAGAAAGGGGTTGTCTGCAAAGCGCTCTAATACCATTTTTGCATTAAATTCTTCTGAGATCATTTTAACTAAAGAAGTTTTACCTGCACCAATGTTTCCTTCAATAGCCATGTAATTATATTTTTCTGAAATAGGGATTGGTCTTTGTAGTTTCTGATCTGTTATAGTAATTTCTGATGAATCATCACAATCTTGTAAGCAAGCAGAAATTTGTTTTTTTACTATTGGATGAATAACTGTTGCAGCTATTTCGACTAAAGGAATCATTACAAACTTTCGTTGTAACATTTTAGAATGTGGAACAATTAATGTTTTAGAAAAAATAATCTCATCATTAAATAACAGAATATCTATATCGATGTTTCTATCTTGATATCCTTCTTTAGAAGAACGTTCACGACCTAATTTGTCTTCTATTTTTAAGAGTGAAATCATTAAGATTTCTGGTTCTAGGTTTGTAGCAACTTTAATACAAATATTAAAAAAATCTTCACCATTAAATCCCCAAGATGGAGTTTTGTAGATGGATGATATTTTTTGAATACCACCAACATTGTCATCTATTAAATTAATAGCATTTTGTAGGTTTTCTAGTTTGTTTCCTTGGTTGGTTCCTAGAGATAAATATGTGATATGTTGTATTTTCATAAAGCGTTACAAAGAAAATAAAAGCATTTAGATAATTAGCTATAAACAAAAAAAATCGCCAAAATTAATTGGCGATTTTTATATATCAATTTAAAAAGAAATTACTCTTCTTTTCTTGGTTCTCTTGGTTTTCTATCATCACGTCCGCGATTGTCTCTGCTTCTGTTATCACGTCCACCAGAACGTTTGTCATCTCTTGGTGGTCTTGCTACATAACCTTCTGGTTTTGGTAACAATGCCTTTCTAGAAACTTTTTCTTTACGAGTTCTTGGGTCTAAACCAAAGTACTTCACATCAAAAACATCGCCCATGTTTACTACATCAGTAACGTTTTCTGTTCTTTCCCATGCTAATTCACTAACGTGTAATAAAACTTCATTTCCTGGAGCTTCTACATATTCTACAACGGCACCAAAATCTAACATTTTAATTACTTTCACTTCGTAAGCACTGCCAACTTGTGGTTTAAATAACATTGACTCGATACGAGCAATAACTTGTTCTATTCCTGCTGGGTCTGTGCCTAAAATTTCAATAATTCCTTCTTCAGTTACAGCGTCTTCAGTAATTACAATTGTAGTTCCTGTTTCTTTTTGTAATTCTTGAATATGTTTACCTCCTGGTCCAATAAATGCACCAATCATATCATTAGGAATACGTCTGTTAATCATTTTAGGAGCATGTGCTTTTACTTCTCCGTTTGCAGTTGCAATCGTATCAGTAATTTTACCTAAAATATGTAAACGACCTTCACGAGCTTGTTTTAGTGCATTTACTAAAATTTCGTATCCTAATCCTTTTACTTTAATATCCATTTGGCAAGCAGTAATTCCTTCTGAAGTACCAGTTACTTTAAAATCCATATCTCCTAAGTGATCTTCATCACCTAAAATATCAGATAAAACAGCATAACGATCACCATCAGAAATTAATCCCATAGCAATACCAGATACTGGTCTCGTCATTTTTACACCTGCATCCATTAATGCCATTGTACCAGCACAAACAGTTGCCATAGAAGAAGAACCGTTAGATTCTAAAACTTCAGATACTACTCTTACTGTATAAGGACAATCTGCAGGAATCATTCCTTTTAAACCACGTTGTGCTAAATTACCATGACCAACTTCTCTACGAGATGTTCCTCTTAACGGTCTAGCTTCACCTGTACAAAAAGGAGGGAAGTTGTAATGTAAATAGAAATTTTCTTCACCTTCGTAAGATGGCATATCTATTTTCATTGCATCTCTAGATGTTCCTAAAGTTACGGTTGCTAATGCTTGCGTTTCTCCACGAGTAAAGATTGATGAACCATGTACTGATGGTAAATAATCTACTTCACACCAAATTGGTCTAATCTCATCAGTTTTACGTCCATCTAAACGTAAACCTTCTGCTAATGTTAATTCTCTAACTGCACTTTTTTGAGATTTGTTGAAGTATTTTCCAACTAAATCACCGTAATCTGCTAATTCTTCTTCTGTAAATGAAGCTTTTAATTCTTCTTTTACTTCTGCAAATGCAGTAGTACGTTCTACTTTAGAAGTTCCTTTTTTAGCAATTGCATAACACTTATCGTAAGTAAGTTCATTAATTTTTACTGCTAATTCTTCATCTTCTCTTTCTCCTTGGTAAATTCTAGTTTCTTTCTTACCAAAAGCTTCTGCTAATTTTACTTGAGCAGCACACTGAATTTTAATAGCTTCATGGGCAAATTTAATTGCATCTGCCATTTCTTCTTCAGAAATTTCATCCATTTCACCTTCAACCATCATTACAGAATCTGCAGATGCTCCAATCATCATATCGATGTCAGACTCTGCTAATTGTGCTCTGTTTGGGTTGATTACAAATTCTCCGTTGATACGACCAACTCTTGCTTCAGAGATAGGGCATTCGAATGGAAAATCTGATAATTGTATAGCTGCTGATGCTGCTAAACCTGCTAATGCATCTGGCATAACGTCTTCATCATGAGACATTAATTGAATCATTACTTGTACTTCTGCATGGTAATCTTTTGGAAATAATGGACGTAAAACACGGTCTACAAGACGCATTGTTAAAACTTCTCCATCACTTGGTCTTGCTTCTCTTTTAAAGAAACCTCCAGGATATCTACCTGCAGCGGCAAATTTTTCTCTATAATCTACTGTAAGCGGTAAAAAATCAACGTCAGATTGTTTGTAGTTAGAAACTACTGTACATAACAACATTGCTTTTCCCATTTGAACAACAACAGAACCGTGCGCTTGTTTTGCTAGTTTACCGGTTTCTAATGAGATGGTTCTTCCATCTCCAAGGTCTATAACCTCTCTAAATACTTTTGGAATCATAAATTTTAATTCTAAATTTTTAATTTGTTTGTTGTTGTGTTGTTGTATGTTGTTGCAATGGAAATTCAAGAATGCTGTTACTATCCTTGATTTTTTTTTCTGCTTTAGCAGAAATAACGGTTAATAATTTAACCTTTTTTATATAGATTCTGTTTGTTAGTCAGAATAAATTACTTTTTTGATTCCCATGTTTATGGGAAAGACAAATTTACTATTTTGTAGCAAGCTACAAGAGTTTATTGTAAAAAAAAAAGAGGCACGTTTATAGAGCCTCTTTTTGTAAGAATTATTTTCTAATTCCTAATTCTTTAATTATTTCACGATATCTTACAATATCAGTTTTCTTTAGATAATCTAATAAACTTCTACGTTTACCAACCAACATTACTAATGAACGCTCTGTATTATAATCTTTACGATTGTTTTTTAAGTGTCCTGTTAAGTGGTTAATTCTGTAAGTGAATAATGCAATTTGACCTTCTGAAGAACCAGTATCGTTTTTTCCTTTACCGTGCTTTTCGAAGATGCTTTCTTTTACTTCTTTAGTTAAATACATTCCAATATTATTTAAATGATTATTATGTACATCAATGAGATATTCATTGAAGCTGCAAATATATAATTATTTTTTTAAATAAAAACTGTACTAAAGTTGTTCTTTTAATGGTTTTAACTATAAAACAAAAAACCCAGCAATTGCTGGGTTTTTATGTTATGATCTAATAGGTATATTTTGTATTAAATCGATATACAAATTTACCTGTTTTTTTAAGTTTTTACGCTCGTAGATAGCGTCTAGGAAACCATGTTCTAAAACAAATTCTGATTTTTGAAATCCTTCTGGTAAATCTTTACCGGTGGTGTCTTTTACAACTCTTGGTCCTGCAAAAGCAATTAATGCATTTGGTTCTGCAATATTAATATCACCTAACATAGCGTAAGAAGCAGTTGTTCCGCCAGTTGTTGGGTCTGTACATAAAGAAATATAAGGAATATTAACTTCTGCTAACTGTGCTAATTTTGCTGATGTTTTTACTAATTGCATTAAAGATAAAGAAGCTTCCATCATTCTTGCCCCTCCAGATTTAGAAATCATTAAAAAAGGAATTTTATTTTTTATTGAATAATCGATAGCTCTTGCTATTTTTTCTCCAACTACAGATCCCATTGACCCTCCTATAAAAGCAAAATCCATTGCTGCAATTACAATTTCTTTTCCTAATGATAAACCAACGGCAGTTCTAACAGCGTCTTTTAGTTTTGTTTTTTCTTGTGCTGCTTTTAATCTATCTGGATATTTTTTTGTGTCTTCAAACTTTAAAGGATCTTTAGAGGTAAGGTTTGCATCTAACTCTTTAAACTTGTTTTCGTCAAAAAACAATTCGAAATATTCTTTACTACCTATTCTTACGTGATATCCATCTTCTGGACTAACATATAAGTTTCTTTTTAATTCTTCTGTATCTATTACTTTTCCACTAGGTGTTTTGTACCATAACCCTTTTGGAGTATCTTTTTTATCTTCTGTTGAAGTCTGTATTCCTTTATCCGTTCTTTTAAACCAAGCCATACTTGTTGTTTTATTTTAGGTTGTTTTCTAACTAATCAAAAATAAATTAGAAGCACAAATGTAAAAGTTTTTTCTTTAAAGTTCCCTTTTTGATGTGTAAAGTCATAAAAAAAGCACTTTGGTTGTACCAAAGTGCTTTTCTCTTCTATTTAAAATGATAAATTTTATAATGTATCTACATTGTTTAAGTCAGAAAAGGCTTGTTTTAAACGTGTAATAAAAGTAGCTTCACCTTCACGTAACCATTTTCTTGGATCGTAATGTTTTTTGTTTGGAGATTCAGGTCCATCAGGGCTTCCAATTTGAGATTTTAAATAAGCGGCTTTTTCTCCCATGTAATCTCTAATTCCGCTCATAAAAGCATACTGCATATCAGTATCAATGTTCATCTTAATAACACCGTATCCAATTGCTTCTCTAATTTCTTCTAATGTAGAACCAGATCCTCCATGAAATACAAAATCGATATGATTTTCTTCAACACCATATTTCTTTGTAATAAATTCTTGAGAATTTTTTAAGATTTTTGGAGTTAACTTTACGTTTCCTGGTTTATAAACACCGTGTACGTTTCCAAAAGCTGCAGCAATTGTAAATTTGTCACTTACTTTAGACAGTTCTTCATAAGCATAAGCAACTTCTTCTGGTTGTGTGTATAATTTAGATTCATCAACATCACTATTGTCAACACCATCTTCTTCACCACCTGTAATTCCTAATTCAATTTCTAAAGTCATACCCATTTTACTCATACGAGCTAAATATGTTTTACAAATCTCAATATTTTCTTCTAAAGGCTCTTCAGATAAATCGATCATGTGAGAGCTATATAAAGGTTTACCAGTTTCTTCAAAATGTTTTTCTGAAGCATCTAATAATCCGTCTATCCAAGGTAATAATTTTTTTGCACAGTGGTCTGTATGTAAAATAACAGGAACTCCATAAGCAACTGCTAATTCGTGTACATGTTTTGCACCAGCAATACCACCAGCTATGGCAGCTTTTTCACCTTCGTTAGATAAACCTTTTCCTGCATTAAATTGAGCACCACCATTAGAAAACTGAATAATTACAGGAGCATTTAAATCTCTTGCCGTTTCTAAAACACCATTAATAGTGTTAGATCCAATTACGTTTACTGCTGGTAAAGCAAATCCTTTTTCTTTTGCAAAATTAAAAATATCTTGAACTTCTGATCCGGTTGCAACACCTGGCTTTATATTATGACTCATGTTTGTTTTTTTTTAATCATTAATTTACTTATCAAAAGTACTAAAAATACAGCTTAATATGGGTATAAAATAACGAAAACGTTATAGGCTTATTATCTGTTCTAGAAGGGGTAGTTGATGCCTATATTGTAAACGGCGTTTGCAAAGTTGTAGTTTTTAAGCCATTTATTGCCAGTTAAATAAGGTTCGTAGGTTTTAAAACCAACATCTAAACGTAGAATTAAAAAACTAAAGTCTAATCTTGCACCAAAGCCAGAACCTATTGCAATGTTTTTTAAAGAGGATAAGTCATTAAATTTCGATTCTTCTTCAACAAAATCAGAACCGGTGATGTCCCAAATATTTCCAGCATCAATAAACAATGCTCCTTTTAATTTACGAACCACATCAAATCTGTATTCTGCACTGGTTAAAAATTTAAGACTACCTACATTATATTCTAAACCAGTATTGGTGCTTCCTGGTCCTAACTCGTATGTTTGCCATGCTCTAATGTCATTAGAGCCTCCTGCAAAGTAGCTTTTTGTAAAAGGAATGGCTGATTTATCATAAGGAATAATAGCGCCTAAAAATGTTCTAAAGCCGAAAACGGAGTTTGTGCCAGCATCCCAAAACTGTTTGTATTCTAAGTCTGTTTTAAAGTATTGAGCTAACGGTATGTTAGCAAATGTTTTTTTACCATTCTCATTGGTTTTTTTTGATATTAACCCTAATACATTTCCAGAATTTGCAACTCTTATTTTAAGAAATGAAAAATTATTATCATTAAAGTTTGTTTGACTATTGTAAGTATAAGAATAGGCAAGAACAGGTATTAAAAAATCTGATGTAATAATATTATATCTGTTTAAAATATTTAAAGCAGTATTGTATTCGTCTGAATTTGTAGTTTTAAAACCTGTTGTATTATCAGCTACTTTCCCCATAAAAGAAAGTGCTTCGGATACTTGATTGCTTAAGTCGGAAGAAAGTGGGTAGTTTGTAGTAGTATTATTAGCGATGTCGAAGGCTTTAGCTACTTCGTTTAGGTTAGAAAATTCTGAGCTGTATATGTTAAAATAACTACCAATATTTAAGTTTTGAATGTATTGTGTATTAAAAATTTCTAATTGAATTGTTTTTTTTGCATTAAACTGCCATTTGTAATCTGTTAAAAATGTAAATGTTTGCCTGTCTAAACCAATGTTTTTCTGAAAACTAGATCCAATTGAAAATAAGGTTCTTGGAGACATTTCTTTTGGTACCAATTTATTTAAACCAAAAGGAGCAATAAACCGAGGTATTTCTAATGATGCATCTGCACCTGCCTCCCAACCTGGACCACTGTTCGAATTAAAATAAGAACCTAAAAAAGAGAGTTTTAATAATTCTGCCCCTCTAAAAGCATTTCTGTTAGATATAGAAAACTTAGCAGACGAACCAATGTTTCTGATGTTAGAGTGTGTTATTTCGGTTTCTAAACCTAAAGTAAATTTTTCTATCGGAGTTAAAAACACATCCATTTTTAGTTCATCGTCGGTTCCGGAAATTGGACTGAATTTAATATTGGTAGATTTAAAGTTTTTAAGTGCTTTTAAGTGATTTCTTGTTAAATTTCTTAATGTATCTTTATAGATACTTCCTGGTTTTAAGAAAATAGATTGTGCTAAATATTTAGGGTTATATTTTAGCTTGCGATAAGCTAAAAAATTAATTCCTTTATAATCGATTGAGTTAGATGGGGCTTCTCCTTTTTTTAAAAAAGAATAATCTGTAATAACATTTACTTTGGTTACTTTTTGTACTTTATATGGGGTATTAATATAAGCACCCTCTATTTCTTTTAATCGATTTCCTGATATTAAAAAATCTACATTTGTTTTATAATCTGTTCTTGTAGAGTCTACATAAAAACCAATAGCAGATTCTGTGAAGTTATAAATACCATTGTTTCTAAAGAGTTTTAAAACTCTACCAGCCTCGTTTCTAAATATTTTGTCATTGTATTGGTTTCCGGTTTTTAACAATGAAGATGTGCTAGAATTGGTATAAATAGAATCTAATACGGGAGATTCTATTTTAAAGTTTATACTGTCTAATAGAGTAGGTCTTCCTCTTGCGATATTATAAGAAACAGTTGCTTTTTTATGAAGAGAATCTCTATTAATTTTAGAGGTAACTTTAGATTTAAAATAACCTTGATTTTTGTAATACGTTAATAAGTTATTTTCGGTGTTTTTTATTTTTCGCTCGCTAATAATAGCAGGTCCTTGATAATTTAAAAACCATTTATTTAACCCAATAAAAGATTTTGCATATGCAATACTTTGTTTTTCAGAAAAAACATTTTTAATAAAATTATAAGAACGAGAATTTTTTTTCCCCCACTCAGAGGGTGTTTTAGGGTTGTTAGGATCTCCTAAATTATGAAAATAGAGTCCTACTGGTAAATTTAAAAATTTTGGATTCGGTTTTTGAAGAATGTATTTTTGAATATCAGTGCTTTTATTTCTAATGCTATCAACATAAATATAATTTTGAGTAAGCATGTGTTCATCTTCAGCAACATGCTTTGTAGAATTGCATGAAACCAAAATGAGAAGAAATAAAAATGATAAAGAAAGTTTTTTCATTAATTTAGCAGTGCTATCAAATTCAAAAATAGTATTTTTCGACGGTTTATTTCCAATTACAATCAATTAATGACTATATCAAAAAATCAACTTAAATTAATAACAAGTTTATCTCAAAAAAAGTATAGACTAAAGCATAAATTATTTATTGCTGAAGGGATAAAAGTTGTGCAAGAACTCTTAAATTCTTCATTTGACCTTGAAACTCTTTTTTGTAAAAATGATTTTACTTCGGATGTTTCCGAAGAACATATTGTTCGGGTTTCAGAAACTGATTTAAAGAAAATTAGTAATCTAAAAACACCTAATAAAGTTTTAGGGGTTTTTAAGATTCCTGATGAAAAACCTTTTACAAACAATGGTTTAATAGTTGCTTTGGATGCTATTAATGACCCTGGTAATTTAGGGACTATTATTCGCTTATGCGATTGGTTTGGTGTTGATGAGTTAATATGTTCTAGCGATACGGTAGATTGTTACAATCAGAAAGTAGTGCAAGCAAGTATGGGGTCTTTAACGAGGATTCCTATTCGTTATGTAGATTTAGCAGCCTATTTATCTGAAACGAATTTAGCAACTTTTATTGCTGACATGGATGGTAAAAATGTCTATAAAACAAGTTTACCAAAAGATGGAATATTAATTATGGGTAATGAAGCAAATGGTGTTTCTGATGAGATTAAAAACTTAATTACACATAAAATATCTATTCCTAGATTTGGAGAAACTCAAGAAACAGAAAGCTTAAATGTTGCTACTGCAACGGCAATTTTATTAAGCGAGTTTAAGCGTGAGCTATCGTAAATAATTTAGATAACAGTTTTTTAGTGAATAATTGTGCAGCTTTGTAACGATCTTAAATGTTTCGGCTCTTTCTTATTCAAAAGCAAAGGTTAGAAATACACCACGAGTTCCCATATAATTTACAGGTGCTGTCCAAGGGCTATTAACATCTTTATCGTATTTTAATTCACTTGGTAGTGCAAAAACACCTCTTATAGAAGGAGAGAATTTAAAGTAGTATAAGTAAATATCTATTCCTACGCCCACCTCATACATAAAGTTATGAGTCTTCATTCTAAATTGACTAGCAGAATTATCGTCTGAATTGTTTTCATTACTAGAAAAATTATAGTTGTAAGAAACTCCACCTAGTACATAAGGTTTAACGTTTTTATATCTATTGGTACTAAATTTAAAAATTAAAGGAACATGTAGATACGTAGAACTAACATCTCTAACACTGTCTAAAGGGTTAGCGCTGTAGTTTTTTAAATGATGAAAATATATTTTCTTAGAATTGGTCATTAAACCAGGCTCTAAACGTAAGTTTAAATTTTTATGCAAGCGTAAATCTGCAATTAAACCAACATTAAAACCAGTAGATGGCTCTACTGATATTTCTGCATCTGGAATTCCTGAATTGTTGTTATAACTAAATTTAAAATCATTCTGGTTTAAACCTAAATAAAAACCGTAATGCAATGTTCTTTTATCAAAAGTAGGTAGGTATTCAACTTTTTCTCTTTGCGCAAAAAAGGCAATAGAAGTTAAAAGGAAAAAACCGAATATTATAAATCTCTTACTCATCATTATTTACTTGCTGTATAAATTGTAGCTACCCCAAAAGTTACTGGCGTATCTTCTGTATGTGTAAACCCATTTTTTTGTAAAATATTGTTGAAAGCTTCTCCAAAAGGAAAAGAATTTGCAGTTTCTGATAAATAGGAATAAGCAACCTTATCTTTAGAAAACAATTTACCAACAACAGGTAAAAATAAATTAGTATATAATTTGTAACCTTGTTTAAAAGGAAATTTTGTTGGGTTAGAGGTCTCTAAAATAACCAACACACCTGTTGGTTTTAAAACTCTAGCTATTTCTTTAATTCCTTTCTCTAAATTAGCAAAATTACGAACGCCAAAAGAAACTGTAATAGCATCAAAAGTATCGTTAGCAAAAGGCATTTCTTCAGAATCGCCAACAATCATTTCTATTTTATCAGAAAGATTTTCTTTTGCAATTTTTTGTTTACCAACCTCTAGCATTCCTTCAGAAATATCTAAACCTACAATTCTGTCTGGATTTAAAGCAGCCATCATAATAGCTAAATCTCCAGTACCTGTAGCGATGTCTAAAATTTGTTTCGGATTGTTTTGCCCAACAATTTTTACTACTTGTTTACGCCATTTAACATCAATCCCTAAAGAAATAACTCTGTTTAAACCATCGTAGTTTTCAGAAATATTATCAAACATTTGAGCAACTTGCTCTTTTTTTCCTAATTCTGAATCTTTATAAGGCTTGATTGTTTTAGACATACTTTTTATCCGTTAATTGCTACTACTTCGTTAATTTGATTTGGTAACATTTCTTTTAATAAACTTTCTATTCCGTTTTTTAAGGTAGCTGTAGATGATGGGCAGCCACTACAAGCACCTTGTAATACTACACGAACTACTTTGTTTTCTTCGTCATAAGAACGGAAAGCAATATTACCTCCATCACTTGCAACAGCAGGCTTAATATATTCATCTAAAATATCAGAAATTTGTGCAGATATACCTTCTAATTTTACTTCTGGTACTTCAATTTTATTTTCTGATGTAGATTTTTCTTCTGTTGGTAATTCTTTAATAATCGTTTTTCCAGAAACTAAATATTCACGGATAAAAGTTCTTACCTCTGTAAAAACCTCATTCCATTCTACCATATCATATTTGGTAACAGAAATGTAATTATCAGAAATAAATACTTCTTTTACAAAAGGAAAATTAAAAATAGCTTGTGCTAAAGGAGATGACTTACTGGCTTCATCTATATTTTTATATTCAACATCTGTTTGTGTTAAAGATTTGTTGCTGCCAAATTTCATTACTGAAGGGTTTGGAGTAACCTCTGCATACACTTCAATTGCTTCTTTTTTAGAAGAAGTTTGCGATTCATTTACCACAACTCCTTTATCGTTTAAATAAGCTTCTATTTGTTCTTTTACTTCTTCCTGAACATCTATCCATTCTAAAATATCGTAACGCTGTATCGCAATAAAATTTGCTGTTATAAAAATTTTCTTTACAAAAGGTAAATAAAATAATTCTTGCGCTAAAGGAGAGTTTTTAGCTTCATCTATGTTGTTATATTCATAACTTCCACCATTAATTAAAATTTGATTGGTATTAAATTTTATAATGGTATTGTTTGTAGTTTCTTGAATGGTAATTTTTATATCTTGTGTCATACTAAAAATTGAATTGCAAAATTAAGGGAAAAAAGGGAAATAGAATTGGTTTTGATATGATAAATAAAAATTCCGCTAAAAGAGTTGTTTTTTTCTCTTTTAACGGAATCTAAATTTATGTGTAAAGCTTACAGGTTTAAAGTAACTGTAGCTGTAATTGTTTTATTGTCTATTTTTAATGCTGCTGGGTCTATTGAGTCAAAATCAGTATAGAAATTGTATAAATTAGTTTTATTGTTGTTGCTAAATGCAAAATCTAATTTAAAGCTACCAAAATTATAACCAGCACCTAAAGAATAACCTTTTAGGTTGTTTTTACTTTCTGCATGTTTGCTTGGGTCTTGCTCGTATTTATAACCTGCTCTAACACTAGCTCTATCAAAACGCCATTCTGTACCTAAATTAAAAGAGTGTGTGTTTCTTAAATCATTTTCAAAAAATTGATTTTCATCAGTAAAATTGTTACCCTTCAATTTCATGTTTTGATAACTTCTATTGATGTAATCTAAACTGATTAAACCATCTTTTCCAAAAATAAAGGCGGTACTTGCTGTTAATTTACTAGGTGTTTTTAGTTTGTATAGTAACTCTTGCGTAGGAAAAAAACCTCCAGAAGTGTTATTATAAACTAAATCATCATTACTAACGGCAATTTCTGTATCTCCAAGAAAACCGTCATTATCTGTAATGTTTGTGCTTTCAATTATTTCTGAGAACCAAGTAGGAGTTTGGTAAGCAAGTCCAAATCTAAAATTTGAATTTACTTTGTATATAAATCCTGCGTTAGCAGAAAAACCAGTACCTGTTGTTTTATTTTCTTGATAATAATTTGCGTCTAAATCATTGCCGTTACCATCATTATTAAACTCTGTTAATAGTGATTGCTGGCTGAAGTCTAGGTCGTAAAAATTTAAACCTAAACCTAGGTATAATCTATTTTGATGTACAGAAGAAAAGGCAATATTAAATTCTGATATTTCTCCACTATAATCATTTGCAAAACGTTGCTCATCAGCAAAGTCATAAGATAGGGTAGGTGTGTTGTTATCTAAGGGGAAGTCTCTAAATGTAGGGGTGCCACTATTTCCTTGCGCTATAAAGCTATTTTTAAAATCTTTTGTAATTCTATAGTTAAAACCAATGGCAAATTTACTCCAGTCAGATTTGTAAGCACTATCAAAAACTAACACAGCTCCGGCATGAGAAAGATTAAAAAAATTATCCTTGGTTTTTAATGAATTGCCATAATATTTAGAGTTTATATTTGTATTTCTAGAATTAAATGTTCCAGAAAAAGAACTGTTTTTAAATACAGCAATACCTGCAGGGTTTATGCTCATGGAAGAGATGTCGCCTCCTAATGCTCCAAAAGCACCGCTCATAGATGTAAAACGCGCAGATCCATTATCATCATTTTGAGAAAATAAAACACCTAAATCTTGGTATCCTAAAGACTGACCATAAGATGTAATTGTTGCTATAAATAAGATTGCTAATGCTATGTTTTTTTTCATACTACTTAACTATTTGTTTCTAATTCTTTAAAGAAAAAAGGTGTATTTTACTGTCCTCTTCTTCTAGATGATGTTGATGAACTTCTAGAGCTACTACTTCTACTTGGTGTGCTTCTTGTAGATGAGCTTCTCGTTGAAGACGAACTTCTTGAAGAAGGTGTGTAAGTGTTATTTCTACTAGATGAGGTAGTAGTTCTTCTTGGTGTAGAATTAGTAGTTGTGCTTCTTGTTGAACTTGTATTTCTTGATGTTGTAGATCTGCTAGTACTTCTAGATGAAGTGTTAGAACTTCTGTTTGTAGAAGGTGTAGATGATCTTCTAACAACTACAACTTGTCTATTGTTTTTAGAGTTTGTATTGTTGTTTACGCTAGTATTATTTCTCCTTGTAGATGAACTACTTCTAGTGCTTCTTGTAGGAGATGTACTTCTTCTTGTGGTTGTAGAGCTTCTACTAGGTGTAGTGGTGCTTCTCCTTCTAGACGTACTTGTAGGTTGTTTACTTGTAGTTGTACTTCTTCTACTATTTGCTGTTGTGCTGCTGCTTCTACTTGTTGTTGTATTTCTATTTCTTGAGTTAATAGTGCTATTTCTTCTATATGAGCTGTTGCTTGTATTTCTTCTTCCGTAATTATTATTTCTGTTACTATAATTAGTATACCTATTATTGTTATATCTATAGTTGTTTCTATATCTAGAATAGTAAGGTTGGTAATAATATGGTGTATAAAAACCTACATTCCAAGCATAAGAATTATGGTAAGGATGCCAATAAGGGTTGTAGTTCCAATTGTAACCTCTATAATTCCAGTTTCTGTATCCCCAAGTATCAAAAGTGTTGTAGCCATAGTAATTATTCCAATAAGGGTTTTCAATTACGTTAACACTTACAACAACGTCATTGTTGTCATTTTGTCCCCAAGGTTGGTTTTGTTTATAGTTTAATGTATTATCAATATCCTCTTCATCAACATAGATAGTATCTACAGAATTATATTCATCAACATCTGTAAAAACGTCATTATTATCTGAGTTTTCTAAACTATTTAGTTTGTTTAAAAAATAATTATCATTGTAGTCGTCATATTCTTCATTATCAACTATAATTACTTTATTAGACTCTCTATACTCTGTTTCATCACCATAAATACCGTCATCATTATATGCACTTTGATAAGTTCCGCAAGAAACCATTACCAAACTTGTTGTTAGTAAAATTAATAGCTGACTTAGGGTTCGATTTATATATGGTAGTTTCATAATGAATATATTTAGATGAATACTTATTTTATTACTTAAATGTAGTTAAAACTCTTTTAATTATAGTAGTTTTGTACTGTTTTTGTAAAATATAACTAATTTTTAACGAACACTTACACAATAAAGGTAACAATATTTGTGCCAAACTTTTGATTATGAGTAAACATTTAACGAAAAGAGCCGACGATTATTCTAAATGGTATAACGAGCTAGTAGTGAAAGCAGATTTAGCTGAAAATTCTGCAGTTAGAGGTTGTATGGTTATTAAACCCTATGGTTTTGCTATATGGGAAAAAATGCAAGCAGAACTGGATAGAATGTTTAAAGAAACAGGGCACGAGAATGCCTATTTTCCATTGTTTGTTCCTAAAAGTTTGTTTGAAGCTGAAGAAAAAAACGCAGAAGGTTTTGCTAAAGAATGTGCAGTAGTAACACATTATCGTTTACAAAACGATCCTGATAATCCAGGTAAATTAAGGGTAGATCCAGAAGCTAAATTAGAAGAAGAATTGGTTGTAAGGCCAACATCTGAAGCGATTATTTGGAACACGTATAAAGGTTGGATTCAATCTTATAGAGATTTACCATTGTTAATAAACCAATGGGCAAATGTTGTTCGTTGGGAAATGCGTACGCGATTATTTTTGCGTACTGCAGAGTTTTTATGGCAAGAAGGGCATACTGCTCATGCAACAAAAGCCGAAGCAATAACAGAATCTAGACAGATGCAAGATGTGTATGCAACATTTGCAGAAAACTTTATGGCAATGCCAGTTGTCAAAGGGATAAAGTCTGATAGTGAGCGTTTTGCGGGTGCAGAAGATACCTATACTATAGAAGCTTTAATGCAAGACGGAAAAGCTTTACAGGCAGGAACAAGTCATTTTTTAGGACAAAATTTTGCAAAAGCTTTTGATGTGAAATTTACTTCTAAAGAAGGAAAAAAAGAATATGTTTGGGCAACGTCTTGGGGCGTTTCTACACGTTTAATAGGTGGTTTAATTATGACGCATTCTGATGATTTAGGTTTGGTTTTACCGCCTAAGTTAGCGCCTATACAAGTAGTAATTGTTCCTATTTATAAAGGAGAAGATCAATTAGAAGCTATTTCTGAGAAAATGAATGTAATTGTAAAAGAATTACGCTTAAAAGGAATCTCTGTTAAATTTGATACTAGAGATACATATAGACCGGGTGCAAAATTTGCAGAATATGAATTAAAAGGAGTTCCTGTTAGAATTGCAGTTGGGAATAGAGATTTAGAAAACGGAACTTTAGAGATTGCCAGAAGAGATACTTTAGAGAAACAAATTGTTGCACAAGAGGATACTGTTTCTTTTATTGAAAATCTTTTAGAAGAAATTCAAGAAAATTTATTTAAAAAAGCAATAGATTTTAGAGCAGCCCATACAACTGTTGTAGATGATTTTAAAGAATTTAAAAGCGCAATAAAAAATAAAGGAGGTTTTGTTTCTGCCCATTGGGATGGTACAGAAGAAACAGAAGAAAGGATAAAAGAATATACTAAGGCTACAATTAGATGTATTCCTAATGATGCTAAAGAAGAAATAGGTGTTTGTGTTTTAACAGGAAAACCGTCTTCTAAAAGGGTGCTTTTTGCAAAAGCATATTAATTTTGAAAAAAAACTATTTTTTTTTCAAAAACTATTGCAAGATATAAAAAACATTGTATATTTGCACCCGCAATTGAGTTATGCTTGATTGTTCTGGTCCGTTCGTCTAGGGGTTAGGACGCATGGTTTTCATCCATGTAACACGGGTTCGATTCCCGTACGGACTACAATGTTTTAATACAAAAAACAAATTAAAGGAATTATGGCAAATCACAAGTCAGCATTAAAGAGAATTAGAAGTAACGAAACTAAAAGGTTACGTAATAAATATCAGCACAAAACTACTCGTAATGCTGTTAGAGATTTACGTACTGTTGAAGATAAAAAAGATGCAGAAGAAAAATTAGTTAAAGTTATTTCTATGTTAGATAAATTAGCGAAGACTAATATTATCCATAAAAATAAAGCGGCTAATTTAAAATCTAAATTAACAAAGCACGTAGCTGCATTGTAAGATTTATTTCCTGAAAAATTTAAAACTCTGAATATTTATATTCAGAGTTTTTTTTGCTCCTATTTTAAATTTACTTCACTTTAAGGACCAAGGATCAAGAACCAAGGATCAAGTCAAAAAGTTGTGGGATTTAAGAATTACGCAAAAATAGTAGTAAGTCTATATAAGAAAAAATCCACATTTCTGACGCCTCTAAACTGTGCTCTAAAGGCTTTAATTTTAGCATTGAATGATTCTGCTGATGCATTCGTACTTCGATTATCAAAATAGTTTAAGATGTTTTTATAATGTATCGACATCGTTCTAGCTATAGTGTTGAAGCTTTTAAAGTGTGCCTGTCTTACTTTTTCATCCCATTTAGCAAGTCTTATAAGTGCTGATGTTTTGTCTGTAGTGTTATTGAATATCCAAGATAGATTTTGACATAACTTGTATGCTTTCTCTATATCAGGATATTTTTCAAACAATATTTCTGCTCTTATAGATTGATTTTTAGTCCATTTACTACTTGATTTATATAATAGATATCTGCTTCTAGCTAATAGTTGTTTGAGTGTATCTCCATTTGGTAATAGTTTTTGGGTGTATTTTAAAGATTTACTTCTGGCGTTTTCAATGGCATCATTCTCAACATCAATCGCTTCCCACCGATGTTTAATTCTTATTTCTTGCAGTGCATCTAATGCTAATTTTTGCACATGAAAACGATCTATTACTAAGGCAGCGTTTGGAAAGGATTTCTTGACTATAAGCCCCATATTTCCTGCCATATCCAAGGTTACTTCCATGACTTTCTTCCTATGTTTTAAAGGAATTTTATGAAGTATTTTTATGACAACTTCAGCTTTGGTTCCTTTAACCATGGCTACTATTGCGCCTTTCTTTCCTTTAGCTGATTTATTTGTTATTATGGTATATAAATCACCGTTGGAAAAGGCAGTTTCGTCAAGTGATAAGTGAGTCCTTAAATTCTTTGTGAACAATAACCAGTCTGTTGCGTGCTTCTGTTGATCCCATGCTTTAAAATCACTTAAATAATCCTTATACTGTCTTTGTAAACTTCTAGGGTTTACGCCGTAGAAATTAGCTACAGTACTAGTGTTAGTTGCGTTATTACTGACTGATATCTTTTAAAAAAGCAGCAAATTCACTAGTTATTCTAGTGCCTTTTGCTACTAATTGCCAATCTCTAGTAACTACTTTTTTAGAATTTTCCTCAACCCAACGTCGTCTAATAACATGTAGAAAAACGTTTTTACCTCGAATTGGAAAATCTTGAATAGTAGCTTCAGAAAAAAAACCTTTAGAACTTAATTTAAGTGCTTTAAATTCTTCTGGAATTGTATTTAATTCTGTGAAATGGAAATGAAGTTCTCCATTTTTAACTTCGTGTTTCGTTAGTTTAAAGTAGTCAACAAGAATTTCTGGTAATAATAGTTTTGTAAGCTCAATTGAAGTGTCCAAAATAGAGATTTATTAGACTGTAAAGTTCATGCTTTTTAATTTACTCCACAACTTTTTGTGTTGATCCGACAAAACTTGTGTGATTTAGGAATTATGTGTAAATAATAATTAATTAGAGATATGAATAAATTAAACTTGCACAAAACAATGGGTAAAATTATTTTAAACTTACTTAAAAAAAGTAGTAAACTATAAATAGTTACCCTTTATTTCTAAATTTATTCAGTTTTAAGAAATGGTCTTATTTATTAAATAATCGATATATTTCTTATTATTTTTAATACAGAATAGAATTGTATCGCTGGTTATAGTTTTATTTTCGAAAACCTTTTTTTCTATGCCTCTGTAATCTATTGTGTACTTTTATGGAGTGGGTTACTTTTCTAACAACAGCAAATATGCCACCAAGCATAGCGCCAAGAAATGCACCCATTGTAATTGGATCGAAATTATGGCCTGTAATAAGGTATTTTAGATAGAAAATAATGATTCCTATAAATATAGCAACAAGAAATACTTTTAGTTTAGATTTAGATAGATGTGCATAAATACCAACAAAAAAACCTGTTATTATTGATGTTGCTGTAATTTTCGTTAGAATTAATTCAATGATATTAATTTCATCGGCAATAAAGATTGATGTTACAAACATGCCTAATAAAAGACCTGAGATTATACCAATTAAAATTTTTTTAATCATTTTTTAATAAAATTATAGCTTATAAAAGTACATCTTTTTTTTTATTAATTTAAGCTTGTTTCTTTTGCCCTTTCGTTCTTCTTTTTTTTGAAGTTTTTAGCTTCTAGATTAGAAAAGTAAACAAAACTTAATAAATTGATTTTGGTTTAAAATTTGATAAAAGATAACTGAGTCTTTATTTTTGATTTTTTCAGCTCTAAACTCTTTAAAAACTGCTGATGTTGTGCTGATTTTTCATTAAAAGGTCTGTGAGATATTCCTTTTTGAATTACTTCAATTTCTTTCATCATCGATTTTGAGCTTTCAGAAAACCAAGTTTCAGAAAACTTTTCCCAAATGTAATTGATGGCTGTTTTATTTGGGTGAATCATATCTTCGGTATAAAACCGATAATCTCTTAATTCATCCATCATAATTTCATAAGAAGGAAAATAGAAGGTGTAGCCTTCATTAAGTATATTGTGTATTGCAGTAATTAAATGCGCTTTACTTAACGTGTTTTCTATAAAACCGTCTTTTAAATGTCTTACAGGAGAAACCGTAAAAAGTACTTTTATTTCTTTATTGATAGATTTTAGCAGTTCAATTATGGCTTCTAAGCTTTCAGAAATCTCATCTACAGATAATAATTCTTTTAAGAACTTTTTCTGCGGAATTTTATGGCAATTAGCAACAATTGTATCTGTTTCTATAAAACGATACACCCAAGAAGTACCTAATGTTATAATAACATGTGTTGCAGCTTCTAATTGATTGTTAGTCGATGAAATTGCGGTATTCAGATTATTTAAAAGCTCGTTTTTATCAGCAGAACTTAAATTAGAATGCGCATCAAAACAATGCCAACGTTCATTTTGAAAGGTTAAATCGTCTACTGTATAAACTTTTTCATTAATAGCGTTTGTAATTAAATTCTCAACAGCTTTTGGATGAAATAGAATACCGAAAGGATTTTGATTAGATTGAAACTTATAATAGGTTAATTTATCTCCAATATTTTCTGAAAAACAAGAACCTAATAAAACAATTTTAGAGTTGTAGTCTATGGTGTTTTTTATTTCTTTTTTTAAGGGAATTTTAGTTTGGAGTTGCATAGTTTTTCTCGGAAAGCTTTAAAGTTTAATTTTTTCTCGCAAAGGCGCAGAGTCGCAAAGTTTTGGTTTTATAACTTGTTATAAAAATTTCTTCGCATCTTAGCGCCTTTGCGAGATAACTTATTTTTACACTAAATACTCTTTTGCTCTATCTAAAGCTTTAGGAATTCCTCCAGGGTTTTTCCCGCCAGCAGTTGCAAAGAAATTTTGTCCACCACCACCACCGTGTATTAGTTTACCTAATTCTCTTACTACTTTTCCTGCATCGTAACCACGTTCATTTGCTAATTCTTTAGAGATATAACAGGTTAACATTGCTTTGTCTTTTGCTGCAGATGAAGCAAAAAATAAGAAAGCATTTTGATGTTCTTTTCCTAATTCGAATGCTAGGTTTTTAATTCCGTTTTGGTCTAAATCTACCTTTGTAGCTAAAAACTGAACACCATTAATTTCTTGAATTTTATTTTTTAATTCGTCAGATAAATTTTGAGCTTTATCTCGTAATAATTGTTCAATTTGTTTCTGTAGAGAAGTGTTTGCTTCCTGTAACTTCTGAACAGCTTTTACAGGCTCTTTTGCATTGTTTAATAAATCTTTAATTTCCAATAATGATTTGTTATTTTCGAAATAAAAGTCTTTTACTGCTTCATTTGTAATAGCCTCAATTCTTCTAATACCAGAAGCAACTGCGCCTTCAGACTTTATTTTAAAATGCCAAATATCACTTGTGTTTTTTACATGAGTTCCGCCACAAAGTTCTATCGATTTGCCAAATTTTATAGCTCTAACAGTATCTCCATATTTTTCTCCAAATAAAGCCATTGCACCATCGTCAATTGCTTCTTGCATTGGTATATTTCTTTTTTCTATTAAAGGAAGTTTACCTTCAATTCTTCTGTTTACAAAGTTTTCTATTTCATGTAATTCTTCTACTGTTAATTTAGAAAAATGAGAAAAATCGAAACGTAAAGACTTAGAATGTACTGCAGAACCTTTTTGTTCTACATGTGTTCCTAAAACCTCTCTTAAAGCTTGGTGTAATAAGTGTGTTGCTGTATGGTTACATTCTGTTCTGTGGCGTTGTTTATCATCTACAACAGCCTTAAAAGTTTCTTTTATATCTTTTGGAAGGTTTTTTGTAAAGTGAATAATAACGTTATTTTCTTTCTTGGTATCTAAAATGTAAATTACATTTCCATGTACATCTTCTAAATAACCTTTATCACCAGCTTGTCCTCCTCCTTCAGGATAAAAAGGGGTTAAATTAAAAACAAGTTGAAACATTTCTCCGTCTTTTTTAGACGTTACTTTTCTATATCTTGTTAGTTTAACGTTTGCTTGTAAAGAATCGTAACCTATAAATTCTTCAGTAATATCATCAACTAAAACAGTCCAATCTTCTGTAGATGTTTCACTAGCTGCTCTAGATCTATTTTTTTGTTTTTGAAGGTGCTCTTGAAATCCTTTTTCGTCTAAAGTATATCCTTTTTCAGATAAAATTAAAGCAGTTAAATCTACAGGGAAACCAAACGTATCATATAATTCAAAAACTTTTTCACCAGAAATTTCTTTTGTCTTAGAAGATGCTATAATACCATCTAATATAACCAAACCTTGGTCTAACGTTCTTAAAAAAGAAGTTTCTTCTTCCTTTATAACATTTTCTATTAATTGCTTTTGTGCTTTTAATTCAGGGAAAGCTTCTCCCATTTTCTTACTTAATACATCTACCAATCTATAAATAAAAGGTTCTTTTTTGTCTAAGAATGTAAATCCGTAACGAACTGCACGTCTTAAAATTCTTCTAATTACGTAACCAGCACCAGTATTACTTGGTAATTGCCCATCTGCAATAGAAAAAGCAACCGCTCTAACATGATCAGAAATTACACGAGTTGCAATGTCTTGTTTCACGTTAGTACCATATTTTGTGTTTGTAATTGTGCTAATTTCACGAATAATAGGTTTAAAAATATCAGTATCATAATTAGATTGTACGTTCTGTAAAACCATACACAAACGTTCAAATCCCATTCCGGTATCAATATGCTTGTTTGGTAATTCTTCTAAAGTTCCGTTTGCTTTTCTATTGTATTGCATAAAAACTAAATTCCAAATTTCTACAACATGCGGGTGGTCTTCATTAATTAAAGAGCTACCAGCTACTTTTGCTTTTTCTTCTGCCGAACGAATATCTACATGAATTTCAGAACAAGGCCCGCAAGGTCCTTGCTCTCCCATTTCCCAAAAGTTATCTTTTTTATTTCCTTTTAAAATTCTGTCTTCAGGAATCAATTTTTTCCAGATGTTATACGCATCAGAATCCATTTCTAAATTGTCATCATCATCAGAACCTTCAAAAACGGTAACATATAAAATGTCTTTATCTATTTTGTAAACTTCGGTTAATAACTCCCAAGCCCAAGCAATTGCTTCTTCTCTAAAATAATCTCCAAAAGACCAGTTACCTAGCATTTCAAATAAAGTATGATGATACGTATCGTAACCAACTTCTTCTAAATCGTTATGCTTACCAGAAACACGCAAACATTTTTGAGAATCTGCTATTCTATTCTTTTTTGGAACCCCATTTCCTAAGAAGTATTCTTTAAAAGGCGCCATTCCAGAATTTACAAACATTAAAGTTGGGTCGTCCTTAGTTACCATAGGTGCAGAAGGAACAATTAAATGAGATTTTTCCTTAAAAAAGTTTAAAAACGTAGCGCGAATATCTTGTGATTTCATAAAAAAAGAAGTTTCCAACAAGTTGGATTATGTTAAATTATTTTTAAAAAAAACTGCGAATAAAAAGCAGTTGTAAAACATTTTGTAAATTCGTAACTTAATAGATACGAGTTTTAAATATAAGACTCTCGTTACAGAACAAAAATAGTATATTTAGCATTATGGCAAAAGTAAAATATTATTACGATGCAGACACACTTTCTTACAGGAAAATTGCTGTAAATAAGGGTGATTACTACAAGAAATCTGTTTTTGGGGTATTGGCTATCGTTTTAACAGCTTTCTTTGGTTTTATTATTTTAAGTCAGTTTATAATGTCGCCAAGAGAACGTTCTCAAAAAAGAGAATTAGAAAATTTAAAGTTGCATTACGAGTTGCTTTCTAAACGAATGGAAGAAGGTTCTTCTATTTTGGCACAACTACAAGAAAGAGATAATAATATTTATAGAACTTATTTTGAAGCAAACCCTATTTCTGATGAACAAAGAAAAGCAGGTTTTGGCGGTGTAAATAGGTATAAATATTTAGAAGGTTTTGATAATTCTACGATGATTACTAAGGTAACTAAAGATATAGATTTACTTTCTAAACAATTGGTTGTGCAATCTAAATCTTTAGATGAAATAGTATTGTTAGCAAAAGAAAAAGAAAAAATGTTAGCTTCTATACCTGCGATTTTACCTGTTAAAATTAAAGATTTAACAAGAATGGCTTCTGGTTATAAATGGAGAATGCACCCGATTTTAAAAATTAGAAAATTCCATAAAGGAATGGATTTTACAGCCCCAATTGGAACACCAATTTTTGCCTCTGGTAATGGAGACGTAATTAGAGCGGAGAAAAGTGCAACTTTTGGTAATGTGGTCTATATAGAACATGGGTATGGGTATAAAACTATTTATGCACATATGAGTAAAATTAAGGCTAGAAGAGGTGATAAAGTAAAACGAGGAGATTTAATTGGTTATGTAGGCAATACAGGGCGTTCTGTCTCTTCTCACTTACATTATGAGGTTCATAAGAATGATAGAGCTGTTAATCCTATCAATTTTTACTACGGAGATTTAACACCAGAAGAATTTTCTGCGATGCAAAAAGCAGCAGAAGAAGAAGGACAATCTTACGATTAAAATGGTGTAATTGCGTAATCGTTTATCTGTTTAAATGAATACACAATTATACTTATACACAGTTAAACAATTACACAATAAAAGATGCACGTAGACTTACCAGAAAAAAGGTATTATAAAATAGGTGAAGTTGCTAAAGCGTTTAACGTAAATACTTCTTTAATTCGTTTTTGGGAAAAAGAGTTTGATATTATCAAACCTAAAAAGAATGCCAAAGGAAACCGTTTATTTACCCAAGAAGATATTAAGAATTTTAAATTAATTTTTAGTCTTGTAAAAGAACGCGGTTTTACGTTAGATGGAGCAAAACAAAAACTAAAACAGAATCCCGAATCTATAGTTCATAATCAGGATATTATTAATAGGTTAGAAGGGGTAAAGGCAGAATTGATTAAAATTAAAAATCAATTGTAACATTTTCTTTATTTAAGTGTCTAATAAATTGATAGGTGCCAATATCCTTTACGTTGTCAAGAATATTCGGTAATTTTGTGAAACAAAAAATCAATCAAAAATTTAAAAATAGAAATTATGAAAAAATGGTTAATTCCGGTAATAGTAATATTAGTAATTGTTTTCGGACTTTACAATTGGGGAAAAGGTTTTAATAACGAAGCTGTTGTTTTACAGGAAGATGCAAAAACAACTTGGTCTAATGTAGAAAGTGCTTACCAACGTAGAAACGATTTAATTGGTAATCTAGTAAAAACAGTACAAGGAGCAGCAGATTTTGAAAAAGAAACCTTAACAGATGTTATTAATGCAAGAGCAAAAGCAACTTCTGTAAATATAAATGCAGGAGATTTAACACCAGAAAAAATGGCACAATTTCAACAAGCGCAAGCAGGTATGAGTGGTGCTCTTTCTAAATTATTAGTTTCTGTAGAGCGTTATCCAGAGTTAAAAGCAAATGCAAACTTCTTAGAATTACAAAGTCAATTAGAAGGAACAGAAAATAGAATTAACGTTGCCAGAGATCGTTTTAATGAAGGGGTAAACGGTTATAATAAGCATATAAAAGTGTTTCCAAATTCTTTGTTAGCAGGAATGTTTAATTTTGATGAAATGGATCGTTTTAAAGCAAACGCAGGATCGGAAAATGCACCTGATGTAAACTTTGATTTTAACAAGAAAAAATAAGAAAAATGTCTAAGGTAGAAGCATTTCTTTCTCCAGAAGAAGAACAAGAAATTATTTCTGCGATTAGAGTTGCAGAGAAAAATACTTCTGGCGAAATTCGTATACATATTGAGGCTTCCACAGAGAAGAATCATGACAAGAGAGCGTTAGAAGTATTTCATCTGCTAAAAATGAACAACACTAAAGATGATAATGCGGTGTTAATTTACGTTGCCGTAAAAGACAAAAAATTTGTTATTTATGGTGATAAAGGAATTAATAAAGTAGTTCCTACAGATTTTTGGAATACCACAAAAGATGTGATGCAAAATCATTTTAAAAAGGGTGATTTTAAACAAGGAATTGTAGACGGAATTTTAAAAGCAGGAGAAGAATTACAAGCTCATTTTCCTTGGCAAATTGATGATGAAGATGAACTTTCTAATGAGATTTCTAAAGGATGAATTTAAAAAAAGTTTACAGTTTTCGATTTTCAGTTTCTAGTAAAAAGGCATTTACTTTACTTGCTTTTTTATGTACGTTAAGTCTTTTTTCTCAAGGATTTAAAATTCCAGAAACGCCTAAATTTCAAACAAGTGTTTATGATTATGTTGGGTTACTTACTCCGAATCAGAAAACGAGTTTAGAAAGTAAATTAGTACGTTATTCAGATACTACATCTACCCAAATTGTAATAGCTATTATTGCATCCACCGAAGGTGAGAATATTAGTTATTTAGCCGCAAATTGGGGTGAGAAATGGGGGATAGGAGATGCAGCAAAAGACAATGGTGTTTTAATATTGTTGGCTCAGAATGATAAAAAAATTGCAATTCAAGCAGGTAGAGGAACAGAACATGTATTAACTGATTTTCAATCGAAAAGAATTATTGAAAGAGTAATTATTCCTGAGTTTAAAAGAGGAGGTTTTTATAGCGGTTTAGACAAGGGATCTGATTATGTTTTTAAAACCTTAAACGGAGAGTTTGAAGGTACTCGCCAAAAAGAAGCTGATGGATTTGATCCTGGAATTATCATTTTTATCATAATCATTATTATCTTTTTTATTTTAATTTCTAGAGGAAATAAAAATAACGGAAGTGGTGGTAGAGGTTTTAGAAGAGGTTCTATTGCAGATACTATTTTCGATGCCATTATTTTAAGTAATGCAGGTAGAGGTGGCGGAAGCTTTGGCGGCGGCGGTTTTGGAGGGTCTTCTGGAGGAGGCAGTTTTGGAGGCGGTGGCTTTGGTGGAGGCTTCGGTGGCGGTAGTTTTGGTGGAGGTGGCGCTTCTGGAGGCTGGTAATAAACAGGTCTTTTACTTTTTTTAGAAATAAAATTCATAGTACATAAAAATAAAATTAAAAATGAGTCCCTTCTGGTTTTACAAAAACTAGAAGGGCTTGTTTATTAACACACAAAAGGTTCTTTATGAAAAAAATAGTTATTGTTTTTAGTTTCTTACTCTCTGTTTCTTGTCAGAATTTTGGCAGTTTAAAACTTATTTCAGATTTATCGAAAGACTTAGAAGAAGTTTCTGGTACAGAAGTAGTTTCTAATTCAGATTTAATTTGGATGTTAAATGATGGTGGAAATAAGCCTAAAATTTATGGGGTTTCTTCTAGAGGAAGCATCGAAAAAGAGCTTACCATAAAAGAAAAAAATAACGATTGGGAAGATTTAACTTCTGATGAAGATGGAAACCTTTATATAGGTGATTTTGGAAACAATGATAGCAAAAGGAAAAACCTTGTTATTCTAAAAGTAAATCATGAAGATTTAACAAGTGATAAAAAAGTAAAAGTAGAAAAAATTAAGTTTTATTACCCTAATCAAACAAAATTTCCACCTAAAAAGAAGCAACTTTTTTTTGATGCAGAATCTTTCTTTTACTATAAGAACTCGCTTTACGTTTTTACAAAAAGTAGAGTAAAAAGTAAATTCGGAAAAACTTCTTTATATCGAATTCCTGCCAAGGAAGGAGAATATGAAGCTCAATTTATTTCTGAATTTAATAATTGTGATGAAATGGATTGTTGGATTACTTCTGCCGATATTTCTAATGATGGGAGTAAAGTGGCATTGTTATCACCATCTTATGTTCTTCTTTTTTCTGATTATAAAGACGATGATTTTTTATCAGGAAAATTCACGAAGATTCATTTAAAGTACAGTTCTCAAAAAGAAGGAATTACTTTTAAAGACAATAACACCTTGCTAATTACCGATGAAAAAGCACATGGTGCTGGTGGTAATTTTTATGAGTTAAAGCTGTAACGTTGTTTTTGTTTTAGAAGTTAAAAAGTACCTTTCGGAAACTATGTGCTTTATCCTTTTATGAGGATTATTATATTTAAGGTATAATAAAAAAAATAAAAGTTATGAAAGTATTCGTTTTAGCATTTAGTATGTTTTCCTTCTTGTTTTTTATGGAAATCGAGAATAATCCAAAAGAAAATCAACCTAAAATAGAGGTTGTAATTGGTAGTAGTTTTAAATTGATAAATGATACAAAAAACAAAGTAAGTATTTATACAGGTACTGGGTTTGTGTCTTTAAACAAAGGTTCTAGTACAAGTGTTGGTTGCAATGTAGGTAAAGAAGTTTGTTGGGCTAGCAAAGGAAAAAAAGGTAAAGTTATTTTTAAAATAGCATCTACACATTGCGGAAAAACAATAAAACTATCTACTGTACTTTAATTCTTTAAGATGAAATATCTAAAATATTATAGGTTAGAATTATTACTCTTTTTTCTATATAGTTTTATATGTTTTCTTCTGGTTGTATTTTAATTTTATAGGTAACCAAAATTATAAAAATAGCCGAAAATAAATAGGTTTACAGCTATTTTTTTATTACTTATATAAACTTATAAATTAACAAGCCCCAACCCAAAATTAAGCACAAACCACCTAATGGAGTAATTGGGCCTAAAAAGCTTAACTTTTTATTATTGGCAGACGAAATAACCAGACCATAAATAGAAAATGAAAATAAAAGAATTCCAATGATAAAGAAGTAAACAATGTAGTTGTCTAAAGTGAGTTGTTGGTTTAATTGAAAACCTAAAACAAGTAAAACGATTGCATGATACATTTGGTATTTTACACCTGTTTCAAAACTTTGTAATTGATCTGTACTTAGTTTTTTCTTTAAAAGATGTGCTCCGAATGCGCCAAAAACTACTGCTGTTAACCCAAAAATTGCTCCTGAAATTAATGCTAATTTATCCATAGTTTGTTAAAAATTGAATCCTAAATTAAATGTAACTCTTAAACCATCATCACTATTAAAAGCACCAATATTTGCTACTAACATATTTGCAGCATTAAAGAAAACGCCTCCTCCAAAAGAGGTGTTAAATTTACTGTTGTTTAATGTTGTATTATCTTGTCCCCAAATAGTTCCGTAATCAAACCCACTATAAATACCCATGTTTAAAGGTACAATACTTGTTTTAAACTTACTTAAAAGTAAACGTAGGTCTGTAGATTGATAAATGGAGTTTTTACCCGTAAATCGTTGGTTTCTAAAACCTCTTAAACCATCATTTCCACCAATGCTTGCAGCTTGATAAAACTCGTAAGAATCCCCAAAATTAAAATGACTTTTTACTTTAGTTGCTAAGACTAATTTTCCGCTAGACACTAATTTATGATCAAAAGAAATAGCAGGAATTAAGTACCCAAAATTGTTGTCATTATTTAAGTTAGAAGTAAATCCTACTTTTAGAGATGTTTTTATCCCCATTGTTGGAAAAGCATTATTATCTACATTTTCGAATTCGTAGCCCGCTTCTGTATTTATAAATTGTTGATTGCTAAAAATAGTAGAATTTGAATCAAACTCTTCAAGTATATATCTAAAGTCGGTTTGTTCTACTTTATAGTTTTGCAGGTTAACACCAATTTTAATTTTTCCACCCAAATCTCCTTTCCAATGCACAAAAGAACCGGCTGTAATTTCTCTTATTCGAACCCTATTGTAGTCCTCTTCTTTTTCTTCATCGTTTGCATTAAGGTTTATAGAATTATTTCCTATTCCAAAATAGTTCATTGCAAAATTAGGACTCGTAAAACGTGCATTTATACCAAGATTCCAATTCTTAAAAACGTTTGCAAACTCGCTTGAATAATTCAGTTCAAAACCACTTGTAGCAAAATAATAAGAAGCATTTAAAGTGTGTTGCGACGTAAATGGGTTTCTCTCAAAACCATAAGCAGTGTATACGTTAGAAATCCCTATTTTTAAACCATCATCCGGATTAAAGCCAATTGTTGGTGTTATTAAAAATTGATTGTTTTTAAGCTTTCTGTAATCATAGATATTTGTTTCGTAATCATCCGTCAGTTTTCTGTTTCCTTTATTGGTGATAAACGTGTTTTTCTTCGATTTGTAATCGTATATTTTTACTTTTTTACCGTTTATAATATTGTAAATATCATTGTTTTGTCCGCCAATAATTCTAACCTTAATTAAGTTTCTATCTTCTCCTTTTACTACAAAATGATCATCATCATCTAAACCATAAATCCAAATTTCTTTGGTTTTAGATTTGTTATATGTTCGTTCATGAAAAACAGGGCCTTTTTCTCCTTTTATAATACGATATCCTATAATTTTTGTGCTACCGTTAGGTAATCTATCAATATCAAACCAATCATCTTTATTTGTTCCCTTTATTACCTGAAACTTATTGATATGATCAAAATAAGTATCAGAAATTTTCTGTAAATTTCTTCTTCTGCCTTGTAGTTTTGTTTTTATTTCTGCCACTGTTTTATCTCTTACTTCAACAGGGAAATTAGTAAAAGCGTCGTCTATTATTGCATCTGTAAGATGTGTCGTTATCATTTTTACTTGTGCATCCCAATCGGCTTTAGTTGCTTTTGTAATTAATGCCATGTCTAAAGGATACGGTTCTAAATTAAACCATTTAGGGCTATTTAATTCTTCTTCGTAAGACTGCATTAAACGTAAAGTGGGTATTATTTTTGTAGCAATACTTAACAAGAATCCATCACCAAAAATAGAAAATGCCTGGTCTCTATCTCTAGGAACTGGTCTATAAATCGTTTGTTCTCCTTCTTCAAATTCAGCCCATCTCCATTGGTCTTCATGTCTATCCCAATCTCCAATTAACATATCAAACAAACGCGCTCTTATGTAAGATTTTTCGTCTAAAATATGATTTTCGTTTTTATTTAATTTCTTCAATAAATCGTCTGTACTAATTACTTTATCAGAAAAACCAAAGCTTTCTTTGTCTCCATGCCCAGAGGCAGCACGTTCTTCAATCATGTATAATTCGTCTCCAAATTCATCATTAAAACTGCCTAAACTATTTTGTTTAGGAATGTAATATAAAACAGGGTTTGTATGATAAATGCCAACCGCGTCAGACAATTTACCAATGGTAAAAGGCGCATATGGGTGCGAGCCTGTAAAAACATCACTTAATAAATCTTCTGTAGCCGTATCATTAAATTGACCTTCTATATATTGATCTTTAAAAGCCACTGCTTGTAAATATTGTACTGCATTTTTACGTAAGGCACGCATTACATATTCTCTTCCTTTTTTATCTTCTAATCTTAAAGATTTAGATTGATGACCGCCACCTTTTCTAACGGGTTTTAAACCACCAAAAAGCGTGTCTAAAGCTACTGTTGGTGAAATTACTTCTGTACCAAAATATTTTCTGTAACGTTTTCCCCATAAAAAACAGTAAACGCCGCTTTTATCAACCTCTTCTTTGGTGTAAATAGAAGATTTTTTCTCTGTAATGTTATTTTTAGGAAACGCAGTATCGTTTTTCTTTTCATTTGCTGGTAAAACGGCTGTTTCATAAACAACTGTATCATCTTTTACAGCATAAAAACGAACGTTAGAAGAACCGTCTTTGTAAATGTCTAATTTAGCAAAACCTTGCGCTGCATACGTAAATTTAGCATTACCGGTTAATTTAGTTGGTGTTGTTTTAGAGCCAGAACCACTAACTATTTGCGGAAGATTGTCTTCTACTATGTATTGTAAATTATGATCGTGACCAGAAACAAAAATAGTTTTATCATTCTCTTGAGAAAGCGTTATAATACGTTTTCTAAGCTCATTGTATTTTTTATTTTGAATGTCGGTATTTGAAAGTCCAGATGTTTTTCTAATTAAATTTTTAAGAGAACCTAAAATTGGTAATGGATTTGTATGACTCTTAAAAGAGTATTTTCCTCCATGAGAACCGTTTGTAAACATTGGGTGATGCAGCGCTACGATGGTTGTTTTTCCTCTTGCCTTTTTGATTAAGCCTTCAAACTCATCAAAGAATTTAGATCTTGTTTTAATTTCACATTCATCATTTATTGTTGGATGCTTGTCCCAATTTGTTAAATACCAATGTGTGTCTACAATAATTAAAACAATGTCATCAGAAATATTAACTTTTTCTAACGGACAACCATTATTCGGTAAAAAAGCTGATTTTCCCAATGCTTTTTCAACTAGTTTTTCTTCTCTTTTTAGGCCATCTAAACCATGATACCAATCATGATTACCAGGAATAAATATAGATTTTCCTTTAAATTTCTTAGCAACATTGGTTTGTGCTTCAATTCTTCTTTTGGCTAAAGGATAGTTTTTAGATGATTTTTTTGGAATACCGGTTTCATACACATTGTCTCCTAAAAAAAGTAAAGTGGACTTTTCTGAAGCGTTTTTAATATGCTTTTTTAAATATTTTAAAGCAGGTGAATCTTCTTCTAATGTTGAGTTTCCTGCGTCTCCAATTAAATAAAAAGTATGTTCAATTTTAGAACTATCCTTTTTAACTACTTTATGTTGGTTTTCTGCAATTTGTTTTTTTATGGTTGCACAAGCAGAAATCAATAAAAAAAGTAGAGAAAGTAATGAGTATTTGAATAATTTCATAAGTACGAAAATAACTGTTTTAAATTGATTTTTTATAATGTAGCAAATCTTCTTTGGTATCTATATCAAAGAAATTGGTGGATTGTTTGGGGCAAATAATTTCGTTTTTTCTTTTGTTGATGAATTCTTTTGCTCCTTTATCTCCTTCAATCAATAATAAATCGGAAAAATATTTTTCAGGAAAAATAGCTGGAACCCCTAATTTTTCTCCATAATTGGAAGCCATAATTACCTCTTTATTTTGTTGAAATAAATGCAACATTTCTTCTAAATACCGAACTTCAATTGCGGGTTGATCTGCTAATAAAATAAAAATACCATCAAAATGATATTTCTTCTTTTTAAAATAAGTGATTCCGGCAACGATGCTAGAACTCAATCCGTTTTCGAAATTTTCGTTTTTAATAAATTCGATATTGTTTGTATGTATTTTAGATTTTATTTTATCCGCATTTGCGCCTAAAACACAATAAATTGTTGAAGAAAAAACAGTTTTAATATTCTCTAAACTTATCTCTAAAAGTGTTTTTTTATTGATTTTTTCTAACTGTTTTATACCATTCATTCTAGATGATTTTCCGGCTGCTAACACTAAAATTGCAATATTTTTCATCAATTTAGTTGTTTATTTTACCTGTAAGATTTCTTAAAGAAAATGGTTCTTTTTTTCTAATTACAGATAGAATTTCTGCAACAATAGAAACCGCAATTTCTTCTGGAGTTTGTGCGCCAATATGCAAACCTGCTGGTGTGTAAATATTGTCTAAAAAAGTATCTGAAAGATCTGGTACAAAATCAAAAAGTTCGTTAAACAAACGTTCTCTTCTATTTGGTGCACCTAAAATACCAATATATTTTGGGGTGTATTCAGACAGTTTTACAACATATTTTAAATCTTGTACATAACTATGATTCATAATTACAATGGCAGTATTTTCTTCGATATTTTTAAACTGAATACTTTCTGGAGAATCTCCAATAACTGAATTTGCCCCAGGAAAATCTTTTAGTTGTTTGCTATCTTTTGCACAGGTAATTACATCAATTTCCCAACCTAAAGTTGCGGCTACTTTACAGAGTTTAACCGCGTCATGTTCACCACCAATTATAATCAATCTAAAACTAGGTTGTAAAATTTGAGTGTAAATTGCAACCTCATTTTTATGCTGAAAATTAAAGTGTTTAGAAAATACAAATTGTGTTTTATTGTTAAAAGTTACTACAGATCCAAAATTGCCAAAAGCTTCATCTTCTTTTGTAAAATGACTGTCAATTTTTATGATTTCTCTTTTAGAATTAGCATCAGAAAACTGATTTATAAATTCATCAGAAATTAAAAAAGGTTCAATTAAAATATATAAAATACCTTCGCAGCCTAACTTATATCTACCATCGTAGGTAATCATTTTTGGTTTGTTATCAACAAAAACACTTTTAGCTCTGTGTATAATTTCTTTTTCTACACAGCCACCACTAACGGCACCAACAGAATTTAAATCTTCAGAAATTAACATTCTTACTCCCGGTTTTCTATAAGAAGAACCTTCTAAATGGACTACCGTTGCTAATACATTTTTCAATCCTTTTTGTTGATTGATAACTGCCTGATGGATGATTTCTTTGAGTTCGTGATTCATTGATAAAAACTAAAATTGAGACCTAAATATAAACCTTTAAAAGTTATAATTTTTTTGATGATTGCAATAAAATATATTTAGTTTAATAACACTTTCAACTTAAAAAGAATAACCAATTGCAAAGTTAAAAACAGGTTCGTCTGCTCTAAAGTCCCAACGTTTTCCTTCTTCTAAAGAAGGATCATGAAACGGAGCCGCCAAATCGAAACGAATTACAAAACCTTGTACATCTACTCGCAAACCAAAACCTGCACCCATTCCTAATTCATTTATAAAGTTGGACGTAAATTTGTCTCTAACATTACCATCCGTATCATTAAAGTCAGAATTAGAAACGGTGTTCCAAACATTTCCTGCATCCGCAAAAACAGCTCCTTTAAGAAAAGAGTAAATAGGAAAACGATATTCTAAATTTGCTTCTAACCGAACATTACCTGTTTTATCAAAAAAAGAACTTGCAGTGTTTGTGTCATTGTCATTATAAGTTCCGGGCCCAAGAGATCTAATACTAAATGCTCTAACGCTATATGGGCCTCCAGAATAATATTGCTTTACAAACGGAATAACATCAGAATTGCCATACGCATAACCATAACCGGCAAAGATTCTGGCAGCAATTGTTTGCTCTTTTTTAGCACCAAAATTATAATGATATCTTGCATCAACATCTGCTTTTGCATATTGTGCATATTCCAACCCTAAAAAAGTATTCGTTTCTGTTGTTTTTTTATCAAATAAACTAATAGAGTTACCAGCCACATCTAAGGTAGATTGTAAATAAAATTGATGACTTTTGGCGGCATTCAACATTTCATTGTAGGTAAAAGAAAAGGTAAGTCCGCTTATAAATTGCTGATCAAAACTGCTCTGTAAATAAGAGTTGTTATCTAAAATTTCTTGAAACGCTGCAGTTGTATTTGATAAACGCGTATAATTTACAGAAATAGGGTTTACCTCATAGGTAATATATTTATTTGCATTCCAGGTATAACCAAAAAGAGCGGTTCCAGATAATAAGGTGTATAATTGACTTCTGTTTAAATACGTTGCACTTAAACTTACTTTTGTTTTTGGAATAGCATAATCAAAATAATCTTTATTGATAGAAAAAGGGGAGATAACTCTAGGGAAAACAAGTTCGCCTTTTAGTCCTAATTCTAAACTGCTTAAACCATTACTATTGCTAGAAATTTGGGTTTCATAACCAATATTTGTGCTGATGTTTAACGTTTCTCCTCCTTTAAATAAATTTCTATTGCTATAGGTTAACGATAATTCTGGACCTGCAAAATTGTTAGATTTGGTAACAGCTTGTAGTTCTGCACGTATAGCACGTTTGGTTAAGGGTGATAAATAAATGTTGGCTTCTAAACTAGCTAAGGTATCTGTAATAGGGTCTTTTATTTCTTTATACTGAATGTTTACAAACTTATATACGCCAATAGAAGAAAGCCTTCTTGCCGTGTTTTTAGAGGTTTCTGGATTAAAAAGAGCGCCTTCTTTTAACGTGATAAATTCATCTAAATATTTTGGATTAAAAAATAAGGTGTCTTGATAATAGTTTTTATCTTGATAACGAATGCCTTTTACTTCTGTAGAATCATTTAAATTATAATTCGGATATACATTGATGTTTTTAATTTGATAAGGAACCGTTGCTTTTTTAGGTACGTTGGCTTTTAGTGTTAAGAATAAATCGAATTTTTTACTCTTGTATCTGTTAGTGTCCGCTTCAAATAGTAAAAACTCCGAATTAAAATTATAATATCCTTTGTTTTTTAATTCGGTATCTAATCGTTGTCTTTCTAGTTTTAAATTCCCCAAGTTAAAACGCATCTCTTTTTTAATTGGAGATGTTGTACTAACACTTTTAATATCTTTATAAATAGGCGAAGCCATAGTATCTATTTGGTAAGTAGCCATTTTATAAGGAGCAGGTATTTTTAAACGATATACTATAGCTGCTTCCTTTTTCTTTTCTTTAAAACTAGACGCAATGGAGCTATAAAAAAAACCATAATTTTCTAATTTATTTCTTAAAATTTCTTTATTCTCAATAGCATTTACATCTGATTGATACACTGGTTTTTGCCCTATTTTTTTATACAACCATCTGTTTAAAAAGTTGGTTTTTTCTTGCTGATTTTTATAGTAATAATACAAGCCAATGTGCATCCCTAAAAATTTTGTATTGGGTTGTTGACTTAATACAGAAGATAAACTCTGTTTTAATTCACTTACTTTTTGTACGGTTGAGTCTGCTTCAATTTCTATAGAAGCACCCGTATACAAACGTTTGTTTTCTGGAATGTATTTTTTAATACCACAGCCGTAAATAAATACGAATAGTAGAATTATAAAAGAATGTTTTTTATAGGATGCTTTCAAATTTTAATTACTTTTTAGGTTCTGAATCATCATCGTTCTTAATTAGTTTTGGTGTTGTTTTACCTTGTTTTTCTTTTACGTTCTTTTTGTCTTTTTCTGAACTTAAAATAGAATTCCAAAGTTGATGAAACTCATTGAATTCTTTGGTGAAAATCAATGCAATTCCGTTTACAATTATTTGTCCGTCTATGACGTTTTCAAATTCACTTTTTCTAAAACCTTTAAGTCGATACCTGCCATCTTCGGTAATTTTGTACTCTAAACTTACATTTCCTATTAAAGGAGATTTTTCTTCAGTAGCACTACTTCCTTGCAAGTCTACTTCGCTACCAACTCTTACGGTTAAACGATCATTAAATAATTTTTTCTGAGCGGCAACATCTAATTGCGTTCTATCTGTTGGCGTGTCTCCTTGGTAGTCTGTATAACTATTTAAACCAAAATCTAATTCGATACCAGAACTCCCTAGAATTTTATCAGAAAAAGCATTTAATTGCCCAGAAACAGCATCATTTAAATTGTTTCTCGCAATGGTTGCAAACCCACCAGAACTACCATCGCTACCAGCATCTGGATAAAAACGATTTAAAACTAATAAAGAAAAAACTTGTTTATTTAACTCTTCTTCTTGTTGATTAATTTGTTGTACACGCTCGTAAACTTGACCACTTATTGCGCCTTGTTGCTCTTCTGGCATGTCTAAATTAAATGATATTTTTGGTTGCAACAATTCGCCTGCAATATTTAAATATACATTAAAAGGTAAAACCTGTTTGTATTTGTTTTTTGTTGATGCATCTTCGCCAGAAGTTTGCGAAGCCATTAAATCTGAAGCAGAGGTTTTTAAGGTGTAAGATGTACGGATGTCTAACTTGGCATCAAAAGGGTCTCCGGCCCAGGAAATTCTACTTCTAGGAACTAAAACAAATCTTCTATCTACTACATTGTATAAGTTTAGTTGGTAATATCCTTCGGAAACTTCATAAGCACCCGTTAAAGACAAACGTCCATTAGGGTTCATTAAAAAGATGAAATCACCATCTCCAGAAACCTTAAAATTATCGCCCGTTTCTTTATCTATGATAATATTTACGGCTGCTTTTTTATCAATTTTTAGCAATGCTTTTATATCAAAACCTGTAATTGTAGCCGTTTGTTCTTCTTTCTGTGTTAAAATAGCATCCGGATTTTCTCTATTTACAAAAGCAACAACACCGTCTCTTTCTTCTATATTTGTATAGCTAGAAGGCAAAACGTAGGTAACATCTGTGTCTGAACCCACAACTAATTTTGCGTTTAATTTAGGTATTTGTAAATCTCCCGTTAGTTTTGCATCAACATTAAAAGAAACTTTTCCGTACAAAGATTCGTTATTTTCTTTGGTGGCATTTAGTACTCTAAATTTATTAGCTTTAACATCTAAATTAAAAGAAGGGTTTATAAAACTCTTCGTTTTGATGTCTCCAGAAAGCACTAACGAATTTTTTTCTGCATCTAATATGGTAAAATTAGATAGATGTAAACCACTGTTGTCTACCCGTAAAGTTTCGTTCTGTAAATTGAATTTTGCGTTTAATTTAGCAACTTTAAAAGCAGCATTTGTAAAAAGTAAATTCCCATTATAGTTAGGGTTAGATGTTGTGCCTGTTACTTTAAAATCACCAGAAAAACTACCCGAAGTTTCTTTAATTTCTCCGAATGAAAGGGTGTTTAACGCTTTCATTTTAAAGCTATTAATCAACAAATCTAAATTTAAATTGGCGTCGTTATTATCTACCAAATAATCGCCTTTTAAGTCTAAGTCGATACTTCCGTCTTTTAATGCCGCATTAAAATCATACTTTCCGTTTTCTAAAGATTTAGCATCTAAACTTAATTCCCCAAAGTCAGTTTTTAATACTTGTAACTCACTAATATTTAGATTTGCAATAATACCAGTGTCTCCAAAAGGTTGTTCTAAAATAAAATCTCCATTTAAAACTCCTGTGCTAATTTCGTTTTCTGGACTTAAATAATTAAAAATTTCATTGATTTGAAAGTCTTTATAATTGATAGCAATATGATCTTTTGTAATACGCGGAATTTTATCTGTAATTTCTATAGATTGCTTGCCTTTGCTAATTTTAAAATCGGAAAATGTAAGTTTATTATCTTCAAAAAAGATGGCATTGGTTTTAGGGATTTTCCAATTATGGCTATTTAAAAATAAACTGTCTTGGTTTATTGTAAACTTTAATTGATCCCTGTTACCAGTAATGCTTGTGTTTACATTCATTAATTTTTCTCCTTTATAGAAACCTAAAAAATTAAGCGATAATTCGTTGTCTTTTTGTGTACCTGTAATGATTGTTTTGGGCACATTTAAAGGACCTGCGGTGATTTCTTTAAAACCTAAATTAAAGTTGAAATCGTCTTTATCTGTATGCATAGAAAAGGCCAAACTATCTAATTCATTATCACTAAAGTTAATGTGAGGAGCAGTAATATTTGCGGTCAATTTTCTTTTTTTCTCCTTAAAATTGACATCAATATTTATGGTATCTAACTCTTTTAAATTGACCAGAAAAACATCTTTTAAAAGTGGCGTTTGAGAAACTTTAGCTTTTAAAATTAAATTTACTGGGTTTGCAATGGTATCAGAAAGCGTAACATTTCTATAAAAATAACAAGAAACATGACGCTGTAATGCGGTACTAAATGTCTGCGGATCTGTGTTTGATTCTAAATTTAAATCAATCATTTTATTTTTTATAGAAACCGCAGTTGTGTCTTTGTCTACAAAGGCATTGGCTATTACATCACCCAATAAAAAGGTTCTATTATTATAGACAACTACACCGTTTTTTATGTTGCTTTTTACGGTATAATTTTCTGCATTTCCTGCAAAGTCTAAAGAAAGTTCCATGCCGGTTTTTACTTTGCGTTGTATTACCCCAAGTGCTTCTAAATCTGCACCAAATAGGTTTAGATTTACAGTTGCTTTAGAGTTTATAGAATCTAATTTTACAAAGGCATTTAGATCTAAATTTAGATTTTCATCTTTATAAGTAGTCGTTATTTTTCCTTTGCTATTTTTTAAATCGCCTTCTAAATGTAAATCTTTAATGGTGTATTTTTCTAACTGAAACTTAGAAATAGTCGTTTTTAAAGTAGCGTCTAAATCTTGCATGTTATTACCACTTCCTGTGGATGTTAAAGCAAGGCTTAATTCTCTAAAATTAGGATTCATTAAAAGAGTACCAATATTATAATTTTCAATTTTTAGGTCTGCATTGTAACTAATTTTAGTTTGGTTTTTAAAGTTTCCTTTAAACGTTGCAAGACCTTGCGATGTTGTTATTTGTGTATTTGTACTGATGTTACTTAAAGTTCCTTTTGCGTTACTCGTTATTAAAATATCTTCAGGTAAATGAATGCCAAAAGCTTTTTCATCTACAATTTTTAAAAGATCATTTCGTTTTGTCTTTGCTTTAAAATTAGCAATATTCAGTTGTAGTTTATTTGGGTTTGTGCTGTTTTTGATGTTTCCATCTAAAGACATTTTAGTTGCAATTCCCCAATTTAAATTTGTATTAGCAATATTTAAATCAGCTAAAACTCCGTTTATATTTACTTCACCAAAAAGTTCTTTTTTACTTAATTTTGATACGTACTCATTTTGTTTTAAACTAGGTTGAAACGTAAAAAAATCATCTAAAAAAATAGAGAAATTAGGAATGCCTAAGTTAATTTTTGCGTTTTCTGGTGATGAAATTAATTGAGAAATTGATTTATAATTAGCGTTTACAAAACCAGCAATCATACTTTTTCCTAATGAGACTTTAAGATTAGAAATTTTTAATTCTGTATCTGTTATTTCTGTGTTTAGTGTAAATTTCTTTAACCTAAACCCTGATTTTTCTTTAAAATTAAATGCAGACAATTGCAAACCCGCTTTTTTATCTTTTAAGAAAATATCGGAAACTTTTAAGGTAAACTTTTCTAAAACAAGTGCATTCGGATTAAAACTATTTTCGACAACTTTCTCGTTATTTACAAAATACTGAATCTTGTTGTTTTCTAGATTGATGTCATCTATTTGCACGTCAAAATCTGGCCAGTTAAATGCGATTTCTTTGTTTGTAGTTCCTTCTTTAACGTTTTTGGTATTTGTTGAAGCTGTTTTTAAAAGAATATCAGAATTTTTAAGCTGAATAGTACTAAGGTTAATGCTGTTTTTAGACAAATTAATTTCAGGAATTTCAGTATAAAATTCATCTATATGTACATCAGCAACTAATTGATCTTGCGGATTCTCATAATCTATTTTTACATTTTTTAGAGAAAAATTATTTATAGATAAAGTTGGTAAAGCAGTTTCTGTAGTTGAGGTACTTGAAATTACAGGGTTCTGAATCAGTCTAATATTTGAATTAGAAAGAGCAATTTTATCAGCATTAAAAATCATTTTCTGTAAATCAACTTTGTCCATGTTGGCAGCTAGATTTCCAATTTTAAAATGACTGTCAATTCCTAATACTTCATCATTAAAAACAACATGAATGTTTTTTAAATCAAAGTTTCCTAGAATAATTTTTAAAGGTTTGGTTGTAGGTTCTTTAACAACCGGAGTAGAATTTTCAGATGCAAATGCATCAATTAAAAACTGAAAATTATAGCCAGAAAGGGTGTCTTTTCTTTTAATGTTGGCACGTAGGCCATCCCAATTTAAATTATCTATACCAACAGCAGCTCCCTTAATCATAGACCAAAGAGGTAGGTTTGCTTCTAAAGATTTAGAATAAACTAAAGTATCTCCTTTGGTATCTTCTACATATAAATCCTCTAATTGCAAGTTGCCTTTAAAGGTTAGAAAAAGCTTGTTTACAGTAATTTTTGTGTTGGTTTTGTCGGTAACAAAGTTTATGGCTTTATCTACAATAATGCTTTGTCCCCAAGGACTTCTAACAAAAAGTAGCAACAAGGTAATAAAAAGTATACTTCCTAAAAAGATTCGTAAAAACCTTCTTAAAAATAGATATTTCTTATGTTTTACTTTTTTCGACACTGTGTTAGACAATTTTAGTTGTGCAAATGTAACTTGCAAATGTTAATCAAATTGTCCTTAAATCAGATTCTTTTAACTCTTTTGCTAAAAATTTAACAATTTTAGGGAAATCCATATTTAGGAATCATAAAAAATGGATTAGATTTAAAAGAACCGCATATATAAATTGTTATTTGTAACCAATATTACAAGTTTCACATTGATAAGTGTCTTTGTTAATAACAATACCACTAATATTACTTTCTACAATTTTATTGATAAAATTGTTATAGGTTTGGTCGTTCCCAACCAATTTATTTCCTTTATTTTGTTTATAGAAATCTCCTTCCCATTCTTGTTTTCCCCAACAATTTGGGCAAATTCCAACAGGTGCTTTTGTAGAAGTGTTTCCTTCTGCTTTAGAGTTAAAGTAAGTTTTTATATTCTCTATAAGGTTCATAATTTGTTGCTTTAAGGTTAGACTAATTCTGTTTCAATAATAATTTCACTTTGTAATGTTTTGTGTACAGGACACTTTGCCGCAATCTCTTTTAGACGTTGTTTTTGGTTATCATCTAGATTACCAATAAAATTTAATTTCTTTTTTAAATAATCGTAACGAGTTGGTTTTTCTACATCAATATCTAAATCGTCACTATGTTTTTTTGAGTAAGTGATGTATACAAAGACTTCTTGTAAATCCCATTTTTTACGCTCTGCATACATTTTTAACGTCATTACTGTACAAGCTGCTAAACCTGCGCTTAAAAAATCATACGGAGAAGGGCCAAAATCGTTTCCACCAACACTAGTAGGTTCATCAGCAATAAAAGAATGATTTTTAGTCTGAATTGATGTTGTAAAATTATCTTCTAACAAGTTTAAATGACCAACTAACTGTTCGCCATCCGTAGAAATCATTTTGTTTTCTTCTGGTTTAAAATAACGTTCTACCCAAGTACCAATCATATTACCCACATAAATGCTATCTGATGATTTTGATAATAAATGATCTGCATCCTCTAAACTTACAAAACTCTTTGGATGCATGGCATTATGATAAATTTCATGCGCATTTTCTATGCCAACTACTTTATCAAAAGGAGCGTGCATTACCAAAATTGGCTTGCGCAAATCTTTAATAATTTTTGGTAAGTCTGTTTTATGAAAATCGTTTACAAACTCTTGGTTTATTTTAAAAGGACGACCGCCTATTTTAACTTCTACATCACCTTTTTCTGGAATAGTATCTATTCCGTGAGAAAATAAATGTGTTACGTGCCCAACAGTTGCTGGTGCACCAACAGTTGCCACAGCTTTTATGTTTTCTAATTTTGATGCAGCTACAATAACTGCCGCACCACCTAAAGAATGACCAACCAATAAAGAAGGTGCTTTGTAGTTTTTATCTAAAAAAGCACTCACATCTAACAAATCTTCTACGTTGGCAGAAAAATGACTTTCTGCAAATTCACCTTCACTTCTTCCTAAACCTGTAAAATCGAAACGTAAAACGCCAAAACCGTGATTAGATAAAGAACGGCTGATGTTTTTTACGGCATTAAAATTACTATTGCAAGAAAAACAATGTGCAAAAATGGCAAATTGATTGGGTTTCTGATTTGCGGGTAATTCTAAATATGCTTGTAATTTTAAGCCTTTTCTATTTTTAATTTCTAATCTAACGGTGTTCATTCTTTTTTTGATTTCTTAAATAGTCGAAATAAGGTGATGAACTTTACATTTGTCTACGTTTTTAGAGAATTGTTGTAATAAAAGTTTCAACTTTGGGTTGATATAATTCTTACAAAATGGCTTCTCTGGATTTGATTGATAATAATTTTGAAATTCATAGGTAGAAGGTTTAAAGGTTTTAAATGCTATTACTTTCGTAATAATGCTATCGCTGAAGCTTCCTTGTAATTGTTCAATAATTTGTATGCTTTCTTCTTTTTGTTGATGATAAAAATAATATATCGCAGACCGATATTTTGTTCTCATAGAATGATTACTCGTGCTTTTATGCGTTAATAAATGGATTTCAATAAGCGTTTTTAAAGCTATTTTTTCGATATTAAAATGTACAATTACGGCTTCAGAAAAAGTGTTGTTTATATCTGTTGATGCAACCCAACCTTGTTCCACTTTTTCTACTCCAATTAGAGTCTGAAAAACGGCTTCTGTACACCAATGACAACCACCACCAAAAGCAATTTTGGTTAATTCCATTGTAATTGCTTTCTTTCTGTCCAGTATGCATCTGGAGAAACTTTTAAAGAATTTAAGGTTTCTATGTCATCAGCAGATAAGGTAAAAGAATCCATTTCTAAATTCTGTTTTAATTGTTCAATAGAGCTTGCACCACTTAAAACCGTGCTTTCCGGAATTGTTTGTGCGCAATATTTTAATGAAAGAGCATCCACACCAACGTTGTGTTTTTTTGATAAACTTTCTAAAGTGGCGTACATTCTAGTGTAATTCGTGTAGTTTTCATTCTTAAAAACCCTTCCATTAGCCAAAGCTTCTTTAATTACAATCGATTTATTTTGACGAACTAATTCCCCTGAAATTTCTATGAAACTTTGGTCTAAAAAATTATAGGTTACTTGAAATAAATCAAAAACCGGCGCTCCATCAACCAAAACATTTAAAGCTTTTTTAATGACTTCAACTTGGTTGGTTCCTGTTGTTGTTAATCCTATTTTTAGGTTGTGTTCCTTTTTTAAGAAAGCCAATTGCTTTAAAACTTCTGTATTCTCTAAAACACCAGTTTCTAAAGTTGCAGAATGAATTTGATACACTTTTAAATAGGGTAGTAGCTGTTTAGAGAAATTCCATTGCTCATTTAATTTAGACAAACTATGCTCTTTTACCTCGTGAACCGTTGCATTTGCATCAAAATTTGCCGTGTATGTATATCCCCATTTTGTAGCAACTTCAATAGAATTGTCATTTTTGGTTTGTATCCATTCTAACAATAATTCTTCTGCTAAACCGTAACCCGGAGCCGTATCAAAATAACGAATTCCTAAATGATAAGCCTCTTCTAAAACTGCAAAACTCTGGTTTCTAAATTCCGATAAGTCAGAGTTATCACATGTTTCTGTTCTAACATTAATGTATTGAGGTCTTCCTAAAGCTGCGGTTCCTAATCCTAATTTCATTTTTGTATTATTTTAAGAGACCTCACAGGTTGTGAGGTCTTAATTTGTAAATAGTTTTATGAACTACAAGATAACATAGAGCAACCTACTTTGTTTCTTGCCCATTCTGGTCTTTTTGCAAACCATTTTTCGTTTTCTGGTTGTTCTGCGTATGGATTTTTTAAGAGTTGAAATAATTCATCAATTAAAGCGTAATTTCCGTTATCTGCTTCATCAATTGCCATTTGAGACATATAGTTTCTAAGCACATATTTAGGATTTACAAGATCCATTTTTTCTTTTCTTTCTTCGGATGAAATTCGTTCTATTTGAAGACGTTCATCGTATTTCTTGAACCAAACGTTCCAGCTATTTTTTACTTCATCAGAAATATTTTTAGAGTCGTAAAAAGCTTCTTCTATCAACTCTAAACCCGATTTTTCATCCGTAAAATTGCTTAAATTTCTAAAAAATACTGTCATATCTGTTTCTACCAATTGTAAAGTATCCTCTAAATTCTGAATCAATTTTAGATCGTCTTCATCCGAAGTAGATAAACCTAATTTAGATTTCATCATCTGTAAAGATTGTATTTCAAAATCGATTTTATATTGTTCTAAAATAGCATTTAAAGGATCTACTTCTTCAATTATTGGATATAAAGCATTTGCAAGTTGATACAAATTCCACAAACCAATATTTGGCTGATTTCCGTATCTATATCGTTTATGCTGACTGTCGGTTGTATTCGGAGTCCAGCCAAAATCGAACCCTTCTAGCCAACCATAAGGTCCAAAATCTATGGTTAAACCAAGAATAGACATGTTATCTGTATTCATTACTCCGTGTACAAAACCAACACGTTGCCAATGAATAATCATGGCTAAAGTACGTTCTGAAACTTCCTTAAAAAACTGAATATAATTTTCTTTGGATGGTGCTCCTAAATGCGAAAAATGATGTTTGATGGTATAATCCATTAAACCTTTTAAGTTTTTAAGGTCTTTTCTAGCGGCAAAAATTTCGAAACTACCAAAACGTAAAAACGAAGGAGAAATTCTTGAAACAATGGCACCTTTTTCATAAGCCGGATTTCCATCATATAAAACATCACGTAAAACTTGATCTCCTGATAAACTTAAAGACAAAGATCTTGTGGTTGGCACACCTAAATGAAACATGGCTTCTGCACACAAATATTCTCTAACGGATGATCGCAAAACCGCCAAACCATCTGCTGTTCTAGAATACGGAGTTTCGCCAGCTCCTTTTAATTGTACTTTCCAGTTTTTAGTATGGTGTTCAATTTCAAACAAATTAATAGCTCTTCCGTCTCCTAATTGTCCTGCCCAATTACCAAATTGATGTCCCGCATAACACATGGCATACGGTCTTGTATTTGGATAAATTTCGTTACCGGTTACAATGTTTTTAAAAAACTCAGATTTTACATCTTCTTTAGAAATACCTAATTCAGTAACCATTTCTGGTGAAACGTGTAAGACTTCTGGTTTTGCTGTTTTCTTTGGGTTTACATAAGAAAAAGCAGCATTTTCTACCTGTCTTCTTGTGTTTTCCAAGTTAACATCCGAAGGTAATTCTGCCGTAAAAGTGTCTTTTATGTTTATGTTCATCATAATGTATCAATCCATTTAAGAAGGTCTTTATCCGAAGGATTTCTTAACTTTTTAGTGTTCATTGTAATTGTAGGAAAATTTAGTTTTCTATTTTCATACAAGTTACGTAATTCCTCTGCATTTTCTATAGACTTTTCTATATCTAAAAACGCGTAATCTATATTACGCGTTTCTAAAAATGTTTTATAATATTGAGTTTTATGGCATCTTTCTGTGCCAAATAATTTAATCATCTTATTTTAAAAAACTTCTAATTCCGTAACTAGCTAAAACGCCTTCACCTGTTGCTGCAGCTACTTGTGCAATTGCGCCTTCTCTACAATCTCCAGCAGCAAAAATTCCATCGATAGAAGTTTGAGCTAATGCGGTAGTTTGTATAAAACCTCTTTTATCTAAAGCTACAATTCCTTTAAAAGATTGTGTGTTTGGTATCAATCCGATAAAAATAAAGACACCATCTGCTTCTAATAAAGACTCTTCGTTTGTAGCATTGTCTTTTACTTTTAATGTTTTAAATAATTCTTTTTCATCAGAAATAAATTCTAAAGATGTTTTATTCATATATGTAGAAATATTATCGATACTTGCTAGTTTCTCTACATAGGTTTCAGATGCAGAAAAGTTTTCTGAACGATGTACTATTTTTACACTTTTACAAAAACCAGCTAAAAAGATACCTTCTTCTAAAGCAGAATTTCCACCACCAATTACAATAATATCTTTATCTCTATAAAAAGCACCATCGCAAGTTGCACAAAAATGAATACCAGAACCAATTAATTCTTCTTCATTAGGGATACCAAGTTTTCTATAGGTAGAACCTGTAGATAATACCACAGATTTCCCTAAATAAGTGGTTCCTTTTGTTTCTATAGAAAATAAATTATCCTTCTTTTCAATACCAACAACTTCTTCTCCTGTTTTAATAACTGCACCATAAGTTTTGGCTTGTTCCTCCATCTTTTCCATTAATTTTGGACCAGAAATAGAAGTAAAACCAGGGTAGTTTTCAATCTTTTCGGTTAAGAAAGCGTTTCCACCAATGGTGGATTTCTCTAAAATTAAGGTGTCAAAACGATCTCTTTGTGCATAAATAGAAGTTGTTAAACCTGCAGCGCCACCACCAATAATAATGGTGTCGAATATTTTATGTTCTTTTTCTATATTTATAGAAAGTAGGTCTGTAAGCTTTACGTTATCTGGGTTTGTGTACGGTACATTGTCAATTAAAATAGTAGGAATAATACGTTTTCCGTTATTAATTTCTTCTACTTTTTTTGTAGCCCAATCGTATTGATCTACATCCACAAAATCGAAATTAATACCATTGTCTCTTAAAAAACTTTTTGCTCTTCTACAATCTGGACACCAATCTGCTCCAAATAACTGAACTTTACCAACTTCATTGATTCCTAAAACAGCAGCCAATTCTACATTGTTAGGGTTTGTATACGATTTTCCTTTGATAATAAGCGTAGGAATAATACGTTTTCCGTTGTTAATAGCTTCTACTTTTGCGGTTGCTTCTTTGTCTAAATCTACATCAACAAAAGTAAACTCTATATTATTTTCTTTTAAGTATGTTTTTGCTCTTCTGCAATCTGGACACCAATCTGCTCCGTATAGTAAAATCTCAGTCATTTTAATTTTTTTTCATACATAGATTTTAGGTTATTTATTCCCTAAAATCTATTTTGTTATTTTAATTTATCTGCGTGTAATTTTCTCAATTTAGTCAATTTTGGGGCAATTACAAAACTACAGTATCCTTGTTGCGTATTTTCTCTGTAATAATTCTGATGCTCTTCTTCAGCCTCATAAAAAATAGCTAAAGGACTAATTTCTGTTACAATTTTATCATCATAATAAGGTTGTACTTGTTTTAAAACTTCATCAGCAATTTTTTGCTGAAGCTCATTATGATAATAAATAACAGAGCGATATTGAGTTCCTCTATCTGCACCTTGTTGATTTAAGGTTGTAGGATCGTGAGTGGTCATAAAAATAACCAAAACATCTTCATAAGAAATGATATTTGCATCGAAAGTAATTTGAATAACTTCTGCATGCCCTGTTAAACCAGAACAAATTTCTCTGTATGTTGGTTTGCCTGGAGCGATCCCTCCTGTATAACCAGAAATCACTTTTTCTACACCTTTTACTTCTTGAAATACAGCTTCTGTACACCAAAAACATCCACCTCCTAAAGTGGTAGTTTGTAAATTTTTATTCATTTTATACCTTTTTGTCAAAACGAGGAAGAATAACGAAGTAATCTCTAATTTAATAATAGATTGCTTCGTAAACTCGCAATGACGTTTTAAATTCCTAATTTCATCGATTCAGAATTAATACAATAACGCAAACCACTTGGTTCTGGTCCGTCAGGAAAAACGTGCCCTAAATGTCCATCACAAGTATTGCACATCACTTCTACTCTTACCATACCAAAAGAAATGTCTTTGTAATATTTAATAGCATTTTCTTTAATCGGTTGTGTAAAACTTGGCCAACCAGAACTAGAATCGAACTTTATGGTAGAATCAAATAAAGGGGTGTTGCAACAGACACAGTTGTATTGGCCTTCATCATAAATAGAACATAAAGCACCTGTATGTGGTCTTTCTGTACCTTTTTGTCTTGTAATTCTAAACTGTTCTGCCGTTAATTGAGCTCTCCACTCTTTTTCGGATTTCGCTACTCTTTTATCTGGAGTTGGATTTCCTTTTACACTAAAATTGATAATCTCTTTCCAAGTAAGCATATTTTGTTCTGTTTCTTTTCTAAATTAATATTGAAATACAATTTGCTTTTTTGACGTAAAAACACTTGTTACCTTACAAATAATTCTTAATTTGTAAACTGTTGAAAGCAATCCATAAATTTACGACGAATATTAAGAAAGTCGTGAATGGAACTATAATTTCTTCTTATTTATTTATAAAATAATTTTACAATGAGCACATTAATTGTTGATGCTGAAAAGCATGTATTTAAGGTTTTAAATACGGATTTAGAGAGAAACTATGTATATCATAATTTAGCTCACACACAAAGAGTCGTGGCAAAAACAAAAGAACTTGTTGAAAACTTAAAAGTAGATAATGAAGCGGCAGAAAATTTAGAAATTGCTGCTTGGTTTCATGATACCGGTTTTATAAAAGGTGCAGAAAACCATGAAGATGAAAGTGTGAAAATTGTTACAGCATTTTTAAAAAAGCATACTATTTCTGAGGAAAGAATTAAGGAAATTACAGACCTTATTTTGGCGACGAAAATAAATTATAAGCCAAAAAATGATTTAGAAAAAATTATTGCAGATGCAGATTGTGCGCATTTAGCTTCTAAGAACTTTTTTGATTATACAGCATTATTAAGAAAGGAGTGGGAGTTAACAGGTTTTAAAAAAGTTTCTGATTCGGAATGGGTTGATGGGAATATTGAATTCTTTACGCAAGATCATCGTTATAATACGGAGTATGCATTAAAAAACTGGACAAAGACAAAAGAGAAAAATTTGTCTAAATTGATTAAAAATAAGAAGGAATTAAAAACCGATGCTAAGAAATTTAATCAGAAACAAGAAGCATTAGATTTAAAAAAAGAAAAAGGAGATGTGCCAGATCGTGGTGTAGAAACAATGTTTAGGGTAGCATTAAAAAACCACATGACTTTAAGTAATATTGCAGATACAAAAGCCAATATTTTGTTATCTGTAAATGCAATTATTGTTTCTTTAGCATTGTCTAATCTATTGCCAAAATTAGATAAAGCTTCTAATGGTTATTTAATTATACCAACCGTTATATTTATAGTATTTACAGTGGCTTCTATTATTTTATCAATTTTAGCTACAAGACCCAATGTTACAGAGGGTAAGTTTACCAAGGTAGATCTTATTAATAAAAAAATTAACTTATTATTTTTTGGAAATTTTCATCAAATGGAATTACCCGATTTTGAATGGGGAATTCAAGAAATGATGCAGGACAAAGATTATTTATATGGCTCTTTAACTAAAGATTTGTATTTTTTAGGACTGGTTTTAAATAAGAAGTATAAAATATTAAGAATTACGTATACCGTTTTTATGATTGGTATTTTAGTAAGTGTATTGGCTTTTGCAATTTCTTTTTATTATCAAGGAATGCCAGCATAAAACCTAGGTATTAAACTTAAGAAATAGCTTATGCTTTATTTTTAAAAGGGCAAAAGAAGAGAAGTCTTAAGCTTCAATTTCTTTCATTAAATCATTAAAAGTAATTGTTTGATTTTCATCAAAACTTGTTTGATATATAACTTCTACTCTTAACGCTTTTAAACCAGTAACACCTTGTAGGTCTTCTAAGTCTAGAAATTCTATTTTGCCTAATTGCTTTTTAGATTGTAAATAGTTTATGTATTTTACATATTCTAAAGCATCTTTATTTTGAGAATATACAATTGCTATTTTCCCTGGTACTGTTAAACGATCTTTTGTGCCTTTTATATGCGCTTTATCTATACGTTTTTTAATGATTTCGTATCTAATATTATAAGCACCATCTACATCAAATTGCTTTTCGTCCATTCTAAATTTTATTGCCATAGGATTACTATGTACTAAAATTAAAGAAGCAACTCGTAAATCGTGTTTCATGTTTTTACGTTCGTAAAAGGCTAGGTTTTCCATTTCATAGGTAGTCTGTAATTGCCATAATCGAAGGTTGTATAGGTATAAACTATCAAAATTTTTATTTTTTGTAATAGATTTTCCTATGTACATGTTGTATTCTACACCATCTGTTTTATATCGCTCAAAATAATGAGGAAACATTTCTTGCGCTTGTATTTGCTTGTCGTCTAAGAATTTAGCGAGCTTATCATTTAATAATGTAACACTGTTTTCGTATTCTTTTCTTTTTTCATACACAACGTTTAGTTTTTTGTCTAAACGATTCATATAAACACTCACCTTTTGAGAAAGCGCTGTACTTATGTTTTTTATATGATTAAAAACAGGGTAGATTTCTCTACTTAAAAAATCTAAGATACTTACTTCATCACCAGCAGATAAGCCTTTTTTTACATCCTTTAAATAAGAAGCAACCCGAAACATTAACTCATTATATATAGGTAGCTGTTCTGTTTTACAGGCATCTTTTAATACTGTAATTGCTAGTGTTAATTGTGTTGTTAAATCTTCTTTTATTGCTAAATTTCTTGCATCAGAAGAGCCTTTTATATCACTTTGTCCAAATAGAGGGTACACCTCATTAAATACAATTTCGTCTAATTTTGCATTTTTATCTATTTGACGTGATACGTGATATTTTTCTGCAGCCTCATAAAAACGCCATTTTACAGAATTATGTATCGATGTGTAGTTTTCTTGAATGGTAGCTTCTAAAATATTTTGTCGTTCTTCTGAAGTTCTTTTTACAGCGGCTTCGAAAACAGGAATAATATCTTTTAACTTGTTGATGTTTACCGAGTTTAAATCAAATGCTCTTGGCGATGCAATTTCTAATAAAGCCAAATCTCCATTATTGGTTGCTTTAATAGGAATTAAAATAATACTTTGAATTCCGTTTTCTTGAAGGTTCTTAGAAAAAAGATTGTGATCTGTATTTAAACCATATTGATCTACATCAGAAATGATAAATGTTTCATGGTTTTTGAACACTTTTTCCATAATTGCATTACAAAAGTAATTGGAATCACAATTTATTTCTGCTCCATGATTTAAAATTAAACTGTTAGATTTATTAACCTTTGTTTCACAAATTTTTATGTTGATATTGTCAAAAATAGAATAGCCTAATTTTAAGTCTTTTATGCTGTAAAAATCTCTTAAATTACTTTGTAGCTTAGGTATTAAATCTGTGCCACCTTCTAATAGGTTTGCTTTAATAGATGAAAGCATCTCTTCGGATGTAACATCAAACAAACTAATAAGACCAAAGCCTTTAAAAATATAACTGTTTGGAGGAAATTTTTCTTTCCAAAGTGCTATGTTATCAAAATTATTAAGTAATTCTTTAAAGTCTTTTTCTGTTAGTAAAGGTGCTTTTTTAGTAGCCGTAATTTCAGAAAAATCTGCATTAAAAGTAGTTCTATAATATTTCATTGTTCCAGATGTTTTATCTGGAATATCAAAATAGAAAGGTCTTTTTACATCTACTTTAAAGCCATAAACATGGCCTAAAATAAATGTACATGCCATAATATACATGTCATCATCTTCAAAATTACGAACAGTTAATTCGTAATTTTCTCCTGCATTTTGTATAATATCTTCAAAACGATCTGTAAATTTAAACGAAGTAAAAGAGAAAGGAATACTTGCTGCTTTTATTTCGTTAGATAGTAAAGGTTCTGGAAATAAAGGGTTTAATAGTAAATTTATTTGATCTTTATATTTGTCTAATAAGGCGTAGTCTGAAAAACCATCATTTAATTCAGGATATTTATTAATTAAAGTTACCATTTCTTTTGCAGAACTATGAAAAGGGTGTTTTGCATGTTCTATATCCGCATACTTTTGAAACAAGGTAAAAACCTTATTAAAAGATACGTTTAGTTGTAATGGTAATTCCGATTCTGAAATTAAATTTGGTTTTATAATTTTCATATCTTATAAATGTAAATAAATTTACAATGTTACTAAGCATTTAGACGTATTACAGTAACAAAAGTTACAAAATGGTATTATTTCTGTCTAAAATAAATAGTAATAGGTACTCCAGAGAAATCATAAATATCTCTTAATTTATTTTCAAGAAAACGTCTGTACGAATCTTTTACATATTGTGGTAAGTTACAGAAAAACACAAATTGTGGTGTTTGTGTAGGTAATTGCATACAATATTTAATTTTTACAAATTTCCCTTTTATAGCTGGAGGTGGAGAATTTTTAATGATCTCTAACATTGTTTCATTAAACTTACTTGTCTGTATTTTAGTTTTTCTTCTTTGAAAAACTTCTACGGCAGTTTCTATTGCTTTAAACAAACGTTGTTTTGTTAATGCAGAGATAAATACAATTGGCACATCTGTAAAAGGCTCAATTTGTTTTCTAACCATTGCTTCAAAATCTCGCATTGTGTTGGTTTCTTTCTCTACTAAATCCCATTTATTAATTAAGATAACAACACCTTTTCTGTTTTTTTCTGCTAACCAAAATATATTTTGATCTTGTCCTTCAAAACCACGAGTGGCATCTACAACTAAAACAATAACATCAGAATATTCTATAGAACGTACAGCACGCATTACAGAATAAAATTCTAAATCTTCTTTTACACGAGATTTTTTACGAATTCCGGCAGTATCAACTAAATTAAAATCGAATCCAAAACGATTGTATTTTGTATCAATAGAATCTCTTGTTGTACCAGCAATATTGGTAACAATATTTCTATCTTGCCCAATTAAAGAGTTTATAAAAGATGATTTCCCTGCATTTGGTCTTCCAACAACAGCAAATCTTGGTAATTCTTCTTTTTCTAAATCTACTTCTTCTGGAGCTGGCATTTTTTCTGCCAAAGCATCTAATAAATCTCCAGTACCACTTCCGTTAATAGAAGCAATTGTATGGTATTCTCCTAAACCTAAGTTGTAGAATTCTATAGCATCAGGTTCACGCATTGCGTTATCAACCTTATTTACTACGGTAAAAATTGGTTTTTTAACCTTACGTAAAAGTTTAGCGACTTCTGCATCCATAGGTGTAATACCATCTTCTACATTTACTACAAAAACAATTAAATCTGCTTCTTCTATGGCTAGATTTACCTGTTTTCTAATTTCGCCTTCAAATATATCATCAGAACCAGTAATATATCCACCGGTATCAATTACAGAAAATTCTTTTCCATTCCAGTCAGATTTTCCATAATGTCTATCTCTTGTAACTCCACTAACGGAATCTACAATGGCTTCTCTTCTTTGCACCAATCTATTAAAAAGCGTTGACTTTCCTACATTTGGTCTTCCTACAATGGCAACAATACTATTCATTTGACTTGAAATTTTTGCAAAGATACAATTTAAGGTTGTAAGAATGATATTAAAAAAAAAGTCTTTAAGCAGTAAAACCAGCAAATTTCTTTGCTGGTTTTCTTACTTAAGAATTGAGTATTATATTTAGTTGTTCTCGTAAATAGTAATTGTACCACTATCTTCGTTAGAAACTACTAATAAATCTTTACCTGTTGGGCTATCATCTGCAGAAATTACTAATAATCCTTCTGGAGCTTCATCACCAGAATGAGAAAGTATTTGTAAAAACTGAGGAGAGGTTGGGTTTGTAATATCATATACTAAAACCTGATCGTTTCTTTCTAAACCTACAAATAAAATATAGCGTTCGTTGCCAAGGTTTAAGATTTCTACACTTTCTGGTTCTGCACCTTTGTCATCACTTCTTTTATCACCATCATTAAATCTATCTGGAGTTAAAGCCAATGTTTCTGTTGCAATGCTATTTCCGCTATCATATACTAAGCTTCCGTTTGCAGACCAAATACTAAAAGAACGCGCTCCGTAGCTAAATAATTCTTCTACTTTACCATCATTATTTGCATCACCTAAAGTGGTAGTTGTTTTTAAACGACCAAGATTTATTTTGTTTAAATAATCATCTGCAGCAGGAAAAATTGTTTCATCTAAAGTTAAATCGTCCATTCTAACTTCTTCACTAAAACCATCATAATCTCTAGAATCTCCTTCGTTTGCAGAAATAATATATTCTACACCGTTAATTTTTACATACACAATTGCATCTGGCATATAAATCCCTTTTACTGGCCAATTTTTTAATTGGGTAGCATCATCTTTATCACTTGCATCTATAGAATTATTTGCTAATGAATAATCTTTATAACCTAAAGGATAAATATTCTCTATAGTTTTTGTTGCAAGATTTATTTTAGCAATTCCGTTGTTTTCTTGTAGAGAAACCCAAGCAGTTTTAGAGTCTTCAGAAATTGCTACATATTCTGGCTCAACATCCTTTGCTAAATCTGCATTAGGACCAAAAACTCTAAATCCATTACTCTCTAGCGCTGCTTCTTGATCATTAAAAGCTGTAAAATCTAAAGTAGTTACCGTATTATTTTCTAGGTTAATGATACTTACACTTCCTTCAGGATCATTTGTGTAATCGTCACTTGGTTCGCCTTCGTTTGCAGAAACAATTGTTTTTCCATCAGGTGAAAATTTTACCATATCTGGTAATGCACCAACTGTATATTCATTTAATAAAGAATTATCTGCGGTACTAAAAACTAAGACTTTGCCAAGGTTTTGTTTTACATGATTTTCTACAGCTATGGCTAATTTACCATCAAAAACAGCAACACTATTAGGAGAGCCATACGCATTTAAATTGATAGGTGTTTCCTTTATTGGAGCATTTAAATCGCTAATATTATTGATAGAGATTTCATTTGACTCCACATTAACGGTAAATAGTTTTTTTGATGTTTTATCAAATGCAGTAATTTCTGATGCGCCTTCATCTCCAATATTTATTGTGGTTTTATGCTGAAAATTGACAGAGGTATTTACGGGAGGTAATACAGGGTCGCTGGTTTGTTGGCAACTGACAACAATTGCTAATAAAGTTACTAAAATAAGTTTTTGTAAGATTTTCATTATTTGGTTTTTATTTTTTGCAAAAGTGCTTCCAAATATTAAAATAAGTGTTAAGTGAATTATAAGTAAATATTAGTATTTTTATCTGTTTGTAAAGAAAAAGGTTGTTTTTTAAGTGTTTTCTGATTGATTTGTTAACAAAACGTAATTTTTGATTACTTTTAAAAAATAATAAGAATTGAATGAGTGTTCAAGAAACAAGAAATAGTGATTTTTTTTTACGACCTAGGTTTTCTATTGATCTAAATGAGAATTCTGATGAATTATTAAAAAGAATTACAATGTACCTAAAAAGTGATGCTTGTATATATAAGAGTAGAGTAGTAGAAAAGCATGTTTTTATTGATATTGCTGATAATAAAAGTCATTTTTGGTCTCCTCAATTGCATTTTGAAGTAGTAGATGTAGTAGAAAATTCATCAACCTTAAAAGGGTTATTTGGACCCAAACCTCAAGTTTGGACACTTTTTATGTTTGTCCACTTTGTTGTGGCAACTTTGTTTTTAGGCTTTTCGGTGTTTGCTTATGTAAAACATCGTCTAGGTGAAAGTTTAGTATTTCCTGTAGCAATTTTGGTTGCACTTCCACTAATATGGATGTTATTGTATTTCTTAGGAAGTATAGGAAAAGAAACCGAAAAAAAACAAATGAAAGAATTACATGACTTTTTAATTGCTATTATTGAGCAATAAGATTTAAAACAAATTCCCGATACCACAATTAAGTGAAGTAACGGGAATGATTATTTTGAATTGAAATCTTTAAACCTATATAATTATGGTTTTTTATTAACTTTGATTATAACCAAAACGTTTTAATTGTGTTTTATCGCTACGCCAGTTTTTATTTACCTTTACATATAGTTCAATAAATACTTTTTTCTCAAAAAACTTTTCTAAATCTTTTCTCGCTTCGGCACCAACACGTTTTAGTGCAGATCCTTTATGGCCAATAATAATACCTTTTTGAGTTTCTCTTTCTACCATTATTATAGATCTAATTCTAACAATGTTTTCTTCTTCTGTAAACTCTTCCGTTTCTACTTCTACAGAATACGGAATTTCTTTTTTGTAATGCATTAGAATCTTTTCTCTAATTTTTTCATTTACAAAAAAGCGTTCTGGTTTATCTGTTAATTGATCCTTCGGATAAAAAGCAGGACCTTCTGGTAATAACTCTTTTATTTTTTCAAAAACTGCCGGAACATTAAATTTTTCTAGCGCAGAAATTACAAACACTTCTGCATTAGGTACTTTATTTTTCCAATATTCAATTTTTTCTTCAACTTCTTCTTGAGAAGACTTGTCAATTTTATTTAAAAGTAGAATAACAGGAATTTCACTATGGATGATTCTTTTAAAGAAAGCTTCATTTTTTAATTCTTTTTCGCCAACTTCTACCATATATATAAGTACATCTGCATCTTCGAAGGCAGATTTTACAAAATCCATCATAGAAGATTGCAACTCGTATGCAGGTTTTAAAATACCTGGAGTATCAGAAAATACAATTTGATAGTCGTCTTCATTTACAATCCCTAAGATTCTATGCCTCGTAGTCTGTGCTTTAGCTGTTATAATAGACAATTTCTCACCTACTAATGCATTCATTAATGTTGATTTACCTACGTTAGGATTTCCTATAATATTTACAAAACCTGCTTTATGCGTCATAGTGCAAAGATAATTCCTTTTTATATTTGTTTAGAATTTAGGGCATTAAAAAATAATTAAAAAATAATCGAAAAAAGTTTGGTCAGTTGTTTAGTTATGTTGTATCTTTGCAGTCGGAAATAACGAATCGAAATTATGAGTCGAAAGTTAAAAGCTAAGAAGTTGTTTTCGGAATTACAACGCGGGATAGAGCAGTAGGTAGCTCGTCGGGCTCATAACCCGAAGGTCACTGGTTCGAGTCCAGTTCCCGCTACTACTTTAAATCATTATAAAACAACAGTTTAGTTCGCTAAACTGTTTTTTTATGCAATCAATTCACGAATTCATTACCTTTACTTGGATCAAGTCAAAAAGTTGTGGGATTTAAGAATTACGCAAAAATAGTAGTAAGTCTATATAAGAAAAAATCCACATTTCTGACGCCTCTAAACTGTGCTCTAAAGGCTTTAATTTTAGCATTGAATGATTCTGCTGATGCATTCGTACTTCGATTATCAAAATAGTTTAAGATGTTTTTATAATGTATCGACATCGTTCTAGCTATAGTGTTGAAGCTTTTAAAGTGTGCCTGTCTTACTTTTTCATCCCATTTAGCAAGTCTTATAAGTGCTGATGTTTTGTCTGTAGTGTTATTGAATATCCAAGATAGATTTTGACATAACTTGTATGCTTTCTCTATATCCGGATATTTTTCAAACAGTATTTCTGCTCTTATGGCTTGATTTTTAGTCCATTTACTACTTGATTTATATAATAGATATCTGCTTCTAGCTAATAGTTGTTTGAGAGTATCTCCATTAGGTAATAGTTTTGGGTGTATTTTAAAGATTTATTTCTGGTGTTTTCAATGGCATCATTCTCAGCATCAATCGCTTCCCATCTATGTTTAATTCTTATTTCTTGCAGTGCATCTAATGCTAATTTTTGCACGTGAAAACGATCTATTACTAAGGCAGCGTTTGGAAAGGATTTCTTGACTATAAGCCCCATATTTCCCGCCATATCCAAGGTTACTTCCCTGACTTTCTTCCTGTGTTTTAAAGGAATTTTATGACAACTTCAGCTTTAGTTCCTTTGATCATGGCTACTATTGCGCCTTTCTTTCCTTTAGCTAATTTATTTGTTATTATGGTATATAAATCACCGTTAGAAAAGGCAGTTTCATCAAGTGATAAGTGAGTCCCTAAATTCTTTGCAAACAATAACTAGTCTGTTGCGTGCTTCTGTTGATCCCAAGCTTTAAAATCACTTAAATAATCCTTATACTGTCTTTGTAAACTTCTGGGATTTACCCCGTAGAAATTAGCTACAGTACTTGTGCTAGTGGCGTTATTACTGACTGATATCTTTTAAAAAAAGCAGCAAATTCACTAGTTATTCTAGTGCCTTTTGCTACTAATTGCCAATCTCTTGTAACTACTTTTTTAGAATTTTCCTCAACCCAACGTCGTCTAATAACATGTAGAAAAACGTTTTTACCTCGAATTGGAAAGTCTTGAATAGTAGCTTCAGGAAAAAAACCTTTAGAACTTAATTTAAGTGCTTTGAATTCTTCAGGAATCGTATTTAATTCTGTGAAATGGAAATGAAGTTCTCCATTTTTAACTTCGTGCTTAGTTAGTTTAAAATAGTCAACAAGAATTTCTGGTAATAATAGTTTTGTTAGTTCAATTGAAGTATCCAAAATAGAGATTTATTAGACTGTAAAGTTCATGCTTTTTAATTTACTCCACAACTTTTTGTGTTGATCCAAAAGTTGTGGGATTTAAGAATTACGCAAAAATAGTAGTAAGTCTATATAAGAAAAAATCAGATCAATACAGAAACTTGTTGATTATGGTAGTGTGATTTGTATTTGTTGTAGAATAAAAAAAAGCTGAATATTTAAAAAATATTCAGCTTTTTGTCGGGGTGGCAGGATTCGAACCTGCGACCTCCTCGTCCCAAACGAGGCGCGATGACCGGGCTACGCTACACCCCGAAAATGATTACTCATTTAAGGACTGCAAAGATACACTCTTTTTGTAAATAGCAATCATATTTTTAATCTTTTTTCATAAAATTATTTAATTATATCTTTTTATGTTTCTATTAGTAAAATTTATAAACATTTGTATTTATAAGTATCAAAAAATGATACTTTTACACTTCTAAATTCGATACAGAATATTATGTCAGATACAATAGAAAAAATTAAATGTTTAATTATAGGTTCTGGTCCTGCAGGTTATACTGCGGCAATTTATGCAGCAAGAGCAGACATGAAACCTATAATGTATACAGGGATGCAAATGGGAGGGCAATTAACAACTACAACAGAAGTTGATAATTTTCCAGGATATCCAGAAGGTACTGATGGTACTGCAATGATGACAGATTTACAAAAACAAGCAGAGCGTTTTGGTACAGAAGTCCGTTTTGGATTGGTAACTAGTGTAGCCTTAAGTGATAAAGTTGGAGGAATTCATAAAGTTATTGTGGATGAGTCTAAACATATTGAAGCAGAAACTATTATTATTTGTACAGGTGCAACTGCAAAATATTTAGGAATAGAAAGTGAACAACGTTTAATTGGAGGAGGAGTTTCTGCATGTGCTACATGTGATGGCTTTTTCTACAAAGGACAAGATGTTGTAGTTGTTGGAGCTGGAGATACAGCAGCAGAAGAAGCTACTTATTTATCAAACATTTGTAGTAAAGTAACAATTTTAGTGCGTAAAGACTTTATGAGAGCTTCTAAAGCGATGCAACATAGAGTTAATAAAACAAAAAATATAGAAGTACTTTACAATACAGAAATAGATGAGGTTTTAGGATCTAATGTTGTAGAAGGTGTAAGGGCTATCAATAATCAAACAAAAGAAACTACAGATATTGCTGTAACAGGTGTTTTTATAGCTATTGGTCACAAGCCAAATTCAGATTTATTTAAAGGAGTTTTAGATATGGATGAAACTGGGTATCTAATTACCAAAGGAAAATCTACAAAAACAAACTTACCAGGAGTTTTTGCAGCTGGCGATATTCAAGATAAAGAATATAGGCAAGCGGTTACAGCTGCAGGTACAGGTTGTATGGCTGCTTTAGACGCAGAACGTTATTTAGGAGCTTTAGAATAAGTTTACTTAAATTAGAGCATAAAAAAAAGAGATTACATTAATATGTAATCTCTTTTTTGTTATCTATCTTTTAAAGAAAGTTCTTAAACTGTAGCAGAAGCTTTCATAGATTTTCTATAAGTAAAAGAATTAAAAATATTTCTTTTACCAAAATTATTCATAGATTTTGCGTTTACAAATTTTCCGAAAAGTATTTTACTAACACCAAAGTATTCGTATTTATTTCCGTCTGTAAAAGTAACCTCTAAAAGCATACTTTTATGGTGCCAATCTGCAACCTGAAATTCTGTTATTGTTGTTTTATAAGCATCTAAATTAGCTTCTTTAGTTTCTGGTGCTATACTTACCAAGAAATGATACCCATCAATAATTTGAGTACTCATAACATCAGCTTCCTCTTTTTTTACTTCATCAGTAAATTTATCTGGATGCCATTCTTTTACTAAACCTCTATAAGCTTTTTTTAAATCTTTTAAATCGATAGGGCCTTCTACTTTAAAAAGTTTTTGATATTCTTTAATACGTTTCATTCGTGTGTTTTCAAATTGCGTGCAAAAGTACTGATATTAAATTGATTGTGATGCAGAAAATAATTATAAATTAGAAATCATTTTTTTACATCATTTTTATTTTTACTACTGTTTTTGTTTCAAAATGTAAAAATCTATTTTAAGTATAAAATTAACGTTTACTGATTATTATCATTTTATTACCCTTTTTTAAGTTGCATCTTTAAAAATATCTAAATTATTTTATTATGAAAACAAGCATTTCTTATTACCAAAGCAAAAATGAGTTTCGTCTTTTTGTGACCAAGTCATTTTCTAGTTTAGTAAAACTAAAAAAAGATGATAATCAAGATTCTTTTAATAAATTGGTATTACAAATTTTACCAGAAATAAGAAAATATGTAAATCGAAGATTTAACACCGCGATAAAGAAAGGACATTTTTCTAAAAAGAAATACAAGGCTGATGACATTATAGATCAACTTTTTATAATTATTTATGATAACATTGGAGAAGTTGAAGGTGAAGATGATTTTTATTTATGGTTATTTAAAAAAACGAATGAATTATTAGAAGATGTTATTATAGAAGAAGAATTTAATGACTTATTTTTTAAAAATATTGATGATTATTCTAAACCAGAATGGAATGAGATGCAAGAGGAATTTAGTACAGATGGAGGTGGAGATTTACTTATGATAGAAGAGTTAGATGATATATCTTACAACCATAATGATTATAGTTTAGACCATGTCTTTGTAGAGGATAATGAGAAAGGTTTGGCAGATCAATTAGATAAGGAAATAGGAGAAGATAAAATTAATGAACATATAGAGTTGGTGCTACATAAAATGCCTTCGGCCATGCGTATTGTTTTTTATCTATTTACAAATCAAAAATTAAGGATAGAAGAAATTTCAGAAATACAAAAGAAAACGATCTCTGAAGTTGAAAAACTTTTAAGTGATGCAAAAAAAGTAATTCAACAAAGTTTATTAAACCGATATGTTGTTGGTAAATAGTGTTTTATGCTTAAATTAAGTACACACTAAAAATCCCTTTTTATAAGATTGATAAAAGAATCAACTTAATAAGAAGTGATTTTTGGCACAATTTCATAAAGTGTGTAAGTTTTAAAAACTCAGGATTGTTCAAATTCTGAGTTTTTTATTTTTATTAACTTTAAATTTAATATACTTATGAGACCAGAAGATTTATTAAACGATGATTTTTTAAAACAATTTAACAACGAATCAGGGCTAACTAACTTCATTGAACAACTTCACAAACGAGGAACTAAAAGGTTTTAGAAGGTGAACTCGATGCTCATTTAGATTATGATAAACATCAAAAAAGTAAAGTCAATAACTTAAGAAATAGCTGTTTCAGTTGAGTTATTTCTTCCCTTTTTATTGATTTTTAGTTATTCGTTTTGTGTGCTTCTATAGGGTGAAGTAATAATTGCTTTAAACTCTCAAGATATTCCGCCATCACTTTGGTATTCATTTTTGGATGATCGATTGAAGGAATAGTTATTGGATCTTCATCCAAATACCTGTATAGTTCAGGGTAATTCATTTCAATCTTTGTGGTTATTTGTGTAATTTCAGTTAAAATTGTTTGAAGTTTTTTCATAATTAATTGTATTTAATTAATGATAGTTTCAATCATTTTGATTTTAAGTAAATTTATGAATTTTAAGTTGTTTGCGTGAGTTTAATATACAAAAAAACCATCATATTAAATGATGGTTTTATAACAAACAACTAATTTTAATCTAAGAATAAAGATTAATTTTTTAATATTTATTTGATAGTCAGTTGAGCTTGAAAAAGAATATGAAAACTTTAACAAACTCAATTTGACATCAAGAGGTTTTAGAAGCAGTATTTATTTTCTGCTTTTACTTTTTCTGCTATTTCGTTACGTAAATCTACAATATCCGGATAGTTTTGGTATTTTGTAAAACGCTTTAAGCCCATTAACATCATACGTTGCTCATCACCTTCAGCAAAAGAAATAATACTTTCTTTCCCTTTTTCTTCAATAATATCTACGGCATGGTATAAGTATAGTTTAGACATTGCAATCTGTACAGATTGTGCTGCTTCACTGGTGCGTTTTACATTTTTCTCTGTTCTTAAAATAGCAGATTCTGCCATATAGATTTCTATTAAAATATCTGAAGCAGCAATTAGTAACTGTTGATGCTTCTCAATTTCTTGACCATATTTTTGAAGTGCTGCGCCTGCAACCATTAAAAATGTTTTCTTCAACTTAGCAATCATGTGTTTTTCTTCAGAAAATAATTCAGAATAATCTGGTGTATCAAAAGAAGGAATCCCCATTAAGCTATTTGCAACTTCTGTTGCAGGGCCTAATAAATCTACATGCCCTTTCATTGCTTTTTTAATTAACATACCAACAGAAAGCATTCTGTTAATTTCATTGGTACCTTCATAGATACGCGCAATTCTTGCGTCTCTCCAAGCAGATTCCATAGGCGTTTCTTCAGAGAACCCCATTCCACCAAAAATCTGAATTCCTTCATCGGCACAACTTTGTATGTCTTCAGAAACAGCAACTTTTAATATAGAACATTCAATAGCATATTCTTCTACTCCTTTTAATTCTGCTTCTTGATGTGTGTTTCCTGCAGCAACTCTTAAAGCAATTCTATCTTCAATATCTTTTGCAGATCTATATGTAGCAGATTCACCAACATAAGCATTGGTAGTCATTTCTGCTAATTTTACTTTAATTGCACCAAAATCTGCAATAGGAGTTTTAAATTGTCTACGCTCAGTTGCATATTTTACTGCATGTGTAATTACTCTTCTTTGAGAATCTAAACAAGCACCAGCTAATTTAATACGACCAACATTTAATGCATTCATGGCAATTTTAAAACCTTCGCCACGACCCGCTAACATATTTTCTACAGGTACAACTGTATCGTTAAAAAACACTTGTCTAGTTGATGATGCTCTAATACCTAATTTATGTTCTTCTTCACCTAACGTAATTCCGTTTGGGCTTTCTTTATCAAACTCAACAATAAAACCAGTAATGTTTTTATCACCATCTATACGAGCAAAAACAATCATTAATTTACAAAAACCTGCGTTTGAAATCCACATTTTTTGACCGTTAATTTTGTATGATTTTCCATCAGCAGACAATTCTGCAGTAGTTTTTCCTGAATTTGCATCAGAACCAGCACCTGGTTCCGTTAAACAATAAGCGCCAAACCATTCTCCAGTAGCTAATTTAGGAACATATTTTTGTTTTTGTTCTTCGGTTCCATATAACGTAATTGGCATTGTTCCAATTCCGGTATGTGCACCAAAAGCAGTACTAAAAGAACCTGTTCCACTAGAAATATAATCACAAGTTAATAATGTAGAAACAAAACCCATTCCTAAACCTCCATAAGCTTCAGGAACAGCAACACCTAAAAATCCTAATTCACCGGCTTTACGCATTACTTCTTCTGTAAGTGCATAATCTTTTGCTTCAAAGCGAGCTTTGTGAGGAATGATCTCTCGATCATTAAATTCCATCACAGCTTCTTTCATCATTTGTTGTTCTTCAGAAAAATCTTCTGGAGTAAATATATCTTCACAGTTTGTTTCTTTTACAAGAAATTGACCACCTCTTAATAATTCTGCCATTTTGTTAATTGTTTTATTTGGTTATAGAAGAAAGAATATAGAAAATCGACCGCTTTGTTGGTTGTTCTGAAATTCCATTGTTATCCTTTGGAATTCTTCTATTACTTCTTCAGTTTTTTTTAATTTTTTATTTTTACGAAAGAAATTCGAATACACCTGCAGCACCTTGACCAGTACCTACACACATCGTTACCATTCCGTATTTGTTTTTCATATCGCGCTTGCGCATTTCATCAAATAATTGCACAGATAATTTTGCTCCTGTACAACCCAATGGATGACCTAATGCAATGGCACCACCATTAACATTTACAATATCTTGGTTTAAATCTAACTCACGCATTACAGCTAAAGACTGAGAAGCAAAAGCTTCATTCAATTCAATTAACTCAATATCATTTTGTTGTAAACCTGCTTGTTTTAAAACTTTAGGTATTGCAGCAACAGGCCCAATTCCCATAATTCTTGGTTCTACACCAGCAGCAGCATAATTTACTACTCTGGCAATTGGTTCTAGATTTAATTCTTTTACCATTTCTTCGCTCATTACCATAACAAAGGCAGCTCCATCACTCATTTGAGATGAATTACCCGCTGTTACACTTCCTCCAACAGCAAATACTGCTCTTAGTTTTGTTAAAGCTTCAATGCTAGTTCCTTTTCTAGGACCTTCATCTTTATTTACGGTATATTTTCTTGTTGCTTTCTTTCCGTTTTCATCTAGATAAGTTTGCTCTACTTCAATAGGAACAATTTGATCTTGAAAACGATTTTCTGCTTGTGCTTTTAAAGCTTTCATGTGAGATTTAAAGGCAAATTCATCTTGGTCTTTTCTAGAAACCTTAAACTGATTTGCAACTGCTTCTGCAGTATTTCCCATTCCCCAATAATAATCTGCGTGACCAGATTTTACGGTATCGTAATTTAATTCTGGTTTAAATCCTGTCATTGGTACAGAACTCATGCTTTCTGCTCCACCGGCAATAATACAACTTGCCATTCCTGCTTGAATTTTAGCTGCTGCCATTGCAATTGTTTCTAATCCAGAAGAACAGAATCTGTTTACAGTAACACCAGGAACATCCACAGAATTTAATCCTATTAAAGAAATAAAACGTGCCATGTTTAAACCTTGTGCGCCTTCTGGCATTGCGTTACCAACAATTACATCATCTATACGTTTTACGTCTAAATTTGGTAATTCTTTCATCATGTGCTGAATGGTTTCTGCTCCTAATTCATCTGCACGTTTAAAGCGAAAAACACCTTTTGGAGCTTTTGCAACTGCGGTTCTATATGCTTTTACTATATATGCTTGTTTGCTCATAATTTTCTTGATTTTTAGATTATTGGATTTTTAGATATTTAGATTTCTAACAATCGAGAAATCTAACGTTCTAATAATCTAATTTCTTAACGGTTTTCCAGTTTTTAACATGTGTTGAATTCTTTCTAATGTTTTACGTTCTGTACAAAGAGACAAGAACGCTTCACGTTCTAAATCTAATAAATACTGTTCTGTAACCAATGTTGGTTCAGATAAATCTCCACCAGCCATAACGTATGCTAGTTTATTGGCTATTTTCATGTCGTGTTCAGAAATGTATTTAGAATCTTGCATAGAATCTGTACCTACTAAGAACATCCCTAAAGCTTGCTTACCTAAAACTCTAACATCGTTTCGTTTTACAGGTTGTGTATAACCACTTTCTGCCATTAGTTTTGCATGTGCTTTGGCAGTTGCTATTTGTCTGTCTTTATTAACAACGACTACATCTTTTCCTTGTTGCAATAAACCTAAATCGAAAGCTTCGTAAGCAGAAGTAGATACTTTTGCCATACCAATAGTTAAAAAGTTTTCTTGTAAAATGTTTAACTCTACGTCTCCTTTCTGAAAAGAATCTGATGCTCTTAAAGCCATTTCTTTAGAACCACCACCACCAGGAATTACACCAACTCCAAATTCTACTAATCCCATATATGTTTCTGCTGCTGCAACAACTTTATCTGCGTGTAAAGAAATTTCGCAACCACCACCTAAAGCCATTCCATGAGGCGCAGAAATAGTAGGTATAGAAGAATAACGCATACGCATCATAGTGTCTTGAAAATATTTAATGGCATAATTTAATTCATCATATTCTTGCTCTACAGCCATCATAAAAATCATACCAATATTTGCACCCACAGAAAAATTTGCTGCTTGGTTACCAATAACCAAACCTTGAAAATCTTTTTGAGCAATATCAATACCTTTATTAATACCTGCTAAAACATCACCACCAATGGTATTCATTTTAGATTGGAATTCTAGATTTAAAATTCCATCTCCAATATCCTCTATTACAACACCAGAATTTTTAAAAACTTCGTTTGATTTTCTAATGTTATCTAAAATGATAAATGATTCCTGACCCGGTTTTTTAGTTTGAGATTTAGAAGGAATATCATAAAAATAAGTAGCTCCTTCTTTTACTGAATAGAACGATTTAGAACCAGAAGCTAACATTTCTGTTACCCAAGTTGCAGGTGCTGCTCCTTCTGCTTTCATTAACTCAATTCCTGCTTCTACACCAACGGCATCCCAAATTTCGAAAGGACCATTCTCCCAACCAAAACCAGCTTTCATTGCATCATCAATTTTGTAGATTTCATCAGAAATTTCTGGAATTCTATTCTGAACATACGCAAACATTGCCGCAAAGTTCTTTCTATAAAATTCACCAGCTTTATCTTTACCACCAACTAATACTTTAAATCTATCAATAGGCTTATCAATCGTTTTCGTAAGTTCTAAAGTTGCAAATTTTGCTCTTTTAGACGCACGATATTCTAAAGTATCTAAGTCTAATGTTAAGATTTCTTTCTTACCATCAACAACTGTCTTTTTGTAGAAACCTTGACCTGTTTTACTTCCTAACCATTTATTTTCCATCATTGTATTGATGAAACTAGGAAGCTTAAATAAATCATGTGCTTCATCATTAGGGCAGTTTTCATAAATACCATTAGCAACATGTACTAAAGTATCTAAACCAACAACATCTACAGTTCTAAAAGTTGCAGATTTTGGACGACCAATTACTGGTCCCGTCAACTTATCAACTTCTTCAACCGTTAAACCTAATTCTTTTACTTGATGAAATAAAGATTGAATTCCGAAAATTCCAATTCTATTTCCTATAAATGCAGGTGTATCTTTAGCTAAAACCGAAGTTTTTCCTAAGAATTTTTCACCATACATCATTAAAAAGTCTGTAACTTCTTGTTTACAATCTGGACCCGGAACAACTTCAAAAAGTTTTAAATATCTAGGAGGATTAAAAAAGTGAGTTACAGCAAAATGTTTCTGAAAGTCTTCACTTCTTCCTTCATTCATAAACTTGATAGGAATACCAGAAGTATTCGAAGAAATAATAGTTCCGGGAGTTCTGTATTTCTCTAGTTTATCAAAAACAATTTTTTTAATATCTAATCTTTCAACTACCACCTCCATAATCCAATCTACATCAGCAACCTTTGCAATATCATCATCTAAATTACCAGTGGTAATTCTATTTGCAAATTTCTGATTATAAATAGGAGAGGGCTTCGATTTAAGGGAAGCTGTAAGTGCATCATTTACCAAACGATTTCGTACCACTTTGTCTTCGAGCGTTAATCCTTTAGCTTTTTCTTTGTCGTTTAATTCTCTTGGCACAATGTCCAATAATAGAACTTCAACTCCAATGTTTGCAAAATGACACGCAATGCCACTTCCCATAATTCCAGAGCCAACTATTGCTACTTTTTTAATTCTTCTAGTCATTTGTTTTAAAATTATTTGACGTATGATTTAAAAAGACGTAAGACGTAAGACTTTTGCATTCAGTCTAATTATCTTATGTCATTTAGTCTTTAGTCATTTTTGTTATACTGCTTTATTGTTGACGTTTTCATAAATTTCTTTATCCGCAATTAATTTATTAATTGTTGATGTTACCTTAAAAAAACCTGCTAAATCTTTTTCAGAAACATTATCTTTTATGGTATCATTAAACAGAATAACATGTCCTCTAGATATTTTGCGCATTTCTCTACCATAATCTGTTAATTTAATAATAACACTTCTACCATCATCTGGGTTTTTTTCTCTACAAATAGCACCTTTATCTTCCATTGTTTTTAAAATTCTAGAAAGACTAGTTGGTTCCATTCCCATTAAAGGACCTAATGCCGTAGATGGGGTTCCGTTTTGTTTATCAATATTTAATAAAACAAAAGCAGTTGCCATTGTGCTATCGTGTTTTACTGCCTGCTCATTATACACTTTTGCAACAGCTTGCCACGTTGCCCTAAGTTCATGATCTATTGATTTGTACTTGTCCATTCTGTCAAATATATAAAAATTTATTATGCACGCATAGTAAATTTAGAAAAAGTTATGCATGCATAGTAAAATTTAACAAAAAATATAGACGCTTTTTTAAAACGTATTGATGCTTTATAATAGTTTTTTCCAATATTTATTGGGGTTAAAGGAATATTTTAACCTTTAGATTCTTAAATTAAATAAAACCTTTTAGAGGTCAGTATTTAAATTCATATCTTTAAAAACAACAAATACAGTAATATTATGAATATATTTAAAGGACAAAACCTTCTAGAGTTTGCTGATCGGTTTAAAACGGATGAAGATTGCAAGAAATACTTGGCAGATATTAAGTGGAAAGATGGATTTCAATGTGTTAAATGTGGTCATAAAAAGGCTCAAATAAGAAAAGATTTTTCACGGACATGTAATATTTGCTCTCATCAAGAATCATCTACATCAAACACACTTTTTCATAAAGTAAAGTTTGGTGTTAGAAAAGCTTTCTTTATTGTTTTTGAAATGAGTACGAGTACTAAAAGCCTTTCTGCTAGTTATGTTGCAGTTCGTTTTAGTGTAACAGAAAAGACTGCACGTTTATTTATGCTCAAAATTAGAGAAGCTATGGAAAGTAGTGGAAATAGTCCTATGACCGGTATTGTTCATGTGGATGAATTTGTTTTGGGTGGACGAGAAAAAGATAAAGTAGGAAGAAGTTATAATGCTAAGAAAAAGAAAGCTATAACTGCTGTTGAACTAACTCAAGATGGAAAAGTTAAAAGAATGTATGCCATGAGAATCGAAGATTTTTCAGCTAGTTCTTTGCAATATATTTTTGTGAATCATATCAGTCTAGAAGCTAAAGTGATAACCGACAAATGGAGAGGTTACAGACCTATTGCGAAAGCTTATAATATTACTCAAATAGAAAGTAATGGAGGTATGAATTTTAAAGCACTTCATACAATGATTCATCAGGTGAAATCTTGGATAAGAACAACGTATTCTTGGGTAAGTGACTTTAATCTAAATAGATATTTTAATGAATTTTGTTTTAGAATTAATCGATCACAAAGTAAAGCAACAATATTCAATAACTTAATAACAAAAATGGTTCAAAAGGATAAAGTAGAGCAGCACAAAATTATATGTAACTAACTACTGACCTCTAAAACCTTTTTTTTAAAGGAGGATCTTTAGATAAAAACGAAAAGTGATTCTTTTAATTTAAATTGTAACGTTTTACTCTCTTTGAATACTAATATTATTAAAATATGTAAGTTTGTAGTTACTGAGAACTTTTCAGAAAAATTTTAAAGAGGCAATGAAGAATTTATTAGAAGTAAATAATGTTGTAAAAAATTATGGAGATTTTAGAGCATTAAATGATGTTTCATTGCACATTCCTAAAGGATGTGTTTTTGGTTTATTAGGGCCAAATGGAGCAGGTAAAACATCCTTAATTAGAATTATCAATCAAATAACAATGCCAGATAGTGGTACTATCATTTTAGACGGAGAACCATTGGCACCGCATCATACAGCACAAATTGGGTATTTACCAGAAGAGCGTGGTTTGTATAAATCGATGAAAGTAGGGGAGCAAGCATTGTATTTAGCACAATTAAAAGGTTTGAGTAAAGCCGAAGCAAAAAAACGGTTAAAATATTGGTTTGATAAGTTTGATATTTCTGCTTGGTGGAACAAGAAAATTGAGGAGCTTTCTAAAGGAATGGCACAAAAAGTACAGTTTATTGTTACGGTGATGCACAACCCTAAATTATTAATTTTTGATGAACCTTTTTCTGGGTTCGACCCAATTAATGCTCAATTAATTGCAAAAGAAATTTTACAACTTCGTGATGAAGGCGCAACGATTATTTTCTCGACTCACAGAATGGAATCGGTAGAAGAAATGTGCGATGAAATCGCTTTAATAGATAAATCGAACAAAATTTTAGATGGAAAGTTAGATGATATCAAACGTCAGTTTAGAACACATACTTTTCAAGTAGGGCTGCAAACGAGTAATCCTAAAGAAGTAGAAGCAAAATTAAAAGAGAGCTTTGAGGTATCGCCATCAAACTTTAAATTATTGAATGATAGTTTAACGTTGAATGTAAAATTAACAGCAGGAAATTCATCTAACGATTTACTATCTTTTTTAACAAGTAGAGGAGAAGTGCAGCATTTTGTAGAGTTAATACCAAGTGCAAACGATATTTTTATTCAGGCAATAAATAAAAACAGTTAAGAAAATGAGCAAGTTAAAACTAATAATACAAAGAGAGTTTATTGCAAAAGTTCGTAACAAATCTTTTATAATGATGACTTTTTTAAGTCCATTATTAATGCTTGGTATGGGAGCCTTAGTTTATTTTCTGATGAAAAAAAATGACGAAAAGGTAAAGGAAATTGTCTATGTAGATAATTCTAAAATGTTTTCTAAAGACGATTTTAAAGACACAGAAACCATCCATTATTTAGATTATACTGCATTAGGAGTTGATGAAACAAAGAAGAAGGTAGAAGAAGGTAATTATTATGGCGCGCTAATTATACCTAAACAAGACAGTTTAGAATTGTTAGCAAAATCCATTGAGTTTTATTCTACAGATTCTCCAGGCATGTCTGTTATAGGATCTTTAGAAAATAAAATAGAAACAAAGATTAGAAATGAAAAACTAAATGACTTTGGTATTGATTTAGAGAAAATAAAAGCATCTAAAATTAATACAGATATAAAAATGTTTAATTTTTCTGGAGAAGAATCCTCAAAATTAATAAACGGGTTAAAAATAGGTATTGGAGCCGTTGCTGGTTATTTATTAATGATGTTTGTTATTATTTATGGTAACTCTGTAATGCGTAGTGTTATTGAAGAGAAAACAAGTAGAATTATAGAAATTATTGTATCGTCTGTAAAACCTTTTCAGTTAATGTTAGGTAAAATTATAGGGAACGCTTCTGCAGGTTTGTTACAGTTCTTTATTTGGGGAATTATACTGTTTGTAATTACAACGGTTGCTTCATCTGTTTTTGGAGTAGATGTGGTAGAAATGCAAACAGCAAGAGTGCCTGCAGAACAAATGGAAGCTGTAAAAGCAGCAACCGGAGGCAGAGAAATGCAAATGATTATGCAAGAAGTTTTAAGACTACCTATTTTAAAAATGTTTGTGTTGTTTATTTTTTACTTCTTAGGTGGGTTTATGTTGTATAGTTCTCTGTTTGCCGCAGTTGGTGCAGCGGTAGATAATGAAACAGATACACAACAATTTATGTTACCAATTATGTTGCCTTTAATGTTAGGAATTTATGTTGGTTTTGCAACGGTTATGAACGATCCTCATGGATCTATAGCAATATTGTTTTCTTACATTCCGTTTACAAGTCCTATTGTGATGCTAATGAGAGTTCCATTTGGAGTTTCTTGGTATGAGTTGGCAATTTCTATGGCATTATTATTGGTTACCTTTGTATTTATGGTTTGGTTAGCAGCAAAAATATATAGAGTAGGTATTTTAATGTATGGTAAAAAACCAACTTATAAAGACTTGTATAAGTGGTTAAAGTATAAAGGCTAATTTTTATGGAAAAGCTAAAAGAATTTCTTAATTATTCGTTTAATTTAACAGACGGTATTCATCTTAATGTAAAAACAATTTTGGTTGTAACCATTGTTTTTGTTTTAACAAGTTTATGTATAAATTTGATAAGAAAGTTTGTTAATAAAAGTTTAAATGAAGAAGATAAAGGGAAGTTTAAAGCTGTTTTTTCATTTGTAAAATATGTAATCTACACTGTTGTTTTAGTAATAGCCTTAGAGTCTTCTGGTATTAAAGTTGGGGTGTTATTAGCGGGTTCTGCTGCATTGTTAGTAGGTATTGGTTTAGGGTTACAAACTTTATTTCAAGATATTGTATCTGGGATATTTATTATTCTCGATAAATCTTTACATGTTAATGATATTATAGAAATTGATGAGAAAGTTGGTAAAGTTGCAGAAATAAGATTAAGAACAACAAGAGCAATTACCATAGATGATAAAGTACTTATTATTCCGAATCATAAATTTTTAACCACAAGTTTATTTAATTGGACCCAAAATGGGTCTCAAACAACAGAAAGTGTTGCCATTGGTGTTGCTTATGGTTCGGATGTAGCATTGGTTAAAACGCTTTTAATTGATGTTGCAAAAGCGCATCCAAGAGTTTTAACATTAAAAGAACCAAGAGTTTTGTTTGATGATTTTGGAGACAGTGCTTTACAATTTAAGTTGCTTTTTGTAATCAATAATAGTTTCGAACACTTAATCATAAAGAGCGATTTACGTTTTGCAATTGATCAAAAATTTAGAGAAAATAATATTTCAATTCCATTTCCACAAAGAGATGTACACCTTATAAAATAAGAAAAAGATGCCAAAAATATTAATAATAGAAGATGAAGCTGCTATTAGAAGAGTTTTAACAAAAATAATATCAGAAGAAAATGAAACGTATCATGTAGAAGAGGCAGAAGACGGATTATTAGGAATTGAAATGATTAAAAATAATGAGTACGATTTGGTTTTATGTGATATTAAAATGCCAAAAATGGACGGTGTTGAGGTGTTAGAAAAGGCGAAAAAAATAAAACCAGAAATACCAATTGTTATGATTTCTGGTCATGGAGATTTAGATACAGCGGTAAACACAATGCGCTTAGGAGCTTTCGATTATATTTCTAAACCACCAGATTTAAATAGACTTTTAAATACAGTAAGAAATGCTTTGGATACAAAAGTGTTGATTGTAGAGAATAAAAGGCTAAAGAAAAAAGTGAGCAAGAACTATGAAATGATTGGTGAAAGCGAAGCTATTTCTCATATAAAAGACATCATTGAAAAAGTAGCAGCTACAGATGCCAGAGTTTTAATTACTGGACCAAACGGAACAGGAAAAGAATTGGTAGCGCATTGGTTACATGAAAAATCGGACAGAGTAAAAGCACCAATGATTGAAGTAAATTGTGCTGCAATTCCATCAGAATTAATAGAAAGTGAATTGTTTGGACACGTAAAAGGTTCTTTTACGGGGGCAAATAAAGATAGAGCAGGTAAGTTTGAAGCTGCAAATGGTGGGACTATTTTTTTGGATGAAATAGGAGATATGAGTCTGTCTGCGCAAGCAAAAGTATTACGAGCTTTGCAAGAAAATAAAATTCAACGTGTAGGGTCTGATAGGGATATTAAAGTAAATGTTAGAATTGTTGCAGCAACCAATAAAGATTTAAAAAAAGAAATAGCAGAAGGTCGTTTTAGAGAAGATTTGTATCATAGATTAGCGGTTATTTTAATTCAAGTTCCTTCTTTAAATGATAGAAGAGGAGATATTCCTTTATTAGTAGATTTTTTTACAGATAAAATTTCTGTAGAACAAGGAACTCCAAAAAAAGGATTTTCTTCTGCAGCAATTAAGTTGTTGCAAGAATATGATTGGACAGGTAATATACGTGAATTAAGAAATGTGGTAGAACGTTTAATTATTCTTGGCGAGAAAGAAGTTTCTGCAAACGATATTAAACTCTTTGCTTCAAAATAAGGTAAAACTATTGTTAATTCAATTAGTTATAAGTAAAATTTATAGTAATATAAAAAGTTATCATTAAAAAGGTAGCTTTTTTTTTGCTTTACTTTCTACCTTTGCAGCTGTAAAAAGAACATATTAATAATTATAAAATTTATATAGAATGGCAACAATAGTTGGTAAAAAATTTCCAGATTTAAATGTAGACGCAATGAATGAAATGGGAGATACGTTTAAATTAAACGTATTGGAAGAAGCAGTTAATAACAAGAAGAAAGTGTTATTATTCTGGTACCCAAAAGATTTTACATTTGTTTGTCCTACAGAGTTACACGCTTTTCAGGCAGCTATCGCAGAATTTGAAAAAAGAAATACAATTGTAATTGGTGCTTCTTGTGATACTCCAGAAGTGCATTTTGCATGGTTAAGTACTTCTAAAGACAATGGTGGAATTGAAGGTGTTACTTACCCAATTTTAGCAGACAGTAACAGAAACTTATCTTCTATCTTAGGTATTTTAGATATTACTAATGAAACTTTTGATGAAGCTTCACAAACAATTCAAGTAGAAGGAGATAACGTAACTTATAGAGCTACTTATTTAATTGATGAAGAAGGAACTGTTTTTCATGAAGGAATTAACCACATGCCAGTTGGTAGAAATGTAAATGAATTTTTACGTTTAATCGATGCGTATGCACACGTACAATCTCACGGAGAAGTGTGTCCTGCAAACTGGGAAGAAGGTAAAGAAGCAATGGCTCCTAATGCAAAAGGAACTGCAGCATATTTAGCATCTAACTAATAAAAATGATTAATAAAGGGTTCGTGTGTATATCTGAAGATAAATTCGCGTACTGCTTTATTTAAAATATTTAATATTATGGTACAAGAATTAACAGAAGATAATTTACAAACAATTGTAACTGGAAATGATAAAGTAATTGTACAATATTCTGCTACTTGGTGTGGAAATTGTAGAATTATGAAGCCTAAATTTAAAAAATTAGCTTCAGAAATGGATAATATAAAATTTGTAATTGTTGATGCAGAAAAATTTCCTGAAAGTAGAAAATTAGCAGATGTAAGTAATTTACCAACTTTTGCTATTTTTGTAGATGGAGAAAAGAAAAATCAAACACAAACCAATAAATTTGATGTATTGAAGGAATTGGTAAATGAAATTGCTTAATCATGAAATTACCTGTAATTAAACATCTTACTAACTTTATCGAAGAAAACGATCAAGATTATCTATTAGAAACTATTGAAACCCTAGAGGCTTTAACAGAAGTTCCGTCTTTAAAAGATGAAGAATTAGATGTTATTGGCGAGTTAATTTCTAATATGTATGGTGCTCTTGAAGTTGATAAAATGATAAAAGAAGGCACACCAAAAAAAGAAGCATTAAACGCTTTTATGAAACGCGTTTTAGGTTCTATTGATAAATAAATAGAAACCAATATAATATATAAAATCTCAAGTGTAAGCTTGAGGTTTTTTTTGTTTATTGAAATTTATTTTTTAGCTGTTCTGAAATTTCATTTCCTCTATAAATAGCACCTTCCATATAGCCTCCGTAACTAGCTGAGGTTTCAGAACCCGCTACTATAAACTTACCATTTAAAAATTCTTGTTGATAAATTGAATGTCCATTATTAAAATGTGGATTGATAAAGTGGTCATTTTCAAAATTCACTAGTTTTTCTTTATTCCATACTTTATCTTCATAAGAAAGATAATTTATACCTTGTTCTCCAAAGAATTTAAAGAGTTGTGCTCGTATTAACTCTTCTCTAGCTTCTTTTGATTCATTTACCAAAGCACCGTTTAAAAACCCCATTAAAGCAAATTTGTTGTTTTCAAAATTAGAATGATCATACATTTCTGTAAACGGACCAACATTACTAAAACTAACACCAGACAAACCTTGTTCTTTCCAGAAAGGAGTTTTATAAACGATGGCAAACTTTATAGAATCTTTCATCCAAGTATAGGTGTTGTTTGCAATTTTGATGAGGTTTGTATCTAATTTTGTAGAAAAAGAAACGGAATTAACTAGTAGCTGAGGTGGAATAGTAGAAACAACAATATCCGTAATAAATTCATCATTTTTAGTAGTAAACGTGAGTTCGATGTAAGAAATTTTAATTAAACCTATAAAAAAAGCAGAATATTTAGTATATTAAAGTACTGAATTCTAATATATTAATAAATATCCTGCTTATGATTTCTGATAGTAAAATTATAGAAATTTTCTGTTCTTTAGATGATTTTATGAAAGAATTTAACTTAATTCTTAATAAAAACAGCATTTCTGATGGTTCAACAACTAAAAAACGTAATAGAAAGTTCAAAATGTCTGATAGTGAAGTGATGACCATACTTGTTATATTTCACCTAAAGTCTTACCGAAACCTTAAACACTTTTACTTAAACCATATTTGTAAATACAGACAAGATCTGTTTCCAGATTGTGTTTCTTATAATAGATTTGTAGAACTTCAAAAAAAGGTTACACAACCTTTAGCCGTTTTTATGAAAATGTATTGTTTAGGCGATTGCACAGGTATCTCTTTTATTGATTCTACTCCTTTAAAAGTATGTCACTATAAAAGAGAAAAACAACATCAAGTATTTAAAGATATTGCCAAAAAAAGCTATGGAACTATGGGGTGGTATTTTGGATTTAAACTACATATTGTCTGCAATGACAAAGGAGAAATTATTGATTTTATGTTCACTCCAGCCAATGTAGATGACAGATTCCCTCTCAAACAAAAGAAGTTTCACGACAAATTATTTGGAAAAATTTTTGGAGACAAAGGATATATTGGGAAAGATTTATTTGAAAGACTTTTTGTAGACGGAATTCATTTAATAACTAAAGTTCGAAAAAACATGAAAAAGAAAGCAATGGACTATATGGATAAAGTTATCCTAAGAAAAAGAGCAATCATCGAAACAGTAAATGATGTACTAAAAAACACTTGCCAAATTGAACATTCTAGACATAGATCTTTTGATAATTTCATAACAAATATGATCTCTGGATTAATTGCATATTCTTTTTTACCTAAAAAACCTTCTATAAAAATCCCGAATATGTTACCGAATATTGCGATTGATTAGCTCGAACTCACGTTAGTAACTTTTATCGAAGCTTCGTTATCATCAATTTTTAAAACTTTTTCATTTAGTTGAATTTCGTCCTCAGAAAAATATTTAGCCAATTCTTCTAAGATTGTTGCGGTTCCCCCAATAATTCTATAACTTATTTCTTGGTTTTTAGGAAGCTTAAAACGTTCTGGTAAATTAGTTCTAGTCCCTTCAAACAAAGCATCTCCATTCATATTTTGTTCAAATAAAGAGATGTTTAATTCTTTACATACTTTTAATAGTTCTTCATTATATTTCCATAGCCATGTTGCACCTAATTCAACTTTTGTATCATTTGTTTTTTTTGTGTAAATCCTACCACCAACTCTATTGTTGGCTTCTAAAATTTTGATAGAAAATCCTACTTTCTTTAATTTATAACCTAAATAAATACCAGAAATTCCAGCTCCAAGAATAATAATTTTTTTCATCATTTTGATAAAGGAAAATCTTATTTATTTAATTTCGATTTAATATAAAGAGCCATTTCTTTTCCCCAAATCTTATAAGTCAATGCTGATGGATGTACACCATCACTAAAATAGATTTTAGTATCATCATTAGGTAATGCGTGTTTTTTACTCCATTGCTCTAAGGTAATTACTTCATTGTAGTAAAAAACATTCTTTTTGTTCTTAGTTAAAGTATGTAGTCTTTCTCCAAAAATTTCTACCAAATTACCAATCACAAATTTTATTACTGTTGTAAAAGCAGGAAACTCTTTTATTGGAGGCATATTTGTAAAGAAAATAGGTGTTTCTGGGAATTTATCTTGAACTAAATAAATGAGTTCTTCTATAGTTTTATGCCATTTTTTAGGAGAGTTTAAAGTAAAGGCATCATTTCCACCCATTCCAATAATGATTATATCCGTTGTAGTTTCTTCAATTTTAGGAATAATTTTTTTACAAACTCTATTTACTGTATAGCCACTTCTAGCATACACTCTCCAGTTTATGTTTGCATCTAATTCCGCAGATAGTGTATTTGCTAAAGCTCCTGTAAAACCGTTTTGATGATAGTCTACACCAACTCCTGCAATGGTACTTTCTCCAATAGAAAGTATGCTTAGGGTTTTATTAAAATTTCCATTTACAAATCCTGTTGGTTCTTTTGCTTCGGGAAGTGTAGGAACTTTTTTTCTGATACTTTTTCCTTGAAAATAGAGTAAAGGCAATAAAGGAAGTGAAACAATACTGCCTAGAAAGTATTTTAATTTATTTTTCATTCTCTTTTTCTTCGTTTACTTTTTTTATAATAGCTTTTAAACGTTCTTTATTTAATTGCTTTTCTAGTTTTACCTTGTTGATTTTTTGATTCATCAATTTGGTATGTTTTGCTTTATTAACGGAGTTTTTTGCTTTTCCTTTTCCTTTTTTTGGCATCTTAATAAAATTATAAATTAATTATTTTCTGCTGAATAACCACCAATTCATATCTCGGGTTAATTTGTATCCTAATTTCTCATAAAGCGGAATTGCAGAGTTACCTTTATTGGTGTGTAAAATAGGTAGTTTATTCTCTTTTAAAATTTCGTTTGTTGTATGTGAAACTAATTGTTTTGCTAATCCCCTTCTTGTGTAATCAGGATGCGTAACAACGCCACTAACTTCAATAAAATCATCAGTTTGCATTCTTTGCCCTGTAATTGCAACTAATTTGTCATCTTTAAAGATACCGTAATATTTACCCATTTTAAAACCTCCTCTTTGATAAAAACCAGGCATTACCAACCAAATTAAATTGTAAACTTCATCAATGTGTTCTTCATCTAATAAAACAATATCTTCTGTTATTTCTAATGCTACATGGTTTTCTAAGACCATTTGACAGCCATCAATCTTTTTTTCTAGAATAACATGGTTGGTATCTATTGTTGGTGTTTCTTTTTCTACAACTAAAAAGAATTTTTTAGCTATTTTAGAATGTTCAGTTAATGCTTTTGCTGTTTTTGTTGGGTCATGAAATGCACCAAAAGAACAGATTTCTGGCAGGTAGAATTGTACTCCATCATATTGTATTAAAAATTTATGATGGGTATCGTCTAAGGAATACCAAACCGGGTTTTTTAGTTTTTCTTCTAAACTTTTCATGAGGAATAAATATATAAAATAAAAGCTCGCAAATTGCGAGCTTTTTATATTTTGATTTCTAGCAATTTTATAATTCTTTTTTAGATAATGTTGAAGAGCCAGTAAAACTTTGTATAATTATTTGAGGTTCTCCATATACTTCGGTTTTACTTTTGTCAGAAGCATCTATCGTTATTTTATCCGATGTTTGAATCGTAAAACTAGCACTTTCTTTTACCGTGGTATTGCAATTAGTTACAATTAATTCTTCTCCTTTAAAATTAGAATCTTCAAGTGTTAATGCTTCTAGTGAAATTGCCGAACCTTTAATACTTACTATAGCATTTTTCATTAACCTAGTAGTTAAACTATCTGCTTTAATGGTTATTTCTGTGTTACTAGATTCGCTTAAATCTAAATTAACCTCTTTACTATTAATATCTATTTTAGATTTAGAACGTAATTGAAATCTAGATTTATTATTATTGATAAGGTTAAATTTGTTAGATTCTACAGATAGGTTTGCAATTGTATAATCATTTATCTGAAGCAACATAGCAGGTGTCTTTATTACGTTTAACGATTCTATTTCTGCATCGTTATTTAGTATAATTTCTTGCAATGGGTTGTTGTAGTATACCGTAATATTAAGACGTTTTGCTCTTAATTTTGCTGTAGTAGAAATAGTAAGTATAGAGTCTATAACTTTTATTTCGATAGCATTATGTAAATTATCATCAGTTTCTACTTCAACGAAAGAATTTGCCGATTTAAATAAAACTACTTTAAAATCATTATTAACAGAGATCTTATTAAACTGATTTAGATCTGTTTTAATTCTTGTTATATTCTTATTACCTTTTATTTTTTCTTGGCTAAACGTTGTGTTGTAGACTGTTGTAAATAATAATAGTAGTAATGTAATTTTGTTTCTCATGATTTTTAGTTCTTTTTTTAACCGAAAAAAACCATTCCAAAATTTGAAATGGTTTTTATATATACTATAAAAAACAGTTACGCTAACATGGTAACTGGGTTTTCGATAAACGTTTTTAATGTTTGTAAAAATTGTGCTCCAACTGCACCATCAACCGTTCTGTGATCGCAGGTTAAAGTTAAATTCATTGTGTTACCAACAACTATCTGACCGTCTTTAACAACTGGTTTTTGTACAATTGCACCAACAGATAAAATAGCCGAATTTGGTTGGTTAATAATAGAATTAAAATTCTGAATACCAAACATACCCAAGTTAGAAACTGTAAAAGTACTTCCTTGCATATCTGCAGGAGCTAATTTTTTGTTTCTTGCTTTACCTGCTAAATCTCTAACACCTGCACCAATTTGAGTTAAACTTAATTGGTCTGTGTGTTTTATAACCGGTACTAATAAACCATCTGCAACCGCAACCGCAACACCTACGTGTATATGACTGTGATAAATTGTATTAGCATCTGTCCAAGATGTGTTTACTTGTGGATGTTTTTTCAAAGCCATTGCACATGCTTTTACTACCATATCATTAAATGATACTTTAACATCTGGAATTGCATTAATAGTTTTTCTAGAAGCCATTGCATTGTCCATATCCACTTCAATATTTAAACTGAAATCTGGAGCAGTAAATTTAGAGTTACCTAAAGATTTTGCAATTGCTTTACGCATTTGAGAATTCTTAACTTCTTCTGAGCTTTCTACGCCAGCAGCAGGTGCACTTGCAACAGCAGGAGCAGCTTCAACAGCGGCAGCAGGAGTATAGTTTTCTACATCTTTTTTAATGATTCTTCCGTTTTCACCAGAACCACTAACATTTGCTAAGTTAATTCCTTTATCAGTTGCAATTTTTTTAGCTAATGGAGATACAAAAATACGTCCGTTTGCAGTATTGTTAGTCGTAGAAGTTGTTTTAGTTTCTTCAACTTTAGCAGCTGGTTTTGCAGCAGCCTTTTCAGGAGCTTTAGCAACAGGAGCAGCAGTTTCTTCAGCCGGAGCAGAAACACCACCACCATTTGCAACTAATGCAGAAACATCAGTTCCAGCAGGGCCAATAATAGTTAATAAACTATCTACAGGTGCAGTTTCTCCTTCTTGTACACCAATGTATAAGATTGTTCCTTCATAGAAACATTCAAATTCCATTGTTGCTTTATCTGTTTCAATTTCAGCAAGCATGTCACCTTCAGTAACCACATCACCAACTTTCTTTAACCAAGTTGCTATGGTTCCGTCAGTCATTGTATCACTTAAACGAGGCATTGTTATTACTTCAACACCTTCAGGAATTGCAACTCCATCAGCAGCATTAGCTTCAGTAGTCGTTTCTTCTTTTGCTTCTTCAGTAGCTGTTTCTTCTTTTGCTGATTCTTGATTACCGTTTATGATTGCAGAAATATCTTCACCTTCTTCACCGATAATTGCTAATAAAACATCAACAGGAGATGTTTCTCCTTCTTTAATACCAACATATAAAAGAGTTCCTTCGTAGAAAGACTCAAATTCCATTGTTGCTTTGTCGGTTTCGATTTCAGCTAAAATATCACCTTCTTCAATTTTATCTCCAACGTTTTTTAACCATTTTGCCACAACACCTTCTTCCATGGTGTCACTTAGTCTGGGCATATTTATAATTGTTGCCATATCTTAACTTATAAAAGGATAATCTTCTTGTTCATAAACCATATCATACATTTGCTCAGGCTCTGGATACGGAGAATCTTCAGCGAATTTCTCACATTCATTTACCTTTGCTTTTACCTCTTTATCTATAACAGCTAATTCTTCTGCCGTAGCATATCCCTGCTCTAAGATAATGTCTTTTACTTGCGTAATAGGATCTATTTTTTTGTACTCTTCTACTTCGTCTTTCGTTCTGTAGTGTTGTGCATCAGACATTGAGTGACCTCTATATCTGTATGTTTTCATTTCTAAGAAAGTTGGGCCATCACCACGTCTTGCTCTATCTAAAGCTTCGTCAATAGCTTCTGCAACCTTTATAGGATTCATAGCATCTACAGGTCCACAAGGCATTTCGTAGCCTAAACCAAGTTTCCAAATATCAGTATGGTTAGCAGTTCTTTCTACAGAAGTACCCATTGCATATCCATTGTTTTCACAAATAAAGATTACAGGTAGTTTCCATAACATTGCTAAATTAAAAGCTTCATGCAGAGAACCTTGTCTTGCAGCACCATCTCCAAAACATGTCAATGTAACACCGCCAGTATTATTATATTTATCACCAAAAGCAAGTCCTGCACCTAAAGGAATTTGACCTCCAACAATACCATGACCACCATAAAAACGAAATTCTTTAGAAAAAATATGCATAGAACCACCCATTCCTTGAGATGTTCCTGTAACTTTTCCATATAATTCTGCCATTACACGTTTAGGATCTTCTCCCATACCAATAGGTTGTACGTGGTTTCTGTATGCAGTAATCATTTTGTCTTTAGATAAATCCATTGCATGCAATGCACCTGCTAAAATTGCTTCTTGACCATTATATAAATGTAAGAAACCTCTAACTTTTTGTTGTATGTAAACAGAAGCAAGTTTGTCTTCGAACTTACGCCAAAAAAGCATGTCTTGGTACCAATCTAAATAGGTTTGTTTGGTGATTTTTTTCATTTTAGTGATATTGTTTGTTTTTTAAGACTATCAAAATATTCTTTTCAATAATCAATGGCAAAAATAACTGTTTTAGATAGAATAAAAAAACAAGATGAGTTTAAAATAAAACAAAATATTTTTGAAGGATTATTTGTCTTTTGCTATGACTATGGTAGCTTTAGCACCCGTTGCTAAGTTCCACTCATTAGAAGATAGTAATGTGCCTTCTGCATTATAAACTTTAAAAGCAGCCGTATTTGGCCCAGAAGAACCTTGATTAAGTGCTTTAAAAGCTATTTTATTTAAACCAACTTCTAAAGGAATATTAAACTTTTGATAACGTTGTTTTAGTGTAATGTTAATAATAACAGGTATGTCGTTTACAAGTATACTAACCATATCTCCATCAGGGTATTGAAAATCTCTGCAGATAATATTAACACTTTTAGAATCTGTTCTAAAACTACCTAAATCTTGGTCTATTTTTGGGTATATAAATTGCCCGTTTATTTTTTTAAAGGCTTTTAAAAAACGCTCTTCACGTTGTTTTTCTACTGTTAAGATACCTTTATTATTAAGGTTGTTATCTGCTTGTTGTTTTTTTAAATTTTCATTTTCCTTATCAAAAGCACTTTTAAAACCATCATTTCCTTTTAATTCTACAGAATTTGGTTTTGATACTTCTTTAGAATTGTTTAAAACAAGTCCTTTAATGTTACCTTTTTCTTTGTTTCCAGAATTATTATCTAATTGGGCAGATAACTGAATTACAGTTAATAATAGAATAGGTAATAGAAGTTTGATTTTTAATTTCATCTGTATCATACTTTTAAATAATATTACAAATATAATGCCGATTTTAAGTGAAGCTGTTTCTATTTTGTTAAAAAAGTACTTATTCTATAGGGAAATTATAAAAAGTAGTAGGAAAAGGTTCGTGTCTTAATGTAAAATGCCACCATTCGTTTTTATAAGGTCTAAAATTATTTTGAATCATTATATTACGGAGTAACATTCTGTTTTTTTGCTGTTCTGCTGTAATCTCTTTAGATAAAGGATGAGACTTTATTCCGAAAAAATCATAAGGACTTCCCATATCTAATTCTTTACCTGTTTTTACATTTACAATTGTTAAATCTACAGTGCTACCTCTAGAATGCCCAGATCTAGAAGATATATAGCCTTGTTTAAATAATTGAGATTTTGGTAAACTTGGGTAATATTGTCTTTTCATTAATGTGTCTCCAAGTACTTTTGCCCAACGTACAAAGTGGTTTACGGCTTGTTGTGGTCTATAAGCATCAAATACCTTAAGGCTTAATCCATCTTTTAATAATGCTTCTTGGACTTTTACTAAGGCGGTAGCAGATTTTTTGGTAACTATAATGCAGTTTTTATGGTATCCATCAATCGGTTTCCCTATAAAGTTATTGTTACCTAAATAACGCAATTCAGATTGTATCGTTTTATCTAGATCTGATAAATAAACAAATCCATCAGGTAGCACTTGTCCGAAGGAAAAAAGAGAAATAAAGATTATATAAAAGGGAACTAATTTTTTCATAAAGTAAAAATAAGCAAAAGAAAATAGGTGTGCTCATCTGATTGTTTTTTAGACTAAAAAAAATAAAGTTATAGAAATCTATGCAAATAAAAAAAAGCCTAATTTTGTATTAAATATAATGACTTAAATGAATCAAACTACCAATACAATATTAATGATTCGTCCTATCAATTTTAGGATGAATGAGCAAACTGCTGTAAACAATTATTATCAAAAAGAAATTGATAATGCACTTCCATCAACAATTAATATTAAGGCACAAAATGAGTTTGATGCTTTTGTAGAGAAATTACGCAGTTTTGGAATTCATGTAATTGTAGTTTCTGATACAAATGCTTCTGATACTCCAGATTCTATTTTCCCCAATAATTGGATTTCTTTTCATGAAGATGGTACAGTTGCAATGTACCCTATGTTTGCAGAAAATAGACGTTTAGAAAGACGTGAAGATGTTTTAGAAGAATTAGAAAAGGAAGGTTTTTTAATAGAAAACATTGTAGATTATACTTCTGCAGAAGAAGATAATATCTTTTTAGAAGGAACAGGAAGTATTTGTTTAGATAGAGAAAATAATAAGGCGTATTGTGCCCTTTCTCCAAGAGCAGATGAAGAGTTGTTTATAGAATTCTGTGAAGATTTTGAATATACACCAGTAGTTTTTACGGCAAAACAAACTGTAAATGATAAGAGAGAAGCAATTTATCATACCAATGTTATGATGTGTGTTGCAGAAACTTTGGCAATTATTTGTTTAGCATCTATTGATGATAAGACAGAACGTAAAAATGTGTTAAAGCATTTAAAAGAAGATGGTAAAAAAGTAATCGATATTACAGAAGAGCAAGTAAATAATTTTGCGGGTAATATGTTACAAGTTCGTGGTAAGGATGATGAGCGTTTCTTAATAATGAGTGATGCCGCTTTTAATTGTTTAACACAATCTCAAAAAGCACAAATAAACAATCATTGTAAAATTATTTCTAGTTCTTTAGATACAATTGAGTATTGTGGAGGAGGAAGTGCACGTTGTATGATGGCAGAAGTATTTTTGCCAAAAAAATAGATAAATGCACTTACTACTTTTGGCAATTGCTCCAGCAACAATAATTATACTTTATATTTATTTTAAAGATAAATTTGAAAAAGAACCTATTGGTTTTTTGTTTAAAAATTTTCTTTTAGGGGCAACTGCCAGTGTTTTATTAACGGTTATTCTTGGTGGTTTTGCTAGTAAATTAATTCCATTATCAGAAGGAACGAGTATTTTACAACAGTTTCTAAAAGCATTTGTAGTAGTTGCTTTGGTAGAGGAGTTTTCTAAATATGTTATTGTAAGGTATTACTCACAAAGAAACAAAGAGTATAATGAACAGTTTGATGGAATTGTATACGCTGTTATGGTTTCTATGGGGTTTGCTACCTTAGAAAACGTATTGTATGTTTTTCAACACGGAGTTTCTACTGGAGTAATGAGAGCTTTTACAGCAGTTCCGGCTCACGCAACTTTTGCTATTCTTATGGGGTATTTTATGGGGAAAGCTAAGTTTTCTAAAAATAGAATTGTTTTAAATTTAACTGGACTATTTTTTGCAACGCTGTTTCATGGTGCTTATGATTTTTTTCTGTTCATCAACTTTATTCCAGGTACATGGATTGGCGCAATTGTTTCTTTAATTTTAGGAATTATCCTTTCTAGAAAGGCGATAAAAAAACATCAAAATAGCTCTGTTTTTAAAGCTTGATAAATTTCCTTACAATTGTCTTTTTACCATCACCCTGAATTTTTATGATATAAACTCCTTCTTTAAAATAAGAAATATCAATTTCTCCTTTGAGTATTAAATAAAGATATCTGCATTTTCTTAGTTAAAGAATTATAAAGTGCTAGTTTAAGAAAATACAGATTTATATGAAGTTTAAAATTTACTCTTAAGAATGAATTAAAAGTTGTTAATATAATTTTTTACTTTTCTAAAACTTCATCAATAACAACTCCGTTTGTTCCGTTAGGAGACTCAATATTTAATAAGTTTGCAATTGTTGGAGCAATATCTGTAATGTTATATCTTTTAGAAGATGAACCTTGTTTTATACCATTACCATAGAAAATAATAGGCACGTGGGTGTCATATGAATAACCAGAACCATGACTTGTACCAGTTCTTCCACTAATTAAAGTTGCTGGGTTCGGGATCATAAATACATCTCCAGATAATTTTTGATTGTATCCGTTTTGAAGCGAATTTAAAATACCAGAAGAGAAATGCGTTGTTTGTAAAGTTCTTGCAGTTACAGATTTGTATATACCATCAAAGTTAATAACTTCATCAGCTAATTTTTGAGCAACTGTATTAGTATCTAAATTTAAAGATTCAATTTTTTCTTTATTTAAAAATATTTGGTAATTAGAAATATTTTCAATCAACTCATCAGAATTAAAGTGTTTTTTAGTGATTTCTGTAACAAATTCTTTAAATTTTTTCATGTTTAAATAATGAGCAGGAATTTTTAAAGATTGTAAATATGCAGGTACGTGTACTGCTGCATGATCTGCTGTTAAAAATAAAGTGTAGTTGTCTTTCCCTACTTGTTGGTCTAAAAATTTTAAAAAGTCTGCTAAATCTTTGTCTAAACGTAAATAAGTGTCTTCTGTTTCTACAGCAGAAACGCCATATTTATGACCAACGTAATCTGTTGGAGAAAAACTAACGGCTAAGAAATCGGTATATTCACTTTTACCTAAGTTTTCACCTATAATTGCGGCTTTTGCAAAATCTGCAGTAAAGGTGTTCCCAGAAGGAACCGTTTTTATTAAGTCGAAATTTCCGTTTTTTGCACGTAATTTTTTTAAGTCTTTAGGGAAAGTTGGTGCTTTTTGGCCATTTAATTTTCCTTCAAAAATGTTGTTGTCAAGTCTACTATTTGTATAAGTGTTAATATCGTAAAGAGTTTCCCAAGTTGTATTTAAATAGTCATCTGCTTTGTTCTTTTTATTAAAATATTTTACCCATTGTGGCAATTCATTCATATAAAAAGTACTAGTAACCCAAGTATTAAAATTACGCCCATCGTACCAATAAGCTCCATTTGCAGTATGGCCTGCAGGTAAAATTGCTGAACGATCCTTTATAGAAACTCCAATTGTTTTTCCGTGCATATTTTGTGCTAAATGTAATTGGTCTGTTATGGTTGATGTAAAAAGTCTCTTTGGAGATTTTTGTCCATATTTACCCGTATTACCAACGGTTTCAAAAGTAGCATCATCTACACAGTAAATAGATTTTTTTAGATATTTATCATACCAATTGTTAGAGATAATTCCGTGTTCACTTGGTGTTGTTCCTGTGTAAATAGAGGTGTGGCCAACAGCTGTATATGTTGGTATGTAGTTGTAATGTGCGTTTTCTAATGAAAACCCATCCTTTAAAATTCTATTAAATCCATCTTTACCGTACCTATCAGAAAATCGAGTTAAATAATCATACCTCATTTGGTCGATAACAATACCGACTACTAATTTGGGGTTTTTATTTTGTGATGTTAGTTTACTATTTCCGAAAAAAACAAAAAAACATATAAAACTAAAAAGTAACTTGAAATTCATAAGTATATAATTAAATAATTAATCAAAAGTAATTATTTTTTGTTTTGATATGGGGATTTTAACTTTCTATTAATGATATTTTAATACTTTAGCACAAAATTAAAATGAATGAATTACCTAGAACATATTGGTAAATATTTTATGATGTTGGGGCGTGTTTTTAAAAAACCACAAAAAGTGAAGGTTTTTTATGAGGCTTTGCTAAAAGAAATTGATGATTTAGGCTTAAAATCTTTAGGGATTATTATGTTTATTTCTTTTTTTATAGGAGGGGTAATTGCCCTGCAAACAGCTTTAAATTTAGACAATCCTTTTATTCCGAAATCTTTAATAGGTTTTGCGGCAAAACGTTCTATTATTTTAGAATTTGCACCTACTTTTTGCTCCATTATTTTAGCTGGTAAAGTAGGGTCTTACATAACGTCTAGTATTGGTACAATGCGTGTTACAGAACAAATTGATGCCTTAGAAGTTATGGGGATAAATGCATTAAGCCATTTAGTATTGCCTAAAGTTATAGCAACGGTTTTCTTTTATCCTTTTCTAATATCATTAGGCATGTTCTTAGGTATTTTAGGAGGTTGGGTTACTGGTGTATTATCTGGTCTTTTTTCGGGAGCAGACTATATAGAGGGTATTCAAACCGATTTTGATCCCTTTTTATTATCGTATGCTATTATAAAAACTTTAATTTTTGCATTTTTAATAGCTACAGTGCCATCTTATCATGGTTATTATGTAAAAGGAGGGTCTATAGCTGTTGGTAAAGCAAGTACACAAGCAGTTGTTTGGACCACTATTTTAATTGTAATTGCAAATTATTTTTTAACCCAAATGCTTTTAACCTAAGAAATGATAGAAGTAAAAAATTTACATAAAGGTTTTGGAGATGTAAAAGTATTAAAAGGCATTACGGCTACTTTTCTTCCAGGAGAAACCAGTTTAATAATTGGAGAAAGTGGTTCTGGTAAGACGGTGTTTTTAAAATCATTAATTGGTTTGCATACTCCAGAAGAAGGTACTATTTCTTTTGATGGTAGAGTTAATACGCAATTTACAGAAAACGAAAAACAACAATGGAGGCAAGAAATTGGAATGGTTTTTCAAGGAAGTGCCTTGTTTGATTCTCAAACGGTAGAAGAAAATGTGATGTTTCCGTTAAAAATGTTTACAAATCAATCTACTGAAGAGATGTTAGCGCGTGTAAACTTTGTTTTAAAAAGAGTTAATTTAGAAAACTCTAATTACAAACTACCAGCAGAATTGTCTGGTGGAATGCAAAAAAGGGTTGCCATTGCGAGAGCTATTGTAATGAATCCTAAATACTTGTTTTGTGATGAACCAAATTCAGGTTTAGATCCGCGTACTTCTATTGTTATAGATAAATTGATTCAAGAAATTACAGATGAGTATAAAATTACGACAGTAATTAATACCCATGATATGAATTCTGTGATGGAAATTGGAGAAAAAATAATTTTTTTAAAGGATGGTAAAAAAGCATGGGAAGGAACAAGTGAAGATATATTTAAAACTGATAATGAAGCTGTTGTGAGTTTTGTGTATTCGTCTAATTTATTTAAGAAAGTTAGAGAGGCGTATTTAAATGAAAAAAAGATATAAATAGATTTGGTTTGTTTAAAATAAAGCATATCTTTGCAGCCGCTAAAAAGGAAATAAATTGACCTGGTAGCTCAGTTGGTAGAGCATCTCCCTTTTAAGGAGAGGGTCCTGGGTTCGAGCCCCAGCCCGGTCACAAAAAGTTAAAAACTTCATAGAAATGTGAAGTTTTTTTATAAGATAGTTGCTTTTAATAAAAAGTAATTTAAAAGTAAAATATCTTTAGGTTTTAAGATAAAAAATAAAAGACCTGGTAGCTCAGTTGGTAGAGCATCTCCCTTTTAAGGAGAGGGTCCTGGGTTCGAGCCCCAGCCCGGTCACTTAAAAAGCTTCACATTCTTGTGAAGCTTTTTTTATTTACAAACATTTAGAATAGTTTTTTAAAAACTACGAATTAATCAAGATATGAATAATCATTATTCATATCTTGTTTCTATAAATTAATAAAAATATATTAGTATTTTTCAATTCCTTTTAATAAAACAATTCTTACGTTTGGTAAAAGAAAGTTAGTGGTAGATTCTTTTTTACGAGTAGTGATCCGGTATACTTTTGATAGTGAATAAGAATACTGAAAGCTTTAAATTAAAGTTAGATACTTCTTTTTTTAGTAAAATTATAAAAATTATTTTCAGACAACTTTTTTTGTATCTTTCACTCCTTAGAAATTAGTAATTATGGAAGAAAAGAATTTAATTGATGAAACTGCAGATCAATCTAAGCAAGAAGTAAAAGATGGTGCTAGAGGGTTACTTTCTAGTATCAAAAAATATTTAAAAGAACTTTTAGATTTTAGACATGATACAGATCATGAAGCAACCATAGAAGCTATTAAGGCAGATATTCCTTTTAAAGGAGCTACTGCTTGGATTCTTATCTTTGCGGTTTTTGTGGCCTCTATAGGGTTAAATGCAGATTCTACGGCAGTTGTTATCGGTGCCATGTTAATATCACCATTAATGGGGCCTATTCTTGGCATTGGTAGTGCTTTTGCTATTAATGATATTGATGTTTTTAAAAAATCGTTAGTAAGTCTTGCTACAATGATTGTTTTAAGTTTGCTTGCATCATTTGTATTTTTCTATTTCTTTCCATTAAGTGAAGATACTTCGGAGTTGCTAGGAAGAACAAAACCAGATATTAGAGATGTGTTAATTGCCTTTTTTGGTGGTTTGGCATTAATGGTTGCGAGAACAAAAAAAGGAACAGTAGCTTCTGTAATTTTTGGAGTAGCAATTGCTACCGCTTTAATGCCTCCTTTGTGTACTGCTGGTTATGGTTTGGCAAAGGGACTTTCTGGAGATCCTGTTGGATTTACCTATGCTTTCGGAGCAATGTATTTATTTACCATTAATACCATTTTTATTGCTTTGGCAACATTTTTAGTATTAAAACTGTTGAGTTTTCCAATGCATAAATATGCAAATGCAGCCAGAAGAAAACGATATGCAACTGTTGCAACAGTTGTGGGTATTGCAGTAATGATACCTGCTTTTTATACATTTATACATGCTTTAAATGAAAGCAGAATGACTTCTGAGCTAAAGAAGTTTGTAAATTCTGAAATTAAAACAATTACCGAATTACAATTAATAGAGCAGGAGCCATTAATATCAGACAAGGTGTTAAAGCTTAACTTTTTTAATGAAGTGCCAGAAAGCACTGTAAACGTATTGTACAATCAATTAAGAAACAATATTCAGTATAAAAATATAAAAGACTTTAAGTTAGATATTAAAGGAAGTGATACAAAGAGTTTCGATTTAATTACAACGGCATATAATGATAAAAGGCAAGAGTTGGCAGAAAGTAAAAACATAATTGACGGACTTCAAAAACAAATTGAAGAGTTAAAGGGGATCGTATCTAGTTTAAATTATAGGCTAGAGCAAGGTGTTTTAGGTAAGAGTAATAATGAAATTGCTTTTAGTAGTGTTGTAAAAGATGCTAAAATTAGATATCATGATATTCGAGAAATTGGTTTTGCAAGAGTATTGTCTTCTAAAGATTTTATAGAAATAGATACCATACCAATGGCAATTATAAAATGGAATACAAGTATACCAGATAGTATTATTCAGTTTAAAGAAAAAGAATTAAGAACCTGGTTGCAAAAAGAAATGAGTTTAGATACGCTGTTTATTAAACGAGAATATTAAATAAAAAAAAGCTTCCAAATAGGAGGCTTTTTTTATTGTTTTGAATTGAGTTTCTTATAAAATAAATTCAGAAACCGTAATACTTTTAGTCGTTTTTATAGAATTCTATTTCTACGTTTTGATTAAATAAGTATACCTTATTATTACTCATATTTAAACATTCAAAACGTGTTCTACGTTTGTTTCCTCTTTTGTAAATGATATTTTTAAAGACAAACAAGCTTCCAAAAGGAATTTCGAAAATAAAATTCTTGCCAGTTTCGGCAACGTTTCCTCTTAGAGCTAAAGATAAATCTACATCAGCATCTGTACTTGCTTTTGGGTTTTTAAAATATTTAGCTAAATAAGGAAGCATTTCCATAGGGTAAATTTCTGGACGTAAAAAGGGCAACATTAAATGCTGAAAAATCATTTTCCATTCTTTACCATGTGGTTGTACTCTTCCAAATTTTTGATGTGTTACGTGATGTGCAATTTCATGCACTAAGGTTAACAAAAATTGATATTTGTTTAGGTTGTTGTTAACGGTTATTTGAAATTGTCCGTTTGGTAGTTTTCTAAAATCGCCATGTTTTGTTTCTCTCTGATTTACAATTTTTAAGGTAAAATTATGATCATTGATCAGGAATTCTATAAAAGGAATTGCTTTTGGCGGAACGAAATTTTGATAATTAGAACTCAATTGATACGCTTTTTACGGATTTGTAGATGAAACTTGTAATACTTTTCCGTTATAATACTTATTACCTGTTAAAGAAAAATCAAAGATATAGTTTGCCATTTCTGTTGCAGATGTTGGTGCAAGGTATCCTGGAAAAGCTTCTTCTAACATTTCTGTTTGTACAGCTCCTAAAGCCAAAACATTAAAAGCTATTTGTTGTTCTTTGTATTCTTCTGCTAGTAATTCTGATAAAGTAATTACAGCGCCTTTGGCGGATGAATAAGCAGCTAAACCAGGAAATTTTAAGCTTCCTTGAATTCCACCCATCGAGCTAATTGTAACAACGTGACTTCCTTTTTGTAAAAACGGAATTATTAATTTGGTAATCTCTGCAACAGCAAAAATATTTACTTTATAGACTTCTAAAAAATCATCCGAAGACAATTCTGTAAAAGGTTTGTTAATTAATTTTCCGGCATTATTAATTAAGATATCAACTTGCTTCCAGTTATTTTTGATGAAATTTGTTACTTTTTCTAAATCTGAATTTATGGATAAATCAACAGAAAGTATCGTAATGTTTTTATGATTAAATTCTGAAAGTGGTTTTGTATTTCTAGATAAAGCTAAAACTTGATGCCCTTTTTCTGCAAATTTTTTAGCAAGTTCAAAGCCAATTCCTCGGCTTGTTCCTGTGATAACTACATTTTTCATTTGTAAAAATTTAAATAAGTAATTTACTTAAAGTTATTAAGATAGAATTTAGAGAACAGAAGTTACTCTTCTTTTTCAAAAACAATATGTTGGTATGCGCCAATATCAGCATTTGTAGTTCTGTCTAGGCCTAAAATATCAGTAGTAAAGGTGGTCGATTTTGCGTTGTTAATGGCATCAGATTCTTCACCAATAATAAAATCATTTTTTTGAGTATTTCTAAAATCAGCGTTTCCGTTTAAAATAATGTCTTGGTAAGAAGAATTTGTAAAGTCTAAGACTTCATTGTCTTTATAAGAATCATTAGTATCTATAAATTTAATCATAGAATTGCTAATGTTATAGTTAAACAAGCCACCTCCATCTACTTTGTCTAAAACAAATTCTATGTTGTTATTTCCTTCAAAAATACAATTGGTAAAGTTGGCAGCGTGCAAATTTCTAGTTTCAATAATTTCTTGTCCAGAAGCATCTGTATATGTAAAAAAATTATTTACCAAAACAGCTGGTAATTGACGTAAGCCATTGTTCCAATAGTTTGCAAATGTAGCATGCGTAAAATTATAAGTACCGCCAACAGTTGCAGCTAAAGAAACCTGACCTGCAGAACCAACAACCACGTTGTTTGCTTCTATATTAGTTTCTCTACCTAGAATTCCGTAGCTAGAATGATTGTAAATTTCTGTGTTTTGTAGTTTTAGAGTTGGGGTAGAAGGTGTGCCAATACTATCAACCAAAACACCAATAATTCCGTTTTTAATAATAGCGTGGTTTATTTCATTGTTTTTGCTTCCTGCACGCATCCAAATAGTTCCCCATTGTCCTGCAGTTTCACTAAAAGAATGTTCTAACCTATCACCTTCAAAAACTACTTTGTTAGAAAGTGTTCCGTTTACTTTTAAAGTTGCTTTATCGTCTACAATTAAACCAGAATTATCATGAAAATAAACTTTTGCTCCGGCTTCTATGGTTAATGTTTTGTTAGCTGGTACTGCGGCAAAACCATAAATAACGGTTGGTTTTGCGTTTGTAAAAGTTAATTCGGTATTGGTTAAAAAACGCCCTTTTAAAGTTGTGGGCTCTCCGTTTAAAGTTAAACTATCAATTTTCATAGAGATTGCATCTTTACCCGGATAGATAAAGTTTGCATTTTGTACTAAAGTTACTAAATCTACCTTTTGTTGGTTGGTGCCGTTATCAAACAAAATCTTGTCTGTATATAATGGATTTACAACATTGTTTGCATCTATTGTGGTTTCTACAAAAATAAAAATACTATCTTTTGCAAGAATATCAATGTTTTTAAAATCTTTACCTGGTATTCCGTCTACATTTAATCTGTAGTTAGAATTTGTGCCGTTTTCTAATTTTATTTCAGGAATAGTAACAGCGTTGTTTCCTCGATTATAAACCTTTAAATTGTATGTTGATGAACCAATATTTGTAAATACGGTGTCTAAAAAAACGGTGTCTTTAGAAAATTGTAGGCTACCAAAACTAGGTGCGGTATTAAAATCTTTTCTACAAGAACTTACAGAGATAAAGGCAATACAAATAATAAAAGAAATAAAGTAACGCATATATTTAGTTTCTGTTTGTTTGATGGTTGTTGAGAGGTTGTATTAAGGTCTCAACGGACCCTCGACCTGATGTTTTTATGTAATGATATAAACAATAGAACTTTTAATTAATTCAATTATTGCTTTTTAATTAATTCAATTTCAAATAATTTACCCCAATGTTTACCAGTTACAAAAAGGCGGTTGTTTTCTTCGTCAAAAGCAATTCCGTTTAAAACTTCGTCTTGCGGAACTAACTTCTGTGTTTTTTCCATTTCTGTTTTTAAAGATTTTAAATTTGCAATACCTTCTACAACACCCGTTTTTGGGTCTATAATAACAATGGCATTTTGCTGATATTTGTTTGCGTAAATTTTGCCGTTTATCAATTCTAACTCATTTAAGTTATCTACCGCGTATTTATTGGTGTAAACCTGAATCGATTTTTGTTCTTTTAAAGTCTCAGGATCTAAAAACCAAATTTTAGAAGACCCATCAGATTTAATTAATTCAGTTCCATTATGTGTAAAGCCCCAACCCTCTGCACTTTGGTTGTATGCAAACTCTTTTTCTTGTTTAAAGGTTTCTAAATTGTATACAAACCCTTTTTTAGCCTGCCATGTTAACCAATAGATTTTATTGTTAAGAATGGTCATTCCTTCTCCAAAATACTTTTTATCTAAATCTACAGTCTGTAAAACTTTACCCGTTTTAATTTCAACCTTTCTTAAAGTAGATTGTCCTCTACGACCTGTAGTTTCATATAAAAAACCATCATGATATTCTAAACCTTGTGTGTATGCTGTTTTATCATGCGGATATTCATTTACAATATTGTATCCATATACTACAGGTGCTTTATCTGCTAAAACCTCAAAAAAGCTATTTTCTTTTTTTGTTTTTTCAGGATAAAAAACCAACGCAGAAATTTGATGCTTACCAACACCTAAATCTGTTGTGTTTATAGAAACTGTATTTCCTTCAGAAGAAATTTCTTTACCATTCACAAAAAACTGAACACTATTTATCGGTTTGTCTTCTTGTTCTTTAAGAGTTACATCAATATTAGAATTTAAAGCAACTTGTTTTTTATGATTTAGACTAAATTTATACACATCAGAACAAGATGTTATAAGCAGAAAGCACGCTAAAAAAGCAACAAATAAAGTACTATTTTTCATTTTTAAATTTTTTATATTTAATTTTTAGTCTTTTTACAGTTTAAGTAAAGTGATGAAAAACCACTATTTATAGGTAAAAACAAGTGTAAAAGTAACTATTGTGGTGGTTAGACCAAATAAAAACAAAATAATTATTTGTTAATTAAAAAATATAGTTAAATTTGCATCCTCAAAATAGTAAAAAACAACTATTTAGAGAACAGAGTGAGCTTTACCAACTTTACTCATGCAAACATAACATTAAAGTATTAAAATATAATAAAATGAGAAAAGGAATTCATCCAGAAAATTATAGAATGGTAGCATTTAAAGACATGTCTAATGAAGATGTATTTTTAACACGTTCTACTGTAGACACTAAAGAAACATTAGAAGTTGATGGTGTTGAGTATCCTTTAGTAAAATTAGAGATTTCTAGAACATCTCACCCATTTTACACTGGTAAATCTAAACTTATTGATGCTGCAGGACGTATCGATAAATTTAAAACGAAATACGCAAAATTCAAAAAATAATATTTTTAGAATTTTCAACATATTTAAAACTCCAACATTTATTTGTTGGAGTTTTTTTTTGCCATGTACTTAATGCTGTATTTCATTAATTTAAGTACTTAGTTTGTCTGTGTATGGGCGTTCCCTAAAGGTCAGGCTTTTCGCTATATCTTTTTGCTGAAAAAGCAAAAAGGATGCCGCTGCAATCCTTAACGCAAACTATTTGTAAGGCTAGTGCAAAATATCGTACTAAATGAGTATTTTTAAAGTCTTTTTAAATAACTATTATATAATGAGAAATACCATACTTTCTATTTTTATAGGAATCACAATTTTGTTCGGAGTTTTAGCCTATTTTATCCCACAAACAGGAACCATTATTCTAGTATCCATTTCTGGGTTACTTACCTTACTTGCAATTTACGATAGTTTACAAACTACGCATTCCTTATTAAGAGCATTTCCGGTAATAGCAAGGTTACGTTGGTTTTTTGAAGATGAAAGAGGTAAAATTCAACAATATTTTATAGAAGATAATTTAAACGGTACACCCATTAATAGAGAAAAAAGGAGTATTGTGTATCAGCGATCTAAATTATCTAAAGAAACCGTTCCTTTTGGTACACAGCATAATGTATATGCAAAAGGCTATGAGTTTGTAAAACACTCTTTGTTTCCTACAGATCATCATAAAATAGCAGGAGAAAGAATTGTTTTTGGTTCTGATAAGTGTACTCAAAAATACGAAGGTTCTATTATTAATATTTCTGCCATGTCTTTTGGTTCTTTAAGTAAAAATGCAATTATGGCATTAAACCAAGGAGCAAAAATGGGTGGTTTTGCACACAATACAGGAGAAGGAGGAATATCACCTTACCATTTACAAGGAGGGGATATTATTTTTCAAGTTGGTACAGGGTATTTTGGAGCAGGAAAACACGATACTAATGGAAAACGGTATTTTGATAACGAAACATTTAGAACGAATGCCATTCGTCCAGAAGTAAAAATGATAGAAATTAAATTTTCTCAAGGAGCAAAACCTGGTCATGGAGGAATTCTTCCTGCTGCCAAAAATACAGAGGAAATTGCAAAGATTCGTTCTGTAGAGCCTGGTACACAAGTAGATTCGCCTCCAGGTCATTCTGCATTTTCTAATTATCAAGAAATGATTGTTTTTATACAGAAGGTACGAGATTTATCTGGCGGTAAACCAGTAGGAATTAAACTTTGTGTAGGTAATAATGAAGAAATAGAAACCATGATGCAAGCATTTGCAGATGCCAATAATTACCCAGATTTTATTTCTGTAGATGGAGGAGAAGGTGGTACAGGTGCTGCACCAATGGAATTTACAAATTATATAGGTACGCCACTTATAGAAGGATTGGTTTTTGTAAATAAACTTTTAATAAAGCATCAATTAAAAGATCAAATTAAAATTATTGCTTCTGGTAAAGCTATAGATGCTTTCGATATTATAAAATACTTGTCTTTAGGAGCAGATGCAGTGGGTATGGCAAGAAGTTTTATGCTAAGTTTAGGCTGTATACAAGCAAGAGAATGTAATTTAGATACTTGCCCTGTTGGTGTTGCTACACAAGATGATGATTTGGTAAAAGCTTTGGTGGTAGAAAAGAAAAATGTACGTGTTAAAAATTACCACCATAAAACTATTGAAGCTGTAAAAGAAGTTGTTGCTGCTATGGGGGTTGCTTCTATTGCAGATATAAAAGCAAACCAAGTTTTTAGACGAAGAAAAGATGAGGAAGTGGTAAGTTTAGAAGAAATTTTTTATAATAATTAAGGCAATTTTTATTTCTATGGAATATTTTGATATTGTTATTATTGGTGGAGGTCCCATTGGTATTGCTTGTGGCTTAGAAGCTCAAAAAAAAGGATTATCCTATGTAATTATAGAAAAAGGTCCTATTGTAAATTCGGTATATAATTACCCTGTAAACATGCAGTTTTTTTCTTCTTCAGAGAAATTAGAAATAGATGAAATTCCGTTTATTAGTAAAGAAAATAAACCAAGAAGAAGTGAAGCTTTAGAATATTACAGAAGAATTGCTACTTCAAATAAATTGAATATTCATTTATTTGAAAAAGTAACATCAGTTTCTAAAACGGCAACTGAGTTTACTGTTGTTTCTGATAAGAAGACCTACAAATCTGCCAATATTATTATTGCAACAGGTTTTTATGATATTCCGAATATTTTAAATGTACAAGGAGAAAATTTATCAAAAGTGTCTCATTATTATAATGATCCACATTTTTATGCAGGACAAAAATTAGCGGTTATTGGAGCAAGTAATTCGTCTGTAGATGCAGCTTTAGAGTGCTATAGAAAAGGAGCAGAGGTTACTATGGTTATTAGAGGAGCAGAAGTAGGTCAACGTGTAAAATATTGGGTGAGACCAGATATCATCAACAGAATAGAAGAAGGTAATATTAAGGTTTATTATAATACTACAGTTAAAGAAATAACTAAAGATACTATTGTTCTAAATAAAAAAGAGGGTGCAGAAATACTGCAAAACGACTTTGTTTTGGCGTTAACGGGTTACAAGCCAAACTTTACACTTTTAGATGAAATAGGAGTTTCTTTTTCTAAGGATGAAAAGAAAATTCCGACTTATAATGATGAGACTATGGAAACCAACGTGAAAGGTGTTTATTTAGCAGGGGTTATTTGTGGAGGGATGGAAACGCACAAATGGTTTATAGAAAACTCTCGCATACATGCAAAAATGATTATTGCAAATGTTTTAAAGCAGAACGTATAAGTAAATTGATATAAATTAAAAAAAGCCCAAACAGTTAATTGTTAGGGCTTTTTTTAATTCATCTTTGTCGACTTGAGTTTAAGTTTTTCTAAAACAATTTTTTATAATAATCAGCTGCCATTCTTTGGGTTGTAAATTCAGGAATAACATCATCCATAGCCTTAAAAACTATTTTTTGCCATGTTTTAGGAGCGTCATAATAGGTTGGTAATACTTTGTTCTCTAGAATACTGTATAAATTATCGGTGTCTATTTTATCTTGTTCGTAAGTTGGTAAAAGATTATCTAGTGCAGGTAATACAAAACAATTTTCTTCATCCTTTTTAAATTCAGGAATCCAACCATCATCCGTAGAAACATTTACAGAACCATTCATTGCAGCTGTCATACCACTTGTACCAGAAGCTTCACGTGTAATTCTTGGCGTGTTTAACCAAACATCAGAACCGCATTTTAATTTTCTAGACAATCCTATCTCATAACCAATAAGCACTGCAAGGTTTGGTTCTTGTTTAGATTGACGTACCAAGTGGTTAAAGGTGTCTATGGCACCATAATCAAACGGATAAGGTTTTCCTGCCCAAATAATTTGTACTGGATATTTTTCATTATAAATTAACCTTTTAAAACGATCGTAATCATGTAAAAGTAAATCAGCTCTTTTGTAACCTGCAAATCTTCTTGCCCAAACAATTGTTAAGATGTTAGGATCTAGTTTTTTTCCGGTTTGTTTATATACTTCATTAAAAAGTTTGCTTTTTAACTGCGATTTTTTATTTTTATAGGCAGTAGCATTTCCTTTTTTCCAAGACTTTTTAATCGTTTCATCTTGCCAAAATTTTTGATTTTGTGCATTTGTAATCGGAATAATTTCACAAATACCTTCGTAATCTTTCCACATGTCATTCGCAACGATGGCATGTAGTTTAGATACTCCGTTAGCTTTTCTAGCCATTCTTAATGCAGTAATGGTATAATTAATCATACCTCCGTTAACCATTTCTTTGTATAGTTCTTCTTCAGAAAGTGTTCTTCCAAAGAAACCACATCTGTTTAAATGACGTGCATCTCGTTCTTCGTTTCCTGCTTTTTCTGGTGTATGTGTTGTAAATACCATTTGTTCTTTGGTAACGCCTTTATCTCTTAAATAATAAAAAGCAGGTAAGGCATGTCCTTCGTTTAAATGATACGTATCTGCGCCTCCTAAAATTTCTACTACCTTGGCGCCAGCAATTCCTAAAACAATACTTTGAGATATTCTTGTTACTTGGTTTTGGTCATACAAATGGTTGGTTATGGTTCTAGACAAGTGGTCGTTTCCATCTACATCTGTACTTAAAAAATACATGGGTACAGTGCCAAAAACCTCTGGTTTTAAAACGTAGGCTCTTACTTTTACATTTGGGTTGTCATGTAGTTTAATTTCTACTTCGATGCCTGTATACTCTAAAAACTCGAAATGTTTTTCGTTAAACTCTGTTTTTAAGGTTTGGTCTTCATTTCTTGCTTGGTCGTAATAGCCATATTTCCAAAGCATACCAATACCAATCATATTTTGTTTTAATTCCAGTCCAGAACGCATATGTGAACCAGCTAAAAAGCCTAAACCTCCAGAATAAATATTAAACGCTTGGTCGATACCAAATTCCATACTAAAATAAGCTACTTTCTTTTTATATTTTGCTACCGGTTTGTATGGGTGATGCCATTTACTATATATATGTTCCATATTTTTTTTTTGATTTTATAGTATTAAAAGTAAGGAAAATACACAACGTATAATACTGTTTGTGAGTTAAGTTTAGGTATCTAAAGTTAATTTATAATGCTTTTAAATTTAAGTTAAGTTGGCTGTTTGTAGGTTTTTATGATATTAATCATTTCTAATTTAAAGAGGTTTCTTAAATGTCTTTTTTAGTTTTATGTGATTCCTCAATTGCTTAAAAAAAGTTTATTTAGAAATGACTTTCGTTTTATTATTCCGAAGTATGAGGGTTTGATAAAAAAAATTAAAAGAAAAGATAAAAGGTTTTTAGTTATTATTAAAACAAAAAAAACCGTTTCAAAAAAGAAACGGTTTTAAAATACTAAAAGAACAGTGTGTGTTCTACATGTAATCTTCTATTGGGTTACAAGAACAAATTAAGTTTCTGTCTCCAAAAGCATCATCTACTCTACGTACAGAAGGCCAAAATTTATTTTCAGCAATATATGGTAAAGGAAAAGCAGCCTGTTTTCTGGTGTATGGTAATGTCCAATCATCTGCAGTTAGCATTTCTTGTGTATGCGGTGCATTTTTTAAAGGATTGTTTTCATCCTCTTTAGAGGTGTTTTTTATTTCTTCACGAATAGAAATCATCGCATCACAAAAACGATCTAATTCTGCCATAGATTCAGATTCTGTAGGTTCAATCATCATAGTTCCTGCAACAGGAAAAGAAACGGTTGGTGCATGAAAACCATAATCTATTAAACGCTTTGCAATGTCTACAACTTCAATTCCGTTTTGTTTAAAATCACGGCAATCAATAATCATTTCGTGCGCAGCTCTATTCATTTCTCCCGTATACAAACTATTGTAATGTCCGTGCAAACGTTCTTTAATATAGTTAGCATTTAAGATGGCATTCTTGGTAGAATCGGTCAGTCCTTTAGCACCTAACATGGTAATATATCCGTAAGAAATTAAACATACTAAAGATGAACCCCAAGGAGCAGCAGAAATGGCTGTAATTGCATTTTCTCCTCCTGTAGCAACTACAGGATTTGTTGGTAAGAATGGTACTAATTGTGGAGCTACACAAATTGGGCCAACTCCAGGACCACCACCACCATGCGGAATGGCAAATGTTTTGTGTAAGTTTAAGTGACAAACATCAGCACCAATCGTTGCAGGGTTTGTTAACCCAACTTGTGCATTCATATTTGCGCCATCCATATATACTTGTCCGCCGTTATTATGAATAATTTGGGTAATTTCTTTAATTGCTCTTTCGTACACTCCATGAGTAGAAGGATAGGTAACCATTAAAGCAGCTAAATTATCTTTATGTAAAATTGCTTTAGCACGTAAATCTTCTACATCAATATTTCCTTTTTCATCGGTTTTGGTAACCACAACCTTCATACCAGCCATAACTGCTGATGCAGGATTTGTTCCGTGGGCAGAAGCAGGAATTAAACAAATATTTCTGTGAGAATCGTTGTTAGATTCGTGATAAGCTCTAATAGTCATTAAGCCGGCAAACTCACCTTGTGCACCAGAGTTTGGTTGTAAAGAGGTACCTGCAAAACCGGTAATGATATTTAATTGATGCTCTAATCTCTTTAAAACTTGTTGATACCCTTCCGCTTGATTTAACGGCACAAATGGGTGAATATTTCCCCATTGTGGATTACTTAAAGGCAACATTTCTGAGGCTGCATTTAATTTCATTGTACAAGAACCTAAAGAAATCATAGAATGATTTAATGCTAAATCTTTACGCTCTAATTTTTTAATATAACGCATCATATCTGTTTCTGATTGATACGTGTTAAATACATCGTTTTCTAAAAACGGTGTATTTCTTGCTATATTTTCTGTAATAACTTCAAAATCTGCACTAAAAGATTCTTTAGTTAAAATTTGATGAAAATCGTCTACAATTTCAGCATCAGCAGAAGTCGATTTCTTTTTAAGTTGACCAAAAATGGTAAACAAGTTCATTAAATCTTTCTGTGTAGTTGCTTCATTTATAGAGATAGAAATGTGTTTATTATCTACATAATTAAAATTTACTTTAAAAGACTCTGCAACAGATTTTAATTTAATAGAATCTATTTCTACTAATAAAGTATCAAAATAAGAAGTATTTAATTGCTTAAACCCTGCTTTTTCTAAATAATCTGCAACTAACTTTGTTTTATTGTGTACAGAATCTGCAATAAATTGTAAACCACTTTTACCATGATAAACAGTGTACATACTTGCCATAACAGCTAATAAAACTTGCGCCGTACAAATATTAGAAGTCGCTTTCTCTCGCTTAATATGTTGCTCTCTTGTTTGCAATGCCATACGCAAAGCACGCTCTCCGTTTCTGTCTTTGGTAATACCAATAATACGTCCAGGAATACTTCTTTTATATTTTTCTTTAGTAGCAAAGTAAGCCGCATGCGGGCCACCATAACCTAACGGAATACCAAAACGTTGTGTAGTTCCTACAACAACATCAACTCCAAATTCTGCAGGAGCTTTTAATTTTACTAATGATAAAATATCTGCAGCAACGGCAACTTTTATATTGTTTTCATTTGCTTTTGCAACAAATTGTGCATAATTATAAACCTGACCATGTTTTCCTGGGTATTGTAAAATTGCTCCGAAAAAATCCTCAGAAAAATCAAACTCTTCATGGTTACCAATTACTAATTCAATACCAATAGGAGTAGAACGAGTTTGTAAAACAGAGATGGTTTGTGGTAAAATTTCTTCAGAAACAAAAAATTTGTTTACACCCGCTTTCTTTTGTGCTCTTTCTCTAATATCATACAATAAAGCCATTGCTTCTGCAGAAGCCGTACTTTCATCTAATAAAGAAGCGTTTGCCAATTCCATTCCTGTTAAATCACAAACCATTGTTTGAAAATTTAACAATGCCTCTAATCTACCTTGTGCAATTTCTGCTTGGTAAGGAGTATAAGCAGTGTACCAACCCGGATTTTCTAATATATTACGCTGAATTACACTTGGCACAATAGCTTCATGATATCCTAAACCAATGTAACTTTTAAAAACTTTATTCTTTTCAGATAATTCTTTAATATGTGCTAAATATTCATATTCACTCTTTGCAGGTGCTAAATCTAACTCATTTTCTAAACGAATATCATCCGGAACGGTTTCGTAAATTAACCGTTCTAAACTTTCCGCTTTTATCGTTGATAACATTTTTTCTTGTTCCTTTTTATTAGGTCCAATATGTCTGTTTTGAAACAAATTTGTATTCATGTAATAAAGTTTTGTTTAGGTTTAGTTCAATCGATATAGTTTGTGTTATTGCTTGTTTAAACCAATTGATTTTAAAGGCTCAAAAGTAGGGAAATAATAAAAAAATTTAGGTCAGATTTTTAGTTAAAAAAGGTTAATTATTAACCAAATTTAAATGTTATGAACATAAAACCTATTTTTGCCGAATGAGATTCTTAAAATTGGTTTTAGATTTTTATATAAATGCAAGTATTCATGTTGCATTTTCTGTGTATGCGCTGCTAAGAATTACAGAAGTTTATTTAGATCTACCTTATAATAGCGACTTAAATTATTTTATGTTTTTGGGAACTATTACAGGGTATAATTCTGTAAAATATGCAGGTGTGGCAAAATTACATCATAAAAGTTTAACCAAAAGCTTAAAGAATATACAAGTGTTTTCGTTCTTCTGTTTTTTAGCATTGTGTTATTTTGCATATCAAACTTCTTTAAATACATTATTATACACCCTTCCTTTCTGCTTATTAACAGTATTGTATGCGGTTCCTTTTTTAAGTGGAGTAGCTAAAACATTAAGACAAGTTAGTTATTTAAAAGTAATTATTGTGGCACTCGTTTGGGCGGGTTTTACGGTATTAATTCCTGCAGTTGATGCAGGTAAAGAAATTTCTATAAATGTACTTTTACTAATGCTACAACGTTTTTTAATTGTGGTGGTTCTAATTTTACCTTTTGATATAAGAGATGTAAAGTATGATGCTATTTCTTTACAAACGATTCCGAAGAAAATAGGGATCGCAAAGACCAGAAAGTTAGGATTAATGTTGTTGGTTTTTTCTTTAGTTTTAGAATATTTGATTATAACCAATACGTTTGTAAAAACACCTTTTATGCTTTTCTTTTTTCTGTTGGTAATTTTCTTAATGAGAGCTAAAACAGAGCAGCCAAAGTACTACAGTTCTTTTTGGGTAGAGTTGCTACCTATTGCTTGGTGGATGTTTCTTTTAGGATTCCATAATTTTTAAGTACGAAATCATCTAATTATACATATATTTTTAAATTATCAGAATAAATAAAATAGATATCATAAAACTTTAAAATAGCTTCTTATTTCCCTACTATATTTGTAGATTTACTCACTTAAATTCAACCAAGATTCTTAAGTAATGATTAGTACAAAAAGAAATTATATTTTCGATTTTGACAGTACCTTAACTAAGGTAGAAGCATTAGATGTTTTAGCAGAAATAACATTAGAAAATAATCCTAAAAAAGAGGCTATTATTCAAGAAATAATAGATATTACCAATTTAGGCATTGATGGTGAAATATCCTTTACAGAATCTTTAGAAAGAAGAATAAAGTTATTAAAAGCAAACAAAGCTGATTTATCCAGCTTAATTGCTGCTTTAAAAAAACAAGTATCAAAATCTATAGAAAGCAACAAAGAGTTTTTTGAAAGCTATGCGGATGATATTTATGTGATTTCTTGTGGTTTTAAAGAATTTATAGATCCTATTGTAGCAGAATACAATATACCTTCAGAAAGAGTGTATGCAAATACTTTTGAGTTTGCAAACGATGGTGAAATTATTGGTTTCGATGCCAACAATCCACTTTCTCAGCACAACGGAAAAATAAAGTGTTTAAAAGACATGAATCTCGAAGGAGAAATACAAGTTATTGGTGATGGGTACAGCGATTATGTAACTAGACAAGCAGGTGTAGCAGATAAGTTTTTTGCTTACACAGAAAATGTTTCTAGAATTAAAACAACAGAAAACGCAGACCACATTGCCCCAAGTTTAGATGAATTTTTATACGTTAACAAGTTGCCAAGAAAAATATCGTACCCAAAGAATAGAATTAAAATATTATTATTAGAAAATGTACATCCAGATGCTTTTAAAAAGTTATCTACAGATGGGTTTTCTGTAGAAACTGTTTCTAAAAGTTTGTCTGAAGACGAGTTGATAGAAAAAATTAAAGACGTACACGTTTTAGGTATTCGTTCTAAAACAAACGTTACGCAAAAAGTAGTAGACGCTGCAGATAAATTAATGGTAGTTAGTGCATTTTGTATTGGTACCAAACAAATAGATTTAGAAGCGTGTAAAGAAAAAGGAATTGTTGTTTTTAACGCTCCTTACAGTAATACGCGTTCTGTAGTTGAGTTGGCTATCGGAGAAATTATTATGTTAATGCGTAGTGTTTTTCAAAGAAGTACAGAAATTCACAACGGTCAATGGAATAAAACTGCAGAAGGTTCTAGAGAAGTTCGTGGTAAAAAATTAGGTATTGTTGGTTATGGTAATATTGGTAAGCAATTATCAATTTTAGCAGAAGCTTTAGGTATGGATGTCTACTATTATGATGTAGAAGATACATTAGGCTTAGGTAATGCCACTAAAGTAGATCAATTATCAGATTTATTAGCACTTTCAGATGTGGTTACTTTACACATAGATGACAATGCAGCAAACAAAAACTTTATAGGAGAAACAGAAATTTCTCAAATGAAAGATGGCGCAATTTTAGTAAACTTAGCAAGAGGTTTTGTGGTAGATATTCCTGCTTTGGTTGCTGCTTTAAAAAGCGGAAAATTAGCCGGTGCAGCAGTAGATGTGTATCCTTCTGAACCAAGAAAAAATGGTGAGTTTTTTACAGAGTTACAAGGATTGCCAAATGTAATTTTAACACCACACGTTGGTGGAAGTACAGAAGAAGCGCAAAGAGATATTGCAGATTTTGTACCAAGTAAAATTATGGCGTATATGAATTCTGGTAATACTGTAGACGCTGTAAACTTTCCAAATATTCGTTTACCTAGACAAACAAATGCACACCGTTTTTTACATATTCATAAAAATGTGCCAGGTGTTATGGCTAAAATTAATAAAGTTTTAGCAGAATACGAATTAAATATTAACGGTCAGTATTTATCTACAGATCCAAAAGTTGGGTATGTAATTACAGATTTGGATAAAGAATACAACAAAGAAGTTATAGAAGCCTTAAGAGAAATTGAAGGAACTATTAAATTTAGAGTTTTGTATTAATCTAACCAATGAATAAATATTTATATATCGTTCTTTTATTAATCTCTTGTAGTTCCTTTTCTCAAGTAGACTTTAAAACCTATTTTAAAAAAGTAGACAACGGATTTGATTTTTTAGCAGACAATAATGAATATTGTCCGGTTTCGGTAGAAGTAGATTTAGAGTTGGTAAACATGTCTACCACTAACGGAAACTTTAAAACGTATGTAATTCCTGCAAGATCAAAAGGCGTTGTAATTACTACGTTAAAGGCAATAAAAGCAGGTAAGTACAAGTATAATTCTAAAACCAGATATAATTACGGAGATCTTGTTACTAAAGATACCGTTGCATCAGCAGAGTACATTTACAACCTTCCTTTTAAAAAAGGAAAAAAGTTTAAAGTATCTCAAGGCTATAACGGTACAGAAACGCATCAGAAAGTAAATGCAATAGATTTTACCATGCCAATTGGCACAGCTATTTATGCAGCTAGAGAAGGCGTTGTTATTAAAGTTGTAGATACTAACACAAAAACATGTGTTACAAAAGGATGTTTAGAGTATAATAATGTAATTTTAATCTATCATAATGATGGTTCAATTGCAGATTATTCTCACATTAACACCAATGCAGCAGTCGTTAAAAAAGGTGATAAAGTAACAAAAGGTCAGTTAATAGCAAAAAGTGGAAATATTGGTTGGTCATCTGGCCCACATTTACATTTTGAAGTTTTTAAGCAAGAAATTCTCAAGCGAGAAACGCTTAAAACGAAGTTCAAAATTAACGACGGAACGGAAGTGCCTATTTACTTAGAAGAAAAAGTAAAGTATCTTAGAAAGTATTAATTCACGTTATAAAAAAAAAACACCCTTCAGATTTTTAAATTTGAAGGGTGTTTTTTTTTGAAGCTATTTCCTGCTTTCACTACTCGCTTTTTTTATCCTAAAAAGGAATAAAAAAGAGCTCAAACAAACCGTTCAATCAGGGCTACAGTTATTTGCTAGCATTCTGTCATTGCGAGGAACGAAGCAATCTGTCTATAAAAGAACAAATCTTGTAGGTTATTGACTACAATAATTTAAAAAACAACTTTGCACTTTATTCATTCTCATAATCATGCACAAATTTAATATGAGGACTGCTGGCCATCAAATTAGGATTTGTACCTTCGATCCCCTCAGGAATTGGCTGGTTACGTGTTTTGTAATAAGCTTTCCAACTAGGCATTGGGTTTCCTGTGCTGTCGTTAAATGTCATTGGATGCGTAAGAAAAGGAATAGCATCTTTTGGTAAATCTTGAGAAGAAAACATTTTATAAACTAATTCTGAGCAATAATAAGAGTTGTCATCCCATAAAAAAATCTCATCATAAGGTGTATTTATTCTTTCTACTCCATATGCTATTGCTTTAGCAATATAAGGTTGGTAATAATTATCTAGTCTTGCAACCGTGGTGGCCGATTTGTTAAACTTATTTTTATTTCTGTTCAGAAACTTTACTATAGGAGTTTGAGAAATTCCCACTTTAGGAATCGCTTCTATTACAAACCATTTTCCATCTTTTTTCATTGCCATACCAACATGCGAATAGTTTTTAGATACGGAAGTTGCCGTTACATCTTTAATAGCATTATCAATTTCGCCAGTTCCTGTATTTTGAAACAGTAAATCACCTTGTTTTAATTCAAAATTATTTTTGTTTTTATTGTTTTGGCAACTGAACAAAACAATAGATAGTAAAATAGGGATGCAAGTTTGCTTTAATGTTTTATGCATGGTTATTTTGTGATTTATTTTTTAGGATGTTTTTAAATTACACTGAAGTTATTTTAAGTATTAGAATTAACAAATAAATACTGACAAAGAAAATTCTCGCAGATTTTCGTAAGTAAATAAAAAGCAAGCAATTAATTCTGTAAGTTGTTGTGTGTAGTTTTTTTAGAAACTATTCAAAAACAACTTTCCAGAGTTGTCTTTATCATTCAATCTTAAACAAATATCTTTATCTTCAATTAAATTAGGCATATCTTTCGGTAAATCAGAATCTATTAAAGTGCCTATATATTGTAAGTCATATTCTTCACAAAACTCTTTTATTAGATTTATATATCTAATTTTAATTCTGTCGTCCAAACCTTCTAAAACTCCATCGTGATAAACAAATTTGTAGAATGATTTGTCAGAATAATTAACTAATAGTGATAAGTCAAATGCAACGCAAAGTAATTTTTTATATGTTGTTCCCTGTGATTCAGAAGTTTTTAATAAATCAGTTTTGTTTTGGTAATCAGCATTAAATTCAACATTCCCTTGATTATTTAACTTCAATGAAATTAAAGCATTTGTATCTAATATCTCTTTAATTATAGAGTTAAAAACTTTATTAATATTTGAGTGTTTTCTTTCAGTTAAAGATATTTTTAATTCTGAAATTTTATCATTTATTATTTCTCGTTTTTCTTTTATGTCGTTTTCTAAAATTAATGTGCTGTCTATGGCTTTTAATTTATCTTTAATACGCTCAATTTCTACCTCAATACCAATTGTTTTTTTCTGATACTCTTTAAATTTAAAATAACTGTCTTTTTCTGTTAATAAAGATAATAAATCACTTTTTTGAGATTCAATTTCTTTAATACTTTTGTTTAATTTGGTGTAATCAACTTTTAACAGACTTAAAGTTTCAGAAAGATACTCTTTGCGTTCTGTTGTTAAGGATTTTTGAAAATTAATTAAATCGTCATATTCCTTTTTTAATTGCTTAGGGTAATACAAGTTTACATCTTCAAATAGACTATTAATTTCTTTATCGTCAACATCATCATTTATTTGAGATAATGATGATTCTATTTTGTTAATTTCATATGAAATTCTATATCTATCAGTATTGAATGCCTGAAGTTTTGTATCAATTTCTTCAACAAGTTGCTTGTTTGTAAGAATATCTTCTTTAAAAAAATTAAATTTATCTATTTGGCTTTTAATCCCTGAAAGTTCAATTTTCTTTATTTCTAAAAGCCCTTCTAATCTATCTTTTTCAGAAGTATCTATTTGTGCTTCCAGTTTTAAGGTCTTTGTTCTTTTCTTTAAGTCTTCAATATCTTCTTCAATTTCTAATTTTTCTAAAATTAGACTCCCATTAAATCCTAATAAATCAAAAACAAAAGGTTTCCAATCTTTATGTTTACCTTTAAATTTATTCAATTTAAAAACATCTAAAAAATCTTGTTGACTTCTTAAAAAATAGGTTATAGATTTTCTATAATCCCAATTTGGTAATACATTAAAATCTAAGTATTCATTTAACTTTACTCTTGCTTTTTTGAATGTTAATTCTTCATCCCAATCAATATCCAACTTAAAACCATCTAGCTTAGAGTCATTCAATTTGAAAAATACTTTAGTAGCTGAATTTATGGCACGTTTAATAACTAAATATTTTTCATTATTTAGTTTGAATTCACCATAAAACTCTTGACCTATAAAAAGATCATTACCTAAAAGCTTATCTGTGTTCTTATTATAACTTGATATGAGTAAAAAATCAATAACTCTAATTAATGTTGATTTACCTAAACCGTGTGTATCTTTCTTTTCATCTGATTGTTTTGACGCAACAATAGCATTGAATTTTTCATTAAATTCAATATTCTTAAAATTTTTATTAGAATATATTTTACTAATCTTCATTATTCTCGTTGATTAACGTAATTGCGTCAATGTTTTTCAAGTATTCTATTTTACCGATAGAAAATAAAAAGGTTAAAGAATAATTGATATTGTTTTTTGCATTTATTCCAATTTCACTTACTAACATTTCTTTTAAATCTTCATATTTTATTAAAGTTTCCTCTTTTAGGAAGCCCAAAACTTTGCCTGCAATATAAATCACAGAATATTTAATGTTTGTATGTTTTGTTGGTGTTAGCATAATTTATTCATTAATTCCAATGTCACAGTTATAATACATATAATGTAGAAATAATCGAACCAATCTACGTTTATTTTTTAACTCTGTATTATTTTCAACTATAAAATCATATAAGAACTCTAATATCATTTCAAATTTTTCGAAGTCAGTTCTGTGCACAGTAATTTTCGCATTTATATCATCAATAGTATTTTCATACTTATCTAAATATTCTTTATTGATTGAATCTGTTAGAAATGCTCTTATCTGTCCGAAATAGATTAGATTTTTTTTGATTACGTTGTCAAAATATTCTTTGCTTAGTGCGTTTAATTTGTTTTTATTTTCAATATCACGATTTTCTGGAATTTTTGATAACTCTCCTTTTTTCTTATCTAATTTGCTGAAAGAATTGACTATAAGCCTTAAATCATTTTCGTCAAAATTTAGAGGTAAAAGTAGTTTGTTAAGATTCATTTTTTTTACAATTAAAGGATATGAATTTATCCATAAATCAATTTGCTCTAAACCAATTACTCTATTTTCAATTCCAGTTTTTGTATCAAAAAGATCCTCAATTTTAGGATGCTGACCACCACTTAATTTTCTGTTTGTAAAAAGTAAATAATAATCTATCTCATCTTTCTTTTTTAATTTTTGGATTGCGGGAATAACACTTTTTTTTAGAATTGATTGAAAGTCGCTTTCTGAACAACTTGCATTATTTCTTTGAGTGTGTTTTGCTTGAATAATAATTTTACCTCTCCAAGGTTCTATTTTACTTGGGTAATTATTAGCTGTTCCGTTAAATTCGGCATCCCTTCCACCATCCTTACCTTCAGAAAAAACTATAGTTCCAATTCCTAAAATCTCACTACAAATTAATGCAACTAAGATTTCAAAATCACTATCTGTTAAGTATTCTAATGGGTATTTCATATTGTTTGCAAAGGTATTAAATTATAACTTTAGGTTTGTTTGAATTTAGATTTTTAAATGCACGACAACATACAGTTCCTAAAGTTTCATTTTTTTCTTTAAATCAACAATCATTTTGTCATCAACATTAAGATAACGCCTACTACCTAAATACCTGTTTTTATTAAACGCATCATAATTAGGTTCTTTAGAATCCATAGAGCTTACATGTACGTTTCCAGAAGAGTGAATAAATTCCATTTTATCGTTTCCTAACCAAATACCAACATGTGTAACACGTTGTTTTTTATTTGAGGTAGCTTTTTTACCAAAGAACAATAAATCGCCTTTTTCTAAACCTTTAAAATTTAAATCAGTGTCAACAACTTTACCAGCGTTAATTTGTTGAGAAGCATCTCTAGGAATGATAAAACCATTCATTAAATACACCATTTTAGTAAAACCACTACAATCCACTCCTTTGCTAGAAGTTCCTCCCCATAAATAAGGTAAGCCCATCATTGTTTTTGCAGTAACTTCAATATTTTCTTGAGATATTGCTAAGTTTTTAATCCAAGAATTATAAATAACAGCTTCATCTTTTTTTATAAATCCAGTTCTATCATCAGGATATTTTACTTCATAAAAATGATCATCTTCAGAAATATATTGTAACAATCCGCCTAAAGTAATATCAGAAACAATTTCAGCATCAATTGATTTATCAGCATAGACGAATCCAAAATTTTTGGTAAAAAGCACTTTTTTAGCAGCGTTCCATGCATCAAAATCTTTTTTGTTCATTCTGGTAATTCCTCCTTTATCTACCCAAGAAATATAATTATCCGGAGTTTGAACTCTATAAAAATCGCCTTTCTTATCTAAGACTTTTAAAGGCATTCCCAGTAAACCTTGTGTTCCTAATTCAGCAGAATGTCTAGGTAGAGATCGAATGTTAATGACTGAGTTTCTAGCAACGGCAAATTGTACGTTTCCAATAGCAGAATCTGGTAAAACACGCACATTATTTGTAAAGGTTAACTGCCTGTTTTTTAAACTATCTAAAAGTATAGAAAAAGCTTTTTTACTTGTTGTTTCTCCTTCTAAAATAAGTTGATTGTCTGCAAGTTCAAAATTAATATCAAACAGTTCCACTCTTTTGTCTGGAGCAAATTCTGTCTTTAAATTGGTATGTATATTTTGAATTTCGGTAATTGATTTTGCTTCATTTTTACAAGACGAAAAAAGAATTAAAATTAGTAGCGTAAAAGGTTTTATAATTTTCATTAATAAAATATTTTCAGCTAAAGTACAAAAAATCGAAACTCAAAAAATTGAATTCTCAATAGGATTGTTTTATATTTGGAGACACTCATTTTTAAGCTGATGAAATATCAAAATAATTTAGAATTTGCCAAACAGCAAGATAAAGAAGATGCACTTGCTTCTTTAAGAAATCAATTTCATATTCCTAAAGATAAAAACGGAAACGATTGGTTGTATTTTACAGGTAATTCTTTAGGATTACAACCCAAAGCTACCAAAGAATATATCAATCAAGAATTAGAAGATTGGGCAAATTTAGGAGTAGAAGGTCACTTTGAAGCAAAAAATCCGTGGTTAAATTACCATGAATTATTAACTGATAAAATGGCAAAAGTAGTGGGGGCAAAACCTGTTGAGGTTGTTGTTATGAATACACTTACAACCAACCTTCATTTGCTAATGGTTTCGTTTTATAGACCTACCAAAACAAAGTATAAAATTATTATAGAATCTGATGCTTTTCCTTCGGATAGATATGCGGTGCAATCTCAACTAAAATTTCATGGTTTTGATGAAGAAACCGATTTAATAGAATGGAAACCAAGAGAAGGCGAAACCTTATTAAATATAGAAGATTTAGAAACCATTTTAGAGTTTGAAGGCGATGAAGTGGCACTGCTTTTAATAGGTGGCGTAAATTACTATACAGGTCAGTTTTTAGATTTAGAGCGAATCGCTCAGATTGGTCATGCTAAAGATTGCATAGTTGGTATAGATTTAGCACACGGAGCAGGAAACATTCAGCCAAACTTACATAATTCTGGAGTAGATTTTGCAGCGTGGTGTACCTACAAATATTTAAATTCAGGACCAGGAAGTTTAGCAGGATTGTTTGTACATGAAAAACATGCCAAGAATAAAAAATTACCGCGTTTTGCAGGTTGGTGGAATCATAACAAAGAAACACGTTTTAATATGAGAATGCCTTTTGATGTGATGGAAGGAGCAGAAGGTTGGCAGTTATCTAACCCGCCAATATTATCTATGGCAGCAATTTTAGCATCACTAGATATTTTTGATAAAGTTGGTATGGACGCTTTAAGAGAAAAATCAGAAAAGTTAACAGGGTATTTCGAGTTTTTAATTAATGAAATTGGTTCTGATAATATAAAAATTATTACGCCTTCAAAGCCAAAAGAACGTGGCTGTCAATTATCCATTCAAGTTAAAAATGCCGATAAAAGTCTGCATAAAAAACTAATAGAAAAACATCTTATAACAGATTGGAGAGAACCAGATGTTATCCGTTGTGCACCAACACCATTATATAATACTTTTGAAGATGTGTATCAAATGGTTTCAATATTAAAAGAGTTATTGTAGATAGAAGATACCTCACAGGTTTTTAAAACCTGTGAGGTTTAATTTTTGAAAAAATGAACAAAAAAGATAAAATAGTAATAATCGGAGCAGGACTTTGCGGTTCTCTTTTAGCGTTACGTTTAGCACAAAGAGGTTTTAAAGTAGAAGTTTACGAAAGCAGACCAGATTTAAGAACCGTAGATATTTCTGCGGGGAGATCTATCAATTTAGCTTTGTCAGACAGAGGTTTTAAAGCGTTGCGTTTGTGTGGGGTAGAAGAAAAGGCAAGAGAAATTTGCATACCAATGTACGGGCGTTTAATGCATGATAGAGCAGGAAATACGTTTGCTTCTAATTATTCCGGAAGAGAAAATGAATACATCAACTCTATTTCTCGTGGCGATTTAAATGCACTGTTATTAACAGAGGCAGAAAAACATAAAAACGTAAACATTCATTTTAATAAAAAATGTAAAAATGTCGATTTAGAAAATAGCATTGCACATTTTAAAGATTACAAAACCAAAGAAGAATTTGCGGTAAATGCAACTGTTATTTTCGGAGCAGATGGAGCAGGTTCTTCACTTAGAAAAAGTTATTATTTAGAACGTAAATTCTTATTTAGTTATTCTCAAAACTATTTAAACCACGGATATAAAGAGTTAGAAATCCCTGCGGATAAAAGCGGAAATCATCAAATAAGTAACCAGCATTTACACATTTGGCCTCGTGGCGATTTTATGTTAATTGCCTTACCAAATTTAGACGGTAGTTTTACCGTTACACTCTTTTTGAGTTATAATGAAGGCGAATTTAATTTCGAAAACTTAACATCCGAAGAGAAAATAACGGCCTTTTTTGAAAAAGAATTTCCAGATGCGTTGGCAATCATTCCAAATATAAAAGAAGAATTTTTAAACAATCCAACAGGTGCTTTAGGAACCATAAAATGTTCGCCTTGGAGTTATCAAAACAAAACGGTGTTAATGGGCGATGCTGCACATGCAATTGTGCCTTTTTACGGACAAGGAATGAATGCTTCTTTTGAAGATGTTACCGTATTTGATGCGGTTTTAAATGAAAATTTAGAAGATTGGGAAACTGTTTTTAAAACCTATCAAAAAGCAAGAAAAAAAGACACAGATGCCATTGCAGATCTAGCAATCGATAATTTTCATGAAATGAGAGATCACGTTGCGAATCCTATTTTTAAAGAAAAAAGAAAGATAGAAATGGATTTAGAAAAGACGTTTCCAACCGAATATTTTTCTAAATATTCTTTGGTTACTTTCAATGAAAATATGGGTTATGACAACGCCATGAAAAAAGGAAGAGCACAAGACAAAGCCTTGTTAAATTTAATTGCGGGCAATGAAGTACACACGCATTTAAACATGACAAAAGAGGAATTGAAAGTCATTTTAGAAAAAGTAAAAACAGAAACAAATAACATTTTAGAAGAAGATAAAATTGCAGGGTTGTAATTTTTTTTGAAGCTATTTCCTGCTTTCCACTATATCTTTTTTCTTCTGTTCTCGATACAAATTTGCGAAAAAGCAAATTCACTCGAACTGACAGAAAAAAGGATGCCGTTTCAATCAGGGCTAGAGCAATTAATAAAAGCTATTAATTGTAAGAAATAAAGAGACCATTTATAAAGTCAATGAAAAAATATATAGTTTTATTAAGAGGAATTAATGTGTCGGGAAAAAATAAACTCCCAATGGCAGAACTACGTAATTTATTAAACGATTTAGGTTTTAAAAACGTACAAACCTACATTCAGAGTGGAAACATTATTTTAGAATCAGATGAAGGTAAATCTGTAATTTGTAAAAAAATTAATGAAGCCATTAAAAATAAATTCGGTTTTGATGTTCCTGTAATTGCAAGAACAGTTCCTCAATTTAAAAAAGCAATTGCTAGTTATCCTTTTCCAACAGACAATACCAAAATAGTTGCATTTGTTTTCTTAAACAAAAAAGTATATGAAACTAAAATTGATGTAATAGATATTGGTAAAGATCAATATTTAATAGATAATGATACGGTATACATTTATTGCGAAACAGGTTTTTCTAAAACAAAACTTACTAATAATTTATTTGAAAGAAAATTGCTTGTGAGCGCAACAACTAGAAATTACAATACCACATTAAAGTTATTAGAATTGGCAGAAAGCAATTAAATTTGATATGAAATATACAATTATTGGTGCCGGAATTGGAGGGTTGACAACAGCATTGGCTTTTGAAAAAGCAGGAATTGAATATAAAATTTTTGAAAAAGCCCCCGCATTAAATGAGGTAGGAGCCGGAATTTGGTTAGCGCCAAATGCCTTGCAAGTTTTAGATCGTTTAGGTGTTTTAGAAGAGGTAGTTGCTAGCGGAAACCCTATTGATAGAATAACGATTGGGAAACAAGATTTATCGCCACTTTCGGATAGTTTGCAAGGTTTTATAAAAGATAAATTCGGTTTTACAACCATTGCAATTCACAGAGCAGCACTTCAAAAAATATTGTTTAGTAAAATTCCGAAAGAGAAAGTATTTTTAAATAATGGTTTTCAGTCTTTTAAAGAATTAGAATCAGGGATTATAGAAGTTTCTTTTAATGATGATGCTAAAATTAAAACCAACTTTTTAATTGGTGCAGATGGTATAAACTCTAAAGTTAGAAATCAACTTTTTCCAGAAAGTACCAAGCGGTATTCTGGGCAAACTTGCTGGCGTGGAATAACAGATTTAACTTTAAAAGAAGATTTTTTACACAGAGGTTTCGAGCTTTGGGGAGACAAAATTAGGTTTGGAATTTCTAAAGTATCAAAAGACAAAGTGTATTGGTTTGCGGTTGCTTTATCTGAAGAAAATGGTAAAGACGATACTCATTTGGTAAAAGAGAAACTATTAAAAATGTTTGCAGATTTTAATCCATTAATAACAGATTTAATTGAAGCAACAAATGTTAATCAGATTATTAGAAATGATATTCACGATTTAAAACCGCTTAAAAAGTGGCACAAAAATAATATTTGTTTAATTGGTGATGCGGGGCATGCTACAACACCAAATATGGGACAAGGAGGCGCACAGGCAATAGAAGATGCTTTTTATTTAAGCAAATTAATTGCAACGCATAAAGATGAAAATGTGTTTGAATTGTTTCAACAAAAAAGACAAAAAAAAGTCAGTTTAGTTGTAAACCAATCTTGGACAACAGGAAAAATGGCACATTGGAAATATGGTCAATCTTTTAGAAACTTTATCTTAAAAAATGTACCTAAAAAAATGATAGAAAAGAAAATGATTGCATTATATCAACTAGAAAAATAACAAATGAATACAGAAATAAAAGAGAAAATAATTGCAGTTTGTGATGAGAAAATTGCTAAAAAAGGAACCAATGTTGGTTTGTCTTTTTATGCCTTTTTTAAGAATAAAAATGACAATCCGGTTTTGTTAATGGAAGTGGCAAAATGGTGGATTGAAACGCATAAGTTAGATCATTTTGAAAAAGCAGTTAAGATTAAACAAATGATTTTGGAAAACAAATAAGAATCAAGAAGATAGAGGTGAGAGAAAAGACACAGTTGTCTTAATTTTTGTTTCTTAATTCTTACATCTATTTTATATATGAATTTAAACATACAAAACAAGAATGCAATTGTTTGTGGAAGTACACAAGGAATAGGAAAAGCATCTGCAATAGCTTTAGCAAATGAAGGCGTAAATGTTACTTTAATAGCCAGAAATGAAGAAAAATTAAAAACTGTTTTGGCAGAATTACCAAATAACAATCAGCAGCATACTTATTTAGTGGCAGATTTTTCTAAACCCGAAGAATTAAAAAAAGCACTAGAAACTACAGATTTAAAGTTTCATATTTTAGTAAATAATACTGGAGGTCCAAAAAGTGGCGATTTAATTTCTGCTGCTCCATCAGAATTAATAAATGCATTTCAGATGCATGTTGTTTGCAATCAAATTTTGGTGCAAGCAGTGGTTCCTTTTATGAAAGAAGTAAAGTTTGGTAGAATTATCAACATAATTTCTACATCAGTAAAAGAGCCTATTCCTGGTTTAGGTGTTTCTAATGCCATAAGAAATGCGGTTGGTAATTGGGCAAAAACGTTAGCTACAGAACTTGGCGGATTTCAAATTACAGTTAATAATGTATTACCGGGTTTTACAGATACAGCACGTTTAGATGAAATTATTAAGATAAAAGCAAATATATCGAACACCACAGAACCAGAAATGGAACAAATTATGAAAAGTTATGTGCCAGCAAAACGTTTTGCTAAAGCGGAAGAAACTGCTGCTGCTGTAACCTTTTTATCTAGTGAACAAGCAAGTTATATAAACGGAATTAATCTTCCTGTTGATGGAGGAAGAACTAAAAGTTTATAGTAGTTTATAAACTTAAAAATTAATGTATTAACTTTAGTACCTAAATTAACCAAACTAAATATGAATCGTAGAAAATTTATTTTATCATCAATAATGACAACAGGGGCGTTGGCTTTATTTCCAACATCAACTATAGCTAATTCTAACGTAAAAACGTTACCTTGTTTAAATAACCTTATGAATATTTCACAAAGCTTTTCTTTAACTAGTTTACCTCTTGGTTTCTCCAATGCAAGTGAAAGCTTACTGACCACTTTAAAAGAGGAAGGCTATTTTTTTAATGCGAATTCTGTAGTGAAATTAAATAATAACTGTTATGCAATTTCTGTACAGAGAAATCCTTTATTAGGTTTTAAAAGTAATGAGTTGGCTTTATTAGTAAAAGAAGGTGTAACGAGTAAACACTATATTTTAGAAGAAGAAATGGCAACTGAGTTTAACGCATTAATAGATAATTATAGCTATAATATGAATGCCTTAGGGTGTGAGGATAATGTAGCAGATTTTGCTTTTCCTATTAAAGTTAAAGAAGAGAAAAAAGGCAGAAACAGTATTTTTTCTTATCAGAACAATTTAGACAATACAATAGTTTTAAAGAGAAATAAAAAAGGAGTAAGAGCAATAATTTGTTAGATTAAAGTAATTTTTTTTGTAAAATAATTAAAGTATGAGCAATTTAGTACAGCCTTTAAATTTTAAAAAATGGATTGATGAACATCGTCATTTATTAAAGCCGCCCGTTGGTAACAAGCAGGTTTGGGATAATGGCGAGTATATTGTAATGGTTGTTGGCGGACCTAATAATCGAAAAGATTATCATTATAACGAAACGCCAGAGTTTTTCTATCAAGTAGAAGGAGATATGATTTTAAAAATCATAGATGATAAAGGTAAAATGATTGATGTAGCAATTAATGAAGGTGATATTTATTTATTACCAGCAAAAGTGCCACATTCGCCACAAAGAAAAGCAAATACGGTTGGTTTGGTTATTGAATATCCACGTTCTGAAGGGATGCTAGATGCTTTAGAATGGTATTGTGAAAACTGTGGAAACCAGTTGTATAGAGAAGAATTTGCATTGGGGAATATTGAAACAGATATGCCCGTTATTTTTGATAAATATTATTCTGATAAACAAAAATGTACCTGTAATAATTGTGGTACAATAATGGAAGCACCTCAAAAACTTAAATAAATCGTGTTCGTCATTACGAGGAAGAATGACGAAGTAATCTCTAATTAAAAGATTGCCACGGCTTGTGCCTCGCAATGACAAAAGCATGGAAAAAAGAAAACTACGCATAAACGGGCATTCACATTTGTTACCTTATCCAGAAGAAATTCCGGATTTTATGAAGGAAAAAGAGATTTTCTGGGTAGATGATGAACGCAAACACATGTTGCAAAAAGGGTGGAAAAGACCTGTAACCCATTCTAGTTTTTTCTTAGATGAAAAATTGCTTTGGATGGAAAAAAACAAACTAGATCATGCAGTTGTTTTAAATCTATCTCAGTTATACGGGAATGGTTTGCGTTTAGAAGAAATGAAAAAAGCGTTGCGTTTTCAGAATGATTTTAATGCAAAAGTGCAGCGAGAACATCCGTCTAAATTTACCTGTGGTTTTGTGGTGCATCCGGGTTTTATTTATGGAGCTTTAGATGAAATAAAACGTTGTGTAGAGGAATTAGGTTTAAAAGTGTTGTGTTTGCCAACGCATTTTATGGATTCTATTGGGCAATGGCGTTGTGTCTTTGATGAAGAAAATGATCGAATTTTTGAATTGGCAGATCAATATAAATTGGCAATTGAAATTCATCCGTATGATGGAGATAAAATGATAAAATTAGAGAATACCAATTGGCGTTTTCATTTAATTTGGATGTTGGCACAATGTGGTGATGCGTATCATTTTTATACGTTAAACGGAATGCAAGAGCGCTTTAAAAATATTAGAACGTGTTTTGCGCATGGAGGTCAATTGGCACAAATGAATTTAGGTAGAAGGATTCAGGGTTTTGACGGAAGACCCGATTTATTTGAAGGGAAAACACATCCAAGAAAAGCAGTAGGACATAAAAACATTTTTTTTGATACGCTCGTTCACGATACAGATTCTTTAAAATTAATGTTTAAAAGACAAGGTGTAAGTCAGGTTTTAATGGGCTTAGACGATCCGTATCCGTTAGGAGAAATGGAAAGTGATAAACAATCTTCTTATCCTGGAAAAATTTTAGATTTAGCTATTGATGAAAAAATTATTACCGAAACAGAAAAAGGACAAATTTGGGAAGATAATGTGTTGCAATGGTTGTTTGGTGATGATGAGGTTGCTAAGCAAGATTTGATTACTAAAATACTTTTTTAAAAGTTTTCATTATCCAATCTCAATATTCAGTTGCAGTTTCCAATAAGATGATTACTGCAAACTACAACTGAATACTATTTTAAAATAATTTTAGATTTTTTTGATATATTCTTTTCTATATTTTAATTTCAATTGTTTTGTTTTCTGTTAATTGAAATTTAGCATCATCGTATTTTGGAGGTCCCATAAAGCCTCTAGCATTGTTAGAACAACCATAATCTTCTTTAGGGATTTTAAACATATTTGTATCCATTTTTTTGTTGTCATTTTCATCATGAACAAATGAAACAGCATATTCTCCTTTTGGTAAACCTTTAAATATAACTACCGATTTCTTATCTTTAACTTTTACAATATCTCCTTTAAATTGCTTTTTTAAGAAGCTTTCTTTTTTATTGTATAGACCTATTAATAGTGTTCCTTTATCAGAATTTAAACCAGAAATATGAACGGTTAAATCTGCGGATTCCTCTTGTGCGTTTGTTGTTAAAATTCCACTAAAAAGAATAGTGAAGATTAAAAGTAATTTTTTCATAATTAGATGTTTTATTTGATATTGTAAATATCTAAAGTTATTTCCTTTTTTAATTAAGAAACATACCGAATTGTTGTTTTTTAATTCTTAGTTGAGGTTTTATAAATCATTTCATTTGGAAATGCGCTTTTTCTACTATTTTTTGCAATTTTAGTAGAAATCATTTTTTAGATTTTTGTAAGTAATAGAATATAAATCCGCTTGCAAAATAAAGAATAACATCTACAATGTCTTTGGTATATCTTGCTAAATATTTTGGAAAAATAGATTCAAATAAAATACTGTACATCAAACATAAATATAAAATTACCCATAAACTTAAGGTGTAATTTACATCATTTTTAGACCATTTTAAAATTTGTAAACTGATATAAAGAATGATTGGAACAATTAAAAAGTCATTCAGATAAAAACGAATGATTCTAGGTAAAGGAACAGAAAAATATTGAAGGAAATAAACTGTAGTTCCTGTTAATAATGAAAAGATAAAATAATAAAGTAACGTTTTTTTCATTTTTAACCCGCAGCAACCATTGCAATAAACCATGCTAAACCAGCGCCAATTGTGCTAATAATCATAATTGTAGAATATAAAAACCATCCCGCAATTCTGTATAACCAAAAAGGATGTTTTTTTAACCTTTCTGCTAAATTAGGATGCTCCTTTTCGTAAATAGCTTTATCAACTTGTTGCTGTTTTACATTTTCTGCTCTAATTTCTACCTTTTTTTGATGAGAGATTAAAGTATTGCAGTTTGTACAATATTCTTTATCGGTATTGAAAATGCCACATTTGGGGCATCTTATCATTCTTTTAGTGGCCATAAATTAGCTTTTAAAAGAATATTTATTTTTCTTTTTATAAGGTCTTATAATTAAACGAGTTTCTCTATCAAAACGAATATAATTATACACCCAATTTAGAAAAACGATGGCTTTGTTTCTAAAACCAATTAAAGAAAAAAGATGTACAAACATCCAAACAAACCAAGCAAAAACTCCTTGAAATTTCCATTTAGGCAAATCTACAACCGCTTTATTTCGTCCAATGGTTGCCATAGAACCTTTGTCTTTATAAACAAATGCTTTTTGTTCTTTGTTAAAAAGTTTTGCTAAAATATTTTTTGCTACTAATTTACCCTGTTGAATGGCAGGTTGTGCCATCATTGGGTGTCCGTAAGGTTTTTTTTCTGAAGACATACAAGCAACATCACCAATTGCATAAATATTTGGGTGATTTAAAACTTGATTAAACTCATTTACTTTTATTCTTGCGGCTCTTTCTATAACACATTCGGTGTTTAAACCATCAATCATTTGCCCTTTAACTCCTGCTGCCCAAATTACAGTTTCTGCATTAAAATGATCCTCGCCATTTGTAGTAACCGTTTTTCCATCATAATCTAAAACACGTAAATTTTTCCAAACATTCACGCCTAATTTTATTAGAAAATCTTCTGCTTTTTCAGAAGCTTTTGCGCTCATTCCTTTTAACAAACATTCAGAACTTTGAATTAAGTTTATCTGCATTTGTCTAATATCTAAATCCGGATAATCTTTTGGTAAAATTCCTTTTTTCATTTCTGCCAAAGCACCTGCTAATTCTACACCTGTTGGTCCGCCACCTACAATTACAAAATTCATTAAGGCATTTCTTTCTTCTATGTTAGAAGTTAATAAAGCCTCTTCAAAATTTTCTAAAATTAAACTTCTAATGTTTAAAGATTGCGGAATGGACTTCATTTCCATCGTATGTTTTTTGATATTGGTATTACCAAAAAAGTTGGTTGTAGAACCTGTAGCTATAATTAATTCATCATATTCTAAGTTTCCAATAGAGGTTTCAATGGTGTTGTTTTCTGTGTTTATTTTTTCTACTTCTGTTAATCTAAAATAGAAATTATTAACATCATTAAAACGTTTTCTTAGTGGAAAAGCAATAGAATCTGGCTCTAAACCACCTGTAGCAACTTGGTATAATAAAGGTTGAAATGTATGATAGTTGTGTTTGTCAATTAAAACAACTTGCAATTCTTGTTCTTCTAATCCTTTTGCAGCTGCTAAACCCGCAAAACCACCACCAATAATTACAACTCTTGGAAAACTAGTTTGTGGTATGTTCATGTAAATTATTGACTTTAGAAATGTTAGAATTTTAAAGTGTAAATTTACTGAAATAAAAAAGAAAATATTATTTATGCGCTAACTTAATCTCTTGTAAAGTTTTATTTGTATTGACGAATTCTGTTATCACTTTAAAACGCATGGTATCTATATCATCTTCAAAATAGTTGGCCCACTTGGTTTCTTTAAATAAAATGGATATTTGTTTTACTTTTTGTTGGGCTTCATTTAATGTAAAACGGATGTTATTAGCATCTTCTTTTTTAGGAAGAATATTAGCCGTTTTTTCTTCAAAATTTACAGCAATAAAAAATATTTTCTCTGTTGAATTGATGGGGTAGAAGCTGTTCCATTTTGCAAATCCAATTACTATTTGTTGGTTTTTATAATCTTCATTAGCAATTAACTTCCATCTACAATTGGCAACGCGTCCCCAATGATTCGATTTTCTATACACACCTTCATCAGTATAAAAATACATGCTTTCAGATTTACTTTTGTAATTGGTGTTTTCTGGAATTTGAAAATTATCAACTTGGGTAAATTTACAGAAAGTATGTTTAAAAAAGTTGGTTTTGTTATAGGTTTTCAAAAATAATATTTTTACAAAAGTAATTAAAAACGTCATTGCGAGGAACGAAGCAATCTCATAATTTAATAAAAAGATTGCTTCAGTCATTCTTTCTTCGCAATAACGAATAAAAAAAACGCAATCAAATGAATGATTGCGTTTAAGGTTCCTTAGAAAATTAGGAGTTTATTTTTTTATAATCTTTTTCATTGCAATTTTCCCACTTTTAGTTTCTATTTTTAGAATGTATATTCCAGGTGAAATACTATGAATATCAATTTTATTTTTCTGAAATATTTTAATTTCTTTTCCTGTTAGGTCTAAAATTTTTCCAATTTTTATTTTTTCATCCAATTGAATGGTAACAAGATTACTTATAGGATTTGGAAAGACGGAAACATTAATTTGATTGACATCTTTAATGCTTGCTGTTGCATTACAGTTTGTACTATAACTAGCGGTAACATCTTTGTTCCATACTGGTGAAGCTGGAGTAAAACTGGCATCTATTTGAATACAAGTTAAATCTGGGTTTCCATCTGTACCCATATAAGTAAAATTTGAATTATTACCATTGGCTACATTTAAATTGATTAATTTACTATTTCTAATAAATAAATAAGTTAAAACAGGGTTTTGAGATACATCTAAACTAGTAATTAATGTTTTATAAAGTCGAAGAGTTGTTAATGATGAATTATTAGAAACATCAATAGCAGTAAGATCATTTTCATTACAAACCAATTCTTTTAAATTTGTATTTGTAGAAAGGTCTAAACTTGTTATTTTATTTATTTGAGCATCTAATTTTGTTAGTTTTGTTAATCCAGTAGTATTTAAAGATGTTATTTGATTTATTCGGCAATTTACCTCAGTTAAATTAGGGTTGTTAGATAAATCTAGCGCAGTTAATTTATTATTAAAACAAACTAACTTAGTTAACGTTGTGGTTTGTGGTAATATTAATGTTGTTAAACTTGCGGCTTGTTGCGAGCAATCTATTTCTACTAAAGCGGTGTTATTAGATAAATCTATAGAAGTTAATTTGTTTCTGTCTACTGTAAATTTGGTCATTTTTGTAAATGCCTCTATTCCTGTTAAATCTGTAATATTCTTATAAGTTATAGTTAAAGCTCCACTAAAAGCATTTGCTTCTGTACATTGTATTTGACCATCATTATTTAAATCAATATTTGTAGCATTATTTAATAATGCATTTTTAAAATTATTATCAGGTGTATTTAAAATACAGATTGTACTAAAGTTAGCTGTTATATTTTTAACGGCATCCATAGTTACATTAATAGAATTTGTGTAACCACTTACATCTCCAGACCAACCATCAAATTGATATCCAGCATTTGGTGTTGCTGTTAAGGTAACCAGAGTGTTATGAATATAAGTGCCATTTATTGGAGATGGGTTACTTGTTACTACTCCGTTTGTAGATGTAACAGTTAATGTATGTTTTAGTTGACTAAAATTTGCTGTAACTATTTTATCTTCATCTAAAGTAACATTAATTGGGTTTGTAGTTCCTGTAGCATTTCCAGACCAACCATCAAATTGATATCCAGTGTTTGGTGTTGCTGTTAAGGCTACAACCTCTCCATTATTATAAGCTCTGTTTGTAGGGTTTGGATTTGGATTACTAGTTACCGATCCATTTACAGCATTTATTTTTAATATTTTTGACGTAGAAACAGGCGAACCATATTCATAAGCACCTATATCTATTGTTGTGTTAAATATTCTATCGTTTCTTAAAATGTCTGTATTTCCGAAAAAATAAATGTTATTTCCTGTATTTATTGCAGGTGATGTTGCTTGTAATGAAAAATCTGTTGCACTTACAAATAATGGATCTGCTGTAGTTGTTGCAACTTTACTACTTATACTATCATCATTAAAATTGTAGGAATCAATAGAATTATTAACAACTAACGAATTTAAAGGATTTTTGTATAAATCTGTAATAGATCTTGTTTTTGCACCACCAACTGTAGTATTATCCCAAAAAATGCAGTTATTAACAGTCGCATTAAATGTACTACTAATTCCGGGTTGTTTACTTATACCCACTGTAGCTCTACTAAAATTGTTTAATGATTGATCTGTACCTAAATCTAAATTGTTTACATAGGTGTTATTTGTTAATTTTAGTGAAACGTTAGACGTATTGTCAATAACTCTAATCCAAGATGCGCTTCCTCCTAGTCCTTTTACTGTTGCACTTAAATCTCCTGCTAAATTACCATTAAACAAAGAGTTTGCTACAGTGATATCAACATTTGTATTGGCTCTTACAAAACTATAAATACCACTTGCCCAACGTGACATATTGTTAATAAATTGAGAGTTTTCAATAATTAAAGTACCTCTATCTCCTGATGTATTATTTAATTCGAATTCTGCTATTAAACCTGCATTATCATTTCTAGAAACATTGTTTTTAATGATACAGTTTTTTATACTTAATTTAGCTACTGTTTTTTCTTTAACTATTGCACCTCCTCTTTCTGTAGCACTTAAATTATTATGAGCATCACTAATAATTAAACCATCTAATAATAAATTATTTCCTGTTGCAGTAACATTAATAATATGATGGCTATTATCTGCATTTCTAGAAGTATTTGCATAATTATTTGCATAATCAGTAACGTTAACATCATTTGCTTGTAAATCACCAGATAAAATAGTTTTGTTTGCTATAAAATCTCTTTGATTACGTGTTGTTTCTGTACCTATAAAACCACCATAAATTCTTAAATCTTTTTTATTTATTGTATAGTAAACAGTTCTATTAGAAGTATGAGGTTTGTAAATACCAGCTGCCATCCAAATTTCTTCACCTGCAAGTGTATTTGTAATTGCATTGTCTAAATTTGTATAAGCATTTGCCCAGTTACTACCATCGTTATTACCTGTAGCATCAGATTTTACAAAAGTAGGTAGTCCTAAATTTTTAAATACAACTGGGTAAGACCATGTAGAAAAGCTACCTGTTCCACAATTTTTTCTAATATATACATTATAAGTTTCTGCTACTGTATTAGAAATAGAAATTGTAGATCCGCCAGAAACACCTGTAGTAATAGTTGCACTTGAAAAAGGTTCGGAGGCTTTATGGTATGCAATATCTACAGTTTGTGTGTCAGAAATTTTTACATCCATATTTGTATTTGTAATGTTAGTTGCAGATAAGTATGAGTTACTTATTTCTTTACAGAAATTATTGTAGTCTCCAATACTATTAATTTCTGCGTCTGTAAGTAATCTTTTATAGACAAGTACGTCATCAATAACATCTTCATATCTGCTATTACTTGGAGCTGCACCGTTTCTTAAATTTCCAAGTACAAAAAGATTTCCATTTGCATGCCCGTTGGTTACATTAAGTTGTCTGTTTTGAAAAGTCCTTGGACGATTATTTTTTGTGTCGTTGCTATCTATAGCACCGTCTACATAAATTTTTATAACATTATTTATACCTTTACTAGTACCAAGATTATCTGATCTATTATAAATTGAAACAACTATATGATGCCAATCACCATCGCTAATTACTGCATTAGAAAGAATACTATGGTTTACTACTGATGTTGCACCATTATAATACGTAAATTGATAACCAGCTTCTACTCTAATTTTACCTTCTTCTAGTCTTATAGAGAGTCCGCCCCAACCAACAGCTGTAACACTTGCTCTTGCACTTTTCTCTAAAATAATTTTTGTGTCGTTAGAGTTTGTTGTTGTTTTTACCCAAAAACTAAGGCTAGTATCAGTTGTAGTATTCGGAAAAGAGAAGTTACTGCTAAAGTTGCTTCCGTTAAGCTGTAATGCACTTGTTGGAGCATTTCCAAAACGATCATTAACTTCTGTATAAGAAGTGCCTGTGTACGTTAAATTATTTCCGTTTACCCCGTCTGTAACTAAATTTCCATTATCAAACCCATATTGAACCATAATATCGGAGGTAGGAAACTGAGCATTCATAAAACCACTAATTAATAGCGATAGCATAAGTATTTTTTTCTTCATAACATTTTTTTAGATTAATGAAAAGTAAAAAAAAGCTATTTGCTTGTAAAGAATATTAAATAGGTTCCGAGTGATTTGTTTTAGTTTCCGAATGTGTTTTTAAGTGAAGAAAATAGCTTCAAATTCTTCTTTGTAACTTTTACTTACTGGGATTTTGATATCATTTTTAAGTTGAATACATTTTTCTTTTTTAGAATACATTTTAATGGCATTACTGTTTACAATCCAAGATCTATGTATTCTTAAAAATTCGTTTTCTTCACAAAGTAAACTTTCATAATAACTTAGTTTTTTTGCGGCAACATATTTTTTACCTTTTTCGGTGTAAAGTATAGCATACATTCTATCTGCTTCTATGCAAAAAATGTTTTTAAGATCTAAAATTACATAATCACTTTTATAAGGAATTGCAATTTTTTTTACTTTTTTTCTATTGCTTTTAAGTAATTCTAGTTTATCAAAAGTTAAATTTTTTATTGCTATTGCAGATGCTTTTTTTACTGCTTTTTTAAGCCTTTCTATATCTATTGGTTTTAATAAATAATCTAAAGCTGCAAACTCAAAAGCTTTTATGGCATATTGATCATAAGCTGTTATAAATATAATTTGAAAGTTAATAGTATCAAAAGCTTCTAAAAGTTGAAAGCCATTTTTTTGAGGCATTTCTATATCTAAAAAAATAAGTTGAGGTTGATGTTCTTTTATTTGAATAACAGCTTCGTCTACGTTTTTAGACTCGGCAACAATGATTACATTTTTACAAAATTCATTTAATAAAAAGCGTAAGTTTTCACGTGCATTAATTTCATCATCAATAATAATTGCATTTAATGTGTTCATAATTATTTTGTAAAAGGGATTTTTAAAACCACTTGCGTGCCTTTTTTAACATCTTGGTATGTAAAACCGATATCTGCATTGTAGTAGCTTTTTAATAAAGCCAATCGTTCTTGTATTGCCTTTGTAGAGAATGATGTTTCTTTATTAAGGTTGTTTTTGTTTATTTCTTTGGATGCTTGCAGGCCAATACCATTATCTGTTATGATACAGGTAAATACATGGTTCAAATAAAATTCAATTTTCACTTTTTTAATACCTTCTGTTTTATGAAGTAAGCCATGTTTTATGGCGTTTTCTATAAAAGGTTGAATAATCATAGAAGGAATTTTAATATCTCCAATCTCATTTTCGTTACTAATTTCGTATTCAAAATCTTCTCTAAAGCGTAATTTCTCTAGTTCTAAGTACTTATTTAAGAGTGATAATTCTTCATCAAAATAAACAAAACTTTTTTCACTCATGTTTAAATTCTCTCTAATTAATGATGAAAATTTAGTAAGATAATTATAGGCTTCATATTTGTCGCCTTTTAAAACTAAACTTTGTATGGAGTTCATGGCATTAAACATAAAATGAGGATTCATTTGTGCTTTTAAAGATTTTAATTGTAAATGAGCAAGCTCCCCTTTTTGTCTTTTTTCTAATTCAGAGTATGCTTTTTCCAAAGCGTCTTCGTTTCGTTTGTTTTGATGTTTAAAATAATAGACAAATACAAATGAACCAATAAATAGAAATACCACATTTATGTAACCAAAATAATTTTCAGGATATATGTTTAAATATAAGTTTGGCATATAAAAGGAAACAATACAAACTAATAAAATAGAAAAGTAGAAGTATTTGTTTTCAAAGAAAAATAAAGAAATTAGGGGTAATAAAATATACATATATTCACCATAAAAACCTCTGTAAGCAAAGTTTGCGTTATAAAAAAGGATAAAAAAACCAAAGATTAAGAAAAGTAATCTGGCAGAAATGTATTTTTTGTTTTTCTGAAGAAAAAGAGCTGTTAATAATGTAATTAATTGCAGATTAAAAGATAAAAAGGATTGAAGAGTTATTTGTTGTAAAATAATTTCTAGTAAAAAAAAGAAGAACGAATTTACCAAACCAACAATAGTACAGTAATTTAAAACTTTTATTTTTTTTATTTCTGAAGGTAAAGTATCAGGAAAAATACCAATAGATATTAATTGTGAAATTTTTTTAAACATTTATTAGTTTTATATGTAAACCCCAATTTCTTTTTTATTTGTTGAAGTATTTAGATTTGTTTCCCAATGTAATGATATTATTTCCAAACAAAAAAAACGCAATCAAATGAATGATTGCGTTTTTATTATGTATAGAAAAGATGTTTTTTCTTTTTAGTATAAATCTCAAATCAAGTTTAGAAAACTTTTATGAGATCCCAATGAATATTCGGGGATTTCTTTATGAAGATCCCTCTTTCATCGGGATAAGCGATTCACTCAATTTTGTATTACAAAATTGGTTCTCTACTTACTTTACTTCTTCAAAATCTACATCTTCTACATTGTCTCCCTGAGCATCCGCTTCTGGTTGCGCTTGTTGTGCACCAGCATCAGCTCCAGCACCACTTTGTGCAGCCATTTCTTCAGATGCAGCTTGCCAAGATTCGTTAATTTTTGCTAAAGCAGTATCAATTAAAGTTAAGTCTTGAGATGCGTGAGCAGCTTTTAATTCAACTAAAGCAGCTTCAATTGGAGCTTTTTTATCATCAGATAATTTACCTCCAAATTCTTTTAATTGCTTTTCTGTTTGAAAAATCATAGAATCTGCTTCGTTGATTTTTTCTGCAGTTTCTTTTGCTTTTTTATCAGCATCAGCATTTTCTTCTGCGTCTTTCTTCATTTTTTCGATTTCTTCTTCAGATAAACCAGAAGAAGCTTCGATTCTAATCTCGTGAGATTTGTTTGTTCCTTTGTCTAAAGCAGAAACTTTAATAATACCATTTGCATCAATGTCAAAAGTTACTTCTACTTGAGGTACACCTCTTTGTGCAGGAGGTAAACCATCTAAATGGAAACGACCAATAGTATTGTTATCTGCAGCCATAGCTCTTTCACCTTGTAATACGTGAATTTCTACTGATGGTTGATTGTCTACTGCTGTAGAAAATACTTGAGATTTTTTTGTAGGAATAGTAGTATTTGCATCAATTAATTTTGTGAAAACATTACCCATTGTTTCAATACCTAAAGATAAAGGTGTAACGTCTAATAACAATACATCTTTAACATCTCCAGATAAAACTCCACCTTGAATAGCAGCTCCTAAAGCAACAACTTCATCAGGGTTTACACCTTTACTTGGCGCTTTTTTAAAGAATTTTTCAACAGCTTCTTGTACAGCAGGTATTCTTGTAGAACCACCAACTAAAATAACTTCATCTATTTCATCAATAGATAAATCTGCATTTTTTAAAGCAGTTTGACAAGGCTCTATTGTTCTTTTTACTAAATCGTCTATTAATTGTTCAAATTTAGATCTAGATAAAGTTCTTACTAAGTGTTTTGGTCCACTAGCAGTAGCAGTAACATAAGGTAAGTTAATTTCTGTAGATGCAGAAGAAGATAATTCAATCTTTGCTTTTTCTGCAGCTTCTTTTAAACGTTGTAAAGACATTGGGTCTTTACGTAAATCTAAATCTTCATCAGCTTTAAACTCTTCTGCTAACCAGTTAATTATTTTTTCATCAACATCATCACCACCTAAATGTGTATCTCCAGCTGTAGCTAATACTTCAAAAACACCATCTCCTAATTCTAAGATAGAAACATCATGTGTTCCACCACCAAAATCAAAAACAGCAATTTTTTTATCGTCGTTAGATTTGTCTAAACCATAAGCTAATGCAGCAGCTGTTGGTTCGTTTATCATTCTTTTTACTGTTAAACCTGCAATTTCACCAGCTTCTTTTGTAGCTTGTCTTTGTGCATCGTTAAAGTATGCTGGTACAGTAATTACTGCTTCAGTAACCTCAGTTCCTAAATAATCTTCAGCAGTTTTTTTCATTTTCTGTAACACCATTGCAGAAATTTCTTGAGGCGTATATAAACGACCATCGATATCTACTCTAGGTGTATCATTATCTCCTCTTACTACTTTATAAGGAACTCTTCCAGCTTCTTTAGTAGATTCAGAAAATTTGTTACCCATAAAACGTTTAATAGAATAAACAGTTTTTGTTGGGTTTGTTACAGCTTGTCTTTTAGCTGGGTCTCCAATTTTACGTTCTCCTCCTTCAACAAAGGCAACAATAGATGGTGTTGTTCTTTTTCCTTCAGCGTTAGGAATTACAACTGGCTCATTACCTTCCATTACGGAAACACAAGAGTTTGTTGTACCTAAATCAATTCCAATTATTTTACTCATGATAATCTATTTATATTAGTATTTTAAATTCAATTTTACATTTTACTATTAGTCAAATGGTGTGCCAACTGCTTTTTGACTAGGAAATGTCAGTTATTTTTTAAAAACTTTTTAAATTGATGTGACATTATGACATAAAATGTATCTAATATATTGAATAGGAAGAATATTAGAAATGATTTTTTATTTTCTTATATTTGGATAGTTCTATTCTAAATGAAATAAATTTAATATATTAAAAAAAAAATTATGAGTAAATTTGACGAGAAAGTAGCACAGTATTCTAAGTTTATGGATGAGAAAGGTTTAAAATACGATTCAGACTTATTAAAAGCGGTAACAAAAGGATTGGGGCCGTCTATTTATAAAAAAGATGCAGAAACGGTATCTGGTTCAGATGCAAAAGAATTGGCAACAGTTAAAAATAATTTTTTAATTAAAAAATTAGGTTTAGCAGACGGACCAAAATTAGATGAAGCAATAGATAAAGTGGTTACAGCAATCGGTAAATCTGAAAGAAATAAATATAGAGCTGTAGTATATTATATGCTTGCTGTTGAATTTGGTAAAGAATCTATATACAAATAAGATATCTATTATATTTTTCATAAAAAATCCAGCTCATTCAGTTGGATTTTTTACATTTACAGCTATTCTTAATTAAATCTTACGGATGTCGCAATTTATTAGTGTTTTTGATATGCTCAAAATAGGGGTTGGTCCCTCAAGTTCTCATACGCTTGGACCTTGGCGCGCAGCCGAACAATGGATACGTCAATTAAAAGAAAATAAAAAATTTCATTTAGTTGATGCTATTCGGGTTGATTTATATGGCTCTCTTTCTTTAACTGGGAAAGGACATGCAACCGATTTGGCAATTCAGTTAGGATTAACGGGTGCAGATCCAGAATATGTGCCTATTGAAACTATTGGAGGGATTATTAATGACATTAAAAATAATGAGTTCCTTAATTTTAATGGAGAAAGAAATGTATCCTTTCAGAAATCTTCTATCGTTTTTAATAGAGAGTTTTTACCTTTTCATGCAAACGGAATTACTTTTCGTGGTTTTTTAAAAGGCGAAGAAATATCTACTCAAACTTATTTTTCTATTGGAGGAGGTTTTATTGTGCAAGAAAATGATCATTTAGAAGAAGAAATAGAAATCAATAAAAAGAATTTTCCTTTTCCTATTAATAGAGCTATTCAATTAGAGGAATATTGTGAAAAAGAAAATTTATTAATTTCTGATATTGTTCTTTTAAATGAATTAGAATTAAACTCTGCAGAACATATAGATAAAGAATTACATAGAATTTGGGATACCATGTTAGAATGTATGTATACAGGCTGTCATACCAAAGGGATTCTTCCTGGTGGTTTAAATGTAAAAAGACGTGCTTTTGATACTCATCAAAAATTAATAAAAGATACCAGTTATACAAATCCAAAAGAGTGGCTTACTGCTATAAGAAGTACAGAAGTTAAGTTTAGAGAGATTTTAAAATGGGTAAGTTGTTTTGCCCTTTCTGTAAATGAAGTAAATGCAGCTTTGGGTAGAGTAGTGACCGCACCAACAAACGGAAGTGCAGGGGTAATTCCTGCAGTTTTAATGTATTATATGGTGATAGAAAACCATGAGGCAGATTTTAATCATGTTAAAAAATTCTTATTAACGGCGGGAGAAATTGGTAGTATTTTTAAGAAAAATGCCACAATTTCTGCAGCAATGGGAGGTTGTCAGGCAGAAATAGGTGTTTCTTCTGCAATGGCAGCAGCGGCTTTAACAGAGTTGTTGGGGGGGTCTGCAGCGCAGTGTTTATCTGCCGCAGAAATAGCAATGGAGCACCATTTGGGTTTAACCTGTGATCCTATTGGAGGCTTGGTGCAAGTACCTTGTATAGAAAGAAATTCTATGGGTGCCATAAAAGCGATTCATGCCGCAGAAATGGCGCTAGAAACAAATCCTAAAGAAGCTTTGGTACATTTAGATAGCGTAATTGATACCATGTGGGAAACCGCTAAAGACATGAACAAAAATTATAAAGAAACTTCCGAAGGTGGTTTAGCAGTTACAGTTAGAATTGTAGATTGTTAATCATATAGTTAGCAGTGTTCAGTAACAGTTAGTATGCAACTGTTTATTGTTACTGAACACTGCCAACTTTTTTACCTTGTAAAAACCAAATTATTTTCAGAAGATAATTCTTCAGAAAAACGATATTTATCAACATTAAAGCCTTTTAAATCTTCAATGGTTTTTACGTTATTCTCAATTATATAGCGTACCATAAGTCCACGTGCTATTTTAGCATAGGTCATTACAATTTTATATTCTCCGTTTTTAAAATCTTTAAAAATAGGAGTAATCATTGGTACTTTTAAAACCTTTTTAGGAATCACTTTAAAGTATTCTGTACTTGCTAAATTAACTAGTAATTCACCATCTTCTAATTCTTCGTTTAATGCATGTGCAACTGTGTTGTCCCAGAATTTGTACAGGTTTTCTGTTTTACCAACTTTTAATTTGGTTCCCATTTCTAATCGGTAAGGCTGAATTAAATCTAAAGGTTTTAACAAACCGTACAACCCAGATAAAATTCTTAAATTATTTTGTAGTAATGGTAGTTTTTCTTCTGCTATAGAGTTTACGTCAATTCCTTTAAAAACGGCTCCGGTAAATGCATAAATAGCTTGTTTTGCATTTTCGGTTGTAAAAGGCGTTTTCCAGGTTTGATTTCTATCATAATTTAAGGCAGATAAATCATCAGAAATTTTCATTAAATCAGATAAATTTTTCTTAGAAAGTGTTTTTAGCTTTTTATTTAGTTTTTCCGACTGTTCTAAAAAACGAGGTTGTGTATGTAAACTTGTTGCTACTTTACTTTCAAAATCTAAAGATTTTGCTGGAGATATAATGATTTTCATGTCTTGTTATTCAGAGATAATTAAAGTATAAATTTACAAATCATTTTGGCTGTTTAAAATATATTTTAAAAGTTATATGTAATACTACTATAAAAAATTATAATAGAATGTATGTAATTACTAATACCTTTTAGGTGTTTATTAAACGTGTTTAATTTGTTTTTAAAACAAAAAAAGAAGAGGCTAAATAATTATCTGTTTTATATAAAAAAGATAAAATTTCAGTATAAATAGTGTATCTAATAGATTATTTAGATTTGCTTTTTATCAAAAGAGATAATATCTTTTCTACGCCAAAATTATCGTTACTTTCTGTAGAATAATTCGCTATTTTTAGAATGTCTTTATGAGCATTTTTCATTGCAAAGCTAAAGGCTGCTTCCTTTAACATTTCAATATCATTATGGTAGTCTCCAAAAACAAGTGTTTGTTCTTTAGTGATGTTTAGTAGTCTTTGTACTTCTCTTAAAGCTGTACCTTTATTTGCTTTTTTGTCTGAAACATCTAACCAGTTTTTACCAGAAATTTTAACTAACATTTCGTCCTCAAAAGATTTTACTTTAGGGTAAATATAGTCTTCGGAAGAAGTAAAATGATATGTGGCAATTTTTAAAAATTCTTCAGAATCTGCAATGGCCATTAAATCGTCTACAACTTTATAACTACTATAATATTCTTGAAACAGTGTTATAAATTCTGTGTTTTTAGATTCGATAAAAGCACAATCTTTTCCGCATAAAACAATATTAGCACCTTCTATTGTTCTTAAAACAGGAATTAAGGTTTTTACTTTATCAGTAGAAAGTGAGTTTAAAACCAATACCTTGTCTCTTTTTTTTGCAATACCTCCGTTTTCTGCAATTACAAAAATTTCATCTTTTATGGGCGCTAGTTTGTGTACAATACTATTGTATTGTCTTCCGCTTGCTGCACAAAAAATAATGTCTTGTTTTTTTAATTGTTCAAATAGATCGAAGAATAAGTTGCTTACTTTTCCTTGAGAATTTAGTAGCGTTCCGTCCATGTCAGAAACTACTAATTTTACATTAGATAAATTCATTGTACTCTAAATATATTTGAAATTTATAAGATTTTTTTAGTAGAATTTCTTTCGACCAAATCAGTTTTAATTATGATGGTTTCGTGTTTTTTCTTAATTTTAGACTTATCTTCTAATCGGTTAATTAGCATTTCTGCAGCTGTTGCTCCCATAATTTCTCCATGTTGACTTACGGTTGTCATTCTTGGGCTAGAATGTCTTGCTAAAATTCCGTTAGAAAAAGAAATTACAGAAAAGTTTTCGGGTATTCTATGTCCTTTTTTAATAGCTATTTTCATAGCTGCAATAGCAGAAGATTCATCTGTAGCAATAACACTATCTATGTTGTTGTTTTTAAAGATTGGTTCTAAAATGGTCTCATAATTTTTATAGTTGTCATCTATGTTTATGATTAGATTTTTTTCAACTTTAATATTAAAATCTTCTAGACCTTTTAAATATCCTAATTGTCTTCTTCTTCCAGTTTCTAAATTATTCATGGTAGATATAAAGGCAATGTTTTCATGGCCAGATTTTACTAAATAAGATACGGTACTTCTAGCACTGTCAAAGTTATCAGTTACTACTTTGTCGCACTTTAATTTATCAGCAACTCTATCAAACATTACAATTGGCGTATCATTATCTAAGACTTCTTGAAAATGACTAAAATCTCCTTTAGAAATAGTTTCTTCTGCAAGAGATAAAATAAAACCATCTATACTTCCGTTAGAAAGCATTTCAATAGTTTCTACTTCTTTTTTAAAAGACTCATTAGAAATACATGAAATTATTTTATACCCTCTATCATTTGCTACTTTCTCTATTCCGTTAAAAACTTGGGCAAAGAAATAATTTAACATATTCGGTATTATAATTCCGATTGTTTTTGTTTGCCTATTTTTTAAGCTAAGTGCATTAAAATTAGGTTTGTAATTTTTTTCTTTAGCATATTTTTGAATTTTTTCTTTTGTACTTACACTGATTTCATAACTGTCATTTAGGGCTTTAGATACGGTAGAAATAGAAACATTAAATTCTTTTGCAATGTCTTTTATGGTAAGTCTTTTCATCTTTAAGTCAAAAATTAAACACTAAAGTACAAAATCCCCTCCATAGTAGAGTTATAAAATTATTATTTTACAATTTTATAATATTGAAAATTTTTACGAAGTTCATAAAAGAGGAATCCATAAAGGATAAAGTACTCTAAAGCAACAAACCACAAATTTTCTTTCCATGGATTGTTTGCATACGCTTGATAACTAAAAATAATTACAAGTGTCCAAATAATTGGGAAACGGTATTTTGTAAATACGGATAAAATTAAAGGAGTTGCCAAATACCAAGGATGTATTGTTGTTGATGTAAAATAATAAAAACACAAACCAAATAACAATGCTGTAATTAATTGAACCATTGATTTATTTTTTCTAAAAAAGGTGATAATTACCAAAAATAGAATTGTTAAAATAGGAACTATTTTGCCGATAATAGCAATTTCATTATAGCCTCTAAATTGGTAACCAATTTCTCTAAAAATGTAATAAAAACTGGCGTTAAATTCAAAATTTCGAAACCATAAACCTACCGAATTTGCATAATTTTCTATAAATTCTGATGAATAAAAAGGAAGAAATAAAATGATTATTGTTGCTAAAGTAATTGCATAAAATGCGATTAATTTAGCGAGTTTTTTAGGCTGTAATTTTAAACCGATCCATTTTAGTTTATTGGTACTGTTATTACTGATAGGTTGTATAAACCACTGAAAAAATAAGGGTAAAAACAGTAACGGAATTAACTTTACAGAAACAGAACATGCTAATAAAATTGCTGCCCAAGCCCATTTTTGTTGCTGTAGTTTGTAAAGACTCCAAATTAAGAAAAATAACATTACAGGTTCAAAGTGTAGATTGCCTGTCATTTCTATAATTATAAAAGGATTTAAAGCGTACCAAAAAATATTTTTTATAGGTAAGTTTAATTGTTCTAATAATTTTTTTCCAAAATAAAGAATACCAATATCAGCCAAAATAATAATGCTTCTTAATACAATCACAGATCCAAAGACACTTTTACTAGCAAATAATGCAGCAATTAAAAAACAAAGCTGGTTTATAGGTGGGTAATTGGTGTAATGACTTCCGTTCATTTCTCCCATACCGTTATACAAGTTGTTGGCATCTGCTATAGGATGAAGCCCTTGTTGAATAAAAGTTTCAGGTAGTGATAAATAAGGGTTGAGTCCTTCTAGAATCATACGTCCATCCCAAATAAATCTGTAAAAATCTTGAGATAAATTAGGGATAGCGAATAGAAAAATTAACCTAAAAAGGATCACTAATCCAATTAAAGTAGAGTTTTGTATGGTTTTGCTTTTTATCAAAAAATAAGAACAACCAAAAAGAGCAAACCATAAAAATAGTAGTTTGTTAAATTCTGTTCTCTCTAAAAAATAAGCAAAAATAAAATAGGCTATTGTACTAAGTAAAATTAGTAAAACGTCTTTATATTTTTTAAAAAATAACATTAAGCTTTAGAAAATATTGATTTAAAAAACACATAACTAAAACCAATAAAAAGCATAAAGTGAAAAGGGAATAAACCAAAATCTCCTCCTTGATTTCCAACAATAAATGCACTGTACATTCCAAATATAAAGTAAATTGCTAATAGGCCTTCTAAAATAACATGAAAAGATGGTTTTTTCTTAATGTATTTGTTGGTTTTCCAACCATCTTTTAGACCATTGATGTTAAATTTTGGCGTACGAACAAATTCGCTTTTCTTTCCAAAATGGCCTTCTAAAACAGCAATTGTATTGTGTAGCGAAAAGCCCATCGCAATAGAAAAAAAGGTAAAAAAGGATCCAATATATTTTATAAATCGTACAAATCCACCTCCGTAAATGTTTTTAAACATGTACCAATAACAAACAAAAAATATTAATGAACTAATTACAAAAAAGCTCATTACATAGAAGTATATTTTTAAGTGCTCGTATTCGTTTTTAATGTATAACATAGGGACGCTTAAAACTGCTACCAAAAATATACACGTAAACATAGAGCTGTTTAAAAGATGTAATAAACTATGAATCTTTGTTTTAAAAGAAACGTTTTTACTTGTAATAACGCGTCTCATCATTTTTTGAAAATTCTCAGCACCTCCTTTATTCCATCTAAATTGTTGAGATCTTGCAGCACTAATTACTACAGGTAACTCTGCAGGAGTAACAACTTTTTCTAAGTATTTAAATTTCCAATTTTTTAACTGTGCTCTATAACTTAAATCTAAATCTTCTGTAAGGGTATCACCTTCCCAATTCCCAGCATCATAAATACATTCTTTTCTCCAAACACCAGCGGTTCCATTAAAATTGATAAAATGACCTTGACTATTTCTCCCCACTTGTTCTAATGTAAAGTGTGCGTCTAAAGCAAAGGCTTGAATTTTTGTAAGTGTAGAATAATTTCTGTTGATATGCCCCCAGCGGGTTTGAACCACACCAATTTCTGAATCTTTAAAATACGGCACAGTTTGGTACAGCCAATCTTTTTGAGGTAAAAAATCTGCATCAAAAATAGCTATAAACTCTCCTTTTGCAATTTTTAAACCTTCTTTTAATGCACCAGCTTTAAAGCCTTGTCTATTGGTTCTTTTAATGTGTTGAATATCGAGTCCTTCTGCCTGAATTTCTTTAACGAGGTTTGCTGTCATTTCTACAGATTCATCTGTAGAGTCATCTAACACCTGAATTTCTAATTTCTCTCTCGGGTATTCTAATTTAGCAATGTTTTTTAACAAACGTTCCATCACATACAATTCGTTATAAACCGGTAATTGTATCGTTATAAAAGGAATTTCTTTTGTATTAGAGAAATCAAATTTCTCTGAATTATCAACTTTTTTTCTTGCTTTTAAATAGTTAAAAAGTAAGTTTAATTGTGCTAATGCATACATAAAAATGAGCAATAACGATAAAGAGTAAATTAATATAATTATGTATTCTATAACCACTACTTAAAACTGTATTTAAAAATCCAACCTAATATTTTTATTCCTGCAAAGATACTGCCTTTTACGGTACCAGATACTTTAGAAACGCCTATTCTATTTCTATATTTTACAGGTATTTCTATATAACTAAACTTTTGTTTTAATGCTTTTAATTGCATTTCTACGGTCCAACCATACGTCTTGTCTTCCATATTTAAGGCTAACAATTTATTGTATTTGATAGCTCTAAACGGTCCCAAATCTGTAAATTTTGCTCCAAAAAAAAGTTTCATTAAAAAAGTAGCCAACCAATTTCCAAAAACTTGTTGCGGAGTCATAGAGCCATTTTCTCTTAATTCCTTAACACGGGCACCAATTACAAAATCGATATTATCATTTAAAATAGGATGAATAAGTGCTGTTAATTGTTCTGGATAATCAGAATAATCGCCATCTAAAAAAACAATAATTTCTGGTGTTGTTTTTTGTTTACTAATGTAATCCATTCCTTTTAAACAAGCGTAACCATAGCCTTTACGATGTTCTTTAAGAACAGTTGCTCCTGCTTTTTTTGCATTAATTTCTGTATTGTCTGTAGAGTTGTTACTGATAACAATAATTTCATCAACAATTTTAGGAATATCATTAATAACATTCGCTATAGAATCTTGCTCATTATATGCAGGAATAATAACTTTTATAATCGGTTTCGTCATCTTAAATCATTTAGACTATTTTCACTTCTAAACGATGAAAAGTCTGTCCATTCTTTTATTTTTTTACCTTCTTTATATTTGGAAGCTTTTATCAACTTTTTATTCTTGTAAATTAAGCAATAGCCATTTTTTAGATTGTTTTCTAATTGACATTTATGGTTTACAAGCCCATTATTATCATAAAATAACCACCAATCATTTTTAATTCCGTTTTTAAAATGGCCTTCTTTCTCTTTAATTAAATTTGGGGTGTAAAAATACCAATATTTAGTCTCTAAACCATCTTTAAAATAGCCTTCTTTTTTGATGTTTCCATTTTTATAATAAAATTTCCAAAAGGCTGTTTTTTTATCATTTAAAATCCAGCCTCCATTTTTTAGTTGCCCATTTTTATAATATTCTTTATGATATTCTTTTTGACTGAATGACATCAAAGTAAGAAAGAGGAAAGAAATAATAAGGAGTTTTTTCATTGTTTAATTTTATACTTTAACAGGCACAGCATGACATTTATATTTTAACCTATAGTAAGTTTTAAACTGCCAACTGAAACTGTAAACTGAATACTACTTCTTATTCACTAAATCCATTAAATCTACATCATTACCTAATAAAATATCTGTAGGATTGATACGTCCGTCTTCTGGTCCGTTTTCTAATTTTAAAACTCCTCTTGGGCAAACTGCAGAACAAACTCCACAACCAACACAACTAGAACGTACAATGTTTTCTCCTTTTTGTGCGTATGCTCTAACATCAATTCCTTGTTCACAATAGGTAGAACAGTTTCCACAAGAAATACATTGACCACCATTTGTAGTAATTCTAAATCTAGATTTAAAACGTTGAATAAATCCTAAATAAGCAGCTAATGGACAGCCGAATCTACACCAAACTCTGTTACCAAAAATAGGATAGAATCCTGTACCAATTACACCTGCAAAAATAGCACCTATTAAGAAACCATAAATATCTTGTATGGTTTGTGTTTGAATACCTAAAACTTGACTCTCTTGCGTAAAGAAGGTGTACAAAGCAAAACCTGTCATTACTAGCACAAAAACTAAAACAGAATGAATTATAATACGTTCTGCTCTCCAAGAAAGTAACGTTTTACTAGAGTTTTGTCTGTATGGGTCTCCCAAAGTTTCTGCTAAACCACCACAACCACAAACCCAAGAACAATACCATCTTTTTCCGAAGAAATACACCATTACTGGTACAATAACAATTGTTAAAACAACTCCCCAAACCAAAATAAATAATCCAAAACCACCACTTGCAAGTAACTCATCTAAATTCCATCTAAAGAAGAAATCGTAATCTAACGGAAACGCATTTTTAAAATCGTACCAAGGTTTTTCGAAACGAACTAAAATTTCTGGAATTAAAAAAGCAAATACAATTTGAAAGAATAATACAGAAGTAGTTCTTAATATTTGGTATTTATTATGACGGTATTTTATATACATTCTTACTGCCATAACCGTCATAACAACACAGTATAAGAAACCATATAAAAACCATTGACCTGCTGGGTTTCCGCTAAGAGATTTACTAATTGGATCTACTAAATACACCCAGTTTACAATAAAATCTGGATAAAAGTAAAGTAGAATATAAAAAGTAACTAAAAAGATAAATGTAAACCAACCAATCCAACCACGGTTGGTAACTGCGCTTAAGAAAATTCCATCGTTTTTAATTCCTGGTTTACCAAGTAAAATTACATCTGGTACAATAAACATTAGTGCACCAATTATACCTAAACCAAAGGTTAAAAACCAAGCCAAACCTGTATTGTCTGCAGCAAAACCTTTACCAGATTTTTTTGCTAGTTCAAAACTGACACTATGTGGTTTTCCAGAGATTTTATATTGAAATTGTTTCCCTTTTGCGTCCCAGTTTTTTTCTGAATTATATTTAGCAATTAATGCATCATAATGATTGTTAGAAGTTTTATAAGCACCTATAACTGCACTAGAAAATTGAAAAATATTTAAAGCTTTATCGGTTACGATTGCTTTAGAAAGTTCTTCTTTTATAATTTCACTTTTATATCCTTTTTCTTTAATAAAAGTATCTAATTCAGGTTGAGTTAAATTAAAAGAGCCTGTAAAAATTGTTCCAATAAAGAATGTTAATCCTAATAGAAAGATAATTAATCCTGTTTGTTTTATGAGTTTCAAAATAATTATGGGGTATTATATGTTTTTAATGAAAGTTTTTTTTGAGATGCTTAATATCAATTAGATACTGAAAATTCTTTTCCAGCTTTTCTTTTTTAATTGGATATTCGTATTGTTTTCTTGATTGAATTTTGCTACAATTTCTGCTTCATGTAATTTGAAAAATTCTGGATCAAAATTAGCATCAGACAAAAATTCTAAAACATATTCTACAGATTTATTTTCTGTTAACCATTTATCAAAAATTTCGTGACGCATTCTAATTCCAAAGGTATTAATCCCTATAAATTGCCTTGTATTTTTATCAAAAGAAATAGTGATACATTTATGCTCGTTTGGGTGCTTCCATTGAAAGTAAATTTCATTTTCTTTCATGCCTCTTTCACTAAAAACCCAACCATAGGTTTGGTATTCTATATCTAAAAATTTAGCAGAATTAAACCAATGTCCTGGTTTATATGCTGTTTTGTTGCCACAAATTGTTTGTGCCAAAGTTTCTCCCATCATTCTACCCGTGTACCAAACAGCTTCAATATTTCTACGTTGTCCAATAGCTTCATGTTGCTCTGCACAATCGCCAATGGCATAAATATTAGGGATGTTGGTTTCTAAAAAACGATTTACTTTTACACCACGACCTAATTCTATACCAGATTCTTTTAAGAAATCTATATTTGGAGCAACACCAGCTGTTAAACCAACAACATTACACGGAATTTCTTCGCCTGTTTCTTCAATAATTATCGATTTTACGCGCCCATTTTCATCAGATTTAATTTCTTTTAAATTGGTGCTTAATCGTAAATCTATGTGATGTTCCTTAATATGGTCATTAATCATTGCAGATTCTTGTGCTGGTAAAACTCCATTCCAAAAACTATCTTCACGTACTAAAAAAGTAACAGGTATTTTTCTACTTCTTAACATTTCTGCTAATTCAATACCAATTAAACCACCACCAACAATTACAGCTCTATTACAACTCTTATTGTCTGGAGCATATTTTTCTAGTTTCTCTAAATCTTGTTTATGGTACATACCTAAAGTGCCCTCTAAATCTTGCCCTGGCCATCCAAATTTATTTGGTTTAGAACCTGTAGCAATAATTAAACGATCAAAAGAAAGTGTTTCTCCATTTGTAAAATCTAATTGTTTTTTGTCTGTATTTACTTTTGATACCAAACCTTCTTTTAAAGAGATTCTGTTTTTCTCCCAAAACCAATTTTCATAAGGTTGCGTATGTTCAAACTTCATGTGCCCCATGTACACATACATAAGAGCAGTTCTAGAAAAGAAGTATTTAGTTTCTGCAGAAACAATGGTTATTTTGTTATCAGAATTTTTTCTGATATGTCTTGCAGCTGTAACGCCAGATATTCCGTTACCGATAATTACAATATGTTCCATAGTTGATTGATTGTTGGGGTTCTGTCGAAGCTAAAGTTAAGAACTTAATTATTAATCTTGAATTTAATTGAATTTAGAATGATTATAAATAAAAAATATATTAGTAAGTATCTATCAATAGATTAGACTTATCTAAAAATTTTTATCAATAAATAGAATCAACCAATAATGAAAAAAAATATATCAAAAGCTATTTTAGCAGCGGTTTTAGTTTTAAATTTAAGTGTCTTTGCACAAGAAGAAGACACTTCTAAAAGTAATATACAAACCTATACACCTTCTAAATTATTAAATAAAGGCCAGTGGGATGTTAAGTTTTTTAACGGTTTATATACGCAAACAAGATCTGCAAATTCTAACGGAAAGAGTTCTTTAGATGCAAGCGGACGATCTAACTTTTTTACAAGTACTTTAGATATTTTTACAGGTGTATCAGACAACAATCGTTTAAATGTTGGTTTATTATTAGAATATAGATCTAATACAAGAAACGGTAAAAGTGCAACGTCTGTTTTTAGTTTAGGAAACGATGCTAATTCTAGAAAAGGACTTTCTTCTTTTGCGCCTGCAATAAAATGGCAGCCGATTGAAAGTGTAGGTAATTTCTCTATACAAAGTGCTTTTCATATCCCTATTAATAAAGAAGAATCTGATGGAAATGGTGTTTATTTAGATCAAACGGCTTATATGTTTCAAAATAGATTTTTCTACGATTATACTTTACCAAGCGGAAAATGGCAATTGTTTACAGAATTAGCAACAGAGTATAATTTTGGGTCAGAAGATAGTTTTGCGAATGATACATTTGTAGTTGCTCCAGGTGTTTTTATGAGTTATTTTCCAACAGATAAGTCTACCATTTTAGGTTTTGTACAACATTCTCAACGTTTTGGAGATTTTACACAAGATTATACCGCTTTAGGTTTTGGTGGAAAATATCAATTAAACAACACCTTAAATATAGAGGCTTTATATAGCAAGTTTGTAAGAGGTAATGATACTGGGTTAGGGCAAAGTTTTAACATTGGTTTAAGAGCTTTATTTTAATTAAAAGCTATTTTTAGGACTTTATGAAAACATATAAAATCCTTTTTTTATTGCTGATATTCATTCAGTTATCATGCAATAGTCAACAGAAAAAAATAAACGGAATTAGTTTTGTCGCATCAAGAGACAAAATTGATACAACACATACAAATTCAGTCTTAAGGGCACAAAGCAACTATGTTGCATTGATGCCCTTTGGTTTTATAAGAGATTTGTCATCGCCAAAAGTACTACACAATACAAGCAGACAGTGGTTTGGTGAAACCAATAAAGGTTTATTACAATATGCCAACGAATTTCAGAAAAACGATGTAAAGATTATGGTAAAACCTCAAATTTGGGTTGGTCATGGGTTTTTTACTGGGCATATAGAAATGGATTCTGAAGAAAAATGGGCTGTTTTAGAAAAATCATATTCAGAATTTATATTAACATATGCAAAATCAGCACAAGAAATTAATGCAAATATTCTTTGTATAGGTACAGAATTAGAAAAATTTGTAATGAAGAGGCCAACCTATTGGCAAAATCTAATTAAAGAAATAAAAAAAGTCTACAAAGGGAAATTAACGTACGCTGCAAATTGGGACGAATATAAACGGGTGCCTTTTTGGAGTGAGCTAGACTTTATTGGTGTTGATGCTTATTTTCCGGTAAGTGATAAGAAATCGCCAACGGTAGAAGAGTTAGAAATTGGTTGGAAACTACATAAGGAAGAAATTAAAAGCGTACAGAAAAAATTTAATAGACCTATTTTGTTTACTGAATTTGGATATAGAAGCGTAGATTTTACAGGAAAAGAACCTTGGGATGCAAATAGGGTAGAGGGCAAAGTAAATTTACAAGCACAAGTAAATGGCTTACAGGCAATACACAACCAGTTTTGGAAAGAAGATTGGTTTGCAGGAGGTTTTGTTTGGAAATGGTTTCATAGATACGATAAAGTTGGTGGAGAAAACGATAATAGATTTACACCTCAAAATAAGCCAGCAGAATTAGTTCTTAGAAAGTTATATGAGCAAAAATAGATTTTAAAATATGACGAATGTCCTATATCTATTTAAGTTTAGATCTTAAATTTGTAACTATAACCAATAAACCACTAGCATGAAAAAAATAATTGTACCCATAGATTTTTCTAAACACTCTGAGTATGCGTTAAAAACGGCTGCCTTATTAGCTAAAAAATACAATGCTACTGTGTATGCTTTGCATATGTTAGATATGCAAGAAGTGTCTTTAACAGAAAGTGAAAATAACCAACAAGAAAAAGCAATATATTTCTTAAAATTAGCGGAAAAAAAGTTTAAACATTTTTTGGTAAAAGAATATTTAGAAGGCGTAAAATTGGTGCCTATTATTAAGCATTTTAAAGTTTTTAGTGAAATAAATGCTATTGCAGAAGAAGTAAAAGCAGATTTAATTATTATGGGGTCTCACGGAGTAAGTGGGCTTAAAGAGTTTTTTGTAGGTTCTAATACAGAAAAAGTGGTAAGGTTTGCAAATCTACCAGTTTTAATCGTTAAAAATGAAATGATTAATACAGATTTTTCTGACATTGTGGTAGCAACAGATTTTTCTGAAGAAAGTATTCCTGCTTTTAAAAGCATGTTAAAAGCAGTAGATTTTCTAAATGCACGTAAGCATATTTTATATGTAAACTTACCAAATGAAGAATTTAAAACAACTTCTGAAATGGAAGCGTTGGCAAATAATTTTTTATTAAAAGCAGAAGGAAACATTGATAGAATGATTAATGTAAATTATGTTTGCGATAGATCTGTAGAAAAAGGAATTCTAAATTTCTCTAATGCAGTAGGTGCAGATTTAATTTCTGTAATTACGCATGGTAGAAAAGGAATATCTCATATTTTTGCAGGAAGTATTGCCGAGGATATTGCAAATCATTCTACCTTGCCAATTTTGACTATTAAAATTTAAGAATACATGACTATTAAAAACTTGTTGCTCACATTTTTTTGCTCTTTTTTTCTCTTTTCTTGTACCCAAGATACTGATATTACTGTACCAAGAAATTTACAAGAATATATAGATGCCTCATCAAATAATTTAGGAGAGACCTTTGCTTATGCAGCAAGTGCAAGTGGTAGCGCAAGTACTGTTTATATTTATGCAGCACCAGAAGATGGCGCCACAGATCTTAGATATTATGAAGCAGATAGTTTAAATGTAGATGATGAAAATGATTTTACAAATTATAGAAGACAAAACTTAACGGTAACAGGTCTTTTTGATGGAAAATTACAACGTTTTACGAGGTTGGGTGAAGATGAAAATTGGTGTTTGGTTACGTATATGTTAGACGGAGAATTGAAAAAGTCTGCGCCAATTCGTTTAAAAAATGCATCAAAATTAACAAGTTGGACCAATAACGTAACCATTGAATTTACAGAAACCTTAAAACCAAAGTTTACCTGGACAGATATAGTAGATGCAGATGATGCTATTTATTTTGCAGCAATATCTAAAGTAGAAGACAACTCATTTGTTTCTGGTACGTATACTTTAGATAAAACATTCCAATATTTTGATACCTCAAATGTAGAAGTTAATATAAACACTCCATTAACGCCAGATGATTTAGTAGAAGATACAGAATACCTTTTTACCATGATGGCTATTAGTGCAGATAATTGGGTTAATACTGTAATCGAAGAAACATTTATTCCAAGAAATTTACAAGAATATTTAGATTTTAATTCAGAAAAAACGCTAGAAAAAGCAACTGCCTTTGCAGCAAGTGCTAGTGGCTCAGAAAGTCTTACTTATATTTATTACGATCATCTAATAGGAGCCTCTGCAATGCGATATTATGAAACCGATAATTTAGATGTAGATAAAAACGATTTTTCTAAATATAGAAGAAAAAGTTTGACGGATGCAGCTGTTTATGGAGGAGAACTTAGAAGGTACTCTAGAACAGATACAGAAGAAAGTTGGTGTATTGTAACATTTGTTGTTGGTGATAAATTATACAAATCTGCTCCTGTAAAAATAAAAATTTTAAACAGACCTACAGAATGGTTAACGGAACTTTCTGTTGATTTTCCAGAAACCTTAAAACCAAAGTTTACTTGGCTAGACGGAAAGTATTTAGAAAGCACTAATTATTTACAAGTAATTACAGATAGTGAAAGCAACTTTTTGTCAGGCACATTTACAGAAAATAAAACATTTCAATACTATGTAGACACTAATGTAATTGCAAAAATTAATCTAGAAACTCCGGCAGATTTAATTTTTGATGACGAATATAATGTAACTGTGATGGGTATAAGTGAAGATAATTGGGTAAATTTGGTTATTCAAGAATCTTTTATTGTAGAATAGTGAACTCTAAAAACTGTGTTTTTTTTCTTTTTTTATCCATAACGTCTTTGCTGTTTTCGCAAGAGAACACAATTGTTGATGTTGAAATTAAAGGAATAAAAAGGTTAAAGGAATCATTTGTTCATCAGATTATACAAACAAAAAAAGGTGTTGTATTAGATTCTGCTGCTATAGAAAAAGACATCATTCTTTTAAAAAGGTTACCTGTAGTTGGGCATGCATATTATCAAGTATTTCGTACCAATGATCATCTTTATAAGGTATCTATAAATATAGAAGAAAACTTTACCATTTTACCCGAAGTTAATTTTTGGACCACTACAAATCAGCAGTTTTCTTATAAATTAGGGTTGTATGATTATAATTTTTTAGGAAGAAATATCACCTTTGGTGGATTTTATCAAAACAACGGTTTCGATTCTTATGCCATTAACTTTAAAGCACCCAATTTATTTTCTAAAAAGTGGGGTTTAGCATTAAATCATCAAAACTGGAAAAGTGAAGAGCCTTTGTATTTTGGAGAAAAAACTGCAAATTACTTGTATAACAACATTTCTTTTGAAGCACTAGGCTTGTATCAAATCAACCTAAAAAATCAATTTAATTTTGGTGTAAATCTTTTTAATGAAAAATATCAATATTTATCAGGAGCAACAGATCCTTCAATTCCACAAAATTTAGATTTAGATAAAAGGTTATTCAAATTAGTGTACACGTATAATAATTTAGACTACTATTATCAATATGTAAATGGTTTTAAGAGTGTTTTATATGCCCAATATGTTATTTCTAACAATAATGCTTTTCAAGAAGATTTTTTAATTGCCTGGAACGATTTTTTCTATTACAAAAGACTCGGAGAAAAAGGAAATTGGACGAATAGAGTTCGTTTTGGTTTATCCTCTAATCAAGAAACACCTTTTGCACCTTTTGCTTTAGATAACAATGTAAACTTACGGGGAGTAGGTATTTTGGTTGATAGAGGGACAGGAGTAGTTGTTTGGAACACGGAATATAGACATACTGTTTTCGATAATAAAAGGATGGCAATTCAGACCAACGTTTTTACAGATTTTGGTTCTTGGAGAAACCCAGGAGGTGAATTAAATGACTTTTTTGAAAGTGAAAATGTAAGAGTGTATTCTGGTTTTGGTTTGCGTTTTATCAGTAAAAAAATATACAATGCTACTTTTAGAATCGATTATGGTTTTCGAATTTCTAACAATTCTGGGCAATCTAAAGGAGGTTTAGTATTTGGAATTGGGCAATATTTTTAATTTTAATTTAATATTAGTTTCTTACTACTTAAAGATAAACCCTTAGTTTTGCCTAAAAATAAAATTAAGATGAGAACTTTTGCAATTGGAGATATTCATGGTGGATTAAAAGCATTAATTCAGGTTTTAAATAAACTAGAATTAAAAGAAGATGATAAAATTATTTTCATGGGAGACTATGTAGATGGTTGGAGTGAATCTGCACAAGTTGTTCAACTTTTAATTGATTTGTCAAAGAAATTCAATTGTATTTTTATCAAAGGAAACCATGATGTTTGGTGTGAAAATTGGTTAAAAGATGAAAGCGATGTAAATTCTTCTTGGTATTTACACGGAGGTAAAGAAACTATGGAAAGTTATGAGGGCTTTTCTGTGGATGAAAAACAACAACATATTACATTTTTCGATAGTTTGCCGTTATACCATATAGATACAGAGAACAGGTTGTTTTTACATGCAGGTTTTACTTCTATGCACGGAGTAGAAAGAGAGCAATTTGAAGCATTATTTTATTTAGATAGATCTTTGTGGGAAATGTTGTTAGCAATGGATAAAACGATCGGAAAAGACTCTATTTTTTATCCTAAAAGAATACAACATTATAAAGAAATATACATTGGTCATACGCCAACAACTAATTATAACGAGCCCAACCCAATGAATATTGCTAATGTTTGGAATGTTGATACAGGTGCTGCTTTTAAAGGAAGAGTTACAGGGATAAATATTGATACCAAAGCGTTTGTGCAAAGCGATAATTTACCCGATTTGTATCCTGATGAAAAAGGGAGGAATAAATAAGAGAACAGTTATTCTTAATCTATCATAAATATAAAGCCCAAAATAATCAACAAATTATTTCGGGCTTTAAAATAAATTACATCTATTTATCAATCAATAGTTAATACTAAATCTTCAGAATTTACCATTCCTCCAGCCTTTAAGACTATTTTTTTAATAGTTGCATCTTCTACAGCTGTTATTGTTGTTTCCATTTTCATGGCTTCTATAATAAATAAAGGTTGATTTTTAGTTACTTTTTCACCCTTTTTAACCAAAAGAGTAGATAGCATTCCTTGTAAAGGTGCTCCGATTTCTTTCGGATCATTTTTGTCTGCCTTCATGTTTTCTACGGTATTTACTTTAACAGATTCGTCTTTTACTTGTACAGATCTACCTTGTCCGTTTACTTTAAAATAAACAGTAACCATTCCTTTATTATTTGCTTCTCCAACAGAGTCTAACGTAATTAATAAGGTTTTTCCTCTGTCTAATTCTATAATAATTTCTTCACCTCTTTCCATTCCGTAGAAGAAATTTTTAGTTGGTAAATTAACTAAACTATCATATTTTAAATGTTTATTATAAGCATCTGTAAATACTTTCGGATATAATTTATACGATAAGAAATCTGTAAAATCTATTGGTCTGCTTAAATCATTTTCAAAGATTTTTCTAAAATCTTTGTAAGCTGCATCAATATCTAAAGGTTTAATATGTGCATTTGGTCTGTCTGTATATGGTTTTTGATCTTTTAAAATTAATTTCTGCAAATCTTTAGGAAAACCACCAACTGGCTGACCTAAATCTCCTTTAAAGAAACTCACTACAGATTGCGGAAATGAAATGGTATCGCCACGTTCTAACACATCTTGCACGGTTAAATTATTGCTCACTAAATACTGCGCCATATCTCCAACTACTTTAGAACTCGGAGTTACCTTTACAATATCACCAAAAAGAAGATTTACATCTCCATACATTTTTGTAATTTCATGAAAACGATCTTCTAGGCCTAACGCTTGTGCTTGTGGTTTTAAGTTTGAATATTGTCCTCCAGGAATTTCGTGTTTAAAGACTTCTCCAGAACCTGCTTTTAAACCAGATTCAAACGGATAATAGTATTCTCTTACTGTTTCCCAATAGTTAGAATATTCATTTAACGAATCGATGTTTAAATTGCTTTCTCTATCGTTGAATTTCATCATTTCTACCACTGAATTAAAATTAGGTTGCGATGTTAAGCCAGATAAACCACCTAAGGCAACATCTACCACATCAACACCGGCTTCAATTGCTTTTAAATACGTTGCAGATTGTATTGATGAAGTATCATGTGTATGTAAATGAATAGGGATATTTACTTCTTGTTTTAAAGCTGAAACTAATTCGAAAGCAGCATAAGGTTTTAATAAACCAGCCATATCTTTAATAGCCAAAATATGTGCTCCAGCATTTTCGATGTCTTTAGCTAAATTGGTATAATATTTAAGATTGTATTTTGTGTTCTTTGTATTTAAAATATCTCCCGTATAACAGATAGAACCTTCTGCCAATCCGTTTGTTCTAGTACGAACATGTTCTATACATGGGGCAATAGATTTCATCCAATTTAAAGAATCGAAAATTCTAAAAATATCGACACCATTTTCCCAAGATTTTTCAACAAAACTTGCTATTAAATTATCTGGGTAGGCAGTGTATCCAACTCCGTTGGATCCTCTAAGTAACATTTGCAGCAATACATTTGGCATTGCCTTGCGTAATCGTTGCAGTCTTTCCCAAGGGTTTTCTTGTAAAAATCGCATACAAACATCAAAAGTTGCGCCTCCCCAAACTTCCATACTAAAAATATCTGGATTGTTTTTTGCATAGCCTTCTGCCACTTTTATCATATCAAAAGTTCGCATTCTGGTTGCGAGCAAACTCTGATGTGCATCTCGCATGGTGGTATCTGTAAAATGAATTTTCTTTTCATTTTTTAACCATTCAGAAAATTTATCGGGTCCTAGTTCGGTTAATAAATCTTTTGTCCCTTTGGGGTAGCTTGCTTTTTTATCAAACTTAGGCACAATGGGTTTTACAAACGTTTTTGTTGGATCTAATTTTTTTACATCCGGATTTCCGTTCACAACAACATCACCTAAATAGGTAACCAGTTTTGTAGCTCTGTTTCTAGGCGCTTTAAAAATAAATAAATCAGGATTTTGTTTGATGAAATTAACTGTTACTTCTCCTTTTCTAAAAGTTTCGTGCTGTAAAATATTGTCTAAAAAAGGCATATTTGTTTTTACACCTCTAATTCTAAATTCTGCCAATGCTCTACGAACCTTTCTACAAGCGCCATCTAAAGTTCTACTATTTGCAGTAACTTTTACCAACATAGAATCGAAAAAAGGTGAAATAATAGCACCTTGATACACACTACCTGCATCTAAACGAATTCCGAATCCAGATGCACTTCTGTAGGTTGTAATTTCTCCGTAATCGGGTTTAAAATCGTTTTGTGGATCTTCGGTTGTAATTCTACATTGCAATGCATAACCGTTTACTTTTACAGCTTCTTGATTTGGTATTTTTATTTGTTGATCGGCTAATTTATAACCGCCAGCAATAAATAATTGTGTTTTTATCAAGTCGATGTTGGTAACTACTTCGGTAACGGTATGTTCTACTTGAACTCTTGGGTTTACCTCAATAAAGTAGATAGAATCGTCATCATCAACCAAAAACTCTACCGTACCAATATTATTATAATCTACTGCTTTACAAATATTAATTGCGTAGGTGTAAAGCGCATTTTTTATTGTTGGTTTTAAATCGAAAGAAGGCGCAAATTCAATTACTTTTTGATAACGACGTTGCACAGAACAATCTCGTTCAAAAAGATGTACTGTGTTTCCGTAATTATCGGCAACAATTTGTATTTCTATGTGTTTTGGGTTTTCTACAAATTTTTCTAGAAAAACAGTATCATCGCCAAAAGCATTTAAAGCTTCTCGTTTACTTTCGTTAAAAGCACCTTTTAATTCATCTGCTTTTCTAATAACACGCATTCCTCTTCCGCCACCACCAGAAGCAGCTTTTAACATAATAGGGTAGCCAATTTTTTCAGCTTCGCTTAATGCTATTTCAATGTTCTCTAAAGGCTTTTCGTTACTTTTAATAACAGGAATGTTATTAGCCACAGCGACCTCTTTAGCCATAATTTTATCACCCAAAGATTTTAAAACAGATACTTTTGGACCGATAAAAATAATGCCATTATCTTTACATTTTTGTGCAAAGTTTGCGTTTTCTGATAAGAAACCATATCCAGGATGAATAGCGTCTGCATTATTTTCTAAAGCAACTCTAATAATTTCATCTATATTTAAATACGGTTTTAAAGGCTCTTTATCTGCGCCAATTTGATAAGATTCATCAGCTTTATATCTGTGTAATGAGTAACGGTCTTCAAAAGTGTAAACACCTATTGTTTTTACGTTTATTTCTGTACAGGCTCTAAAAATTCTAATAGCAATTTCTCCTCTGTTGGCAACAAGTACTTTTTTGATTTTCATCTTACAAAATGTATTTTAGAAATTAATAAGAAACTTTATTGCTAAAGATACTAAGCTAGAAGTATTCTGTCAATGTTTTTAGGTGAATTTTTTATGAAAAGGTTTAACTCTTGCTTATAAAGTTAAAAGGATTCAAAAAAAAAAGGTTTAAGAAACATTTACTACAATGTATCTTAAACCAATTAAATTTTAAATAAAATATTTTATTTACTTTTCTTAGGATGTACTAATGTCATTTCATCAATTAAATGAGTTGCACCAGCATATTTATCAACAATAAATAATACATATCTTACATCTACCATAATATTTCTACAAATTTCAGGGTCGTAGTTCATGTCACTCATGGTGCCTTCCCAAACTCTATCAAAATTTAAACCAATTAAGTTTCCTTCGGCATCTATTGCAGGACTTCCAGAGTTACCACCCGTGGTGTGATTTGTACCTAAAAAACAAACAGGTACTTTTCCATTTTTATCGGCATATTGCCCGTAGTCTTTAGTTTTATGAAGTTCACGTAATTTTTCTGGAACATCAAACTCATAATCTCCCGGAATATATTTTTCTATAACCCCATCTAAATAACTAACAGGATTATAGTATACTGCATCTTTTGGAGAATAGCCTCTAACTTGACCGTAAGTTACACGTAAAGTACTATTTGCATCCGGAAAATAACGCGTATTTGGTAACGCTTCCATTAATGCTTTCATATAGGTTTTTTGTAAAGCTACAATGGGTTCATTTTTTAGTTGATACTCATTGTTAATGGCATTGTAAAAAGCAGCAATCATTGGTTTTGCATATTGATAAGCAGCATCATTATTTAATTTTTTAAGCACTTTTTTAGTGTTTCCATCAAATAATTTTAAAGCAGTATCTAAGTTTGTAAACGCCGTTTTTTCATAAATAGTAGCATCTACATTTTCGTTAAAAAATGGCATTACATTTTCAAAAACACCTTTGTCTACACCTACATCATAATTTTTATGAATCCCTTTTAATGTGTTTTCTATGTATGCTTTTTCTTCGTTAAAAGATTTTGGGTCTTTAGTAATGGCTTGCTCAAACTGATATGCTCTAAAAGTCATTGTCATCAGTTCATTTGTAACTAAAAAGACTTCAATAAAATTTCTTCTTTTAATATTAATAGGAGCAAAATATTTATACAATCTATCAAATTCAGGAAGAATCGTACCATATTTCTCTAGTAAGTTTTTTTCTGCTAAAGCCTTTGTAAATGAAGCTTCAAAGGCTTGCCTTTTTTCAACAGCATCACTTTTTTTGATACCTAAGTTTTCCCCAATCCATTTTTTCCAAGCATTTGCAATTCGTGTTTGTTTAGAGGCATATTTAATACGAATAGTATCACTTGTTTTCATTTTAGCATCAATAACCTTTAATGCAGCTTCTCTAATGGCAATATTTGTTGGGTTATATTCTTCTGTAATATGCTTAATTGCAACAGCTGGTAAATACTCGTCAGTGGTTCCAGGAAAACCAAAAACTAAGGTGAAATCACCTTCTTCTATACCATCTATAGAAATTGGTAAAAAGTGTTTTGGTTTATAAGGTACATTGTCTTTACTGTATTTAGCCGGACGATTATTGGCATCAGCATAAATTCTAAACATAGAAAAATCTCCAGTATGTCTAGGGAAAACCCAGTTGTCTGTGTCGCTACCAAATTTACCAATACTAGTTGGTGGTGCACCTACTAAACGAATGTCTTCGAAACGTTCTGTAACAAATAAAAAGAATTGGTTTCCTTGAAAAAAGGATTTTACTTTGGTTTGTTGCCAAGCTTCTTTGGTAATTGTTTTTTGTAAAGTGTTACTGTTTTTTGTAATGATAGATTGTTTTTCTTTTTCAGTCATTGTATCAACAACACCTTTAAGAACCTTGTCAGTTACATCTTCTATACGCACAATAAATTCAACATATAAACCTGGGTTTGGTAGTTCTTCTTTTAGGTTCATAGCCCAAAAACCATTTTTTAAATAATCGTTTTCTAAAGTAGAATGAGCTTGAATTTGACCAAAACCACAATGATGGTTTGTTAATATTAATCCTTTCGGAGAAATAATTTCACTAGTACATCCTCCGTTAAAATGCCCAATAGCGTCTTTTAAACTAGAGTTGTTTACATCGTAAATGTCTTTTGCACTTAACTTACTTCCTAAAGAAGTCATTTCTTGTTCATTCATTCCTTCTAAAAGAGAGGGAATCCACATACCGCCTTGTTGTGCAAAAACTTGTACAGAAAGTAGTAAAAATAGTATTCTTAGATATTTCATATTTATAATTTTAACAAGGTATAAAAATACAAAAAGAGTTACTTTTTACCTAAGGGATATGCTTCTTGTTCAATAAAGTTTTTAGGGAATTCTTCATCACCTTCAAAACCTAATTCGATATCTCTACCAGAATACGGAATGTAGTTTGTTTTAAAAATATAATCCCAAATACTTAATGTAATTCCGAAATTTACACCATTTTTTCTTTCTTCGGGCAATACTTTAACGTGATGCCAAATATGCATTTTAGGATTGTTTAATATGTATTTTAACCAACCATAATCCCAATTAATATTTGCGTGATTTAAGTGCCCAACCGTAATATTAAAAAAGTGAACTATAGCAACGTCTTGAGCAGAAAAACCACCAATAATTGCCAACGGAATGTATTTTAAAGAACTGTAAACTACAGGTTCCATCCAATGATAACGCAAGTGTGCGGCAAAGCCCATTTCTTTTACAGAGTGATGTACTTTGTGAAAATTCCATAAAAATTCATATTGATGCAGTAATCTATGTGTCCACCATTGTACAAAATCAACCACAATAAAAAAGATGAAAATTCTAGCTAAATATGGTAAGGTATTTATGTCTAATAGTTGAAAATTAGCAATTGATAAACCTACAATACCTAAAAGATCATTAAATAATTCTGCAACCGAATTAGACAAAGCAATTAGCACAATTAAATTTAATAAAAAGAAATTGAAAAACATGTAAAACGTGTCTAACCAAAAATCCTTTCTAAATAATGATTGATTTTTTCGCCAAGGAAAAATAGCCTCTAATGCCCAAACAATTAGTGAAATAATAATTAGGCCATAGAAATAGTTCTCCCAGTTTAACTCCATTAAAACAGATTGTTTTACGTAGTTCCAATAATCAGAATAGGAGTTTTTTATAATGTCTAGGTATTTGTTCATTTTACTTTATGTTGATGAGAAATCCTCTTCAGGTTTTTAAAACCTGTTAGAGTTCTAAATTAATATCATTCTAGATAAATAGCTTTGTTTTTTTCGTTTATTAAAATCCTTTTCACTAAATGAGTTTCATTAAAATTTTCTTTTCCATCAAAAAATATTAGTACATCTTCTCTTGCAATATTTGTTTCTTTTGATGATAAACAAGTTTTAAAAGTCGAATATTTATAGTTTGTGAAATTATTGGTAATTTGATGATGTTCTGGGTTTAAGTGAATGTATAAAATCAAGTTTTTTAAATAACTTTCATCATCAATTTTAATTCTTTTAAAAGGTTTTTCTAATAAACTACCAGTTCTTGCGTATTTTTTATTTATTGCTTTTGTATAAGCATTAAATAGATTAGAGAAATATTTAGACGGGTTATTTTCATCGTCATTTATTCTTAAAAGAATATGAAAATGATTTTTAAGTAGGCAATACGCATAGATTTTTGAAATTGGAACAAGATATTTTTTAATTAAATTAAAAAAATAATAATAATTCATTTCTTCAAAAAAAATATCTTGACCATTATTACCTCTATTGTATATATGGTAATAATTTCCAGAAGCTATTTTTTCTCTTTGCATATCTTTTTCAGTGTCTTTACTAGTTTTTTATAAGGTGATTCATATATGGTATACTGTTTTATTAGACCCTTCAGGTTTTAAAAACCTGAAGGGTCTGAACTTTATAATTAAGCTTACAACACCTTAATAACCTCTTTAAATAATGCAATCATTTTAGGTTCTGCTTTACTGGCAACTGCAATAATTTCAGCAATATCTACAGGTTGTAAATTTTTAGGATCACATTCATCCGTTAACACAGAAATAGCAGCACAAGGTAAGTTTAATTGCTTGGCAACAATAACTTCTGGTACCGTACTCATACCTACAGCATCGGTTTCTAAAATTTGCAACATTCTATATTCTGCTCTAGTTTCTAGTTGAGGTCCTAAAACACTAGTGTAAACACCCTCGTGTAATAAAATATTTTGTTCTTTGGCAATTGCACTAATTTTAGAATTGATTTCTTTAGAATAGGGCTCTAACATATCGGCAAAAATATTACCAAAATTGTTGGCGCCTTTAAAAGCTAAAGGAGAACTTCCTTGTAAATTAATATGATCGTTTATCAGCATTAAATCTCCTTTTTTATAAGTAAGATTAATGGCTCCTGCTGCATTAGAAACTAATAAATTTTTAATACCTAAACCTTGCATCGTTCTAATTCCGTAAGTAACTTCCCAAGCATTGTAACCTTCATATAAATGAAAACGGCCTGCCATAACCACTACTTTTTTCCCTGATAATTCTCCGTAAATTAATTTACCAGAATGAAACTCTACCGTTGCCACAGGGAAATTTGGAATATCTGAATAGGCAATTTCTTTTTCAATTGAAATTTCATCAACTAATTTACCTAATCCTGTTCCTAAAACAATTCCTATTTCTGGGTTTGTAATTCCGTTTGATTTTAAAAAATCGATGGTTTCTTGTAATTGTTGTTTTTTCATAATCGTTATTTGTCATTATGAATGAGGAACAAATGAAGTAATCTATAATCAGCTTGCTTTATGCCTCTCAATGACGTTTATTTTAAAAAATGTGCAAATGCAGAATGATGCTCAATATCTTCATAAACATCAACATCATTTAGTTCTTCTAACAAAAATACAGCTTTATCTTGTAAATCTGTTAATGTGTCTTTTCTAACTGAATCCGTTCCCCAGTCTTTATTTTTGAAGATATGTTCTTGCAAAGAATTCATGCCTAAAAGATAATAACCACCATCTATTGCAGGTCCAATTACAACATCATTTTTATCTAATGCTGTAAATGCTTTTTCTATATTTTCTGATGATAAATCGTACAAATCGCTACCAATAATCATTACTTTTTTATAACCAGCATCAAATCCGTTTTTAAACGCATTTAGCATTCTAATACCTAAATCTTCTCCAACTTGTTGGTGTTTTTGAAAAATGTTTTCGCTCCAAATATCGTTTTCTCTAATTTTTACGGAATAATAAACCGCTTTGTCAGAAGAAACTTCTGATGAAACATTTTTGGTTTTTTCTAGTAAAAATTTATAAATTTCTAGAGCAGTTTCATCTCCAACAGTTTTTGCCAAACGTGTTTTTGCTTTTCCTAATTCAGGGTTTCTAGTAAAGATTAATAATAGGTTTTTATTCATTTTTTTTAATTTTGTCATTCTAAAATGAGGAACGATTGAGGAATCTTTGGATTGAAAATAGATTTCTCCTATCGTCGAAATGATATTTGTGTTTTTTAATTGAGCTGGTACTGAATACTGCAACTGCCTACTGTCACTCTTTTAATAAACTTTCTCCCCTTTTTTAAGCCATTTACCCCATTCTTTATTAAAAGCGTGGACTTTTTCTGTCGTATTACCCAAGGTATCCATTACTTTAAAATTGTTGTTTTTCCACTCGAAAATTCCACCGTATAGATTAAAAACATTGGTGTAACCTTCTTTAATCAATTTGTCTGCAACAATTTCAGAACGAATTCCAAGAGAGCAATACACTACAATTTTAGCGTTTTTATCCGTTGGTAATTTCTCTAAAGTTTTATTGATATTAAAATCATCAAAACCGACACAAATAGCATTTTGTAAATGACTTACATTAAATTCTTTTACTTCTCTAGCATCTAATAAAATAGCTTTTGTTGTCGTTAAACTATCCACAGAAATATAAGGAACATTATTCTTGTTGAATTTATTCAGTAATTTATCTAACTTCTTTTGTCCGAAAGAAACTGAGCTTATTAAAAGAAAAAGAAATGTTATTTTATTCATAATTTAAATTTTACAACGTTGTCATTGCGAGGTACGAAGCAATCTCTTTGGCATAAAAAGATTGCTTTGTGCCTTGCAATGACGTTTCTTAATTAACAACATCCTCCGCCATCATAATGAAACGTAGATTCTGAAAAGAAAATATCGTCTCTACCTAAATTTTTAAGTGCATTTGCCGTTTTATCACAAATAGCCAAAGGCTGATTTTTTAATAAAGTATGCCCCAATCCGTCATCAAAATAATCTTCATCACCATAATAAATAGCAGCTTTTCCTGTAAAAATACAAGGTCCGTCTGCTGGCATTGGGTCTTTAATAGCGGCAACTTCTATAGATTCTATATAAATTAATTCGTCCGTTGGATAATTTTTAGGATCTAAAATTCTGTAAGGTTTTCTAGCTCTAATTTCAATCGTTCCAAAACCTGCATCCGTTAACGCTTTTACATAATCTGCAATAGATAAACTTCCACTTAAACACAAGGCACGTAAACGTTCATCATTACGTAATTCGTCATTCATTTCTTGCTCACAAGTTGGGTCGCTCATTACCAATTTTCCATGAGGTTTTAAAACTCTGTACATTTCTGCAATCGCTTTTTTCAAATCATCAGACTTAAAAATATTGAACAAACAATTTTGTGCCGCCACATCAATAGAATTATCTTCTACAGGTAAATCCATTGCATCACCTTTACGTAAATCAACAAAATCAGATTGAAACCATTCATTCTGTTCTTCTGCAATTTTAAAGTTTTTTCTGGAAGCTTCTAACATTTCATCAACTACATCTAAACCAATAACGCCACCTTTATTTCTGTTAAAATAGGCAAATTGAAGTAATTCCATTCCGCCACCAACACCAACATATAGCATTTTAGGATTGTTGGTTAAATCACGAGCATGCACAGTAGAACCACAACCGTAATTCATTTCTTGCATAATTCTTGGAATTTTTAAACCTGGTAATTCCCAAATAGGGTTTGTTGTACAACATAGCCCAACATCTGGTGTTAATGCTGCTTCTTTATATACATTGTGTGTAGTTTCTAAATAACTCATGATTTTTTTTATTTTATAATTGAATTCCGAATCCTTGTAAACCTGTTTCTAATGGCGGTAAAATCTCTGTATTATCCCAAATTCCTGTAATAATTGTTCTAGAATATTCTTCGGGTAGTAAACCGTTTTGCATTAATTTACTAGTTAATTTATAATTGTAATCTAACGTGTAATGTGTAAAGTTAAAGTTTTCTTTCGAATCGTCTAAAATAGCATACCAAACAGATGGAGTTCCGTTATTTGCAGGCATTCCAATAACTCCAGGATTTAACCAAAGTTGTTCTTTTTCTTGATGATAAAAAGGCAATCCACAATGGCCTGCAACAATTACATCGCTATTTGTAGCTTCAAAATTTGGTTGTTTTATTGCCCAATCTGTAGACTTAAAAATAAATTCTGATACATTAAAATAAGAACCATGTACTACAGTTACTTTTTGTTTAGCATATTCAAAACGGATATTATTTGGTAATGTTTTTAGAAAATCTAAAGAGTTTTCAGACAATTTACTTTGTGCATACGGATACCAAAGTTGAGAAAAACCATCGCAACGAGAACCTTCTCTAAAATCGCAACCGCAGTCTTCTGCATTTTCTCTTAACTGAATTTCTACATTACCAACAATGCTTTTTGCTCCCCACAATTTAAATAATTGTACGGTTTCTTCTGGTTGTGCACAGTAACCCACAATATCTCCAGTACAAAAACAATTTTCTGGACTGATATTTTCTTTTTCGGCAATTTGTTTTAAAGCTTCTAAAGCTTGTAAATTGCTGTAAACTCCACCAAAAAGTAAAGTTTTACCTGATATTTTACCTAAATCGGCTATTTTTTGATCCATGTTGGTATAAAATATAAAATGATACAACTTAAAATTCCCCAAATATTTACCCACAATAATGAGGCGTATTTTCCTTCTGTAAAGATGAATGCTTCCGGAAAAATATCAAAAATGAGAAAAAAACCGAAAACTAATCCGCAGAAAACACTTAAATAGAAACTGATTCTTGGCACTTTTACTTTCCAAAATATAAAAATAGGAGTGAGGCCAATAACCATGGTTCCAGAGATGGTAGTTGCTGATAAAATTTCAGCATTTAAAAACACCGGAACTGTTCCTAAAACAGCAACGATTATCATGGTAATTCTTCCGAAGGAAACCGTTTTTTTGATATTTAAATCAATAGCGATTAACTTAGAAAAAGACGAGAATGTAGAATCTAAAGTAGAGGCTGCAGAGGTAATCATAATAAAGTTAATGACTAATAAAATAACCACTCCAAACGCTTTACCAACTTCTACAGCTGCTTGTCCAGACATTCCTTTTGTTTGCGCATACACACCAATTAAACTGAATAAAACAATACAAATTGGACCTAAACCACTTGCCCATAAAAAGCTTCTTCTGGTTACTTTAGGGGATGAAATAAAACCTCTGTCCGTTAAAACAGGATCGTGAAAAGGGTAACTAAAAGATTGTATAATTGCAGCAAAAAAGAGGTTTAATCCTAACTCGAAACTCCAAGTTCCTGAACTAACAATTTGTGCTGTAGAAAAATCATCCGTAGTAAAAATTGTTCCTAAAATAATGAGCAATAAAACAGAAAATAATACCATTTGTATGACGTCTGTAAAAATAGAACTACTCAATCCGCCTTTTAAAGCGTAGGATAATGTTAATAAAGTAAAAACGATAATTGCCCAATAATAACCGCTAGTTCCTTGTGCTCCAAAATAACTTCCAATAACCATCGTATTACTCCAAACTTCATTAAACAGCCTAAAAGCAATCAATACAGAAAAGATAGCCATGGCATTTTTACCAAACTTGGTCGTTAAAAAATGATGAATACTTTTAAAATTTCCTTTGGTTCTTAATTGATAAATAATAATACCTGCAACGGCAAATGATAGGTAATAACCAGCATACGCTACACCACCAACCAACCCAAAAGACAAGCCTAAATTTGCTGCGTTGGTAATGCTTTTCGCAAAAATCCAAGAGATAATTAAGCTACCCGTTAATACCAAAGTATTGGGCGCTTTCTTTTTGTGCACAGCTTTAAAAAACTGATCTGTGGTTTTTGCGAGCGGCGATAAAAAGTACAAGGTTAGACTTGAACAAATTATTAAAACCCATTGCCAATTAATTACATCCATATTTTTCTATTCGTTCCACCAAACTTTTACGTCTAGACTGTTTCCGTTTGTTGCTGTTTCTGCCACTTTATAATTCTCTATATTTAAGGATGCTGCTTCTGCAGGATATGGCATCCTAACAGGAATTAAATCGTTATTTAAACTTGCAGATATTGTTTTTAAAGCAGGAAAACCTGTTCTTCTATATTCTGTCCAACCTTCATATCCGTTAATAAGAGAAGCAATCCATTTTTGAGTGATAATTTGTTCTAAAGGTGATTTTCCTACAGCGTTATAATTTGCATTTACAGTTAAATACGTTGCAGGTAAATTGGTGTTCCAATATTCAAAAGCTTGTGTAACGCCAGTATTGTATAATGTTTCTGCATTAGCTGTAATGAATCCTTTTTCAGCAGCTTCGGCTAACAAAAAATTAGTTTCCCAAGCAGTCATAAAATTAGCATCTAATGTAGAAGTGTCTTCTCTAAAAATGGTTCCTGCTAAAGAATAGTCAGACAAAGCAACTGATGTTGATGATGCGTCAATTCCGTTTAATAAACCATTAAATTCATTAGAAGTCGAATTAGAAAAAGGTCTGAAAAAGGTTTCAATTCTAGCATCATTTAAATCAGTCAGAATTTCTTCCATGGTTTCAGAAAGCACAAAATTATTAAAATCACCAACTCTTAATTGTGCCAATCTAAAACTGTTTGGTTCTGAATTTGTGAAATCGAAAACCGCATTTTCTGTATTATTTTTCATGTAATTACCTTCGGTAAATACCGTTTGCAATTGTGTAGCAACATCAACTTTACCAGAAATACGAACTAAATATTTAATTTTTAATGAGTTTGCAAATCGTATCCAAGAGTCTAAATTTCCATTATATAAAATATCGCCCTCTAAAGGAATAGAACCAGTATAGGCTTTTATAGCAGCAATTCCTTTGTCTAGATTGTCTAAAATTCCGTTTTCATTTAGATAAATGTCTTCTTGTAAATCATATTTAGGAGTAACCGTTCCATCAATTCCATTAAAGGCTTCAAAATACGGGACATCACCAAACAAATCTGTTAAACCTGCAGTCATATAAGCTTTTAAAATTAATGCAGGACCTTCATAAACTGAAAATGCAGCTGTTTCTTGAGCTTGCTTTAAGATGATTTCATTATCACGCAAATTCGTATAAAATATTGGCCAAGGATTTCCGCCTAATTGTGGACTTTTTAAATCGTGTCTGTCAAATAAATTAAAATCTAAAGCGGTTCTGTGTTGTGCTAATAAATCTCCAGCAACAAAACCTTCATAGCTCATGTTTTCGCCAAAGTCGTAAATAACTTGTCTTAACAACAAACTTGGTTGCACAGCAACAGGTGCGTTTGGGTTGGTATTTAAATCTTCAAAACCATTGGTGCAACTTGTAGCTATAAAAACAAAAATTGCAATTGTATATATAATTTTTTTCATTGTCTTTTTTTTAAAAATCAAAACCTACTTTAAAACCTAAACTTCTGCTAGAAGCATAACTTAAATCTTCAACTCCACTTACAAAACCATTTCCTTGAACAGCTAATTGTTCAGGGTCAAAATGTGGGTTTTCGGTAATTACAAATAAGTTATTTCCAATAAAAGAAAAGTTCATTGTAGAGGTGTTTTTTAACCCTAAAAAACCTTCGTTCAAATTTAATGTGTAGCCAATAGAAAACTGACGTAACTTTAAATAAGAAGCATCATATACATTGTTTTCTTCGTGATTTCTGTCGTAAAATTGTCTGTAATAACTTTCTGCAGAAACTGCAACAGTGTTTCGTTGGCCAGTATTTACATTTACACCTTGTGCAATAATTCCTTCAGTTGGTCTGTTTGCAGTTTCTGCTAATTGACCGCCAACGTTACCTAAAGCACGTGTTCTAGAAACAATTTCACCACCTTGTCTCCAATCAAATAAGAAGCTTGCGTTCCAATCTTTGTATTTAAATGAGTTGTTCCATCCTAAAGTAAAATCTGGATTGTAATTACCAATTTTAACCAAATCATTATCGGCAATAAAACGGCCATCATCATCTAAAAGAAATTCTCCGTTTTCATTTTTTTGATATCCTGTTCCGTATAAATCTCCAATTTGCCCGCCTTCTTCTACTTGAAACCAAACAGTTTGGTTTGCGCTATCGTAAATTCTACTATACGCTAAGGTTAAACGACCATCATCTTGAGGTAAATTAGTAATAACAGACTTGTTGGTTGCAAAGTTAAAAGTAGTATTCCATTTAAAATTAGATGTTTTAATAGGTGTTCCTCCTAAAATAATTTCAACACCCTTTGTGTTTATTTCTCCGCCATTTACAACTTGTTGGTTGTAACCAGATGAAATAGGAATTGGTAATGAAATAATTTGATCTTTAGTTGTTGCATTATAATAGGTAAAATCGATATTTAAACGGTCTTTAAAGAAGCGAAGATCTGTGCCAAACTCATACGAAGTGGTTAATTCTGGTTTTAAATTTTCATTCGGAATAAAATCTTGATCACTAAAAGTAGGTTGTCCGTTAAATGTTGTTTGTGATACAAAAGCACCCGATGTTTGATATGGATTTGTGTCATTACCAACCTGAGCAATACTTGCTCTTATCTTAGCAAAAGAAATAATTGCTGGTAATTTTGTGTAATTTGATACAATAAAACTAGAAGAAATAGACGGATAAAAGAAGGATGTGCCGTCTACAGAAAATGGAGTTGCCAATGCACTAGACCAATCATTTCTTCCTGTAATATCTACATATAAATAGTTTTTATAACCCAGTTTTGCAATTCCGTATAAAGAGTTAATTCTCTTTTTAGAATCAAACTGAAAAGCTTCTATAGGAGAAGCAGCGTTGTTTAAACTAAAAATTCCGGGTTGTGCTAAATTGGTAGTTTGTAGTTGTTTTGTGGATGCCGTTTGGTCTAATCTATTTCCTCCAAAAGAAGCATCAAAAGAAAAAACGCCAAAATTGTCTTTATAATTAATTAAGAAATCTGTATTTATTTCTCTGTAAAAAACATCGTGTTCTGCATACGCTCCGTTTTGAAAACGGTTAGAGCTAAAATTACGTTTAAAGATTCTTTTTTCTGATGAATAATCCATTCCAGAACGTAAAGAAACACTTAGTTTATCTGTAAATTTATGATTGATAGCAATGTTACCAAAAACACGATCTCTGTTAAAAGAGTTGGTGTTTTCATTTAATATAAAATACGGATTATCGAAAAAAGTATAATTAAAAGAATATTGTTGCAGACCTTCTAAACCTGGTTGCCAATAGTTTTTTAAGTTATTAATATCTAAAGATCTTGGTCCCCAAGCAACCAAAGAATAATTTACATTTTCGCTTCCATAACCATTTGCTGGTCTATTATCGCTACTAGAATTTACATAGTTTAAAGAAGTAGCAATTTTTGTTTTTTCAGTCGGATTAAAATTCATTTTTAAAGCCGCCGTTTTTCTATTTAAATTTACACCCGGAATGATAGATTCGCTATCTAAATTGGTTAATGATAATCTGTAAGAACCTCCAGCAAAAGTATCTGTAATAGATATATTATTAATGGTTGTAACACCTGTTTGATAAAAATCTTTTAAATTATCTGGGTTCGATTTAAATAAAGTTGGAGTAATCGATAGGTCATTATATAAAGCAGTATCTCCACCACGAACTACTGTTCCGTTTGGTAAAGTTACAGGAGAATCAAATTGCGCAACTAAGTTTCCTGCGTCTAATTTTGGCCCCCAAGAATAAGTAATATTATCACTTGTTCCGCCACCTAAACCATCTACATATTCAAAAATACCACCTTGCCCTTGTCCGTATTCATTTTGAAATTCTGGCAAACGAAAAGCAGTATCAAACGTAATAGAAGAATTCATACTAATTCCTAATCCTTTTTTCTTGCTTCCGTCTTTTGTTTTAATCACAATAACTCCGTTAGAAGCTCTCGTACCATACAAAGCCGCAGCACTTGGTCCTTTTAAAACAGTTACAGATTCAATATCATCTGGGTTTACTTCCATAGCACCGTTTCCAAAATCTATTTCTTGAAAACCAGCAGCAGCTTCATTTGTAAAGTTAAAAACAGTGTTGTTGTTTATCGGAGTTCCATCAACCACAAAAAGCGGATTGTTGTTAGAGAAAGAAGCTTCTCCACGAATGGTTATTTTTGATGATGAACCGACTCCGGTTGCTCCCTGAGAAATAGTAACACCTGCTAATTTACCCGATAAATTATCTAAAAAGTTAGGTGTCTTTACTTCGGATAATTCTTTGGCTTTTATTTCTTGAACTACATAACCTAATTCTTTTGTCTTTCTATTTACACCTAAAGCAGTAACAACAATTTCATTTAAACTAGTTTCTAATTCAGTAAGTTGAATGTCTATTATTGTTTTATTTTCTATTTTTATCCTTTGGGTTTTATAGCCTAAAGAACTAAAAGTTAAAAACTGATCATCTTCTAAAATAGCAATAGAATAAAATCCGTCTAAATTAGAAGTTGTACCATTTTTGGATGATGAAGAGATACTTATGTAAGGTATTTCTTTTCCTGTATTTTTATCTGTAATGGTACCTGTAATTGTTGTTTGTGAAAAAGTGATGCTCGTAAACAGCAACAAAATCCACATGTAAATGTGTTTCATTTAGTGATAATTTTTGTGTAAAAATATTTTTAGCCTAAACTGTTGTCAGTTCGAGCGGAGTCGAGAATCATTTTATTTAATAACGAAATCTTATAACTTTGTTAAAAGAGATCTCTGCTATTAAGAATGATTCTGAAAATTTATTACGCAAAAATAATTGGTGAACCTTTATTAAAGTTCTTAGAAAATGAAGTTTTTAATATTGAAAAATCAGCTTCAAAAAAAGCGATTTTAATTGCGAAGAATAATTTTTGTAGAAGTTTTAATATTGATAAAGGAATTGCTTTAAAGCTGTCTAAGATAAATTGAATATCTTCCTTTGAGTCAATATCATTTAGCAATTCTAAAAATTGAATTTCTAAATTTTTACTAGTTGCTATATTAGCAATACTTTTGTGCAAACGATTGGTTTGCCAAGGTAATTTGATGAAACTTTCTTTATCAAAATGAGCTTTTTGAATTCCCATTAAATAAAAACCTCCATCTCTAGAAGGGCCTAAAACTAAATTGTTGGTTTCAAGTTGCTGTAAAGTATCAACTAAATGGTGTGTTTTTAAATGTGGCGTGTCATTACCAATGGTAATTACGTTATCAAAACCTTTGTTAAAAACACCTTGAATAGCATTGGAAAAACGGTCTCCAAAAGAAGTTCCTATTTGTTGTTTTTCTGAAATAAGAAAATATGCTATTCCAGATTTTTCTACCAATTTTAAGGTTTGTGCATTTAGTGCAGAAAAAACATCCGCAGAAAGAAACGATTTTCTTTCTACTTCTTTTTCCGCAGAATTTGCAAAAATTAATATGGCAGTTTTTTTATTCATAAATTACGCAACAACGCCTTGACAGCTACTTCCTGCGCCAGCAGTACATCCGTAACAATGTTGGTTTATAATAATATTTCTGTCTTGTAATAACTCTTCGTTATAATCAGAAATGTGTTTTACTTTACTAGCAACTTTTAAATTTAGCATTTGGTTAAAATCGCAATCAAATAACCAACCATCCCAACTAATAGAAATTGTATTTGTACACATTACATTTTCTACAGCAGCCGGATTGTATGCGTCTAATAAAGAATGCATGTAATCTTCATAATTATCTGATGCGATTAAATAATCTAAAAAGCGACTAATTGGTAAGTTTGTAATTGCAAACAATTGATGAAAATCGATGTCAAATTCAGATTTCAAAGCCTTTTTAAAATCGTTCTGTAAAGCCATCTGATCTCCAGGTAAAAATGCGCCAGAAGGATTATAAACTAAATCTAATTTTAAGTCAGAACCTTCTAAACCATAACCAATAGCATTTAATTCTTGCAATGCTTTTATCGATTTATCGAAAACACCATTTCCACGTTGTTTATCTGTTTTTCCACGCGTCCAGTGCGGCATAGAAGAAACCACATGCACTCCGTGTTTCTTAAAGAATTGGGGTAAATCGTAATATTTTTTGTTAGCTCTAATAATTGTTAAGTTAGAACGCACAATAAAATCTTTAATTCCTGCTTTGGCAGCTTCCTCTACAAACCATCTAAAATTTGGGTTCATTTCTGGCGCTCCACCTGTTAAATCTAAGGTGTGCGCTTCTGTTTTTTTAATAACATCTAAACATTGTTGCATGGTTTCTTTGGTCATGATCTCTTTACGATCTGGACCAGCATCTACATGACAATGTTCGCAAACTTGGTTACACATGTAGCCTAAGTTTATTTGTAGAATTTCTAATTTTTTAGGACGTAAAGGAAAATGACCTGTTTCTTTTATTTTTGCAGCAAATGTTGGTAGTTCTCCGTTTGCGAAAATTCCGCTAGAAAGAATTTCCATTTGACGAGACGTATTTGCAATATCGTTATTTCTTGCTTTTAATGATTTTGTAGCCATATATTAATTCTGTCAGGTCGAGCGCAGTCGAGACCTAAATATTACCTCTCGACTGCGCTCGATGAGACATTTATTTTATTAAAGAGCTTTTTTAAGGGAAGGCGATTTACGCCATTTTGATTCTTGAAACCTTCGTGAAAACTCAGGATAAGCGATCTCTAAAATTTTGCTAAAAGCAAAATTAGAGCCTGCTTACATCTCAAGTTTATTTACTTTATTCATCATTTGAACTCCATGAACTAAAGTTGCTCCACTTTTAATTGCAGCTCCAACATGTATTGCTTCCATCATTTGTTCTTTGGTAATTCCGCGTTGTAAAGTGTCTTTTGTATAGGCATCTATACAGTAAGGACATTGTTCTGTATGGGCAACAGCTAAAGCGATTAAAGATTTTTCACGAGCCGTTAAAGCGCCTTCTTCAAAAACTTTTCCGTAATAGTCAAAGAACTTGTTTCCAAGCTCTTCGTTCCACTCTGTAATTTTACCGAATTTTCTTAAATCGGCTGCGTCATAATAGTTTTTAGACATTTTTTTGTTTTATTTTGATTGAAAAATAAAAGTACTATTTTCCGTTTAAAGTCCAATCGTATTTTAGGTAACTAATTTTAGCTTTTGGGCTAATTTTAGTTGTAGCGTATTTATTTAAAAAGTCGATAACAGAACCTTTTTTAGTGAAATCTACTTTAAACCAATCGAAAATTGAAGAAATTTGAACTTTATTAGCAGAGATTTTATTTCTAGTAGTATCGTTCACAAAGTCTTTCATTAGTTTGTCTAAAGTTGCTTCTATGTTTTGTTCTGTAAAAGCTACATTTCCTAATTTAGGGCAAGAGCCAGAAGCGCAATTTACACCCACATGAATTCTTGCATCAAATAAGTTTTTACGTAAAATATTGTGTTCGATATGATCTAACGTATATGTTTTTCCGCCCACTTTCGCAAAAGGAATTTTCCAAGCAGTTTTTCCATCTTGTTTAATGTCTGTAATGCTTTTTAGAGGATAGTTTTCTAAAATTATTTTGATAGTATATGCATTGTAAGCATTAATCCAAAAAGCTTTTTGTTTATTTTCTGACCAAGAACTCGCTGGTGTCGTTTTTTCTAAATAAGAAAGGTAGCTGTCTAATTTAGCTTCATCGCTTTTTAATGATTTATAATCTACAACACCACTTTTGGTAACGTGTTTTTGTAATAAGTTGTTAAAAATTGATGTTTGTGCATTTACTTGCGATAAAGTAAAAATAGCTACTAAAGTTAAAAGTATTTTTTTCATTGTTCTGTTATTTCTATAAGTATAGACGAAACCTTTTTAAGTTGATTACAAAAAACACTTCGAATTTTGTTAAATTAGAGTTAAAGCAATTTTTTGTTATTTTAAAAGAAAGTAAGTTGTTAGGGAATTGTCTGTTTTTTAAACTAGTTTAGCTTCTATTGATTCTTTCTAATTCGCTTAAGACAGGTTAATTACTTGATGTTTCTTTATTTATTTTTTGAATAAAAAAAGGGAGTAATTAAAGAAGGAAATAGCTTCTAAAAATTATTAAGTCTAGTTTGCTGTAAGATTGCTTCGTTCCTCGCAATGACGATTAACGAATCTGATTTACAATTTTTACAGCCTCAATTGCTTCTTTTACATCATGCACACGTAAAATATGTGCGCCATTTAATAGTGCAATTGTGTTTGCGGAAGTAGTTGCATTTAAGGCTTCTTGGGCAGAAATATCTAAGGTTTTGTACAACATAGATTTACGAGAAATTCCTGCTAAAATTGGTGCGTCTAAACTGTTAAAAAGTGATAAATTCTTTAAGATTTCAAAATTATGAGCGTTGGTTTTTCCAAATCCGAAACCAACATCTATAATAATGTCATTTAATTTAAGTTGATGTAGTTTGTGTATTTGTGCTGCAAAAAAGGAAATAATTTCTTTGGTTACATCCGTATAAATAGGGTTTTTTTGCATGTTTTGTGGCGTACCCAACATGTGCATTAAAATATAAGGAACTTGCAAATTGGCAACAGTTGTAAACATTTTATCATCCGTTTTTCCACCAGAAATATCATTTACAATTGCTGCACCTGCATTTATGGTTTCTTGCGCAATTTTGCTTCTAAAAGTATCTACAGAAATAATAATTTCAGGGAAATTTTGTACCAATAAATTGATAACAGGCACAATTCTTTGCAACTCTTCTTCTTCTGTAATATGTTTTGCTCCAGGCCTAGAAGAATACGCGCCAACATCTATAAAAGTAGCACCATCTAAAAGCATTTTTTCTACTTGAAAAAGAATATCTGCTTCGTTTTTATATTTACCTCCGTCAAAGAAAGAATCTGGTGTAATGTTTAATATCCCCATTACTTTTGGTGATGATAAATCTACTAAAGTACCTTTGCAATTTATGGTCATGCTAACTAACTACTTTATTAATTATACTTGTAATTTTTGGTACTTGGTAAGCGTTCATTTTTTGCATTAAATCTTCTACAGAAGTGCCAACTAACAACATGTTTCTGTTGGTTTGTTTTAAAAAACCTTCTTCCACCATTTTATCTAATTGTAATAAAACAGCATCAAAAAAACCATTTATATTTAAAATACCTACTGGCTTTTGTTCTATATATAATTGTCCTAAAGTAAGTGCTTCAAACAGTTCATCTAAGGTTCCAAAACCACCAGGAAGCGTAATATAACCATCTGCTAATTTGCTAATGATAACTTTACGTTCGCTCATTTTTTTACAAACAATCATTTCTTCAACTTCAGAATGAACAACTTCTTCTTTTTCTAGTAATTGAGGAATTACCCCAATAACTTCGCCATTATGAGCTAAAATAGCATCGGCAAGAGCGCCCATCATTCCTATTTTTCCTCCACCATAAACCAAACCTATGTTATGCTCAGCAAAATGATTTCCTAATGTTACGGCAAGTTCTTTATAAATAGGGTTAAAGCCTAAGCTTGAACCGCAAAAAACAGCAATTTTTTTCAATGTATGGGGTTTTAAAATTCTTTTGTAAAAATAAATGAAATGCCTATAGGATTTAGTATTTTTGAGCAAATACTTTTTAACAATAGAAAATGCAAGATACATCTAAACAATACGATGCTGTAATTGAAGAATGCAGAAGTTTATTTATAAAAAAAATGAGTGATTATGGTTCTGCGTGGCGTATTTTGCGCTTACCATCTTTAACAGATCAGATTTTTATTAAGGCACAAAGAATTCGTCAGTTACAAGAAAATGAAGTTAGAAAAGTTGATGAAGGGGAAAAATCTGAGTTTATTGGTATTATTAATTACTCTATAATGGCGTTAATTCAGTTAGAAAACGGTGTTGTAGATAATCCAGATTTAAACACAGAAGAGGCAACTATTTTATACGATAGACATAGTAAAATTACCAAAGAATTAATGATGAATAAAAATCATGATTACGGTGAAGCTTGGAGAGAAATGCGTGTTTCTAGTTTAACCGATTTAATTTTACAAAAATTATTACGCGTTAAACAAATTGAAGACAATAAAGGAAAAACAATTGTTTCTGAAGGGATAGATGCTAATTACCAAGACATGATTAATTATGCCGTTTTTGCAATGATTCATTTGGCGGAGTAAGGTTCATAAAGTTACAAAGTAAAATAATTTAGTCATTGCGAGGAACGAAGCAATCTGTTTAATTATATTGAGAAGTTTTTATAATAAATTTATGAAAAAGCTGGTTTATTTAATTGCTGTTTTGCTTTTTGTGAGTTGTGCTAAGGAAGAGACTACAACTTATAAAGAAATGAAGTCTGATGAATCTATGTCAGAATTTTTTACAGATTCTGATTTACAAGATTTAGCTAAAATTGTCAATTTTTTTGAAAGTGAAATTCGTTTAGATAAAAGTAAGCCTAAAGATGATGCTTATTTTGAGTTCAATAAAAATAGCATTGAGGGATTCTTTAAAGACACTAAGGGGTATAAAATTCCTGTAAATTATAAACTTCAAGAAGAAATGTATTTACAAATTGATACTTCTTTTTTTAAAGAAATTTGGGTGCATAAAACTTTTTATGAAACATTAGATAGTAAAACAGCAATTGTTAACAAAGCTTATGATTTAAATTTATTTGGAAAATATATATTGTTTCTGAAGAGTTTAAATAACGAAGATGTTTTATTTAGAGACTTTTATGAAATGTTTAACGTGTTTAATGCAATTTCTTTTAGTATTCAAGCGTCAGCATTTAGTAAATTTGAATTTAAAGAATTTAAAGGAATAAAAAGAAGATTGTTTTTTGCCATTTATTATTTAACGATAAATGATAAACAGCATAATTATATAAACAAAAAATCATGATATTAAAACTGATTACCCAAATTTCAAGAATATTAGTCGGAGCCTTATTTATTTTTTCTGGCTTTGTAAAATTGGTAGATCCAATTGGTTCTCAATATAAGTTTCAAGAATACTTTTCTGAAGGTGTTTTAAACATGGAGTTTTTAATTCCCTTTGCATTGCCTTTTGCAGTACTATTAATTGTTGCAGAAATATTATTAGGAGTAATGATTTTAATTGGATACAAACCAAAGTTTACCGTTTGGAGTCTCTTTTTATTAACGCTTATTTTCTTGTTTTTAACCTGGTATTCTGCCTATTACAATAAAGTAACCGATTGTGGCTGTTTTGGAGATGCTATAAAATTATCTACTTGGGGCACTTTTTATAAAAATGTTATTTTAATTGGGTTAATTATTATTTTGTTGATAAAAACAAACCTGATTAAACCAATTTTTGGAGGTAAAATTCCAAAGGTGATTACCTTTTTATCATTAGGTATTTTCTTATTTATTGTACAGCATGTTTTAACACATTTGCCAATTATAGATTTTAGAGCCTATGCAGTTGGTAAAAGTATTCCGGAAGGAATGAAATATAAAGACGATGGAGAAATACCCCCAGTGCACGATTTTATGCTAGAAGATGAACAAGCAGATTTAGCGCCAGAATTATTGAAAAAAGAAAAAGTAATGTTGGTTATTATCTATAATTTAGATAAAGTTGATAAAAGCGGATTTCCGGCAATTAAAGATGTTACAACAAAAGCCAAAGAAAAAGGATACACAGTTTACGGAGTTTCAGCGTCTTTTACAGACGATTTAATTCTTACTAAAGAGAAATACAATTTGCCTTTCGATTTTTTATTCTGTGATGAAACTACGTTAAAAACAATAATTAGAGCAAATCCCGGGGTTGTTATTTTAGATAAAGGAGTTGTTGTGCAAAAGAAAAACTGGATAGATGTAGACGAGTTAGAATTGTAACTTATGTACCTTTTATAAAGTTCTTAAGGACTAATTTTTACGACGTTTGTTATCTACGTCGGTAAGAGTTAGTCCTTTTTCGTTGTTATAAAATACATGTTTAGGACTTCCTATAATTTGAGCACTGTAAATACCAGAATGCCCAGAAAATAGATAAGAAGTTGTACACGCCAAGGCGATAAAAATTCCAGATTCAATTCCGAATAATTCAATACCCATAATAGTACAAGCAATTGGTGTGTTTGTTGCACCTGCAAAAACAGCTACAAACCCCATACCTGCTAACAAAGGCATTGGCAAAGGAATAAACCAGATTAGAACATTACCTAATGTTGCACCAATAAAGAATAAAGGAGTTACTTCTCCACCTTTAAAACCAGCACCTAAAGTAAAAGAGGTAAATAATAGTTTTAGAATAAAATCATAAGAATTTAAATCGATATTAAAAGCATCTACAATAGTTGGTACACCAAGTCCCATGTATTTTGTTGTTCCAATTAAATACCAAGTAAGGGCTAAAATAATACCACCAATTACAGGACGAAGTGGTGGGTATTTAATAAGTTTTTTAAATGTACTTCCCCAAAAATGTGTAGATTTAGAAAATAATAGACTTACCAAACCAAAAATAATACCTGCTAATAAAGCCCATAAAATGGTTGCTGGTGTTAACGCTGCAACTGTAGAAATGGTATAATGTGTATGGTGAGAAATTTGCCAAACATCACAAAAATAGTTGGCAAAAATAGCCGCTAAAAAACTAGGTAAAATAGCCTCAAATTTTATGCGACCAATAACCATAACTTCTAGAGCAAAAATTGCACCCGCCAAAGGTGTTCCAAATACAGAAGCAAAACCTGCACTTATACCAGCAATTAAAACAATTTTTCTATCGATATTAGAAAGTTTAAATATTTTGGTAAAC